>NZ_GL622359.1:903411-1331331 GCF_000185505.1 Pseudoramibacter alactolyticus ATCC 23263 | reverse complement strand
CACCACGCCAGGAATGCAGAGCTGTTTTTCGTTGTGCGGGTCATGACGCGGATCGGTCGGATGCGTTTATTTCCCGGGAAATCCGCGGGCGCTCGTGTCGGCGCTTCGCGAAATAGTCCCCGGCCAGCTGCACCACCGTGGGCGAAAGGGCCAGCACCGCGATTAGGTTGGGGATGGCCATCAGCGCGTTCATCGTGTCGGCGATCTGCCAGACCACGGCCAGCTGCACGTTGGCGCCGACGATCACAAAGAGGATATAAAACGCCTGATACACCTTGATGCTCTTCGTGCCGAAGAGAAATTCCGTGGCCCTCGCGCCGTAAAGGCTCCAGGAAAGCAGGGTCGAGAAGGCGAACATCGTGATGCACACGGCGATGATGATGGCCGCCGCCTTGCCGCCGAAGGTGGTGGCGAAGGCGGAAATGGTCAGATCGGTGCCGGCCGTCCTGCCGTAAAACGCCGGGGCGCAGCCGGAAATTAAGATGGTCAGCGCCGTGAGGGTGCAGATGACGATGGTATCGGCAAAGACCTCGAACACGCCGAAAAGCCCCTGGCGCACCGGGTGGGAGACGTTGGCTGCCGCGTGGGCGATGGGCGCCGTGCCGAGCCCCGCCTCGTTGGAGAAGATCCCCCGGCCGAAGCCCGCCTTGACCACCTGCACGACGGCAACGCCTGCCAGCCCGCCGCCGACGGCCCGGGGCGAAAACGCCGACTCGAAAATCAGCGCGAATACCGAGCCCAGCGCCGAAGCGTGGCCGATCACCACGGCGAGGGTCGCCCCGATATAAACCAGGGCCATCACCGGGACGAGCTTTTCGGTGACGACGCCGATGCGCTGCATCCCGCCGAAGAGCACCATCACCGTGAGGACGGCGCCGACGACGCCCACCGCACAATAGACGATCTGCAGCTGGCCCGCCGTCATCGCCGGGTGATAGGCCTTGAAGATCGCGCCGACGGAGGTGGCGATGGTGTTGATCTGGGTGAGGTTGCCGGTGCCGATGGCCGCGATGGCCGCAAAGAAGGCGAAGAGTGCCCCGAGAAAACGCCAGCGCTCGCCCAGCCCGTTTTTGATGTAATACATCGGGCCGCCGATCCAGTCGCCGAGGCGGTTGCGCTCGCGAAAATGCACCGCCAGCACGATTTCCGAAAATTTGGTGCACATGCCGAAAAGCGCAGCCACCCACATCCAGAAGATGGCCCCCGGCCCGCCGAGGGAAATGGCCCCGGCCACCCCGGCGATATTGCCGGTGCCGACGGTACCCGCCAGGGCGGTGGTCATGGCCTGGACCGGGGTCAGGGCGCCGTCGCCGCCGCCCTCGCCGGCAAACAGCTTGCCGACGGTCTCCCGCAGGACGTGGCCGAAGCGGCGAAACTGCAGAAAACCGAGCCGGATCGAAAGAAAAATGCCCGTGCCCACCAGCAGGATGAGCATGGGGATGCCCCAGACAGCTGCGTTGGCCGCGTCAAGAAAGTGCGTGAATGTTTGCATAAAAAATCCTTTTCTGATGATGATGCGCGGCGCGCGGCCGCAATGCTATTATTTTAGCAGGAAACGGGAAGGGGGTCAATTTTTTGTCCGCGGCCGCAAAAAAAACGACCGGCGGCGCAACTTTTTTGCCGCCTCGGTCGTATGATAGATAAAGCCGTTCAAAAGCCGCCGGGGATTTGCCGGCGGGGCGGCGGAAAGGAGGCAAAATGCGACTGACAACAGAGGAAGTGGTCCGCCGCTACGGCAAGCGCTGCTTTGCCGCGGCCTTTAGCGTCTGCCAAAACGCAGCCGACGCCGAGGACGTGGTGCAGGAGGTGTTCATCCGCTACCACACCAAGCCTCGGGCGTTTGACAGCGAGGAGCATCTCAAGGCGTGGCTTTTGCGGGTGGCGATCAACCGGGCCCGGGACGTGTGCAAAAGTTTCTGGCACCGGCACCGGGTCACCTGGGAGGAGACCATGGCGGCCCTGCCCTTTGAAGCGCCGGAGGACAGCGCGCTGTTTGCAGCGGTGATGGCCCTGCCGGACAAATACCGGGTGGTCATCCATTTGTATTATTATGAAGGCTACGCGGTGCGGGAGATCGCGGCACTGCTCTCCCGCCGGGAGAACACGGTGAAAAGTCAGCTGCGGCGCGCCCGCGCCCTGCTGAGAGAACAACTCAAGGAGGCCTGGAACGATGACGAATCGGACGAACCATCAGACCAATCGCGAATGGTACAGCAGAACCTTTGATACCCTGGCGCCGAAGCGGGATTTTCTGGCCAATCTTTCGGCGCCGAAACGGCGGGCCCGCCTGTCCCGGACAGTGGTGGCGGCGCTGGTGGCCCTGGCCATGGCCTTTGGCGGCGTGAGCGCCTATGCGGCCAATCTCGGCGGGATTAAGCGTCAAATTCAGCTGTGGATCCACGGGGACCAGACAAACGCTGCCCTGACGGTGAAGGATGACGGCAGTTACACCCTGCGCTACCGCGACCGCGGGGGCAAGACCCGCGAGCAGGCCGGCGGCGGGGTTGTGATGGAGGCCGGCGGCAAAGAGCGCCCGGCGACCGCGGCCGAAATTGAGGAACACCTTAAGGAGCCGGATCTCGAAGAGACCAAGGACGGCCGGGTGCTGGTGGAATACGGCAGGACGCGCCTGGACATCACCGACCGCTTCAAAAACGGCGTGTGCTACGTGAAGCTCACCCATGGCGGGAAAGTGCTTTACATGACTGTCAAGCGCCACGGCGGCTACGCCATCAGCCCCGACGCCTATATCGCGCCGGATCGCTTTAATGTGAGCCATCCGGAGGATTAGCGGCGGCTTCAAACCAGAGGCGATTGGATTTGAAGGCGGCCCTTTCGGGCCGTCTTTTTTGCGGCCTGATCCCAACGGGATCCCCGATGGATAAAATTTTTGATTTGCAGGAAAACACGGTGGAAGCGCCGGAAACTTGAGTGCAGGCCAGAAACAAGACAGGCGTGGATCAGAATGATCATATCGGCGTCGAGCAGCTGATTGCGATGCGGGAGGATTCTGAGCCGGCGGCTTGCCCGGTGATGATCCTCATCAGCCTGGCGGGCGACTTTACACCACAAACCAAAAGATTGGCAGAAAATCACAACATGCTGCTCATCAACGGGCGCCAGTTCGCCGCGCTGTGTTTGCAGTATGGGCTGATCGGCAGCCCTTTCTGAGGGTGGCCCCACCCGGCGGGACCGGCCCTGCGGCCGGGCGTTGACGGTGGCGCACCGGGACGACCTAAGGGATTTGCCGATGGCAGGCAGCGGCCTCGATGGATGCGCTCCGGAAAAACCGGGGGCATCCATTTTCGGATGGGCGGGGCGTCATTGCAGCACCGGATCGATCACCGCGCAAAAGCAGGCGGCGAGTTCCTCCGGGGTGGCGCGCCGGTCGCCGTCGATCCAGAAGCGCACCGTCTCCACGAAGGTGGCCACTAAGTGCCCGAGGAGAAAATCCGCGGGCAGGTCGTCCCGGGCGGCGATGGCGTCCGCCAGCTCCCGGGCGAACACCGCCTTGAGCGCCCGGCGGAAGGGCTCGAGAAAAAGCCCCGCCGCGTCGGAGGCGAGCACCCGGGCAATGGGGCGGCCCTCGGCCTGCAGGTGGTAAAACATGTGGGTGATGGCGGAGCGGGTGTCGCGCTTTCCTTCGAAATCGTGGGTGGGCTCGGCCCCGTCGCGATGGGCGGTCACATGGGCGCAGATCGCATCGCACAGGGCCTTAAACAGGTCGTCCTTGGTCGGAAAATGGGCGTAAAAGGTGGAGCGGCCCACATTGGCCGCATCGATGATAGCCGCGACGGTAATTTTGTCGTAGGGGGTGGTGGCAAGCAGGTGTTCAAAGGCGGTAAAAATAGCTTGTCTTGTTTTTTGCTGGCGCCGGTCCATGGGGCCTCCTTCAAATTAAAAGGGCGAAAAGCCGATCAAATCCGGACAAAAACCGCGAAATGTGCCGTAAGGAACAGGCCGCCGGTTTTGTGTCTGGCTTTTTTTGTTTGCGCAGCCTATCATGGGGATAACGAACAAAATGTTCGCTATCGGCTGTCTGTCTTTTATTTTAAGGGAGCGATGCGTTTTTTGCAAGCCGGGCGGACACAAAAGGAGGCATCGCCATGAAGCAACTGCTCAAAAATTGGCTGTCAAACGAAACAAAAGTGACCGTCGTCTGCGCGGGGATCTCGGCGGCGGCGCTCATCGCCTCGCTGGCCGGCGGGCTTTCGGCCCTGCCGGTGAACATCGCCTGGGTGGGCATCATTTTATGCGGGGTACCCATCGTGGCGGGGGCGGCCGCAGCGCTTGTCACCGAGCACGACATCAAGGCCGACGTGCTCGTATCCATCGCGCTGATCGCCTCGGCGATCGCCGGCGAATGGTTTGCCGCCGGCGAGGTGGCGCTGATCATGCAGATCGGTTCCCTGCTGGAGGATTACACCGATCATCGGGCGCGCCGGGGCATCGCGGCGCTGGTGGCGCTCGCGCCCAAAATGGCCCGGGTCGTCGCGGCGGACGGCGCTGTGGCGATGGTGCCGGCGGAAACCGTGGCCGTCGGGCAGATCCTGCGGGTGGTGGCTGGAGAGACCGTCCCGGCGGACGGTGTCATCACCGTCGGGCAGACCTCGATGGATCAGAGCGTGATGACCGGGGAGCCCCTGCCGGTGGATGCGGGCCCCGGGGACGCGGTGATCTCCGGCACGGTCAACCGCTATGGCAGCTTCGACATGCGGGTCACGGCGGCCGGGGATGACAGCGCCCTCGCCCGGGTGATCGCCCTGGCGGAGGCGGCGGATGCGGAAAAGGCGCCCATCGTGGGCCTGGCGGACCGCTGGGCCAGCTGGCTCGTTCTGGTGGCGCTGGCCTGCGCCGGGATCACGGGTCTTGTGACCCATCAGTGGATGCGCGCGGTGACGGTGCTCGTGGTGTTTTGCCCCTGCGCCTTCGTCCTCGCGACGCCCACGGCGGTGGCGGCGGCTATCGGCAATCTGACGCGCTACGGCGTGCTGATCCGCACCGGGGACGCCCTGGAGCGGCTCGCGGCGGTGGAACGCCTGGCCTTTGACAAAACCGGTACCCTCACCGTCGGAAAGCCGGCGGTGCGCGCAGTGCGCGCGGCGGATGGTGACGCCGGACGCCTGCTGCGGCTGACTGCGGCGGTGGAGGCCCGCTCGGAGCATCCGCTGGGCAAAGCCATTGCACAGGCGGCGGATGGTTCTTTGCCCGAGGCGACGGATTTTAGGATGACCCCGGGCCAAGGGGTGGCCGGCACGGTGGAAGGCCATGCGGTAATGGCCGGGCGGCGGGCCTTTCTTGCGGCGCAGGGGGTGGTGCTGCCGGCGGCTGCAGCGCCGGAACGCGGCCAGACGGTGATTTTTGCCGCGGTGGACGGCCGCTTTGCCGGCACCCTGGTCCTGGCGGATACCCTGCGGCCGGCGGCTGCGGCTGCGGTGGCCGGTATCAGGCGGCTGGGCATCGTGCCGATGCTTCTCACCGGGGATCACGCCGAAGCGGCGGCTTCCGTCGCCGGGGCCGTCGGCATCGACACGGTGCGCGGGGAGCTGCTGCCGGACGAAAAGCTCGCGGCGGTGCGCTATGACGCGGCGGATCCAACCGCGCCGAAGATCGCCATGGTGGGCGACGGGGTGAACGATGCGCCGGCTTTGGCCGCGGCCTATGCGGGCGTTGCCATGGGCGGGATCGGCTCGGACATCGCCGTGGAAAGCGCGGACGCCGTGCTCGTCGCGGACGATATCGCCCGCCTGCCCTATCTGTTTGCCCTGTGCCGCCGGTGTCTGACGCGCATCAAGGTGAACATCGTCGTCTCGATGCTCATCAATTTCACGGCCATCGCCCTTTCGGCTTCGGGCGTGCTCACGCCGGTGACCGGGGCGCTGTGGCACAATTTCGGCTCGGTGTTTGTGGTGGTCAATGCCGCGTTTTTGCTCGCGGCCAAGGATAAAGGGACGCCGTCCGAGTGACGGGGCGGCGCGTTTGAAGGATCGGCTTTGGCATTAAGGCGGCTCGAGGGGGCCGCTTTTTGTGTGCCTTGATTTGAAGATAGCGGGCGGCGCGGCGGGCGCAAGGGGAAAGTGGAGGCCCCTACAAACATTTCGCAGGGATTTGATTGATCAAATCCAGATGGAGGGCATTTGAAATTGCCAAAAGATCGATGAAGAGCACGATGGGTTCGTGCCTTTTAGCGTCTGGCAAACGTTTCGTCGCAATGATTCGTCCTTCTGTGAGGGAAGGCGAAGGGGGGTGATCGATTGGTTTCACGCAAGGCGGATGAGGTCGCTTTTGACCAATCGAACTGCGCTTTCAGCTTGTTCTCTTGGAACGCTCCTCGGCGGTCTTTTTGCGGTTTTTTTTCGAAAACAGCAGACGACTGGCAAGGGGGGCTTCACCAAGGATCCCGCAGGGATGCGATTCATCGCGTCCGCATGATGGTCCGGATATTCTGCCAACGAAAGTGTGGGCGCGGCGTTCCCCCGCAAAAACCCCCGAAGCGCAGACTTCGGGGGCTTAGCGTTTCGGTTATAAACCGCGGGGCATGGCCCAGTGACGGTGGTCGGTGTGGAGCAGGCGGCGGGCGGCGGGGCTGCCCGGCTCGCCGTAATGGTCGCGGTAGAGCGCTCGGATATCCGGATTCTCGTGGCAGTGGCGAATCGGTGCGCCGCGGTCGAGGAAATAGAGATTCTTCCCCCGGGCGAAGGCGCGCTCTTCGCCGTCGTGGATGGGCTGTCCGCCGCCGCCGACACAGCCGCCGGGGCAGGCCATCACCTCCACAAAATCGTAGCGGGCCCGGCCGGCCTCGAGGGCTTCGATCAAACGGCGGGTGTTCGCGAGACCGCTCACCGCGGCGACGCGCAGGGAGGTGTCTCCGATGGCAAAGGTTGCCTCGGTGACGCCGGTATCTTGGCCCGTCGCCCGCACATCGGCGAAGTGATCCCCGGGGCAGTTGCGGCCGGTTAGGGTGTGATAGGCCGTGCGCAGGGCGGCCTCCATCACGCCGCCGGTCGCCCCGAAGATGATGCCCGCGCCGGAGACGCTTTGATACAGGGTGTCCGCCGGGACGGCCTCGAGGGTCGCCATGTTGATGTGGCAGGCGCGGATCAGCCGGGCGAATTCCCGGGTGGTCAGCACGCAGTCGGTCTCGTGGCCGGCGTATTCCCCGGCGTAAAGGGGCATCTCGGCCTCGCTCTTCTTGGCGAGGCAGGGCATCACCGCCACGGAGAAGAGGCGGTTCGGATCCAGATTCTGATCCTCGGCAAAGGCCGTTTTCATCACGCTGCCGAACATCTGCATCGGCGACTTGGCCGTGGAGAGGCGGCTCTCGAGATGAGGATATTCACTTTTGAGAAAACGCACCCAGCCGGGACAGCAGGAGGTGAACATCGGGCGCTCGGCCAGATCCCCGGCGGCAAAGCGCGCAACCAGCTCGTTCGCCTCTTCCATGATGGTCAGATCGGCGGAGAAGGCCGTGTCGAACACGTAATCCGCGCCCATTTTTTTTAACGCGTCAAAAATCTTGCCCACCGGGGCCGCCTCCAGGGGCAGGCCCAGGGATTCGGCCCAGGCCGTGCGCACTGCCGGCGCGACCTGCACCGCAACGGTGGTGTCCGGGTCCATCACGGCGCGCAGGAAGCGGCCGGTATCGTCCCGCTCGGAGAGCGCGCCCACCGGGCAGTGGGTGACGCACTGGCCGCAGAGGGAGCAGCCTGCGTCCTCGATATTGCGGGCGTGGGAGACGTTCACGGTGGAGCGGGAGCCGGTGCCCTCAAAATCCCAGACGCCAAGGCTTTGCATCTTGTCGCACACCTGGATGCAGCGCATGCACTTGATGCATTTGGCCGCGTCGCGGATCAGCGGAAAGTCCCGGTTCCAGGGGCGGCGTTCGATGCAGGACTCGAAGGGAACGTCCTGAATGTTGAGATCCCCCGCCAGATCCTGCAGCGAGCAGTTGCGGCTGCGCACACAGGTCGCACAGCGAAAATCATGCTGGGAGAGGATCATCTGCACAGTGCGGCGCCGGTCGACGGTAACCTTGGGGCTATTGGTTAAAATGGCCATGCCCTCGGCGACGACGTTGTTGCAGGCGGTGAGCAGGCGATCGGTGCCTTTGATCTCCACCGCGCACACCCGGCACGCGGCGATCTCGTTCAGATCCTTCAAAAAGCAGAGATGGGGAACGGCGATGCCGATCGATTCGGCCGCCTGCATGATGGTGGTGTTTGCCGGCACGGTGACCGGGATGTGATCGATGGTGCAATTTACCATTGGGGCTGCCTCCCGCCTTTAAAAATCCCGAAGCCGTAGTGGTCGCAGCGCAGGCAGCGCGAGGCCTCCTGACGGGCCTCCGCCGGCTGCATGCACAGGGCCACGCCCTCGAAGTCGCGCACCCGTTCGCTGGCTTCCCGCTCGCCGGGTTCCACCCGGCCGCAGGGCGCGTGGTCAAAGTCGCCGATGGCGGGATCGGGGACGGCCACGTCGCAGGTGATCTCGTGGCGATAGCCCAAAAATTCGTCGATGTTGGCCGCCATCACCTTGGCCGCCGCGATGGCCTGGATCACCGTGGCCGGGCCCGAGGCGCAGTCTCCGCCGGCAAAGAGGCCGGGCAGACCGCGGAAGCCGCCGTTGGGCAGGGTGAAGATGGTGCCGCGCTTCACGGGGATGCCGGCATTTTCGTAATGGTCGGTTTCGATGTTCTGGCCGATGGCGACGATGAGGGTGTCGCAGGGGATGCGCACATCGGCGTCCCCCGAGGGCACCACCGAGGCGCGCCCGTCCTTGATGGCGGAGATCATCTGGGGGGTGGCCCAAAGGGCGCACACCCGGCCGGTGCGATCCACCTCGATGCGCGCCGGCGCCCGGAGGGTGGCCAGCTCGACCCCCTCCTCCCGGGCCCCGTCGATTTCGCCGGCCAGGGCGGTCATGTCGGCCGCCCGGCGGCGGTACACACAGCTGACTTTCTTCGCGCCGAGGCGCACGGCCGTGCGCACGGCGTCCATGGCCACGTTGCCCCCGCCGACCACGGCGACGCGCCGGCCGGCGAGGTCGGTGGTGAGCCCCTTGCCCACATCCCGGAGAAAGCGCACCGCGGAAACGGCGCCCGGGGCGTCCTCGTGTTCGAGGCCGAGCTTCTTGTCGGTGGAAGCGCCGATGGTGATCAGCGTCACGTCAAAGTCGCGGCGCAGCGCCTCCAGGGTGAGGTCCTCGCCGATTTTAACCCCGTGGCGCACCTTCACCCCGGTGGCCAAAATGGCGTCGGTGTCACGCGCAAGCTCGCGCTTGGGCAGGCGGTAATTGGGGATGCCGTAGCGCAGCATGCCCCCGAGGGCCGGCAGCATTTCAAACACCGTGGTCTGGTGGCCCATCAGCTGCAGGTAATAGGCGGCGGAAAGCCCAGCCGGCCCCCCGCCGATGACGGCGATTTTTTTGCCGGTGGCCGGCGCGCAGGGCGGCGGCGGCACCACGCCGGCATGGTCGGCGGTGAAGCGCTTGAGCCCGCAGATATTCACCGCGTCGTCGACGATGTTGCGGCGGCAGCGCGCCTCGCAGGGATGCTCGCAGATATAGCCGCAGGTGGCTGGGAAGGGATTGTCCTTGCGGATCAGGCGGATGGCGTCGGCATAGCGGCCCTCCCGCACCAGGGCGATGTAGCCCGGCACGTCCACATGGGCGGGGCACAGCGAGACGCAGGGCACCGGCTGAGCCGTGAGGCAGTGGCAGCGTCCGCTTTTGATGTGCGCCTCAAAATCGTCCCGGCATTCGCGCAGGCAGCGCCACACCATGTGGGCGGCCTCGTAGCCGATGGCGCAGTCCGCCGTTTCCGAGATGGACCTGGCCGTCTCCTCGATGAGGGCGAGGGTGGCCATCGTGGCCTCGCCGTCGAGCACCTCGGTGAGCAGGTGCTTGAGCTGCAGCAGGCCGATGCGGCAGGGCACGCATTTGCCGCAGGTCTGGGCGTGGCAAAGCTCCAGAAAGGCCCGGGTGGTATCCACGGGGCAAATCCCCGGCGGGCTCGCCTCGATGCGGCGCTCCAGCGTTTTGTAAAGTTCCTCCACCATCAGCTCGGCGGCGGCGGGGGTGTAAAGTTCCAGTCTGCTCATGGGGCTCCTTTCTGACGATCGGCGGGGCCGCGGTGCGCGCGGCGCGATCGCCCTTGATGATTTGAATGATGGATCAGGGTTTATTTGAAAAAATAAAGAAATACACGAATATTGTACAATTGTATGTAAACAAGTGCAAGATAAGTTTAAACTTTGTCAAGGAAGGGTAAATTTTTGGCAATTCACGAAATTTTGACATCGTTTTATCAAACTTGGCCCGATGGGGATTCGGGCGGCCGCGTCGGGGCGCCGTCGTCGATTTGGATGGCGGCGATGCGAGGGCTCCGGCTTCAAGACGGCGAATGCGCTAAAAAAGCGGGGCGCCTCATTGTGTGCGGGGCCGCGGGGGCGTATAATGGCAATAACAGCAAAGAGGAGGTATGATCATGGCAAAAACATTGGTGATTTATTATTCGCGCACCGGCGAAAATTATGTGGACGGCAGCGTGAAGGTGCTCGACAAGGGCAATACGGCCGCCGTGGCCCAGATGATCGCCCGGACGGTGGACGCGGATTTGTTTGAGGTGCGAACGGTGAAACCTTACCCGGCGGATTATTATGCGTGCATCGATGTGGCGAAGCAGGAACTGCGCGACAAGGCCCGTCCGGAGCTCATTGCCAAGCTGGCAAGCGTCGCGGGTTACGACAACGTCGTGGTGGCCGGCCCCTGCTGGTGGGGCACCTATCCGATGGCGATCTTTACCCAGCTGGAAGCCCTGGATTTTGCCGGCAAGCGCGTCTTCCCGGTGATGACCCACGAGGGAGCCGGCCTTGCGGGCTCGGCCAAGGCGCTTCGGCAGGCCTGCCCGGGGGCGGAGGTCGGTCCGGGGCTTGCCGTGCTCGGCGCCAGCGTGGGCGAATCCGGCGATGTGGTGGCCAAGTGGGCCAAGGACAACTTAGCGTAAAGCCGCCCGGCCAAACCGTAAAAGCCGCTCGAAAGAGCGGCTTTTTTTGTGTGGAACTTTTTCTCGGTCAGGAAAGGCCCGGGCCCTTCGCAAGGACAGCCCCCGCAAGGGAAACAACGCACCTTTCCGTTTAGACGCCCCCAAGGAAAAAGAAGCCGCCCCACCGATTCTTAAATTTTTCTTTCGCGCATCGGCGGCATCCGCCGGCCTGTTTGTCCGGGGCCGATCGGGCCGGGATGCGCTGCCTTTGGGCGCAGGGACGCCGGCAGCGGGCGCCCCCGATGCCGGCCAGATTGGCCACCTTTCATTATTATTAAATATAAAACATAAAGGTAAAAGGCGCGCGCGAGAAAAAGCAAAAAATCCGCCGACGGGGCAGAGTCGGCCGCCCTGGTTTTCGGCGCGCATCCCCATCTTGCCCTTGCGCTTCGTTTTGAAAGGGGTATCATCAAATCAAGATCATGATCGACGGCAGGCCTGCCGACAAAAAACAAGAAAGCAGGTAATCAAATGGCAATCACAGCAACAAGAACCGCGCTGGCCCTCCGGGTGCGCCTGAATTACGGCGTCCAGGATAACGGCAGCGTCAAAACCACCAGCAAAACCTATGCAAACCTCAACCCGAATATCAGCGACGAGCAGATTGTCGCCGGGGCGAAGGGGCTCGGTCTGATGCTCACCCCGGCCCTGGAGACCATCTCCCGGGTGGAGACCACCCAGCTGGTCGAAGGCTGAATGCAAGGCTAAGGCGTTTGAAACGAAAGGAGAACACATGGAAACTTCGAGATATCTGGCCATTGAATGGACCACGGAAGCCGGGGGAACCGGCACCCTGAATCTGATGGATTACAAGACGGATGCGGATGATGCCGCAATCAAGGCGGCGCTGGACACGGTGGTGGCCAACAAGCTTTTCGCCTATGACGGCAGCCCCATCGCCGCGGTGAAGGCGGCCAGCCGCGTCGGCCGCACGGTGACCCCGGTCGCCCTGGCATAACGGCCAAGACAAAACCGAAGCCCGGCCGCGTGCCGGGCTTTGCGGCTGGAGGGGGCATTCGATTTGGCGTGAAGCCCTTCGAGCAAGTGAACCGCTCAAGGGAAAGGGCGTGCCGGACAAATGCCCCCATCCCACGCATTCACAGAAAAGAGAACCGATGCAACTCGATTTATGGCGGGCGGCACTAAAAAGACATGCGGCCGGCATGTTTTTAGCATGATGACAAACGGGAATGGCACACGGCTGGGCCAATGGCCCCGACGCCGAAGATCACGGCCGCGGCGGCCATCAAAAGTTGCCGCCCGTAAATCCCCAGAAGGAGAAGCATCAAAAACACGAGCGTCGCATCGGCGGCCGGGAAACCGGCAAAGTCGGCATAGGGCGCGGTCCGGGGGCAGCCGCTTCGGAAGCGGCGGATCCAGAAGCGCGCATAGACCGCGAGCAGCCCGAGGATGAGCAGTAGATAAAGATTGTCGCCGGGCACATAGAGATAGCCGTCGGCGCCGCGGAAGATAACCGGATCCCATGCGGTAAAAATCAGTGCGGCGGTCGCCGCTGCGGCCGCTCCGATGCGTTTCATGGCCGCGAGGATGCGGTTTTCGGGCGATGCCTTCGGAGCCGGCGGCCACGCAAGCCGCAGAATCAGCTTCGGCAGGGCGATCGCGAACAGCAGGGCGGCGCCGAAACAGCTGAAGCCGAGGCGGTAGCTGCGGCCGGCCAGAAATGCCTGTGTCATATCCCGGGTTGACAGAATGTCGCCCAGGTCCGAGCGGAGCCGGTAGGCCATCGCGTCCGGATTTTGCATGTCGCAGTGAAAACTGCCGTAAATTCCCATGACGACCGGCCGACGACCGCTTTTTTTCAGGGACCGATATTCCCGTTCAAAGTTTTCGACCATCCGCGCCTCGCGCCAGGCATCTGCAGCCGGCGACGACAGATCGAAGCGGTAATAGCGCTTTCCCTGGCGGATATTGTCAAGCGTTCGGCGGTACGCCTCGGTGTGCGTCCGGCCGTGATTTTTCAGATAAGTCAGATACCAGGCGCCGTCGGTGTCGTAGCGATGGCCGACATCGGTGCCGTGAAAAACGGTCTGCGGCTCATTTTTCTTGATGCTGCGGTAAAAGGCCAGCGTCGCGGGCGTGTGGGACGGCGACCCCTTTGAGTGGCGATAGATCCGCTTCAAAATGGTGTCGTCCCCCGCGCGCATCCAGAGGTTCAGCGCCTGCGCGGTAAAATAGGCATCCTCGATAAAAAGATCCCGGCTGCCGCGGCGGTAATACTGATGCCAGAGCGCAAGCTCTTCCTCCAGCAGCGGCGAAACGCCGTGGGATTCTCCGCAAAGGGCAATTTTAACAGGCCCCCCGGGCCGATAAGACGGAGTGTGCTCACAATGCGGCAGCGCGCAGGCGATGGCCGCCGCCAGCACGACGGTTAGCAGCAGGCCGGGATATTTTTTAAAAAATGATTTCATAATGGGCGCCTCCGATTGAAATGATTGAAATGATTGAAATGATTGAATTGATAAGTATTTTATCACAAAGAGCCGGCAGCCGCGCGCCCTTTGCGGATTCGGACCGACGGCAGCCGCCGGGCGGTCGGCGGCTGCACCCGTGTTGATGGGTCCGCGGTTTTGTGCTATGCTTTTAGCGAAACGGAGGTTAAATGACAGATGAACACCTATCACACGGCAACGGTCATCACCTATGCGGAATACAAGGCTATGTGCCGGGCGATCAATGGGAAGAAGACGGCGCTGATTATCGGCGGATTGTCCTTGTTTTTGATTGTCGCCGGAGCAGGCACCTGGATAACAGACAACCGCGGTCTCGGTATTTTTTTCGTGGTTCTTGGGGTGATCTATCCCCTTTTGCTCCATCTGGTGAGCAATAGGGCGATTCGCAAGGTCTACCGCACGACCAAGATTTCCCAAAACCTGCCGCTGGACTACACCTTTGAGCCCGAGCGGGTTATTGTGAAATCGACAAACGGCGAAAGTCAAATTCGTTATGAAGATCTTTACAAGGTGATTGAAACGCCCACCCATTTTTATTTGATGATCGGCGGCAGGCAGGCCTATATTGTGGTGAAGGCGAATTGCGAGCCGGCGCTGATTGCTTTTTTAAAAGCGCTCCGGGAGCAGATCGGCCGCAAAAATCAATCGGCTGGCCGTTCAAAAGCGCGTTAAACGCTTTTGGCAGGGATTTGCATCGTTGTTAAAAATCGAAAACAGGAGGCAGACGAATGGAATTATCCGAACTCCTTGCCCGTTTTAACCGGGGCGAGGTCGTTGGGGAGAACCGGGAGGCTGTGGAAGAGATGCGCCGCTTCAGCCGAAAGGCCCAAAAGATCACGATGGCCATCAACACCCGCTACCACGAGCCGGAGGAACTGGCGGCGCTGTTTTCTGAGCTGATCGGGGAGCCGGTGGGCGCGGATTTCGGCCTGTTTCCCCCGTTCTATACCGATTTCGGCAAGAACATCCACATCGGCGATCGCGTTTTTATCAACGTGGGCTGCAAATTTCAGGATCAGGGCGGGATTTTTATCGGCGACGGCGCTTTAATCGGCCACGGGGTGGTGCTGGCCACCCTCAACCACGATCTCGATCCGGCCAGGCGGCAGCAGCTGCATCCGGCGCCAATTCGCATCGGGCAGGGCGCGTGGATCGGGGCCGGCGCCACCGTCACCGCCGGGGTTACCATCGGCGAGTATGCCGTGGTGGCGGCCGGGGCGGTGGTCACCCGGGATGTGCCGGCGAATACCATGGTGGGCGGCGTGCCGGCCAAGTTGATTAAAAACATCGAAGGCGCCGCCTCCAAAACAATGAAGGACCATGTGGGATAAAAAGCCCGCCAGGGTGCGCTATATCGGCAAGAAAAACGAACGGTTAAGTCCATTAACGGTTTATAACGCCTATTTTTTAGAATATTGGCAGGGTGTTAGAAACGCCTTGCACGTTTTGGACGACACCGGTGAGATCTTTAATTTTAACCGGTTTGAAGATTTCGAAGTGCTCTCAGATCCGGACGGCGTGTTAAATGACGACGAGGCGTTGGTGCAATGTGCGGTGTGTCGCTATGAAGGGGACCTGCCGGATCTGATTGCCGACAAAGTATATAAGGCGATCGGCTGTGATAAAAACGGGTATTATCTGGTGATGGACGAATCGTGGGATTGTTATTTTTATCCGCCGGATGCTTTTCAAGTGATCGATGATCCCCAAAATATTCTATGCCGCCAAAGTGTTTATTACAGCTTTTATAATGAGGCAGAAGATATTCGCCAATGGTTTGGAGAGGATCGGCGAAATCAAAAAACGTGCTGATGGTTGTCAGCACGTTTTTTTAAAGGGTTGTTTTCGCCGCACGCCAAAGCGGTCGTAAAGCCTCAGGGCCAGGCCCGCGGCGATCCAGGTGACGGGATAGGCGGTGTAAATCACCCGGGGATCGGCCAGATGGAGGGCGCCAAGCCCGACGAGGATCCACCCCACCCGCAGGCCGCACACACAAAAAAGCGCGATCGCCATCGGCCAGAAGGTGCGCCCTTCGCCGCGCAGGCAGCCCGCTAAAGTTTGGTTGTGGGCGTAGATAAAATACAGGGGGATGCACCAATGTATCTGCCGCACGCCCCAGACGATCACGGCCGCGTCGGTGGTGAAGATCGCGATCAGCGGCTCCGCGAAGATCAAAAGCCGTTTGCGGATGTCCGCCATCCGGTCAGGCATGGGCCACCCGGTGACAGGTCACCTGGTGGCAGGCGCAGGTGTGGCCCGGGGCGATTTCCGTGAGCACCGGTTTGTCCCGGCGGCACACGTCAAAGCAGTCGGGGCAGCGGTCGGCAAAGGGGCAGCCCCGGGGCCGGTCCACCGCGGAGGGCACCTCGCCGGGGATGGTTGCGATGGGCCGGGAGAAATCCATGGCCACGTCGAAGATCGCGGCGATCAGGCTTTTGGTGTAGGGATGGCGGGCAGCCTCCGGCAGGGCGCCGGCGGGCAGGGTCTCCACGATATTCCCCAGATACATCACCGCGGCGCGATCGCAGAATTGTTTGACCAGCGCCAGATCGTGGCAGATAAAGGCGATGGCGATGCGGCCCCGCTTTTGGATGCGGCTCACCACGGCGAGCAGTTCCTTTTGCACCGAAACGTCCAGGGCGGCGGTGGCCTCGTCCATCACGATGAGCTCCGGCTCCACGGCGAGGGCCCGGGCGATGCCGATGCGCTGGCGCTGGCCGCCGCTCATGCTGTGGGGATAGCGGCTCGCGAAATCCTCGGGCAGCTCCACCAGGCGCAGCAGCCATCGGGCGGCTTCGTCCCGGCGGGCCCGGTCGATCAGGCCGAAGTTGTCCATCGGCTCGCACAGGATGTCCCGCACGCGCATCCGGGGGTTAAAGGCCCGGGTCGGGTCCTGGAAAACCATCTGGACGGCGCGGCGTTCCTGGCGGCGGGCTTCCCCCTTCGAGGCGGTGATATCCCGACCGTGGAGCAGGATCTGCCCGGAGCTCGGCGGGGTGAGCTTGAGGAGCATCCGGGCCAGGGTGGATTTGCCGCAGCCCGATTCCCCGACGATGCCGAGGGTTTCGCCCGGGGCAATGGTCAGCGAGATGGCGTCGCAGGCGGTCAGTTCCCGGCCGTCCGGCGTGGGAAAGCGTTTGGTTAAATGTTTCGTTTCGAGCAGGGCGGTCATCGGGGCATCCTCCCTTCGGCCATGGTGGGCACGGCGGCCAGAAGCCGTTTGGTGTAGGGATCGGCGGGGCGGTGCAAAATCGCGTCGCGCGCCCCGGTTTCCACAATGCGCCCGTCCTTCATCACGACGATGACATCGCTCATATAGGCGGCGACGCCGAGGTTGTGGGTGACCATCACGATGGCCTGGCGGTCGTGGTGGGCGCGGTTGAGGGCGATCATCTGGCGCACGATCTGGGCCTGGGTGGTCACGTCCAGGGCGGAGGTGGGCTCGTCGGCGAGGAGCAGCTGGGGGTCGAAGGCCATGGCCATGGCGATGCCCACCCGCTGGCGCATCCCGCCGGAAAGCTCGAAGGTGTAGGCGGCCATCACCCGCTTTGGATCGGCGAGGTTCACGGCGCGAAGCCCCGTCAAGGCGAGCTCGCGGGCGTCTTTGGGGTCGAGGTCCGGATGGTGGGCGACGAGCATTTCGACAAATTGTTTGCCAATGGGCAGAATGGGATTGAGCATCGCCCCGGCATCCTGGAAGATCATCGCGATGCGCTCGCCCCGGTAGGCGAGCCACTCTTTTTGGGAAAGGGCGGTGAGATCCACATCATCCAGCAGGATTTGGCCCTCGGCGATATGCCCGTCCCCCGGGAGCAGGCCCATGGCGGCGCGGATCACCGTGGTTTTGCCGGAGCCGGATTCGCCGACGATGCCGACGATCTGCCCGGTGTCGACGGCGAGGGAAAAATCCTCGACGACGGGGCGTTCGCCGTAGCAGATGGTCACGTGGTTGAATTGCAGCATGGTTTCTCCTGTAAAATGGGTGCGGGTGGCGGTTGGGCTCGGAACAATGATTCCTCTTCAGGACAAAAAGCGCCCCTTGGGTGTAAGGAGAGGGTGCCTGGGGGAGGGTTGTCGGTCACCCTCCGTAAACCGATCAAACGGGCGCGGGGAAATCCCCGGCTCGTCGCGCTTGTTTGTGGGGGAAAATGCCCTATGAGGCGGGCCTGATATCCTTGGTGATCCAGTAGTAATCCACGGGCAGATAGGTCACGCCGGTGACATTTTTGGACCAGCAGATATTGGTCTTGTAATAGCCGTTGACGATCACGGCGGCGTCGTCCTCGAGAATTTGCTGCAGCTGGGTGAAGAGCTGCCTGCGGGCGGCCGTGTTCTTGGTGGTCTTCAGCTGGGCGTAGAGCGCGTCGTACTGGCCGCTGGCGTATTTGCCGTAGTTGTTTTCGGCGCCGGATGAAAAGTTGAGCATAAAGCCCTGGGGATCGCCGGACTGCATGACGTTCCAGGTCAGGTTGGCGAGATCAAAATCCCCGGCGACAAGCTTGTTCCAGTGGGTATCGGCGTCGGTTTTCTTCACCGTTACCTTGATGCCGATCTTCTTCATGAAATCCGCCTGGGCCTCGGCAAATTCGGGGAGATTGCGCCCGGAGAAGGTTAGATAGGTCAGGGTGATGTTCTTGCCGGAAAGCTCTCGCCAGCCGTCTTTGTCCGTGTTTTTGATGCCGGCGGCATCCAGGATGGCTTTGGCCTTTTTGAGGGAATAGGGCGTGGTGTCCTTCACGTCTTTGCTGCCGTAGTCGATGGCGGTGGGCAGAATGCCGACGCCGGGGGCATAGAGCCCGCCGACCGTTTTGTTGCAGATCGTTTTGTTGTCCACGGCGGTGCAAAGGGCCCGGCGCAGGGCTTTGTTGGCCAGGGGGCGGCCGGCGCGCATATTCATATAGGTAAAGCCGGTGCGGACGGCCTGGACCTCCTTCACGCGGTAGTTGCCGTCGTCCTTGAGGGTCTTCAGGTCTGTGGCGGTCGTTATGTTTTCCGCGACGTCCTGATCGCCGCTTTGCAGGGCCAGCGCCTTGGCGGAAGCGTCGTCTGAGCAGGTGAAGATCACCTTTTTATAGGGCACCTGGCCGTCCCAATAATGCTTGTTCTTTTCGAGGGTGTAACTCTTTTTGGTCTTGATTGCTGTCACGACGTAGGGGCCGGTGCCGATGGGCCGGCTTGAGACATCGGTTTTCGACGAAGTGTCAATCATGCAAAAGTCGGGATGCGCCAGGGCCGCCGGCACGTCGACGTACTGGGCCGGGTCGGTGGTGATGGTGAGGGTCCCGGCGGCGTCGTCCGCCGCGATGCCGGCGGGATTCAAATAGGTGGAGGGGGTGGTCGTGCCCTTTTTCGCCTTCTCGTTGGCGAACATCCGATCGATGGCGGCTTTTGCGCCGGAGGCGGTCAGCTTTTTGCCGTTAGAGAAGACGACGTTCTTCTTCAGGGTGATCACCCACCGGGACTGATCGGCGTTCACCTGACAGCTCTTGGCGAGCCAGGGCCGGGCCTTGCCGTGCTCGTCGAGGCGAAAGAGGGTCTCGCCGATGCCGAGGCGTTCAAGCTGCCAGGCGGCGTTGTCCATATAGGACGGGTCGAGATTGCCGCCGGCATAATCCGTGCCGACGAAGCGCAGGGTGTCTTTATCGGCCTTGCTGACGCGGCAGGCGGCCAGCGAGCAGGCCATCACACAGGCGAGCGCCACCGCTGCAATTAAAG
This sequence comes from Pseudoramibacter alactolyticus ATCC 23263, assembly GCF_000185505.1. GTDB lineage: Bacteria > Bacillota > Clostridia > Eubacteriales > Eubacteriaceae > Pseudoramibacter > Pseudoramibacter alactolyticus. The sequence goes on along the minus strand of NZ_GL622359.1, from coordinate 1,312,104 downwards.
GGAACACTTTTTGTTTTTTCATCGTTGTTTCTACTCTCTCTTTTTTAACAGACGCCGTCAAAGGCGCGGCCGGAAAAACGGCCTCACAAATAATGAATGCAAATCGGCCGAAGGAAAAGGGGGCCTGCGCGCCGCCTCGCCGGGGCTCAGGCCTTCGGATCCAGCACGTCGCGCAGGCTGTCGCCCCAGAGGTTAAAAATCGAGACGACGATGACGATGGCCAGCCCCGGATAGACGATCAGCCAGGGGCGGGCGATAAAAAACGGCCGGCCTTCGCTGAGCATCAGGCCCCATTCGGGGTTGGGCGGCTGGGCGCCGAACCCCAGGAAGGAAAGCCCCGCGAGCTCGAGCATCATGCCCCCGACGTCGGAGGCGGCGGTGACCACCATCGTCGGCAGCACCCCCGGCAGCATGTAGCGCCACAGGATGTGGCCGGTGCGCGAGCCGGTGGTTAATGCCGCCGCCACATAGTCCTCGTGGCGGATTTTGAGCGTCAGCGACCGGGCCAGGCGCGCGTATTTGGTCCAGCTGACCACGGCGATGGCGATGATGGCATTGGTGATGCTCGCCCCCATGAAGCCCGCTACGGCGATGGCGAGCACCATCCCGGGGAAGGAGATCATCATGTCGGCGATGCGCATGATCACCGCGTCGAGCACCCCGCCGAAATAGCCGGCGAGGATGCCCAGGGCCGTGCCCGCCGTCAGAATGATGGCCACCAGCGCCAAAGTTGCCGGCACGGAGATGTGCGCCGCGGCGATCACCCGGGAGAACACGTCCCGGCCCAGGCGGTCGGTGCCCATGATGTGGCCGGGGCCCGGGCGTTCAAAGGCCAGGGTCATGTGGGTCTCGGTGGGATCCTGCGGGGTGGTGGCCGGCGCGAGCACCGCGACGAGCAGGATCAGCACCACCAGCGCGGACAGGAGGATAAAGCCCCGGCGGTTTTCCTTCACGCCGAGCATCCCGGCCGGCTGCTTTCGGGATCGGTTCAAAAAAGGCATCGGTCTCACCCCCTCAGCCGCACTCTGGGATCGAGCCGGTGATAGGTCATGTCGACGACGAAATTAATCACCATGTAGATCAGCGCGATCCACAGCACATAGCCCTGCACCAGCGGATAATCGTAGTTCTCGATGGCTTCCACCGCGAGATTGCCCAGCCCCGGATAGGCAAAGAGCACCTCCACCACGGCGGTGCCGCCCAAAAGGCTCCCCAGGGAGAGGCCGAGCATCGTCACCAGGGGGAGCATCGCGTTGGGGAGCACGTGGCGCCAGAGAATCTGCCGTTCGGAAAGGCCCCGGGCCCGGGCGCCGACGATATAATCCTGGCCCAGCTCTTCCAGCACCGCGGTGCGCACCTGCCTGGCGTATTTGGCCGACATGGCAAAGGCCAGGGTCAGCGCCGGCATGATCATCGAGGAAAAGCCGGCCGAGCTGGAAAGAATCGGCAGCAGATGCAGTTTGAGCCCCAGCACGAACATTAAGATCATCCCGAACCAGAAATTGGGGATCGAGATGCCCAGAAAGGTGATGCCCCGCAGCAGGTGATCCGGCCAGCCGTGCTCGTGAACGGCGGCGCAGGTTCCCTCGGGGATCGCGATGGCAAGCATAAACGCCAGGGCCAGCAGCGCGAGCCCGAGCGTCGGCATAAGCCGCGAAAGCAGCACCGCCGTCACCGGCTCGTTCCGGGAATAGGAGATGCCGAAATCCCCGCGGCAGATACCGGCGAGCCACTTGCCGTATTGTTTGATAAAAGGTTGGTCCAGGCCCATATCGCGGCGCCGCTCGGCCACCTGGGTTTTGGTGGGCGAGATGCCCTGGGAGGTGAAGCTGGACACCGCCGGATCCCCCGGGGAAAGATAGGTGAGGGCAAAGGTGATGAGGCTCACGCCAAAGAGCACGATGACGATCTGCAAAAGCCGTCCGCCCAAAAATGATCGGTTCAAAAAAACCTCCTGTTGTGCAAATTACACGTCAAATTCCGTATCGATGCCCACCAGCGGGTGCACGTGGTCATAGGTTTCGGTGATATAGGCCGGCAGATCGGCCTGATGCGCGTCGAAATGGGTGCAGCCGATGGCGATCATCGGGTCTCCTGCGATGATGTTTAAGCTCTGGGTTTCGTAAAGGATGATGCCGTCCATATCCGCCGTGCACACGCAGATGAGATCGCCGAAGTAGTCGCGGATCTCGCCGACGATCTCGCCTTCGATCACGTATTCTCCCGGCTGATAAATGGGGTACCAGCAGCCGGTGTGGGGCGCTTCGGCATAGGTCGTGTGGGTGATGACCGGCTTGTGATAATGCGGCTTGGGGGTGATGCCCGGGCGCATGCCCAGCACGGCCATGATGTTTTGCACATCGGCCACATCGGCATCCACCTCCTCCTGGGTCCACTGGGAGAGGCAGCCCCGCTCGAGGATGAGCCCCGGCACGCCGCAGCTGCCGGCCTCGCTGTAAAGGCCGCCATGGGCCACATGGGAACGGATCAGGCAGCGGGTGTTCGCCGCCCGGGCCATTTCGTAGGAGGCGGCCATGACGGCCTCGTCGTGGGCCCCCTGGAAGAAGACCAGCGGCAGAAGCTTTTCGTAGTTATCGCCGGAGTGTAGGTCGATCACCCGGTCCACCCGGGGGAAGATCTCGGCCACAAACCAGGCGGCCAGCCGCTCGGATGCCGTACCGGCCGCGTCGCCGGGAAACACTCGGTTGAGGTTTTTGCCGTCGGCGTGGGTCACGCTCATGGTGCGGTGCTCGAAGCCGTCGGTGTTGATCAGCGAGATGACGAACAGCGTCCCGGCGATGTCCTCCGGGCGGGTGTCGTTCGCCAGCTGAATCGCCGCGTTGATGCCCACAAACTCCATGTTGTGCACCCCGGCGGTGACCAACAGCGTCGGCCCGGGCCGCACGCCGCGGATCACGGTGGCCGGCATCCGGAAGGGGCAGTCCGCCACGGTGAGCACGGCCCGCTGCTTTTCGCCGGGGGCGACGTTGAAATCCTGCAGGACAAAGGGATCTTGATGGTTCATGGGTTCCTCCTGGGGTGAAGACTCGGGATGAAAAAACCGATCGCGGTGCATGACCGGATAAAAATGTTTAAAGCCGAATCCGGGGGGCGAATGGGGCATGGCCGACAAATTATAAACAGTGTAGCACAATTGGCGGGGACGATAAAGGCATCGCGGCGTAAAGTCGCCAAAATTACATCGAACGCATCCGTGGGGTTTCATGTGTATTTGAAAAGACAGGTGCAAAGCCGCGCGGCGGTCTTCAAAAGGCAAAAAACAACGCCGCCCGGCAAAACGGAGCGGCGTTTAAAACAGCCCGGCCGAGGCGTCAGGGTTTTTTGCGGCCGGCAAGCGAGATGACGCCGGAAAAGACGAACAGCGCGCAGAGCCCGAAATAAGCCAGGCCGCCCGAAGGGCTGCCTCCCGGCGCATGGCTCAGGTTTTTGCTGAGGAGGCCGGCGACCAAAAAACAGGCGGCGGCCATAAACGAAAGAACGGCAGCCAAACGGGAACGACGGTTTTTCATAAAAATCTCCTTTAATTTAAATGCATTTTGTCAAAAGGCCCCGCGAAAAAACGCCAGGGCCAGATCCGCCACGCGGTCCGGCGTTTTGGGGTCGGCGTTGAGGGAATGGTTCTCCCCGGGGAAGACGGTGATGGGCAGATCGAACCGCGCGGCAAAGGCCCGGGCCGCGGCGACGGGCACCACCGGATCCGCCTCGCCGTGGACCATGCGGACCGCCGTCTCGCCGGGGCGAAAGCGTTTGAAGAGATCGTGGGCGGCCAAATCCGCAAACATCCGGGCCGGCACCTTAACGGGGTCGCCGATGCCGAGGTTCGGCTGGAGATAGCCCTGGCTGTCGAGCAGGGCGCGGGCGGCGGGATCCCGCGCGGGGCCGAGCAAAAGCGCCGGCATGTTGACGGCGCCGCAGCGCACAAAGAGCCGCCGGCCGAGGTGGGGGCGCAGGCTTACATAAAGCAGGGCGACGTAGGCCCCGAAGCTCGAGGCGAAATACACCGGGCGGGCGCGGGGAAAACGCTTGGCGGCGGCGTTTTCCACCGCGGCCAGGCTCTCAAAGCAGGCGGAGAGGGTGAGGGGCTCCCGGCGCGCCTCGGCCCGGCCGTGGCCCGGCTGGTCGTAGGCGATGACGCCGAGCCCCGCCGGCACCATCCGCCGAAAGAGCAGCTGACCGGTGGCGCAGGCCTTTGAGCTTTCGAAGCCGTGAACCATGATGACGATCTGCCCGGCGCCCTCCGGCACGTCGCAGATGGCCGGCACGACGGCGCCGCCGGCTTTGGCGATATGGATGGGCTGCATCGGGGGCTCCTTTCCGGTCGGAAGACGCATTCAATAAAAAAGCGCCGGTCGGCGCGTGGCGGGCTACCGGCGATTCGCCTTGGAAGGGTCGGCCTGGTCGTTGGCATCCTCCGCATCTCCGGCGCGTCGGCTCCGGGGGCGCGCCGCGATGCCCAGGGAGAGGAAAACCGATCCCAGCGCGAAGTAAACACAGCCCACCGCGGTGTTTTTCTTCACCAGATTCACAATGGCCGCCAGGTAAAAGCCGCCGGCGGCAAGGCCATACAAAAGGGTGGAACAACGGTCGGCGTTTGGCTGATTCATGGTAAGCTCCTGTTCCAATTCCATTCCAAATTCATTCTATTCAACTTCAGTTATTTGAATTATTATAACACAAAGGGGCGGCCGGGAGCAAATAAAAAAGCGCCGGTCGGCGCAGGACGGGATGCCGTTAAAACAGATCGTCTCCGGAGCGGTGGCTCATGTTGGGATTTGGATCGAAGCGCACGACGCCGACGTTGATTTTGGGGCCGGCCGCTTTTTTGACCCGGGCCACGCCGCAGGTGCCGAAGCTCGGGCACAGCTCGATGGCGCGCAGATCCGGATTCATCGCGAGCTTGCGGGCGGTCTGCTCCGCCTCGGCGTAGGACGAGACGCCGACCAGATGCATGTGGAAGGTCATCGAAGGTATTTCCGCGTGGTGGGTGGCCGGGTGGAGCCCCTGGCCGATATACATAAAGACAAAAATGGGCATGGCTTCCTCCTCAGGTTTGTGATGCCCCTATTGTATCACGGGGCGGTGCCCCGGGGCCGGCAGAGGGCAAACCAAAGGCTTGCCGGTTTGAGACCTCGGGGCGGCGGCTCAGCTCTCCGGCGGGTGCCGGCGGCCTTTGCCAAGCCGCTGGAGAAAGCGGGGCTTTTTCGCGGCGAACAGATGGATGTAGACGCCGATCATGGGTAGGATCAGGACAACGGCGGCGAGGTAAATATTGTCCGGGATCGCCGTGCGGTTGATGGCCGGGGGCGGGGTGGCAAAGAAGTTGTTGAGCATGTGGATGGCGATGTTTATCCAAAGACGGCCCGTCTGATCGTAAACCACGGCGAATATCACGCCCAGGATGCCGGCAAAAGCGGCTTGAACCGCGTTTTCGTGCCAGATGCCGAAAAGGGCGGCCGAGATCAGCACGGGCCACATCGGCGTTTTGAAGAGCTGGCGCAGGCAGCCGAAGATCAGCCCCCGGAAAATCAGCTCCTCGACGATGGGGCCGCACACACAGGCGGCCAGAAAGGACCAAAGATAAGAACCGCTGTCTACGGCGGCCATCGACTGGTTGAACTGGGTTAGCTGCCGATGGATAAAGGGGAGGGCGGATAGGACACCGTCGGCAAAGAGCAGCCACAGCATCGACAGGCCCATGGCCCCGAAGGCGCCGAGCACGATGACGAGCCCGCTTTGCGCTGGGGAGAGGCGGCGCTTCGGTTCCGGGGGGCGCTCCCAAAGCCTGGGAAAAACCCGGCGGTATAAGACGGCGAGCGGGATGATCTCTGCCGCGGCTACGATGACGTAAACTGCGTTGAGGTTCCGGCTGAGATCATCGATGGGCAGGCCGGCCGCGCCGCCGAATCGGTATAGCAACATCTGCAGGAGAATCGGCAGCTTTTTCGAGGCGGCATAAACGGCGCCGATCAAAGCGATCAAAAGCAAGGGGCGAAAACGGTCATAGGTTAAACGGTTGGTCACGTGAAAGTCCTTTCGTGTCAAATGGGGTCAAAACAGGGAAGCCGATAAAAAAACGCGCGCCCGACGAAGCATCCAATGGGCGCATAACGTCCATAGCTTAGCACCCTTTTCTGCAGCTTGGCTTAAGGGAGGCGCATGCGCAAAACGGAGGCTCTCGATCCGTTTTTGTCATCGTCAGTTGCAGGTCAGCAAAGGCCAAACGCCGGAAAAGAAAAACGTTATGCTGCGGAGAAATTCATCGCGTCTGTCAGAACAGGAGGATCGTCGATCTCTTTGATCGCGTCCGCCGCAAACCGCACACCAAAAAACCGCCCCTTTTGGAGCGGTTAAAAGACGGTCAGGCTTCGGCGGTTTCGAGGGTTTCGACCCTGGCGGCCGCCTGGCGCCCGGAGCCGCGGTTTTGGTAGAGAATGCGGATGGCGTTGAGCACGCAGAGCACCGAGACGCCGGTGTCGGCGAAAACGGCGATCCACAGATTGGCGTGTCCCAGAAGCCCGGCGATCATCACCACCGCCTTCACGGCCAGGGCAAAAATGATATTGGCCCAGGCGACGCGGTTTGTCTGCTTCGCGATGTCGATGGCGGCCGGCACCGAGGCGAGCTCGGTGTTCATGAAGACCACGTCCGCCGCTTCGATGGCGGCGTCGGCCCCGTTTCCCATAGCGGCGCCCACGTCGGCCCCGGCGAGCACCGGCGCGTCGTTGATGCCGTCGCCGACGAACATCACCCCGCCTTTGTCCTGTCGGATCTCCCGCAGGGCGGCGAGCTTTTCCCCGGGGAGAAGTCTCGCGCGCACGGCATCGAGGCCGGTGGTGCGGGCGACCGCCTCGGCGTTTTCGGGTCTGTCCCCGGTGAGCATCACGGTGTGGATTCCGGTTCGCTTCAGGGCGGCGACGGCATCGGCCGCATCGGCCTTCACCGCGTCGGCGATGACCACCGCGCCGATAAACTGCCCGGCCTCGGCCAGATACACCGGGGTGCCGTAGGCCGGGACGGCATCCTTCGGCAGGGCGACGCCGCGGGCGGCGAGGAGCCTGTCGCTCCCGGCGAGAAAGGGTTTGCCGGCGATGTCGGCGGTGATGCCGTAGCCCGCTTCTTCGCGGACGTTTTCCGCGGCGGGCGGGGTCAGGCCGCGTTCGGCGGCTGCGTCGGCGATGGAGACGGCGATGGGGTGGCTCGAGCGCGCCTCGAGGGCGGCGGCGACGGCCAAAAGCCCGGCTTCGTCGTAATTCCCGCGGGCATCGACGCGCTGCACGGCAAAATGGCCCTCGGTGATGGTGCCGGTTTTGTCCATCACCGCGGCGCGCACCCGGTTTAACGCCTCGAGGGAAAGGCCGCCCTTAAAGAGGATGCCGAGCTTGGAGCCCGCGCCGATGCCGGCGAAATAAGACAACGGCACCGAGAGCACCAGCGCGCAGGGGCAGCTGATGACGAGGAAGGACATGGCGGTGTAGATCCAGCGGTGCCAGGAGGCGCCGAAGGCCAGCGGCGGGATCAGCGCCGCGGCGACGGCCGCTGCCACCACGAAGGGGGTGTAATATCGGGAGAAGCGGGTGATGAACCTGTCCATCCGGGGCTTGGTGGCCGCCGCGTTTTCCACCGAGTCGAGAATTTTGGTGACCATGGATTCTTCGAGCGGCGCTTCGACCCGCAGGGTGAGGGTGCCGGCGGTGTTCACACAGCCGGAGATCACGTCGCTTCCCGGACCCACGGCCACGGGAACGGGTTCGCCCGTCACCGGGGAAGTGTCGATGCGCGAGCGGCCTTCGGTGATGACACCGTCCAGCGGGATGCGGTCGCCGGCACGCACCATCACCAGATCCCCCGCCCGGGCGTCTTCCGAGGGGATCGCGCTCACCGAGCCGTCCGCGGCCACGAGGTTCACCACCTCGGGGCGCAGGTCCGCCGTCGCCATGATCTGATCGCGGGAGCGGTCGGAGGCGCGATTTTCAAAATATTCGCCGATGCGGTAAAACAGCATGACGCCGACGGCTTCCGGCCATTCGGCGATGGCAAAGGCGCCGATGGTCGCCACGGCCATCAAAAAATGCTCGTCGAAAAACTGACCGCCCACAATCATGCGGCCGGCCACCGCCACGATGGGCAGGCCGATCACCGCGTAGGAAACGAAGTAAAGCGATAGCCACACGGGCATCCCGGCGCCGAGCGCCTTTTCGGAAAGCAGCCCGGCGATAAAGCAGATTCCGCCGAGGACGAGCTGCACCTTGGCGTAGCCCTCGCCGAAAAACCACTCGGCCGCGCCGGTTTTCTTTGCTTCCGCTTCTTTTTTGGCGCGGGCGGCGGTCACAGAGCGGTCCCGCTGCGCAATTTCGCAGCCGGGCTCCAGCCTGCCGGCCAATTGGCTCATCGCGGGCAGATAGCGGTCCGGGTCGTGGGCCGTGACCCGCACCAGCCCCGCTGGATAGGCCACCTGGACCGCCTCGAGGCCCTCGATTTGCTCAAGGCCGCGCTCGATTTTGGCCGCGCAGTCCGCACAGTCCAGCCCGCTGATCCGGTAGAGCCCGGTGGTGGTGGGCCGGGGCGGACAGGCGCATTCGTCCATCGGCGCATCGCAGCGCCCGCAGTGGATGCGGTGGGCCGAAAGACTCGCCGGGTCGATCGCGGCAGCCTCGGCGTGGCCGCAGCCGCAGGCATCGCCGTGATCGTGGGTGTGATGTGCGTGGTCGTGGGCGCAGCCGCCGTGATCGTGATGACCGCAGGGCACATGCGCGTGTTCGGGATCATGATGATGTTCGCAAGACATGGTGGTTCTCCTTTAAAATTTTTAATGGGCAGGGGCCCGACATTCAAACGGTTAAATATATGCGTAAATAATAAATGATTATTTATTCATGTTTTATGATAACCCGTTTCAATGGAAATGTCAAGGCGGATGTCCGAAATTAAGGTGTAAAATTGAACACTGCCGCATCCGAAACGGCGGCGGAAAAAAAGAGCGGCCACAACGGCTGAAAAAGATTGCAATGGCGAGCGATTTGCGATAAAATGGTCGAATCAATATCCGTAAAGGAACCTTAAGGAGGGAACCATGAAAGATAAAATTTTCGGCGTTTTGCAGCGGGTGGGGCGCAGCTTTATGCTGCCGATTGCGCTCTTGCCCATTGCGGGGATTCTGCTCGGTCTCGGCTCGGTCTTTACCAACGAGACCACCCTGGCGACTTATCATCTGACGGCGGCCTTCGGGCCGGGCACCTTTATGCACGGCTTCAACACGATTCTGCTGGCGGTGGGCAACGCGGTTTTTGGCAATCTGCCGGTGCTGTTTGCCTTGGGTGTCGCCATCGGTATGGCCAAAAAGGAAAAGGAGGTCTCGGCGCTGGCGGGGCTGATCGGCTACATCGCGATGAACACGGCCATCAACGGCATGCTGCGCATCACGGGGCAGATCGATGCCGACGGCAAGCTGCTTAAAACCGCGCACATCCTGCCGGGGGCCATCACCCAGACGCTGGGCATCACCTCGCTGCAGATGGGGGTGTTCGGCGGGATCATCGTGGGCCTCGGGGTGGCGGCGCTCCACAACCGGTTTTATAAGATCGAGCTGCCCAACGCGATTTCCTTTTTCGGCGGCAGCCGCTTTGTGCCCATCATCGCCACGCTGGTCTACACCTTTGTGGGCATCGGCCTTTATTTTGTGTGGCCGCCCATCTCGGCGGGCATCAACGCCCTCGGCGTTTTGGTGGCGGCCTCCGGCCCCCTGGGAACGCTGGCCTTTGGGATCATCAAGCGGGCGCTCATTCCCTTCGGGCTGCACCACGTGTTTTATATGCCCTTCTGGCAGACGGCGGTCGGCGGCACCATGAAGGTGGGCGGCAAAATGATCGAAGGCGGGCAGAATATCTTTTTCGCGCAGCTGGCCAACGCCGGGCACATCCGCCATTTCAGCGCCGACGCGACCCGCTATTTCTCCGGGGAATTCATCTTCATGATCTTCGGGCTGCCCGGGGCGGCTTTGGCCATGTACCGGACGGCCAAACCCGAAAAGCGCAAGGCGGCCGGCGGGCTTTTGCTCTCGGCGGCCCTGGCTTCGATGCTGACGGGGATCACCGAGCCCATCGAGTTTTCGTTTTTATTCGTGGCGCCGATGCTCTTCGGAGTGCAGGTGCTGTTGGCGGGCTCGTGCTATATGCTGGCCCATCTGCTGAACGTCGCCGTGGGGGTCACCTTCTCCGGGGGGCTGATCGATCTGATTTTCTTTGGGGTGCTGCAGGGCAACGCTAAAACCAGCTGGCTGCTCCTCATTCCCTGCGGCATCGTGTATTTCCTGCTGTATTATCTGATCTTCCGGTTTTTGATCGTGAAGTTTGATCTGAAGACGCCGGGCCGGGAGGACGACGACGCGGAAACCAAGCTTTACTCCAAGGCCGATTATCAGGCGAAAAAGGGCGAAGGTGGCGCGGATGCCCCGAAGGGAGTCTCCCAGGACGCCCTCAGCGCGGACATCGTCCGGGGCCTGGGCGGCAAGGCCAACATCACCGACGTGGATGCCTGCGCGACGAGGCTGCGCATCACCGTGAAGGATCCCGGTCAGGTGACGGACGCCGTGCTCAAGGCCACCGGCGCGGCCGGCGTGGTGCACAAGGGCCAGGGCATTCAGGTGATTTACGGGCCGCAGGTGTCCGTGATCAAGTCGAATCTGGAGGAATATCTGTTATCGGCCCCGGATCAGCCGGTCCCCGTCTCGGAAGAAGCGCCGGCTCCGGCCCCCGCTCCGGAAGAAGCTCCGGCGCCCGCCCCGAAGAAGCGCCGCCTGGTGAAGGTGGTCAAAATCGCGAGCCCCTTTACCGGCGTGGCCCACGATCTGGGGGAAACGCCGGACGAGGGCTTTGCCGGCAAGATCATGGGCGACGGCGCCATGGTGGAGCCCGAGGAGAACATCCTCTATGCGCCGGAGGATGGGGTGATCGCCCTGGTGTTTGACACCAAGCACGCCATCGGCCTGACCACGGACAGCGGCGTCGGCCTGCTCATCCACGTGGGCATCGACACGGTGGCCCTCGGCGGCAAGGGCTTTAAGGCGCTGGTCGAAACCGGGCAGCGGGTGAAGAAGGGCGACCCTCTGCTCGAAGTGGATCTCGATTATCTGCGGGCCAACGCGCCCTCGCTGGCGACGCCGGTGATGGATACGGAGATGAACGACGACAAGACCGTCCGCCTTTTGGCCAACGGCCCGGTTCAGGCGGGGGAACCGCTTTTCGCCATTGATTATTACGAGGATGTGCCGGAGGAATAACGCCGGCGGCGGACGCGGTTGACAAAGCCGGCCGAAGGTGGTATTTTAAATGCATCCAATATAAAATAATGCTTTTAAATAGCACGGCAATACCGGCGGCGGAAACCGCCGGCGATTTGGGAGCCAATCCAGAAAGGAAAAGCGACATGATTACTTTTTACGGCGTCACCGGCTGTCCGGACTGCGAATACGTGAAAACCCAGGTGCAGGGGAACCCCGAATTTCACTATGTGAATGTGGGCGAAAACATCGGCAACTTCAAGGCCTTCCTCAAGCTGCGGGACAACGATCCGGCCTTTGACGAGGCCAAGGCCGCCGGCCGCGCCGGCGTGCCCTGCTTTGTGCGCGAAGACGGCAGCGTCACCTTGAACAAGGAAGAGGTGGGCATTGCCCCCAGGCCGCAGGACGCGCCCCTTGCCGGGCAGGCCTGCAGCCTGGACGGCAGCGGCTGCTAAGGCCGTGGCCCGCCGGCGTCCCGCGCCGCCCGAGCTTGCGGAGGCGGTCTTCGACAGCGCCTATCTGGCGTTTGACTTCGTGGCGGCCGTCTGCTTTTTCGCGCTGGCGAAGGGGCGGTCTGTCTTTGTGTTATACGGCTTTCTCGCGCTGATTTTAGGCGGCGGCGACGCCTTTCACCTGGTGCCCCGGGTGCAGCGCGCCCTTTTCGGGGCGGACGCGGGTACCGAGCGGCGCCTGGGGCTGGGGCTCTTGGTCTCCTCCGTTACGATGACGGTGTTTTACCTGGTGCTGGCCGCTATCTGGCGCCTGCGCTTTCCGGCGGTGGTCGTGCCGCGGGCGCTGCCCTGGCTTTTGTGGGGGTCGACTCTTGCGCGCATCGCCGTGTGCCTTCTGCCCCAAAATGACTGGTTTCACGAGGGAGGCAATGCCCGGCTGTCGTGGCTGCGCAACGGCCTGTTTGCCGTTACCGGGGGCGCGGTGATCGCGCTGTTCGTCCGTTCGGGGGCGGCCGGCGGTCTCGGCGGGATGGTGCCGGCCATCGCGCTCAGCTTTGGCTGCTACCTGCCCGTGACCCTGCTCAGCCACCGCTATCCGAAGGTGGGGGCGTTAATGATTCCCAAAACCTGTGCCTATATCTGGATGCTTGCCATGGGGCTTAAGCTTTTGTGACGGACGGCAATCCAGCGGCGATCGACCTATTAAAAAAGCCAGCCGAAAGGCTGGCTTTTTTATGCTGCGGACGGCAGGCGCCCGGCGGCCCGGGGTTAAAACCCCCGTCTTATCAGCGTCGCTTCAAGCCTTGCGATGCCGGCATTAAGCCAGAGGCCGGCGTCCTTCACAAAGAACGCTTCGAGGGCGTCATCGGCAAGACCCGGGGCCCGGAAGTCGGGCCATATCAGATAGGTGCCCTCCGGCGCGATCAGACGGATGGCGTGTCCGCGGGGGTCTCCCGCCGGGCGGTGTCACGGGCGGTCTTCACGCGCGCATCGACGGCGCGGCAGACGCTTTTCGGGTTTTGTTTGCTTTCTTGACGGAAGATAGAAAGCGCGGTATGATAAGAGACAGCATAGTTAGCCTGGACTAATCAAATTTCGGATCGGAGGGAGGCGCAGCTGCCGCATGAAATATTTTGTGTATTCCCACGCGGATTATATGGACTTTTACAAGACGGTTTCGTCATCGGTATCCGTCGACGGCAGAGAAACCGTTTTTCACATCGCCCCCGCTTACGGCGCCGGGACAGTCACCTTTTTTCATATCTCTGAGCACTCCCAGTTTTTAATGTTCGACCTCTGTTTTCGCGAGACGGTCGAGATCGTCTATGAACTGCCCCACGACCACTTTGAAATTGCGTACTGCATCGAGGGCCGGTCCGTATTGGTCGAGGGGGCGGCGAGAAAGGATATTCTGCCCAATGTGATGACGCTTTCCATGGCCTCGGCGAGGGCGTCGCGGGTCAGGGGAAGCATGATCATCCCGAAGGATGTTCGCTATGTCAACATGGCCTTTGCCTTTTCGGCGGAGGCCTGCGACCACTATTTCGGAAGCGTCGGCCCCGATCTGTGGAGCACCGCGCTGAACGGCAGCGGCGCCAACGGACAATTTTATCTGAACCGGGAATTCCTGCCGCAGGTGCAAAGTGCATTTTTCCAGATTCAAGGCTGCGCGATACGGGACGGCAATGCAAAGTGCCTGTTCATCGAGAGCCGCATTTCCGAGATCATCTCCTATATTTGCGAGGCGAGACCCGGGGAAAAGCATTCGGACATCGACGCCTTTGAAAGGGAGCAGATCAGAAAGATACCCGCCCGCATGACCGCGGATTTTTTAAATCCGCCGACCATTTCGGAGCTTTCGAGGGAGCTGGGAATCAATATTACCAAATTGAAAAAAGGGTTTAAGCAGCTGTACGGCACGACGATCTACGGCTATCACAAAAAGGCGAAGCTCGAGCATGCGCGCAGCCTTCTGCTGAACACCGGGCTCACGATTCTGGAGGTGGCGAACCGCTCCGGGTATATCAGCCAGAGCCAGTTCGGCGTCGCATTCAAGGCGGAATTCGGCGTCAGCCCTTCCGAGCTTCGGAAAAACAGCTTCTGAAAGAATTCCTTTTCAGAGAATCATTCACCCGATCGAAAGAGACCTCAACGTGAGGGCAGCGCTATAATCAACCCGCGGTTAGTTTTTTCTGACCGCGGGTTGATTTTATTTAGAGAGGGGGATTTCTTTGAAAAACGGAATCAGAATCCTGTTTCAATTTCTAAGCCGCCGGGGACAGCGTCGGCTCGGCCTGTCCGGATTCTTTGCGGTCCTGTCGGCTGCGTTCGGCGTATTGCCCATGTTCGGCCTGTACCTGATTTTGAATGCCATTTTGAAGGGGCTGGATTTTCACGGGTGTCTGCCGGGGATCGTTCTTTTGGTTGCCGGCATTTTCCTGCAGGTCATCTTTCACACCGCGTCGACCCGCCTGTCGCATCGCACTGCGTTTGACGGGCTGTACGAGATCCGGAGCCGGATCCTGCGAAAGCTGTCGAGGGTCCATCAGGGATATCTGGACGAGAACCCGGCCGGCAAATTGAAAAGCGTGCTGTTCGACGATGTGGAGCAGCTCGAAATGTTTTACGGGCATCATTTCCCCGAAATGCTGGGCGGGCTTTTCGTCCCGGTCATCATGGGCATCTGCATGATCGTTCTGGATGTGCGCATCGCGCTGGCGCTTTTTCTGACCATCGTTATTTTTGCGCTTTGCCTGCGTTCCATCGGGAAGCTGCAGAACCAGAATTTTCCGGGCATGTTTCAGACGTCGCAGGCCATGAATACCGCCATGGTGGAATTTATTGGCGGGATCAAGGAGCTGCGGGTGTTCTCGGCGGAGGATAAAACCTATTCCCGGTTTGAGCAGGCGACCCGTGCATACAGGGATTTTATGGTGAAGTGGTTTCGGGACTGCCGGCACCAGATGACGGTCAACACCGTCGTCATGAGCGCCAGCATCGTTTTTGTATTTCCGGTTGCGGGGTATCTGTATCTGCAGGGCGCCTTCGGCCTTTCCCGGCTGCTGCTGTATTGGTTTGTCGCCCTTTGCTTTGCGGCGCCCCTGTCCAAGATTGCGATCTATACGGATATGCTCCATTTTAATGCCCAGATTGCGGAGCGCCTGAACGCGATGCTGTGCCTGCCGGAGCTGGATGCGCCGAGTGATTTCAAGGCGCTCGACGGCCACGCCGTTTCCTTTGAAAACGTGAGCTTTGCCTATGGCGACAGCGAAGTGCTGCACGGCTTCTCCTTCGAGGCGGCAGAGAACAAAGTGACGGCGCTGGTGGGGCCGTCCGGCGGTGGAAAAAGCACGATCGCCAAGCTGATCGATCGCTTCTGGGATGTCGGGGCCGGCGCGATCCGCATCGGCGGCGTCGATATCCGGGAGCTGCCGCGGGAGCAGCTCGCCGAGACCGTTTCCTTCGTGACGCAGGACGTCGCCGTTTTTGAGCTGTCCATCCGGGAAAACATCCGGCTCGGCCGGCCGGACGCGCCCCCCGAAGAGGTTGTGCGGGCTGCAAAGGCGGCCTGCTGCCACGACTTCATTATGGCTCTGCCCGACGGCTACGACACGAAGCTTGGGAAGGGGCTTTCCCTGTCCGGCGGGGAAAAGCAGCGCATTGCGATGGCCCGGGCGATGCTTAAGAACGCGCCGGTGCTGGTCCTCGACGAGGCGACGGCCTATTGCGATCCGGACAACGAGGCCCAGCTGCAGAAGGCGGTCTCCGCCCTGGTCAAGGGCAAGACGGTGCTCGTCATCGCGCACCGGCTGTCCTCCGTTGCGGATGCGGACCAAATCCTTGTGATAAAGGCCGGCGAGCTTGCGGCCCGCGGCACGCATGCGGCGCTGCTGGCGGAATCGGCCGAATATGCGAATATGTGGCAGGCATTTATCATGTCTGAGCGATGGTTTGCGGGGAGGAACGACGATGATTGACCGAATCAAACGCATCCTGCGGATTGCGGGACGGAAAAAATCTGCGCTGATCGCGGCGGTGGTGTTCGATGTGCTGAAGGCGCTTTGCATCGGCGGGAGCTATGTCGTGCTCCTGCTGGCCATGACGGCGTTGATCTCCGGCAGCTTTGGGCGCCGGAAGCTGCTGATCGACGGCGGGATACTGGGGGCCCTGCTGGTCTTGAGATACGTATTTGAATACGCGGTGAACAGCCTGCAGGCCTCGGCGGGCTACGAAATGATCTGCGATTTGCGGGTGAAGGAGACGAAACGGCTCACCAAGCTTCCGCTGGGCGATTTTCAGAACGAGGGCGCCGGGAAGCTGACCGCCATTTTTACGAATGATATGAGCTATGTGGAGATGTACTGCATCAGCACCCTGTCCGGGTTTATCGCGGGCCTGACCGTGGTGATCTGCACCTCCGCCGTGATGCTGATTGCCGATTGGCGGCTGGCCCTCTGCGCCATGGCGGGCTTTGTTCCGGCTTATTTTGTTTACCGGGCCGGCAGACAGAAGTTGATCCGCGACGGCGGGAAGCGGCAGGCAAAGAGTCAAAACTGCATCGGGCGGATGCTGGAATACCTGTCCGGCATGGAGACGATCCGTGCCTACCGGATGACGGACCGCGTTTTTAAAGAAATGGATCAGGGCCTGCGGGACTATAAAGACGCTTCGGCAGCGTATGAACTCGGGGCCCTGCCGCCGATGATGTGGTTTCAGCTTTTTGTGCGCCTGGGAATGGCGCTGATTTTCGTCTGCGGCCTGCTGTTTTATTTCGCGGGTTTAACCTCCTTGCCGGTATTTTTGTTCTTCGCCATCATCAGCGCGAGCTATTATCAGCCCGTGGAGGCGCTGCTCCTCGACTTCGGCATATTGAATCTGATGGACATCAGCCTGGATCATATCCGGGAATTGCACGATCAGGCGCCGCTTCCCGAAGGGGAGAACGAAGTGACGGAATCCTGCGAGCTGACGGCCGAGGCGGTCGCCTTTGCCTATGACGGCTCGGAGGCGTACGCGCTGAAAGACATTCACGCCGTGATCCCCGAACGCGCGTTTACGGCGCTGGTCGGGCCCTCCGGCAGCGGCAAGACGACGCTCCTTCTCTTGCTGGCGCGCTTTTGGGACGTGGCGGCCGGCGCCGTCAAAATCGGCGGCGCCGATGTCAGGGATGTCTTTTATGCAGGGCTGCTGAAAAAGCTGTCGGTCGTCTTCCAGGATGTCTATCTTTTTTCGGGCACGATTGCGGAGAATATCCGCATGGGCAAGCCGGACGCCACCCGGGAAGAGGTCGTCGCGGCGGCAAAGGCCGCCTGCTGTCACGATTTTATCGCGGCGCTGCCGGCGGGCTACGACACCCCGGTCGGCTCCGGCGGGAGCACCCTGTCCGGCGGCGAAAAGCAGCGGATCTCGATTGCACGGGCCATCCTGAAGGACGCGCCGATCATTTTGATGGACGAGGCCCTTGCCAGCATCGATCCGGAAAACGCCTTTGCCATCCAAAAGGGCCTGGACACCCTGACGAAGGGGAAGACCGTCGTTATGATTGCCCACACCCTCTCCTATATCCGCTTTGCGGATCAGATCGTCGTGATGGACGGCGGGAAAATCGCGGAGATCGGCACCCACGACGACCTGCTGACCAGGGAGGGGCTTTATATGGACATGTGGGAAAAGGAGCACATGATGAAAAGCTGGACGCTTCATGTTTAGGGCGCGGAAGCCGGACCCCCGCGTATGGCTTTTGTTCACGGTCACCTCGAGTATGCTCGCATTCATGCTGCCGAAGCATCGTCTGCGCCCGATTTACGCGGTGGGGATGCTCCTGCTGGCCGCACTATTCGGCCTGGGAGAAAGAAAGGCGGCCTTTAAAGGCTCTCTGCCCTATATGGCGGTCATCGCCTGGGAGCTGATTGCAAAACGGCGGGGGCTTCCCATTGCGGGTGCGACCTTCTCGATGATTAAAATGATCGTCCTGCTGTATGAGCCGCCGCTTTTGTGCGGGCTGATTCTCGCGAGGGCGGTCAAGCTGGGCGAGCTGCTGATGGCATTGGCCAACATGCGGCTCTCGCGGAAGCTGATCCTCCCGCTGGCCGTCGCCTTCCGGTATTTTCCGACCCTGAAGGCGGAAGCGGGCAGCATCCGGGAAAGCCTGCGGCTGCGGTCCATGAAGCCTTCGCCGCTGCATCCGATCCGGTCGATGGAGAATTATCTGATCCCGCTTCTGATGCGAAGCCTGAAGGTGAGCGACGAGCTGTCGCGGTCGGCCCTCTGCAGGGGCTACAGCCTCGAGGGGCCCCGCGGCGCTCTGGTGCCCGTGGCTCTGCGCCCGCTGGACTATGTTTTCGCCGCAGGCATCATCCTGTGGGATGTTTTGCTTTGGATATGGGCGGGGGGTTATCTTGCTTGAGATCAAAAATGTAAGCGTGAAATACGCCGGAGCAGAAGCGGAGAGCCTATGCCAATTTTCGCTGTCGGTCAAGGACGGCGAGTGCGTTTTGCTGACGGGCGCCTCCGGCTGCGGCAAGACGACGGTGACCCGGTGTCTGAACGGGCTTCTGCCGAATTTCTATTCCTGTGAGATGCAGGGGGAAATCCTCCTGGACGGCAAGGCGGTTGCCGGCATGAGCATGCAGGCGATCGCGTCTTTGACGGGCTCCGTCTTTCAGGATCCCCGGTCACAGTTTTTTACGCTGGACGTGGATTCGGAGATCGCGTTTCCCTGCGAGAATCTGGGTCTGCCGCAAAACGAAATCGAAACAAGGGTCCTCGAGGCCGCCGGGCTTGCGGGCATCACGCATCTGCTGGGCAGAAGGGTCACGGAGCTGTCCAGCGGGCAAAAGCAGAGCGTGGCCATCGCCTCGGCCTGTGCGCTGCGGCCGAAGCTTCTCGTTCTGGACGAGCCCTCGGCCAACCTCGACCGCGAAGCCACCCGCCGCCTGAGGCAAATCCTGCTGAGACTGAAAGGCGCGGGCACGGCGATCCTCGTTGCCGAGCACAAAATTGACTGGCTGAAGGGACTCTGCGATCGGATGGTTTATCTGGCGAAGGGGCGAAAGCGGCTGGAGCTGTCCGCCGATGAGTTTGGCCGGATGGGGATTGACGAAAGCCGGCGGCTGGGACTGCGGTGCGTCTCTCCTTTCCGGCGGGAAATGAGGGAAACCGCGCCGCCGGATGCCTCCGAAAAGCTGAAGGGCGAACAGATTTGCTTTCGCTACCGAAAGGGGCCGCCCCTTTTCAAGGATCTGGCCTTTTCGTTGCCACCCGGGGAGGTGATCGGGATCGTCGGCGAAAACGGCGTCGGCAAAAGCACCTTGGCCAGGCTGTGCGTCGGGCTGGAGCAGCCGCAGCGCGGCGATATTCTGCTCGATGGGAAAAAGAGCGGCAAAAGGGAGCGGATCCGCAAATCGTATTACGTCATGCAGGATGTGGATTATCAGCTGTTCTCCGACAGCGTATTGGGGGAACTGACGATCGGCAGGGAAGGCGAGGCAGCGGCAAACGAGGCGGCCAGGCAGATATTGGACCGGCTGGGCATCCTCGCACACGAGGATCGGCATCCGGGGAGCCTGTCCGGCGGCGAGAAGCAGCGCGTCACGATCGCCGTGGCGCTGATGAAAAATTCTGAAATGATTTTGTTTGACGAGCCCACCAGCGGGCTAGACGGCCGCAATATGCGGCGGGTTTCCAGGCTTTTGAGGGATCTGGCGCAGCGGGGAAAGACCGTGCTGGTCATTTCGCACGACGGGGAATTTCTCCTTGAGACCTGCGATTGGCTGCTGCATCTGCAGCGCGGCGGTGCCCCCGCGCTGATCCCGTTCTGTAGGGAAAACCGCAAACGGATTTATCGGCTATTATTTTCTGAAAGGAGCAAAAACAATGAATAACGAAGTAAAAGAAAAATTACAGGTGAAAGATCTGATTTTGATCGGCGTCATGGCGATTCTGCTGTTTGCGTGCATGTTCGTCGTGGTGATGATTTTGGGTATGAACCCGCTTACCTATCTGTTTGCACCGGCCATCGCCGGAATTCCGGCGGGCATCGTCATGATGCTGCTGCTGTCGAAAGTGCCGAAAACCGGAACCTTTTTTCTGGCTTCCGCCGTGATTGCCGTGTTCTTTTTGATCATGGGGCGGCTGCCGCTGGACGTGGTTACCATGCTGGTCTGCGGGGTGATCGGCGAGGTTCTCTATGGCGCTTTGGGGCGGAAGCGGTTTCGTGGAATGGCGGCGGCCCATGCGGTTTATACCTGCGGTCTGACGCTGGTCGCGTTTATTTCGGTTGTTCTCCTGAAGGATGCCTGGGCCAAAGCCTTTGCCGGATACGGCAGAAGCTATATCGCCAAGGTGATCGAATGGGTGACGCCGATGAGCCTTGTCGGGCTGTGCCTGCTCTCGGTTCTTTGCGGATTGATCGGCGCGTGGCTTGGGAAATGCCTGCTGAAAAAGCATTTTGAGAAAGCCGGCGTCCTGTAATAAGGCAGGCATCATGGTTGGCCCCGAAACGACGGCGCCCGCCAAAGCGCATGGGCGGCAGGCTGCGGCTTAGGGGGGAAGCGGCCATCCACGACTGCCTTGCGGCCTTGCAAAGCGAAAGCACAAACGGATTGAATCCCGATATACAAAAAATGCCAGAAACGCCTGTCGCGACAGGCGTTTCCGGCAGATGAGAGCCTTTGAATTTTAAAATTTTCAGAGGCTTTTTTGGCGAATGCGGTGATGATGTCTTCGGCTTCACTTTCCGCGTTGGGCCAGCGCCGCTTCAAGCCTTGCGATGCCGGCATCGAGGGCGGCCCGGGGGCAGGCCAGGTTCATGCGCATAAAGCCCGATCCCGCGCTGCCGAAGGTGATCCCGGCATTGAGCCAGAGCCCGGCGCCTTCCACAAAGAACGCCTCAAGGGCGTCGTCGGCAAGGCCCAGGGCCCGGCAGTCGAGCCACATCAGATAGGTGCCTTCGGGGCAAATCAGGCGGATGGGCGTGTCCGTGAGGGCCTTTTGCAGGGCGGCGATGTTTCCGGCCAGATGGGCGAGCAGCCCGGTGAGCCAGGGCTCGCCGGCGTTATAGGCGGCGACGGTGGCGGCCATCGCCAGGTTATTCGGCGCGTCGAAGCCCTGGGCGGCCAGTTCTTTTTGGTAGCGGCGGCGCAGGGATGCGTCCGCGATAAAGAGGTTCGAGCCCTGCAGCCCGGCGAGGTTAAAGGTTTTGGAGGGGGCAGTGCCGACAACGGTCATGGCCGCGGCCTCGGGGGAGAGGTTCGCGAAGGGCGTGTGGCGGCGGCCGGGCCAGACGAAATCGCAGTGAATCTCGTCGGAGAAGACGATCACGCCGTGGGCGGCGCAGATGGCGGCCATCCGGGAAAGCTCCTCCCGGGTCCAGACGCGGCCCGTGGGGTTGTGGGGCGAGCAGAGCACGAAAAGCTTCACATCGTTGTCGGCGATCTGCCGCTCAAACTCGGCGAAGTCGATTTTGTAATGGCCGTCTTTGAGCGTCAGGGTGGTTTCGGCGAGCCTGCGCCCGTTTTTTTTCACCAGTCCCGCGAAGGGGAAATACACCGGGTTTTGAATCAGCACGGCGTCCCCCGGCTTGGTGAAGGCGCGGATGGCGGTGGCCACGGCGAAGACGATCCCCGGCGTGGTGATCAGGCTCTTCGGGTCCGGCTGCCAGCCGAAGCGGCGGGCGAACCAGCCGGTCACAGCGTCGCGATAGGCATCGCTGATGCCCTCGTAGCCGAAGACGCCGTGGTCAAGCTTGGCCTGCAAAGCGTCCCGGATGGCGGGGACGACGGCAAAATCCATATCCGCCACCCAGAAGGGCAGCACGTCGGCGTCGGGGAATTTGGGGTGCGGGCCGTATTTGATGGCGCCGCTGCCCCGGCGGTCGATGGGGGTGGTAAAGTCAAAACGGGTCATGGGGTTCCTTTCAGATCGGTGTTAAATCATAAAGTCCATCGGGGCGTTTTCCCGGGTGTGGTCGATGATGTCCTGCAGGGTCAGACTGTCGAGATAGTCGGTGATGCGGGTGTAAAGCCCCTGCCAGACGGGCAGGGTTTCACAGCCGGCCGCCCGGGGGCATTTGTCGGCGCCCTCCTCCAGGCAGGCCACCGGCGCCAGGGAGCCCTCCGTCAGGCGCAGGATCTCGCCGACGGTGTAGTCCCTTGGCGGGCGGGCCAGGCGGTAGCCGCCCCTGTAGCCGCGGCTGGTGGCCAGGATGTCCGGGCCGCGCATCAGCGAGACAATTTGCTCCAGGTATTTTTTGGAGATATTCTGGCGGCGGGCGATGTCCTTGAGGGCGATGTAGCCCTCGTCCTGATGATAGGCCAGATCGAGCATCATCCGCAGGGCGTAGCGGCCCTTGGTTGAAATTTTCATGAGTCACCTCGATTCGCCGGCTTGCCGCATGAGCAATCACGGTAAGCCGGTCGGTTTTATGATTTATTATACCCGAAGGTAAAAATTTCGCAAGGCGGAGGGTTTTTGTGCGGGATGCGTTCTCCGCGGCGGCACACGATGAGAAATCGCGGGCGAGACCGCCGATCGGCAGTCGGGCGGCCTGAGATAAATGGGCCGAGGGCTTTTGATTTGCGGGCGGCCCATCAGGGCGCGCGCGTTCGCGGATGGCAATCGGCCAGGCTTACCCCGGCGGCGATCGATCAATAGAGGCTTCGCCTTAAGCCGGCCGGGTGCGAATCCGACCGAAATCGGGCGGTCCGGCAAGGGCATGCCCGGGAAGAAAACAGAAAATATAAAAATAGTTTGACGAATCTAACAAAATGCGCTATCCTAAGATCAATCACCGGTGCATCGACGGTTTGCACCGGCGGCAGACTGAACAGAAAGGGTGGCCGATATGAAACGCAAATTGATTAAATCGTTGTTGGAAGTGGTTTTACTCCTGGGATTTTTGCTTTTGGCTTCGGTCTTTTCCCTGTTTTACGACGGGCAGCCGATGCGAAACGCCCGGCAGCCCTCCCGGCAGACGGCGGCCGGCGGGATGAGAGATTGCCTTTGCGGCAAAAGCCGTCAGACGAGCTCTCTGCAAAGCGGGTGGTTTTTCTGCTATCATAAAAATCAAGATCGGCGTGGGAACGGCAGAAATGAAATCAAACGCACAGTCCCGTCCGAGGAGGCTTGCGGCTAACGACTGCCCGATATTTAACCGGGTGCCTCGCCTTTGATCCGGTGCAGAAAGCAGCAAGAAAGGAAAGCGTGTGAAACGTAAAACGACCAAAGAAATTCTGGCTGAATCCATCCGGGAACTATCGGCGCAGAAAGCCATGGATAAAATCACGATCGACGAGATCACCGATAACGGTATTCACCGGCGATCTTTTATCGCCGGTTTAAAGGTAAATGCGATCTGATTGCCTCCACGTCCGCTTTGGAACAATATTTCCTTTCGTATAAAAAGTGCCCTTCGGGTGTAAAGGGAAGAAGCGCGAAGAAACAAGACAAAAACCAACTATCACATTCACCTGATCTTTTTCGAACGACGGCTTTTAGAGACACCGGATAATAAGGTTGCCGCTCGCGCCGTGTGCCTCGATGAAACGGGAAAACGGATGCGGACAAAGAAAGAGGTCACAGGAGAAGATGGAGCAATCCGCAAAGGCCGTACGGTAATTCCAAAAATGGGAAATCCATGAGCAGCACATGTTTACGACAAAGACACCTTTTTTAAAAGCTAAGGCTTTTTATAGGAAGTCGTTGACCGCACAGATCAACATTCATGTTAAAAAGGAAAAGCGGCTAAAAGTATTCGACCAAAACGATGTATACCTGTCGATAAAGAAGATCAGTAAGAACAATTCCATGGCTGATGAGATGCGGGCTGACAATGAAGCGCGGCAGGACTGGAACTGCACCGCTGACCCGGCGCTGGTCGTCGGCGTTCCGGAGGATAAGGGACTCGAAATCAAGCTCAAAATAAGAGTAAATATTTCATTTGCGAACACGGGTGGCTACTGGGCTTATTCCGTACCATCGTGCAGAAAGCATTGGTATTTTCAAGGGCAGGGAGAGAAAAGCGAAAGAAGCAAAAATGGAGGCCGCCGAGCAGAAAGCCAGCGATCTCAAAGACAGAATTTCCCGCATGGTACAGGAACAGGGCTACAGGCACTTATGGCCGCCTACAATAAGGCTGAGCGCATAGTAAAGCAGTATGAGTGGGTGCTTGCAGAACGGAAGCAACAGGCCGAGGGAAAATCAGCCGAAGAAAAGAAACCGCCGGAGCGCAGAAGCGTTGTGGCACAGCTTTACAGGATACGGGACGAGGCACAGAAGCCTCCGAAGCGTTCTTCCTGCGCCAGGGAGAACGATAAGACAACAGACAGCAACACTGCCGCTTTCGGCGGTGCGCACATATAGCAAGCAGCCGGGTATTTGCGTACCCAGCTGCTGATTTGTATTAGAGAATATTCACCGCAATCCGAATATTCGTTTATCCGAGCGAATATTCGCTATAAATTCGCTATTCGCGTTTGATATAGTGAATTTTGTGAGTATAATATAGTTAGATTACATCAAAGCAAACGGACAAATCACCGAAAAAGAAATCAGCGACCTGCTCGGACTTAAAAAGACACGCACATTTACCGTTGCAAAGCTCTCGGATTGATAAAAGTAGTTGGTCGAGGCGATAACAAAAAGTATCTATTGTGCCAGAAATAACAGGAAGGAGTTTTTGCAATGGAAAAGAAAAAAGTATTTGTGATTATGCCGTTCAAAGACGAGTTCTTTGAAGTATATGAAATGCTTAAAATGCAGTTTTCTGAAAGATTTGAATTCAACAATGCCGGAGAAGAAGGAAATCAGCAAAATGTTTTGAAAGATATTATTCAGCCTTTATATGAAGCAGACATCGTGATTGCTGATTTGACTGGGCTAAATGCTAATGTTATGTATGAACTTAGTTTGGCTCATTCTTTTAACAAGAAAACTATAATAATTACGCAGGACGATTTATCTGGACTTCCCTTTGATTTGAAACAGTATAGGGCAAAGGACTATACAACTCATTTCAAGAAATTTGATGAATTGATAAAATACCTCGAGACAAATCTCTGCGGTGCGATAGATGGTTCTGTAAGTTACAGTAACCCTGTCAAAGACTTTTTAACTCTACAGGGCGTTGAGAATCCGAGCTGGTTTGAACATAAAGACGCTGTAGTTTTAGAAGATGAATCTGACAAAGGGTTTCTTGATTTTTTGACAGATATCGAAAATAATGCCGAAAAACTAACTGATGAGATCAACTCTATGAATACTGACATGAATGAAATGAATTCTGGCACCACTTCTTGTACAGCTGAAATTGAGAGAGTGAACAAAAACGGAGGAAATGGGACGGCTTCATTTGTTCGCAAGCAAACAAAAAAAGTTGTCGGTTATGTTGAAACTTTTGCTAAAAAGTTGAAAATACATAACTCGACTATTGATTCTCTCTGGGACGAAATAGAAAAGAACACATTAGGCCTGCTTGAGAATAAATTTGCATCAAAAGAAGAAAACAAAGAATCATTGATAAGTTACTTGAAAAGTCTTTATGGTATGAAAGAAGCAGCTATTGGCAGCAAAGCATCTATTAGTGGCCTTATTGATTCAATGAATGGTGTGCTGGGAATTGAGCGTTCTATGAATCAAGCAGTTCGGTTTGTTAAAGAAGATTTAACGACATATCAAAATATCACTGATCGTATGTGTGGCTCTATAGATAAAATCTTTGAAAAAAGCCGTTTTGTGGTTGGAACTATTGATTTTACTGAGGAGTCTCATGCAGCAGCGGAGGAAGAGTAATGGCTAATTTGTCAAAAATCAAACGGGATAGGATGATTGCGTTTTTGGAACAGTTGAAAGAACAGCACTCCGATGACGAATCTATCCGTGCATTCAATGAAATAGAAAACCAACTCCGTGACAAAAAATACGGACTTGTGTGGGAAGAACACTCCGAAGCTGTTGACGAAATGCTGGAGGAGAATATTCCCGTATTCTGCGCCGATCCAGAATGACGACTTTGCAAAGATTTGTCTCTCCCATGGAATTTCATTATCGAGGGCGATAACCTGCAGGCGTTATATCTTTTAGAGAAAACGCATCGGGGCAAGGTGGACTACATCTATATTGATCCGCCATATAATAACCGTAATAGAATATAGTAACGATACATACTTGCACAGCAAATATATGTCACAATTTCAAAAATATCAGAAATAGTTATGCTGTGGTTCCCAATTTCTCTATTCTATCCTGCTTTGGAGTATGAGAAAGGAATTGATTATACAATGATAAATGATATGATACAGTAGCAGAGATTTCTCCTTGCCGCTTATGTGTTAATTATGCACAAATCAGATCATTATTGACGATCCCTATTGCCGTTTTCCGGACTGCGTTCATCCGCTGTACCCAGAGCATCTGATTTTCTTCCTTGAGCGTTTCTGTGATACCTTCCTTTTCGTCAAGCTCCTTTACCAGCCAAGAGAACATTTTCTCCGCTTGCTTATTCAGATCGGCAAGGTAGTTGTTGAGCTTCCCGCCGAGAAGCAGGCTGTTGTATAGTCTTTTGCGGTACTCGCGGATATACCGAAGATGCCGCCGTCCCCATGCGCCGATGGGCCGTTGTTCTTCCTCGGGATCGTCAGGCAGGGAATGTAATAATCGCCTATGCCACAGGTTCCCGGCTGCCACATGTTGTTATGTTGTTTTACCAGATTTTCCTTCCCTTGCTTTTGCCCTTATGAGGCACTGAGAGCAAGGGTAACACCATGTGAAACCGTATAACAGCAACGGGTGAGCAAACTGAAAAAAATCCTTTGTTTTCAAGGATTTCGGAGGATTTTATTAACGGCATACAACAGCCGCTAACAGGTTAAGATTTCGATAGATTTGAATTCCGGTTTCATGAGATGAAAAAGGCTCCCGACCGCTGGCGAAAAACTGATGATCGGGAGCTTGTTTGATGTTCGGCATCAGGCTTTGATTTCCTGATCGTTCTTCAAGATGACGCGGATAGGGTCTTCGGCATAGACTGCGGCGTGATTCGCCGGCGCGTGCCGGTTGTCTGGCGTGAATTTTGTCAGCTGATTCGGCAACTTGTTCGCTGCAGATAGGAACGCGGTTTTGATGTCCTCGTTCGTAAGAGCAGGCGTAGAGCATTTACTGCAGCCGCCGGATTTATCTCATGGCCATCGTGGTGTTCTTTTTACGTTTCGATTTTTGTGCGATCCTTCATTAGAAAATCGAATATCCTTAACGCTTGGCGCGCTGATGAAGTTCTATCGAAAGCCGGCCAGGGATGCGCGGGCATAACCTTAGGTTTCTCGGTGAAATTTATTAAATCCGCGTGACGGGCGCCCGGCACATCCAAAAAGACGTCCCGTCCGGGACGTCTTTTTCGGCCATGCGGTGCTATAACTCCTTGGAAACCGGCGAGATCAAATCGAGCATCAGCGAGGTGAAGGCCCGCTCTTCGGCGCGGGCCCTGCGGGCCAGGCCGCGCTTGGAGGGGGCCGGCGTCGGGGCCTCGGCCGCCTTTTTATTTTTGAGATAACGCTCGTAAAGCAGCTCGTCCATATTGGCCGCCGTAAAGACAAAGCCCTTGGGGCTGACGGCGGCCATGGCGTGCTCGTAAATCCGGTCGGCGAGGGTGTAATCGTCGGTGACGACAATATCGTTTCGGGTGAGCGCCGCAAGGATGCGGTCCGTGCGCTCCCGGGGATCCCCGGCGTCGCGGTCGATATCGGAAACCGAGACGAGGGAAAGCCCGAATTGCTGAGCGATGGTGTCGCAGATGTTGCGGGCGGCGCGGGGGGTGGTATCAACATCGAGAATGATTTTCATGGGGAACTCCTTTCTTGGGAAGCATCGGGATGGGGCCGGCGGCGGTCGATGGCCGCGGCGACACGTTTTTGCAGATAATAAAGAGCCAGGGTCAGGCCGCCGTAGGCCGCGAGCAGCAGGGCGAGCTGCACCGGATCGTTTTTCATGATGCCGGCGCCGATCAGGGCGATCAGAAAGAAGCCGGGCAGCCGGCCGATGGTGCAGATCCAGGCGAAGCGCCGGAAAGTAATTTTGGTCACCCCGGACGCCAGGCAGATAAAATCGTCGGGGAATCCCGGACAAAGAAACAGAAAGAATAAAAAGCGGTCGAGCTTGTCCTCTTCCAGCGCCTCGAGGCGGGCGACCCATTTCCGGTCGCGGAAGCGCATCACGAAGGGGCGGCCCAGTTTTCTGCCCAGGCCGAAGGCGAGAAACGAGCCGAGCATGGCCGCGCTGCCGCTGAGGAGAAAGCCCTTATACCAACCGAAGAGCGCGCCGCCGATGACGGTGGTGACGCCGCCGGGGATCGGGGCGATGACCACTTGGGCGGTCTGCAGCAAAAAATAAACCAACGGTGTCCACGGGCCGAAGCTCAGCAAAGTGGCCTTGAGCGCGGCGGCCGATCCAAGAATGTGTAACATGGCGACTCCTTTATTTTTATCATAGCACAGATTGGCGCAAATTGCCTGCGGGATTGCAAATCCGTCTCAAATCCCGCGCCGAGGGGGCATAAATGAGCGTAAAAATGCCTTGACAAAGATTTGCCGCTTCGCTATACTATTAAAGCATTCAAAAAGAAAGATTGCCGGTAGGGCGGTTTAGATGGAGAGGTGTCTGAGCTGGCTGAAGGAGCACGCCTGGAAAGCGTGTATACGTGATTAAGCGTATCGAGGGTTCGAATCCCTCCCTCTCCGCCATGTTGATGGATGCGAATCCGATGGCTTCGGTCATCGGTTTTTTTAATGGCGGCCGATCACGAAAGCAGTTAAGAGGTGAATACAGTGAATGGAACCGTGGTGCAGGGCCTGGCGATCCCCTTTATCGGGACGACCGCCGGCGCCGCCTGTGTGTTTTTTATGCGCGGCGCGCTCAAGGAAAGCGTCGACAAGGCGCTGACCGGTTTTGCGGCGGGGGTGATCGTGCCGGTGCTGCCCTATCTGCTGAGCTTTGCTGCCGGGGCCATGATTTATGTGGTGGTGGAGGAGCTGATCCCCGAGATGTCGGAGGGCAGGCATTCCAACGTCGGCACCCTGTGCTTTGCGCTGGGCTTTACGGTGATGCTCGCCCTGGATGTGGCTTTGGGCTGAGGGTTGCGACGCAAAAAGAGCCGGTCTCGGTTGAGGCCGGCTCTTTTTGAATGCCCGGGGGTTCAGCTTTGCTTGCGCAGTTCTCTGGCCTGTTCGGAAACGGCGACGATTTCCGCCGCGTCTTCGGTGAGGGACGCCTGCACCACGCCGGTAAAGGCCCCTTCGACGATGGGGCAGTCGACAATCTGCACCTTTTCGCGCAGCGCGTCATCGTCGAGCATTTCGATGGCCATTTCGGAGCTGATGATGGAGCTGCCGAGGTCGCAGTAGATCAGGATGGCACCGCAGTCCGCCATGGATTCGATCGCGGCCTGAACGCGCACGGCGTCGGTGCCGAGGCGGCCGTCTTCGGTGCCGCCGGCCTGTTTGATGACGACCGAGTCGTTCGCCATTTCGGAAATCAGCTCGACAATGCCTTCTGCCAGTTTTTCGCTGTGCGAAACAATTAAAATGCCTGTTGCCATTTTGTATCCTCCAATTTGGGTTCAAATTTGATGTTATTGTAAACTTTTTGTCCGCCCTTGATAACCCCCCAATCAAAATTTCACGAGAATTTTTCGCGCGGGCAGGCGGATCCTGTTATAATAAAAAAATCGCCGGGCGCCGGCGTTCAGCTGCGAAGACAAACAAAGCGACCGATTAAAGCAGAAAAGAGGAAAATCATGCAATTAAAATCAGAAAGAGAACGGGTGGCGGCCTTCGGCCGCAAACTGCGGGAAGCGGGGCTGGTCACCGGGACCTTCGGCAACGTCAGCCTTTACGATCCGGCCAGCGGCTTGATGGCGATCAGCCCCAGCGGCCTGGATTACGACGCGGTGGGCGCGGCGGATGTGGCCGTGGTGGATCTGGACGGCCGCTGGGTCGAGGGAGCGCGGCGACCCTCCAGCGAGGTGGATCTGCACCGGATTTTTTATCGGCACCGGTCGGAGATCACCGGGATCATCCACACCCACTCGGTCTATGCGACGACGCTGGCCTGCCGGCAGGAGGCCATCCCGCCGATTCATTATCTGGTGGGCTACGCCGGGCGGGAAGTGCCCTGCACGGCCTATTATCCCTTTGGCTCCCAGGCGCTGGCCGACGCGGCCTTTGCCGCCATGGGACCGGGCAAAGCCTGCCTGCTGGGCAACCACGGGCTGCTCGCCCTGGGCACAGACATCGCCGAGGCCTTTGACGTGGCGGAGCAGATCGAATACGTGGCCAGGCTTTATGTGCAGCTTAAGCCTCTGGGGGCGCCGGTCCTTTTGACGGATGCGCAGATCGACGCGGCGACGGCGGCGCTGGCCGGTTATCATCGGTCGTGACGGCTGGATCTGCCGGTCTGTTTCGACGGGCGAGGGCTTTTCGGGCGCGGCGGCTGTCGCGGCGGACCAACTGGAGCAGCCGCAGGGCAAGCAGCAAAAATAGCACCCCGCCGCAGCCGGAGATCAGGCGCAGGGCGAGGGGATGGCAGCGCCAATAGCCCAAGGTGAGCAGGGCGCCGAAAATCAACACGGCATAGCCGAACCAGAGGCGGCGCCCCAGGGGGACAAACCGCGGCCGGCCTCCGGCACCCCGGCGGAGAAAACGGTGATGCCCCAGTTTAAAGCAGGCGGCCATCGCCAGCAATAGGCAAGCCATCAGCCCGCTCTCCGCGGCGTGCAGGGACGGCTCGGTGGTGAGCGGAGTGCCCCAGAGCGCGGTGTAGGGAAAGAGCCCCGCCGCAAATCCCAGGTGGCGCGCCAGCTCCAGCCCCAGAAGCAAAACGGTGAGATCGCCGGTCATGCGCCGGCTGTGAAAACTTTTTTTGAACATAAAAGCCCCTTCGGACAACATGACGCATTCAAACGGCGGCGAGACGCCTCCGATCAAAACGCGGGGGAGTCCTTTTTGCGTGAAAAAGCACGGCGGTTGGCCAGCCGCACACAGGCCTCGGCGACGGCCATGCCCAAGAGCGCGCCGGCGAGGACATCGCTGGGATAGTGCACATAAAGATAGAGCCGGGAGAAGGCGATGGCGCCGGCCAGCATCAGCAGCGCCGCACAGCATCGCGGATGGCGTTCGTGATACAGGCGGAAGCAGGCCCAGGCCGCGGCAAAGGAAGACGCGGTGTGCCCCGACGGAAACGAGGTGCCCCCCGGCGCCGCGATGATGATGGGGAAATGATAGCGAAGATAAGGCCGCACCCGCATAAAGAGGGGCTTGAGTCCTCGGGTGGTGATCAGTGCCGCCGCGAGCAGAGAAACGAACACGATCCAGGCCGTCGGCCGCGTCCGGCGATAAAGGAGCAGCCCCAGTGTCAGCATCAGCCAGATCAGGCCGCCGTTGCCCAGAAAGGTCAGGCTCTTAAAGAAGACATCCAGGGGCGGGCAGGCCAGATGCGAAATGGCGACGAGGATTTGGTGATCCATGGGTTATCCCCGGGTGTGGGCCATGGCCCGGGCGGCGGCCGTGCGGTCTTTGACGGGCGGAATGGCCCAATCGACCGGCGCGATGTTCACCTGATCCAAAAACTGATTGCATCGGGAGAACGGCCGGCTGCCGAAAAAGCCCCGGCTGGCAGAGAGGGGACTCGGGTGCGGCGATTTGATGATCATGTGCTGGGGGGCGGTGATCATTGGAATCTTGGATTGGGCAAAGGCCCCCCAGAGAATGAAGACGACGGGCTTTTCCCGGGCGTTGAGCAGGCGGATCGCCTGGTCGGTGAAGGTTTCCCATCCCCGGCCGCGGTGGGACGCCGCCTGACCGGCGCGCACGGTGAGCACCGAATTGAGCAGGAGCACCCCTTCTTTCGTCCAGTGGACGAGGCAGCCGTGATTCGGCACCGGACAGCCGAGGTCGTCGTGGAGCTCCTGATAAATATTGCGCAGCGACGGCGGGACGGCCACATCGGGCTTTACCGAGAAACACAGGCCGTGGGCCTGGCCCGGGCCGTGATAGGGGTCCTGGCCGATGATGCAGACCTTGGTGTCCTAATAGGCCGTGTAGTGAAAGGCGTTAAAAATATCGTACATATTGGGGTAAACGGTTTGGGTGCGGTATTCGCGCAGCAAAAACTGGTGCAGCCGGCGGTAGTAGTCTTTCTGGAACTCCCCCTGCAGCGGCGTTTCCCAGTCATTTTTGAAATGAATGCTCATTCGGGCCTCCCTCCGATGAAAACTTAAAACATGACTACGGTTTGATCTGAATGGATCGGTATGATTAAAATTATAGAAGAAAAAGTTTGAAAAATAAAGCATGAATCTTGACGGGCGGCCGAAAATGGTTAAAAATCGGCAAAAACGCGGCGCCGATGCCGATGAAAAAAGTGCCCAGGCGGCTTGTTTTCTCAAATGCTTGTGTTATACTTGTATACAGTATCATTATGCGTACGGAGTGATTATGATAACAATCAAAGCACCTGCCAAAATCAATTTGGCCCTGCAGGTAACGGGCAAGCGCGCCGACGGTTACCATCTGATGCGCATGGTCAATTTTTCGGCGGATCATTGTGATGTGCTGACGCTGGCGCCGGCGCCTGAGCTCTCATTGAGTTGCGACCATGCCGCGGTGCCCACGGGGGACGACAATTTGATCATGCAGGTCGCCAGGCGGCTGCAAAAAAAATTTGGCGTCGCCCGGGGCGCCAGGATGCATCTGACCAAGCAGATTCCGATGCAGGCGGGGCTCGCCGGCGGATCGGCCGATGCGGCGGCGGCGCTGCGCGGGCTCTCGGCATTGTGGGAGCTGCCCCTGGCCGAGGCGGATTTGTTTGCCTTTGGCGCGGCCATCGGCGCGGACATCCCTTATTGCTGTGTGAACCGGCCGGCGCTGGTGAGCGGCATCGGGGAGCGGGTTGAACCGCTGGCGCATTTTCCGAAGTTTTCGATCCTTGGCGTGAAGCCGCCGATTGACATCCCGACCCCTTGGGCCTTTGCCCGGCTGGATGCGGCGGGCGACGCGCGCGAAGACACGACGGACAAGCTGTTGGCCGCCCTCGCGTCGGAGGATCTCGGCGCGGCGGGGCGCTGGGCGGCCAACGCCTTCGAACCGGTGATTTTCGAGGCGTATCCCGAGATCCGGACGATTCGGGACCGGCTTTTGGCCGCGGGCGCGCGCTTTGCCGTGATGAGCGGCAGCGGCTCGACGGTGATCGGCTATTTTAAGACGACGGCCGAAGCCCGGGCGGCCAGACCGGCTTTTGAGGCGGGCCGTCAAGTGTTTACGGCCGAGATCTACCGGCCGGAGGGCTAAAGGTCGGAGACGATGCGTTTTTGGAACGGCGATCGATCCGATGAGCAGATGAAAACAAACGAGAGGCAGGCAAAGATGGAAGAACAAGCAAAGAGTCAATGGCATCACAGGCTTCAGATGGATGCGGAATCCTGCAAGCCCCTGCGGGAGGTTGTCTTCGAGACCATCCGCAGCGCCATCGTTCACGGGGATTTCAAGCCCGGCGAGCGGCTGATGGAAGTCAAACTGGCCAACGAGCTGGGCGTCTCCCGGACGCCGGTGCGCGAATCGATTCGCAAGCTGGAGCTGGAGGGCCTGGTGAAGATGGTGCCGCGCAAAGGGGCCTATGTCACGCCGATGTCCATCACCGATCTGAAGGAGATGATGGAGATCCGCGGCGCGCTGGAAGCGCTGGTGGCCAGACTCGCGGCGATCCACGCGACGCCGGAGGATATCGCCGCCCTGCGGGCCAGCAATCAGAAATTCGAGGCGGGGGTGCACGATAACGACGGTGAGGCCATCATCGACAACGACATCACCTTTCACGAGGTGCTTTACCGGGCGTCGGGCAACGGCCGCCTGAAGAGCATGATCCACACGCTGCGGGAGCAGATGCTGCGCTTCCGCGTGGAATACGTCCACCGTATCGACAAGAAAAAGCCCCTGCCCGGCCAGCACAAGGATATCATCGACAATATCGAGGCCGGCGACGCGGAAGCGGCCGCACGCTACGCCAGACGCCACATCAGCATCACCGAAAGGGATATGCTGGAGCTGTTGGCGGACGACGAGGCCTTCGAGCCGCTTGGCAGGCCATAAGCGGCGCATAAAAATAAAAAAGCCATAAAAAAACGCCAGGCCCTATGCGCGGGGCTGGCGTTTTTTTTCGCGGGCGTCCGGCTCCTCGGCGAGGCCGGGGGCGCGCAGGATGCTCGCTACCACCAGGACGCAGCCGACCACCACAAAGCAGTCGGCGACGTTAAAGACGGCGAAGCCGATGATGCGGCAGTCGAAGAAATCGACCACGTAGCCGTAGTGCAGCCGGTCGAGCAGATTGCCCAGCGCCCCGCCGATGACCATCGTCAGCGCGAAGTTGAGCGGCCGGGCGGTCCGGGTTTTGTGCTGGCGGATCAGCAGGGCGATCAGGGCGGCGATCAGGACGGCGGTCAGCAGGATCAGAAAGACCGAACGGCCGGCCAGCAGGCTGAAGGCGGCGCCGGTGTTTTCGACATAAGTCAGGTGGAAGACCTTGGGGATCAGCGGCAGCGTGGTGATGGGCGCGAGAAAATGAACGGCCAGAAGCTTGGTGAGCTGATCCGCCGCGATGATGATCGCGCAGGCGATGAGGTAGAAAATCATAAGGGTCCTTTCGCATGGGTTAAAAATGCAAGGCGGCATCGGGCCGCCCCGGGAATCTGCTGTCATTATAGCACGGGGCTTTTTTTTTGAAAAGCGCGGGCGGCGTTTGCCCTTTAAAAGGGAAAATGATACACTTAGGCTTATTCCTGCCACGGCCGCAGAGGCGGGTGCAGGCCTGACGGACAATCGCATCAAAACAGCAATTTAAAAAATAAAAATAAGGATGGTAGTTTATGGAAAAAATCAGTTCGAAGCCGGTTCGCGGCGCACGCGATATTCTCCCGGCGGAAATGCGCGTCCGGGATCACCTGGAGCAGACCATTGCGGGCATTTACCGCGCCCACGGATTTTCCCGGATCGAAACCCCGGCGCTGGAAAACATCGATCTGCTGCTCGGCAGCGAGGGCGGCGATAACCTCAAGATGCTGTTCACGATTTTAAAGCGGGGGGACAAGCTGGCCCCGAAGGCCGGCGCCACCAGCCGGGATTTGTGCGACATAGGGCTGCGCTACGATCTGACCCTGCCGCTGTCCCGGTTTTATGCCAATAACGCCGAGCAGCTGGAGCTGCCCTTCAAGGCGATTCAGATCGGCAACGTGTTCCGCGCCGAACGCCCCCAGAAGGGCCGCTTCCGCGCGTTTAAGCAATGCGATATCGACATCATCGGCGACCCCGATGTGACGGCGGAGATCGAGCTCATTGCCACCACGGCCAAGGCGCTGATGGCGGCGGGCTTCGACGATTTTACGATCAAGGTCAACGACCGGCGCCTGCTGACGGCCTTCATCACGGCGGCGGGCTTTAATGCCGGGGATGTGGGCTCGGTGTGCATCTCTCTCGACAAGGCCGATAAGATCGGAACCGACGGCGTGAAGGCGGAGCTGGCCGAAAAGGGCTACGACGCGGCGATGGTATCCGATTTTGTGGACGCCGTGGCCGAGGTGAACCTCGACAATATCGATGACCGGGTGGATGGGGCCGCGGCCGTGGCCGATCTGAAACGGGTGATCGAAACGACGACGGCTCTTGCGGCGGGGCGTTACCGCATCGAATTTGATTTCACGCTGATCCGGGGCATGGGTTATTACACCGGGCAGGTGTTTGAGGTGCGCTGGGGCGATGTGGGCTATTCTATTGCCGGCGGCGGCCGCTACGACAACATGATCGGCCGTTACACCAAGACCTCGGTGCCGGCGGTGGGCTTTTCCATCGGTTTTGAACGCATTGTCGGCCTGTTGATGGAACGGGAAGCGGGCGCGGCAAAGACGGAGCGGCGCGCGGCGCTTTTCCACCGGGCGGACGCCGATATGGCCGCGGTGATCGCTCAGGCCGACGAGCTGCGGGAAGCGGGCTACAGCGTGAACCTGATCACCCAGAAGAAAAAGCTCGGCAAGCAGATCGGCCACTGCGAGGCGGCGGGCTACGCCGGGTTCATGGTGTTCGGCCGGGACGAAGCGGTGAAGGCCTTTGACGGCGAATGAGTTTGCGGCGTGGCCGCTGCACCTGACGGCGACGACGGCCTTTGGCCTGGAAAGTTTGGTGAAGGACGAGGTGGCCGCCTTGGGCTACGCCGTCGAAGGGGTGGAGAACGGCCGGGTCCACTTTGTCGGGGATGCGGCGGCCGTTCCCCGGGCGAATCTCTGGCTGCGCTGCGCGGACCGGCTGCTTTGGGATATCGGCCGCTTCGAGGCGACCACCTTTGACGAACTGTTCGAGGGGACCCGCGCCCTGCCCTGGGAGAGGGTGATTCCGGCGGACGGGTGCTTTCCCGCGGCGAAGATCACCTCGGTGAAGTCGCAGCTCTTTTCAAAATCCGACGGGCAGCGCATCGTGAAGAAGGCCGTGGCCTCGCGGCTGGGCGCCCATTACCGGGTCGGCTGGTTCCCGGAGGACGGCGCGGCCTACCCCATCCATATTCAGATCTTGAAGGATGTGGTCACTTTGTCGCTGGACACCAGCGGCAGCGGGCTCAACAAGCGGGGCTACCGCGCCCATGCCGGCGGCGCCCCGCTGAAGGAGACCCTGGCGGCGGCGTTGGTGAAGCTTTCCCGCTGGCAGCCGGAGCGTTTCTTTCTCGATCCCCTTTGCGGTTCGGGTACCATCGTCATCGAGGCGGCGATGATCGGCAAAAACATTGCCCCGGGGATGCGGCGGCACTTCGTCTCCGAGGCGTGGCCGGCGATCGGGCCGAAGCGGTGGCAGGCGGCCCGCACCGAGGCCGAGCGCGCCGTAAACGGCAAAGGCTTTCGCGTGCTGGGCAGCGATATCGACGGCCGGGTTCTCAAACAGGCACGCTCGAACGCCCGGATGGCCGGAGTGGAAGACCTGGTGGCGTTTCAGAAGCTGCCCTTTCAGCAGGTGTGCACCAAGCGGCGCTACGGCGTGATCGTGACCAATCCGCCCTATGGCGAGCGCCTGTCGGACGCCGCCGGGGTGAAAAAGCTTTACCGCGAGATGGGCGCCGCCTTTGAAAAACTTCCCGACTGGTCTTATTTTATCCTCACCGCCTATCCGGAGT
The DNA here is from genome assembly GCF_000185505.1 of Pseudoramibacter alactolyticus ATCC 23263. Classification (GTDB taxonomy): domain Bacteria; phylum Bacillota; class Clostridia; order Eubacteriales; family Eubacteriaceae; genus Pseudoramibacter; species Pseudoramibacter alactolyticus. Next base: position 1,275,168 of record NZ_GL622359.1, on the reverse strand, counting down.
TTGAGGCCGCCTTCGGCCGCCGGGCGACCAAAAACCGCAAGCTTTACAACAGCATGCTCAAAACCTATTGCTATCAGTATTACGGACCGCTGCCGCCGCGCTGCGGCCGGCGGGAAGCCATCGCCGGTAGGGCCGGCGGCACGAGTGGAGGCAAACGCCATGAAACAAAAGCATAACGCGGGCGCAAAGCCCCGGGAAGGGCGCGGCGAAAATGCCGATGCCTTTGTGATCGTCGGCAAAAATCCGGTGCGGGAAGCCCTGCGCACCGGCCGCCAGATCGACAAGCTCTACGTGATGAAGGACAACCGCGACCACGTGCTGGGCGATTTGATCGATCAGGCCAAGAAGCGGCGCATCATCGTCCACTCGGTGGACAAGGCGAAGCTTGCCGCTCTGGCCGACGGCGGGCATCACCAGGGCATTGCGGCGGTGACGGCCCCCTTTGCCTATCAGTCGCTTTCGGCCGTGCTCGCGAAGGCCGAGGCCGCGGGGGAAGACGCCTTTGTCGTCGTTATGGACCATGTGCTCGATCCCCACAATTTCGGCGCGATCGTGCGCTCGGCCAACCTTTGCGGCGCTCACGGGGTGATCTTTCCGGACCGGCGATCCGCCTCGGTGACGGCCGTTTCGATGAAGGCCTCGGCTGGCGCGATGAACGCCACGTCCATGGTGAAAGTGGGCAATCTCGCCCGCTGCCTCGAGACGCTCAAGGCCCAGGGCTTTTGGGTGGCCGCCGCGGATATGGCCGGCGCGCCCTATTATACCCGGGATTTCACCGGAAAGCTCGCGCTGGTCATCGGCAGCGAGGGCAAGGGCATCAGCCCCAACGTGAAAAAGCACTGCGATTTTACCGCATCGATCCCCAATTACGGCAGCATCGACTCCTTTAACGCCTCGGTGGCGGCGGGGATTCTGATGGCGGAGGCTGCCAGGCAGCGCCACGGGGCCGAATCGTGAACCGCTATTTGATCGTCGACGGCTACAACGTGATCTATCAGCATGCGGAGCTCGAAAAGCGGGCGGTCTTCGATTTGGCGGATGAGCGAGAGGATCTGATCCATCGCCTGGCGAATTACAGTGGTTTCAAGGGCTGCGAGACCGTGCTCGTCTTCGACGCCTATGCCCGGGAGGACCCGAAGACCCGGGAGGAAAAGCGCTTGGGGATCACAGTGGTGTTTACCGGCCGGGATATCACCGCCGACGCTTATATCGAGCGCCGCGTGGTGGAGCTTTTGGGCGATACCCCGGAGAAGCGCCGCCGCAGCCGGCGCCTGGTGGAAGTGGTGACCTCCGACGGCGCGGTGCAGCAGATGGTTCTGGGCAGTGGCGCGGTGCGCATCTCATCCCGGGAACTGGTCCGGGCGATGGGCGAGATCGGCGGGGCGGCGCCCGACCGCGGCAGCGAGGCGGCGCAGCACCATCGTCTGGGCGATCAGATCGAAGGCGGGGTCTTCACAGAACTGGACGCGCTGCGCAAGTCGGACGTCACGCATTAAAATAAACAGATGAAAAAAACGTGAAAATAATTTCACTAAAATCCAAAAAGGAAATTAAAGAAAAGTGCGTCTTTCCCCGTGCGATTCTTTTGACAGTGAAAATGGGGGGAGTGTATAATGAACAAAAGGAAAAGGGAGTATGGCTATGTACAGCAAAACCGTTAAAATCATCAATAAAACCGGTCTTCACGCGAGACCGGCAGCCAACTTTTGCCGGGAAGCCGTCGTTTTCGAATCGGATATTGCCATTGCGGACGCACGGGACGAGACCCGCGTGGGCAATGCCAAATCGGTGATTTCGGTGATGGCCATGGGGCTGTCCAAGGGGACCGAAATGGTGATCACTGCCAATGGCGACGACGAAGAGGCCGCGGTTGAAGCGCTGGCCGCTTTGGCCGAAAACGGCTTTGGCGAAGAAGAATAAAAGGGTAGACGTCGGCGATCGTGAACCAGCAAGCATTGCAAAAGAAGGAGCATTTTATGGCAGATCTGAAACCTATTGCAAAGGAAATTCGCAGAGACATCGTTAAAAGCATTGGGAAAGCGGCCTCCGGGCATCCCGGCGGATCGCTGTCCGCGGTGGAAATTTTGACCCTGCTTTATTATGAAAAGATGAATGTGGATCCGGGGGATCCGAAAAAGGCGGACCGCGACCGCTTTGTGCTGTCCAAGGGGCATGCGGCGCCGGTGCTTTATGCCACGCTGGCCGAAAGGGGCTTCTTCCCCAAAGAAGAGCTCGATCATTTAAGACAATTGGGGGCGATGCTCCAGGGGCACCCGGCCATGGATCACGTGCCGGGGGTGGACATGTCCACCGGATCGCTGGGCCAGGGTTTCTCCACGGCGGTCGGCATGGCGCTGGGCGCGAAGATCGACGGAGCCGGCTGGCGCACCTATGCCCTGCTCGGCGACGGCGAAATCGAAGAGGGTATCGTCTGGGAGGCGGCCATGGCCGCAGCCCATTACGGCCTATCGAACCTGACCGCTTTTGTGGACAACAACAACCTGCAGATCGACGGTCCGATTACCGACGTCATGAGCCCCTATCCCATCGACGAAAAATTTGCGGCCTTCGGCTGGAATGTGATCAACGTGGCCGACGGCAACGACTTCGATCAGCTGCGTGGCGCGCTGGCACAGGCCGAAGCCTGTACCGATAAGCCCTCCGTGCTCGTCTGCAAAACGGTGAAGGGCAAGGGCGTCTCCTTCATGGAAAACCAGGTCGGCTGGCACGGCAAGGGCCCGAACGCCGAAGAGGTGGCGCAGGCGCTGAAGGATCTGGCATAATCGGATTTTCGAACAAGGAGTAACAACCGAATGGAAAAACAAGCGACAAGAGAAACTTACGGTAATTATTTAGCGGAGCTCGGCAAAGAAAATCCGGATATCGTCGTGTTCGACGCCGACCTGTCCGGCGCGACCAAAACCGGCACCTTCAAGAAAGCCTTCTCGGACCGCCATTTTAACGCCGGGATCGCCGAATGCGACCTGATGGGCATGGCCGCCGGGATCTCGACGACGGGCAAAATTCCCTTCGCCAGCACCTTTGCCATTTTCGGCGCCGGCCGCGCCTTCGAAATCATCCGCAACAGCATCTGCTATTCCAAACTCAACGTGAAGGTGGCCTGCACCCATTCCGGCGTTTCCGTCGGGGAAGACGGCGGCTCCCACCAGTCGGTGGAAGACATTGCGCTGATGCGCGTGCTGCCCAACATGACGGTGCTCGTCCCGGCGGACGCCGTTGAAACCAGACGCATGATGGACGCGGCCATCGCCATCGACGGGCCGGTCTATATCCGCCTCGGCCGTCTGGCCACCAATGTGATTCTGCCGGAGGATTACCGGTTTGAGCTGGGCAAGGCCGTGACCCTGCGCGAAGGCAGCGACGTCACCATCATGGCCATCGGGCTGATGGTGGAACGCGCCCTCGACGCCGCCGAACGCCTGGCCGCCGACGGCATCAGCGCCCGGGTGCTCAATATGGGCTCCGTCAAGCCCATCGACCGCGACGCGATCGCAGCGGCGGCGAAGGAAACCGGCGCCATCGTCACCGCGGAGGAACATTCCGTCATCGGCGGGCTCGCCGGCGCCGTGTGCGAAGTGCTGGCGGAAACGGCGCCCGCCCCGGTGGAGAAGGTCGGCATCGACGACGCATTCGGCCAGTCCGGCAAGGCTCTGGAGGTGCTCGAACATTACGGTCTTACCGCGGAGCATATCGCGGCGGCGGCCAAAGCGGCCATCGCCCGCAAGTAAAACAGAAAAACGGTTCCGGTTTCGGCCGCAGCCGTTTTAAATTGTGCCAAAATCGCCGATCGGGGCGAGAATTTAAAGATAAAGAGGAGCGTGTATTATGAAATTTTTCCTGGATACGGCCAATGTGGACGCCATCCGCAAAGCCAACGACATGGGTGTGATCTGCGGGGTCACGACGAACCCGTCGCTGATCGCCAAGGAAGGCCGCGATTTTAACGAAGTCATCAAGGAAATCACGTCGATTGTCGACGGGCCAATTTCCGGCGAAGTGAAGGCGACGACCACCGACGCCGAGGGCATGATCGCCGAGGGGCGCGAAATCGCGAAGATTCACCCGAACATGGTGGTGAAGATCCCGATGACCGCCGAAGGGCTCAAGGCCACCAAGGTGCTCTCGGCCGAAGGCATTCGCTGCAACGTCACCCTGATTTTCTCCGCCGGCCAGGCGCTGCTTGCGGCCATGGCGGGCGCGGCCTATGTGTCGCCGTTTCTCGGCCGTCTGGACGATATTGCCACCGACGGGGTCGAGCTGGTGGTGAACATCGCGGAAATTTTTGACGTGCAGGGCATCGACACGGAAATCATCGCCGCGTCGGTGCGCCACCCGATGCACGTCGTCGACTGCGCGGCCGCCGGGGCCGACATCTGCACCGTGCCGATGAAGGTGATCGACCAGATGATCGCCCATCCGCTGACCGACCGCGGCATCGAAAACTTCAAGAAAGACTATATCGCCGTCTTCGGCGAATGAGCAGCCCCTGGGAGGCCGGCCGTCGTCGGCCTCCCGTTTTTTTATTTTTTGGCGAATTGTGCTTGACTTTGGGGGACGGGTTGGGTATGATATAGAAGTTCCGAAAACATGGGGAAATGCCCGAGTGGCTAAAGGGGGCGGACTGTAAATCCGTTGACTGAGTCTACGATGGTTCGAATCCATCTTTCCCCACCATTTTTTTAAATTTATAACGCGCGCCTTTGTAGCTCAGTTGGTAGAGCACCACCGTGGTAAGGTGGGGGTCACCAGTTCGAATCTGGTCAAAGGCTCCAGTTAAAAGATCGCAGACCTTCGGGTCTGTTTTTTTTGTGGGCGAAGAGGAGACTTCGTAAAATTGAGAAAAAATGAGGAAACATGAGAAAAAACGAGCAGTAATTCAAAAAATTAAATTTATATTTCATTGCAAACCGTTTATGTTAAAATGTTATTAACCTAAAGGAAAGATGTGAGAAATGATGTTATCAGAACTCATTTTAGATTTAAAAGCCGACAGTCCGAATTTTGGTTATTATCAATCGTCTAATTTGCAGGGCGTTTTGATGGAATGGATCGCTTCGGACGATGCCCAGGCCCTGCACCGGCAGCGGCGCCATCCTTATAGTCAGTGCCTTTTGCGCGAAGACGGGCAGTGGCGGTGGCATATTCGAACGACCAATCAAAGGGCGAATGAGCAAATTATTCAACCGATTTTATCGCGGAACGTCTCAGAATTTGAACTGACCGGCAAGCCGATGAAGATTTCGGTTTTGAGCCGCGCCTATCGGGAAATACCCCAAGAAAAATTATTGGCGCATTTTTATCAAAGGGATTACAGCCGCTATTTGCACATGGCCTTTCAATCGGCGACAGCGTTTAAACAAAGCGGGCGTTATCAGATTTTTCCGGATGTGCGGCTGATCTTTCAGAGCCTGATGCAAAAATACAGCGCTTCGAACGATATGATTGAGATGGCGGATGAAAAGACGCTGGAACAATTGTGCCGGGAAAGCGAGATCGTTCAATACCGTTTGCGAAGCGTGAAATTTCCAATGGAAGGCATGGCGATCCCCGCTTTTATGGGCACGGTGACCATCAAGGTGAAGGGCGCTTCTGCCATGGCGAAATACGCGCGGATGCTGGCAGAATTCGGCGAATTTTCCGGTGTGGGTGTGAAATCGGCCATGGGAATGGGGGCCATGCATTTGATTAAAGAAAGGCGGAGAAGACATGAATCATGATGAAATCGGCTTGGTTATCGGCGGTTTGCTGCACGATATCGGCAAGGCTGTTTATCGGCAGGGGGAAGAAAGAAAAAATCATTCCGAGCTGGGATATGCTTTTTTAAAAGAAAAGATTGGCGTGAAAGATGCCGACCTGCTGGCATGCGTTCGCTATCACCATAGCGATGCTTTAAAAAATGCGCATCTGGCGGCGGATGCTCCGGCCTATATTGTTTATATGGCGGACAATATGGCCTCGGCCGCCGACCGAAGAGAAAAAGAGCAGGCGGAGGAATTTGGATTCGATCAGCAGACGCCGTTGCAGCCGGTTTTTAATCTGCTGAACGGCAACCGCGGCGACAAATGGTATGCGCCGGGGATTTTGGCGGTCGGGGAGGATCACACAGCCGATCAGATCAATTTCCCGGTGGCGGAAAAAGCGGTTTTCAGCCGGGAGCAATACGATCAGATTGTGGCCGGCATGACAGACCGTCTGCGGGGAATCGACTGGGAGCATCCCGGCGCATACATCAATTCTATTTTGGAAACGCTGGAAGCCAACCTTTCGTTTGTTCCGGCCTCAACGGCAAAAGGGGAAGTTCCGGATATTTCCCTTTACGATCGCATGAAGATGACCGGCGCGATGGCCGCCTGCATCGGTCAGTATTTAAAAGCACAATCTATTCAGGATTATCGGGAGGTCCTCTTCAAACAGGCAACGGCATTTTACGATCGGGAGGTCTTTTTGCTGGCCTCGCTGGATCTGTCGGGCATTCAGGCCTTTATTTACACCATTACGTCGGAAGATGCCCTTCGGATGCTCCGCGCCCGATCCTTTTATTTGGATTTGCTCGTGGAGCACATCGTCGATTCGCTGCTGGAGCGGCTTTCTCTGACGCGCTGCAATTTGATTTATGCCGGCGGGGGCCATTGCTATCTGCTGCTGCCCAACACGGAGCAGGCCAAAGAGACGTTTGATAACGGCCTCGCCTCGGCCAATCAGTGGTTTTTGGCGCAATTCGGCGCCGCGCTTTATATCGCCGGCGGCTATGTGCCCTGCAGCAGCCATGCGCTTTGTGATAAGCCGAAAGGTCGTTATGCGGCTTTGTTCCGGGCGGTGTCTTCAAAACTTTCAAAGCAGAAAATGCAGCGTTATTCGCCGGATGATATTAGAGCGCTCAATCAACGGGGGGAGAAAAATTACGCCCGGGAATGCGCGGTGTGCAAAAAAATCGGCGCCGTGAACGCAAGCGGGCGATGCCCGATGTGCGAGGCGCTCAAGCAGTTGTCGGCCAACATTTTATACGATGTGTTCTTTTATGTGACGCGGCAGAGCCAGGAAGATAAAACCGGCTTGCCCTTGCCTTTTGGCTGTGTGCTCAAAGCAGCGAAGACAGAACAGGACGTTAAAAACGCGATGGCATCCAGTTTGGACTTTGTGCGGGTTTACGGCAAAAACCAATTGCTTACAGGCGAAAGACTTGCCACAAAGCTATGGGTCGGGGATTATACCACCGGAGACACCTTCGAGGCTTTTGCCAAACAGGCGCAGGGCATCCGGCGCATCGCCGTTTTGCGGGCAGACGTCGACAATTTGGGTCATAGCTTTGTTGCAGGCTTCGATGACCCGGCCAATCAAAACCGCTATGTGACGTTATCGCGGACGGCGACCTTGTCCCGGCAGCTGTCGCTGTTTTTCAAATTTTATATCAATAAGATTTTAGCCTCGCCCCAATTTTCGCTGACAGACGCGCGTCCTGAGAAGCGTGCGGCGACGATTGTGTATTCCGGGGGCGACGATGTTTTTATTGTCGGCGCCTGGGATCAGGTGATTGCCCTCGCGATCGATTTGAAAAACACCCTTGCGGCCTACAGCGATGGCACGTTGACGCTGTCGGCGGGCATCGGGATTTATCCGGCCAAATATCCCATCAGTGCCATGGCCGAAGAGGTGGCGGCGCTGGAGGATCAATCCAAGCATTACCCGAGGAAAAACGCCGTGACGATTTTTGACGATGGCAAAACCCATCGGGCGAAAGGCGACGACGGCGAGGCGGTCGTCAGCGACGGCACCACCGACTGGGAGACCTTTGAGAAGCAAGTGATCGGCGAGAAGCTTCGCGTGCTGAGGGCTTTCTTCGACCGCACGGAAGATCGGGGAAAAGGCTTTTTGTATCGCATCCTCGATTTGATCCGCAGGAGGGACGACAAAATTAATTTCGCCCGATTGGTTTATCTGCTGGCCCGGCTGGAGCCGGATCAAAAAGCCCCGGAAGCCGTTAAAGCGGCTTATGCGCATTTTGAAACGCACGTTGTCAGGTGGGTGCAGAATCCGGAAGATGCCAGGCAGCTCAAAACTGCGATTTATATTTATGCTTATTTAACAAGGGAGGAAGAAGAAAACGATGAAGAGCATTAATCCAAAGACTTATGTACCGCGCGCCGCGCATGTGATTCAGGATTTGTATCAAAATAAACAGTTACCATCGACGACGAAAATACGGGATCTTTTGGCGATGACGTCCAGTATCTATAATGAAATTTTAATTCAGCGACAAGATGAATTGTCAGCGGAGATGGTTGAGCGTATTGAATACTTGAAAATCCGGTTTCTCTATGAAGCAGGAAAAGACAAAGACACGTGGTTCTTTATTAAAAAGGCCGGTTTGCTTTCAATTTTAGATGAGATTGAAGCGAGTAGAAAAAATTATTTGTTATTCAGCCGATACATGGAGGCTTTGGTAGCTTTTTATAAATATTTTATGACAACCAAAGAGATAAGTGATTATGGGAAGGAGCGCTAAGGGGGATGTTTGGAAAAATACAAATCACAGGACAAATCAAAGTGGTCACGGGGATGCATATCGGCGGCAGCACGGCGTTTGCGGCGATTGGCGCGGTGGATTCGCCGGTGGTTCGCGACGTTCGAACCAATTTGCCGATGATTCCGGGCAGCTCTTTAAAGGGGAAGATGCGCGCGCTTTTGGCCCGGGAATTGAATACAAAAGTGGCAGCCAGCGCGGATCAGGACGACGAGCGGATCTTGCGGTTGTTCGGTTCGGCACAAAAGGGCAGCCTGCGCCGCAGCCGCCTGATTTTTTCGGATCAATTTTTGGTCAATGAAGAGGCGCTGCGGGATCAGGGGCTTTCGAGCATGGTGGAAATCAAATTCGAAAACACCATCAACCGGGCGACGGCGGTGGCCAATCCCCGGCAGCTGGAGCGGGCCGTCCGCGGGTCGGTCTTCGATCTCAATTTGATTTACGACGTGGACCGGGAAAGCGATTCCGAAGAAATCGAAGCGGATATGGCGACATTGGCGGAAGGAATGTGCCTGCTGGAAATGGATTATCTGGGCGGCAGCGGCTCCCGGGGCTATGGCAAAATCCGGTTTTTAAAGCTGTCGGCCCAAAAAGCCATCGGCGATTTGCCGGCGGATCTGATTGCGCGCTGCAACGAGGCGCTTCAGAGGGTTCGGGCGAATATGCCCAGCGCAGAAGGCCCGCAATGAAAACGGCCTTGATTCAATTTGAATTTTCATCCGGGGTCCACTTCGGGGATCAGCGGCTTGAAAATGGGCGCTCGACCTTTGGCGCGGACACGCTTTTTTCGGCCCTTTTTATTGAAGCGCTCAAAAGGGATGAAGCCTGTGCCGAAGCGCTGTTAAACGCCGTTCGGGACGATCGGCTGAATTTTTCGGACGGGATGCCTTTTATGGATGAGCGTTATTATCTGCCCAAGCCGTTTATTCACATCGAGAACAAAGCAGAAGCCGGCGATTCCAGCGTTAAAAAGGCGTATAAAAAAATGGCCTATGTCGCGGTGGATTGTTTTGATGCCTTTTTAAAGGGGGAAATGCCGCTGGCACGGACCAGGGATTTGGAGGCGCTCGGCCGCTTCGATATGAAAACACAGGTCTGCCTTCAAAACGAGCGCGATTCGGGGCAACAAGAGCCTGAACCCTATCGCGTTAAGCATTTTTATTTTAATCCGGATTGCGGGCTTTATATTTTGGTGCGCGCGGCGGGGGAGGAAGAGCGGCAGCTGATGGCCGACCTGCTGACGAGTTTGTCCTTCGTTGGGATTGGCGGCAGGCGTTCTTCCGGCCTGGGCAAATTCACCTGGCAGGAGGCGCCGGTTCCCCGGGCGATCGTGAACCGTTTAGCGGCCGGCGGCTCTTTGCATATGACGTTAAGCAACGCCTTGCCGGCGGATGGGGCGCTATCCGCCGCGCTCGCAGGCGCGAGTTACAAACTGGTCCGGCGGGGCGGCTTTGTGGCGTCGGCGGCCTATGCCAGGGAGCAGCTGCGCAAGCGAGACCTTTATGTGTTTGCGGCGGGCTCTTGTTTTAAAACGCGCTTTGCCGGGCAGGTTGCCGACGTGAGCACCGGGGCGGGCAGCCACCCGGTGTATCGCCTGGCGAAACCCTTTTGGATGGAGGTGAGCCGATGAAAGCACAAACCTTTCGGATGACGTTAACGGCGCAGGGACCGGTATCCATCGGCAGCGGGGAAGAAATTTCCAAAAAGGAATATGTGTTTTTTCCCGAGAAGCGGCGAATTGTGGTGATGGCTATGCCCAAGCTTTACGCGCTGGCTCAAAAAAAGAATCTTGGTTCCTTCTTTGAAGATTTTCTCTGCCCGCCGCCGGGTCGTCGCAGAAATCAGGATTTAGGCAGCTGGATTTGCAAAAACCGCATCAGCGGGAAGGAGCTCGATACCTGTGTGCGCTATATATTGCCGACGGGCGCGATTGAAACGAGCCGAAACTATAATGTTTGGGCCTTCGTTAAAGATCCCTATGGCAAGCCCTATGTGCCCGGCAGCAGCGTCAAAGGGATGCTGCGCACTGTTCTGCTCACCGCGCGCCTCTGGCAAAACCACCGGGCGTGGCAAGCGGAGATTGACGCTTTAAAAAGCGGCCGAGGCAATAGAAACAACTATCTGAAAAGGGAGATTGACACTTTGGAGGCCAGGGCCTTCCACACGCTCGGCCGGCCGGGCACCCGCCGGGAGGATGCGGTGAACGACGAACTTTCCGGCCTGATCGTCAGCGACAGTGAGCCGCTGACCTTAAAAGATTTGATTTTGTGCCAGCGGCTGGAGCACAAACCCGACGGTAAAGAGAAAACCCTTCCGATTTTAAAAGAAAGCCTGCGCCCGGGGACGCGGATTCGCTTTTCATTGACCATTGATCCCAGCCGATGCGCCCTCACGAAGGAGGCCTTGCTGGAAGCGGTCGCGCGCTTTGACGAGGTGTATCAAAAATGCTTTTTAAGCGCCTTTTTGGGGATGGACCGTTTGACCGGCAGCGAGGTTTATCTCGGCGGCAATGCCGGCTTTGCCACCAAGACCGTCATCTATGCGGCGCTGGGGCGGCAGGCGGGGATTCAAACGATCCGGCAGATTTTTCAACAGACGAAGGTGCCCCGCAATCATCATCATGAGCGGAATCAGAAGGTTTCTCCTCATATTGTGAAGTGCGCCCGATATGGAGGCAAGCTTTATGAATTTGGCAAATGCCGGCTGGCTATCGAATGATTTTGCGCCGATGCCCGCATATCGGGCCTTTGGCGCAAAAATGGCCCAACACAGTCTCCTTTTTTACACAGATTTTTCTTTGCCCCGCAAAAAGGCATCCGGCCCGCACCGGCAGACGGATGCCGGCGGGAGGATTTAAAAACAAAAGCCCCCGTAAGGGGACGGAGACCTTTTAACGCCGGTCACACGAAAAAAGCGCGTGCATTTAAAAACAAAAGCCCCCGTAAGGGGACGGAGACCATTTTATAGCTATCGTCTCTATCGTACACAGCGTATGATTTAAAAACAAAAGCCCCCGTAAGGGGACGGAGACATTGCCAACGGCGAGTTTAATAAAAAACCATTTGTCATTTAAAAACAAAAGCCCCCGTAAGGGGACGGAGACTTTCCTGGCAGATATCGAATTGTTCCGCCAAGATCATTTAAAAACAAAAGCCCCCGTAAGGGGACGGAGACATATACACTGTCTTCATTACTTCCTCCTTTACTCATTTAAAAACAAAAGCCCCCGTAAGGGGACGGAGACCCGACCAGTGGCTGGCTAATATAAATTTTCATAGGCACATTTAAAAACAAAAGCCCCCGTAAGGGGACGGAGACCACTTCGGGCAAACCCCCATAAATAATTTTGATTCCACGATTTAAAAACAAAAGCCCCCGTAAGGGGACGGAGACGCCACACTTGACCGCCATTTAAAGAGTAGTAGTCAATATTTAAAAACAAAAGCCCCCGTAAGGGGATGGAGACATTTTCATTTTTCCAGCTTATCATTTTTTTACTTCCTATTTAAAAACAAAAGCCCCCGTAAGGGGACGGAGACTTTCTGCTCTGATATCTTTTGCCCAACTGATTTGCTTATTTAAAAACAAAAGCCCCCGTAAGGGGACGGAGACTCTCGGGCTATCAAGGATATATATACCCTTATGATTTTAGAGGAGAAGGAGCTTATATTAATGGTTATTTGAACAAAAATGTTTTGGGTGAGTACTTTTCTGAAGGTTATCGGTGTTATTGCTTAGAGCCAAGTGTCCTCAAGAAAAAGGATAAAGAATTGTATGATTATATTCGGGGTTTGCTATGAAACAAGAAGTTATCGACAAAGCCTTAGAAGCTAAAGATACCTTAGAATTCTATAAGATTTTGTACATAAATGGTTATAATGCTGACGATGAAAGTACGTGGCCCAAAATATTGCAAGATAAGTATAAAAAGTTAGTGGGAGATTTTGACTTTGATTGTGTCCCAGATTATTTTTAAAGCACCTGAACGGGGGTAGAAAATGAGCACAAGTTTTAAGATCATTTATCGCATTTTGTCCATTCTTGAAAAGTCTATGAATTATCCGGAGTTTGATCCGGATTCTATCAGCGCCAAAACGCTTGGTGTTTCAGAAGAACGGTGGCGGTTGTGTATCCAAATGATGGCTGATGACGGATATGTTACAGATGTGCAAATTTAAAAACAAAAGCCCCCGACAGGGGACGGAGACTGTCATTAAATTTGCGATACGTAAAAGGGGAACTGGGATTTAAAAACAAAAGCCCCCGACAGGGGACGGAGACTTTTGTGCTTTCGTCTTTCCAGCGGCGGATTTCATTTAAAAACAAAAGCTCCCGACAGGGGACGGAGACTCGTTAAAAGTTAGGTATTCGTTTCTCATCATCGTATTTAAAAACAAAAGCCCCCGACAGGGGACGGAGACATTTCCTGAAGCTTCATCATTCTGATGTCTTTTGCCATTTAAAAACAAAAGCCCCGACAGGGGACGGCCGAAAGTCTTTAATCATCAGAAAAATTTAAATCGGAGGTGTGTATGAGTTTGCTTTATGTCAGTGAGAACGGCGCGGTGATTCAATCCCAGGCGAACCGCATCGTTGTGAACACGAAGGACGGCGTGAGCCGGTCCATTCCCGTCGAAACCCTCGAGGGCATTACGCTTTTGGCGCCGGCCCAGCTCACAACCCAGTGTATGGAGACCTGCATGAAAAAGGGAATCGACGTGGTTTTCTTTTCGAAAGGCGGGCATTATTTCGGCCGGCTGACGGCCACGGGCTATCAAAAGGCGGGACTGCAGCGGCGGCAGGCAAAGCTGTATCACAGCGATTTTGCCATTGATCTCAGCCGGCGGATGGTCGCCGCCAAATTGAACAATCAAGCGGTGATGCTTCGGCGCTATGCCAGGAATCACGCGGTCGATGTGAATCAGGAAGTGATGCACATCCAATGGGCAAAGGAACGCGCTGCAAGCGAGCGAGCCATTCCGGAAATCATGGGATACGAAGGGCATGGCGCGAAATCCTATTTTAAAGGCTTATCGCGCTGCGTCGATTCGGATTTTGCGTTTTCCGGGCGCAGCCGCAGACCGCCGAGAGATCCTTTTAATGCGCTGATCAGTCTGGGCTATGCCATTTTGCTCAATGAGCTTTACGGGGAAATCGAATCCCACGGCCTGAACCCTTATTTCGGCTTTATGCATCAGGATGCCGAAAAGCATCCGACACTGGCCAGCGATTTAATGGAAGAATGGCGTGCCGTGCTGGTGGATTCGTTGGCGATGAGCTTGCTCAACGGTCACGAGCTGGCCGTCGGCGATTTTGAAAGCGATGACGCGGGCGGCTGCTATTTGACCAAAAAAGGGCTCGCTGTTTTTTTGAACAAGATGGAAAAGAAAATGCAGACCAGCATTCGCTACCTTCATTATTTGGATTATCCGGTGACCTTCCGGCGGGCATTGGGATTTCAGGCGGGGCGCTTGGCCAAAGCGATCGAAGCGGAAGATGCCGCCCTTTACGATCCCATTTTGATCAGGTGATCTGATGGAAAGCGCATCTTATCTTTTGGGGGAAGCGGCCGGCCGCGCGCGAAGCCGTCAAATTTTTGCTTTGATTATTTACGATATCATCGACAACAAAAAGCGGTACCGGCTTTCAAAGCTGTTGGCAGGCTATGGCGATCGGGTCCAGCGTTCGGCCTTCGAAGCGCGTTTGTCCCAAAAGAAATACGCAGAGCTTTTGGCAAAACTGCCGCGTTTTTGCGGAGAGGAAGACAGCATCCGCGTGTATAAAATCGTCGGCGAAGGGCAAATCCAAACTTGGGGAGTCAATGCGGGCGTGATGCAGGAAGATGTCATTTTGATTTAAGATAGAAAAGGAGTTATCAAATGGGAAAAACAATTTTATTTTCGCCGGTTGGCGGGACGGATCCGATCTCGTGGAACAATGGCTACGACGGAGCGATGCTGCACATTGCCCGGGTTTATTGCCCGGATAAAATTATTTTGTATCTGTCGGCGGAAATGATGGAATTTCACGAGAAGGACGATCGTTATATGTATTGTCTTGAAAAGCTGGCTCGGCTTCAAAATCGCGCAATGCCGGAAATCGAAATCATCGAGCGCCCGGAGTTAAGAAATGTCCAGTATTTTGATATTTTTTTCGATGAATTTTGGGAAAAAATCAGTCAAATAACGGATGAAATGGCGGAGGATGATGAGCTTTTGCTCAATGTGTCGTCCGGGACGCCGGCGATGAAAAGCGGGCTGGAGGTGCTCCAGACGATTCGCGGCTTTTCCCGAAAGACGCGTCTGATTCAGGTGGATACGCCGACAAAGAAAATGAACGAACACGCGCACGAGGGCTTTGACGTCGAGCTCGCCTGGGAAGTGGACGTTGATAACGCACCGGATTTTAAGAACCGCTGCCACGAATTTGAATGCCGTTCGCTCAAGAATATTCAAGACGAGGAGATCATCAAGCAGCTGGTGAAAGACTACGATTATCGCGCTGCGATGGCTGTGGCAAAAGACATGCCCGAGCCGGATCCGGCGTATCTGGACAAATTAAAGCTGGCCCGGGCCCGGCAGCTGCTGGATTTTTCAACAGTTACTAAATTAGAGAAGAAAACCGGCATGGATGTTACGCCGGTCAAAAGCGGCGACGCGCGAAAATCCTTTGAATACGCCCTGCTGCTCTGGATCAAAAAAGACCGCAGGGAGTATGTGGATTTTTGCCGCGCCCTGACGCCGCTGATCGTCGATTTGTTCGAGCAGATTTTGCGCTGTCAATGCAAAATCGATATCAATCAATATGTTTACGGGGATTTCCCCGGATGGGTTAGGCGGAAATGCGAGGAAGAAGGATGGAACGAGGAAGAAAGAGAAAAAAGATTTCGGGGCGCCAAAATTTGTAAATGGCATAAGGGACGATTAAAACAAGACGAAAAAATTTTTTCGGTTTTTCAAAAAGCTTATTCAAGCGGGGTTGCGAATAGGAACATTTCTTCCGACCATTTGTTAAAATTGATTGAGGAATTTTGCAAAAATCGCGCCATCCGGGATGCGGCCAAACAGATCCGCGAAGTGGAAGAGGCCATCCGCAACGATTCGGCCCATGAGATGGTCTCCGTCACAGAGGACGTGATCGAACATCGAACCGGGCTGACGACCGACGAAATATTGAAATTAATCAAACGCTTATTTGGCTATACCGGCTATGGCATCAAAGAAGCCGATTGGCATTCCTATCAGGCGATGAATCAGGAAATCGTTCAAGCTATCGACGCGGGAAAATAAAAGCATCGTCCGGGCATAAAAATACCGGCAGCCAAGGCTGCCGGTATTTTTGGGTTTTCCCGTCGCGGGCCCAGGATTTGCGCCAGGTGGCGGGCATGAAGAGCATGAGCACGGGAAAAAGCTCCAGCCGGCCGACGAGCATATCAAAGGTGAGCACCAGCTTGCTGAAGGCGCTGAAAGCCGCAAAGTTTTTGGCGGGGCCGACCCCGGCGAGCCCCGGCCCGATGTTGTTGATCGTGGCGGCCACCGCGGTAAAATTGGTCTCCAGCGAGAAACCGTCGAGGCTGATAGCGAACACCGAAAGGCAAAAGATCATCAGATAGGCCGCGAGAAAGACGTTGATGGCGCGCAGCACCTCGTGGGGCACCACGTGCCCGTCGAACATCGTCTTGCGCACTGCCCGGGGATGGGTCAGGGTGAAAAGCTCCTTCTTGATGGTCTTGAGCAGGATGATGACCCGGGAGACCTTGATGCCTCCGCCGGTGGAGCCGGCACAGGCCCCGATGAACATCAAAAGCACGAGAATCCATTTGGAGGCGGCCGGCCAAAGATCGAAATTCGCGGTGGAATAGCCCGTGGTGGTGATGATGCTGCCCACCTGGAAGGTCGCGGCGCGCAGCGCGTCAAGAAAGTGGCGATAAAAGTCGGTCTGGCGCATCAGCTGGGCGGTGATGAAGACGATGGCTGCCCCGATGACGGCCAGATAGCCCCGGATCTCCTGCATGCGAAACGCCGGCCGGACTTTGCGCTGGTAAAAAATCAGATAGTAAAAACTGAAATTCATCCCAAAGAGGATCATAAAAATGGCGACGATCCATTGCTGGGCGGCGGTATAATCCGCGCAGCTGGCGCTTAAAATGCCGAAGCCCCCGGTGCCGGCGGTGCCGAAGGTGATGCACAGCGTGTCGAACAGCGGCATGCCGAAGAGGAGCAGCAAAACAATCTGCACACCGGTGATGCCGATATAAAGCTTGTAGAGGATGGCGGCCGTCCCCCGGACGTGGGGCACAAACTTGGAGACGTTGGGCCCCGGGCTTTCGGCGCGCATCAGGTTCATGTGGGTGCCGCCCTCGCCGGGCATCAGCATCAGGATGAACACCAGCACGCCCATGCCGCCGATCCAGTGGGAAAAGCTGCGCCAGAACAGGCTCGCGTGGGTCAGGACCTCCACATGCTTCAAGATCGACGAACCGGTGGTGGTGAAACCGGAGGTGATTTCAAACAGCGCGTCGATATAGCCGCGGATCTCGCCGGTGAGCACGAAGGGCAGCGCCCCCACCAGGCTGAGCAAAATCCAGGCAAAGGCGACGATAACATAGCCGTCCTTTTGATAGAGCGCCATGTCTTTCGGTTTTTTGGAGAACAGCTGGCCGACCGCCACGCAGCCGACGAGCAGCACGAGATAAACCGGGGCGACGGCCCATTCGCGGTAGACGGCCGCAGTGATAAGCGGCAGGGCAAAGAGCAGCCCTTCCACCCGAAGCACGGCGCTGAGCACGTAGCGAATCATCGGAAAATTCACGGCGGCCTCCTAATTCAGCAGAATGTCGGCGATGTCCCGGAAGCCGGCATTGGTGGTGACCACCACGGCGGAATCCCCGGGCATCAGGGTGTCTTCGCCGCCGGGAATCACGAAATGATCGCGGCGGATGATGCCCGCGACCAGGGTGTCCGGCTTGATGCGCAGTTCGCGGAAGGGGATGTGGGTCAGGCGGCTGCCCGATTTGATGGTGAATTCCATGGCTTCGGCCCGGCCGTCGGCCAATTTGTAAAGCCGCTCCACGTTGCTGCCCACCGAATTGGCCATGGCCCGCACGTAGCGCAGGATGGATTCGGCGGTGATGCGCTTGGGATTGACGATGGAATCCAGCGAAAGGCTTGCGATCACCTCGTTGAAATCCAGATGGCTGATCTTGGTGATCACCTTCTTTTTGACCTTGTTCATCGCGTAAAGGGAGAGGATGATATTCTCTTCATCGATGCCGGTGCTGGCAATCAGCGCGTCCATATCGGAAAGATGCTCTTCCCGCAGGACGTTTTCGTCGCTGCCGTCGGCGTTAATAATCGCGGCGGCGGGCAGTTTTTCGCACAGCTCTTCGCAGCGGGCGCGGTTCTGCTCGATGATTTTGACGCCGATGCCCGTTTTGATGAGCATCTGCGCCAGATAATAGGCCGTTTCGCTGCAGCCGACGATCATCGCGTTTTTGACGGCGTTGGTTTTAAAGCCGATCCGGTGGAAAAAGTCCGAGGCACGGTCCGGCGGCAGCACCACCGAGAGCACATCGCCGGCCTGGATGCAGGTGCTGCCGTCGGGGATGGCCACCTGACCGTTCCGCTCGAGGCAGCACACGAGCACATCCTGGCGCAGCAGCGGCACATCCTTGACCGCACGGCCGACGAGGGGCCCCGCCGCCGGCGTTTTGAAGCGGTACATCTCGATGCGCCCCTTGGAGAAGCTGCTGATATCGATGGCGGTGGGAAATCGCAGCAGCCGGGAGATTTCCCGGGCAGCGGCGTATTCGGGGTTGATCGTCATCGACAGGCCCAGCGCCTTTTGGATATAGGCACGGTCTCTCAGGTAAATCGGATCGCGCACCCGGGCGATGGTTTTGCATTCGGAAAACCGGCGGGCCAGCACGCAGCACAGCAGGTTGACCTCGTCGCTGTAGGTCACGGCGATGAGGATATCGGTCCCCCGGACATCGGCCCTTTGGAGCACCTCGTAGCTCGTGCCGTTGCCCGCAATGCCCATGACGTCGTAAACGTTGGCCGCCTCGCGGACCCTCTCCGGGTTGGTGTCGATGATGGTGACGTTGTTGTCTTCCTTTGAAAGGTGAGCGGTCAAAGTCTTTCCGACCTTTCCGCAGCCGACAATGATAATTTGCATGCCTCTTCTTTCGCTTTCCTTTTTTCGGGCGGCGCGCCGCCGTTACTTTTGAATCGGATTTATTATAGCATAGTAAACGAAAACGCTGGAAAAGTTTTTTAAAGGGAGGCAGGGGAGCGGTAAAAGCGATGAAAACGGAAAATGAAGCGGGCGTGGGCATCCAAAAGGGCGGTCGTAAAAAGCTGACGACCGGAGACGTCACCGCGATTTTTGAAGCGGGCCCGGAGAGGCGCGACGACGCGAAAAACGCCGGAAGGCAAAGACCCTCCGGCGTTTTCTTGGTTCTGCTGTTAAACGGCGGCAATAAAAAAACCGCTCGGTGATCCGGACGGCGGCTTCGCAAAGGGAATAGGCGTTAGATAAACGGCACGAATGATCAAAAAATCAGCGACATTTGCGTGCCACAAGTAATTAAATATCGAAGCCATATAATAATATATAATCTTTTGAATATGGGAAATAGAAATATGATTCATCAAAAACTGGTATACACTAATATTTTTTGCTTAAATTGAGTGCCAAAATTTGTCTGCATTAATATGTATATTCAAAGACTAAACCAAATAAAATTTAATAACAGCATACGGGTGCTTCTCTGTTATACGCAGGGAGCATCTATTTTTATTGGAATCATTCTTCGGTGGAATAAAAGTGAAAATGTGACAACAAAGATATATCTTTGAAGAGATAAGACCTATGAATGCAAAAGATAACGGTAGGCATAACAGCTATAAAATTTAAAAATATATGAAAAAAGATTTTTGAAAGATCTATATAAAAAAATGGAATAAAGTGAATCTAACTTTTTGTTGATTCTAAAATTACAAATAATTATAATTAATCTATAAATATTTACAGATTTATAGCTATAGCAACGATCTATATGTAAAGGAAGAGATTATTATGAACAATAATGAAAAAAATTTAAGTGGGGAAGAGCTTCAAAAGATAAAGGGAGGCAGTTTTATCGGGTATGCTATTGGGTATATGATTGGTTCTGATGCTTATACAATGACACATTACACAAGACATAGAAGAAATAGATGGATTCAATCTCATCGCCACAAAAAGTAGTTTGTATTCTTTATATAATGAGGAGAGAAAAATGAGTGAATTTAACACATTAACAGAAAGAGAATTGGCTAATGTTTCAGGTGAGGAGGGGGTGGTATTGCTTTTACTGTTGCATCGGAAATTTCCGATTTTATTAAGGGGATTCAAAAAGGATACTCGAAAGCTAAAAAAAGAAATAAACGCCGCAAAAAACATTAATTAAAAATGGTGAATCAGAGAAGTCCTTCAGGCTTTTCTGATTCACCATTGCAGAAGAAAAAGAATCAGGGAGGCAGGAAGTGACTTTGATGGATGAGATTAAAAAGAATATTCTTTGGATAGGATTAGGTATTATTATTTTTGAAGCATATGGGCTTGTAATCGGAATTCCTAACGGGTTGCTGCTATCATCCAAAAATTGGATGGAATTGGTTGGAATCCTCGCAGAAATACTTGTGCTTTTCTTATTTTCCTATGCTTTTTATAAATTAGGAAAATATGATTTTGCATCAAAAATAACGGCTAAGAATATTGTTTTTTTATTTTTGGCAATCGCAGTATGTTTAATTGCTAATTTTGGGGTTTCCCATATAAACATGATGATGCATAAATCAATGCAGAATAATTCTTCTGTCAATCAAATATTATCAATTATTTCTACAAAACGATTTGCCTTTCGACCGTTTTTTTGGTGTTTAAATGTTGGAATTATCGTTCCTTTATTTAGAAGAAATAGTTTTTAGGGGAATCATCCAAGGTTATGTTTTTGAATCTTTGAATGCGGCCGTCCGTATAATTGCGATTAGTGTTCTTTTTACAATTGGGCACGGTGTAGAATTTTCTTTGGCAATGATTCCGATATTTAGTTTGGGGTTATGCACATCATTATTATTCGAAAAAACGAAAGATATTAAAATGCCAATTATTTTACATATCGTTTTTAATTGTGCGGCAATTATAGCAACATTTCTGGGAGCATAAATGGACGTCCAAACTATCCGAAAAGAAATTAATTATCTGACCTTTGGCATTTTATGGTATTTGATTTTAACTGATAATATTTCAAAATGTGTAGATCGGCTGATACCGCATCTTATGACAAATAGGACTGAAAAATACATTGACAACTATCTTGCTGCACAAAGAATTGACGCGATTGTCGCAGTAGGCATAGGCTTTTTTCTATTGCTTTTTTTCTTTAAAAAGCAAAGAAGTTTTCCCGAAATCTTTACTTGTCATAAGCGAATGCCCATCTTTGTTTTTCTTTCAGCCTTATCCTTGGGATTTATTTTAAATATAATTTCAGGGGCTATTAGTGAGCATCTTCTTTCTATTTTTAGCAATTATATGAAAATTTCAGCAGCTGATGTTGCTGCCGCGGCGTCTGGAGGAGATACACTTTTATCGGGGATTTTTTATACTTCATTGGTGGCGCCTATAGTCGAGGAAATAATATACCGTGGATTTATCATGAATTCTCTCCAAAGTTATGGAAAGGTTCAAGCAATTGTTTTCTCTTCCGTACTATTCAGTTTGATGCATTGTAATTTCGATCAGTTTTTAGGTGCATTTTGTCAGGGTATCATTCTTGGCTATCTTGCGATGGCGTATGGAATTATTTGGTCGATTGGGCTCCATATTTTTACGGATGCGGTTTTATTGGATTTTGTTGGCTGTTTATCACAGAGAAATTCGGTTATTTTTTGTTGTGCGCTATTGTTTTTTGCAGTGGTTGTTTTTATCGTTTGGATTGTCCGTACTATAAAAAATCGCACAATAATAAATTATGTTTCACTGAATACAACCACTGCACCAATTAAATTATGCACTCTTACTTCTGTGGTATTTTGGATTTTTTCTATTTATTGTATTGTTATGGCTATCATCAACTTTCAATTTTAAATAACAAATTTTATTATCGAAGGAGAATTTCAAACTTGTATTATAAAAATTATGTGTCACAAGTTGATGAAAAGGATTGTGGCGTTGCTTGTTTAGCGATGATACTAAAAAATTTTGGATCAAACGTATCATTAGCTTATTTGCGAGATATTTCGAAGACCGATAAAGAAGGGACTACGGCACTTGGACTAGTTAAAACAGCGGAACTCATGGGGATGGAGACCAAGGCGATACGAGCAGATAGCTCATTATTTGATAAGGACGACATACCTTATCCTTTTATTGCACATATAATTACTGAAGAAAAATATTTCCATTATGTAACTGTAGTTAGAAAAAGAGGAAATAAGCTCTTTGTCGCAGACCCTGATCCCACAGAAAAAATAAAAAAATATCTATCGATACATTTATGAATTTCTGGACGGGAATTGCTATATTTGTTACTCCAACTATTCAATATAAACCGAATTAAATTTGCGAAACTCATTGTGCGTTATCAAAGCCCTTCCGGCGTTTTCTTGGTTGTGCTGTTAAACGGCGGCAATAAAAAAACCGCCCGGTGATCCGGACGGCTGTCTTGCAATATGGTGGAGATGAGGGGACTTGAACCCCTGGCCTTCTGAATGCCATGGTTAGGGACAGTGGCTCATTTACTTGCTTTGCGGGAATTTGGGCCATATTTACGACATTTTTCACACATTATTAATTGGCAATTTTAAGCAGGTTATTTCGGAGGTCCTCCACATCGGAATGGACGTAGGTATTAACCGTTACATCGATCTTGCTGTGGCCCATCATCCGGCTGATGGTGACAATATCAACACCGGCGTTATACAGGATGCTGCCAAAGGTGTGACGCAATTCATGCGGGCTAAGCACAGGGATATCCGGCAAAGCATCCGTTAATCGCGCGCAATAGGCGCCAAAGCGCTCTCTGGCCCAGGTATCTGGATTGCGCGGCTTGTTGCCATCACCAAATGCCCCCATAACATAGATGGATGAACGCGGCACCATTTTTAAGTGCTCGATGAAATCATCGTCGAGCGGAAGGGTACGATTGGATCGTTTTGTTTTCGTCGGTCCGAGTTCTGCAATGCCGTGATCCATGCGAACGGCGCGTTCAATATGCAAGGTCTTTTCAGTAAAATCAATGTCCTTCCACATGAGGCCGAGCAGCTCAGAGCGGCGCAGGCCGTATTTGAGCATGATGAACGGGCCGAGGCCGTCCGGATCAGACCGGGCAAAGGCAAGGACCTTTTCATATTGATCGTGGTTATAGGCTCGTTTTTCTTTTGCAGGGGCCCCATTTGGTACGATGACACCGCGCATTGGGGATTTATCAATTAAATCATTATCGACGGCAGCCTGAAACAGTCCGGTTAAAAACATTTTGCGCTTATTGAGATAGGAGCCTGATCGGAAGGCTGCCGCATTGAAGTAGTGCTGCCATTCCGCGGGCTGA
The DNA here is from genome assembly GCF_000185505.1 of Pseudoramibacter alactolyticus ATCC 23263. Classification (GTDB taxonomy): domain Bacteria; phylum Bacillota; class Clostridia; order Eubacteriales; family Eubacteriaceae; genus Pseudoramibacter; species Pseudoramibacter alactolyticus. The sequence goes on along the minus strand of NZ_GL622359.1, from coordinate 1,252,033 downwards.
AAGGATTGAAGTTGCCGGCGGGGAAACTTTTTAGCAAGCTCCCGGCGTATTGGCAAATAGGTGCGCTGATAAGTCTGATCGGAGACATTGGGCTCTTTATAGTCGGCCAGCCACCGATCCATCCAATCAACAAAGCTGTATTTTTTGGCAGGCGTTGGATCGGCACCGGCCATCATAAACTGAATGTATTTTTCTTCGGCTTCTTTTTTGGTTTTGCCGTAAAAGCTTTTGCGGATTTGCCGGCCGAGGTGATCGGTGCCGCAGTTACGTTTGATTTCGACCAGTCCATCCTTGCGTTTCTTTTTCTTGCTGTTCTTGCGCGGCATAAAGGCACCATCCTTTCTGAATTTTGGGCATAAAAATGCCCGGGAATTGATTTTTCCCGGGGCGGATGGTACAATGATCTTGTTCAGGGATGTATTGTATCATCTGATCCGGTATGTCTTGACGCCTCGGCTTTGCAGAGCCGGGGCGTTTTTACTATTGAAAGCGGTTTAATGAAGGAAGATTTTTGTTTTTTAAATAATTATTAATCCGATTAAAAAAGTCATTTGGAAGTCTGAAAACTTTATAAAGATCTTTGCCCGCAAAATCGTATTGTGCAGCATATGGCGAAATAAGTGAGTATAGGTCCATCCCAAATCGAAATATTAATCGTTCATCAGCAAGTAACAGCAATATGCTAATTATTGCAGAAAAAAGTCCCACTTCATTTGAACTGATTTTATTAAATTCTGAATCGCTTATCAGATCACTTCCAAGAATAAGTGTTTGCCTTTTGGGAATGTTATTTTCTACTTTATAGGCAAATGTCTTGTTACCATGAGCAATTCCATTTCTAAAATCTTTTAAAAGATAAATCGCATTTTTAAAAAATTCCTTTTTATCCTCTGATGTCAATTCGTGGGTGGCTATCAATTCATTACAAACTTCTTCTTTGACTTTTGGTTTTAAGATGTTATACCATTGGATCGATAGTCCAAGAGAAATATCGTTAATGAGAATCCAGGGGGGAACATGGTTTTTATTTAATTTATAGTATTCAGTAGAAGTGTTCTTTCGACAATTCTCATAGGCATTTCTCAGGCTTTTGAGAGTATTGTATCTTTTTGGGGAAGATTGATAGTGTGAGGTATGAAGATAATCACTTCTATCTTTCTTATCATATTTACTATTGGTGTGAATACCATAATCTCTGCCAACAATATATGACAACTTTGTTTTGAAAGATTTTTCGATATATAAAATATATTTAAAAAGAATATTATTCAGGCTGCTATCAATTAGATGAATGGTATAAAGCAATTCTATGGTAACACCATCATAAAACTTCTCAGAATCTGAATCTAATTGAAAGGTATTTTTATAGCCGTTAATGAGGGTATAATAGGAAAAGTTACTCAAAGCATGTTTGGCAAATTCGTGATCCTGAACCGATATATTCCGACTCTCCATAAGAGTGATTAGTTCTTCATAAGTTTTAAAAGGCTTATCATATTTCATAAAGTGAAAAACTCCCTCCTGCAAAGCAGTAAGGGAGTTTTCACAGTCGCATCAGTCTGCAACCATTTCTGTTACTCAAATATTACTGCTTTTATGGATTTATGTCAACAGAAGAATTAAAATAATTCTACGGTCCGTACCATATCGCCAACTTTTATCTTAGGGTTTTTTAGATAGATGCCGTCATGTGAATCCACATTGAGTTTTTGAGGAACTTTTTTGATATTAGGAGTCATAGGTGATAACGCTTTTAAAATCCCGGTGTCTTCTTTTTCATAGTGATGACAGACGGAAAAGTTTGGAAACACTTCAGAGACTTCCAATTCTGCTTTTTTGAGTTCAAAGGATCCGAGAAGCTCTTTTGTTATAGGATCAATCACGTCATCTTCCACTTCAAAAACAATGATCTTGTCGTGAACGGAGACATCTTTTTCTCCAAGATTAATAATAACGGTATATTCATTTGGTATTTTAATGATTTTTCCAGTCATTTCATTATTCTTTCTTCCATACTATAGCGTTTATTTCCCATGAAATTTCATAAACAAACGCCAATTCCAAGCAATTCTCTTTAGATTTTCAAACATTTATATCAGCTTCTACGAATTTTTCAACGCTGGCGAACAAACGATATCGGCACTTAGTTTTTACCTTTCGTGTAATGGTATTTTCCGTTCTTTCGTTCCCAGGTGCCAATGATGCTTTTCATAGCGCCATCCTTCGGGTGATCGCTATCATCTATTTTCCCTTGATAGGCTGTGTAAATTAAAGAGCCGGGGAAAAGGATGGCATCGCCGGAGTTATCAACAATATAAATATAATCGTATTTTTTTTCTTGTCCTTTTACCTTATGATCGGCAAACCACTTAATATCTTTGGCTTTTATCGTTTTGAAAAAGTCGTCAGTTACATTGATATAAGCACATTCGCCGATTTTGTCGCCGTTAAAATTAACATTATCTTTAACGATTAGGTCCTGATCTAAAGTGTCGCCATTTTTTGAAAATACGCTAACAGCAACAACTAAAATGAGGATACCTAAGATGCAGAAAAAAATGATTTTAGCGGGACTTCTCTTTTTTTTGATCATGATTTGCTCCTTGAAAACGCGTTTTTTATCAATCTTACAGTTTTGCAAATAATTATTGTTGAACTATTCACACCTCCCTTTGCATCTGGACCACTGGGCCGAGGATTTCAATCGGATCATCCCCGGGGCCGTAGGTCTTGGTCGGCCACTCGGGGTTGCGGGGTTTTAATGTGATGGTGCCGTCGTCGTTTTTGACCACGGTTTTGAGGGTGGCGTCATAGCCATTGACGTAAATAATGGCGTCTTGGCCGCTGTCGCAGTCGTGCTTGATCTCGATGACCACGGTGTCGCCTTCAAGGTACATGGGATACATGGAGGTGCCGGTGACCCGCAGCCCGATAAACTCCGCGCCACCGGCCAGCCACTCCCGGGGGATTTCGATGGTGCCGATGATGTCTTCAACCGCTTCCACCGGGACTCCGGCGGGCACCGAGCCCAGCACGGGGATGGAAACCACATCGCGGTTGATGGCCATGGGGACAACGTTGTCACTCCAGTTGATCTTTTTTATCTCGGCTTTCTCATCCTCCCAGCCCATGAGTTCTTTCGGAGTTGTTCGCAATGCTTCTGCAATCTCTACAATTTTTGATTGGGGGAGATCGATTTTCCCGGCTTCAATTTTCGCAATAGAGGAACGATTGGTATAGCCGACCAATTCCGCAAGTTTGCTTTGAGATATTTTCAGTTCTTGTCTTCTCTTTTTTATATTCTTGTATAAATCTATCATAATAATTCTCCTATGTGTGATTTAAATTATACTCGTTGCGTGAATAAAAATCAACAAAAATGTTGACAAAGCTGTTTTGAGGGTTTATACTTTAAGAAAGTGATTAAAAATCACATTTCAAAAGAAAGGAGAACCAATGACGAATACGGAGATGTTAAAAGAAGCTATAGGCGATTCGGGAATTTCTATTAAGGCTATTGCTGATAAAATGGGGATTTCTCGTGAAGGTCTCTATAAAAAGCTGAATAATCAGACCGAGTTTAAAGCTTCTGAAATTATGGCGATCGCGGATATTTTGAGAATGGACGCGAAACAAAGGGACCATATTTTTTTTGACCAGATAGGTGATTTTAAATCACATAAAGCCCCCAGGGCTTAGAAAGGAGGAAAGCCTTATTCAAACAGATATTCACAAACTTAAAACAATGTTTTTCGATCGGGGCTACAACCAATCTAAGATAGCTAAAGCTTTGAAGATCGAAAGGGGGACACTGAGAAACCGAATGGCGGATGGAGGCTGGATGTTTCGTCTGAAGGATATTTACCGGATGGCAAAATTGTTAAATCTGACAAAGGATGAAATTTTGGAGATTTTCTTTGCGGATGATGAGATGGCGGAGGAAAAATGATTCATCACTATATTACAAAATATTGGGAAAATGACGCGCATTACGCTGAATCATGGATACAAATTGACTTGTTTGGTCGATGCTTTTGCTTTTGGCGGCGGCGTATAAAAACAGGCCGCCAGAAATGACGGCCTTGTGAATTAATCTTTTTGCCATTTGTTGCCTGGTTTGGTTGTTGGTGGCAAACGATCGCCAGATTCGATTGTTGCGTGGTGTCCGTTGGGAACATTACCACCACGAGGACCGACTTCGTGATATTTGCCAGGTGTCTGATTATCCGTACCGGGTTTAATAAGTTTTTTACTCATCAATAAGCCTCCTTTCTCTGAAATTTGAAAGCATTAAACGTTATGAAGGTGTGAATAATATTTTCATACAACATATAGTATCACGGCGAAAGGAGAAATTCAATATATGGATTTTCAACAAGAAATTAGAGCCATTCGGAAAGAAAAGAAGTTGACGATTAAAGAGCTTTCGAATCTAAGTGGCGTCCCGTACACAACCTTAATCAGTTGGGAGCGCAAAACGACACAAGCGCCGATCAACGGGATGGCGAAAGTGCTTGAAGCGCTTGGGTATGATCTTTTGATTGTAAGACGCTGAGCTTAGAAAGGAGGAGGCAACATGATACAAAGCAACTATATCAGACGCAAACAATCAGAACTGATCGCTCTGATGGAAGCGTCACCGGATCGAGATTACATCACCGTGGAAGATGCGGCTAAATTTCTCGGAATGGATAAACAGGCGTTTCGCGAGTTAGCCGCGCAGGGCCATATCCCCTTTGCAATTGGCGGGATTTTACAGCGCAGCAAGTATACGAAAGTTCCCAAGCTGCCATTTTTCAACTGGTGCCTGCAAAGCAGCAGTTCTATTTTCTTGATCGCTTAGAGGTTGTCTCGCCATCAAATTTTGAATAATCGATTCGTATTGCGCTTTCAATTGTAGATCATCTGCTGTTGGCGGAGAAGATAGGTTTTGCTCAATATGACTAACGAGAGCAAAGGCAATGGTTTGCTGATCTTTAGCGGTAATAAAGAGATTTAGATTAGGCATAATGTGACTCCTTTTTTATGAGTAAGTATAGCACAAAGGAAAGAAGTGAAAGGAGGAGAGGATGGCGGAAGAAGTAACTGTTAATGTGCAAATCAAATTAGCTGAAGTGTACCGACAAATTGAAACATTAAAAAAAGAGATGTATGTGATCAAGACATGTGCAGACGCATTGGCCACAGCGGTCAAAGCATTAAAAGATGGTGAAAGTGCTTGAAGCGCTTGGATACGATCTTTTAATTGTAAGGAGTGAAGCCGGAAAGGAAAAAAGAACATGATACAAAGCAACTATATCAGACGCAAACAATCAGAACTGATCGCTCTGATGGAAGCGTCGCCGGATCGAGACTATATCACAGTAGAAGATGCCGCTAAATTTCTCGGGATGGATAAACAGGCGTTTCGCGAGTTAGCCGCGCAGGGCCATATCCCCTTTGCAATTGGCGGGATTTTGCAACGCAGCAAATACACGAAAATTCCAAAGCTGCCATTTTTCAACTGGTGCCTGCAAAGCAGCAGTTCTATCGTGGTGGGGACCGAGATGGCAACGGCTATGAACGCATAAAAGGAGGTGAGTTGACATTGGACATCAAAGAGAAATTGCTCTGGGCCTACACCGCCGGGATGACGGTGGCGGTGCTCTGTGAACACTTTGCCCCGATGCTTAAAAACGCAAGCATTCTGCTGCCGGTGATGCTGCTGCCATTTATCTTGTATGTACTGGATTGGCAGCGGACCGCCAAAAAGAACAAAAATAAAAAAAAAGCTCCCTTGCGGGAGCAGTAGACATCATTATAATACCGCGATTTGCGCGGGAAGTCAAGGGCGCACCTCCTTCAAAGATAAATGTGAATTGTTCAATGTTGATAAAAATGTTTGCTCGTTCAAAATTATGCGCCCTTGTCTTTTTGGATTGAAATCAGGAGAGAGGAGATAAAGATGGACTTAGAATTAAATAAGATGGATGGCGGCAGTTTGCAGGCGCTTGTCGACATCAACTATCGGAAAATACTCAACGATAGTGAAGAAGAGGAAGAAGCCAATGCCTAAAAAAGAAATCGAAGCGTTGCATGCATTATTAGCCAAGCTGGCGGAGATGGAGAAGGTCTTGCATTATAGAAACCAGATGATCAAAGGCTTAAGCGAAGAGGCACCGGATCCAGAAAAGCCGGCATGGCATATCGACGCCATTACCCTCTATCGAGATGGCCGAAAGATCATCAAAGTGGCCTATGGTATCAGACGGCTGGCGGCGGCTTTGAGAAAAACGGTTGAGACACAACATATTTATTCCGGATCCGGCAATCATTTGAAGCTGTGGTTTTCTTACGACGACATCTTATTTATTGAAGAATTGTAAATATCAAAAGTCATCAGTCTGTTCACGCGGCCCGCTGATGACTTTTCATATCGGCGGCAGGATAATCCCTGCTGGTGGTGCATTTATGAGCTGGGCATATCGCGTGATTAAGACTTGATCAAATGATTAACTTTAGACGCATCCGGATAAAAAAGAGCGTATAAGTACCAAGCGGGAGCAGTAGATATGTCATACAAGCAAATGACAATTAAAGCGGGAGCCGTCATTGAGATTATCAAGTATCAGGACTGGGCACATGGCCATAGACGAAAAGGCAGTCGCGGCCGTCAACAAAAGCGCAGCAGTGAAAGCCAACAACAGCGCAATGACAAAAAGGCCGAAGATGAGTTGCGATGGAAAATCAATGCCGGATGTGAAGCCGGAGACTATCACATGACTTTAACCTACGGCAAAAAAGCACCGACACCCGAAGAAGCCAAACGCCATCTCAAAAACTTCCTGGACTGCCTGCGCCGGCTTTACACCAAAGGCGGCCACATCTTTCAGTGGCTGGCCGTGACGGAGTACAAAGGCAAGCGCATTCATCACCATCTGATCCTCAAACAAGGCCCGGAGCTTTTCGAGATCATCAAGAAATGGAAACACGGCAGACCAAAGGTTGTCCTGCTGGATGACAGCGGCAACTATGGTGATCTGGCGGCCTATCTCATCAAAGAGACAGCCAAGACCTTTAGGGACCCCGATGCGCCCTGCAGAAAGCGCTGGACCTGCAGTCGAAATTGGCCAAAGCCCACCATCACCAAGCAGGTGATCCGAAGAAGGCAATGGGTGAAATCTCCAAGACCGTTTAAAGGCTATTACATCGACAAAAGCCAAACCTATGAAGGGGTCACCGCTGAAGGCTATCCGTACCAGCACTACACGATGGTGCGGCTTAATTGAAATGCAAAAAAGGAGGAAGGCATGCAATCAGAAAAGAAGATCGTTGATAACCTAAAAGGGCAAATCAATATGCTGGAGGAATTAGAAGACATGGAGAATATGGCCAATGGGAAAGACGATTAACAGCAGAGACAAAGGCGCGAGATATGAAAGAGAGTTGGCGGCGGACTTTCGCGCAGAAGGCTACGACGCCAGACGAGGCCAGCAGTATTGTGGTACCAATGGCGACGCAGACGTCATTGGGTTGCCTTATATGCATGTCGAAGCCAAACATGTGGAGCGCTTAAATATTCAAGATGCGATGGACCAGGCCATAAGAGACGCAAAAGAGGGGAAAATCCCTGTTGTCTTTCATAGAAAGAACAATACAAGGACACTTGTCACCATGCGGGAGGAAGATTGGTTTATGATATACCGTGAATGGGAAGCGGAGAAAACATTGCTTGAACGATGGGAGAAAGATGATAAGGAGAAAAAATGAGGGTAAAGTTAGACAATTATGCACGTTTGCCAAAGCGGGCGCATCCGATCGACGCCGGGCTGGATATTAAAACGCCGAAAAATATATTTGTGCCGGCGCGTGGGAGCGTCGTGGTGGATACCGGGGTCCACATCGAGCTGCCTGATGGCACCGTGGGACTACTTAAAAGCAAGAGTGGTCTGAATTTAAAACATGGGATCACTTGTGAAGGCGTGATCGACGAAGGTTATACCGGAAGCATTATGGCGGTGCTGAGAAACGAAAGCGACACACCAAAGCTTTTTTATCGTGGAGATAAGATTTGCCAGCTTTTGATTATCCCTGTAATTTATGAAGATGCAGAGCTGGCGGAAGAAATAGAAGGTGGCGAGCGAGGGGACAATGGATTTGGGAGCACAAGAAGAAGATAAAAAGAGGAAGATAGACCATGAAAAAAATAATATTGACAATGGCCATTGCCGCCAGCATGACAATAGCCGGCATGGTGGCGGTGCATGCCAAAACCGTGACGCCGCCAAAGACGGCAGAGTTCACCGCCTATGAGGCTACGTTGGACGGTGACAAATCAAAAGTGAAAAGCGTGATCGTGCTGTACGATAACCGGCGGCGCCAAGAGTTCATCTTGGTGCCAGGGTATGGGATGATTTTTCGGTGGCAGGATGCAAGAACGGTAGGAGAGTAAAAATGAGTAAGTATAAATTTACTGGCAAAACAAAATCTGTTTTTGACATTGATCTACATCAGATTGTGGCGGTTGTTGATTTTGGCGATGTGAGAACTGGAGACGTTGTGAGAACTGGAGACGTTGGCGGATGGATTGAAAATGAAAACAATCTATCACAATCCGGCGACGCCTGGGTTTCCGGCAAAGCCCAGGTTTCCGGCGACGCCTGGGTTTCCGGCAACGCCCAGGTTTCCGGCAAAGCCCAGGTTTCCGGCGACGCCTGGGTTTCCGATACACGACATGTATTGGTGATAGGTCCGGTTGGCAGCAGATTTGATTTTACTACATTTTTCAAGTCTACACACGGGATATCTGTACGGTGCGGTTGTTTCCGCGGGGACATTAAAGATTTTTTGAATTCGGTGAAAAATACGCACGGCAGTTCGCGTCACGGCGAGGTTTATCGATTAGCGGCGGAATTGGCGAAATTGCAGATATTAAGTGAATAAACAAAGGATGAAAGAGTAATGCTTAGAATTATTGGCTACGAAGTGATCATAGCGTTGGGGCTTTTGGTGTTTTATGAAGCGGTCTGCATCTGGGACAAGTTGGCGATACAGGAAAGGCTGGCGGCGCACAAGTGGCACAAGCTGTTATGCGGCGAGCAGATGACTAAGAAGATGCAGGAAGGATTAAGAGATTAATAAGAGGGAACGATGGCGGAACAACGCATTTATATTGTGGGAAAGATCACGGGCCTTCCAAGAGCAGTTTATCAACGCAATTTTGAAGTGGTAGAAGATCGGTTGAAAAGAAAAGGCTATGTTGTCGTCAACCCAGTTAAGATGATTGCTGGAATTGGAGAGGCTGTCTTTACCTATGATGAGATCATGAGGGTATGCCTGGCGGCTCTGAAGACGTGCGATGCCATTTATTTAACAAAAGGATGGGAAGACAGCCGGGGAGCAAAGATTGAAAAAGCAGAAGCCTTAAAGCGTGGATTGATCATCCTGGAAGCGTAGCAGGATAAGGACAACGAAAGGGGGAAGCCATTATTGAAAAGCAGAAACCTGAAAGAAGAGCAAGCTTTCATACAAAAGCACCGGAGATATCTTGAACGCAAAAAGCAGCGATTGATCGACATGTCCGGCCCGGGAGAGATGCACAGTGATCGATCCTATATTGATGCTGATGCAATCCATGGCGGTGGCGGACGTCGGGAAACGTATAGCGTTTTAATCGAGCTGGGAAAGATTGAAGCAGATCTAAAATTGTTGGATAAGCAGGAAAAGGATGTGGCGGAACAGATCGAATTGATTGAGGATGCCATTGCCTACTATCCCAAGACAGTGGATAAGGTGAGGGCGCTCAAAGAGGTGAAAGGGATGAGCCTAAAAGAAATCGCCGAGGAGTTGGGATATTCGGAAAGTTGGATTAGAAAACTGTCGGCACTTCGGTATAATAACTCCACAAAGGAGTGATAAATATGAAGGCGAACATGAAAAGGAAATTATACATTTTCCCGAGCTTTGTGAAAGGATTTTCGAGGGTTTTGGACCTTGGCGCCACACGGACGAAGGTGAAGCCTTTAAAAAAAACGCCAGAAAGACAAGACCTTGAAGCGATTAGCTCCGACTGGTGGAAAGTGGGCGACGATTTGAGAAGGGCGCTTTATGAGCACAGAAGATAATCGGAGCCAATTACCACCAGAAAGTGCCAATCAACTATCAACCAATGAAGACATCTCTGAACAGAGTGCGATTGTTACAACAACGTATGTGCGCATGGGGCCATTGCCAGCGCTAGAGGAATTAGAAGCGTATGATAGGGTTGTCCCTGGTTCCGCAGAAAGAATCATTGCGATGGCAGAAGAGCAGTCAAAACATCGCCGTGCAAAGGAAATGATAAAGGCAAAAGCAGAGTGAAGGGATAGTGTTTTAGGAATTTTATTTGGGTCTGTGATTGGCCTTGCGGGTGTAGGCGGTGGGGTTTATGCGATTGTAGCAGGTTCACCAGCTGCAGGCTCTGTTATTAGTGCACTTAGTTTGACGTCGTTAGTTGGTGTTTTTATTTATGGAACACGAAAAAATCAAGATGAATCGGATCAGTAGAAGCATCTCTTCAAAAAGGGGATGCTTTTTTAATTTTCGACAAAAAAGTGCTTGACTTTTGGAACCCAACCATCTATACCACAATGTAAATGCAGTTCCGTTTATAGTGAACAAAACAGTGAATTGACAGCTTGAAAAAAGCATACTATACTTTTAGTATGCAGAAGGTGCAAGGAACTTGTAACACCTAAGTCAATCTGCAAACTTATATCACTATTCTTGTTCTTTCTCAAAGATAGCTAAAGCCTCGGAAACACCGGGGCTTTTTTAATGCGAGAAAACAAAAGGAGGTGGCGGCGCATGGCTAAGCCATTTGCAAAAAGGTTTTATGCATCAAAAGCATGGAAGCAAACGCGTCAAGCATACAAACAAAGCGTTGGCGGATTGTGTGAGCGCTGCCTGAGTAAGGGGATCATCACGCCGGGGGAGATCGTCCATCATAAAACGCCACTGACGCTCGAAGGCATTCAAGATCCGTCTATCTGTTTAGGGTGGGACAATCTCGAGCTCGTCTGTCGTGATTGCCACGCAACGATCCATAAAGATTTAGACAGCTATAGACGAAAAAACAAAAAAAGATATTGGATTGACCAATATGGCCGCGTTCATCCGCGTTAATCGTCGGCACCCATCCCCCCTATGCGCGCGAAAGAGTGGCCATAAGGGCACCGGTGCGCCATACAAAGGATTTACTGGACATTAATGCGTGACCCCCTACCTAAATCGGAAATAAGGAGAAAGGAGAGAGGGGTTTGGCAAAGATAACCGTAAATAGAGAAATTAAAAGATTGAACGAAATTTATCAAAGCCTTCCGGAAAATCGCTTCGCCGTTGCCCAGGGCTTGATCGTTCAGGCGGCGAGGCTCAGGGTGCGTTGTGACCAGCTTTGGAAAGATATTCAGAAAAACGGCGAAGTTGAAATGTTCTCCCAATCGCCCAATGTAGAGCCCTATGAGCGGGAAAGACCGGCCGCGAGACTTTTCACGGCAACTGACAAAAACTACCAATCAATTATCAAGCAGCTCAATGAAATGACGCCAGAATCACAACAGAACAGTAAGCTGGCACAATTCTTAGATGGTGACTAAACAACAAAACGATATTGAAAAATATCACGCAGCGATTCAAAGTGGAAAGATCGTCGCCGGGCGATGGATCAAACTGCTCTACAACTTGATTATTGACGGATTAAATAAAAAAACATTCTTTTTTGACGAAAAACGTTCCAAAAGAGCGATTCGATATATTGAAACTTTCTGCCATCACCATGAAGGGCCGTTGGCGCCAAGCACCATTACATTGGAACTTTGGCAGCGAGCTTTGTTGTGCCTCATCTATGGCATTGTTGATGAAGCAGGCAACCGATGGTTTAGAGAAGTCTTTATCATCATGGCCAGAAAGCAAGGCAAAACCTTATTGGCGGCGGCGATAGCCAGTTATAACCTTTATGCCGATAGGGAATATGGCGCCCGCATTTACTTTGCCGCCCCGAAATTAGAACAGGCATCCCTTTGTTATGACGCTTTGTATCAATCCATTTTGCAAGAACCGGAATTAGCCAGTATGACGAAAAAGCGACGGACAGATTTGTATGTGGCGGCGTCCAATAGTTCGGCCAAACCGATTGCCTTCAACGCCAAGAAGTCTGATGGCTTGAATATTAGTTTGGGTATCGCCGATGAAATTGCCTCGTGGCGGGGAGATGGCGGCCTGAAGTTTTATGAAGTGCTGCGGTCATCCTTTGGGGCCAGAACGCAGCCGCTATTGATCGGGATTACAACCGCAGGTTTCGAGAATGACGGCATTTATGATGAACTCATGCGTCGGGCAACGCGTGTTCTAAAGGGTGACAGCGAAGAAAAACGCTTGTTGCCCATTCTTTATATGATTGACGATGTGGATCGCTGGGATGATATTGAGGAAATCAAGAAAGCGGCGCCTAATATGGGCGTCTCCGTCAAACCATCTTACTTTGAAGATGAAATCGCCATTGCCCATGGATCGCTTTCAAAGAAAGCGGAGTTTTTAACCAAGTATTGCAATATCAAACAAAATGCATCCACCGCCTGGCTGACCACCCAGACCATTGAGCAAATATCCAGCGATGAAACCTTACGCTTAGAAGATTTCAGAAATAGCTATTGTGTTGGCGGCATTGACCTGTCTCAAACAACGGACCTGACGGCCTGTTGTGCCGTGATTGAGCGTCAAGGCAAGCTTTATGTGTTCTGCCAGTTCTTTCTTCCGGCTGAGCGCATTGACGAAGCCATTGAGCGGGACGGTGTGCCCTATCGCATTTATGTTGAGCGCGGCCTTTTGACACTTTCCGGCGATAACTTCATTGATTATCACGATTGTTTTAATTGGTTTTGTTCGCTCATTGAAGATTATCAGATTTACCCATTGCAAGTGGGTTATGACCGGTACAGCTCTCAATATTTAGTGCAGGATATGAAGCAGTACGGCTTTCATATGGATGACGTTTATCAAGGGGATAATCTTTGGCCAGTGTTGCAGGAAATGGAAGGCATCATGAAAGATGGCAATATGGCGATTGGCACGAATGATTTGTTAAAAAGCCACTTGCTTAACAGCGCCATCAAAATAAGCCTGGAGCGCGGCCGGGGAAAACTGATAAAAATCAAGCCGAATGCCCATATCGACGGCACGACCGCCTTGGCGGATGCCATGACCGTGCGGCAAAAGTGGTATAGCGATATTGGCAAGCAACTAAAGAATGAAGGATGAGGTGAAAAAGACGAATGGGATTGTTTGACAAGATTTTCGGAAAGAAACCACAAACCCAACCAATGGATCAAGGCATCTTTGAAACCTTGACCGGATACACGCCAATATTTAGAAACCGAGAAGGCAGCCTGTATGAATCGGAATTGGTGCGGGCGGCGATTGATGCCAGAGCGCGACATATCAGCAAATTGCGAGTGACGATGACAGGAACGGCCCAGCGAAAGCTGCAGACCCGATTGACCATAGCCCCAAACAGTTGGCAGACATGGGGACAATTCTTATACCGGCTATCCACGATCTTGGATATGCAAAACACCGCCTTTATCGTGCCGGTGATTGGAGAGATGGATTTCACAACGGGATTCTTTCCGGTACTGCCAAACAACTGCGAAATTCGGGACGTGGATGGTCAACCTTTCCTGCGCTACCGTTTTAATAACGGGGATATGGCAGCCATCGAACTGGAACGCTGTGGCGTGATGACGCGCTTTCAATACTCAGATGACTTCTTTGGAGAAACGAATGAAGCTTTGGATCAGACCATGGATTTGATCGATATTCAGAACCAAGGCATCGGTGAAGCCGTGAAAGAGTCGGCGCGCTATCGCTTTATGGCCAAGCTGAATAACTTTTCAAAGCCGGAAGATTTGGAAAAAGAACGCAAACGCTTCACCCGCAGGCATTTGCAAAACGAGGAAGGTGGCGTTTTATTATGGCCAAATACCTACACGGACATTCAGCAGATCAAGCCGACGCCTTACACCGTCGACAAAGATCAAATGGCGATGATTCAAACGAATGTCTATAACTACTTCGGCGTCAATGAAGATATTTTGCAAAACAAAGCCTACGGCGATGCCTGGGCGGCATTCTATGAAGGCTGTGTTGAACATTTTGCCATTCAGTTTTCGGATGTGATGACAAAAACGGTTTTCACACAAAGAGAAATCACGAATGGCAACAGCATCATGGCTACAGCCAACAGGCTACAGTATTTAAGCAATGCCGATAAGCTGAATGTGTCGTCTCAAATGTCAGATCGTGGAATTATGAACCGGGACGAAATTCGAGAAATCTGGAATCTGCCGCCGCTGCCGAATGGCCAGGGCCAGGCCTATACCATTCGCGGAGAATATTCACTGGTGAATGCAGACGGAACGTCAGTTAACCCCAATCAAGGCGATTCAATGAAATAGGAGGGAAAGATGCCCAATAGAAAAGAACGGCAATACCGAGCGATGGCGAACGTCACCGCCCCACAGACAGAAAGCGGCGAAGAATACCGGGTGACGGGATACGCCACAACCTTTGAGCGCTACCCTTTTTATGAAGATGAGGACGGCACTGTTTACGAAAAGTTCTCTCAGGAAAGTTTTTCTGATTGTGATATGAGCGATGTCATTTTCCAATTTGATCATCGCGGCATGGTCTTTGCCAGACAAAGCAACGGGACGTTAACGCTGGACGTGGATGAGCATGGGCTAAAGATCGATGCGGATTTGTCCAAAACAACAGATGCCAGGAGTATGTATGAAGCCATTGCTACCGGAAACGTCACTAAGATGTCGTGGGGATTCGCGGTGGCAAAACCGCCGTACTACGACAAAGAAACCCGGACCATTATTTGGGGATCGGGATCTATTAAAAAAATTTATGATGTGTCCGCCGTTAGCATTCCAGCTAACGACGAGACTAATATTAACGCGTGCGCTTTTATCGACGGAGTGATTGATAAGAGCCTGACGGAGCGATCAGAAGCGCAGGAGAGACTTATGGCCTTACGAAAAAAGATTCTCAAAAATCAAATTATGGAGGAAATCAACAGATGACTTTGGAAGAATTAAAGAAACGCCTGCAAGCAATCAACGATGAACTAAAGAAGATTTTGGATGAAATGGACGGCGATGATGCCGACCCAAAAGAAGGGGATGATGGCAAAGCCGATCCGAATGCAGCAGCCGGTGATCAGGGCAGAAGTTTTGAAGAGTTGGAAAAACGCGCTAACGAGCTTTTGGCTGAGCAAGATGAGGTGAAACGGAAAATCACCTTGTATGAAAAACTGGAAACTCGGAAGAAGGTCGCCAATGGTGAAAAAGGAATTGTTGTTCATCCGATGGCGAATAAAAGAGCAGACGACGATGCCAAAGCCAAAGAAAAAAGAGCTAAGGCGTTTGCTGAAAGCGGACGGATGGAAATCAGGGCGCTCTTGTCCACTGGGAAGATCGCTAAGCCGACCAAGGTCGGAGGTGTTAATGGTTTGGCTGATGTGGCGGATGGCATTGTTGATGATGTCAATGCCATCGCGCTGACGGGTAATGGAGCCTGGACCGCGGCATATAAGAAAACCGACGCAGTGGCGGCAGATGTGACCGATGGCAACACCATTGGTGGAACGGATGCAGAATTTGATTATGTCACCATTTCCCCGACAGAATGGGGCGTCCTGGATGAAACTTCACGTCAGGTGAAGAAGACGACGCCGCTGAATTATCAGGGCGCCATTGAAGAAAGCGCATTGATTGCGCTGAGAGCCAAAGCATCCGAAAAGATTATCGCGGCCATCGGTGCATCCGCATTGGTTGAAAAGCGAACAAATGTCAAGTTAGATGAAAAATATATTCGTGGTTTGGTGCTTAACTTCCGCGCGAATGCAAAGAAAGGCGAAGTGAAGCTCTATATCGGACAGGAAGATTTGGCGGCACTTGGCGATGTTCGAGGAACCAACGAGAAAAAACCGGTCTATGAAATCGCCTTTGACGCTGGGACCACCCTTTCCGGCCAGATCAAAGACGGCGGCACCGCTGTCAAATTCCGTGTGTTGGATGGTTTCGCCAAAGGCACCCAGTATTTCGGCCAGCCTGGCGCCATCGACATGCCGATGTGGGACAACTACGCCATTGAAACCGATGAAGGCGGAGATTATTTTAAACGAAATATGATTGGCATTCGCGGGATTCAAACGGCCAATGCTGATTTGGTGACCTATCACGGTATGCAGGTGATCACTCAGGGGGCCGGAGCATAAAAACAAGGGCGACTGTGACACCGCCCTTTATTTAAAAGAGGAGTGGAAATGGCGCTGATCGATAAAGCAAAAGTAGCACTGCGAATCAAAACTAACGCCTTTGACGAAGAAATAACGGATTTAATCGAAGCCGCAAAGCTCGATTTGGGCCTTGCTGGCATCGAACAAACCGCTGACACCGACCCGCTGATCATGCGGGCGGTGATCACCTATGTTCGGTTGAACTTTGGTCAGCCCGATGACTATGACCGATTAAAAGCGGCCTATGACGAACAGAAAAAACAATTATCCATGGCCACGGGTTATACCAATTGGGAGGTGAGTTGATGGATCGATCCAGCGTCGTGACCCTCGTTGGGAAAACCCATGAGCGGGACGCCAACGGTGTTCTGCGGGCGAAAACCACCGAACGGGAAGTGTTTTGCGAGATCACATCGGTCACCGGCAACGAATGGTTTGAAGGTGGCCGCAATGGCCTTAATCCTTCCTATCGGCTCATTCTCTTTGCGCCGGATTATCGGGATGAAGAAACCGTCAAGATTGAAGGGGTCGCTTATAAAGTCTATCGGACCTATCGGACGAAGAACGACAACATTGAGTTGTATGTGGAAAGGCGGAAAGGCGCATGAGTGGCAGTATCATTAAGAGCGCAGAATTTAAGACGGCTATCAATGACATGCTCAAAGAGTACGGTGACAAATGCGAGGACGCCATGGCGGAAGTGGCGCCGGGTGTGGCTAATGCCACGCGAAATAAAGTCAAAGCTGGCGCGCAAAGTGTTGTTGGCCCCCATGCAACAGGCAAATACGTGGCCGGATGGCAAGCGAAGATTGACAAAAAGAATGGCGGCGCCGGGTTCAAGGTTCACAATGCCAGGGTGCCGGGGCTGCCCCATTTGATTGAAAATGGTCATGCCCTGAGAAATGGCGGAAGAACAAGGCCTCGTAAGCATATCGAGCCGGTCAACGAATGGGCACAGGAAGAATTTGTTGAAAGATTAAAAAGGAAGCTCTCATGACGACGCAACAAATTGCTTCGATGATCGATAGCATTGGATTGCCAAACGCCTATTATTCGTATCCCGTCGGGGAAGCGCCGGACGTGCCTTATATCTTGTTCTATTATCCCAATAGCCAAGACTTTTTCGCGGATAACCAAAATTATCAAGCCAAGTCTCAATTGAACATTGAAGTTTATACGGCTGAGAAAGATTTTGAGATTGAACGGAAAGTTGAAAAGGCTTTGCGGGAAAAGGGGCTGACCTGGCAGAAAGAAGAAGCATACATCACAGAAGAAAATATGTTTGAGTGTTTATATGTTACGGAGGTATTCATAACCAATGGCTGAAAAAAACAAAGTGAAATATGGGCTGAGCAATGTCCATTATGCAATGGTTAAATTAGAAGATGAAACAGGAAAATTGACCTATGATAAGCCACAACCGTGGCCGGGCGCTGTTTCAGTGTCATTTGAAGCACAAGGAGAAACAACAAAATTTAGAGCAGATAATGTTGATTATTTTGTGTCGACACAAAATAATGGTTATTCCGGAGATTTGGAAAGCGCCATGATTCCGGACGCCTTACTGAAAGAAGCGCTGGGAGAAAAGACGGACACCAATGGCGCTACCTATGAATATAGTGATGCGAAGCAAAAAGCATTTGCGCTCATGTTTGAATTTGAGGGGGATGTTAATAAGATTCGCCATTGTATGTTTAACTGCAAATGTGACAGACCAAACATCGAAGGTGAAACAACCGATAAAGGAAACGAGCCCAAAACGGAAAAAACCACCATTACAGTTTCACCACGAATCAATGACAAACTGGTAAAAGGTCGTTGCGGTGATGCTGAAGCGACAGCCTATAATAATTGGTACAAAAACGTTCCGGAACCGACGGTGGCTGGAGCTGGAGCATAAGGATGTAGATCATGAGGAAAACTATTCAAATAGACGGGAAAGAGATTGAACTGCTTTGCACCGCCGGCACGACCATTCGTTATCGTATGAAATTCGGGCGGGATCTCATTGTGGATATGCAGCATATCATTCAAAGTGTGGACCCTGAAGGCAACATCAAAGATGATTTTGACTTTGGCGTCGTTGAAAACTTTGCTTATATCACAGCGAAACAAGCAAATCCGGATAAAGTGCCGGATGATGTATTGGACTGGTTTGACGGCTTTGACGATATGATGGCACTTTATGATCCTGATATAATCGGAAGTATTGTTGAAATGTGGGTGGACGATCAAGAAACCCTCGAAAAAGCTAAAAAAAAAGCAGGCCAATCGAAAGGCAACTAACGACAGCACTATTTATTCATCGCTGTTACCAGGAGGGTATCCCACTGGCAGATCTTGACCATCTGTCAGTGGGATTTGTTTTTGATATTTTTACAGAATCAGCTAATGACAACTACAACTATCCGGAAAAGGCCACACAAGCCGATTTCGACAGATTTTAAAGAAGGGAGGGAACCATGTGGGATATGGCAATCTAAAGGGGCTCAAGATTGAGATTGATGGCGATACCACCAAATTAACGAGTGCATTGGGAAAGATGGACCGGAAAATTTCAGCAACCCAGCGCAGCCTGAAGGCAATGGACAAAGCTTTGAAATTTAATCCGGGCAATACCGATTTACTCGTCCGCAAGCAGAATGCCTTGCAAAGACAACTGCAGGAAACCAAAAATAAATCAGCCCAACTCAAACAAGCCTATGACAAATTGAAAGCATCCGATCCAGAGGGCAAGCATGTTAATCAGTTGAACGCTTTACAGCGGGAGATTGACGAGACAAAGGCAAAAGAAGCAGAACTCACCAGAGAATTAAATCGATTCGATTCTGTCGGCGCCCAGAAGATCGCGGCTGTTGGCGGAAAACTTAAAACACTTGGATCAAACATCAGCGGTGTCGGCCAGGCAATTATGCCGGTTAGCGTCGCTGCAGCCGGCGGATTAGCCTTTGCAACGAAATCGGCCATGTCGTTCGAAAAGAGTATGGCCAAAGTTGGCACCATTGCTGATACATCACAGGTAAGCATGAAAACCCTGTCGAATGGCATAATGAATTTATCCAATAAAACCGGGAAAAGCACCAGCGATTTAAGCGCGGGCCTTTATCAGGCGATTTCTGCATCGGTTAAAACCAAAGATGCCATGAAATTCATGGCGGATGCAGCCAATTTGTCAAAAGCCGGGTTTTTATCCACGAAAGATTCGGTTGACGTTTTAACGACAGTTCTCAATGCCTATAAAATGAAAGCTTCTGAAACGAAGAATGTTTCGGATATTTTGATTCAGACCCAGAACGACGGGAAAACGACCGTTAATGAACTGTCCAAATCTTTGGGCAGCGTTATTCCAACGGCTTCGGCCCTTGGCGTCAATTTGAAAAACGTTGCGTCTGCCTATGCCATTATGACAAAAGGTGGGATCTCCACTGCTGAATCCGGGACTTACCTTCGGGCTATGCTCAACGAATTGGGGAAAGAAGGATCGGGCGTTGCTCAAATCCTCAAACAAAAGACCGGAAAGACCTTCGGAGAACTGATGAGCTCTGGGAAATCCCTGGGGGACGTCTTGGGGATTTTGAAGGATTCTGTTGGCGGAAATAGCGAAAAATTTAAAAATCTGTGGGCGAACACGCGTGCCGGCACAGGTGCATTGGCTTTGACCAAAGGCGGCGCGAAAGAGTTCAACGACGAACTTCAAAAGATGAACGGTTCAGCTGGCAATACCAGCAAGGCGCTTAAAACATTAGGTGGTTCGTCCTCTGCTCAAGCGAAAAAAGGTTTGAACGCTTTAAAGAACATTGGGACAACCTTAGGGACAACCCTCATGGCAACATTAGGCCCGACGTTGGAAAAAGTGTCGAATCATTTGGTTAAGATGGCCAACGCCTTTATGAAACTGTCACCGACCACACAGAATATAATTCTCGTTATTGGCGGCATCGTGGCGACAGCTGGGCCGCTATTGATGTTCATCGGGTCTTTAATGGGAAGCGTTGGGAACATTCTGACGATGGCGCCTAAAATTGTTGGCGCTATTAAAAACATAGGCTCTGCCTTCTCGGCATTAGGTGGCTTCCTTGCGGCCAATCCAATCGTTCTGATCATTGCGGGTATCGCGGCTTTAGTCGTGGCTTTGGTGGTGCTCTATCATAAATCCGAAACGTTCCGGAACTTTGTTAATGGAGCTGTGGCGGCAATTAAAGGCGTTGTCCTCGGGGTGATTAACGGTATCAAGGCCGGAATTACTGGCTTTGTGTCCGCGGTTTCTTCCGCCTGGAATAGTCTTAAGAGCGCGACGACATCCGCCTGGAACGCTGTGAAGAACGCGATCCTATCCGTTTGGAACGGGATCAAGAGCACGGTGACCGGCGCGGTGAGCGCGGTGCGATCCACCATCACCGGCGTTTGGAATGGGATCAAAAGCACGACGTCGAACGTCTGGAATGGCATTAAGAACGCTGTAGGCAATGCAATTAACGGTGCTAAGGGTTTTATCAATCGATTTAAACCGAAACTGCCCCATGTCAACAATCCCGTGGCCAGCCTGTTGGGCTGGGTCAAAAATGCCATTAACAAAGCCAGAAGTATTATCAATGGCTTTAGACCACACTTGCCGAAACTTTCATTTCCTCATATCAATCTGCCGCACTTCAAGGTATCCGGCGGATCGGCTCCCTGGGGTATTGGTGGAAAAGGCAGCCTGCCAAAATTCAGCGTGAACTGGTACAAGAAAGGCGGGATTTTCGATAGCCCATCCATCATCGGGGTTGGCGAAGCGGGGCCAGAAGCCGTCCTGCCGATTTCGAAGCTCGAAGGCATTTTGAAGAAAACTTTTAAACCTCAAACGGTTCTAAACGGAACGGTATTTAAGATCTATGCAGCAGAAGGGCAGAGCGCGGAAGCCATCGGCGACACCGTTCTAAATAAAATTATTCATTTGTGTAAAGTACAAGGAGGGATGATCAGTGGCTGACTTTATTGATGGCACCTATGAAATCATTTCTGTCTTGGGGCCGACCGTCGCTATTGATGTGAAGGGTGCATCGGATAATTCGGGCGCCAACGTTCAAGTATATACGAGAAATGATAGTGACGCTCAAAAATGGAGCACCTTTGACGACGGCACAAATGGGATTCAAATCGCCTGTGCCTTGTCTGGGCGATGTCTTGATGTTGCTGGCGGAAAGATTACCAGTGGTACCAATGTTTGGCAATGGGAGAACAACGATAGTCGTGCCCAACGATGGGATATTGTGCCTGATGGCAAAACGGTTATCATCGGTGGAACGAGCTATTCCACCTATGTCGTTAAGAGCCATGGGACTGATTTCGCTTTGGATGTCAGCGGTGGTAATGTGAAGCCCGGTACCAATGTTCAAATTTACGCGGCTAACGGGACGGATGCGCAGCGCTGGGCCTTTGTGCCAATTAATATTTTGTCCGCTGGCGGCACTTATAAGATCGTCTCGGGCGTTAAAGAAAACATGGTCCTTGACGTATCCGGCGCGTCAACGGCCAACGGCGCCAACGTCATGCTGCACCCATCTAATGGCGGCAGCAATCAGCGCTGGATTGCTCAGAAAAACGATGACGGAACGTTAACTTTTTTGGGCGCCGGCGCTAAAAAAGCGTTGGATGACAAAGGCGCCGGCACCAAAGCTGGAACCAACGTGCAAATCTGGGCGCCCAACTATGGCACGGCGCAGTCCTGGCTGGCGGTGCGTATGGGTGAGATGATGATTGCCGGGCAAACCTTTCCGACTTATCGGCTAACCGTTCAGGCAGGGATGAACCTTTGCCTCGATGTGCAGGGCGGCAGCAACAAACCGGGAACTAACGTGCGGCTGTGGACGGCCAACACATCGGCAGCACAGCGTTTTGCCTTTGTACCCGCATCCGTCTTTGAACCGGGTTTACCAACGCCGGCAGCGCTGTCCATTGGCACTAATATCGGTAATAACCAGACGACGGTTGCCATGGCCTTTAGTTGTGACTGGCGCAACTTTCAGGTGCGGTGTCGGTTCCGGTCGCGGGGAGCCGGCGGCGCTTTTGGCAGCTGGAGCGATTACAAATCGGCGCTCGACGGCCAAAGTGGTAACGAAGGCTGGGGAGACGCTTGGGCACCGAATTTCACATTTGATAATACCACCGGTGATAGCAAAACTGTTTCTATTCCAATTCCGGATGCCTATCAGGTTGATGGGACCATAGTGATGGCCACGGAGATGCAGGTGGAGGTCCGCGCCCACGGCAGCAACTGGCAGGGCGTGACAGGCTACACCGTTCACGGAAACGCCGCGTCCAAAACTTTCGGCTTGTATTGGCGGCCGACGGCCCAAGTGACGGCGGCAACCCTCACCGGGACGGGGCTATTGATCCGCTACACCTCCGATCTCGAGGAAGGGGGCTGCACCGTGACCGTTTCGGCCTTCGGGGTCAGCGCGATGGCCAAAGGCCTTTATGGAGCCAGTGGCAGCGTGTTGATCCCGGCCAAACAATTAAAAGCCATCCCCTCGGGGACTATCCCGGTGACGGCCTGGGTTGCCAGAGACCTCATATCCAACACGACATCGGCCAGCCTTGCGGTGGCGGATGCCAGCAATCGAACGACGTTAAGCATCACTGCAGAGGCATCCGACGCCGGTACTTATCTTTTGACCATTCCGACCGTTTCCGTATCGGACACGGTGCAAAGCTTTTTGATAGCCCAGGATACGCCAGTGGATACCCATGAGAAGAGCAGAGATGAAAGGAACGTCATAATCGAAGCCATATCCCCATTGAGAACACCCGTTAAAGCGTTGATTTGGATTTTCAGAACCGATGGCAGCTGGGATGCACAGACCATCTCCTTAGCACCTATTAACAACCACGCATTTTGTTGGACCTTTGATGGCGGCTCCTGTGTCCTCGATCTTGGCCATAATGAGAACCCGACGCAGGAGGACACCATCAGTCGGGCTGCCGAGGATTATGAAGTGATCAGCCGGCCGTATCATGCTTATCGTCTGCACAAAGCCAGGGAACGGCAACTGGATGTGAGCGGTGCGGTGGTGACAGATATGAACAAGCATGGCGCCTGGAGCGATTTTGACGCACTTCTTGAAGCCGGCCACGCCACTTTTAGAAATCCCAGGGGCGAAATCCTGCCCGTGGTGGTGACAGCGATCAGCCGGCCGCTGGAACATCCAGGGTGGACGGAAATTAAAATCACACAAAGGCAGGAAACGCGATGAATAGCCTGGAAAAATGGAAAGATCCTTACTTTGAGCCGGAATTACATATCTATATGATCGATCCCCACAATTTGGAAGTGATTCGCGGGGAACTCTTCGACGTGGAGAAGATCATCCTGACTGACGGATATTATTCCGACACAAAAATCAGCGGCAGCTTGGGAACCATTGCTGATAATTATATCGGCGGCAGTTGGCTGCGCATTATGGTGGACGGGCAGGGCGTGGCGACCCTGGGCGTGCAAAGCATCAAAACGACCCAGGCCCCGGAGGGCGGCGAAGCCAAGACCTACGATTTGCAATCCGTTCTCTGGATGCTCGACACGGATATCGCCTATCAGCTCTATACCATTGGGCAAAACACCCAAACCAGAACGGCGATTGTCGCCGTGGCCAGAGCCTGTGGCAAAAGTGTGATCTTTCAAGCCGGCAGCCGGGACGCCATTTATACCGCGGCGAAGATTTATGAACGCACGGACAGTTATCGCTCCATTTTAGCGGATATTTGCAACAAGGCCAACAATCAGCTGGGGGTGGATGGCTACGGGCACATCAGCGTTGCCGCCTATGTCGCGCCGGGGGATAAAACCCCGGCCTGGTCGTTAGATGCCGATGATCCACGAGGGATCATCCTGTCCCCCGGGCATGAAGATAGCGACAGCTCCGGCGAAGCCTATAACCGCACCGTGGTAGTGGCGGAAAATCCAAATAGCGACGGCAAACCCCTGGTGGCCAGCGCGGACGCGGCGGTGACGTCAGCCATCTCGTCGGCTTATCGCGGCTGGACCCGCACCAATGTCCACGACGTCAGCGACATGAGCCCATTTACACAGGCCCAGGCGCAAAAGCTCGTCGGGCAATACACCGCAAACGACCGCAGTCAGGGCAAAACGAGGGATTGCACTTGCATGTACTTCCCCGTTAAGGCCGGGGAAGTGATTGAATGGGCGGAAGACGGCAAAAAGAAGAATTATCTCGTCCAGACGGTTGAGAGCGACCTCATCGCCTGGACAGTAAAATTGACATTAAAGGAGGTGTGAAGATGGATAACATCGAAAAAGCGGCGGTGCTCCTCGGCAAGTACGCAAAGCCCAAGCAAGGCGCGGCCCATAGCGCCAACGTGATAACCTTAACCGGCACGGCCACCGGGGACAGCGTGGATGGCATTGTTACCGTTGACCTCGGCGGCATGACCATATCAGATGAGGATATGCAGGCGGTAGAATTACCGACGACCTGCGATGTGCGTGAGGGCGATACCGTGCAGGTGCAGGTGTCCGGCGCCGACGGGACGGCCAAAAACCTCCTGGTCACCGGGGTTATTGGCGGTGGGGATCGGATCAACGCCAAAGCCACCGCCGCACAGGTGGCGGCGGATGCGGCGGGCGCGATCAATTTGATCCGAAATAGCATCTCGTGTGACTTTGATTTTTATGGATTTAGACCGACGGTCTTGTCCGACGCTTCCGGCGCGATCTTGACAGACGTCTCAGGGACGTTTTTATCAGCATAGGAAGGGAGATAAAATGGCAGAAGAAGACTATACAGTAAAAAAAATTACAGATGTGGCGGAAACCACAACGGCGGATACGCTCTTTATCAAATCGGGTGGTGATATCAAACAAATATCGATGGCAAATCTTTTGACGCAGATATATCCGGATATCGAGCTGGCGGCCTTGAAAAAGCAGATGCCCATCGGCTATACCTTTGCATGGAATCAGACAAGCGGTTCGGGAATTGACCTGAGCACCGCCGAAAAAGTGGCGGAGTACTACGGTTTCGGCACCTGGGAGCAGATCGAAAAAACGTATTATTCAGAGTTTAAGCAATTCAAAGACATGGTAACGATAAGAAACGCTAACAACGTTGTGATTAACGTAAGATCATTCGCCAGAATACGAGTTTATTTGCTGCTTGCAACCTTATACGTCAGGACTTGTAAAGGTTGGATATGTGAACGATCAAAGCTCAATGACCCCGACGATCTGGTTTGAATCAAAAATCACTGGGAACATTATGTTGAATTCACTTTGGGGCAAAAAAGAAACAAAAAAATACTGGCGGCGGATTGCGTAGGGGGCAGTTATGAATTCACGCAGTGAAGCAATCATCACGTCGCCACAAGGGACCCTTGAAAGTTGTGCGAAGTTTGCCATTGACGATACAGCGACGCCTTTTATTTTTCGCAAGCTTGAAATCGAAGGAGAAGGGGAATATATCTTTTCCGGCTATATCAAAGCGGATGCCTCGGCCACCCTCACGATCGGAGATCAGACGGTAAGCGTCACGACAGACTGGCAAAAGATCGAAGTCACGCTGACGCTTTCGGCGGACAAGCTTTTTTTGTATTTTGGGACGGGCACAAACTTTTATTTGTACCATCCGGTTTTGGTCGCCGGGAAAATTGCTCATCGCTGGATTAGCCATCCCGATGATTTTTCAACGGTCGAGACGCGGCTATATCAAACAGAAGAGGGCCTAAAGTCCACTGTCAAAAAAGGCAGCATCATCAGTGAAATCAACCAGACCGCTGAAGCAGTCGGGATCAAGGCCAACAAGATCAACTTGAACGG
This sequence comes from Pseudoramibacter alactolyticus ATCC 23263, assembly GCF_000185505.1. Lineage (GTDB taxonomy): Bacteria > Bacillota > Clostridia > Eubacteriales > Eubacteriaceae > Pseudoramibacter > Pseudoramibacter alactolyticus. Next base: position 1,225,904 of record NZ_GL622359.1, on the reverse strand, counting down.
CGCTGTGACGGCCAATAATAACTTTAAAATCCTTGAAGATGGCTCAATGCAGGCCTTAAACGGCACTTTTTTAGGGAATATTTATCTCGATTCTGGAAGCAGAGTAGTTGGAGCGGACGGGGCTTTGACGATGTTTTCTTTTGAATCATCAGCGGAAGCTAACACAAGTTTTAGTATTGGCGGGATGGACTACTTCGGCTACTACTGGTATATGACAGGCTTTAATGTGAATACTTTCCCGAAGACCAAGTCGATAATTACCTATTTTATCCCGCAAAACTTTGAAGTCTACGAGGCGTACATTTATATGTCGGCCTTTGGGATCCAATGGGGCCGAGGACTTGGCGCGCCCAAAAATATTGGCGCCTATTGCACGGATGGGTCTTTGACGCGTGCCAACTACGGAACGATGACTAATGCCTATATGCATGATGAATACCTAGACACGTCAGACCCAATAAAATACGCTTTCGGCGGGAAAGACACTTGGTCGCCTGCTCTGACAAATAACACCGATCTTGCATCGATACAGTCCAGCAACATCAAGCGATATATCAAACAGGGTGTGCACTCGATCGTCTTTCAGACGAACAACGCCAAGCCGGCCAATGAGGACTTTGCGACGGCTGAACTCGGCACAGGCTACTTTAAGGCCTATCTGTATGTGCTGGGCTATTACAGACTTTAGTTTTAGGAGAAAATAAATGACAGATCCAATTGTAACAGCCGCCATCGTATCGGGCGTATGCGTGGCGGTGCCGACCATCATCACGACCCTGGTCAATAACAGCGCTCACAACAAAGTGATAGATGAGCGCATGAAGTTGACGAGTGAAAAAATAGAGGAGTTATCGGAAAGAATGAATAAACATAATAACTTAATAGAGAGAATGGCCATCGTCGAACGCGACCTTAAAACAGCCTGGCGGCAGATCGATGACATAAAAGAAGAAAAGAAATAAAGGAGAAAACCATGAAAAAAATAAACTGGAAACTGAGACTGAAAAATAAGACGGCCCTGGCGGCTATTGTCGCGGCAGCCGTGACCTTCATCTATCAGATTTTGGGCATCATCGGCGTGGTGCCGGCGATCGCGCAAAACGATGTGATTCAAGGCCTCGGGATCGCGCTGAATTTGTTGGCGACACTGGGCATCATCACCGATCCAACCACCGAAGGCGCCGGAGACAGCACACAGGCACTGGGCTATGACTATCCCTCGCCGACTGCACCGACCGGCAAAGCAACAGAACAGGAGGGCGAATAATGACCATGCATGGCGTCGATATCAGCAACTATCAGCGAATCGTTGACTATCACAAATACGACTTTTATATCATCAAGGCCAGCGAAGGCCGCACCTTCAAGGACCCGATGCTGGACCGGCATTACAACGCCGTGAAGGCTGCGGGCAAGCCCTGTGGATTTTATCACTACGCGAGGCCTGAAAATAACGGATGGAAAGCCGAGGCGGATCACTTCCTCTCCCTTGTCGGCCACCACGCACACAAAGCCATCTTTGCCTTGGACTGGGAAGGCAACGCCCTAAGATATAACTACGCCTGGGCGCTGAACTGGCTCAACTATGTCTATCAAAAGACCGGCGTGCGCCCGCTTTTTTACTGCCAGGGATCCGCGCTGGGGCGCTATCCGCAGATCGCTAAAGCAAACTTTGGTCTGTGGGTGGCCAGCTACGGTGTGAAGGCTCCGCAGAAAGGCGCTTGGCCCGCTTATGCTCTCTGGCAGTATAGTGAAAAACCGATGGACATGGATGTGCTGAATGGCGATATTAAAACGTGGAACGCTTATGCTGGGATCATTGGCGGTGGGCAAAGCAAGCCAACACCAAAACCCGCACCGGCGCCTGCGAAAAAATCAAATACCACCATTGCGGCGGAGGTGCTCGCTGGCAAGTGGGGCAACGGCAACGACCGAAAGGTTCGCCTGGCCGCCGCCGGGTATGACTACAACGCGGTACAGGCCGAGGTCAACAAAAAACTGGGCGCGGCCGGCCAGAAGAAAGCTGCTGCGAAGGTATGCTACACCGTGCGGCGGGGCGATACGCTAAGCAAAATCGCCGCAAAGTATAAAACCACATGGCAAAAGCTTCAAAAACTCAACGGGATCCGGAATGCGAACAAGATTTATGTGGGCCAGGTGATCCGGGTTAAATAAAAAAATAGGGCATCTCCGGTAGGGCTGTCACGGTCATAATTTCTCCCATTTACCCCCTCTTTCGAGGGGGTTGTTTTTTGTAAATATTAAAAAAGAGAAAAAGGGAGCGGAGATTTAAGGCATCGTGGATAAAACTTCGGTATAATAACGACACAAAGGAGGGATTGTCATGAAAAGAGGGTTATCCTTTTCCCCGAGTTTTGTGAAGGGATTTTCGAGAATCTTTGATCTTTATGGGGTGATGTGCCCGTATGTGCCCCCCTCTTCACCAAGAAAAGATCGAGATGCATTGCGATCGGATTGGCAAAGGGTTGGTAGAAGCATAAAAAAAGCGATGGAAACTTATGAATCAAGCAGAAAAGAAGCCGCCAGTTAGCCAAAAGAATGGTGCGAACGGACAGTTACTAACAAAAGAAGAACTGATTCGACAGCTTGAGGATATGCCGGAAGAAGAGCGCGAAGCTGTATTAGTACAAGCTGAGGGAATGGAAATGCTTTCGTTTTCCGGGCCTCTACCACCTCCGCAAATTTTAAAGCAGTATAGTGAAATTTTACCAGAAGCACCCCGTGAAATTTTTGATATGGCCGAGAAAGAAACCAAGTTTCGCCATGAATACGAAAAGAAAGAGCAGAAAATGCGTTCACGGGATAGTTTTCTTGGCATGTTGTTTGCGTTTATATTATGTATGGTGCTTATCGGTAGCGGCGTGTGGGTGATTGTGAGCAAATCGGCGTTTGCTGGAACGGTTTTATCAGGATTTGGTATCGCTTCTGTGATAGTGACGTTTATTAGAGGAACGAGGCCCCAAAAGAAAGAATAAAAACAAGCATCTCTTATAAGCAAGACAACGCGGCGGTGCTGCAATCAACCCCGCATTTGATTGTTGTCTACGCCAGCGGTTATGCCAAGTTGCAAAAGTGCTTCAATCTGCCGAACCTTCCGGAAGCGCCCGACACGCAGCCATCCGAAAATAAGATCACGGCGCCCTTGCTGGAGCGGTATATCCGCATGAAAGAACACAGCATGCTGCTGGGCACCGCGCGCCAGAGCCAATCCGAAGTGAATTGTATCGCGTGGTAACTCGGCTTCTGATGGCGGAGGGTTTGTGGACAGACGCCTGCAACGGCTTTGCCGGAGAGACCGAGAATTTTGACAACGACATCCTGGAAGGATGTGGCAAAGGCGCCGTTCTTCAAAATGCCATCGTTGAGATGCGAATGACGTATAATTTGTGATTGCAGATGCAAACATGATGAGCCGGGGATAAAACCCCGGCTTTATTTTTTTGCTTATTTTTCGAGAAAAGTTCTCAGATTTATTGACATATTAGCAATATAGGAGTATAATATAAATATAAAAAGGAGGGAAGCCAATGGGACACAAAAAGAAAAAGCCCACAAGCAAATCACTTGAAATAGCCGTTCAAGCACTTGTGGACTTAGGGATCGGTCTACTGGTCGCTTGGATCAGCAAACGCTTCTAAAATTCAGGAGGGCGAAAGCCCTCCACCTATCCCTATTTTAAAGAATTCCCATTGGAAAGTCAAATGAAAGCATTTTTAGAAACGCTGGCCTTGTGTATGTTTGTCATGGCGGCAGTCAAAGGTATTTGGGCATTGGTTTTGTGGATCAAAGAAAGGCGGGAGGAAAATGGCACTGATCAGTATAGCTGAGTACGCTAAAAAGCATGGCGTTTCCGCAAAGACGGTGCAGATCAAGGCCCGCAAAGGCGGATACGAGACCGCTCAAAAGATTGGCCGGAATTGGGTTATTGATGAAGATGAGCCTTATACGGATTTGCGCGTGAAAAGCGGAAAGTATAAGAACTGGCGGAAGAAGTAAAAGGAAGCCCCGAGGTCAATACCTTGGGGTTATTTTGTATTTTTTGGTCGTAAATATTTCGTAAAATTTATTTATCTATAACATATAAGTCAATCCTTGTGCCGTGGTAAGGTGGGGGTCACCAGTTCGAATCTGGTCAAAGGCTCCAAAGTGATTAATCTAAATAAAGTTAGAGCAAATAAATAAGCATTGGCTTTATTTTTTGAAAAAAGAATTTGGTGAGAAATCAGTAATTTTATTACGACACTTTACGACAAATTTACGACATTTTGCACAGAAAAGTACCGAAAAATAGAAATTTAAAAAAACATGAAAATAGCAAAAAAATAAAAGAAAAACCGCTTAAAATAGCGGTTTTTAAGTGTTTGCAATATGGTGGAGATGAGGGGACTTGAACCCCTGGCCTTCTGAATGCCATTCAGACGCGCTCCCAACTGCGCCACACCCCCGCGAAGGACTTTATTATAATAGCCTTTTGTCCTGGGATTGTCAAGCGGAAATTCAAAATAATCGCCGGAATTTTGGCGGTGCGGACGGGCGGCATGCACGCCGTTTTTTGATGTCCGGCGAAAAACGGCCGCTGCGCTGTGGTATAATGGCCAAAAATGATGAGGAGGCAATCGCGATGGCCAATATCATTGCCATGGTTTGGGATTTTGACAAGACATTAATCGACGGCTATATGGAAGATCCGATCTTCGAGGAATACGGCGTGGACGGCCGGGCCTTTTGGCGGGAGGCTGGCGCTCTGCCGGAAAAATATCGGGAGGAGCAGGGGGTGAAGGTCAATCCGGACACGATCTATCTCAACCAGATGATCCGCTACGCCAAAGACGGCCGTTTTGCCGGGTTAAGCAACGAAAAACTGCGCGGCTACGGGCAAAAGCTCAAATTTTATCCCGGCGTGCCGGGCATCTTTGCCCGAACCCGCACGCTCATCGAGGAGAATCCCGATTATCAGGATGTTGATATCCGCGTGGAGCACTATATTATCTCCACCGGTCTGACCGAGATCATTAAAGGCACGCCCATCATGGCGGACGTGGCCGGGGTCTGGGGCTGCGAATTCATTGAGGCGGCGGACGCCGGCGGCGCACCGGTCATCAGCGAGATTGCCTACACCATCGACAACACCACCAAGACCCGGGCGCTGTTCGAGATCAACAAGGGCGTCGGCAAAGTCAGCGGCGTTGATGTGAACACCAAGCTGCCGGAGACACTGCGCCGGGTGCATTTTAAAAATATGATTTATATCGCCGACGGGCCCAGCGATATCCCGGCGTTTTCCGTGGTGAATCAGAACGGCGGCGCGACCTTCGCCGTGTATCCCAAGGGCGATGCGGCGGCGCTCCATCAGGTGGAGCAGATGCGCATGGACGGGCGCATTCAGATGTTTGCCGCCGCGGATTATTCCGAGGGTGAAACGGCGGACATGTGGCTGTGCGACAAGATTACGGCCTTTGCCGAGCGGATCCGCGCGGAGGAAGCGGCCCGCATCGCGAAAGCCGCCGGCAGCGCGCCCAGGCATTTGGACTGAGGAGAGAAATACTATGTTAAAATACGATGATTTGATCGATCCCACATTGCGTATCTTGTCCGATGGACAGGAACAGACTTCAAAAGCGATCAATGAGCGCCTGTCGGAAAAATTGCAATTAACGGATGAGCAAACATCGGCGCTTTTGCCGAGCGGCAAACAAACGGTTTTCAGCAACCGCGCGGGCTGGGCCAGAACATATTTAAAGAAAGCTGGTCTGATCACGAGTCCCCGGCGGGCACATTTTGTTATTTCAGAAAAGGGAAAAGCCGCGCTTTTAGAATCATGCATGATTGATCTTTCTTATTTACGGCGGTTTTCAGAATTTCGAAGCTTTGAGAGCGGGGTGCCGCTGGTTAAAAACGATACGTCTCAAAACGAGAGGATAGAGGATCGGACGCCACTCGAAACATTGGAAGCGGCGTTTTCGATGATCAACGATGCCCTTCAAAGCGATTTGATGGATGAGGTGATGAAATTATCGCCCTTTGACTTTGAGCATCTGGTGGTCCGTCTGTTGCTTGCGATGGGGTATGGTTCAGGGATTGAAGAAGCCGGTATTGTGACTCAGGCGAGCAATGACGGCGGCATTGACGGTATCATCAAAGAAGATCAGCTGGGGTTTTCTTCGATATATATTCAGGTCAAGCAATGGCAGATTGAAAGCACGGTGGGGAAACCGGAAATTCAGAAATTTGCCGGCGCGCTGCTTGAACAAAACGCGGCTAAAGGGCTTTTTATCACAACGGCGTCTTATTCGCAAAAGGCAAGAGATTATGCGAAAAACAGCGGCGGTGCGACCATCGTTTTGATAGATGGCAAACAGTTGACCCGGCTGATGATCAAACACAATCTGGGCGTTTCAATCGAAACGACATACGCGATTAAACGCGTGGATTATGATTTTTTTAGCGAGGATATTTGAAAGGAGAACCCATGGATCTCATGTCATTGCTTAAAACCCGGCGGACGTACCGCCGATTTGACGAAAGCCGCCCGGTGGCAGCCGAGGCGGTGGCCGATATGGCCGAGGCGCTGCGCCTGTCCTCCAGCGCGGGCAATCTGCAGCCGCTGCGGGCCATTTTTGTGACGGACCGGGCGCAGGCGGCGGCAATTTTTCCCCATGTGCATTTTGCCGCGGCCCTGCCGAAAGCGCTGGGTACCCCGGGGCCCGGCGAACGGCCGACGATGGTTGTCGCACTGATTTATGACGGCAGCCGCAGAAGCCGGTGGGTGGATACCGATGCGGGCATCGCCCTGGCCAACCTCACCCTGGCCGCGTGGCATCACGGCGTGGGCAGCTGCATCATGGACAATATCGACCGCAAGGCGCTGGCCGCGGTTTTGGAACTGCCTGAGCCCATGGCAATCCACAGCATGGTGGCCCTGGGCTATCCCGCCCATCGCTCGACCGTGGTGGCGCCGGGGTCGGACGGCAGCCTGCAGTATTATCTGGACGCGAACAGGGATTATTTTGTGCCCAAGCGGGAGGTGGATGAGATTGTGATGTGGGACCGGTGGACGGATGAACGACAGACGGGGAAGGATCTTGAAAAAACACCCGATTAATTTAAAAAGATGGCAGAAATCATTGAGTTAAAACAATGACGGTTATATAATAAAATTAACCTTATACCATACCAAGAAAAGTAAGAGCGTTATAGCCTTATGCGTTCCTCCGATAAATAAACCACCTTCATTTTTTGTGAAGGTGGTTTTGAATGCCCGCGGGACGCTGACCTTTTGTGCTGCCGCCCCACGCAAAACAAGGGAATCCAGACATGTCGGAGACCGTGCATGGATTAAAAGATTTTATCGCTCAAACAAAAGACAGAGCGTCCCCCTGGGGCGTCTCTGTTTTTGTGCGTTTGGCACCATAGTGCGAAGCAGGGGAAAAGAAGGATGTTTGCTGCAAAAAACAAAATCCGTGCAATTGATGATTGCAAAGGTTTAAAATATAATTTATAATAAAATGGAGTTTTAAAAATGATCAGTGAATGGAAAAAGGAGGCAGAAGATGAAGTATTGTTCCCATTGCGGTAAAGAATTGATGTCGGGCGCGGTGTTTTGCACTCATTGCGGTCAGCCGGTGAGCCCGCCATCGGATCCTGCGGAAACGACCATTAATGATGCGGCAAATGATGCGACAGACAAGGCTGAAGCGGCGGAAAGGCCCGGCCTGATGTTTGAGCGCGGGCCCAAGGCGCCGCGAGCCGATTGGGGAAGCGATGGCTGGGAAGAAGCGCCGGCGCAGCCCAAGCGACCGGCCGGCGACGGAAATGCGGCACCGCCGAGAAATTTCGGCGGCGGCAATCCCTATGATCACACAGCGGACTACGATCCCCGGGAAATTTCCGACAACAAGGTGATCTGTATGCTGATTTATCTGTTCCCGTTGGCGGGACTGATCGTCGCATTGCTGGCGGACAGGGCGAGCGACGCGCGCACCAGCTATATCGGGTTTCACATTCGGCAGGAGATCAAACTCGACGTGTTCAGCATTTTGGTATCGCTGGTCACGATGGTCGTCACCTGGCTGATCACGCTGATCGTCGGCGGCGGGGCCTTGTTCTCGTCGAGCAGCTATAGCAGCTACGGTTATTACGGTGCATCCAGTAGCCTGAGCGGCATGCTGGCCGGCATGGGACTGCAGCTGCTCATCATGGGGATCGTCGCGTTAGTGCTCTTCATCGTGCGCTTCATTTGCTTCGTGCAGGTGTGCAAGAGCCGCGCGGTGGAAGCGCCCATCGTCCGCGGGATTCAGTTTATGCGTTAAAGGCGGAAAAAAAGACCAGCGTTGGCTGGTCTTTTTTGTCGCTTTGACGGATTGCTCAATCGGTCAGCCGATGACGCATCGCGGCGGTGAAATGCAGGAGGGCTTTCGTTTGGCCGCCGGGTCGTCAAAAAAGGGCACCGGTTGGGGCTTTATGCCTTAACCGAGAAGGATGTGCCGCCGGGATCGACCGTCAGCGTGTGCCCTTCCCGGGCCATGTAGGCTTTGATGAAGACCAGCGCGCGGTCGTCGGGCGCGTCCAGTGTCATAAAGAAGTCGCCGCAGGTGTCGTGAATGTGCAGCTCCACGCCGAGGCGGTCCTTTAAAATGCGCCCCAGTGCCGCCGCGTCGAGCAAGGTGAAATTGGCCATGGTCTGCCTCCGTTCGGTCGTTTTGATTGTCTTCATTATAAAAGACAAGCGCCGGCCGGGTCAAGCTTTCGCAAAATTTAAGTCGCCGACGCTATACTGTTAGAAAACGATCGCCACGCGGTCGAAAAGGGAGGCAGCACCATGCCAAAAGAAGTTGAACAATTAACCGCTATTTTAAAAGCGAGCGACAACATCGTGTTTTTTGGAGGCGCCGGGGTTTCCACCGCGTCAGGCATTCCAGATTTCCGCAGCGCCGGCGGGATCTACAGCCAGCGTTTGAGCGCCGAATTCACCCCGGAGGAAATGGTTTCCCATTCTTTTTTCGTGCATCATCCTGAGGATTTCTTCGATTTTTACCGGGACAAGATGGTTTATCCGGACGCTGAGCCCAACGGCTGCCACAAAGCCCTGGCCAAGCTCGAGCGGATGGGCAAGATCAAGGCGGTGGTTACCCAGAATATCGACGGCCTGCACCAAAAGGCCGGCAGCGAGATCGTCTTTGAGCTGCACGGATCGGTGCTGAGAAATTATTGCACCCACTGCCACGCCTTTTACGACGACAAGTGGATCATGGCCCAGCCCGGCGTGCCGAAATGCGAAAAATGCGGCGCGACGGTCAAGCCTGACGTGGTGCTTTACGAAGAAGCCCTCGACCCGGCACAGATTAACGGGGCGGTGGCCGCCATCGAAAAGGCCGACACCCTCATCGTCGGGGGCACCTCCCTCATCGTCTATCCGGCAGCCGGCCTCATCCACTACTTTCGGGGCAGGCATCTGGTGGAGATCAACAAGTCGGCCACCTCGGCGGATAACGCGGCAGAGCTGGTGATCCGGGACGATATTGCCAAGGTCATGGCCGAGGCGGTTGCAGACTTGTAAATTTCAAACCTTTAATTGACAGCATAGTTTGTATCCCCTATAATAAGGACAGTTAAATATGAGCAAGATCCTGTGATGTTGGGAAACGGGTGGGATTCCCGTGCTGTGATCGCAGCTGTGACGCGAAAAGCCGGTTCATGACCACTGTCGTTTGTGATTGGGCGCGATGGGAAGGGAGCCGGATGATATCGTGAAGCCAGAAGACCGGCACAGCGATCCGTTCTGCAAAGCCCCGGTTCAGGGCTTTTGGAACTGTGATAATTGCTTACAATCTTCTCTGTTCGTTTGGAGAGGGTTTTGGTTGGTTGAAGAACGGATCTTCATATTTAACCATCATTAATTCATTCCTCCTTCCCCAAGCGGGAATGGAATCCATCTCTTTGAAAGGCAACGCCTGTTTGCGGGCGTTGCCTTTTTTATGCGATTTTTTGAATAACCATGCAAAATTAAGAACATAAAAATGGCGGAACCAAACCTTCTTTAAAATAAATTTAAACTAATGGAAAGCGCTGGTTGACGCGCAATGCAAAAGTTAGCACAATTAAATTTGAAAAAGCTAACATAAGCAAGTCTTCAAAACAAAAAAATACATAAAAAATACATTTTTGTGTTAGAAAGGGTTGACAGCAGAGGGTTAGAGGTGCTAAACTCAGATCAAGGTTAGATGAGTTCGAACAAACATTTGCGATTAATAGATGCTCTAATCCATTCATTTTGTGTGCGCGCATGTGGGTTCGACAACCGGTAACTTTCACGACAATACCGAATGAAGAAGGAGGATTCACATGGCAACACTCAAAGACGTTCAGGTAGGTGATACCGCGACGGTCAAGAAAATCCATGGAGCCGGCCCGATTAAAAGGCGGATCATGGATATGGGATTAACCAAAGGACAGGCAGTTTATGTCCGGAAGGTTGCCCCCCTTGGCGATCCGATTGAAATCACCGTTCGCGATTATGAACTCAGTCTTAGAAAAGCGGACGCCGAAATGGTCGAAGTTTTATAAGTCTTTGTCAAGCACTGAGCGAATCTTATTAGGATAGGAGAACAAATGGCAAAAATTATTGCATTGGCCGGCAACCCGAACTCCGGGAAGACGACCTTATTCAACTCATTAACGGGGGCGAATCAATATGTCGGCAACTGGCCGGGCGTTACGGTTGAAAAAAAGGAAGGGAAGCTCAAGGGGCATAAAGAAGTCACCATTGCAGACCTTCCGGGGATTTATTCCCTCTCGCCCTATACATTGGAAGAAGTGGTCGCCAGAGACTACATCGTGCAGGAAAGACCGGACGCGATCATTAACATCGTCGACGGGAGCAACCTGGAACGCAACCTCTATCTGACCACCCAGGTATTGGAATGCGGCATTCCGACCGTCATTGCCATCAACATGATGGACGTCGTCGAGAAGAACGGCGACAAAATTGATTTTGACAGCCTGTCTCGAATTACGGGATGCGCGGTTGTGCCGATTTCCGCCATGAAGGGCACCGGCGTCAATGAACTCATTGAAAAGACCGTGGCCATTGCAGAAAAGGGTGAAAAATACCTGCCGAAGCACAAATTTGAAGGGGCGGTGGAACACACCCTGGCCCATATTGAAGAAGCCCTGCTTCACGATCTGCCGGAAGAAGAACAACGTTGGTATGCCGTCAAGATTTTTGAAGGCGATACCAAGGCGACGGCGCATCTGAATCTCGATGCGGCGAAGATGGAACACGTCAAGGGCGATATCGCCGCCTGCGAAAAGGAAATGGATGACGATGCGGAATCCATTATTACCGGCGAGCGCTACAACATCATCGGCGAATGGGTCCGCGGCGTTTACGACAAGAAAAATAAAGGTCAGCTGACCATTTCTGATAAAATTGATAAAATCGTCACCAACCGGATTCTCGGGCTGCCGATTTTTATTCTGGTCATGTGGGGCGTTTATTACGTATCCATCTCGACCGTTGGGACCATGGCCACCGACTGGGTGAACGATTCCTTGTTTGGCACCATCATTCCGCCCTTTGTTGAAGGGCTGCTCAAATCGGCGCACGTCGCCGGCTGGCTCTCCAGCCTGATTCTTGATGGAATTATTGCCGGAGTCGGCGCGGTGCTCGGCTTTGTGCCGCAGATGGCTGTGCTCTTCCTCTTCCTGGCCTTCCTTGAAGGCTGCGGCTACATGGCGCGCATTGCCTTTGTCATGGACCGGGTGTTCAGAAAATTCGGTCTATCCGGCAAGTCCTTCATTCCGATTCTTATCGGGACCGGGTGCGGGGTTCCGGGCGTCATGGCTTCCAGAACCATTGAAAACGAGCGTGACCGCCGCATGACGGTCATGACGACAACCTTTATTCCGTGTTCAGCAAAGCTCCCGATCATCGCGCTGATCGCCGGGGCGATTTTCCACAATTCCGGCTGGGTGGCAACCTCCGCCTATTTTATCGGGATTGCGGCGATCATCGTGTCGGGCATTATGCTGAAAAAGACCAAGGCGTTCGCCGGGGATCCGGCGCCCTTCGTGATGGAACTGCCAGCCTATCACTGGCCGCGGGTTTCCGACGTGCTCAGAAGCGTCTGGGAAAGAGCGTCCCACTTCATCAAGAAAGCCGGGACCATCATTCTCTTGTCCACCATCGTGATCTGGTTCCTTCAGGGCTTCGGCGTTGAAGGCGGATCCTTCGGCATGGTTGACAATATGGATCATTCCATTCTGGCCGTTGTGGGACGCGCCATTGCCTGGCTGTTTGTCCCGCTGGGCTGGGGTACGTGGCGGCCGGCTGTGGCAGCCATCACCGGCCTTGTGGCCAAAGAAAACGTGGTCGGGACCTTTGGGATTCTCTACCACCACGCATCGGATGCGGAAGCTGGCAATGCGGCCCTGTGGGCAGCCATTGCCAAAGACTACACCTCGATTTCTGCCTTCTCCTTTATGGTGTTCAACCTGCTCTGCGCACCTTGCTTTGCAGCGATTGGCGCGATCAAAGGGGAAATGGGCAATGCCAAATGGACTTGGGGCGCGATTGGCTATCAATGCGGCCTGGCCTATCTGGTATCGATGGCCGTCTACCAAATCGGCGGCCTGGTGTCCGGTGAAGTCGGATTCAATTTCTGGACCGTTATCGGCATTGCGGTTGTGGTCGGGATCTGCTACATGCTGTTCAGACCTGATCCGAACAAGCAACTCCTGGATGCGGCCAGAGCGGAGGCATAAAAATGCTTGGAACCATTATCGTCGGGCTCATTGTTCTCGCGGTGGTGGTTGCTGCCGTCCGGTCTTTGCATAAAACCCTGAAGAACGGCGGGAACCTCCAATGCGGGGATTGTGCCTCGGCAGGAAACTGTCATGGCGGATGCCAGTCCGGGCCGACGCCGGAACAGCGGGCGCGGCTTGACGGCTACGCCCAAAAGAAGAAAGCTTCTTAAATGAATTAGCTTTCCCTGTGGTTAAAATCCACATGATATATAAACGCAGACCTTACGGTCTGCCCTCCTTCTTTGATGATTTAGGGAAAGACAAATGCCAAATGCCATAGCCGGAACAAAACTGGTTCAGTAGTGCAGTTCCAGCGGGAGGCCGGGTTATATAATACCGAAACGATTCGGTTCCTCTTCTTTCAGCTCGCCCGGCGCCCATTTTCCGAAACAAAAGATTTACCATAGATCCGGGAAGTCGGTTGTGGTTTGCGGCAAAGAAGACTGTCAGTCGGATCCTGTTGATGTGAAACTCGAAAAAGTAGTGCATTTTCGGGCGGAACAAATGATGCGGGGGACGCTGGCAGTTTTCTTGTTTGTGGTGCTTTGCGGCGCCGTCTGACGCCGCGCGCTGCCAGATCAAAAGAAGAAGCGCACACGAAAAATGGAAAGAAGAACGGGAGGAAGACATGCCGTTATCATTGGCTGATCTCAACACAGAATATCAAATTAAATTCATTCGCGGCAAAGACGAAGTGATCAAACATATGAATGATCTCGGCTTCGTTCTTGGCGCGACGGTCAAGCCGATCCAGAAGTTGGGGGGGAATCTGATCGTCCAGATCAAGGAAAGCCGCGTTGCCATCGACAAATCGATGGCGGATAAAATCATCGTTTAATCGCGGCCCATAAGGGCGGTTTTCACGGAAAGTCGGTTTGCCATGGACAACCAAGAAGTAATGTTAAAATTATAATCAACAAAATTAGTTGCGCCTTGGTTAGTTAGAAAAAACTGAAGTCTTAACCGATAAAAAACAGTTGAAGCTAAGCTTTGACAGGGATTTAAACAGATGCTAATATAATTTCATCGGAAGAAAAAACGCGGAGAATGTAGTAAACGAAGAAAGCATCATTCAAAATATTGCGTTGCCGAAATTTATAAAAACAGGTGAAAGACATGAAATTCAACAAAACAAAAATCGGTTATTTTGCGGGCGGTTTGGTATTCGGCACGGCGGGGCTGGCTATTTTGGCCAGCAAGGAAGCCAAGAAGGTTTATACCGCCTGTACGGCGGCGGCGCTGCGCGCCAAGGACTGCGTGCTCGACAAAGTGGCGGAAGTTCAGTCCGGCGCCGGCGATGTTGTGGCCGAAGCCAAGGAAGTGAACGAACAAAAGGCGGCCGAAAAGGCGGCAATGCTTCACACAAAGGAAGAAACGACGGAAGCGGCCAAATAAGGGCGGGCGATGGAAAAGTTTTTAATTGCCCACGATATTTGCGGCCGCATGCGGGTGCGCCTGCCCTATCCCGTCAGCTTTCGGGAGGCCGACGCCATTCGCTGGGTGCTCATGCGAACCGAAGGGGTTGACGACGTTAAAATCATGATCCGCACCGCCGATATCGTCGTGTTTTATCACGGAGATCGGGAAAGGGTCATCCGCGCCCTTGAGGGCATCGACCTTTCGAATCAGGCTTTAATCGAAAAAGCGCCGGATTCCGGGCTCGAGATTTCCTCCCGCTATTGGGATAAAATGGTCTCGGCTGTGGCCGGCCGCGTGTTGCGATGGGCGTTTTTGCCCGCGGGGATCCGCGGGGTGCTGGCTCTGATCAATTCGCTGCCCTATATTGTCAAAGGGGTTAAAGCCCTTTTTAGCGGCAAGGGACTGACGGTGGAGGTGCTCGACGCGTCGGCGTTAACCGCAGCGATTGTTACCGCGGATTTTAAAACGGCAAGCTCGGTGAGCTTTTTGCTGAAGATCGGCGAAATTCTCGAGGAATGGACCTATAAAAAGTCCGTTTCCGATTTGGCCAATTCCATGGCGTTAAACGTCGGAAAGGTCTGGGCCGTTCAGCCTGACGGCAGCAGCGTGGAAACCGGCATCGACGAGATCAATGTTGACGATTTGATTCGCGTGGAAGTCGGCTCGATGATTCCCCTCGACGGGACGGTCGTTACCGGCGAGGCCATGGTGAACCAGGCGGCGATGACCGGGGAATCGGTTCCCGTCCGCAAGACAGCGGAAAGCACGGTTTATGCCGGGACCGTCGTGGAGGAAGGCAGCCTGACCATCCGGGTGAGGACGGCGATGGGGGAAACCCGCTATGAAAAAATCATCGGGATGATTGAGGATTCGGAAAAGCTCAAATCCGAAGCCCAGGGCCGGGCCGAAAACTTGGCGGATCGGCTGGTGCCCTACACCTTTGCCGGGGCTTTGCTGACGGGCCTTTTGACCCGCAACGTTACCAAGGCGGTTTCCGTTTTGATGGTGGATTATTCCTGCGCGCTCAAGCTGTCGGTGCCCATTGCGGTGCTCTCCGGCATGCGGGAGGCCAGCAGTCATCACATCACGGTGAAAGGCGGCAAATTCCTGGAGAATATCGCCAAAGCCGATACGATCATTTTCGATAAAACCGGCACCCTCACTAAAGCAACCCCTACGTTAAAAGAGGTAGTGGTGACCGACGGCCGCTCCGAGACGGAAATGCTGCGCATTGCGGCGTGCCTGGAAGAGCATTTCCCCCATTCGATGGCGAATGCGGTGGTTCGCGGCGCCGAGGAGCGGGGCATTACCCACGAGGAAATGCATTCCAAGGTGGAATATATTGTGGCTCACGGCATTGCCTCAACCATTGACGGCGCGCGCGTCGTTATCGGCAGCCATCACTTTGTTCTCGAGGATGAAGCCATTCACGTCAGCCAGAAAGCCCAGGCCATTTTGGACAGCCTCTCGCCCTATTATTCCCATCTTTATCTGGGGATTAACGGCGAGCTGACGGCGGTCATCTGCATCGAGGATCCGCTGCGGGCAGAGGTGCCCGACGTAGTGGGCAGGCTCAAGGCGGCCGGTGTCGGCAAGATTGTCATGATGACAGGGGACAGCGAAAGAACGGCTAGAGCCATCGCGGCCAAGGCCGGCCTGAGCGAATATCACGCAGAAGTGCTGCCGGAAGACAAGGCCCGCTATGTTGAGGCGGAAAAAACACTGGGCCGCACGGTGATGATGGTCGGCGACGGGATTAACGATTCGCCGGCGCTTTCGGCGGCAGATGTGGGCGTCGCCATTGCAGAGGGTGCGGACATTGCTCGAGAAATAGCGGATGTGACCATTTCCGAGGACGATTTGTACCAGCTGGTGGTGCTCAAGCAATTGGCCAATCGGCTGATGAATCGCCTGACGAACAACCGCCGTTTTATCGTCGGCTTTAATACGGCCATCATTTTCGGCGGGGTTTTCGGCATTTTCATGCCTGGATTGGCCGCGATTTTGCACAATTCATCCACGGTGGGCATCTGCCTGTACAATATGACCAATGTATTGAAGGATGATGTGGCTTAAGCCATGCGGCATCGGGATGCGTCGGCATGTCCGTTCGAAAAAACGTTTGTCTTTCCCGATTTTCGGGGAAGACAAGATTTTACTAAGAAAGTTAGTATAAGCTAAATGATCGAAGCGTGTGAACGGCATTTCGAGATCGAGCGATTCGGAATGCCATTTAATAAGCCTATTCTGTTAGAAAAATCTAACATAGGATATAAATTTCATTGGAGAAAGGAAGAAAAAAATGAGTAAAGCAGCATTAGTATTTTGGAGCGGCACCGGCAACACGGAAATCATGGCAGACGCTGTGGAAGCGGGTATCAAAGCCGGCGGTGCAGAGGTCGAAGTTTTTCAGGCGGCGGATTTTGACAGCAGCAAGGTGGCCGAATTTGACGGCATCGCTTTCGGTTGCCCGTCGATGGGAGCCGAACAACTGGAAGAATCCGAAATGCAGCCGATGTTCGACGACGTGAAAGATAGCTTGAGCGGCAAGAAAATCGTGCTCTTCGGCTCTTATGGCTGGGGGGATGGCGAATGGATGCGCACCTGGGAAGACGATTGCGCCGATGCCGGCGCCGACCGTGTGGCCGATTCCGTGATCTGCAACGAAACGCCGGATGATGAGGCCAAGGCGGAATGCAAGGCCCTGGGTGAAGCGCTGGCAAAAGCCCTTTAAGGGACTTGCAGCCGATTCGCCGGGTTAAAGAAAGCCATGTCGGATATTCAGCTGATTCGTAATTGTGCGCCGACGCTGGCCGGTCTGAAGGTCGGCAGCTTGTTCAATGCCGGCGGCAGCAAGACAGAAGTGGATCGGGTGATTTTGCGCTGGAATGCGGCGCTGGGCCCCAAAGGGGTTTGGGCGCGGTGCCTGCGCAGGAGCCGGGACCGTGCGCTGATTTACGTTTATCGTCCTAAGGCGCTTTGTGCCCACCTGGACACGGGGGCGGCGCGCCGGTTTCTGGCGCATTACGGTTATCCGGCGGACGCCGCGGCAGATCCGGAGCGGCTCATCGCCCATTTGACGGCGCGGCTGAAGTCCGAAGCGCATTTTCCTCACGAGATCGGCCTGTTTTTAGGCTATCCCCTGGAGGATGTCGCCGGGTTTGTGGTTCATCGCGGACGCCAATGCAAATGCGTGGGCTGCTGGAAGGTATACGGCGACGAAGTCTCAGCTCAAAAGCGCTTTCGGATTTACAAATCCTGCACCCGTCATTTTTGCAGAAGCTACCGCAGCGGATTCACCGTGGATCGGCTGACAGTGGGATAATTCACATCATAAAACGCCCCGTCCGGGCTAACCGGGCGGGGCGTTTTTGCGTTTAATAAGGCCAGACATTTTGGATGTGCGTGCTGATGCCCGTGGCCGTATCGGAAGGGGTGTAGTCCTCTTCGTAGATAAAGTTGTGCAGCGCGATGATATTGTTTTCCAGTGTCTTGGGGAAGACATAGGAAACGCCGCGGAGCATGCCCACGGAGGTCAGGTTGCTGTCGGGAATCTGCTGCTGCTTGATGCCGGCGCCGCGGATCAGCGCGACATTGAAGAGATATTTGAAGATTTCGCGGCCGGACATCGAGGTGTGGATATAAGGCTTGATGGCCTTATAAAGCTTGTACTGCTTGATCAGGCTGAGTTTTTTGGCCTTAGCAAAAACCTGATTGAGGACGGCGCGCTGACGCTGGGTGCGTTCGAAATCGCCGTTGCCCACATGGCGGATGCGGGCGTAGGCCAGGGCCTGAACCCCGTTGAGCTTTTGGGTGCCGATGCCGCGGACAGGGCCCGAAGCGGCGTGGCCGGAGACGTTGGCGTTGATGTCGCCGACATTGGCGTTGAGGCTTTCGCGCTCGGCCTCGGATTTAATGTCGACCTTGACTCCGCCGACGGCGTCCACCATTTTAATGACGCAGCTGAAGTCGACGACGACGTAATCGGTCATCGCGGTGTCGAAGTTGCGGTTGACGGTTTTGAGCGCCAGGGCGGCGCCGTTTTCGATTTTTTGGTCATCGGCGGCGCTGTCGGCCGAACCGTAGGAATAGGCCGCGTTGAGTTTGCCGTAGCCGTGGCCGGGAATCGAGACATAGGAATCCCGAAGAATGGAGCTGATTTTCAGCGATTTATGTTCAAAATCGCCGGAGAGAATCATGAGGGTGTCGGATCGGGAGCCGTCGACGTTGTTGCGGCCGTCCGTTCCGAGGAGCAGCACGTTGCGGATGCGGTGCCTGCGGGCCTGGGCTGCGGCTTCGGCGCTGATGCCGTATTTGTCGCTGGCAAAAACCAGCGGCTTAGTGCGCGTCAATAGGAAATAGCCGACGCCGAGGAGAGCGACCAAAATCAGAAGGAAGGTCAGCAGGCCACGCCGGTGGGCCTTCAAAAAGGAAGGGCGGCGTTTGGCCGGGGGCAGCTTGCGGGACGGCCGACGGCTGCCCAGCGGCCGCTGCCCGTCGCGCCGGGGCAGGGGCCTGCGGCTTTGGGCGGAGACGGGCCGTGAGGTGTTTTGCGGCGGGCGGGGCCGTTGTCCGGAGACCGTGCGCGATGATGCCGGCCGCTGGCGTTTGCGCCGGGCAGGGGCATCGTTGGTGCGCCGCGGAGCCGGCCGGCGGTAATCGCCTGCAGCCGGGCGTTGGGGCGGCGTCTGCGCGGCATTTTGCCGGCGTCCGGTGCCGGTCGTCCGGGACGAAGCCGGCTGATCGCTGCGGACTTGACGAGAGGTTCTTTTGCGTGGTTGATCCAAAATCGTATTACTCCAAATCTAATAAGCGTTAAAAAAGAATGGTCCTTATTATATCATGAATTGTCAATATTGTGGACAAAAGCGGGTTTAAAACGGAAAATTTAGCCGAAATTACAAGTAGGATTATACATTTTAGGCGGCATCTGATATAATAAAAACAATTTAGTTTCAGATTTCAATTTAAATAATATCCGGGAATGCGTTCGGCAGCGGTCTGCCGGGCGGATTTGAACCGTTAAAACTTGCCAAATAAGGAGAAATTATGTCACACAAAGAAGAGGGACTGGGGCGTCTTTTTATTCTGGACTGCGTTGCGATCGTGATTGCCGTTTTCGGCATGCTCGCTCTGTCCGGCGTCAAGAGGGGCGCTGAAATTCGCGGCGACCTCGTCATTATTTTATTATTCATGACGGGCATTCGCCTGATCATCATGGCTTTGGGCGACTTCACCGGGGCTGCCAAACGTTTTTGGGCCGCCGGACTGTTTATCCTGCTGGCAGAGCTCGTGGTGATCGCGGTGGAATACCTGATGGCCTTCGGCATCTCGATTCGTCTGCTTTTGATGACGGCCGCGGCGGATTTTGCACTTGTCGTCGCGGTGCACATTTTCTGGGGCAAACGCCAGAAAAAACAGTTGGCAGCGGAGGATGAAACGGCAAAAAAGCCAAGCTGGCTGCTGCGCGGCTCCGTGCTCGAGGATGATGTGCCGGCGGCGCAGGCTGCGGATCCGGATGAAACGGCGGAGGCGATGACGTCCGATGCCGCATTTCAGTTTGACGGCGGACCGGAGGATGAAGCAGCCGATTTTTTCGAAGAGGATTCGCTGTTTAAGCCGGAAACAGTCGCTGAAGCGCAAAGCGCCCCCGAAGATGAGGGCGACGCCTTTGACGGCATCGGCGGTTTTTTCGCCGGCCAGGAAGACGAGGCCGCAGTGCCGGCGGCAGCCGACGCATCGGAGACGGAAGCGCCCGGGGAAGCCGTTCGATTCGACGGCGGACCGGAGGATGAAGCGGTTGATCTTTTTGAAGAAGAGGATTCGCTGTTTGAGCCGGAAACAGTCGCTGAAGCGCAAAGCATCCCTGAAGAGGAGGGCGACGCCTTTGACGGCATCGGCGGTTTTTTTGCCGGCCAGGAAGACGAGGCCGGGGTGCCGGCGGCAGCCGACGCATCGGAGATGAAAGCGCCCGGGGAAGCCGTTCGATTCGACGGCGGACCGGAGGATGAAGCGGTTGATCTTTTTGAAGAAGAGGATTCGCTGTTTGAGCCGGAAACAGTCGCTGAAGCGCAAAGCATCCCTGAAGAGGAGGGCGACGCCTTTGACGGCATCAAAGCCTCCAGCTCTTTTGAAGCGCCGGAACCCACAGCCCCTGAAGAGGCGCTTGAAACGGCGGACGCCTTCAGAAACGAGGCCGATTTTGAAAAGACCGAATCTGCCGAGGCGGCTGAAGCATCCGCAGGACTTGAAAAATCCGTAGCCGCATCGGGGCCGATTGCCACAGAGGCGCCTGAAAAAGCCGCGGCAGTATCAGGCGACATCAGCGAGGCGGAGGCCGAGCTGGACCGCTTTATTGACATGGTGAGCGATCCGGCGACGGACCGCGAAACGTTCGCGGCGGTCACACGGTCATTTTGCGACAGTTTGTACAGGCTGCCGCAGAAGACGGCGGATCCGGCCATTCTCGAGGCGGGGGCCAATCTGGCCGGGCAGCTGAGTTTTGTGACCAAACGGGACCATTTGAACGATGCGATCGTCGACGGGCTCATCCGCATCGCCCAGTTGTTTAATTGCCCGCCGACTGAACCCGCGGCCAAACGGCCGGCTTCGGTCGATATCAGCGCGGACAGGCGGACGGTTTCGGCCAGCCGCGTGCCGGAAAGCAGACACGCCGTGGACGTGTCCGAGGGGGAAGTGATTTTGGACAGCGGAGATTCGGAGATCATCATCCGCGAGGAAGATTTGGAAGCGATCCGCCGTTATATGGCAGCGCATAACGATTCAAACTGAGCTTTTATTATAAAAATATTAAAACAAAGCACACAGCGCCTCGCGGCGCGGCGCACCCAGCCCGGCCGCGGGGCGTTTTTAATGCCCGCATTTAAGGCGCGGCGCCGTGCCGGTTACCGAGGCAAACGGGCATCCCAAAAACGCACAAAAAAAGCACCGTTCGCTGCGGTGCTTGGTGAGGGTTTTGTGCTTATTCGGCGTTTTCCATTTGAAGTTGTTTGAGTTGGATATTATGGGTGTGGACAATGGGCTCCCAGGTAGTCAGCGGTTGCAGGATGCACGCCACGTTGATGACCATCCAGGACGTCAGCCAGAACCAGAAAGAGACAAAAGCAGACCGCTTCACAAAGTGAATGGGATGCTTTTCGAGCTTGACCAGCCAGAGCGCAAAGAGAACCGTCAGGATAACGCCGCCGATGCCGGAGAGAACCGTCGTTTCCAAGTTGGAAAAGTTCTGCAGGTTGATGGCAAGCATGGCCGTGATGATAAAGGTGACGACAGAAAAGATTGCCTGAAAAACCTGCACCAGGGGAGCCGCCAAATATAAAATCATGTCCATGCAGGCCCAGCGCTTGGTCCGGCGAAATTGGCGCCACAGCCGGGGCGCATATTGGGCAAGGCATTGAACGGTGCCGGTGGACCAGCGCATCCGCTGTTTCCAGGAGGCGCCGAAGGTTTCCGGCACTTCGTCATAAATCTTGGCTTCCGGCACCCAGGCGACGCGATGCCCTTTGATGATGTTTTGGGTTGTGAATTCGATGTCTTCCGTCAGGGTGAAGGTGCGAAAGCCGCCGTCCTTTAAAATGTCGGCAGCGACCATGAAGCCGGTGCCGTTGAGCAGGGCGCTCAGCCCGCAATGGGTGCGCGCCAGATTGAGGAAGCGGTCGATGGTGTAATAGAAAATCGTTTGGGAGCCGGATACCCAGGAGGATACCGGATTTTTGCCCTCGCGATAGCCCTGGGCCATGACTTCGCCGGCGCACAGGGCGTTGTTCATCCCGGAAAAGAAGTGGGGATCGACCAGGTTGTCGGCATCAAAGACGCAAAAGCCGTCATAGCTGTCGTTCTGTAAAAGAATCGCGTCGAAAAATTCTTCGAGGGCGGCGCCCTTGGAGCGCACAGCGCGGCTGCAGGCATAGGTTTTGGCACCGTGAGCCCGGGCCACCGCTTCCGTATTGTCGGTGCAATTATTCGGGAGCACATAAATATCGACCAGTTCCCGAGGATAATCCTGATCCCGCAGCGAGTCAATCAGATTGCCGATAACCTCGGCCTCGTTGCGGGCGGCGATAACCGCGGCAAAACGATTTTTGGGAGCGGCCTCTGGATAGGTCCGGCAGCGCCGGAGCCCCATCAGCCCGATCACGAGAAAATACACGCCGTAAAGCGTGAAGGGCGCGCCTAAAATGAAAAGCATGGTTAAAACAGAATTTTGAATCATAATCGCCTCGTTCTTTCATCTTTTCCCTATGCGTTAAAAAATCACAGCGCAAGGCCGCAATTTTCTGCATTTCATTTTAGCATCATCCCCGGGAAATGGCAAGAATTCCCGGGTTTTCGGCGGTGCGATAAAGTTTAAAATAAGATTTAAAAAGCGGAGAGTCTGTGCTAAAATAGAAAAATCAGAAGAGCTTTTAACAAGGGAAAGAAGGGTTGAGAGGCTTTTGATGAGTTAACAGACGCTTCATTCTCGCCGATGTGCAAGGAGAAGAGGCAGTTGGAGGTAAAAAATGCAGACACAATCCCGTATTGAAAATCGCGGCCCGGCGCACGACACGCGCTGGATGGTGACCATCGCCTTGCTCGCGGCCATTATTCTGGTGATGTCGTTCACGCCGCTGGGGCTTATTCCCCTGCCGTTTATCAAGGCATCAACTTTGCAGATTCCGGTGATCATCGGGGCGATTCTGCTGGGACCGCTGGCCGGCGGTATTTTGGGGGCGGTGTTCGGTATCTGCTCGATGATTAACAACACCATCGCGCCGACGGCGATGAGCTTTGCCTTTTCGCCGGCGCTGGCGAGCGGCCCGACGGGGGCGGTCAAGGCGATTTGGATCGCGGCGGGCTGCCGCATCATGATCGGCGTGATCGCCGGCTGGCTGTGGGTCGCTTTGAGCAAGACAAAGCTCAACCAGTTTGTGGCGCTGCCGATCACCGGTTTTGTCGGCGCCATGACCAACACCGTCTTTGTGATGGGCAGCATTTATCTGCTGCTGGCCGGGCAATATGCGGCGACCAGCAACCAGCCGATGGCGGCGGTGTTTGGGCTGATCATGGGGGTGGTCGGCGCCAACGGGGTGCCGGAGGCCATCATTTCGGCCGTTTTGGTGACCATCATCGGCAAGGCATTGCTCACTTTGTTCAAACAGAGCAAGCGGAAAAATAAATAAATCGGTTTTTGAGGTCAGGCGGGCTTTAAAAGGCCCGCCGCTTTTGCGTTTATGCCCAGAAGTAAGAGCGAATGAAAGATTGAGAAAAAAATCAATATGAAAGAGGGTTCTATGAAATTTAACACGTTAGCGGTGGATCAGCGAATTTTGGACGCGGTGGCCCGGATGGGCTTTGCGGAGATGACGGCCATTCAGGCGCAGGCCATTCCCAGGCTTTTGGCCGGCAAGGACATCATCGGGCGTTCCCAGACGGGGACGGGCAAAACCCTGGCCTTTGCCATTCCGGCGGTGCAGAAGGTGGATCCGGCGGCAAAACGGCCCCAGGTGCTTATCCTGCTGCCGACCCGGGAGCTGGCGCTCCAGGTGGCCGGCGAATTTGAAAAGCTGCTGACCTGTTCGGAGGGGGTGGCCATTGCGGCCGTGTTTGGCGGCGCGTCGATGCCGAAGCAGATCCGCGCCTTCAAGAGCGGCGCGCAGATCGTCGTCGGCACGCCGGGGCGCATCATGGATCACCTGCGGCGGGGGACGCTGCGCTTCGACGCGATGCGGATGGTGGTGCTCGACGAGGCGGACGAAATGCTCGACATGGGCTTTCGCGAAGATATCGAGGCGATTTTGGACCGGGTGGATCACCCAGTGCAGACGGCGCTGTTTTCGGCGACGATGCCGGCCCCGATCACCAAAATGGCCGAGCTTTATCAGCGCGATCCGGAAACGGTGGCCATCGCGCCGAAGAACATGGTGGCCGCGGGCATCGAGGAACGTTATTACAGCATCGTGGACGGGCAGAAATTCGAGGCTTTGACCCGGCTTTTGGCCGTGTACCGGCCGCGGCGGGCGCTGATTTTCTGCAACACGAAAAAATATGTGGACGAGCTGACCAACGCCCTGCAGGACCGGGGGTATTCGGCGGATAAAATCCATGGGGACATGCGTCAGGAAGCGCGCCTGGCCGTGCTGCGCCGATTCGCCGAGGGGCGGCTGGCCATTTTGGTGGCGACGGACGTGGCGGCCCGGGGCATCGACGTGGACGATGTGGACATCGTATTTAATTACGACGTGCCGGACAACGAGGAATATTATGTGCACCGCATCGGGCGCACCGGGCGCGCCGGCAAAAGCGGTCTGTCGCTGACCCTTGCCCGCAGACGGGATCAGTACCGGCTGAAAAAAATCACCCGCTACACCCGCAAACCCATCGAGCCGGCGGCCATTGCCCTCCGGCTCGACGCGTTTAAGGACCGCTTCGGCGAATGGACGGACGATGACAGCGATATGCCCCGCTATCTTCAGGCGGTGGACGAGCTGGCGGCGCAGGGATTTGAGATGCGCTATGTGGCGGCAGTGCTGCTGCGCGCGCACCTGCCCTTCAGGCACGACGACCGGGACATCAATCTGATGCTGACGGGCGAAAAAGGCACCGGGAAGGGCATCCGGCGCAAACGCCGCACCCATTTCGATCCGGCGGAAACCACGAAGATCTTCATCGGTGTGGGCAAAAAGGACGGCGCTAAAAAGCGGGATGTGCTCGGAGCGATCTGCGGGGAGTCGGGCATCGCCTCGGATGCCGTGGGCGAGATTGCAATGTACGGCCATTTCACGTATGCGGCCGTCGATTCGGCGCTGGCCGGGAAGGTCGTGCGCAAGCTGAACGGCGCGGCCATCGCCGGCAAGCGTGTCGCTGTGGAAATCGCCGGCCAGAAACTCGGCGGCAAACGCCGCCGCAAGGGCGCTAAGCGCCGGCATTAAGCGGCAAAGCAAAGCCCGCGCTCGCAACGGCGGTGAGCGCGGGTTTTCTTTCGGGCATGCCGGCATCGGCAGAATCCCCTGATATCCAACGACAAAAAATAAAAACCCCAGCCTTGTGTTGGGGTTTTTTAGAAATGGGGGAGCGTTTATGCTTCGGCCTTCCACAGGCCGTGCAGGTTGCAGTATTCGTAGGCGGCGACGAGTTTGTCGCCGGCGGTCAGCGCGAAGCTGGCCTTCGGCGCTTCGCCGGGCTTCAGGTATTTCACCTGGACGCCCTGTTCGGTTTCGATGGCGATCCATTGAATATAGTGTTTTTCGAGCATCGGGTGTTCCACAGAGCCGACCACGACGTCGACGGCAGCGCCGTTAACGGTGATCACCGGCACATGCTTTTCGGTCGCAGCGTCGGTAGTGTTGGCCGTCAGTTCGGTCATGGGTTCGCCGCAGCATTCCGGCGTGCAGTCGGCGTCAATCAAGGTATAAACCATTTTGTTGGATTTGGTGCATTTATAGATTTTCATCATGTTCCTCCTCAGTAGTGCATCATTTAATTTATAATCATTATAGAAGATGCCCTTTTAAAAGTCAAAGGATTTTCGAAATTGATTTCAAAATTTAATCGTGATACAATAAATTTTAAAGGAGTGCGCCATGACGATAAAAAACAACGCGAAGCGGCAAAGTGCCGCCGGCCAGGACCAGGTGCGGTTGGAAAAATGGCTGATCTGGGCCAGAACCCTCCAGGCGGAGGCGCAAAGCGGTCTGGCCTATGCGAAAAATCCCTTCGATATTGAACGCTATGAACGGATGCGGGATTTATCGGTGGAGATCATGAACGAATATTCTCAGGCCGGGGCGGACCGCGTGCGCAAAATGTTTGCCGGCGAAAGCGGCTATCAAACGCCGAAGGTGGATGTCCGCGGAGCGGTGGTGGAAGGCGGGAAAATCCTGCTCGTGCAGGAAAAGCTCAACGATGGCCGCTGGTCATTGCCCGGCGGCTGGGCGGACGTGGGCCTGTCCGTCAGACAGAACATCGAGAAAGAGGTGCGCGAGGAAGCGGGGCTGAATGTCCGGGCAACGCGGCTGGTGGCGATCTATGACTGGCTGAAGAGCATTCACGAGGCGCCTTTTTCGATGTATAAAATCATTATGCTCTGCGAAACGGATGGCGGGCATTTCGCAGAGAACAGCGAGACGGCCGCCGCGGCCTTTTTCGCCCCGGGCGCGCTGCCGCCGCTGACCCACAAAATCAGCGAGGAGATGATCGCCTGGTGTCTGGCCGCCGCGGCCGATCCCTGCTGGCAGCCCCGCATCGACTGAGCAGACGGCGCTTGACAAGGGAAACAAAATTCGATAGAATAAACAAACGCACTAGACGGAGAGGTAGCGGTGCTCTGTAACCTGCAATCCGCTGTAGCAGGGTTGAATTCCCCGGCGGAGGTGGCGGTGCTTGGAGCCTGTCCCCGGATAAGTGGCGTTGATGGTTGGACCCTGCGCAATAAGACCCTGCGAACCCTGTCAGGTCCGGAAGGAAGCAGCAGTAAACAGGCAATCTTGTGTGCCGCAGAATTCTCTAACCTGAGCAAACTGTCCGGGTAACGTCTGAACACGGCTGATCGACCCGGGGTGTGCGTTTTTATTTGGCGCTTCGGCGCTTTTTTTATGCCATTTTTTAAACGGACGGCGCCGGCAAAGGATAAAAACGCGCCTTCTTTAGCAAAATATTTGTCAGGCCATTCACAGGCAATCGAGCCCCTGCTATAATAAAGACGTCCCTTTGTGTGGTTAGCAAAGGACTCAAAGAGATTCTATACCGTCAAATCGATAAAACAATTGAAATAAAAAGGGGAAATAATGAGCAAAATGGATAAGGTTCGCCAGTTTCAGGTGAAGCCGAAAATTTGGTACGGCATTGGCTCCGTTGCCAAGCTGGGCCAGCAGGGCTATCAAAAAGTTTGCATCGTTACCGACGAAGGCATGGTTAAATTCGGCCTGCTCAAGATGGTGACGGATGTGCTCGAAGCGGCGGGCATCGAATACCATGTTTTTCCGGATGTGAAGCCGGATCCCTCCACGGATATTGTCGAAAAAGGTCTGACCCACATTCTGATGGACCGTCCGGATGTGCTGATCGCTCTGGGCGGCGGCTCTTCCATCGACACCGCCAAGGGGATCATTTATTATACCTATCATTTTAAGGCGATGTTCACCGACAGGGAATACATTGTCAAACCGCAGTTCATCGCCATTCCCACCACCGCCGGCACCGGCTCGGAGGTGACGGAATACGCCGTGATTACCGACCAGAAAACCGGGACGAAAATCCCGCTGACCGACGACATTATGATGCCCGACGCGGCCATCCTCGATCCGAAACTGATCGAATCCGTTCCGGCGGGGGCCACGGCGGCCACGGGTCTCGACGTGCTGACCCACGCGGTGGAATCCTACGTGTCGACGGGCAACAATCCCTTCTCGCGCTGTTATGCGGCCAAGGCCTGCGAATTGGTATTCAAGAGCCTGCTGCCCAGCTACGAAAACGGGCACGACCTCGACAGCAAAGCCAGCATGCAGATCGCGTCGAGCATGGCGGGGATCGCCTTTAACAGTTCCGGCCTCGGCATGGCGCATGCCATCGCCCACGGTGTCGGCGCCCAGTATCACCTGCCCCACGGTCTGGCCTGCGCCATGGTGCTGCCCTATGTCGTCGCCTTTAATGGCAAGGACGAGCGTGCCGAATACCTTTACAAGCGCCTGCTTGAATCTGTCGGAGAGCCGCAGGATGCCGGGGCATCGGCGGCGGCAACCTTTGTGCGCCTGATCTTTGAGCTTTGCGGCAAGCTTGGCATTCCCACTTGTCTGAAGGCCAGTAAGGCCGATACGGACAATTTTGCAGAGGTCCGGGACAAACTCATCGACCGCGCCATGGCGGACACCACGCTGACCACCAATCCGGTGCAGCCGACCCGCGACGAAATGGGCACCGTGGTCGATATGGTTTATGCCGGCGTCGGATGCCGTTAATCTTTTTCGCAGCCATTTTGAAGCCAATGATCGTTTTTTGATCATTGGCTTTTTTTAATGGCGCGATTTGGTGTAAAATAGGATTAAAAAACAGGAGTAACGCCGTGAGCCGTCAAAGAAAGACAACCCAGCATCCGCACCCCGATTTGGGGGCTTTTTTGGCGCGCCATGGTCTGGCCCTCAACGCCCAGCAGATGGCCGCCGCCGCGCGGGTGGACGGGCCGACGCTGCTGCTCGCCGTGCCGGGCAGCGGAAAAACCACGGTGATCATCTGCCGGCTGGCCTATATGATTTTGGCGTGCGGGATTCCGGCGGAGCACATCCTGAGCCTGACCTTCTCCCGGGCCGGGGCTGCGGATCTGTCAAGCTGGTATCGTCGGCTTTTTGGAGACGCCGGCGAAGTGCCGCGCTTCTCGACGATTCACAGCTTTGCGCTGGGGGTGATTCGCGCCTACGAGCGGCGATATCGCCGCCGGGCCTTTGATATTCTTGCGGAGACGCAGCCGATGCTCCGAAAGATTTACAAACAGATTCACGGGACCTTTCCGACGGATGCGGATATGGCGGAGATCGAATCGGCGCTGACCCTGGCCCGAAATCAAATGCTGGACGAGGAAGCCGTCGCGGAGCTGATGCCGGAGGCGGTGCGCTTCCCGCAGATCCTCGCGCGCTATGAAGCCACTAAAAAACGGAAGCGCGTCATGGATTTCGACGATATTTTGCGCTATGCCTACGGTCTGATGAAAAAATACCCGGACCTGCGGGCGGATTTTGCCCGGCGCTATCCATATATCAATCTGGACGAAGCCCAGGATACTTCGCCGCTGCAGTTTGCCATTCTGCGGCTTTTGACTGGGCGGGGCGGCCATTTTTTTGTGGTGGGCGACGAGGACCAGAGCATCTATGGTTTTCGCGGGGCCTCGCCGGCCATGCTGCTGCATTTTAAAGCGCATTACCCCCGGGCAAAGGTGTTATTGATGGAGACCAACTACCGCAGCACGGCGCAGCTGGTCGCGGCGTCCGACCGATTCATCGTGTTCAACCGCGGGCGCACCCCCAAGCACATGATCACACAGAATCCCCCGGGTGTGCCGCCGGTGCATCAGCGGGTGGCCTCCGCCGAAGAGAGCTACCGCTTTTTGCTCGCGGCCATTCGCAGTGAAGGCAAGGAGACGGCAATTTTGTACCGCAACAACGAGTCGGCGCTGCCCCTGGTGGATCTGTTTGAACGGGAGGGCGTGCGCTATCGGCTCAAAGAGCACCGGCCGCTGTTTTTTTCTCACTTCACGGTGCTGGACATTCGGGATTTCTTCGCGCTGGCCAAGGATCCGACGGATCGCGGAATCTTTGCGCGCATTTACTACAAAATGGACTGCGGCCTCTCGCGGCAGCAGATGGCCGCGGCGATGCAGGCCCCGGCGGGACAAAGCGTGTTTGATGTGCTGCTGGCCTTGCCGGGGCTGCCCGAGTGGCAGACGGATAAAATCGCCGCCGAGGCAAAGGGGTTCGCCCGGCTGAAGACGATGGCTCCGGGGCCGGGGATCCGCCTGATCCTGGACGGGCTGGGCTACGAGGCGCATCTGCAGTTTCGCATCGAGCGGGGCTACCGGGAGGAAAGCATCCGCCAGAAGCTGAAGATCATCCGGATTTTGGCCGGCCGCGCTCAAACCCAGACGCAGTTTTTAAACCGCCTGGACGAGCTGGCACAAATCGTTTCGTCGCAGGCACCCGGGCCCGCCGCCGGCGTGACCCTCTCGACCATTCACGCGAGCAAGGGCCTCGAGTTCGACAAGGTGTATGTGATCGACGCGGTGGAGGGGGAATTTCCATCCCGGGCCGCGCTGGAGGATTCGCCGGAAGGGCGGGCGCTGTTTGCCGAGGAGGTGCGCCTGTTTTATGTCGGGGCGACCCGGGCCCGCCGGGAACTCGAATTTGTCTCGGTCAGCGGTCCCGATGCGCCGGCGGTTTCCCGCTTTGTGCGCCGCTATATGGGCGAGGAAGAAAAGTCCGCCGCCCAGCCAAAGAAAAGGCGCCGCAAAATCCTGGGGGAATTGGGGGCGGACTATCTGGCGCAGATGCGCCGGGAAAAGCAGCGCAAGCGCGGGGCGTCGCGCAGCCGGCGCTGGCACCCGGGCGATGTGCTGATCCACAGGCGTTTCGGCCGGGGACAGATCGCGTCGGTGGCCGGCCGGACTGCGGCGGTGCGTTTCGAGACGGCCGGCGAGAAGAAAATTGACCTGGCGCTTTGCGAGGCCCGGGGGCTCATCCGCAAGGGCAATGATGCGATCAGGCAAAAGATATAAAAACCATGTCAGTGATATGTCCATAGAATTCTGGACAAAAGACCACTCTTTATTTTGCTTTTGATGCTTTAAGGCTTCCGCCCATTCGCATCCGCAATGCCCATTCATTCCCGAATGGGATTGTGAAAGCTCGCTGCCTGGCATTTTGGCCCACGTTCTCTGACGGTGCAATGCCAACACATTTGCGTTTGAATCCATAACGGTATTTATAAAAATACCCTCTTGTTGCTTGTTCAATATTAGGGGTAGATATCAATGCGCGCGACATCTTTTCAGAGGGGGAGACACGGTCTGAGCGGTTAAAATTTTTTAAAAATCATGAGCCATTTTGCTTTTAATATGGATTAATTATTGGTATAATCGTAAAAGTTAGCCTTGATAAATATTGAACATCCTTATCCTGCCATGTGGCTTTTGAGGCTCTTTGGGGGCGACGACGGAATAAAACCACCGGGATTATTGCCGTTCGTTTTGATGGGATCAGTATTTTTTTAAGTCAAATGTTAGCCACACCTGATAATAGAGGCCATTTAGTATTTTAATACAAAAAGGAGCATCGCATGGAAAAAGAGATTACAAAAATATGGTGCCGGATTCTCGAGATCGATCGTATTGAGCCAGATGAAAATTTTTTTGACCTCGGCGGAAATTCCATCACCGCAATGATGATTCTCGAGGACGTTAATAACAAATTTAACGTCGGACTGGTTTCGACAGATCTGTATTCAAATGACACAGTTAGGAAGATGACTGTCACGGTTGCGGAAAGATTAAAAGATACGGGAAAGAAAGAGAATTAAATGCTGAAAGAAATCGAAGAAATTATTTTAAAAATCGCTGCGCCCCAGGATACCGACCTGATTGCATGTGATGCGCAGAGTTATCTTGACAATCTTAATTCATTGCGATTTATCGAATTGATAACGGTTATAGAAGAAAAGTATGATATTCGCTTTGCAAATGAGGATCTGATGAAGCTGGCGGGCGGCGGCGTGGATGATTTTGTCAATACGGTGGAAAGGTACGTGCCTGCAAAATGATTTTATTCTGTATTCCGGGGGCATCCGCTTCGGCGATGATGTTTATTAAATGGCGAAAAATGTTTGATGGCAACGTGGAGGTCTGTCCGGTTGAACTTCCCGGCAGAGGCCTGCGTTTCCGGGATGCCTTTATCTCTGATATGAAATTACTGGCAAAGGATCTTTACAGGCAGATAGAAAAAAGACTTCAAACGCCTTATGCGATTTTAGGTTACTGCCTTGGCTCGGTTGCCGCGTATGAGCTTTATGGCGAAATAAACAAAAACGGCGCGCCGCTGCCGAAGCATTTTTTTCTGGTCAGCGGGGCAACGCCCGACAGCCAGGGAGATGGCGCGACACTTTTTTATAATGAAAAATCGAAAAAGTATCTGACGGAAATCATTCGTTATCTTGTGGGGACGCAAACGCATTCTGGAACAGAGCAGACGGAATTGTTTTCCGAGTCGGCATCGGATTACGCATTTGAGAAAAGGGGCGTTGTATCGGAAAGCGATGTGTTCGTATATGCAAAAATGCTTCATCAGTATGCTCTGCCGATGCGCAATCCGGAGGGATTTGCCCGGGAAATAACGAACATTGTCCGGATTTTCAATGCGGATTCTGTCATGCTGCACCGTTACAAACCGGAGAAACCGTTCCGAAAGATCAAGGTGCCGACGACGATGATCTGGGCCGAAGACGATCATCTGCTGAGTCATTTGGAACCTGAGAAATGGCGCGCGTTTATCGACGCGCCCTTTGAGATCGTCCAAGTTTCTGGCGAACATCTTTTCCTATTCTTTGAGCCATCGGCTTCCATCAAGATTATAAAAAAGAGAATTGAGTAAATTCATGTTTAATCAAAAAATATTGCTTCCGCATCAGTATTATTATCCACATATTGATTTGCTCCGGGACAGAAGCTCTGCCGAGCTG
Source organism: Pseudoramibacter alactolyticus ATCC 23263 (assembly GCF_000185505.1). Taxonomy (GTDB): domain Bacteria; phylum Bacillota; class Clostridia; order Eubacteriales; family Eubacteriaceae; genus Pseudoramibacter; species Pseudoramibacter alactolyticus. The sequence continues at coordinate 1,193,447 of NZ_GL622359.1, read as the reverse complement.
AAGAAATCATTCGCGCAGGAACTTGATAGGAATCGCGGCGCTGACACGATGCTTTATGTGCATTTCCCATTTTGTGATTCGAAATGCCGTTTTTGCGGATTCGACAAGGAATACAATCTTGATGCTATCAATGGGTACGTGGAGAAGGTCATTGCAGAGCTTGAATATTATGCTCCATACGGATTTTCTATTAACAATATCCATTTCGGCGGCGGGTCGCCGTCATTGATCCCGCCCTTTCTTTTGGCCCGGATACTTGCCGTGATTCGAAAAAATTACGACATGCTGCCGAATGCGGCTATCAATATGGAAGGATCCTCGACGTCGCTGTATCAACCCGAAATGATCGCATTTTTGCTGGATGAAAATATCACACGTGTCAGCACAGGCGTACAGACGTTTTATCGCCCGCTGCGTGATTTTTTTGAAATCGAGGCAACGCTTGAAGAGGTCTATCTGACCCTTGAAACACTTCGCAAAAACAACATAAACGTATTTGTCGATATTTTATATGGTTATCCTGACTATGGATTTGAACGGACGCCGAAACAGATCGTCGAACGGGATCTAAAAACGGCCATGCGACTTGATGTAGGCGGCATTGACTACAGCCACCTGTATCCGATGAAAAATAAGCTTGAGCCGTCTATCAAAGACGGCGCGGTTCAGCTTCCGTCAACAAGTGAGCTTCTCGCGATGATGGATCACGATATGGCCATGCTGGAAGAAGGCGGCTATCGCCAGGAAACATCCTATGGCTTTGTCAAACGCGGCGATATCATCATGGAAACATCCTATTACGGCGGGGAGGACAATGTCAGCAATTGCCTTGCGATCGGTTCCGGGGCTTTCGGGCTGATAGGCCGATGCAAATACCGCAATCCTCTGTATCATGCGTATGTCACGCTGCCGACGCCGTCTTATTCGCAGATAAAAGTCTTGACGGATCAGCAAATGAATTATATGCAAATCGTCGGATTCCCGAAAATCCTCAGGCTCAACAAGTCTCAATTTGAACATTCGGTCTGCCGCGAGGTGTTCTTGCCGAAGCTTAGTAAGCTTATGGAAGCCGGCCTGTTGGCGGAGGTTTCGGACGCCTATGTCCTGACAAAAAAGGGCAGGCTATATGTTGACAATATATACTACGACCTGCTCGATGACGCAGAGCGAAGGATTGTTGACAGGCAGCTGTCCATTATTAAATACGATTGAGAAACGGAGGAAAAATGAGGCATCACAAGGCAAATTTTTATATTGGCGAAAAATCTGTGCCGCAGCAGTCTGTTTGGGATGCGATTGGCAAGGCCGCTGCTCAGATGGAAAAATTTGGCATCCGCGAAAAGCAGATAATCTGCTGCCAAAGCAAAACCGCCATCGGCATCTATGTGCTGTATCATGCGGCAATGCATCTTCAGGCGTCGGTCCTGCTCGTAAGCGGCGATTATCCGGCGGCAAAAAAATTGCAGTCAGCTGCGTTGATGGCCGACGTGTTGGCCATATGGGATCAAGGATCGATCCAGCTTGAACGCCGCCGGCGTCCTGTCGCGCTTGAAATACCCGCTCGCTCAGTACTTCAGATGACATCGGCAACGACCGGCGAACCGAAAATGGTTTTGCGCACAGAAAAGCAAATCCATATAGAACTTAAGCGGTACCTGACCCATATGCGATACGGAGAGCATGAAGAGCGTTTTTTGCCGGCGGTGCCATTTTATCATTCCTTTGGTTTCATATGCGTCATGCTGGCGGCGGATAGAACCGGCGGCACCATTCTATTGCCGGATATTCTGCTGCCGCGGCGTGTGGCGGAGCTCTCTGAACGGATGCATGCGGATTACCTGTATGGCGTTCCACATTTCTTGGATGCCATGCTTCGCATTGGCGGGCAGTACACACTTGGGAAGAAAATGTGCAGGATCGTTTCTTCAGGCGGCCGGCTTTCGGCTGAAACAGCCGCGGGACTGACGAAAAAATTTGACGTACCGGTTCTTCAGCAGTACGGGTGTTCCGAAGCTGGGAGCCTGGCCGTCGGGACGTGCCGGGATGACAGCACGGATGTGGGCAGACCGATTGGGAATATTGTGTTCTCCGTGGCCCAAAAAGACGGACAATCTGTCATTTGTGTGGATACGGCGGGTTCGGCCGGCGCCTATGTCGACGAAGCAACCGGCATTCACAGTCTTGACGGTCACGCATACTTTACAAACGACGTTGGATATATTGATGAAACCGGAAGCGTGCACATAACAGGCCGTGCCGACGACGTTATAATCATTGCCGGCAAAAAAATCAGCAGACAGCGCATCCAGAGCATCATTGGCGACATCAACGGCATCCATAAGGCGGTGGTCAGTATTTCTAAGAAGCCGCCCTACGATCTGATTTGCCGGTATTCGGCGGATTTTGATATATCCGATGCGGCGTTTCGCCGGCATTGCGAGACACGGCTTGCGGGATATGAAATTCCCACAAGATTTATTCGTTCCACACAGGAACTGAGGTCATGGAAGGATGGGTTTGCCTTATGAAAATGATTTGTTTTCCACATGCAGGCGGATTTGGCAATTATTATAGTTTTCTGCAGCGCCTTCAGGCACCGGCGACATGTTGCCTGATCGAATACCCCGGGCGCGGAAAAAAGGTGAATATCCCATATCCCGGTGACATGCGGGGGTTTGCTGACTATATCATGAAAGAACTGGACCTGGTTTTGGCAGATGATGAACCCTGCATACTTTTCGGCCACAGCATGGGCGCGTTTGTAGCTTATGAAGCCGCACGCAGACTAAAGGGTCGCGTCCGCCTTCTGATCGTTTCAGGGCAGGCCGCGCCTGATGAATTTAAAGGGGTGGCGATCAACTGCGATTCAAGAGCCGATGTGATCAATTATATGATGTCGATGGGTGGAAGCAATATGGAATTATTTAGTTATCTGCGGGCAGAGGATTTTTTCATCCCGATTGTACAAAGCGATCTCAGGCTTATACAGAGTTATCGTCCCGAACCGCTTGCCGAAAACGAAAAGCCTGATGCCGTTGCAGTGCTCTGCGGCAGGGATGACGCGGAAGTGGGGCAGACCGATCTAACGGCGTGGAAACAGTGCGCATTGAATTTTTACGGCGTTAAATACTTTGAAGGCGGACACTTTTATATGAATGCTCAGAACGATTCGGTTATTGCATATATCAGCCAGTTACTTAGCCGGGCGTGCCGATGCTCTGATGAAAAAGGAGCATACGAATGAATAACAGGCTCTCATTTCCGATGACGAATGCGCAGCTCGCATACTATATGGGCCGATCCCAGCGCTATGCACTCGGTGATACGGCAGCACATGTGTATTATGAATTTAAGAATAATCTGGATGCAGATCTGCTGGAGCGGGCGTTAAACTTCGCCATCCGCAGGCACGCGATGCTCAGAACCGTATTCCATGATAACGGCATGCAGCAGATTCTCGAGGAAACAGCGCCTTATCATATTCAAAGGTATGATTTATCGGCGTCTGACGATGCCGCATGGGAAACGTTTGTCAGTCGGAAGCGTGCAGTGCTTTCGCATGAGAAAATGGATCCTGAACAGTGGCCGCTGTTTCGTGTGGAGGCAGCGAAGACGCCGGATGGCTCGACCTATCTTTTTTTTAGTTTTGATCTGTTGATTGCGGACGGGAGCAGTCTGATTCTCGTTTTCCGCAGCATCATGGACTATTATGACGCAATTGAACGGGGCGAGTTGCCGTCTGTTCAGCCCGACTTGCGTTTTGCCGAATATGCGATGTGGCAAAATGAGATAAAACAGAGCGAAAAATATCGGCGCGACAGAAAATACTGGGAATCGAGAGCGGAGGATTTGTGCTTTGCTCCAGATCTGCTCCATACGGAGGCAGTCCCAAAGAAGAAACAGTATAAAAGGCTGATCCATCAGATTTTGCCGAAGCAATGGGAAATCATCAAGCAACAGATCAGAAAAAATAACGAAATCCTGACATCGGTGCTGTTTGAGCTTTACGGTGAGGTCCTTGCATACTGGAGCGGCGACGAACGCTTTACGATTGCGCTGACAATGTCTAACCGTGGTGCGAAGCGCGGCAGATACCTCGATGTGGTCGGCGATTTCACGTCCCTGATGCTTCTGCCTTATGAAAATACTGCGCAAACCAATATCTATTCCCGCGCGCATCAGGTGACGAAGGAACTGATGGCGGCCTATCGCCATAGCGGCTGTGACGGCTTCGAGGTGGAGCGGATCATCAGCCGTCAACGCAAGCAGCAGCATGAAAACCATTTTGATATTGTTTTTACAAGCATGCTCGACGAATCCGATGCCAATGGGATGCCGATGCGCATCGGCCGGCTGATGAACAGCATCAGTCAGACGCCGCAGGTGCGCCTTGACTGCCAGCTGCTTGAAATTGAGAACAAACTTGAGATCACGTGGGATTATCTTGACGGCTATTACCGCGAAGAAAATATGACGCTGGCCTTTTCACAATATATCAAAATGATTGAGCGGCTTGCGGTATCCGGGCAAAGGCTTGTCCTGTCGCCGGATGCGAAAACAGCCGAAGCCGTGAGGGCCTATAACGCCACGAAACAGCCCGAGCTTCCGCACGTTTCAATGATCCCTATCATAGAAAATGCATTGAAAAAATTCGCAAATAAAACGGCATTTAAAGACAGCCGCCGCAGCATAACCTTTCAGGAGCTGGATATTTATTCAGAGGTCGTTAAAAATGCAATCCTTGCCGAATATCCGGCGGGAAGCCATATCGCGATCAAGGGAAACCGTTCGATCAGCACAGTGATCTATATCGTCGGCGTCATCCGCGCGGGCTGTGTCTATATTCCGATTCACCCGGATTATCCGGCCGACAGAGTAAGCTATATTTGCGACGCATGCGCGTGCGGCCTTTATTTTGATTGTGATTTTTTTGATGGAAAGTTATACGGCGCGCCCGTGTCGGCGCATGAGGGCACAGCGCCGGTGGCGGAAGACAGCAGCGCATATATCATCTATACCTCAGGCAGCACGGGTCTGCCCAAGGGGGTTGAGATCACCCACGGGCAGCTTTGTAATACGATCTTTGATATGAATGCGCGGCTCGGGCTTGAAAGCGACGATGTTCTGCTCAACGTATCGGCGTTTAGCTTTGATCTGTCGGTGTTTGACGTATTTTCAGGGATCACCTCCGGCGCTTGTGTCTATATTGCTGACGATGCCCGGGATATCCGCACGCTTAAATCTGTCCTTCACGCAGAGCAGGTTACGATTCTCAATGGCGTTCCTTCCGTTGTTCAGTTGATCACAGAGCAAAGTGAAGAGGAAACCTATCGGTCGCTACGTTATGTGCTGATGAGCGGGGATTTTATTCCGCTGACATTGCCGGAAGCGCTTGCCAAAATTTGCCCGAATGCCGAACTGCTCAGTCTTGGCGGCGCAACGGAGGCAACGATATGGTCGATTGCCTATCCCATTGATGCAAGCGTTCGATATAGCGAAAGTATTCCCTACGGCTATCCGCTGGCGAATCAGACTTGCTATGTGCTGGACAAAAACCTCCAATTATGCCCGGCGGGCGTCAAAGGAACGATATTCATCGGCGGTCGAGGTGTTGCAAAGGGTTATCATCGTGACGATGAAAGGACCAGGGCGGCCTTTATTCAGCATCATCAATATGGCAGGCTGTATAACACCGGGGATCTGGGCGTTTTTACCTCCGAGGGTTTTATTCGTATTCTGGGGCGCAAGGACGGCCAGGTGAAAGTCAACGGCTTTCGCGTGGAAACGGGTGAGATAGAAAAAACACTGATGGATTCGGACAAGGTCAACTCCGCCGCAGTGATCGCCAGCGGAGCGGCCCTGCATAAACAGCTGATAGGTTATATTGTGCCGCACGTGCAAAATCATACCGCTCTGCCGGAGGAAGCAGGCCAGACCTTACAGCTTCTATGCGATAGGTGTCGTGAAGTCGAAGCGCCGGATGTGGCTGAATTTAATCAATTTGCCGCGCTGGCAGAAAAAACGGCGACAGCGCACATGAAACGGATCATTTTGCAGTTATGTAAAGAAAGCGGACTGGGAGACGATTTTTTTACGCCTGAATTATTGGTCAGACGCAGCGCTGTCAAGCCCGGCTATACGAAGCTGATGCGTCAATGGCTTAAAAATTTGGCAGAAGACGGCAGCATTGATGCGGATCACGATTGCTACTGTGTGGCACGGCTTCAGAGCGTTTCCGATGCGGAAATGGACGCCCTTATTCGCGAGGCCGCATCCGTAGCCGGAAACCCCGCCTTTTTTCTTAATACGATAAAGTACGGAATCGATATTCTCAAGGGGGAAAAAGAGGCATTGACCTATTTGTTTCCCGACGGCGATTTCGGCGCGGCAGAAGCCATTTATCGCGGCAATGACATTTCGCGCTATTTCAATGAGCTGGCGGCAGAGGCTGTTTTTGAACTGGTTAAAAGCATGTTGAGCCGCTCGGACGGCGCTGTCCGCATTTTGGAAATTGGCGCGGGGGTCGGCGGCACCACGCAGCGCATCGTCGAATTGCTTGCCGGATTGCCGGAAGAGAGAATCGCCTATACCTTTACCGATCTTTCCCAATATTTTCTGAGCGAAGCCAAGAAGCATTTTTCATCGTATCCGTTTATGCAGTATCGACTTTTTGATATTGACAAGGCGATTCCGGAACAGCGCTTTGGATATGAATCATTTGATGTGGTTATTGCGGCGAATGTCATGCATGATGCCCGCGATGTCGATCATGCCATGACCCTGACCACCCAACTGCTTGCGCCCGGCGGCGTGATGGTGATGCTTGAGACGACGACGGATTCGCGCATTCAGATGGTTTCTACGCATATGATCGAGGGCTACAACCATTATGAGGATTTCCGTGTGGCGGCGTGTGCGCCGTTAATTGCTGCCGATGAATGGGAGCAGGTGATGAAGCGTTCCGGTTATGCACAGACGGCGGCTTTTCCGCAAAGAGACGCGGCGGCATCCGTTTTTGGCGAGCATTTGATTTTGGGGATGCGCGGGTCAAAGCGAAATTTTCTGACAGAGACGGAATTGGCACAACTCAAGGAGGATATAAACGGAAAGCTGCCGCCCTATATGCTGCCGGCCCATTTGATTCAGCTTGGCGAGCTTCCGCTGACCGTCAATGGGAAAGTGAACAAGTCTATGCTGCCGGCCGCCTCGACTCATGCGAAAGGCCAGAACGAGCATAAACATCCTAAGACCCAAACAGAGCAGCGTATTTTTAGCGTGTGGCAAGAAATGCTCGGCACAGAGAATTTTGGCATCACCGACAATCTGTTTGCCATCGGCGGCGATTCCATCATGATGGTCAGAATGACCGCGATTCTGGAGAAGCAATATGGTTATAAGCTGTCGCTGAACGATTTTCTGACCCATGCCACCGTCAAAGCGCTTGCCGAACTGATCGATAGCTCGGATTCGGCCGATACAGCGCAAAGCTATGCCCATGATGAAGCAAACGCATACGCCCCATTTCCGCTGACATCGGTACAGCTTGCCTATTTGGTAGGCGGCTCACAGAATCAGGGAATGGAAAGCATCACGACGCAGGCGTATTACGAACTAAAGACCAGCTGGGATATCGATCAGCTCCAAAGAGCCGTGAATCAGGTGATAAAACAGCAGCCGATGCTTCACGCTGTGGTTAGTGAAAACGGAACACAGCGGATTCTTGCCGATTATCCTGAATTTGTTATTCGAAGACATCAATATCATTCCGATGATGATGTTGTCGCAATTCGGAAAAGGCTTGAGGGCAGGCCGATCGATCCGCATCGTTATCCGATGTTTGAAATGGAATCCATGGCGCTGCCGGACGGCGATCATTATCTTTTCCTGCACTTTAATCTGCTGATTGCAGACGGCATGAGCATGCAGATTATGATACGACAGCTTTATGATGCGTATTACGGCAATAAGATGTGCGTGGATCATGACGCATTTACATTCCGTGACTATGTCTGCTGCCGCAGTAATCTCCTTAAGGAAGGGATTGACCGCGAAGACGCCGAATACTGGCGTAATATCATGCCGGATCTCGCGCCGGCACCGCCCATTGCGGATAAACCGGAAACAGAGATCATCAATCCGCATTTCAGGCGGCTGCGAACGCTGATCCCGAAAACAAAATGGCAGTGGATTTTATCGCAGATCGCTGAAAATCAGACGACGGCAGCATCCTATCTGCTGACGATGTACAGCAAGGTGCTTGGCTATTGGTCCGGGACGCAGGCGATGACCATCAATGTTACGACGTTCGACAGAATGCCGCTAAGCGACAATGTCAACCGCATTATTGGCGACTTTACCACGCTTGTGCTGGTTCCCGTTGTTTTAGAGAAGGCATCGCTTTGGGATCAGGTGCGTCGTGTCCAGCGGCAGATCCTTCAAAGCATCGGGCATGCCAGGTATGACGGCATCCGGGTTATGCGCGACTATAGGGAACGCGTGGCCGATCCGGAGAAAGCGAAGATGCCGGTCGTTTTTACCAGCATGCTTTTCAGCGATCACGGCAAAAGCTTCGAGAAGACGCCTGGCAAGGTCTGCTACAGCGTCAGCCAGACCCCGCAGGTGCATCTTGATTGTCAGGTTATGGAAAATGCCGAGGGGCTTAGCGTCACCTGGGACTTTGTGGACGAGCTGTTCGAGCCAGAAAAAATAAAAAGCATGTTCGCGCAGTTTGAAGCGCTGATTTGCAGCGGCGCAGACGGCGTGCCCGACGATGGGATTTTACAGCCGCTCCCTGAATTTATCGAAGCGATCGATCAATATAATTCAACAGAATCGGCGACCGGGGCATTAACGCTGAAAGCGCTTATAGAGGCAGGGCTGAAACAGGCGCCGGATCTTGTTGCCATTTCTGACGACACCGGAAGCATGACTTACCGTGAACTGGACGAAAGAACCGGACAGTTAGCGGCAAAACTGCAAAGATGCGGCGCGGGACCCGGCGCTTTGGTTGCCGTTGAATGCAGAAAGGATCTCGAGACGGTTGTCCGCCTGCTTGCCGTCGCCCGAAGCGGCGCAGCCTATGTGCCGCTCGATCAAGATTACCCGATGCAGCGAAAGCAGACCATCATCGATCAAAGCGGATGCAGGCTCATCATGCGGGCTGGCACAGACGATATCGTCGCAGTTGCGGATAAAGCCGGGCAGGAGGCGTCGGAGGATCTCGCCTATGTTATCTATACGTCCGGCAGCACAGGCACGCCGAAGGGAGTGGAAATTTCACAAAGCGCCATTATCAACACGCTGCTTGATATGCGTGAACGCATGGAGCTGACAAGTCGTGATGTCTTTGCGGTGATCACCTCGTTTTGTTTTGACCTTTCAGTGTTTGATCTGTTTGAATCGATTCTGCTACACGCGCATCTGGTTGTGATTTTAGATTCCAGAAATATTCGTCAAACGGCGCGAATGCTGACAGAACAAGGCGTTACGGTCATCAACTGTGTTCCCGCAACGGCCGAACTGATCGTGGATCATATGACAGAACAGAATCATACCGTGCGAACCGTCTTGTTAAGCGGGGATTTTATTCCGCCTGGGCTTCCGGAAAAAATCATGAAGAAAATGCCAAATGCGAAAGTGTGGAGCCTCGGAGGGGCGACTGAAGCGGCGGTTTGGTCGATCGCATATCCGATCACAAGGGATTACGACAGATCGCAGCATATCCCCTATGGGTACCCTTTGACCAATCAGACCTGTTACGTGCTGGATGAGATGATGCGGCTTTGTCCGCAGGGGGTGACTGGCGAAATCTGCATAGGCGGCAGAGGGGTGGCGCTTGGCTATCGCAATGCCCCGGAGCTGACGAAGACAGCCTTTCGCATGCATCCGCGTTTCGGCAGAATCTACCGCACGGGGGATCTGGGGAAAGCGGATGCCGATGGCTGCATTCATATTCTTGGACGCAAAGACCATCAAATCAAGATCAATGGTTTTCGTGTGGAAACAGGAGAGATTGAGCATGTGCTTGAGGAAAGCCGCCGAATCGAGCGGGCAGTCGTCGTGTATGACAAAGGGCAAAACAGCCTGACCGGATACATCAAGCCCGCCGTGCGGCCGGTTAACGCTCCGGAAATCTGGCGGGCGGAATCATTATTTGATGAAATGCGCATGGCAAGCAACGATAGGATTCGCGCCCTGATGACGGGCAGCGACGAGGCCCATATGCGCAGGGCGAATCAGTCGGTCATCAATCAGATGAAACAGGTCATTTATGAGTTGATTGCCGAGGGCCGTGTCGCCCAGCCGTTCACATTGGCATCCTTCTTTGATCAAACGGGTGTGCGTAAGATATACGAAAAGCTGATGCGTCAGTGGTTTGCCATATTGATACGGGAAGGCTTTATGGACTGCGACGGGCAGCGCTATTCCCTTCGTTATGACGCATCTTCACTTAAGGACTGGCGTGTCGGCCTTGGGGCTGTCCAGACGGCCATTGGAGATATAACATTCATCAGCCAATGCCGCGAAAATCTGAAAGAGATTCTTCTTGGCAAGGTGGATGTTCTGCAGCTGCTGTTCCCGGATGGGAAAATGGCGGCCGCCGAGGAACTCTACAAATCAAATCAGATTTCGGCCCATTATAACAAGCTGACTGCTGATGTCATCGGGCGTTACGTTGGTGCGGTGGGGGAACCGGCCAGCGTGATGGAGATGGGAGCTGGCACGGGCGCCACAAGCGCCGGTGTGATTGAAAAGATACAGGAAAGCTGCAGGGAATATCTGTTCACGGACGTTTCGGATTTCTTCACGGATGCGGCCAGGGAGAAATTCAAGACTTATTCGTTTATGAAATACCAGAACTATGACATTAATCGTTCGCCGTGCGAACAGGGGTATCCCTATGAGCAGCATGACGTGATTCTCGCGGCCAATGTCATGCACGATGCGGTGGATGTCAAAAAATCGCTTGAATATGCAGCGAGTATGATTAAGCCAGGCGGCGTTCTCGTTCTTCAGGAAATGACGAGAACCAGCCTCATTCAGTTGGTATCGACGCGAATGATTGAAGGTTATTCGGATTTTAACGATTTCCGACTTGAAAAAAATTCACCGATCCTTGATGCGAAAGAATGGGCATCGGTTTTGAAAGCGGCCGGATTTGAGACCGTATTCTGTTTTCCAGATGCCAAAATAGAAAGCGATCTGTTTGGCGAGCACATTATCTTTGCGGGGAAACCAGCCGTAAGCTGTTACCTCAATAAGGCTCAGCTTCAGGACGAGACAAAGCGAATCAGGGATAAACTGCCGGCCTATATGATGCCGTCGGCCTGGATGCAGCTTCGGGCATTCCCGCTGACTTACAATCAGAAAGTCGATCTAAAGGCCTTGCCGCAGCCAAGCCAACCAGAGAAAAAGAGCGAGGCATTCGCGCAGCCCGAAACGCAGGAAGAAAAATTTCTCTGGGAACTTTGGCGCAGACAGCTTGGGCATACGCATTTCGGCGTGACAGATGATTTCTTTCTTGTCGGCGGTGATTCTTTGAAAGCGATCAAAACCATCGCCGAAATTAACGAACGTTACAGCCTTGAGATGACGGCGTTTTTTGAATCTCCAGACATCCGGCATATCGCGGCCAAGATGCAATCGGATGGCCGTGTCATTCGGGAAAAGTTGTCGGCGCTGTACGGCAGGATGAACGGCCAGGCTGTGACGCCGCCAGTCGATGCCGCAGACGAATGGGCGCAATACGAAAAGAAAATATCGGAGGATATGGCGCATTTAAAACTTAAGAACGCTGCCGGATCAAATGAGAATATTCTGCTGTTTGGGGCAACGGGTTATCTCGGATGCTACCTGTTAAGATCGCTGCTGAAAAATGTCCCTCGGGATATAACGGTTATTGTGCGTTCGGCGAATGATGCGGCAGCTGCAAAACGCGTTGCCGAAGGGTATCGTTTTTATTTCGGGGATGCGCAGTCGAAGGCCGCGGCGCAAAGAATCCATGCGGTTTCGGGCGACTTCACACAACCGCGTTTCGGGTTAAAGCCGGAGCGGTATGACAAGCTCGCAAATACGATTACCTGTGTGATTAATACGGCCGCCATGGTTAAACATCAGGGCGTCTACGAAGCGTTTTATCAGACGAATGTCCGCTCGGTTGCCAACATCATTCAATTCGCTTCGACCGGGATCCCGAAGACCGTGCACCATGTTTCCTCCAATGGCATCATGTTTGGCGCTTATCCCGACGGGGATAACAGAATGCTTTTTACCGAATATGATTGTGATAGGGGGCAGACTTTTACAAATTATTACCTGCGGTCAAAATTTGAAGCGGAAAAAATAATCATGCAGGCACGTCAGACGCAGGGAATGAATATCAATATTTATCGTGCGGGATCAATCATGTTTGATTCAAGCAGCGGGCATTTCCAACGGAATATGGCTGAAAATACGGCTTATATGTTCTTCCGAGCCTTCAAAAAGATGGGCATTGCTCCGGCGGATCTCGATTTTTCGTTCGACATCACCTTTGTGGACCAGCTTGCCGATGCCATGACCCGCATCATTTTGTCGGGGGTGTCGCTAAACGATGTTTATCATATGGTTAATCCGAACCGCGCCAACCTGAGCGAAGTATTTCGCCACGGACTGGTCGCGAAGAACCTTCGCCCGATGAACTTTTCAGAGGTATGCGAATTTTTTGAAAGGCATTTTGAAGACGAGACCTATCGTCCGTATATTCAGGATGTCCTGTATAACTGCGAAATGATCGCCTTATTGAACCGGCATGCCAAGCAGCTTACAACGCGGAGAACGGAACGGCTGCTTGAAAAATTAGGCTTTAATTGGCGCCCGGTTTCGGACGAGATGATTGCCCGGGCAATGCATTATGCTGAAAAAGCAGCCTATATTTAAATTTTTCGGGTCGGCCTGGCGCTGCGCATTCACAATTTTAAGCAATAACAAGGGAGCAATACGATGTTTTTAGAATTAAAAGATGTCTGTAAATTTTATGGCGACAAGAAAAACAGAACGCAGGTTTTAAAAAATGTATCTTTAAAAGTTGAAAAGGGCGCGATCTGCGGCATTGTCGGTCCAAGCGGATCCGGCAAGTCAACCCTGCTCAACCTGATTGGCGGTATCGAGCGGGCCGACAGCGGCAGTCTGATGATCGAAAATGAAGATATTGCCGGATTTTCTGACAAAAGGCTCGCTCGCTACCGAAGGGATAAACTGGGATTTATTTTCCAATACTATAATCTGGTCTCCAATTTGACGATTCGTGAAAATATCGCGGTTTGCAAATATCTTTCAAAAGAACCGCTAAGCACCGAGAAGTTAATGGTCCAGCTTGGCATTGCCGAACATCAGAAAAAATTTCCGCATCAGGTTTCAGGCGGGCAGCAGCAGCGCTGTGCCATCGCGCGGGCACTGATCAAAAACCCCGGCCTTCTGCTGTGTGACGAGCCGACGGGTGCTTTGGATTATCATAATTCAAAAGAACTGCTGGAACTGTTGGAACAGATCAATCAAACATATGGGACGACGATCTTGCTTGTCACCCACAATCTTGCCTTTAAGCGGATGTGCAGCCAGGTGATTGAACTGCGCGACGGCGCGGTCGAAGCGGATTATACGGTTGACAACCGGCTGCCGGCAAAAGCCGTCGAATGGTAATCGGGAAGGATCATCAGCATGAAAATAATGAATCGACGCATTATCAGAGAATTTAGAACCAACTGGCTGCGATATACAGCGCTCTTATTGCTCATCGTCTTTGGCTTTGCCTTTGTCGTGGGCGCCAGCGCATCCAACGAGTGCATTGTTAGAACGATAGAAGATCATTTTAAAACGTCGAAGCTGGAAGACGGTTCGTTCTCCACTTTATCCCCGCTTGGCAAAGCCGATATGGCCGAAATTAGAAAAGACGGGGTGACCATCGAAAAAATGGCTTATTCGGATGTCAAGGTCAGCCGTCATCGTCAATTAAGGGTGTTTCGTGTCCGAAAGCATATCGACCGGCTGACGCTCGACGCCGGAAGCTTGCCGGCGACATCGGATGAACTTGTCCTCGAACAGCATTATGCCAAGCAGAACGGTTATCAAGTTGGCGACAAACTAACCCTGGCGGGGAAAAGTTACACGATTTCCGGGATTGGCAGCGTGCCGGATTATACTTACGTCAAGAAAAATGTTTCGGATATCGGTGCGGATCATCAGAAATTCAGCGTTGCCTTTTTAAATGATGCAGCTTTCGATTATTTCAGTCATCATCTTGACGAGGACTGCTCACCGCCGGTTTATTGTTACGGTTTTAGGTTAAACGGCGCGAAGACGCAGCGCGATTTTAAGGATCGGCTGAATGCGCTCGGGGTGACGTTGACGGCGTATACGCAAAGATCCGACAACAGCAGGATCAACGCTTACCGGGAAGACTGCGGCGTGATGAGTAAAGCGTCGCTTGTCTGCGGGGCTTTGTTCACGATTCTTTTGGCCTATGTGCTGGCAACTTTTACAGCCCATACGATCGACAAAGAGAAAAAGGTCATCGGGACTTTTTACGCGTCGGGATTTTCTGTCGGCGAGCTTCGCAGGCATTATATCATCCTGCCGCTTGTGATCACGGCGATCGGTAGTGTTTTAAGCATCCTGATCGGATATGCGGTTTTTTTTGATTTGCTTTCGGCGGATTCGATTGCGCTGTATTCCATGCCGGGCATCAAAGTCGGCTATCCGCTTTATGTCATGCTTTATGCTTTATTGATTCCGCTGACCATCACCTTTGTTGTTAACTTTATCGTTATCACGAGACGGCTGAAAGCATCGCCGAATGTCCTGCTGTCAGCCGGGCCGAACGAAAAAGGACATGATTATCCTCTGAACGTGGAAAAGCTGGGCGATATCAATACCTTCCGGATCCGGCATTTTCTTAAGGAGCGGTCGATGAATTTGATTATGTTTTTTGGCATTCTTCTGGCCGTATCGTTTCTTGTCATAGGATTTACACTGAATGACAGCTTTCAGCATTACATTGATCACGTGGCCGATCAGATGCCGTATAACAATACGTACCTCGTCACCGCTCTTCCGGATGATTTGCCCAAAGACACCCAGCGCATGGTTTCCAAAACCCTGAAATACAGCGCGGGTGAGACCCCCGCGTTATCCGTTGTCGTTTCGGGTGTGGACAGGGACAATCATCCGTATTATGATTTCTTTCCGAAAACGGCGAAGGATGAGCTTGTTTTGTCACCGGGTGCTGCCGATAAATTCCATCTGCAGCGGGGGGATAAAATAACGCTGACCGATTCGTTGAGCGGGAAGCGCTATCCATTTAAAATCATCGATATTGCCGGCGACAAGAGCGCGCTTACGGCCTATATGGATCGAACGGCCATGGTGAAACGCTTTAACCTCGATGCGGATGCTTACAATACAATCCTTTCAAAACAGAAGCTTGCGATTCCGGAAAACCGCCTGCTCAATACCATCACAAAGGATGATGTCATTGGCGCCGCCCAAGCACAGCTTGATAATACTGCGACGATAATCGGAATTATCAATTTTGTCGCAATGCTGATCTTTGTGATCGTGGTCTACCTCGTTCTCAAGATGATGATCGACCGCTCGTCCATGGATATATCTTTACTGAAGATTTTTGGCTACAACAAACATGAGATTCGTCAGATCTATTTTGGCAGTGCCGCGGCAACCGTGATCGTATCCCTGATTTTGTCACTTTGGATCGGCACGTTTGTGGTCAAGCGGATCTTCCCGTTTCTGGTTTCCGGCGTCGACGTTCATATTCCGGAATATCTCGCCCTGTCGACACAGATTGAGATCCTTCTGTTCATGCTTGTAATTTTTGGGGTCATTCAGCTTTGCCTGCGCAGAAGAGTGAACCGGATTCCGATGGCGGATATCATTCGCGATCGCGACTGACCAGATAAAATTGCATCGCTGATTGCAGGCGGCGTTTTTGCCGCACATAAGGAAAGAATGATGAGTGAAAAAATCAAAATAGTCGGCGAATTGGCAAAGTTCGCCACAGAGCAATCGAAAGTCTGCGGACAGGAACATGAAATCGTAGAACTGCGCTCAGGCCGGTGTATGCGGCACACGTCAGCCGAGTTTACACAGCTGGTACAGAAAAATGCCGCGCGGATCGCCGCCTGCGGCAACGGACATCATATTGCCCTCGTTGGAGAAAAAACCTTTGGCTGGTGCGTTGCCTATCTCGCGGCAGCCATGACAAAGAATGTGACCGTGTTGACAGATCCTGCTCTGCCCGCATCGTATCTTCAAAAGCTTTTTCGCAAAGCGGATGTCGATGCGGTTATTTATGACAGCACAGCAATTGAAAAAATCCAGACGATGGCGGAGCAGGGATATGCGTTTAAATTCAAGATGGGCATGGCGGATTTTGAAAAGGGCAGCCCGATCGCTGATGGATGCGATGCCGATATTTTTGAGAAGCCGGTAGAGGCGGATGTGTGCAGTATTTTTTTTACATCCGGCACCTCCGGCGAACCCAAAGCGGTCATGCTTACACATCGCAACTTGATTTCAAACACCGCCATCATCGGCGAAGATTGTCAGTTTCGATGGTATAATGCGACGATGTTCTCCATGCTGCCTTTTTATCACGCGTATGGATGTGTCGTGGAACTTCTGATCCCGTTATATCTGCACTGCAACCTGTATTTGAATGATACGATCACCCATTTGACAGAGCATCTGGCCCTTGTGCACCCCACCCACATTGCCTGCGTGCCGATTATCGTTAAAATGCTGCGGCTTTGGATCGCCAGTACGGCCAGAAAAAAGAACATTTCTGAAAAAGAAGCCATGCAATTGGTTACAGGCGGAAATCTTAGACAGATTATCTGTGGCGGGGCTCATCTGCCGCCCGATTATATCGATATATTTTCAGAAATGGGTGTGACGGTTCGAGTGGGTTATGGCATGACGGAGTGCGCGCCGCAAATTGCCACCAACGCGATTGCAGATGTTAAGAAGTATTCGGTCGGGAAAATCATCCGCGGTGAACAGATTCGCATTGAAAACAACGAAATCTGGATTAAAGGGCCAAACGTCATGAAAGGGTATTATAAGGACGACAAAGCCAATGCAGAGGCTTTTTCGCCTGACGGATGGTTTAAAACCGGCGATCTTGGATATGTGGATTCAGACGGGTTTTTATATCTGACGGGGAGAAAAAAGAACCTGATCATTATGGATAACGGCGTTAATATTTCGCCGGAACATTATGAAAACAGCCTGATGGCATGCGACGCGGTTGAGGAAGTCATTGTGTTCAGCCAGAACAATCAACTGACCGCTGAGATTTATCCGGCGCCGGTATTTGACAGTGCCACTGCTTTAGCCATGATTGAAAAATGTATTCGCGAACTGAATTTGACGCTTCCGCCCAGCCGTCTGCTTTGCCGGCATATTATCAGAAAGACGCCTTTTCCCAAAACGGCGACCAACAAAATCTTGAGGGACAGATAAAATGAAGGCGCCTCGGACTTTAGTATGGGTTCTTTGCACGGACGCATTTTCTGACGATGCGTTATTTTTAAACGGCATGCGGGCTTTGCCGAATTTCGGATTATGGGCAGCGCGCAAAGGACAGATTCGCAATTCAAAAATCAGGCGGATAAAAAACGCGGCCTTTGCGCAGGGTTGTCGATAAAGCATTGCTTCGATGTGACGGATACGGATGATGCATCTTTAAAAAATCGCCGACGGCCAGTTCATAGCGCGCAGATTTTTTTCGCTGCTTGACTTTCGCGGTCAAGCGTGATAGGCTGAGTCCAAATCAAAAGTGATGATCAGGAAGAGTAGTCCGCGAAGGGGTGCCTCAGCGAGCCGGGATAGGTGAAAGCCGGCGCAGGCCCCGCGGGCGAATGGCCCTGAGAACGCGGCCCGAATCCGGCATGCCGGCAGTAGGCGCCGCCGGCAATGCCCGTTACCACGCAAAAGCGAGGGAACGCGTGCGCGTTAATTTGGGTGGTACCGCAGAAGTCAGGCTTTTGTCCCATGGACAGGGCCTGTTTTTTGATGGACGAAAAAGCGAAGCAAAGGAGATTTTGATGAGAGCAAAACCGGTACGGCAATTGATCGATTGCGTGCAGCGGGTGGCCGAGTGCAGCCCCTTTTATCAGAAAATATTTGAAGAACACGGCGTTGCGGCCGAAGACGTGAAAACCATGGCCGATTTTGAAGCCCTGCCCTTCAGCGAGAAGGACGACCTGCGCCGGGTTTATCCTTTGGGCCTTCAGGCGGTGCCCGACGAGCGGGTGGTGCGCATTCATTCATCCTCGGGGACGACGGGCGATCCGGTGATCATTCCCTACACGGCGAAGGACGTGGCCGACTGGGCGACGATGTTCGCCCGTTGCTACCAGATGATGGGCATGACGGCGAGGGACCGCATCCAGATCACCCCGGGCTACGGCCTGTGGACGGCGGGTATC
The DNA here is from genome assembly GCF_000185505.1 of Pseudoramibacter alactolyticus ATCC 23263. Classification (GTDB taxonomy): domain Bacteria; phylum Bacillota; class Clostridia; order Eubacteriales; family Eubacteriaceae; genus Pseudoramibacter; species Pseudoramibacter alactolyticus. The sequence continues at coordinate 1,174,962 of NZ_GL622359.1, read as the reverse complement.
GGTTTTCAGGCCGGAGCCGAAAAATTCGGCGCCATGGTGGTGCCCATGGGACCGGGCAATACCGAAAAACAGCTCAAGATGATGGTGGATCTGCAGACGACGGTGCTGGCGAGCACCTCGTCCTACGCGCTGCTTTTGGGCGAGGAAATCGGCCGGCGCGGCCTGCGGGACAAGATCGCGCTGAAGAAGGGCATCATCGGCAGCGAGCGCTGGGGCGACAAGATGCGCAGCCGCATCAAAGCGGATCTGGGCATCGAGATTTACGATGTGTACGGTTTGACGGAGGTCTATGGCCCGGGCATCGCCATCGACTGCGATCACCATGTGGGCCTGCACTATTGGGACGACTTCATCTATATGGAAATTATCGATCCGGAGACGCTGAAGCCCGTGCCTGACGGGGAATACGGCGAGGTGGTGATCACCACGATGCACAAGGAGGGCGCGCCGCTGCTGCGCTACCGCACCCACGACATCAGCCGGCTGATTCCCGGGCCCTGCCCCTGCGGTTCGCCCTTCCCGCGGCACGACCGGATCCTCGGGCGCACCGACGATATGTTCAAGGTGAAGGCGGTGAACATGTATCCCCGGCAGGTGGAGGATTTGCTGAGGACCGTGCCCGGGGTGAGTTCGGAATATCAGGTGCGCATTACGAACGAGGCCGGCCACGACACGGTGTATCTGCGCTTTGAGGTGGAGGACGGCGCGAGCCTTTCCGCGGCGGAAGCTGCCGTGGCGGGAAAGTTTCGCGCAATGATCGGCATCTCGGTGAAGCCCCAAGCCGGGTATATCGGTTCGCTGCCCCGCTCCACCAAAAAGACGGCCCGGGTCATCGACGAGCGTAATGAATAAGAATGAGGTGGCAACAGACGCAAAAATCCCCGCAGGGTTTTATCCCCTGCGGAGGATTTTTTTGTTGGATAGACCGCGGTGTGAAAGCATCGGCCATTTTGCGAATGGCGGGACGATGGCGGTCTATGCCTTTTCAAACCATTTTTTGTAGGCAGCGTAGCCCTCGGCGTCCAGCGCATCATAGGGAACGAAACGCAGGGCGGCGGCGTTGATACAGTAGCGCAGCCCGCCCCTTTCGGCCGGCCCGTCGCTAAATACATGGCCCAGGTGGGAATCGGCGCCGCGGCTGCGCACTTCGGTGCGCACCAGGCCGTGGCTGGTGTCCGCTCGTTCGGTGACGGCGTCCTGGGCGATGGGGCGGCTGAAGGCCGGCCAGCCGCAGCCGGCATCGTATTTATCCAGCGAGGTGAACAGGGGTTCGCCGCTCACCACATCCACATAAAGCCCCGGCTCAAAAAAATCGTCGTAGGCGCCGGTAAAGGGCCGTTCGGTGGCGGCGTTTTGGGTGACGTCAAAGGCCAGGTCGCCGATGCGCGCCCGCAGGGCGGCCTCGCTTTCATCCTGTTTTTTGTTCTGTTTTTCTTTGCCGAGGCGAAACAGCGCGCGGGGGATATGGCAGTAGCCCTTCGGGTTTTTCTCCAGGTAATTTTGATGGGCGGCCTCGGCGGGAAAGAAATTGGTCAGGGGGCGCACCTCCACGGCCAGCGGCGCGCCGGCCTTTTGCGCCTCGCGGGCCAGCACGGCCCGAATCTCGGGCAGCTGCGCAGGGTCGGCGGTGTAGATGCCGGTGCGGTACTGCACGCCGACGTCGGCCCCCTGCCGGTTCACGGCCAGCGGATCGATGATTTTAAAATAGTCGGTCAGCAGGGCGGTCAGGCTGATCTTTTGCGGATCATAGCTGACGCGCACCGTTTCGGCGTGGCCGCTTCCCGCACAAACATCCTGATAGCTGGGGGCAGCGTTCGGGCCGTTGGCGTAGCCCGCTTCGGTGGCGATCACCCCGTCAAACTGATCGAAGAACTTCTGGACACCCCAGAAACAGCCGCCGGCAAAATAAATTTGTTGCATGATTTGCCTCCGTTAAATCGAAACGCGGCGCATCGGGATTCGACAGTTTAAAACCCGTTCAGCAGATGCGCGTGCTTCAGGAAAATAATATCGAAATACTGCATGGTCTGATCCATATCGAGGTCGAGACCGGTGAGGTAGGACGCGTTGCCGTAAAGTTTGTGGATGGCCTCGGTGGTGACGGGCGCGTCTCCGGCGGCGATGGCCTCCAGATTTTCGAAGCGGGCGACGGCGCGTTTTTTGGCGCTGTGCATCAAATCGACGTAGCTTTCGCTGCGGACCTCCCCGGTAACCGGATGGCGCCAGGGATTATGGGCGAGGTTGAGCACCAGCGGTTCGTTGGTGTACTGGGGATAAAGCGCGCGGGAAAGCGCCAGATCCTCGCGGACAAGGTGTTCGATGGGGCGCAGGCATTTTTTCTTGCGGTCATTCGGGTCCGCGAGGAGGGATGCAACGGCGCACGCGCCGCGAACGGCCAGCGCCACATCGCCGGGATGGAGCGGGACGCCGAAGGTTTCGCGCATGATTCGGATGATAAGGGGCTCGAGCACGGCCAGCGCTTCCCGGGTCGCGGCAAAGCATTTTTTAAAGTCGCAGTCGACGGCGAGCATCTGGTATTCGTTTTGCAGATAGGCGGTGTCGAGAAGCACCTCAAAATATTTGTGCAGATAGGCGAAGATGCGCGTGGCTTTGTCGTGCTGATACTGGCCGGTGTGGTAATAAATAAAGGGATGAGCCTGGCTGTCGAGGCAGTGATGCACGGTGAAGCCGGCGAGATACGCCGCGGCGATTTCCCGGGCGTGGCCGGCCAGCGCCCGGCAGGCACGCCAGCCGGCGGTAAAGAACGCGTCGACGGCGTTGCCGTGAATCAGGCTGCCGTATTTGATGTGAAAATTGTGGCGCCCCGGCACGGGCAGCAGATCATAAAAGAAAAAGTCCGGCCCCTGGGCGCCGAGGTTATAGGCATCCGGATGGGCGGCGATCGCGGCCTTGAGCGCTGAGGTGTCGGGCAGGGCGGCTTTGGCGTCCTGGGCACAAAAATAATGAGAGAGCATTTCAGACATGGGAAACTCCTTTCGGGGTGCGCGCGGCCATCGTTTTAAAATGGGCGCATCTTGTGTATAATAAGCGTGAAGGGCGGATGAAAGAACAAAATTCACAGAATTTGTTTATTCGTTCATAATCAGTGTAGCATAAAAAAGCGAATGCTTGCATAAAAATCGACAGGAGAATGCGATGTATTTAAAGGGTGTGGGGCTGGCGGCCGCCGACGGCGGCGAAGTCGGTCAACAGGGACTCAAAGCTTTGGCGCGGCAGATTGCGCGGATTCGGCCGAAGACCATCGCGTGCCTTTCGGCGGGGGGCGCCGGCGGCGCGCTGACGATCTATTACCGCCCGAAGCTGACGGCAGCGGATGCGGCAGGGCCGGCCAGGCAGGGCGATCTCGCATTGATGGATGCCTGGCGGGACCGCCTGAGCGAATTGGCCTGCGAGCCGCTGTATTTAAACGACACGGCGGTGAAGCGCTGGCAGCTTGACCCGGCGCTGCCCGGGTCGATGGCGGCGGTGCTCGCGGCGGTCGACCGGGTTTATCCGGATTATCGTCTGGCGGCGGCGGAAGTGGGGGACGCGGGCCTTTACACCCAATATCAGGTGGGGCGCGCCCTGCGCCAGGCCGTCGAGACGACGGCGCGGGACACGGTGATTTTGGTGTGCACCCCGCTGCAGCTCGGAGACGATCGCGGCGGTCTGGCGCTGGCCGGACAATTGACCGATGCGGTGGCGGCGCAGGATTTTTACGCCTTGCTGGGGCAGCCGCGCCGGGCCTATGAGCACAAGGTCTCCGGGCTTACGGCCTGGGTGGCGGCCCTGGGCGCGCTGGACGGCATTTGCACCAAAACCGCGGTCTTCTCCCGGGAAACGGCCAGCGGCCGGGTGCAGTTCGGCGGCTGGATCGATTACGATTTAAGCGCGGCAGACCCGACCTATGAAAGTTTGTTGCGCCGCTATGAACAGGCGACGGCCGAGCGGCATCGGCGGCTGCTTCAAACGGGGGATCCCTTTGTGTCCCTGGCGATGGCGGCCATCGAGGCTTGGGTGCGAGAGGGAAGACAGTTGGATGCGCGGGCGTATCTGGATACGCTGGGGCCGGGCGGGGCCAAAGAGCGGCTGCTGACGGAGATGGCCGGTGTGATGGTTCACGTCGATAAGGACGGCGAGCTGCGCGGGGAAGCCGGTGCCCTGCGCCCCACCGTGCCCACCTTAGCGGAAGAGATCACGCGCCAGGCCATCGCGGCGGTACGTGAGGATCCGAGGTTTTTCCCGGTGGAAAGCCGGGAATTGCCGCAGCTCGCGGTGACAGTTAGCGTGTTGGGCGCGCCGGAAGATGTAGACGATCCCTCCGCGTTGGACCCGTCGCACGATGGGCTGGTGGCGGAAAAGGGACTGCGCCGGGGATGGGTGTTGCCGGGGATGGAAAACATCGCCACGGCGCCGGAGCAGGTGGCGGCCGTGAAAGCCCGGGCCGGCATTCCCGGGTACGAAGCGGATGACGAGCGTGCTGACGGCGGCGATAAATTGTTTTTGCAGCGTTTTACGGTGGAAACCCACCGATTCGAAGCATTTGAGGAAGAGGTGTGAGATGGATTTTGAAAGGGCAGCCCGTTTTTGGGATGAAAAAGCCGCGGCAGCGCCGCCGGAACAAAAAATGCCCCGAGCTGCGCTCGAAGCGAAATTGGATGCGTTTTTAGCGGCGCATCAAACGTTGGCACTGGCTACGGGAAGCGGCGATCGGCTTCGATGCACGCCGCTTGAATACCTTTGGCATGAAGGCAAAATTTATATTTTTACAGAAGGCGGTCACAAATTTGACGGCCTGGCGCATAATGCTAAGGTGGCGGCGGCGGTGTACGAGCCGGATGCCGGCATGAACAGGCTCGCCGGCGTGCAGATTGCGGGGACGGCATCGGTGATCGCCCCGAATACGGCGACCTATCAAGCGCTTTGTGCTGTGCGGGGCATCGATGAGGCGGCGCTTAAAGCATTGCCGACGCCCCTGTATCTGCTGGAGATCCGATTGGCGCAGGCCGAGCTGCTGTTCTCTGAATTTAAAAGGGCAGGCTACGACAGCCGTCAGCGTTTGGCGGTGAAATCATGAGGGTGGAACGCGAAATGAAGGCCTACCGCCGGCGGGTGCATTATTACGAAACGGACGGCATGGGCATCACCCACCACGCGAATGTTGTGCGCTGGCTGGAGGAAGCCCGCATCGATTGGCTGGCCCAGCTGGGCTGGCCCTATGACAGACTGACAGCAGCGGGGCTCGACGCGCCGGTGCTGGCGTTAAGCGGAGAATACAAAGAGAGCACGACGTTTCCCGACGAGGTGGCGATCACCGTGCGGCTGTCGCGGCTGAAGGGCCTGCGCTTTTGGCTGCGCTATGACGTGGTGAAGGCGGCCAATGGCCACCGGGTATTCGCCGGGGAGACAGAGCATTGTTTTGTGGACGCCGAGGGGCGGCCGGTGCGTCTCGACCGGGCGGCGCCGGATTTTTACGCCCTGCTTAAAAGCCTGTCTGAAGCGCCGAAAGGATCAGTGTCAGATCGTTGATGCCGAAAAGCAGCAGCGCCAGCGTGATGAGAAAAAACAAAAGCGCGCAAAGCGGCAGCCCCCGCAGCGCGACGCGGACATCCTGAGGGCTTAAATCCATGTGAAAGAAGACCGATACGGCAAAATAGCCCCAGAGCGCGCGCTGCCAAAGCGTCTGACACCAGGGGAGCAGCCGCGGCATCAAGAGAGTGAGCGTTAATGTGCCGCAAACCACCGGTGCAATGGCCGACAGGGTGAGCTGCAGCGATTGGCGAAGCGCGGCGCCCCGGGGCGTGAACTGCACAGAGCCCAGCGTGTCGCCGGCGGGGCGCAGGGTGATGCGTTCGACGCGGGCGCCGGCGATCCAGGCGAACAGGGCGTGGGCCAGCTCGTGGTGGACAACGCCTGGATAGGTGAGATAGTTGCGGACGGTAAAAGCCGGTGCGCGGCCGATGGCCAGACCGAGAAGCGCCGTGAGGCCGTCGGCGACGAGCCGGATCAGCAGCCCGAAGCCGACGAATCCCGCGAGAAAAACGATCGTGTTCACCGCGGCGACGGCAATTTGGTGATTTTGGGCGGTCAGGGCGGTATAATTTGCAACGCATTGGGATAACAAAGTCATAAGCAACCTCCATTCGGCGGCGTAACAAAAAAGGGGCCGAAGCCCCCAAGCGGTTACGCCGTTTTTTGCTGCGCTTTTTTTTGCGGCGCCAAATGGACGGCGACAAGCCATTTGGCGACTGCGGTGCCGATGATCAGCACGTAGCCAATGATGCTGTAAATATCGGAGACTTCCCCGAAAAAGAGAAATCCCCAAAGAGCGGCGAAAAGCACCTGCGCATAGTCAAAAACTGAGATTTCCCGGGCCGGCGCGTGGGTGTAGGCCGCGGTGACGGTCAGCTGACCGCCGGCCGCCGCGATCCCGCCGATCAGCAGAGTGCCCAGCTGACCCGGGGTCATGGGCACATAGTGAAAAATGATCGTCGGGGTGCATATCAGCACCGAAAAGGCCGAAAAGCAAAAGACGATCAGCGGGCCGCGCTCGCCGTGCATGCCGAGCTTGCGCACAAAGGTGTAGGCGGTGCCGGCGCCGAAGCCGCCGAAAAGTCCGATCAGGGCCGGCAGGCTCGCCAGACCCGCGGTGGGCTTGACCACGAAAAGCGCACCCGTAAAGGCGATGATCACCGAGAAGATCTCGATGCGGTTGGGCTTTTCGTTCAGGATGAGGGCCGAGGCGAGGATGGCGAAGAACGGCGCCATCTTGTTGAGCACGTTCGCATCGGCGAGGCCGAGCCGGTCGATGGCGTAGAAATTGGCGATCAGGCCGCAGGTGCCAAATAACGCGCGCATGAGCAGATCGGGGGCGCTGCCCTTTTGCATGTGAAATTTTTCCGGGGTGCGCAAAAGCATGATCGTGGCCACAAGCAGAGCGACGAAATTGCGGAAAAAGGCCTTTTGCATGGTGGGCAGATTGCCGGCGCGGCGGATAAAAAAGCTCATCAGTGAAAAGCAGAAAGCAGAAGCGACAATATAAATGATGCCGAGCGCGTGTTCATTTTGTCGGATGCGCGCGGTGAAGCGCTGAAACAACATGGTTAATCATCTTCTTTCGAAAGGGGTGTGAAATCACGAGGGGTCGTGGGCAGCGGCGCAGAGGCCGCCGGCTAAAACGCTGATTATTCTATCAGAAGCCCCGGCCGTTTGCAAGCGGCGCCGGGATGATTCAAGAAAAATGGCCGCAGGAAAAATGACCGTTTAAGAAAAGAGTTTTACCCGCCGCCGGCGCTCAGGGCGCGCGCCGAGTGCCGGCCGAATGCCAATGTGCCCGACGGCTCACCGGCCGAAAACCGCGGTGTGCCTGCGCGCAAAACATCGCGCAAAACATATGGAAAAGTTTTCGCCGGCGCCGCTGCTTTTATTGACCTTTGCAACATTTAAGGGTAAAATAAAACAGAAGTTGTGTAAAAAAATCAATGCATAAATCAACACAAAATTTAATACAGGAGGTGGCATCGACCAATGATCGTGAATATCATTTTGGCGGTCGGCATTGTGATTGCCCTGATCGCCGGTTATATGATTCGAAAAATGACGTCGGAGGCCAAGCTCGGCTCGGCAGAGGCTGAGGCCAAGCGCATTGTCGAAGACGCGGTTAGAGAAGGCGAAACCCAGAAAAAAGAAATGCTGTTCAATGCGAAAGAAGAAGTGATTCAGATCAAGGAAACCCACGAAGCGGAGAATCGCGAACGCCGCAGCGAGCTCCAGAAAATGGAAAATCGCCTGATGAAAAAAGAAGAAAACCTGGATCGGAAAAATGCCAGTTTAGACAAAAGCCGGGAAAAGCTCGACCGACGCGGCAAAGAGCTCGATCAGAAGCAGAAAAAGCTCGCCGGCATGATGGACGAAAAAATGGCGGAGCTCGAACGGGTGGCCGGCATGTCCCGGGACGAAGCCAGGGATGTGCTGATGGAAGAGGTCAGCCGGGAAGCCCGGGCCGACGCGGCGGTTCTTGCCAAGCGCATCGAGGACGAGGCCAAAGCCGACGCCAATAAAAGAGCCAACGAAATTGTCGCTCAGTCCATCCAGCGTTACGCGGCGGATCATGTGGCGGAATCGACGGTTTCCGTCGTCAATCTGCCCAGCGACGAAATGAAGGGGCGCATCATCGGCCGGGAGGGCCGCAACATCCGTGCCCTCGAAAAGATGACGGGGATCGATCTGATCATTGACGACACGCCGGAAGCGGTGGTGCTCTCCGGCTTCGATCCGATTCGCCGGGAAGTGGCCCGCATGGCGCTTGAACGGCTGATTGTCGACGGGCGCATCCACCCGGCCCGCATCGAAGAAGTCGTGAATAAATGCCGCAAGGAATTGGATGCCCAGATTAAAGAGGTGGGCGAACGGGCCTGCTTTGACACCGGGATTCACAACGTGCATCCGGAAATTGTCAGGCTGCTGGGCCGGCTTAAATTCCGAACCAGCTACGGCCAGAACGTGCTCAGGCATTCCGTCGAAGTGTCCTATCTCGCAGGCATGATGGCCGCAGAGCTCGACGCCAACGTGAAAATCGCCAAGCGCGCCGGCCTGCTTCACGACATCGGCAAATCCATCGACCACGAAGTCGAAGGCAATCACGTGGAAATCGGCGTGAACGTGCTGAAAAAGCATAAAGAAAGCAAGGCCGTGATTCACGCGGTGGAAGCGCACCACGGCGATGTGGAGGCACAGACCATCGAGGCCGTGCTGGTGCAGGCGGCCGACGCCATCTCGGCGGCAAGACCGGGCGCCCGCAGAGAAACCCTGGGCTCCTATGTGCAGCGGCTGCAGGACCTCGAAAAGATCGCGACTTCCTTTGAAGGCGTCGAGAAGTCCTTTGCCATTCAGGCCGGCCGCGAGGTGCGGGTCATGGTGAAGCCGGAAGATGTCAACGACGAGGGGATGAATCTTTTGGCCAAGGATATCGCCAAGAAGATCGAGTCTGAAATGGAATATCCCGGCAACGTCAAGGTCAACCTGATCCGGGAAATCCGCGCGGTGGATTACGCTAAATAAATTGCAACGAGGAAGGGGAGACCCTTCCTTTTTTGATAAGACGAGGAGAAGTGCATGAGAATTATGATGATCGGCGATGTGGTGGGGCGACCGGGCCGAACGGTTCTTCGCGAGCATCTGGCCGATTTGAAGAAACGTTTTCGGGCGGACCGAGTCGTAGTCAACGGCGAGAACGCCTCCGGCGGCAACGGCCTGACGGAAAAAAACGCCAGGCAGCTGCTCGCCCTGGACATCGACGTGCTGACCATGGGCAACCATGTGTGGAAGCAGCGGGAGACCGCGGATTATATCGGCGGCTATCCGCAGATTGTGCGGCCGCTGAATTATCCGAAGAACGCGCCGGGCCGGGGCTACGCCTTTTACGACTGGGACGGGGTGCGGGCCTGCGTGCTCAACGCGTCGGGGCAGACCTTTATGGAGGCGCTGGACTCGCCCTTTGCGGCCATTGACGCCGCGATGGCCGAAATCCGGGCGAACAGCGATATTTTTCTGGTGGATTTTCACGCGGAGACTACCAGCGAAAAGATCGCCATGGGTTATTACCTCGACGGAAAAGCGAGCGCGGTGGTCGGCACCCACACCCATGTGCAGACGGCGGACGCGCGGGTTTTGCCCGGCGGCACGGCTTATATCACCGATCTGGGCATGACCGGTCCGTTAAACGGGGTGATCGGCGTGAAAAAAGACATCATTCTGCACCAGATGATCGCTAAAATGCCGGCGCGCTACGAAGTCGAGAAGGAAAAACCCTGGCAGCTCGGCGGTGTGGTGATCGACGTGGATTCGGTCACCGGCCGGGCAAGCCGCATCGAACGCATTTACGAAATTTACGAAGACGACGAAAGAAAGGCGAAAGCATGACCACCCGATTAAAATGTTCCGAAAAGATTGACCGCTGCAGCGATTCGCTGACGCTGGCCCTGGCTGAAAAGGCCGCGGCGCTGACCGACGCCGGCGCGGATGTGGTGCGCTTCGGCACCGGCGAGCCGGATTTTGACACGCCCGCTTATATCGGTGATGGGGCCAAGGCTGCCATCGATGCGGGCTATACCAAATACGACGCGGTGGCCGGGGTTTATGCCCTGCGGGAAGCCATCTGCGACAAGCTTGAAGGAGAAAATCACCTGCATTACACGCCGGCAAACATCGTGGTGACCAGCGGTGCGAAAAGTGCGCTGGCGGTGAGTCTGCAGACTTTGCTTGATCCGGGGGACGAGGTCATCATACCCCGGCCCTATTGGGTGAGCTACACCGAAATGGTTAAACTCGCCGGAGGCGTTCCGGTGATTGTGGACACCGATCCGGCAGACGGTTTTAAAATGACGGCGCAGGCGCTCGCGGCAGCGGTGACCGGGCGAACCAAGGTCGTTATGCTCAACACGCCGGTGAATCCCACCGGTCAGGTGTACCGCAAAGAGGAGCTAACAGCGCTGGCGGAGGTGATTGTGGCGGAGGATCTCGTGGTGATCTCCGACGAGATTTATGAAGCCTTTGTGTATGATCCCGATGCGGCGGCGGTGAGCATCGCCGCGTTGGGCGAGGCGATTAAAGCGCGGACGATTGTCGTCAACGGCTTTAGCAAAACCTTCGCGATGACCGGCTGGCGGCTGGGCTGGGCGGCGGCGCCGGCCTGGATTGCCGCCGGGATGAACAAAATCCAGGGGCACACCCTCTCCCATCCGTCCACCATCTCCCAACATGCGGGGATTGCGGCGCTGCGGGGGCGGGCGGGCAGGATCGCGCCGATGATCGCCGAATACGCGGCGCGCCGCAAAACCATGACGGCCCGGCTGGACGCGCTGGGGCTTTCCTACCTGCCGCCGGACGGCACCTTTTATATTTTTGTGGACGTGCGCCCGCTGTTGGCCGATCCGGCCACACCCTTTGAAACGGCCACCGCCTTTTCGATGCAGCTGCTCGAGGCGAAGCAGGTGGTGACGATTCCCGGGGAGGCGTTCGGCGCCGACGGCTTTGTGCGCTTTGCCTATACGGTGGACCGCGCGACCATCGACAAGGGCTTTGACCGCATTGAAGCGTTTTTGAACGGGTTTGCCGCTGGAAGATAAAAGGCGGTTGCAATGCGGCCGATATCCCGAGTATAATAATTAGAAAATGCATTCAAGAATTCGAAATGGAGGCGTTTATGGCAAATTCAGATGATTCCGGCAAGACTTTCATCCTTCCGGAGAACGTTCACGTCATCGACAATCCGCTGGTAACCGACCGGCTGACCGTGCTGCGCATGACCAAGACCGGCAATCGCAAATTCCGGGAAATCGTGAAGGAAATCAGCGGTTTTATCGCGTATGAAATCGGGGCGACCCTGCCGACCAAAACGGTTGAAATCGAAACCCCGCTGTGCCGCACGCTGCAAAAGCGTATCGATTTGCAGCAGCCTTTGGCGATCGTTCCGATTCTGCGGGCGGGCATCGGCATGGTTTCCGGCTTTACCGATGTGTATCCGGACGTGCAGATCCTGAACGTCGGCGTCCAGCGGGATGAAACGACCCATGCGCCGATCGCCTATTATCAGAAATTTCCCAGCGATATCCACCGGCACAAGTGCATCATTATTGATCCGATGCTGGCCACCGGCGGCTCGATCGACTACACCATCGATCTGCTGCACCGGCAGGGCTGCGAGGATATTGTGGTGGCGGCAATTCTCACGGCACCGGAGGGCATTGCGCGCCTGTCGGACAAATATCCGGACGTGCCGATTTACTGCTGCGCCGTCGACAGCCATCTGGACGAGCATAAATACATTGTTCCGGGGCTTGGGGATGCGGGGGACCGCATCTTCGGCACGCTGGACTGATTTTTGATTTTAAGGAGCGATGATGAAAGCAACTTATGAAAATCCGCTGATTGAACGTTATGCATCCGAGGAAATCGGCCGTATTTTTTCGGCCGACAACAAATTTTCGACCTGGCGCCGCCTCTGGGTGGCCCTGGCCGAGACCGAGCAGGAGCTGGGCCTTCGCATCAGCGACGAGCAGATTGCCGAATTAAAAGCCAAAGTGGACGACATCGACTATGCATTGGCGGCGAAATACGAAAAGAAGCTGCGCCACGACGTGATGGCTCATGTGCATACCTATGGCGATCAGTGCCCGGGCGCCCGGGGCATCATCCATCTCGGGGCGACCTCGGCCTATGTGGGGGACAACACCGACATCATCCAGTACCGTCAGGGGTTGGTGCACACCCGCAGGATTTTGGTAAATCTCATCGCCAGGCTGGCGCGGTTTGCCGATACCTATAAATCGCTGCCGACTTTGGGCTTCACCCACTTCCAGCCGGCCCAGCTGACGACGGTGGGCAAGCGGGCCACCCTCTGGCTGCAGGATCTTCTGATGGATTATGCGGATCTGGAATATCTGATTTCGACGGTGCGCCTGCGCGGGGCCAAGGGCACCACCGGGACCCAGGCGAGCTTCATGGATTTGTTCGACAACGATGCCGACAAGGTCAGGCAGCTCGATCAGCGGGTTGCGGAAAAAATGGGTTTTGAGAAGACGTATGCCGTGACCGGCCAGACGTATCCGCGCAAATTTGACGCCCGGGTGCTGGCGGTGCTCTCCGGCATCGCCCAGAGTCTGTCCAAGTTCGCGACAGACGTCCGGCTGCTGCAGCATCTGAAGGAAGTGGAAGAACCATTCGAAAAGACCCAGATCGGCTCGAGTGCCATGGCCTACAAACGCAATCCCATGCGCAGCGAGCGCATCTGCTCTTTGGCGCGCTACGTGATGGTGAACAGCCTCAACCCGGCCGTTACCCAGGCGACCCAGTGGTTTGAACGTACGCTGGACGACTCGGCCAACAAGCGCATCGCCATTCCGGAAGCGTTTCTCGCGGTGGATGCCATCATCGGCATTGCCAACAATGTGGCCGGCGGGCTGGTGGTTTATCCAAAGGTGATTCATCAGCACATCATGAACGAGCTGCCCTTCATGGCGACGGAAAACATCATCATGGAGGGGGTGAAGCGCGGGGGCGACCGTCAGGAACTGCACGAAAAGATTCGCGTGCTTTCGATGCAGGCGGGCGCCGTCGTGAAAGAAGAAGGGAAGCCCAACGATCTGATGGCGCGCATCGTGGCGGACGGCTCCTTCGGAATCACCGCGGAGGAGGTTCCCGGCATCCTCAATCCGGCGCTTTATATCGGTCGGGCGCCCCAACAGGTCGCCGATTTTCTCGCGGAGGAAGTTCAGCCGGTGCTGGACGCCAACGCGGACGCCATCGATTTATCCGAGGTGGATTTGAAAGTGTGACGGTCGATGGTTTGAAGGCCTTGCCCGGCGCAGGGCCTTTTTGCATGGCGCATGATCATCGGTTTATCAAGGATGAAGGAGGGAAAGCCGTTGAAAATAACAATGATCCACGGGCAAAGCCATCGGGGGTCGACTTGTCATATTGCGTGGATGCTGGCCAAAAAACTGGCCGGAACGGACGGTGCGGTCACCGAATTTTTTCTGCCCCGGGATTTCGGCGATTTTTGCACCGGGTGCACGGCGTGTTTTATGCGCTCGGAGACGCTGTGCCCGCACTACGAGAAGCTTGCTCCGATCACGGCGGCGATGGACGCGGCGGATGTGATCATTCTCGCGAGCCCGGTTTATGTTTATCACGTGACCGGCGCGATGAAGGCCTTTTTGGACCATTACGGCTGGCGGTGGATGGTGCACCGGCCTGAGGCCGCGATGTTTTATAAGCAGGCGGTGTGCATCGCCACGGCGGCGGGTGCCGGAACGAAAAGCACGCTGCAGGATATGGCGCACAGCACGTTCTTTTGGGGCGTGGCGAAAACCTACCGTTTCGGCCTGAACGTGCGGGCAACGAAATGGGCCGAGGTCGACGGCGGGCGCAAGGCGGCTATCGACCGCAGGGTCACCGGGCTGGCGCAAAAAATCAAACAAAACCATAAGCATCTGCGCCCGGGGATTAAAACCAAGGCGTTTTTTAACCTGATGCGGTTTTTGCAGCGCCGGGGATGGAACGAAGCGGATCAGATCTATTGGCACGACCGCGGCTGGGACGGCAAGGCCCGGCCATGGCGCTGATCGCGCAAAAGCACGGGAAAAGTCCCGTGCTTTTTTGATGGGTTAAATGGCGAAAAGGTGAGGCGGTGCCCGATGCAGCCGGCAGGTTCGGGCGGCGTGAAGATGGCGAATGGGCATCGCTTGCGTTAATATCAAAAGAAAGTGTCGACACGGGAGGAATTTTTTATGGACGCAGATGCCATTCAAAAAATTTTCAAAAAATCAAATTTATACTTGACATAGCAGAGAGATAGGTTTAACATAAATGCAACATCAAATATCAGTTTGATAGGTAATAAACGTTTGGAGGTTTCGGATGGAACGTGACTTGAAAAATATTTACAGCGGCCGAATGTGTTCGATCACCATGAGCGGGCAGGGGCGGCGATGTCGCCGCTCCTGACAGCTCTTTTTAAGCAGCAGCGATCATCCCCATTAAAATCAGAAATCAGCGAAGCGCGAAGTTACAGCGTTTCGCAATGAAGCCACTAAGAAAGAGAGCAATCAAATGCCTTATCGTTTTGAAACTTTGCAGTTACACGTCGGACAGGAGCAGGCCGATCCGGCATCGGACGCCCGCGCGGTACCGATTTACGCCACCACCTCTTATGTTTTCCGCGATTCACAGCACGCGGCGGATCGCTTCGGTCTGAAGGATGCCGGCAATATTTACGGCCGGCTCACCAACTCCACCCAAGATGTCTTTGAAAAACGCATCGCGGCCCTGGAAGGCGGCACCGGCGCCATTGCCACCGCATCCGGCGCCGCGGCCATCACCTACACCCTTCAGGCGCTGGCTCAGCAGGGCGAGAACATCGTCGCCGCCAAAACCATTTACGGCGGCACCTACAATTTGCTTGCCCACACCCTGCCGCACTACGGCATCACCGGAAAATGGCTTGATCCTTATGATCTCGACGCGGTGGCGGCGGCTATTGACGGTAGCACCAAAGCGCTGTTCGTCGAAAGCCTGGGCAATCCCAACGGCAACGTCGTGGATATTGAGGCCTGGGCAAAGCTGGCCCACCGGCACGGCCTGCCGCTGGTGGTGGACAATACCTTTGCCACCCCGTATCTGGTTCGGCCCTTTGAATGGGGGGCGGATATTGTTGTTCACTCGGCGACCAAGTTCATCGGCGGCCATGGCACGGCCATTGGCGGCGTCGTTGTCGAGGGCGGCAAGTTCGACTGGGCGGCGTCCGGCAGATATCCCTGGATTTCCGATCCCAATCCGTCCTACCACGGCATCAGCTTTGCCCAGGCCACCGCGCCGGCGGCTTTTGTGACCTATATCCGCGCGATTTTGCTCCGGGATGAGGGGGCGACTCTGTCGCCCTTCCACGCTTTTCTCTTCCTGCAAGGGCTCGAAACCCTGTCGATTCGCGTGGAGCGCCACGTCGAAAATGCCCTGAAAATCGTGGACTACCTCGACAGGCATCCCCAGGTGGCGGCGGTGCACCATCCGTCGATCGAAGGCGAACCGGGCCACGAATATTATGATAAATATTTCCCGAACGGCGGCGATTCCATCTTTACCTTTGACATCAAGGGGGATGCGGCGACGGCGCAGAAATTCATCGACAATCTGCCGATTTTCTCGCTGCTGGCCAACGTGGCCGACGTGAAATCCCTGGTGATCCATCCTGCATCCACCACCCACTCCCAGCTCACCGATGCGGAGCTCGAAGATCAGGGCATCCATCCGAACACCGTCCGGCTGTCCATCGGCATCGAAAACAGCAACGACCTGCTCGAGGCTCTCGACACGGCCTTTGCCGCCGTTCGCTGACGGTCAGGCCGATCCGATTAAACGAACGATTTAAATTCAGGAGGAAAATCATGTCTAAAATCTACAAAAGCTTCACAGAACTCGTCGGCAAAACGCCGCTGCTCGAACTGACCCGCGTTGAAGCAGCGGAGGGCACCGGCGCCAGGGTGCTTGCCAAATTGGAATACTTCAATCCGGCCGGCTCCGTGAAAGACCGCATCGCCAAGGCGATGATCGAAGACGCGGAAGCCAAGGGCCAGCTGAAGCCCGGCGCCACCATCATCGAACCGACTTCCGGCAATACCGGGATCGGCCTCGCGGCCGTCGCGGCGGCCAAGGGCTATAAAGTTATCCTCACCATGCCGGAAACCATGTCTGTCGAGCGCCGCAATCTGCTCAAGGATTACGGCGCGGAGCTGGTGCTCACCGACGGGGCAGCCGGGATGAAGGGCGCCATTGCCAAAGCGGACGAACTGGCGAAAGCCACCCCGGACAGCTTTATCCCCGGCCAGTTTATCAACCCGGCCAACCCCAAGGCCCACCGCGAAACCACCGGGCCGGAGATCTGGGAAGACACCGATGGCGCCGTGGATATTTTTGTCGCGGGCATCGGCACCGGCGGCACCTTGACCGGCGTCGGCGAATACCTGAAAGCCCAGAAGCCCGGCGTGAAAATCGTCGGCGTCGAACCGACGGGCTCTCCGGTGCTGACCAAAGGCCACGGCGGCCCGCACAAGATCCAGGGCATCGGCGCCGGCTTTGTGCCGGACACCCTGAACACGGATATCTACGACGAAATTATCGCCGTCGAGAACGACGACGCCTTTGACACCACGCGCCAAATCGCCAAGAGCGAGGGCATTCTGGTCGGCATCTCCGCCGGGGCCGCGGTCTGGGCAGCACTGCAGCTGGCCAAGCGGCCGGAAAACGCGGGCAAGATCATCGTCGCCCTGCTTCCGGATACCGGCGACCGCTATCTCTCGATGCTCTAAGATTCAAAGTCGATTCATATTCCAAGGCTCAAAGGCCGCCCGATGGGTGGTCTTTTTTGCTGCATAAAGAAAAAACCACGCGTTTGACGCGCGGTCGGGTTGATCAGCGGAGGCGGGGAGGCGATTTGAAAAGATCGCTTTTAATCAGATCGCCAATTAGCATTCGGGCTTTGCGCCGCGTGGTTTTTTCGTCAAAATCAGGACCGTTTGCATAAACAAATCCCCAGAGCCCCATGATTAAAAAGGAATTCAGCGCCTTCATATCGTATTTGGTATGGATTTTTTGGCCGCTGCTCATTTCAAAGTGCTCGAGATTGTCCATCACAAATTGATAATACATATGCAAAGTATTGGCGTTGGCAAACAATTTGCCGATCGTGGAGGCGTCCCGGCTGGCCACGTCCATGATGGCATCCATCAAATTGAGAAAGCTTTGATGAAACGATTTGCCCGCGTTATTTTTTTGAAGAACGTCGTAACGCCGCTTGGTTTCCGCTTGCATGTCGTGAAAGCAGTCCTCCAAAAGATTGGTTTTATCGGTATAGTGTTTGTAAAAGGTCAGCCGGCCGGTATTGGCCGCATCGCAAATTTCGGTTACGGTAATCTTTTCAAGTGGCTTTTGTGCCAGCAGCGTGTGCAAAGCGTCTTTCAGACATTTTTTGGTCTTTAAAATTCTGCGGTCCATCGTACAAAATCTTCCTTTCTGTCATCATAACGATACATTGGCAACAATACTGTTCCTTGTTTTAAAAAATTATACAGCTATAATGTAATTAATACAAGTGTATGCGCAAAACAGTTCCTGTGGGGGGATAAAAATGAAAATTGTATTTATTACTCCGACGACGGCCTTGCGAAGAATGCCGGCTTATCGGTGGGGCGGAAAGATTTACGGGCAGAGCAATGCCATCACCGGGCCGTTGATTCTGGGCGGCATTTTGAAGCACGCGGGACACAATGTGGCGGTGTATGAAGAATTAAACGGGCGGGTTCCGTTCAGACGGCTGCTGAAGGATACGGACGTTTTCTGCTTTTCTCTGATGACATCCACCGCCCCCCGCGGATATGCGCTTGCCGATCAAATTCACCGGAGGACGCGGGCGAGGGTAATCCTGGGCGGCATGCATCCGACGGCGCTTCCGGAAGAAGCTTTGCAGCATGCGGATCAGGTGATTGTCGGCGAAGGCGAAAAGGTCATATTGGATGTGGTGGAAGGGCGCCGGACCGAGCGGTTGGTGCAGGGCATTCCGATTGAAGATCTGGACGCGGTGCCCTTTCCGGATTACAGCATTTTGAGGACACCCTGTGAAGCGGCCAATGTGATTTCGAGCCGCGGCTGTCCTTTTCGATGCACGTTCTGCACGACGTCGCGCATGTTCGCTCCTTACCGCAGGCGGAGCATCGATAATGTGATGGCGGAGATCCGCATGTACAAACGAATGGGATTTCGCTATATGAACTTTGAGGACGATAATTTCACGGCGGATAAGGAGCGGGCTAAGGAAATCTGCCGGCGCATGATCCGGGAAGGGCTCACTTTCCGGGAAAGTTTCTTTTTCGGGCGGACCGACCTGGCGGAGGATGAAGAACTTTTGACGCTGCTGCACGACGCGCATTTGACACGGGTGCTGATCGGCATCGAATCGCTGAATCAAAAGGCGCTGGACCGGATTCACAAGGGGCAGAGCATTGAAAATATCCGAAGGGCAGCAGCGGCCTGCGCAAGACACCGGATCCGCCTGATCGTCAGTCTCGTCCTGGGGCTTGACGAGGATACGCTGGCGGATATGCAGGCCGGGGTGCAATTTGCAAAGGATATACGGGCTTATCAGCTTCAGCCCGCGATTCTGACGCCCTATCCGGGGACGCCGGTTTATGAGCAGTTTCGGCGGGAAGGACGGCTGATCAGTCAAAGCTGGAGCGATTACGACATGATGAATGTGACTTTTTTGCCGAAGCACGAGACGCCGTGGGCATTGCAGGAAGCTTTTTATCAGGTTTCGAAGATGTTTTATGATTTCAAGTCTTGCGGGGAAATCGGAAAACTTTTCGGGAATGCGTATAGCTTTCGCCGGTTCGGCCTGGCGGTGCTGGCCAGGCTCGGGGCCTTCGGCGCGCACGCAGCGTCAAAGGTGGCTAAGTCAAGCGTATATTACCGGCTAAGGCATTTTCATCCGGCATGTTGAGCGGTGGATAAAAGCAGGTCGCGGGTCGGATTTTTGTCAATGCTTCGGAGTCGGCGGCCGACGGCAAAAGCGCCCGAAGGGATCATCCCTTCGGGCGCTTTTAATGGCCGGGTTTAAGGCCCCGGCGCCGGGGCCGATACGCGGGCGTGCTGAAGCCGACGGGGATGGCGCCTCGGTTTTAAAAAGAAGCCCTGCAAAACGCCGCGGCGATGCAGAGGGTGCCGGGAGATAAAAATCAGTTGTTAAGATTTTTGAATAATGGTATACTGACAAAAACAGAATCCAGCCGGCCGTAGGAAAGCTGACGTGCGAAAGAGAAGGGGGGCTTGAATGCCTTTTGTTCCTTGCTTTTTGAAGTGGGCCCTTCGCGGAGATGGCGCTGAATCGATGAAAAATGATTTTTTTGTTTGCCCGAAGGCGGGCGAGTTGATCACAGCGGTGGATTGCAAGGAGAAAAAACCATAATGGCAATGAATCAAAACGAACAAAAAAACCGTCACGACACAGCCGAGGACAAACGGGCAAACCACCTGTGTGTGGGGGCTGTTTTGCTGGATGTTTTTGCGGTGATGCTGCAGCGTCTTCCCAGATTGTTTTGGTCTGCTTCTGATTTATTCTATACGCAGCTTGTGTCACGCCTGGATGCGGCAAGCACATTGGCGGGGATAACCGGTCTTGCGGTGATCATTTATGTCCGGGTGCGCTATCCGGCCAATCTCTTCGGCAAAGTTCTGATGTGGCTGATGGTGATTTTGTATGCCATGGCGCTGCTGACTTTGGCCGTTACGATCGTCTCCTGTGGCGGCGCTTTAAAAATGTTCTCGCAGATGGGATAAAGGGTGGCGGCTGTGAGTATTCAGATCCGGCACTGGTTTGTGGCTCCCTACGCGATTTGCCTGTTGACGGCCTTTTGTTTCTGGGGCGCATATGTTTTCTTCAAAGCCGGCCGTTTGGGGATGGTCCGGAGGCAAACCGGCTATTCGCTTTTGCTGAATCTTGGCTGTGTTTTATATGGGGGAAAATTGTTCGCCTTCCTGGAGGCGACGGCGGAAGGAAAGGCGCTCTCTTTTTCAGAAGCCGGTTTTACCGGACTTGGCGGGGCGATGGGCATGCTGTTGGGAACTGTTATTTTTACGATGATCGTTCCTGAAAAACGGGACCAGTCCTTCGAGCTGTATGCGGTATCCCTCGGTCTGTTATATGGCCTGTCGAAATTTGGGTGTCTGTTCGCCGGATGCTGCCGCGGCATCGCGTATGGCGGACCGGGGAAAATCCGCTATATGGACGCAGGGAAGCCGGTGACAGATTGGCTGTTTCCGATACAGGCAGTTGAGGCACTCTCTTTTCTGGCATTGTTTATGGTTTTGGATCGGCGAATGGCTCACAGTAAGGCGCCCGCTCCGACGTTAACGGTCGGCGCATACGCGGTATTAAAATTTCTGTTGGATTATCTGAGAGGCTATGCCCATCGCCCGTGGGTGACGGTCAATCAGGCAGGCTGTTTAGTCTTGTTGTCTGCCTGTATTTTTTTAGGGTGTTGCGTCCGCTCAAACGGACAGGATGAGCGATTCGACATATGAAGAAAATATGAAAAGCTCCCTTCGGGGGATGACAGGCAAAGTAATAAAAAGCTTGTTGCTCCCAAAGGGCGTTTTTTATTGGGAGGAAAAGAAAAACAAAAAAGACGCCGAAAACGGCGCCGTTAAGAAAGCCGGAATCAGAGATTCCGGCCGAGAACTTTGATTTATTTCTGCGCTTCTTCGACGGCAACCGCCACGGCTACGGTGGCGCCGACCATCGGGTTGTTGCCCATGCCGATCAGGCCCATCATTTCGACGTGGGCCGGCACGGAGGACGAGCCGGCAAACTGCGCGTCGGAGTGCATGCGGCCCATGGTGTCGGTCATGCCGTAGGACGCGGGGCCGGCGGCCATGTTGTCCGGATGGAGGGTCCGGCCGGTGCCGCCGCCGGAAGCGACCGAGAAGTATCGCTTGCCCTGTTCGAGGCATTCCTTTTTATAAGTGCCGGCCACCGGGTGCTGGAAGCGGGTCGGGTTGGTGGAGTTGCCGGTGATGGAGACATCCACACCCTCTTTGTGCATGATGGCGACGCCTTCACGCACGTCGTTGGCACCGTAGCAGTTGACGGCGGCGCGTTCCCCGTCGGAATAGGCCGTGCGGGCAACTTCATGCAGCTCGCCGGTGAAGTAATCGTAGTCTGTCTTCACATAGGTAAAGCCGTTGATGCGGGAGATGATGAGCGCTGCATCTTTGCCCAGGCCGTTTAGGATGACGCGCAGAGGTTTTTGACGGACTTTGTTGGCCGAGCGAGCGATGCCGATGGCCCCTTCTGCTGCGGCGAAGGACTCGTGCCCGGCGAGGAAGGCGAAGCATTCGGTGTCTTCGTTTAAAAGCATGGCGCCCAGATTGCCGTGGCCCAGGCCGACCCTGCGCTGTTCGGCGACGGAGCCGGGAATGGTGAAGGCCTGCAGCCCTTCGCCGATCACGGCGGCGGCTTCCTCGGCGGTGGTCACCCCGCGTTTAAAGGCCAGCGCCGCGCCCATCGTGTAGGCCCAACAGGCATTGTCGAAACAGATGGTCTGGATGCCGCGGACAATGCCGGCGACATCGACGCCCTTATCGTTGCAGATTTTCTTGGCATCCTCCAGGGAAGCAATGCCGTTATCCGCGAGCACTTGGTTGATTTTGTCGATTCTTCTTTCGTAACTTTCAAATAAAGCCATGTTGTGCCTCCTTACGCTTCCCGCGGGTCGATGGTTTTCGCAGCATTGTCAAACTGACCATACTGGCCCGAAGCCTGCTTGAGGGCTTCGTTGGCATCGACGCCTTTTTTAATCGCCGCCATCATCACGCCCAGATTGATGTAGGCATAGCCGACAATTTCGTCGCGGTCGTTAAGCGCGAGACGGGTGACATAGCCTTCGGCCATTTCGAGATAGCGGGGCCCCTTGGGAAGCGTGCCGTACATCGTGCCTACCTGGGAGCGCAGCCCCTTGCCGAGGTCTTCGAGGCCGGCGCCGACGGGCATGCCGTTTTCTGAGAAGGCGGTCTGGGTGCGGCCGTAGACGATCTGCAGGAAGAGTTCGCGCATCGCCGTGTTGATCGCGTCGCAGACGAGGTCTGTGTTCAGGGCTTCCAGAATGGTCTTGCCCGGCAGAATTTCGGAGGCCATCGCGGCGGAGTGCGTCATGCCGGAGCAGCCGATGGTTTCGACCAGCGCCTCCTGAATCACGCCTTCCTTCACGTTCAGCGTTAATTTACAGCAGCCCTGCTGGGGGGCGCACCAGCCGATCCCGTGGGTCAGGCCAGCAATATCTTTAATTTCTTTCGCCCGAACCCATTGGCCCTCTTCGGGGATGGGCGCGGGTCCGTGGTTGCCGTTGCTGGCGACGGGACACATGTTTTTGACTTCAATAGAATATTCCATTCACAAGACTCCTTTCAGCTTCTTAGTGCAGTGTGCAATGGATGTTAAAACATCGTCTTTATTATACCTGAAACGGATCGAAATTCAGATAAAATTTGCATTTTTTACGCGTATAATGCGAGCTCTCCCAAACGCGCGTCCGGGCCCGTTCGGATCGGGAAAAATGCGGCAAGGGGATGTGATCCGCGTCAAGAAAAGTTATAATTGTAAAAGCGAACGGAGCACGCGTAAAACTTACCCTTAAAGAACAAAATCTTGTGTTGAGTCCGGGCGCACAATTCACTATAATATAAGTTGGTTAAAGTGGGCGATAAAATCGCTCCGTCATCAAAGAACGCTGAATGCGGCTGCGGCCGACTATTCCAGAGGTGAGTCCATGGAATACACCCATAAATTTTCATCAGGTCCGCTCTTGATGGACGATATCATTGAGAATTATTTTTCCCTGCGCAAAGCCCGGGGGAAATGCCTGAGATGTTCCAAATATAATAAATTCTGGTCCTGCCCCGAGTTTGGCTTTAACGAGAAACTGCTGCTCGAGCAATTCCAATACCTTTATGTCGTCGGGCGGGAATACGCCGTGCCCAAGGAGCACAAGCAGACCATTACCGGGGTGGTGCGCACGAAAAACTATATCGAAGAGGTGCAGGCGCGCATGAACACCGAAAGCTGGCGGGACCTGCTCGAAATCGAGAAGGATTATTCCAACGCGATGACCCTGCGCCCCGGGAATTGCAACATCTGCGAAGCGGCGGGGATCAAATGTGCGAAGCAAAATCACGAACGCTGCCGTCATTCGGAGTTAATGCGCTTTTCGATGGAATCGCTGGGGCTCGACGCGGATTCCATTGCGAAGTTTGAAGTGGGGATGTTGCTTTCGTGGCCGTCCGACAATCATCTGCCGGAAAAAATCGCCTGCCTGATGGGGGTGATGACCAACGAAAAGATTCCGATGCAGCAGCTTAAAAGTTATTTTCCCGATGCGAAGAAGAGCTATCTCAAAGCGGGGCAGACCATTTTAGGCGGAGAAGACGCGCCCCAGGCCAAGCGGCTCGACAGCTGGCTGGATCATCAGGCTCAGGAGCTTTCGGCCAAGGAAGCCGTGCAAGGCGATCACGGCAGCTGGCTGGGCTTTAAAGACAATTCGCTGAGCTCCGGGGATTTTGTGAAAAGCCGGTCCTGGGCTCAGGGCGATGCTGAATTTCCCGGGCCGCCGCCGGAATACGCGGCGGATGCGCAGCCCGAGGGCGACCGCGTCGCCCCGTCGCCGCAGCCCAGCGCGCCGGAAGCGGCATTGAAACCGCAGCCGGTGGAAGAAAATGCCGAAGCATTGGATGAAAACGGCGAGCCCAAATACAAATGGCTCGGCTTTAAACGGCCGGTGGAGGAAGCGGAAGCCCTGATGCGCGAGCGGCCTATTCCCAAGTTTAACGTGACGGAAGAAGCCGCCGCATCGGAAGAACCGTCACCCCAGCCAGCCTGTGCCACAGCGCCGGATGATGAGAGCCAGGGGAATAACATCCAGTTTGACCGGCTGGCGACGATTCGCCAGGAGCTCGAGCGCACCATTCGCAAGGCCATGCCGGAGGCTTCAGATGCCCAGGTGATGCAGCTGCTGGCGGAAACCCTGCAGGGAGCTGTGACCAAACGGCAGCATCAGGAGCATGTGGCTCCGGGCAGTGAGGGTGCGACGGTGTTGTCCGATCCGCCGGGCAGCCATTCTGCGCCGCCGGAACCGCCGATACCGGCTCAGGCTCCGCCGCAACCGGCACCTGCGCCGGCGGTGCAGACCTCAGAGCCGGCTGCCGAGGCGGTTTCACCGGTGTCTCAGCCGGAGGAAAAATCTTCCCCAAAACAGCAGGTCCGCAGGAAAGTACGCCGTGTGGCGAAGCCCAAGCCGGCGAGGAAAAAGGGACGCCTCAAACCAAAGGCCTCCCAGGATGTGCTGGGGGCGGCACTGGCCATTGCCCAGGCCGTGGTATCCGAAACGGAAGAGCCAGCGGTCGAGGATTACGAGGCGGCCGAATCCTATGAAGACGATGCTTTTGAAACCGCCCAGGACGTGATTTGCGAAGACATTCCGGAGCCTTCGGAGGCGGCGCCGAGCACTGAAGCGGCCGCGTCTGAAGCCCCGGCGGCATCGGCAGCGCAGGCACCGGATTCTGAAGCGCCGGCGGACCCCAACGATCTGAAAGGGGATGACGACACCCGCTATAAATGGCTGGGCTTTAAAGCCGATATCGGCGAAGGTGACCAGTATGAAAAGGGCGCCTGGCGCAGGAAAAAGAATTATTAATTTTGTCGTTAAATGGCAGCGAACAGCGGCGGCGCTTATACGTCGCCGCCGTTGTTTTTTAAAGAGAGAAAAGGAGAACGACATGTATTATTCAGCAGATATTGGTGTGTTCGGCGGTTCCGGACTGTATGAGCTTGGTGATGAATACCGCCGGGTCGACGCGGACACGCCCTATGGCAAACCGTCAGAGGCCGTCAGCCTTTTGGAGGTGAACGGCAAGAAGGTCGCCTTTATGCCGCGCCATGGCAAGGGGCATATCTATAGCCCCGCCGAAGTGAATTACCGTGCCAATGTGGACGCGATGGCTCAGCTCGGCGTTAAAGCGGTGATCTCGGCGAATTGTGTCGGCTCGTTGCGAGAAGATTACAAGCCCGGCGATTTTGTCGTCACCGATCAGTACATCAATATGACGGCCGGCCGCAAAGACACCTTTTATGAAAGCCCGAAAGTTGAGCATTTGAGTTCTGCCGAGCCCTATGACGAAAGGCTGCGTCAGTATGCTCTGGAAGAAGGGGCGCGCATGGGGCACACCATGCGCGACGGCGGCACCACCGTGGTGATTAACGGGCCGCGCTTCTCCACCAAGGCGGAAAGTAAATTTTTTGCGACGATCGGCGGCGATCTCGTGAACATGACCCAATATCCCGAGGCCTATCTCTGCCAGGAAAAAAATCTGCCGGTGGTCAATATCGCTTTGGTGACGGATTACGACGCCGGACTTAAGGACAACCCGGACATTCCGCCGGTCACAAACGAAATGGTGATGAAGGTGCTGACCGAAAACACGGAGAAAATGAAGGCCCTTATCTTCCGGATGATTGAAAGAATTGGGAGAAAATAATGCGGCCGGTTTATTTCGAAGACGAAGCGTTAAAACTGATCGACCAGACCCTGCTGCCCACCCGGGAAGTCATCCGCAGCTACACCGATTACCGGGACGTGTGCGACGCCATTGTGACCATGGTGGTGCGCGGGGCGCCGGCCATCGGCGTGACGGCGGGTTATGCGGTGGCTTTGGCCGCCCGGGAATTTGCCGGCCGCCCGGATTTTGCCGAACGCATGCAGCAGGCCTGCGACGATCTGCGGGGGACACGGCCGACGGCGGTCAACCTTTTCTGGGCCGTCGACCGGCAGGAGGCCTGCCTGAAGGCGGCCCTTACTGCCGGGCAGGATGCCTATGTGGCGCTTAGGGCCGAAGCCGACGCGATTTGCGCCGAGGATATCGCCATGTGCCGCGCCATGGGCCGAGCCGGAGCGGCGCTGCTTCACCTGGGGGATACGGTGCTGACCCATTGCAATGCCGGCGCTTTGGCCACGGCGGATTACGGCACGGCCCTCGGGGTGATTCGCGCGGCCTGCGAAGCCGGGAAACAGATTTCCGTTTATGCCGACGAAACCCGTCCGCTTTTGCAGGGCGCGCGGCTCACCGCCTACGAGCTCCACAAGGATGGCATTCCCGTCACCCTGATCACCGATAATATGGCGGGCTGGATGATGCGCCAGGGTAAAATCGACGCAGTGATTGTCGGAGCGGACCGTATCACCCGAAATGGTGATGTGGCCAATAAAATCGGGACCTATTCGGTATCGGTACTTGCCAGGGAGAACGGCATTCCCTTTTATGTGGCGGCGCCGACCTCGACCATCGATTTCGAGATGATGAC
Source organism: Pseudoramibacter alactolyticus ATCC 23263 (assembly GCF_000185505.1). GTDB lineage: Bacteria > Bacillota > Clostridia > Eubacteriales > Eubacteriaceae > Pseudoramibacter > Pseudoramibacter alactolyticus. The sequence continues at coordinate 1,148,507 of NZ_GL622359.1, read as the reverse complement.
CGGGGACGATATCGTCATCGAGGAGCGCGAGCCCAATGAAGTTGGGCATTTCGCCGGGGTGCAGACGGCGCCAGAGGGCATCCGCTTCGAAAATTCGGCCTTCGACGTGACGCCGCATCAAAATGTTTCGGCCATCATTACGGAAAAGGGCGTGCTCTATCCGCCCTATATCCAACACATTCCCAAACTCAAAAATGAAGGTTAAATCAAAGAAAACCGAACCGGCGCAGGACTGGACCACCAGCATGTTTGCCTGGTTCGGCTATTTTATGCCCCTTGAGGAGCGGCTGGCGGCCATCCGCGATGCCGGCTTCGATGAAGTGATGCTTTCCTGGGAGGACGAGACGGCCCCGGTGCGCATTCCCAAGGAGCGTTTTCCGGAGCTCGCGGCGCGCCATCATCTCGGCATTACCAATTTTCACGCGCCCTATATGGGATACAGCCGCATTTGGGAGAACCCCCCGGCCGAAAACCGTGCATACCTTGACCGTCTTATCGGCTATGTGGCGGATTGCGCCCGTTTTGCTGTGCCGGCGATCGTGGTGCACACCGTCGATTTCGAGCTGGGCCCTTACGCTTTTGATAACGGACGGGCTTTTTTCTCGGAACTGGCCGACGCCGGTGAAAAATACGGGGTCGACATCGCGGTGGAAAATGTGACTCGGCAATTTTTGCTCAAAGGGCTGCTCGATGCTATCGATGCGGAGCATTTCGGCTTGTGCTACGATGTCTCTCACGACTATATGTTGCCATGTGGGCGGGGGCGCATTCTGAAAGACTACGGCAGCCGCCTCAAGGCCCTGCATTTTTCAGATAATGATGGCCATCTGGACCGACATTGGATTCCCGGCGAGGGATTTTTGCCCCTGCCGGATGTGATGGCGCAGCTGGATGCCGTCGGCTGGCACGTCCTTTCCTGCGAGCTGATTGCGGCGCATTTTTGGCAGGACCGGAATCCGCGGGACTTCTGCCTTGCGGTGCACGATCAGGTGAACCGTTTGATTGCGGATTTTAAACAGAATCCGTCTCGGATAAGGAGACGGAAAAATGCGAAAAAATAAAAGCCGGGGCTTGCAGAGCCGCCGGCTTTTGGTTATAATAGCAACGTCAATTGTTTGAAGCCAGCGCTTCGAACATTTCATTTCTTTTCCTTATTTTAGCCGGCAGGTGACTGTCGGCTTTTTGCTGCGCCAAAATAACGGCTATCAAGGTGAATAGGAAAAAGGGCGCCAATAAAAAAGCTGCTCGGAAAACCGAGCAGCTTTCTGCGTGTGAAAGGTCGCAATAATAAAGTTTTACCGAAAGCCGATAAGACAGCGATTAAACCTAGCAGGTTGGCTTTAGAGCCAGCCAACGACCATCTGGCCGACAAAAGCGCCGCAGATACCGCCGAGGATCGGGGTGATGGCTGCGTTCCAGGCATAACTGAAATCGGAATCGCCTTTGTTCGGAATCGGCAGAATGGCATGGGCCAGACGCGGCGAAAAGTCACGCGCTGCGTTCATGGAGAACCCGGTGGTGGCCCCCAGCGAATAGCCGACGCACATGATGATCAGGTCGACGACGAAAGCGGAAGCACCGGCAGCGCCGACAGAGGCAGGAATCGTCAGGATGAAGAACAGCAGGAAGAACGTCGCGATAAATTCGGACAAGAAGTTAAAGAACGTGTTCTTGATGTGCGGAGCTGTGCAGAAGCAACCCTTGATAGTACCCGGATCGGTGGTCGCATCGAACTGCGGTTTGTAATAGAGCCACAGGATGATGGCGCCGACGAAGCCGCCGAGCATCTGGCAAACGATGTAACCCGGAACCATAGACCATTCAAAGTTGCCGATGCAGGCCATTCCGAGAGTAACAGCAGGGTTGAAATGAGCACCGGACTGTGCGCCAAAGGCCATAGCCGGCAGACCAACGGCGAGACCCCAGCCGATGATCGTATGAACAGAGCCTGCGCCCTTCCAGTTTGTTCCTTCAAGATTTTGACCGCAGCAAACGCCGTCCCCTAAGAGAACGAGCATGGCGGTACCGATAAATTCGGATAAATATGGAATCATTGTCCATCCCCCTTATAAAATAATGATGTTAAAATAGAATTGCATTGTCCCTGCAGCACGTTCCCTCCCAGGGCGTGTTGCACGTCGTTTGCGATTCCCTTTCACGCTCTTAATTATACATTAAGCATTTGTAAATGTAAAGCCTTTTCAATTGAAATAGAGATAATAATTTGGCGCAAATCAGGAAAAAACCAGCGTTTCAGGGTTGAATCGTATAGGCCGGATTTGGCGCATAGGCGATAGAATGACGTTCCGCCGGCCGTTTGACGCGCGCCGGATAGCCGATGGCCATCGGCGTCTTATGCTATAATAAATAAAAAACACGAGACAAAGATGCGACGCCTCGTTTAAGAAGGCGGCGCGCATGTTGACAAGCACAAAAATAGGGGGCGTTTTGATGACCATACGACTCATAACGGGACGGGGAGCCGGTTCGGCCCGGCGAAAGACGCAGATTGTTTATCGGCAGATTTACCACGCGCTGAAAGCCGGCGCGGACCGCTGTTTTTTAATTGTGCCGGAATCCTTTACCTACAGCGCGGAGCGCGGGCTGATCGAAGCGACGGGCATGCGCGGCCTGATGGGCGTGGAGGTGATGAGCCTGGATCGGCTGGCCGCCCGTGTCTTTTCGGAGGTCGGCGGGGCGACCGCCCATTTTATCGACGATCACGGCCGGCGCATGCTGCTGACCAAAAGCATTCTGAGCAGTCGCGACGAACTGCAGATTTACGGGAAGAGTGTCGGCCGGCGGGGGTTCGTTAACGATATGGAGGCCTTTGTTGGGGAACTCCGGGAAAATGGTTTTACCCACGATGATCTGCAGGCGGTTTTGTCTGAAATGCCTGAAGGCAGTTTGCTGACGCGAAAGCTGAAAGATACGGAATTGATCTTGGATGCCTACGAAGCATCATTGGGGAACGATCGTTTAGACGAGACCGACCGCTCCCGGCTTTTGAGTGAAAAAATTCGGCAGGCTAATTTTCTAAAAGATGCTCAGGTCTGGATGGATCAATTTTATACTTTTTCAAAAAATGATTTTGAAATTGTCGGTGCCATTGCCGACCGCGCCCAAAAGCTGACGATCACATTGCCTCTGGATGAAGACCCGACCGCTGCGGATGAAGACGTCTTTGCAATTGTTCGGCAGACGTTTGCCGATTTATCGGAAAGGACTAAAGCCGCGGGAAGTGAACTGAAAATGATGGCGGTTGATCCGGAGTCGCCATTAGATCCTGAACTGACTTGGCTTGAATACGAATGGTTTTCTTTGACGCCGCAGCCCTGGGAAAAAGTGCCGGAGCACATAGATCTTCACGTTTGCAGTGATTTATGGGATGAGGCCGAGTGTGCGGCCCGGACGATTATCCGGTTAACGAGAGACGAAGGCTATCGATATGAGGATTTTATGATTCTGGTTGGCAGCCCGGAAACGATGGGAAGTGAGATTGCCCGGGCGTTGGCGATGTACAATATTCCCAGTTTTGTCGATCGACTTGAGCCGGTCATGAATCATCCCCTTGTGGCTTTTCTTTTTGCGGCTTTAGATGCAGTACGCATCCACTTGGGCGGCGATTCAGTGATGGCTTACGCCAAGACTGCGTTTTCGGGATTGACGCCGGAACAGGTTATGGCTTTGGATAATTATGCCCAGACTTTTGGGATTAAAGGCTGGCGTTGGCAAAAACCTTTTCAGAAAAATCGCTTTCGGGACGGGCGAAACGGTCAAAAAGATAAGCGTTATCTTTGGGATTTGGATAGCCTGAATCAGGTAAAAGATCGATTACTTTCGCCGCTGATGTCCCTTAAAAAAGAAATGCAGGAAGCTGGCTGTCATCGGGAGCGGATCGAAACCTTGGTGCATTTTTTGGAAATGACGAATATTCCGGTTCAACTGGATACGATGGCAGCGGAGGCGATGGACAACGGGGACTATCAACGGGCGGCGGTTAATAATCAAATCTGGAATATCCTTATGGGCGTGTTTGACCAAATCAACATAGCACTTGGTGAAGCGGACGATGATTTCCCTGCTTTTATTGATATTTTGCGTAGCGGGATTGAAACGTATCATATCGGTGTTTTGCCAAAACAGCGGGATACGGTGGCAATCACCGATGCTCTTCGCAGCCGGAGCGATGGAACGAAAATCCTTATGATTCTTGGTGCCAACGAAGGTATTCTGCCGGCGGAACAGAATCAATTTCCTGTGCTGACAGATTGGGAACGAACCCGAATCAAGGATGCCGGACTGGCACTGCAAAACAATCGTGCCTATTTGCAAAATCGCGAATTAACCGTGCTGTATATGCAAGTGTCCCGGGTGACGGAACGACTTTATTGCTCTTATAGCATGAATGATGCGGATGGCAAGGCGATCCGCCGGTCATCTTTGGTGAGGACTTTAATGAAAGTTTTTCCGAATCTTGAGGTGCGGTCGTCTGTCCGCCAGGATGAATGGGATTTGGATTGGATCACCGGCACCCCGGCAACGATTAATACGTTGTGCTTGCGATCCAAAGATAACGATCCAGTGAGCGCGGCAGTAGCCTCGGTTTTGGATCCGTCTTTGAGCACGCCTGGGTTTTTCGAAACGGACGCGTCCTTATCGCCGGCGACAGCGACAACCCTTTATGAAAAGCCCCTGCATTTGAGTGTCTCCCGGGTTGAAAAGTTTAACGCCTGCCCCTTTGCACAATTTGTCGCCTTTGGTCTGCGCCCCCAGCTTGTGATTCCTTACGAAGTCACGGCACCGGATATGGGGAATATTATGCACACACTGATTGAACGCATTTTTAAATGGACGGAGACCTATGATCAAACACTGGACACTCTAAGCGCAGAAGAGCGGGGGGCTTTGATCCAAACGTTTCTTAACGATTTGATTCAGAACACCCACGATGCGGTTTTTGACAGCAGCGGACAATTTCGCTACCGGGGAAGACAACTGCGGCGCATTGGCGAAACGACTCTGGCCGCCCTCAGCGCACAATTGGCCAAGGGAACCTTTGTCTATCGGGACAGTGAGCACTTTTTCAAAGAGCCGTTGACGATCGGCGGCGATGGGAAGGCGGCTGAGCTTCGCGGCTTTGTGGATCGCATCGATAGCTTTTCCGACGGCGAGGATACCTTTGTCAAGGTCATCGACTATAAAAGCAGCGCTCACGATTTGGACGCGGCGGAAATTTATTACGGCTTGTCCCTTCAGCTCCTCATTTATATGGGAATCGGTTTAAAGGTTTGCGGCGAAAAGGAAAAAGCAGCCCTGCCGGGCGCCGCCTTTTATTTTAAAATGGACGACCCGATGGTGGAAGAAAATTCAATAAGTAAAGATGAAATCCTTAAGAAACAAATTTCTGAATTGAAACTGCAAGGCTATTTTTTAAATGATATACGAGTAATCAATGCCTTAGACGATGACATTGGTAGGGCGTCACAAGTTTTTAATTCGGGAGCCGACCGTAAACTTTCAGAACAGGATTTTGAAGCTTTGATTCATTTTGCGGAGCATCATGTTACAGAAGGCGCTAAAGCAATACTGGCCGGCGATATTGGCGTGCGGCCTTACAAACTGGGCAATGATTCTTCCTGCACATTTTGTGATTATCGGGGGATTTGCGGTTACGATGCCCAAATTGATCGCCAGGCCTGTCGTCAATTTGAGAAGGTAAAACGGGAAACGTTAATCGAAAAAGCGACGGCCCTAACAACCGAAGCAGCAGAGGATCAAAAGGAGCAAGATAATGCAATGGACGACTGAACAAGAAGCGGCGATCAGCAGCCGCCATCAAAATCTTTTGGTCTCAGCTGCGGCCGGTTCCGGCAAAACCGCTCTGTTGATTGAGCGGATTCGGCGGTTGGTGGTTGATGAAGACGTCGATGTGGACTCCCTGTTGGTACTGACCTTCACCCGGGCGGCTGCGGGCGAAATGCGGGAGCGTCTAAGCACAGCGTTAAGCGAAGCGTTGATGGCCTGCACCGATGCGGACAAAAGACGCCGCCTTTCCAATCAGCTGCGGCGTTTGTCCGGCGCTTCAATCGAAACCATTCACGCTTTTTGTGGTGATTTGGTCCGGGAATTTTTTCAGGAAGTCGACGCCGATCCGAATGACCGTATCGGGGATGACGTCGAGTTGGATCGCCTTCAAGACGAGGCGATGACGGCGGTTTTTGAAGAACGTTACCTGGAAATTCCCGAAGACGGGGAAACGGCATTTTCAAAATTGGTGGATGCCTATGGCGACAGTAAAGGAGACGAAGATTTAAGAACGCTCGTTTTAGATCTATGGCGTTTTCTGGGAACACTGAAAGATCCCGACAGCTGGTGCCAGAAGGCGATTGACCAGTTAAAAGTGGCGCCGGAAAGTTTTGAAGAGTCAGCCTGGGGGGAAGCCCAAAAAGCATCAATTCGATCTCTCATTGAATCTGTTTGCCAGGAGATCACACAAATACAATCGATGATTGCAGACTATCCGGGTTTTGAAAAACCAATGAGCAGCCTGCAAAAGGATCTGGATAAGCTTTTGGATTTAAAAAATCATCTCGCAGATGAGTGGCAGGTATTTCAGCAAGCGCTCCAAACTTTTAAATTTGACAGCTACAGTGGGAGCAAAGAGGATAAAGAGACAAGCAATAAAATTAAAGATTTGCGCACTGCCACGATTAAACCGATCAAAGATTTAGTGAAACAATTTAAAAGGCCACTGCCTGAGATGTTGGAAGATCTTCAAGCAATGGCGGCGCCTATGACGGCGCTGATTGATCTGACAAAAGCATTTGATACCGAATTTGCACGGCTCAAAAAAGAACGGGAAATGCTCGACTTTCACGACATCGAACGCTACGCGCAGGCGATCTTGGCGAACGATACCATCGCCGTAACCCTTCAAAAACGCTACATCCAGGTTTTTATCGACGAATATCAGGACACCAACGCCGTTCAGGAAGCGATTTTATCCCGGGTGCGCCGGGCCGATAATTATTTTATGGTCGGGGACGTGAAGCAGAGCATCTACCGTTTCCGACAGGCCGACCCGACGATTTTTATCGAAAAATATCAGCGGTTTCAAAAACAGGGAAGGGCGGCGGATCGCCTCATCACCCTTGGCCAAAACTTTCGAAGCAATCAGGGAATTATCGATTGCGTAAATGACGTGTTTTCCCGGATCATGTCTCCGGAACTGGGAGAAATTGCCTACGACGACGAGGCTGCGCTGATCTGCGGCCTGGCGGATTCAACGCATCCTGCGGAACCGGCGGAACTCCACGTCCTTCAGGCTTCGGCATCGAATCATATTGAAGCTGAGGCGCGATACATCGCCGGTCGGATTCATGAAATGGTCGGCAAGGAACAATGGATCGCCAAAGAAGGCGTCAGCCGCCCTCTGCGTTATCGGGATATCGGTGTGCTGATGCGCAGCGTCAGCAGCAAGGGAGAGACCGTGGCTCGGATTTTGGCCGACGCGGGGATTCCCACCTATTTTGATGCCGGTGCCTCGTATTATCAATCGATTGAGATCATTGTCTTTTTGAATCTTATTCGGGTTATTGATAATTATCAGCAAGATCTGCCGCTGCTATCGGTGATGCGTTCGCCGATCGGCCGTTTCAGTGATGAAGAGTTGGCGGCGATTCGAATTGGAGCGAAAAATCGTCCTTTCTATCAAAGCCTTGAAGCTGCAGCTGAAACCAAAACGGCATTGGGTCAAAAGGCCCGGATGTTTTTAGATCATCTGGAACGCTGGCGCAAGTTTGCCTACACCCAATCCGTAGCGGATTTTCTTTGGCGGCTTTATCTGGAGACGGGCTATTATACGGCGGTGGGTGCTCTGCCCGGCGGGGAACAGCGTCAGAAAAATTTGCGGGTTTTGCTTCAAAGAGCTTCTGATTATCAGACGGCGACACTTCATGGCGTATTTCAATTTCCAGATTATGCGCAGCCTTTAACAAAGCGTCGTCAGGGGGATGTGATGACTCCGAGCATCCTCAGCGAGAATGACGATGTTGTCCGGATCATGACGATCCATAAAAGCAAGGGTTTGGAATTTCCGGTTGTTTTTCTGGCCGACTGTGGCAAAGGCGCCAATTTGAAGAACGCCACAGGGAAAGTGCATTTTCATCAAAAGCTTGGGATTTGTCCCAAATGGATTGATCCCAGCGCGAAACTTTATCACGATACCCTGGCGACAACCCTCGTGCAGGAGCAGGTCAAAACTGAGAGCCTTTCGGAAGAGATACGATTGCTTTATGTGGCGATGACCCGGGCCATGGCGAAACTCATCATGGTTGGAAGCGTCACCGATTTGGAAAAAGAAAAAGAACGATGGGAAAAACCCTGCATGGTTGGTAATCTCAAAAAAGGCAGGCAAGGTTCTGGCGTCTCTTATTTGGATTGGCTGATGATGGCGTGTTATCGTCCGGGAGCAGCTCAAAATAGCGTTTCGCCGGCGTTAAAAATTAAAATTGAAGAAGAGACAACTCGTGAAGCTGTGACTCAGGAACGGCCGATTCAGCAGCTGGAGCTTTCATCCAAACAGCTTCAAGAAATCAAGCGGCGGCTAAGCTGGCATTATCAATCGGCGGGGCGTCCGGCGCCGTCCAAACTTTCCGTTACCCAGGTGGAACATCTTCGGGAAAATCCGGACCGTGGAGCTGACGCCTTAATTGAAATTCCCGAGCGGATGGCTAAGCCGGCTTTTATGGAAGCGGCGGGTCTCCGGCATTGGCAGCCCAGCGAATTGGGCTCGGGCATTCACACCCTGTTGCAGCGCATCGACCTGGACGGGATCAGGGCCTGTGGCGGCGACACGGCGCAAATCGCGGATGCGGTGCGGGCAGAAGCGGCGCGGCTGGCCGAGCTTGGCATTTTGGAAGCGGCGCTCGTTAAGGCGCTGGATCTGCGGCCGGTGGTGCGGCTGATGGGCTCGCCCATCGGCAAACGGCTGCTCCAGGCGGTCACCTGCAGGCGGGAGCTGCCCTTTAACCTCGCGGTGCCGGGGCGGCGCATCAATCCGATCTACGGTGAAGAGACGGTGCTGCTTCAGGGGATGATCGACTGCTGCTTTATCGAAGACGACCGATGGATTTTGTTGGATTACAAAACCGACCGCTGGCATTCTCAGGAAGCCCGCGATCGTTTGATCGCCCGTTATCAGATACAGATTGATTTTTATGAGCAGGCGCTGGCGGCGATTACCGGCCGGCCCGTGGCCGAAAAATACCTGCTTTTTATCACCATGGGCGAGGCGGTGAGGCTGTCGCCGGCCGAAAAAACAATTTAAATTAAAAAGCAGCCGCGTAAAAACGGCTGCTTTTTTGCGTGGGAAGCTTGGGCGAAAAAGGGCATTAAAAAACCACGCCTTTGCACGGTGTGGTTTTAGGATGCACGCATTCGGTCGGCGGTGGCCTGAATCGAAAGGGCCATGACGGCGGCGATGCGCATCTCCGGGGTGAGATCGCCGGCCGATATGGCATCCGGCGCCTGCAAAAGCCGGGTGTAAAAAGCGCCGAAGCTTTTAGTTGCGAAGGAATCCGCTGCGCGGCGCACGGCGGTGTTCAGAGCATTCAAAATCGCGAGGATCAAAGCGTCCGGTGCGTAGATAGGCGCCGTCGGCACGGCGAGCACCCGGGCGGTGAGCTCAAGCAGGGCAACCATCTTCTGAGGGGCGCGCCGCAGGGCAGAGTGATTCAGTTCAGCCATCAGTGCGCCGACGATAGCCTCCCGACTGGCGCCCGCAGGGGATAAAACCGCTATGAGGCCACGCCTTAAAGTCGGATCTTCGGGCAGGGTTCCGAGAAAAGCCGTGAGTGCGTCGAAAAAACGATGGTCGCCGGCCGCGTCGATGCTGTAAAAATTGCCGAGAAGATAATAGAGGGCCTTTAACGCGTCGGTGTTGCCCCAATTTTCCTGCTGGGCGAAGCGCTCGGTGTCATGATCAGGCGAAAGCGCCAGATAAACCGAGTGCTGAATCAGCGTCAGCCGATGGTGCGGATTCTGACGAAAGTCCGCGTTTGCGAAGTCAACGGCGACAAGGTGGGGCTCGGGCGCTTTTAAGGCCAGCGTTGCCGGCATGACGCTCAAAAATCCGGCTTCAAGATAAGTCCGGCGGCCGTCGGGAAGCGTTTTAAAAACCGGGATCAATAAACCGGCCCATAGGTAGTTAAGGAATTGCCCTTCGGGAACAGCCGATAGTTCACAAGACACCGGCAGGAGGGTTTCGGGATGTACGGTGACAAAGGAAAGCGCGACCGGCGACCGCCGCAGCCGTTCTTCGGAAAGATAGATTGACAGCTGCTGGCGCAGGGTGTTGATTTCGATGCTGTGGCAGGCGCGGATATAGGCCTGGCGGAACACATCAAAATCAAGGGCCGCCCATTCCAGAACATAGCGTTTGGCCATGGTCTCCGCCGCGTGAATAATAGCTCCTGCCAGCGGGCTGCACCAGAAATTCCGGGCCAGGTCTTCTTTCCCCTGGGCGATAAAAGCCGCGGCCAAAGTGCCGGCTCCCGAGCCGATGACCCGGGCCAAAGGCAGATTTTTGCTGCGGATGGCCCGGGCGACGCCCATGGTGTAGGGTCCCTGGGCATCGCCGCTTAACACGAGGCAGATCGCCTCTTTCTCTGGAGTGGCAGCCATCAGGATTGCGCCGCTTTATAGGGTGCGTCGGGATATTTTTCACGCAGGGCATCGACGAGCATATAAGCCACTTTGTTGATGTCGCCGGCGCCGGCCACCAACACCAGATCGTCGGCTTCCACATTGTCGGTCAGGAATTTGACGATATCGGCAAACTCGGAAATCACCACGGCGGGCACCTGGTAATTTTGTTTGATGCGCTTGGCCAGGTCTTCTGGGAAAATATCCCAGTCGTTGGTTTCCCGGTTGGAATAAATCTCGCTGATGACGAGTTTGTCCACTTTCTCAAAGGACTTGACAAATTCGTCGAAAAGATAATAAATCCGGGAGTAGGAATGGGGCTGATAAACCACCCACAGCTTATTGTGGGCGTGGTTGAGGCAGGCGTCAATCACAACCTTTAATTCCGTCGGATGGTGGGCATAGTCTTCGTAGACGTTGATACCGCCAACGGCGCCGCGAAATTCGAACCGACGCTTGGCACCGCCGAAGTGATCGAGCGCCTCCTCGACCGTTTCTTTCTGAATATTTAAGTAATCGGCACAGGCGATGCAGGCCATGGCGTTAAGCACATTGTGCTGCCCCGGAATGCGCAGGGCAAAGCGCCCGTAAAGCGTGCCGTTGTGATAAGCGTCGAAGAAGGGATTGCCTTCGTCGTTATAGGTGATGTTTCTGGCGACCCATTCGTTTTTGTCGCTGAGGCCGTAGGTGATCACCTGACAGGCCAGATCGCTGACCACATCCAATACGTCGTCAGAATCCCCGTAGGCGATCATCAGACCGTCGGGCGGCAAAATGCTGCCGAAATCGTGGAAGGAGTGTTTGATCTGCTTGAGGCCGCCCTTGAAATAATCGAGATGGTCTTCTTCAATGTTGGTGATAACGCCGATGAAATGCTCCGTTTTGAGGAAGGAATCGACGTATTCACAGGATTCGATCACCAGGTAATCGCTCTTGCCCAAAGTGGCGTTGCCGCCGATGACGCCGATATTGCCGCCGATGCTCACGGAGGGATCCATTTCGGCGCAGTGCAGCAGGGTGGCGATCATGGATGATGTCGTGGTTTTGCCGTGGGTGCCGGCAACCCCGATGGTTTTGGGAAAGACCTGGGATAGCAGGCCCAGATAGTCTGAGCGTTCGACGAGGGGAATATCGAGTGCGTTCGCGCGGATCATTTCCGGATTATCTTCGTGAACCGCGGCGGTAAAGACGGCCATGTCGATGTCGTCGCCGATGTTTTCCGCCCTTTGGCCAATGTGGATGGTCGCGCCCTTGCCGGCGAGTTTTTCGGTATACTTCGAGGAGACGATGTCGGATCCGGCCACATCAAATCCCTGATCGATGGCGATAAGCGCGAGCCCGCTCATGCTGCTGCCGCCAATGCCGATAAAATAAATTTTTTGGATCGGGCGGCCAAATTTTTCTTTCAAATGAGCTTTCATATCTAATTTTTTGTGTTCCAACTTGAAAATGCTCCTTTAAGTTTCAAATAAATGGATGAAATCATTATAGCAGTGATAAAAGTTGAAAGCAAATCGCAGTTGCTGTCGGCTGCGGCGATCATTCACAAAAAAATGATGAAAAGTATTTCAAAGTGTAAAGGTTTATGTTAAACTATATTCAACAGCATCACAGACTGCCAAGACCAAAGGGGGAGACATTATCATGGAGATTACAGACGTTAGAGTACGAAAAATTTATCCAGATGGCAAAATGCGTGGTATCATCTCGGTGACCTTTGATGATCTGTTTGTTGTGCACGATATCAAGGTGATTGAAGGACAAAACGGTTTCTTTATTGCGATGCCAAGCCGGAAGACGCCGGATGGGGAGTTTAAAGACATCTGCCATCCCATCAAATCCGAAATGCGAAAAGAATTGCAGGATGCGGTGCTTGAAGCCTATCAACAAGCGGTACGCGACCAGGAAGCAGCGGAAGTTGAAGACGACGATATCGAATTGGAAGTGGATTATGAGGATGACACCTCGTCATTTTAGGAACGTTAAGGCGATGGCGGTGTGCAATCAGAAATCAGAAGTCTGATTTTAGGGAAGGGCAAAAGCTCTTCCCTTTTTTATCGCGGATATCCAATCGCTCAGTTGGGGGATAAAACAAAAATTGCATCTTCACCCTATGGACAGGAGCGCGATTTAACGGTATGATGCTATGGACGAAACGTTTTTACGATATGAAAGAGCGTTAAATTCAGGAGAAGGTCGGTGGCAATGAAAGAGACAAAAACCATTATTCTCGCGGCGGGCAAGGGCACGCGCATGCGCTCTAAGCACGCGAAGGTGCTGCACCGTATCTGCGGCAAATCTTTGGTGGACCATGTGATTCGCGCCAATCATCAGGCGGGGATTGAAGCGATTGCCGTGATTGTCGGCTATCAGGCGCAGGCCGTGCGGGATGCGCTGCCGGATGCAATTGAAACGTTTGAACAGGCCGAGCAGTTGGGCACCGGTCACGCGGTGGCGCAGGCCCTGCCGTTTATCGAAGATTTTGACGGCAATGTGCTGATTTTGGTGGGAGACGCCCCCCTGGTGCGCCCGGAAACCCTGAGGGGACTTATCGAGGCGCACGAGGCCGGCGGCTTTGCCGCGACGGTGCTGACGGCGCATTTTGACGATCCGACGGGCTACGGCCGCATCGTCAAAGACGGCGGTGCGCTCCGGAAAATTGTGGAGGAAAGGGACGCATCCGCGGCAGAGCGGGCCATCACTGAGATCAACTCGGGGATGTACTGCTTCGACGCGGCGGCGCTGCGCGAAGCACTGGCAGCGATTCAACCGAACAACGCCCAGGGTGAATATTATTTAACGGACAGCATCGAAATCCTGCGGCGGGCCGGCAAAACCGTGGGGTCTTATCCGACACCGGATTTTGAGGACATCGTGGCCGTCAATTCAAAAGGGCAGCTTGCAGAGGCGGCGGCCATCATGCGGCGGCGGATCAATGCCTATTGGCTGGCGGCCGGGGCGCTGATTGTGGATCCGGCAAACACCTATTTGAGCTGCGACACCCAAATCGGACGGGACGCGGTGATTGAGCCCGGCGTGGTCACCGAGGGCAGGGTGATCATCGGCGAGGATGCGCTGATTGGCAGCGGCAGCTGCCTGACGGAAGCGGTGATCGGCGAGGGCGCCGTTGTGATGCTGTCGACGGTCAGTCACGCAGCGATTGCACCGGGAGAACACATCGGCCCCTATGCAGTGATCCGGGAATAAAGCGAGGAAGCATACAAATCGTTAGAAATACGTAAAAAACAGCAAATTGTTTTGGAGGTAAAAAAGAAGATGGACGGCAATTTTAGCGGCATTAAAGTGATTACGGGGAATGGCAATCAGCCGTTGGCCCGGGATATTGCAGCCTATTTGGAAGTGTCCTTGTGCAACGCGGAAGTGATGCACTTCAGCGACGGGGAGATCGGTCTGAATATTCATGAATCGGTTCGCGGGGCGGATGTCTTTGTGATTCAATCGACCAGCAATCCCTGCAACGACAATTTGATGGAGCTGCTGATTTTAATCGATGCCCTGAAGCGGGCCTCCGCCGGGCGCATCACAGCCGTGATGCCCTATTTCGGCTATGCCAGACAGGATCGCAAGGCCAAATCCCGAGATCCGATCACCGCTAAACTGGTGGCCAATCTCATCACCACGGCGGGGGCAGACCGGGTGCTGACCATGGATCTTCACTCCAATCAGATTCAGGGATTTTTTGATATCCCGCTGGATCATCTGGCCGGCGGCAGCATTATTGCCGATTATTTTGCATCGAAGAATCTGGACGATATGGCTGTGGTGGCGCCGGATGCCGGCTCTGTTAAGCGGACGCGCAAACTGGCGAGGGCCCTGGGGGTGCCTTTTGCCATCATCGATAAGGAAAGACCCAAGCCGAACGAAACGGCGGTTATGGGCGTCATTGGGGATGTCAAAGGCAAGAACTGCATCATGATTGACGATATGATCGACACGGCGGGAACCATCACCACCGGGGCCAATGCCATTATGGAATTGGGCGCGAAATCGGTGCGCGCCGGCTGCACCCATGGGGTGTTCTCCGGTCCGGCCATGGAGCGCATCGAGAAATCCGCTCTGGAAGAGCTGGTGACGCTGGACACCATTGAAATCCCCGAAAAAAAACGCATTGGCAAGCTTAAGATTCTGTCTACCGGCGCAACCTTCGGGCGGGCCATCGACTATATCCATCTGGGCAGACCGCTCAGCCGCCTGTTCACCGGGAGCTACTCCTGATGTTTTTAATCGTTGGTTTAGGAAATCCGGGCCCACGCTATGCCGACACCAGGCATAACGTGGGCTTTATGGCGGTTGACGCTTTGGCCAAAGCCAAACAGGTGCTGCTGAACAAGGCGGAGCATTTTGGACTGACGGGCGATTATCGCGAGGGCGCCGAGCGGATTAAGCTGGTTTTGCCCCAGACTTTTATGAACGAGAGCGGGCGATGCGTCCGCGCGCTGGCAGATTACTACAAAGTGCCTTCCGAACAGATCGTTGTGATTTACGATGATGTGGACCTCGCGCCCGGTCAGCTGCGGATTCGCCCAAAAGGCGGTGCCGGCACCCATAACGGCATGCGTTCGGTGGTCGGGCATCTGGGGACGACGGATTTTCCCCGGGTGCGCATCGGCATCGGCGAAAGCCCCCGGGGATGGGATTTGGCCGATTATGTGCTGGGCCATCTTTTCGGGGATGACGGCGAGGCGGTGAGGACGGCGGTCGGGCAGGCGGCCAAAGCCGCGGCGATGATCGTCAGCGACGGCGTGGATCTCGCGATGAACCGCATGAACGTGCGCAGATGACCATCGGCAGAAGAACGGAACCAATATGAATCGCAAAATTTTTGATTTTTTTGACACCACGAAAAGTCACCGCATCGTCAAACGGCTGCGCGCGGGGGCATCGGTTAACCTTTCAAACGTCAAGGACGGTTTGAAAGGTTTTTTGGCGTTGTATTTGCGGGAAGCGACCAAGGGCCATCTGCTTTATATCACGGCGACGGACCGCGAGGCGCTGGCCAAGGCGGAGCGGCTGGCCCAATGGGCGCCGGATAACGTGCTCTACTTTCCCGAGGAGCCGATTCACGATTATTTTTCGGACGTGCACAGCCGGGAGATCACCGAAAAGCGGATGCAGGTGCTCGAGCAGCTCCTGGGACGCCGCAAATACGTGATTTGCACCTCTGTGAGCAACCTGCTAAAAAAAATGCCGGCAAGCCGGGCGCTCAGGAAGCGGTTTTTAACGCTCAAACCGGGGATGACGCTGGAGCCCGACGATTTGGCGGCGCAGCTGTCGGATCGGGGCTATATCCGGGTCAGCCAGGTGGAAAGCGCCGGCCAATATGCCAAACGGGGCGAGATCGTGGATGTGTTTCCCGTCGGGGCGGCGACCGGCGTCCGCGCGGACTTCTTTGACGACGAGCTCGAATCCCTGAAGCAGATGGACATGGCGACCCAGCGCAGCGCATTGACGCTAACACGGATTAAAATCGCGCCGGTGCGCGAGTCGATTTTAAGCCGCGGGGAGCGGGAGCAGCTGCTTAAAACGATGGCAGCGCGTTATGGCGGCGCGGCCCATGCGGCGCTGATCGATCGGCTGCTGGCGGAGCCAATGGAACACGACGAGACCTTTTCGGCCTTTGCCGGCGAAGGCAGCAGCCTGGAAAGCTATCTGGGCAAGCAGGCTGTGATTTTCTGGGACGAGTGGGAGCAGGCGGCCGCGGCGGCCGAGACTTTTCTTGAAAAAAGCCGGGAAGATTTCGAGACGCTGATCGATGCCGGCGAGTTGTTCCCGGAGGAGGGTGAAAAATTCTGGGAGCTCGATGCGCTCACGGCGGCGCTTAGCCGGCGGCCGACGGTCAAAGCCAATTTGTTTTCAGACATGCGAAGCGAAGCTGCGGAAACGTTTGATATGAGTGCCCGCAGCATCGAAAGCTTTGTGGGGCGGGTGCCCTATTTTTGCGATATGCTCAAGCAGCATCTGGAGAACGGCGACCGCATCGTCATCGGCTGCCGGAGCGCCGGGGGTGAAAAGGCCGTCCGCACGCTGCTCGGTGAACAGGACCTCGGCGTTTACAGCGACGGCACGACGCCGGGAGTTTATTTTGCGCGGGGAGAATTCTCCGAAGGGTTTGAGCTGCCGGCCGAGCATCTGGTGTTTATCAGCCAGTCGGAGATTTTTAAACCGGCGGCGCGAAAAAAACGCCGCCGGAAAAAGCCGTCCGGCAAAAAAATCGAAACCTTCACGAGCCTGTCCGCCGGGGATTATGTGGTGCACGACATTCACGGCATCGGCGTTTACCAGGGCATCGAAAAGATGACCATCGGCGAGACCACGAAGGACATGATCGTCATCGCCTATCAGGGGGACGACCGCCTTTATCTGCCGGTGGATCAAATGGGCTCGATCCAGGCCTATATCGGCACCGGGGGAGACCGAAAGCCGAAGGTGAATACCCTGGGACGGCCGGACTGGGCCAAGACCAAAGCCAGGGCCAAGAAGGCCGTGGAGGACATGGCCGACGAGCTGATCGCCCTTTATGCCGCCAGGCGGTCCCGACCCGGATATGCCTTTGGCAAAGACACATCCTGGCAGCGGGAATTTGAGGACGCCTTCCCCTATGAAGAGACGGACGATCAGCTGCGCTGCATCGAGGAGATCAAGGCGGATATGGAAAAGCCGGTTCCCATGGATCGGCTGCTCTGCGGCGATGTGGGCTACGGCAAGACCGAGGTGGCGCTGCGGGCGGCCTTTAAAGCCGTGATGGACAGCAAGCAGGTGGCTTTGCTGGTGCCGACCACCATTCTGGCCCAGCAGCATTACGAGACGATGCGTTCGCGTTTTGCCCGTTACCCGATCACCGTGGAGGTGATGAGCCGCTTCCGCACGCCCAAGGAGCAAAAGGCTGTCCTCGCCGATCTTGCCGCCGGCCGGGTGGATGTGGTGGTGGGCACCCACCGGCTGCTCTCCAAGGATATGCGTTTCAAAGATCTGGGCCTTTTGATTGTGGATGAGGAGCAGCGCTTTGGGGTGCGCGCCAAAGAGAAGCTGAAGAGCCTGCGGGAGAACGTCGATGTGCTGACCCTCTCGGCGACGCCGATCCCCCGGACGCTGCACATGTCGATGACGGGCATCCGGGATATGAGCGTGATCGCCGAGCCGCCGGCGGGCCGCCGGCCGGTGCGCACCTATGTGATGCGCGACAACGCGGTGGTGGTCGGCGATGCCATCGCCCGGGAAATCCGCCGGGGCGGCCAGGTGTATTTTGTGCACAACTGCATCAAGGATTTGAATGAGCGGGCCGATCAGGTGCGGCGGATGGTGCCCGGCGCCCGGGTGGTGACGGCCCACGGCCAGATGCCCGGCGAAGCGCTCGAGCGGATCATGCAGGCCTTTGTCGACAAGGCCTACGACGTGCTGGTGACGACGGCCATCGTTGAGTCGGGGCTCGACGTGCGCAACGCCAACACGATGGTCGTCGACGACGGCGATGCCATGGGACTCTCCCAGCTGTATCAGCTGCGGGGGCGGGTCGGCCGCTCGAGCAATCAGGCATTTTGTTATATTCTTTACAAGCGCAGGGCTCTGTCGGACGTCGCCCAGAAACGGCTGAAGGCCATCAAGGATTTCACGGCTTTCGGATCGGGCTTTAAAGTGGCGATGCGCGATCTGGAAATCCGCGGAGCCGGCAATATCCTCGGTGCCGAGCAGTCGGGGCATCTTTTCAGCATCGGTTATGAAATGTATTGCCGCATTCTGGAAGAGACCATCGCCGAACACACCGGCCAACTGCCGGAAGCGGCGGCCGGAAAAGAGCCGGTTAAAATCAACTTGGAGCTCGATGCCTATATTCCGGAGACTTATATCGACAGCGAGGTCGTGAAATACGATATCTACAAAAAAATCGCGGCCCTTGCCGACGAGAATGATTTGGCCGATATGGCCGCGGCCCTTGAAGATTGCTTCGGCCCGGTGCCGACCAGCGTGCGCAATTTGCTCAAGCTGTCGGTGGTCGGGCGCATGGCCGAGGCCTGCGGCGTTGTCGAGCTTCGCCAGCAGCGCGACCGGGTGCTGCTCTTTTTTGACGAAGCCAAGCCGGTGCCCATGCCCGCCGGCGATGTGGTGCAGCTGCTTTTTGCGCGCTTCGGCGTTAAGTTCAAGGCGGACAAACATCGGGATAAGGTGTGGTCTATCGCCCTTGGCGGGCGCATCCAGGCCAAAATGCTGGATCATCTGATGGAATTCTTTAAGAAAATACAGTAAAAGCGAAAGATGTGGTAGAATGTTAGCATCTTAAAGATGGCGGGCCGCCAGCCGGCGGCTCGGCAGAATGATTTGAGGGCTTAAAGGAGAAAACATGCAAAGGACACAAAAAAATCCAAAGCAATCGAGGCGGCTGACCGCTGTCATCGGCAGGGCGCTCACGGCAGTGGTTTGCCTGGGGCTGGTAGGCGCGCTCGTTTCTGGCTGCGCGCTGGTTACCGTCAATCCTGAAAGAGATCGGGCACAGGTGATCGCCACCATTAACGGCAAGCAGCTGACTAAAGCGGTTTATAACAACACGATGGCCAACACGGCCATTTATTACGCGGTGAACGGCCAGACCATGCCCACCGGTTCGGATCTGAAGGATTTGCAGAAGAATACCTTTGACGCAGTGATTCAAAATCAGGTGCTGGCGGCCAAGGCTAAGAAAGACAAATTGAAGGTGAACGAAGCTTCGGCGAAGAAAACGGGCGCCATCACCTATCAGGCGGTTAAAAAGCAGGCGGCCAAGAAATACGCGGGGATTTTGAAAAATTATTCGACCAATGACAAACTGTTCGCGCAGTTCATGCAGGACAATACCGTGACGACCGAATATGCCTCGAAAGCATTGGCTGCTTATAGGAAACAACTGAAGAAGCATCCGTATCGCTTCCTGGACAAATCCGTCGGCACCGTTGACAAAAAGAAGGTGACCCACGGTGAATACTACTATTATTATGTCGGCAAGGTGTTATCGACGTATGCGTCTACCGGGTCGGCCCCGGCGACAGATAGAGCCACCCAGAAGAGGATCAATCAGTCGGTTTTTAAAACCATCGGCACCTATCGCGGCATGATTCAGTACTGCAAGGATCACCATATTAAGATTTCGAGCGATGCGGTCGCGGCGCAGCAAAAGCTCCTCAACATGACGCTGAAGATGTATTTTCCCAAGGACAGCACGCTGGATTCGTATCTTCAGAATTATGGGATGACGGCGGCCATTTTCCGCAAATATCAAAAGGAAGAAGCCAAGGGAAGAGCGGCGCAGGCGGCGATTCGTTCGGCGCTGGCCAAGGATGTGAAGGTTTCGAATCAGGATGTGAAGGAATATTACGAAAGTCACGAATCGACTTATAATCCCAAGACGGTGTCGGCTTGCCATATCCTGACGAAGGATCCGGTTCTGGCGAAAAAAATCGCGAAGGAGGCCAAAGGGATTAAAACCAAAGCAGCCTTTAAAAAGCTGATGCGCAAATATTCGACCAAAACCAATAAAAAGGTTTTGGAATCGATGGATTTGGGGGCGTTTAAAAGCGCCCGCATGGTGCCGGCGTTTTCCAAGGCGGCCTTTAACGCATCGAAAAACACGGCGGTTGGCCCGGTTAAAACCACCAATGGCTATCACGTGATCTTTGTGTACGACAAAACCCAAAAGAAGGATTCCTGGAAAAATCACAAGGCGGCCATTACGCAGAGCATCCAGCAGAACGAATCGAAGAAAGCGTATCAGAAGCAGATCAAGGACCTTCAGGATGTCAAGGCGGATGTGGACGACGAAATCAAAAATTTGACGGCGGATTATGTTGACCAGCTCAAAAAGGAACTTCACGTTAAAACATACGAAAAGCGCATTTAAAATGGACAGAGGCGATCGGTGAGTAACAATCAATCGAATGAAGCGAAAAAAACGAGCAATTTTTTAAAAGGGGCGACCATTCTGGCGGCGGCAGGCGTTTTGTCCCGCCTCCTCGGCCTTTTTTACAAGGTACCGCTTTATCGCCTGGTCGGCAGCTTCGGCAACGGTATTTACGGCAATGTCACCAATATTTACAACATGCTGCTCATGGTGTCGACGGTGGGGGTTCCCGTCGCGATTTCAAAGATGGTTTCGGAAAGCACGGCCGTGGGCGATTATCGCGGCGCAAAGGACGTGTTTCGCGTCTCGATGGCTGCCCTGCTGGTGCTCGGCGGCGTTTCCAGCTTGTTTCTGGGCCTTGGTGCGCACTTTATCATCCGCATTGCTCACTGGCCGCCGGAAAGCTACAGCGCCATCATTGCCATTGCGCCGGCCCCGTTTATCATTTCCGTTTGTTCAGCCTTTCGGGGATTTTTTCAGGGCTTTCAGATTATGACGCCGACGGCGATCTCCCAGATCGTCGAGCAGATCGTGCGGGTGTTTCTGGGCATCCTGCTGTGCTGGTTTTATGTGACGGGAATCCGCCATGACATCGGCAAAGGCGTCGGCGGTGCGATTTTTGGCGCGACGGCCGGCGGGATGGTCGCGGCGGTGATGCTGGCGGCAATCTTTTGGATCTTCATGGATACCTATGGGGCGAAGCTTAAGCGCACGACGCGCAGGAAGCCGCGGAGCTGGCAGCGCCTGCTGAGACGGCTGGTGGTGATTGCCGTGCCGGTGACCCTCACCTCGGTGATCGTGTCGCTTTTCGCGACGATCAATTCCTTTATTTATGTGCCTCGGCTGGCGGTGGCGGGCATCAATGCGCACACGGCTACGATGATGTTCGGCGATTTTACCAATGTGGATACCCTGGTGAATGTGCCGCTCATCATTTCGGCCAATCTGGCGGTGGCCATGATTCCGGCGATTTCGGAATCCTTCGCGCTGAGGGACAAGGTGACGACGAACCACAAAATTGATTTGGCCATCCGCATTGTGATTCTGGTCGGGCTGCCCTGCTGCGTGGGGATGTCGGTGCTCTCGAAGGGGATTTTCAATTTGCTCTTTCCGGGATCGAAATATGGTCCGGGGATGCTCCGGGTTTTTGCCTACGCGACGATGTTCATGATGCTCTCCAATATTTTTCAGAGCATCCTGCAGTCCATCGACCATTTCCGCGTGCCGCTGATCACGCTGGGGCTGGGGATCATCGTGTTCTCGGTCACCGGCTGGATTGCCATGAGCATTCCGGCGATCAATATCTACGGCATGGGGCTGGACTATATGCTGACCTTTATTTATCTGACGGTCGCCAACTACATCTGCGTGAAACGTTTTACCGGCGTGCGTATTTCGTGGCACCGAACGGTGGTGAAGCCGCTGATTGCGACTGCGGTGATGGGCGTCGTCACATCGCTGGTTTACCGGTGCCTTTTGGGGGTGATCGGCAATTTTCTGGCGATGATCATTGCTTTCGCGGCGGCGGTGGCGGTGTATGCGGTGATGATTATCCTGACGGGAGCGATCAGCGACGAAGAGATCGCGGTGCTGCCCGGTCATCGCCGGATTGTTCCCCTTTATCGAAAGCTGCTGCATTGGAGGCAGAGGGTGTTTAAAGCATGACAAAAAATTTGAAGCATCCGGAGACAACGGAATATCGGCTGCCCGACAGCGATCCTAAGGCTTGCCTGGCGATGAATCCCCGCCGCTTTGAAACGCTCGTCGCGATCATGGGGGCCTTGCGCTCGGAGAGCGGCTGCCCCTGGGATAAGGCGCAGACGCACGTTTCCTTAGCGCGCTATTTGCTGGAAGAATGTTATGAGGTGCTCGACGCCATTGAAGGCGAAGATCGGGACAATCTGATCGAGGAGCTGGGCGACGTGCTCTTTCAGGTGGCGTTTCATGCGCAGCTCGGGCGGGAATCGGAAAGCTTTGATATCGGCGATGTGCTCTCAAGGATCAATCGGAAGATGATTCATCGCCATCCCCACGTTTTCGGGGATGCCCGAGCCGAGGCTGTTGACTGGGAGGCGCTCAAGCGGGACGAAAAGCAAACGGCGACGCTGTCGGAAGAAATAGACCGCATCCCCCGGACCTTCACGGCGCTGATGCAGGCGGAAAAGCTTTTGGCCAAGGTCGGCAAGGCGGGCTTTGATTGGCAGGATCCGGCGCCGGCGCTGGCCAAAGTCCGTGAAAAAAGCGCTGAAGTGGCCGAGGCGCTGGGCTCGGGCGACCGCGTTCATTTGGAAGAAGAACTGGGCGATCTGCTTTTGGCCGCCGTGAACGTGGCGCGGCTTTGCGGCTTCCAGCCGGAGTTGGTGCTGCGAAAGAGCAATGCCAAATTCGCCGGACGCCTGAAAGAAATGGAAGCATCGGCGGCGTGCCAGGAAAAACAGCTGGACGAATACGCGACGGCGCAGCTCGAGGCTTTGTGGCAGAGCATCAAGGCGAAAGGCGGCGATCCGGAGCAGTAACTTTTTGGTCAATACCTGAAAAGTGCAAGAAAAAGCTTGTGTTTACGCGCATTCATGCGTATAATAGAAAAAAACTATTTATTTTGAAAATAACATGTATGGAGGGACAGTATGAATAAGTCTGAATTGGTTGCTGCAATGGCAGAAAAGACCGGTTTGCCGAAAAAAGATGCGGAAAAAGCGCTGACCGCTTTTACCGATACCATCGTTGAAACATTGCAGAAAGGCGACAAAGTGTCGCTGGTTGGTTTCGGGACCTTTGATGTGCGCCACAGAGCGGCAAGACAGGGCCTGAATCCGAGAACCAAAGAGCCCATTGAAATCAAGGCTTCTGATGCGCCGGCTTTCAAAGCGGGCAAAGCCTTTAAGGATGCGCTGAATAAATAATTGGACCGAAACGAAGCCGGGGTGATGCTCCGGCTTTTATTTTATGCTGAATGCGAATATTAACGGGATAGGAGGGACGCCATGCGCGTAGATAAATTTTTGAAAAACAGCCGGCTCATCAAACGAAGAACGGTGAGCAAAGCGGCGTGTGACAGCGGCCGCATCGCGGTTAACGGGCAGACAGCGAAGGCCGGCACCCAGGTGAAGGTCGGCGATATTCTGACGCTGAGTTTTGGCAGCGGCGTGCAAAAGGTTGAAATTCTCGCCGTGCCGGATCACGTGCCGAAGGACATGGCCGAATCCCTTTACCGCGTGATGGAATGAAGCGGCGCTGATCGAGATGAATGCCGGTGCCGAAGGGGATGGGGAGCAAAAGGAGAAAGGCATGGCGCAAAAGCAGCAATCAAATTCCAAAAAACCGGCTGGCCGCCGGCGAAAGAAAAGAACGCGCAACGGCACATCCCGGGCTGAACGGTGGTTCTACCGCAATCGGGCGACGGTTATCAGCGTGGGGGTGGTCGTGGTGCTTTTTCTCTGGCTTTACGGGTCGCGCTTTGTGCAGATTTTTCGCCTGATGGGGCAGAAAAGGGATTTAACGGCGCAGCTTCAGCAGGAAAAAACAAGAAAGATTCGTTTGGACGAAGAGATCAGGCAGATCAACACCCGCCATTACACGGAGTATATCGCGCACAAAAATCTCAACCTGTATTATCCCGAGGAAAAGATCATCATCCGCGTGAAGACCGAGGCGGAGGCCAAGGCGCAGAAGGCCAAGAAGAAAAGGGCGGAGAAGGCGAAGGCCGATCAAGGGCAGGCCGAAACCCAAACGCACAATGAGGAGGAACAGAATTAATGGCAGCGGAAAACACCCTTCAGGCCGTAATCGACATCGGAACCAACTCCATGCGCCTGCTGATTTACCGGTTTGACGCGGCAGGCGCCCTGCAGCGGACGGGCAAATGGGTGCAGTATACCCGGATGGGCGAAGGCGTCGACCGTACCGGCCGTCTGGCGGACGGGGCCATCGCGCGCAATCTGAAGGCTCTGCGCGATTTTGCCGCTCAGGCGGCGGCTCAGGGGGTGGCCTTGCCGGCGATCGCGGCTTTTGCGACCAGCGCCGTGCGCGATGCCGAGAACGGGGCAGATTTTTGCGATGCGGCTCTTCGCGAAACCGGGGTGAACGTGCAGGTGATCGACGGGGAAACGGAAGCGGCTTATGGTTTTGCCGGCGTCTCCCAATGTTTTGATGGCCGCATACTCATCTGCGATATCGGGGGCGGCAGCACCGAACTCATTCTGGGCGTGAACAGCCAAATCGAGACGGCCAGGAGCCTAAATATGGGCTGTGTTCGGGCCACGGAAAAATGGCTGAAAGCCGATCCGCCGGGCCGCGGGGCGATGGACGCGGTTGAAGAGGCGATGGCGGCGATGTTGAGCGAAGCGCTGCCGGCCTACGATTTGTCGGCGCCCTGTCAGCTGGTGGGCATCGGCGGCACGGCGACGACCCTGACGGCGATCAGGCAGCGGTTGGCCGACTACGATCGGGACGCCGTGCACTTGAGCCGGTTGACTGTGGCCGATGTCGAGGTTTTGCGGGCAAAACTGGCGGCGGTGCCCCTGGCGGCGCGCAAAAAAATAGCGGGGCTGGCGCCCAGCCGGGCCGATATTATTCTGGCCGGCACGGTCATCCTTAAAGCCGTGATGAAGGCCTGCGATCAAGACACGCTGGTGATCTGCGATAACGACAATTTAGAGGGCGCGGCGCTTTTGATGCAGCGGCGCGGCGGGGTTAAAATAAAACAAAAAAAGAGTTGACAAGGACAGGGACAAAGCGTATACTAATTCTTGTCCTTTGGGGAGGACGATTAAAGTGATCGCCGGAGTGGCGGAACTGGCAGACGCACAGGACTTAAAATCCTGCGATCCTTTTCGATCGTACCGGTTCGATTCCGGTCTCCGGCACCATTTTAATGATGTCAGTATTATTCGTCGCGGGGTGGAGCAGTTTGGTAGCTCGTCGGGCTCATAACCCGGAGGTCACAGGTTCAAATCCTGTCCCCGCAACCATTTTTATGGCGGCGTAGCTCAGTTGGCTAGAGCATACGGTTCATACCCGTAGTGTCAGCGGTTCGACCCCGTTCGCCGCTACCATTATTTTCCACAGCGTGGCCCGTTGGTCAAGCGGTTAAGACATCGCCCTTTCACGGCGATAACGGGAGTTCGATTCTCCCACGGGTCACCATTTGACGATTTACCTGGAGCAGTAGCTTCAGGTTTTTTTTTACCATTTTTCAGTCAGGTATTTGCAAAAGGAGGTTCCACGTGTCCCATTCACATGTGCCGGCGTCTTCTGCCGCGCCCGCGGAGGTGCAGGCGTTTTGCGGCGACGTTTTAAAAACCATCCGAGTCCATCAGATGTTTGAACCGGGGGATCGGGTGATCGTCGGGGTTTCCGGCGGCATCGACTCCATGGCGCTGCTGCATTTTTTATGGACTCATGCCGATGCGCTGGGTATTGCGGTGATGGCGGGGCACGTCAATCATCGGATTCGCGGGGAAGCGGCCGAGGGCGATCAAACCTTTGTGACGCAGTGGTGCGCGGATCACGGCATTCCCGCGCTCACGGCGGCGGCGGATGTGCCGCTGACGGCCAAAGAGCGGAAGATCAGTCTCGAGACGGCGGGGCGCCTGGCGCGGCGCCGCTGCTTTGAACGCTGGCAGCGGCAGACGGGCGCGGCAAAAATCGCCTTGGCCCATCATCTGGACGATCAGGCCGAGACGGTGCTGATGCATTTGATCCGCGGCGCGGGCATTCGGGGGGCGGCCGGGATGCGGCCGGTAGCCGGCGCGTTCGTGCGGCCCTTTCTTCAGGTGCGCCGGGAGGCGATTGAGGCCTATGCCGCGGCACAGCAGCTGCCTCACGTGGAGGACGCGACCAACGCCTCCGACGCGTTTATGCGCAACCGGCTGCGGCATCAGGTGATGCCGGTACTGACGGCCTGCAACGCCCGGGCGGCGGCACATATCGGGGCCTTTGCCGAGCAGGCGGCGGACTGGTGCGATGCACAGCGGGAAATCTTGGAGACGGCTCGTGAGCGCTGCGTGACGCCGACGGACCGCGGGATCGAGGTGGCTCTGCCCGGATGGCGCGCGCTGCCCGCGGCGGTGCAGGGGGCCCTTTTAAACCGAGTGATGGCCGAGGCGGCCCAAACGGCCGTCGATTTCGAGGCACGCCATGTGCGGATGCTGCAGGAGAAGCTCGCCGCGCCGGCGACCACCTGGGATCTGGATCTGCCTCATCATTTGCGGGCGCGCCGGCGCTACGACCGACTGATTTTTTCCCGCAGCGGTCAGCGGCGGCCAAAGCCTTTTCGCGGCGTTTATGTCCTGCGACGCTCCCAGCGGATTTATGACAGCGCGTCCGGGTTTTGCTTTCAGGTGCGGATTGAAACGGCAGAAGGCAGCAAAGGGACAAAAAATTGTCATAAACATAAATTTGTTAATGAAATTGCGCTTGATTATGGTAAAATTAAAAGCGATCTGGTGCTTCGCGGCAGAAGTCCGGGAGATCGGGTTGTACTGGCCGGCGTCGGCCGTCAAAAGCTTAAAAAATTTTTGATGGCGCGCCACATCGACCGTGATCTGCGGGATACCTTGCCGATTTTGGCAGAAGAAAATCGCGTTGTGGCCATTTTGGGGCTCTACCAGGACCCGGCCTACCAAGTGAGTGATCAAACACAGACAAAATTCACATTAAGATGGGAGAAGATCATTGCTGGCTGATATTGAGAAAGTATTGCTGACGGAAGAACAACTGCGCACAAGAATCCGGGAACTGGGCCGGAACATTACGGCGGACTATCGGGATAAACCCCTGCTTGCGCTGTGCATTTTGCGGGGAAGTTTTGTATTTTTTGCCGATCTGGTCCGAAGTGTCGGTATACCGGTGGAGGTGGCGTTCATGCACGCGGCCAGTTATTTTGCCGACACCCAGAGCTCGGGAGAGGTTCAGCTGCCGGACGAGGCCATGCTTGCCGTCGGGGGGAAGAACGTGCTCATCGTCGAGGACATCGTGGATTCCGGTCGGACATTGAACGCCCTCAAGGAAACTTTGCTCGGCAAGAACGTCAGCAGCCTGAAGATTGCCACCCTGCTCGATAAACCGGAGCGGCGGGTGGTCGATATCGATGTGGATTACTGTGGTTTTCAGGTTCCCGACGAATTTGTGGTGGGCTATGGCCTGGATTATAATCAGCGCTATCGCAATTTGCCCTATATCGGCATTCTAAAAAGAGAAATTTACAACTGAGATTAAAGCATCGGCGCAATATTGGAAAGATTTTGCAGGAAAGGAGCAGATTCATTTGAAGAAATATATTCGAATGATCGGATTTTATTTGTTGATCCTGGTCATCATCATCGCGGCCGTATCTTTTTTAAACCCGATGAAGTCTGAAGTCAAAAATCTGACGTATTCGGAACTGGTGACAAACATCAACAGCAGAAAAGTAGCGGAAATTAAAATCAACGGGACAAAGGCTACCGGGAAATTGACGAGCGGCAAATCTTTTGAAAGCATCGTTCCGGAATACACCATCGATACCATTTTGAGCAATTACATCGTCAAGAACCCGAAGATGAAGGTGGAGATCGCCAAAGATCAAAGTTGGTGGGTCTCGCTGATTCCTTCGGTCATTCTGGTGGCGATGCTCGTCGTCTTTTTGGTCATGATGATGCGCCAGGGCGGCGGCAGCGGCAATGTGATGAGCTTTGGCAAAAGCCGGGCCCGGATGCAGTCGCCTTCCGATAAAAAAGTGACCTTTAAGGATGTGGCCGGCGCCGATGAGGAGAAGGAAGAGCTGGCCGAGATCGTCGATTTTCTGAAAGCGCCGGATAGATACCGAAGCCTCGGCGCCCGGGTGCCCAAAGGGGTGCTGCTCGTCGGCCCTCCCGGCACCGGCAAAACGCTGCTTGCCCGGGCGGTGGCCGGGGAAGCGGGCGTGCCCTTCTTTATTATCTCCGGTTCAGACTTTGTGGAAATGTTTGTCGGGGTGGGGGCATCCCGTGTGCGGGATCTTTTTGACAGCGCGAAGAAAAGCGCGCCCTGCATCATCTTTATCGACGAAATTGACGCCGTGGGGCGTCACCGGGGCGCGGGCCTCGGCGGCGGCCACGATGAACGGGAACAGACCCTCAATCAGCTTTTGGTGGAAATGGACGGCTTCGGCGTGAACGAAGGCATCATCATCATTGCGGCCACCAACCGCCCGGATATTCTGGACCCGGCGCTCTTAAGACCGGGGCGTTTCGACCGTCAGGTGACCGTCGGCACGCCGGATGTGAAGGGCCGAAAGGAAATCCTCGGCATTTACCGCAAGAATAAGCCGCTGGATCCGGCGGTGGATCTGGAAGTGCTCGCCAAAGGCACGCCGGGCTTTACCGGGGCGGATCTTGAAAACCTGATGAACGAGGCGGCGCTTTTGGCTGCCCGCAAAAAGATGCGCATGATCACGATGGCGGAGCTGGAAGAAGCTATCAAACGCGTTATCGCCGGTCCGGAAAAGAAAAGCCGCGTCGTGGAGGAAAGCGACCAGCGCGTCACGGCCTATCACGAAGCGGGGCATGCCATCGTGATGCGTTATCTGGACAACGGAGAAGAGGTTCACGAGATTTCGATTATTCCCCGGGGGATGGCCGCCGGCTACACGATCTCGCTGCCGACGGACGACAGCCAGCATATGTCCAAGGGCAAGCTGCTCGATAAAATCGCCGGGCTTCTCGGCGGGCGCGCGGCGGAAAAGGTCGCCCTGGAGGATATCTGCACCGGGGCCTCCAACGACATCGAACGCGCGACGGAGATTGCCCGCAAGATGGTCACCGAGTGGGGCATGAGCGAACATCTCGGCCCGATGACTTTCGGCAACAACGACGGCGGGGAAGTTTTCCTCGGCCGGGATCTGGGACGGACCCGCAATTACAGTGAAGAAGTCGCGGCGGTGATCGATAAGGAAATCCGCAATATCGTCGAAACCGCTTACGAACGGGCCTGCCGAATTCTTACCGACAAGCAGGATACGCTGACCGGCGTTGCCGAGCAGCTCCTGAAGGTCAGCACCTTAACCGGCGAGGAATTCGCCCAGATGTACGAGGCGAACGGTGTGCTGCCGCCAAAAGAAACGGCCGAACCCGAACGGCCGGCAGCTGATGAATCCGGCAATCAAGCATCGGACGGACAGGCAGCAGCGGCTTTGAAACCGGAAGCCGAAACGGTTAATCCCGCGACGGAAACGGCTGACGCTTCTGAAACATCTGAAAGTTCGGAAACGGCGAAAGCCGGAACATCATCGGAGGTCCCGGCCCAGCCGGCAGCCGCCGAAGAAGAAACAAACAGCCCGTCGTAAAGCGACAGCGCCGAGAAACAGCATTCTCAAATCAGAAAGGAATGGAATGTATTCATGACACAAGAACAGATATCCAATAAATTAAGATCCGGTATGGAGATGGAAAAAGACAATACCGTGAGCCGGGAGCTGACAGCCCGCGTGGTCGGCAGCGGCGGCCTGGATGTGCTGGCGACGCCGGCACTGGCCGCCTGGATCGAAAATGCCGCTTACGAAATGGCCGATCTTTGGCTGCCGGAAGAAGAAACGACGGTGGGCGCCAACATCAACCTCGATCACATGGCGCCGACGCCGGTGGGGATGAAGGTTCGCGTGAAGGTGCACCTCGACGCCATCGAGGGGCGCAAGCTCGTCTTTAGCATTGAGGCCTACGACACCGCGCAGCAGATTGCCGGCGGCACCCATACCCGCTTTATTGTCAATAAGGCGCGATTCATGCAGAAGGTTCAGGACAAAAAGAACCAATAGGAGCTGAAAGATGATATTAGTGGTGGACGTCGGCAATACCAACACAGAGGTTGGTGCCTTTGAAGGCGATGAGCTGATTTGCTCCTGGCGGCTGATGACTAAGACGCCGCGCACTTCAGACGAATTTGCCGTGGCTTTTCGCGGGTTTTTTCAAACAGACGATCTGAATGTTCAGGATGTCACGGCGATTGTGGTGGCGTCCGTGGTGCCGAACATCATGCACTCGATGACCAACGGCATTAAAAAAGTGTTTCAGATGACGCCGATGACGGTCGGCCCGGGCATTAAAACCGGGATGCCCATTTTAACCAGCGATCCCACGGAAGTCGGCGCGGACCGCATTGTCGATGCGGTGGCGGCCTATCAGCTTTATGGGGGGCCGGTGCTCGTGCTGGATTTCGGCACGGCGACAACTTATGATTACGTCAATCGGGACGGGGCCCTTTGCGCCGGCGTGATGACGCCGGGCATCCAGATTTCGGCAGATGCCTTGTTCCGCAATGCCGCTCAGCTGCCGAGTATCGCCATCCAAAAGCCCAGGAGCATCTTGGCCAAGGACACCGTCACCAATATGCAGGCCGGCCTGGTATACGGCTATATCGGCCAGGTCAGTCACATCATCGGGCAGATGCGCGAGGAGACCGGCGAGCCGGACATGAAGGTCGTTGCCACCGGCGGTTACGGGCGCATGTTTCTTCAGGAGGTGGACGGCATTGATATCTTTGATCCGAAGCTGACCCTCAAGGGACTGAAGATCATCCACGACAAAAACGCGGATGCCAGAAGAAAACACAGATTAGGATGAACGCAACAACAAATCAACAACAGGTGCCGCTGATGTTGGCGCCGCTGGCAGGTTATTCCAACCTGCCTTTTCGTTTAATGGCCAAAAAATACGGCGCCGACGCGGTGACCACCGAGATGATTTCCGCGAAGGGGCTTTTTTACCGCGATAAAAAAACGGCGAAGCTCATGGCGACCTGCCCGGAAGAAGCGCCGGCGGGCATTCAGCTTTTCGGCTCGGATCCGGCGATTATCGAGCGGGTGGTGGCCGAGCAAGTGAACGCGACCCCCTTTGCCTTTATCGATTTTAACGCCGGCTGCCCGGCGCCGAAGATCGTGAAAAACGGCGACGGCGCGGCGTTGTTGAAGGATTTGTCCCGGCTCGAGGCCATCGTCTGCCGGATGAAGACCGTGAGCATCAAGCCCGTCCACGTGAAGATCCGCCTGGGCTGGGACGCCGGGCATCGGGTGGCGGTGGAGGCGGCTAAACGCATCGAGGCCGCCGGCGCCGATGTGCTGACGGTGCACGGGCGCACCCGGGAGGCGTTTTATTCCGGCGCAGCCGACTGGCCCGCCATCGCCGAAGTCAAAGCGGCCGTGAGCCTGCCGGTGGTTGCCAACGGCGACATCGACAGCCCCGAGGCCGCGGCCGCGGCCCTGGCGGCGACGGGGGCCGACGGGCTGATGGTGGGGCGCGGCGCCATCGGCAACCCTTTTATTTTTCGGGAAATGAAGCAGGCCCTGGCCGGCAAGACCGCAGCGCCGCCAAGCGTTGACGAAAGGCTGCAGGCGGCCATCGACCACGTGCATCTGGTGACGGCGATGGCCGAGCGGGTAGGCCCCATGGTGGAAATGCGCAAACAACTCGTGGCCTACACCCGGGGGATGCCGGGCTCGGCGGCGCTGCGCCAGCAGATTTTTACCCGTTCAACCGGAGAAGCATTGCTCGCTTTGCTCGAGGCTTACCGCGAGGCGCAAAGTGGCTGAGGGGACAAAAGATTGGCGGGCAGCGCAGCACTTCCGGCAGGAATCCCTTCCCGACGGGCGGGCCGTCGGCGTGGTGGACGACCATCAATACGCGATTTTGCTCTGGGCGGCGCTCTGGCAAAAGACCCGCATCCCGGCGGTGCTGGTGAGCATCGACTTTCATCCGGACACGGATCCGCCCTTCTGGCTCGCCAGCTACCAGAAGGCCGTCGCCAGGGATCCGGCTGGCGCCGAGGCGCTCACCCAAAAACACAGCGCCAGACTGCTGGCGCAAATCGATCCGGAGGACGAGGGGAGCCTGTTGGGGCAAATGCCGCTTATGAACAACGATGAGCAGATCAACACGGCGATGGCCCTGGGCTATCTCGCGGATTATCACATGATCAACTGCATGGCTCGCCACGAATACGCCAGCGGCCGCCATTATCTGGTGCCTGAAGCGTATTTCGGCGATCTGTCCGACGCGATGTTTGCCGCGGCGGGATCCGATTTCGGCGCACTGCCCCAAAACCGGCCGCTCATTTTGGATATCGACCTGGATTATTTTCCGGATGCGTCGGGCTTTGCCACGGCGGGGCCCGTGTTTCGCGCGCTGGCCGCCCGGGCAAAAACTTTTTCGATGGCGCGCAGCCGCGCCTATTTTGAATATCTGCGCCGGCCGGCGGCAGCGGACTTTGCCATGGCCGACTGCGAAGTGGCGGGGATTGCGCTGATCCGCGATGCGGCCGGTGGACGCCCGGGCACAATTAAGGTATAATGGGACTAATTTTAAATGTGACGACGAGGGGGAGAAGATGAATTATCGCGACCTGCTAACGGAAGAGGAAATTTTGGAAGTGCGAAACGGCGATCGGACCGAGGCGATCACCGATGTGGCCTATGACTCGCGCCGGGTAGGGCCGGGGGCCATGTTTGTGGCGATCTTCGGCTTTGCCACCGATGGCCATCGCTTTGTGGAGGCGGCGATCGAGCAAGGGGCGGCGGTGATCGTGCATCAGGCGGATCTCGCCCGCTACCATGACGATGTGGTGTATCTGAAGGTGACGGACTGCCGCAGGCTGCTCGGGCATATCGCCAGTCGATTCTTCGGCCACCCGTCGGAGAAGATCACCGTCACCGGGATCACCGGCACCAACGGCAAAACCAGCTCGACCTATTTTCTCACCGGCATTTTGCGCGCCGCGGGCAAAAAATGTGCCCGGATGGGCACCATCGACAACCAGATCGGCGATGCCGTTTTGGACAACAAGGGCCGCACCACTTCCGAATCGCGGGACACCCAGGCATTTATCGCCGAGGCGGTGGCGGCCGGCTGTTCCGATCTGGTGATGGAAGCCTCGTCTCAGGCGCTCGATCTCGACCGTCTGACGGATGTGCATTTTGATTATGCGCTCTTCACCAACCTGACCCAGGATCATCTGGATTATCATAAAACCTTTGAAGCTTATTTTGAGGCCAAAGCGCGCCTGTTCGACCAGACGGAAAAGGCGGCGATTATCAACCGGGACGATCCCTGGGGCAGAAAGCTGATCAACCGCATCCGCGAGCGCCACCCGAAATTAAAAATCATCACCTACGGCGAGGATCCGGCGGCGGATTACAGGCTTTCCGCCGTCGACTGCACCACCGGCGGCAGCACCTTCACCCTGCAGGCCGGCGATGAAAAAGAAACCATTTTCCTGGATGTGCTGGGCCGCTTCATGGTTTATAACGCCGTGGGTACCATCATCGCCGCCAGAGAACAGGGCATCGACTGGGCCGCCATCAAAGCGGCGCTCGCCGATGCCCCGGTGGTGGAAGGGCGAATGGAGCGCATCAAGACCAACTTGGATTTTGATATCGTCGTGGACTATGCCCACACGCCGGACGCCCTGGAGAATCTCTTGAAAACGGTGAAGGAGTTGGCGCGGGGCCGGGTGATCGCCGTGTTTGGCTGCGGCGGCGACCGGGATCACGGCAAGCGCCCGCTGATGGGAGCCATCGCGGCGAAGGAGGCGGATTTCTCCGTGCTTACCTCGGACAACTCCCGCAGCGAAGATCCGGAGGCCATTCTCGACGATATCGAAGCCGCGGTGCGCCCGATCACGGATCAATACACCCGCATTGCGGATCGGCGGGAGGCGACGGTTTACGCCCTGACCCACGCCCGAAAGGATGACGTGGTGATCTTTGCCGGCAAGGGCCACGAGAAAACGGAGACCAGCCGGAACGGCGTCCGCCCGTATTACGAAAAGGCCGTGATTTTGGACGTGATTGAACAGGAGAAAATTGGGAAGTAAAAAAGTGCATATCCTCAAAAGCCCGGAGTTGTCCGGGCTTTTTTGTGTGGTATGGTTTGGTAAATTCATTCTTGAAGATTTATCGTTACGAAAAGAATTGCCATTTTAGAACAAATTGTGCTTATGATAAGAAAATTTAAGCAAGCGATTTTATAAAGTTATTTTGATAGATAAGAACTCCCATTGATGATAAAGATAAAGAGCATAGCAATACAATAATCCTTTCATCAAAGACTTTCAAAGCAGAAAAGTAGGTGAAAAAACAGAAGAAAAGGAGGGATCTGTACTCGGACTAATTAAGAAATATAGGATAGGGTTCAGATGAAGCTAACAGAGAAAAAGAAAACAGAAAATAAGGTATGTTGGTGTGGACTTTTAGTTGCACCGATTAATTTTTTGTTTTTGTGCAATAGCTAAAAGATGGGATTTATGTTATAATTTATGTATAAAAAATCCAGCAAGTTGGAATTTGGAGGAATAATAATGAAATTTAACTACAATGGTCTTTGGAAAGTGTTGATAGATAAGAACATGAAGAAAAAAGATTTGGTTGATAGAACAGGTGTATCTCCAACAACAATATCTAAGATGGTTCGAGGAGAAGCCGTCTCATTATCTGTAATAGGGAAAATTTGTGAAGAGCTTGATACAGATATAGGAGATCTGATTTGTATTGATAAAAATGCTGAGGAGGACAAATAAATGAATAAAAACATTTTTGAAATAGTCGTGGGAGTATTAAAGACAAATTCAAAGTATATTTCTGATGATGGTAAATTGCTCAAGGCAATGGTTTATAGCGATGTGATGACTATGAACAAAGAATTATTGTCTTTACTTTTATCTGATGAAAAAATTAAAGAAAGATTTTTTGAGAATGTAAACGGCACACTTGTTTTTGACAAGCAGAAGTTTGCCTGGTTTATTGAATCTAAAGAATTTTTGCCGGACTCATATACGAGATATACAAATAAAATTGGTTTAACGCACAATGGAGATTTTATTTCAAAGTCAAATGATGTGGTTTTAGATTTTCCATATAAAGATTGCGTGCTTGAAGGTGGACAAGATAAAGATGACCAAAAACGAAACGAGATTTTCTATAATGAGACCATTGCAAGCGATGAGATTAGTAAAATGCTTGCTCCGAAAGTTTTTACTAACGCAAAGAGATATTCGAAAGACGGCATAGAAGAAAATATTACTTTTGATGAGAAGGACAACTTGATTATCAAAGGCAATAACTTGATTGCTCTTTCAAGCTTATTAAAGCGATATGAGGGCAAAGTTAAGTGTGTTTACATTGATCCACCATTTAATACTGGATCAGATAGTTTCAATTACAATGATAAATTTTCTCGTTCAACATGGCTTGTTTTTATGAAAAATCGTTTGGAATTAGCAAAAAGACTTTTACATGTAACAGGCAATATTTTCGTTCATATTGATATAAATCAATCTCATTATTTGAAAACTCTTTGTGATGGAATATTTGGTGAAGATAATTTTGTTGAAGAAATAATTTGGGCATATGGTTCTCCTTCTGGAGGGCGAGCAGCAACCCCAAAGCCTGTAAATATACATGATTATATTTTGCATTATGCCAAATCATATTCTGAGCGCAAACAAAATAGAGTTTATGTTCCATATAGTGAAAAATACATAAAAGACTGGTTTAAATATATAGATGATGATGGGAGAAAGTATCGACGAAGGCAAAGAGGAAAAGATGAAAATGGAAATCCGATTTGGACAAAACAATATCTTGATGAGAGCAAAGGCGTGCCACTTTCAACTGTGTGGAATGATATTCAACAGGTATATGCTGATCCACGAGCATATAAAGACGGAAATAAAACAGATGTTGAAGTATTGAAAGAATTTAAAGGTGGGCAGAAACCAGAAGCATTAATTAAGCGTATTCTTGAAATGGCAACAGATGAAGGTGATTTAGTTCTCGACTTTCATATAGGCACTGGAACATCAGCAGCTACAGCTCATAAACTTAATCGGAAATATATTGGAGTTGAGCAAATGGTGAATCAAATAGATTTAATATTACCAAGATTACAGAAAGTTATAGGTGGTGATACCGCAGGAATTTCTAAATTTGTAGAATGGAAGGGTGGTGGCTCTTTTGTTTACTGCGAGCTCCTTGAAAACGCAAGTACTCTCATTGAAAAAATCCAATCAGCCTCAGAAGAAACAATCTCTGAAATAAAGAGTGAAATCTATACTGATGAGCGTATTATCCCATATATCACAAGGATAGAGTTGGAGAAAGCTGATGAAGAATTTAATTCATTGGAATTGGAAGAGAAGAAAAAGGCTCTTATCAGCTTAGTCGATAAGAACAAGCTCTATGTAAACTACTCGGATATTGATGATGAAAGCTATGCTATAAATGAGTCAGATAAGGCGTTCACAAAATCTTTCTATGCGGAGGTCTAATATGTCGGAACAGTTTTTATACGAAAAATTAGATGTTGCAAAAGAAGTTGGTATGAGCGTCGATTTTCCTGAAATTATCAAAAGCGGACTCTCAAAGAGAATTTCTCTAAGAGAGTATCAGATTGATGCCTTTACAAACTTTGCTTTATATTTTGACAATGAAGGATTAAGAAAAAATAAGCAAATTCATACTCTTTTTCATATGGCAACAGGTAGTGGTAAAACTGTCATTATGGCAGGTCTGATATTGTACTTATATACAAAGGGGTATAGAAAGTTTTTATTCTTCGTCAATCAGACCAATGTTCTTGAAAAAACGATTGATAATTTTATCAATCCGCTTTCAAATAAGTATCTGTTCAATGATGTTGTTGAGTACTTAGGAAAAAAGGTCAAGATAAAAAGGGTTGAAAACTTTAGTGGCAATGTTTTGGATGATGATATTGAAATATTGTTTACTACTACCCAAAAGCTTCATATGGATTTATTTGAAGCAAAAGAAAATTCACTGACTTATGATGACTTTGAAAATAATAAAGTAGTTTTTATTTCTGATGAGAGCCATCACATTAATTCATTAACTAAGAAACCTACTAAAGATGAAGAAGCCGCCGCCAAAAGCTGGGAATATTCCGTTACCAATGCTTTATCACGAAATAGGGATAGCATTATGCTTGAATTTACGGCTACTTGTGATTTAAAAGATGCAAATGTGTTACAGAAATATAAGGACAAAATCATCTTTAACTATCCGCTTATTTCTTTTAGGGAAAGCGGCTATACAAAAGACTTTCAGAATTTCGCAACGGATACCGACTTATGGACAAGAACGCTTATGGCTCTGGTAATGAGTGAGTATAGGAGGTTTTTGTTTGCTGACTTAAAACTCAATATTAAGCCTGTGGTTATGCTTAAATCGAAAAAGATAGACGAGTCAAAAAGTTTCTATGCTGAGTTTTTTAAGAAAGTAAAGGAATTGACGAGTTACGAGCTTCGGAACTTGGAATTAGTTGGAATCGAAAAATTGACGGAAGCGATAAATTATTTTAAGGAAAAGGACGATACTTTAGAGCTTTTAGAACAGTCGATTAAGACTGCTTTTACCGAAGACACTTCGATAATAATGAATGGTTCTTCGGATAATAACAAAGAAAATCAGTTGTTAGTCAATTCCCTGGAAGATCTTGATAATCCGATTAGACTTATCTTTGCGGTAGATATGCTCAATGAAGGCTGGGATGTACTTAATCTCTTTGATATAGTTCGTCTATATGATACGAGACAGGCAAGCGGTAAGGCTGGTAAAGTTGGCTCCTATACAGTTAAAGAAGCACAGCTTATCGGAAGAGGAGCAAGATATTGCCCATTTGTTGTAGATGATGAGGAACTTAAATTTAAAAGAAAATTTGACGGTGATATATCGAATCCGAATCGTATTTTGGAAACAATGTACTTTCACAGTAAAAATGACTCAAGATATATATCGGAATTAAAGAATGCCCTTATAGAAACAGGATTGCAGGCACCTAATCCGATTGTTTTGGAATACAGACTTAAAGATGAGTTTAAAGACAGTGATTTCTATAAGAAAAGTTATGTATTTTCGAATAAGAGATTGCTTAAAGAACGAGAAGAAGTGCGTTCCATTGAGCCGAGTATGAGGACAAAAACATATTACTACACGGCTCTTTCTGGCAAAGGAAATATTGTAAATCTTATAGGCGATGATACTTCAAACACAAGTACCATTAAGACAAATCTGAAGAGTATTAAATTCAAGGATATAGATTATAATATCTTGCTCGGGGCTATAGAATGCTTTGAGGAACTTCGTTTTGACATACTTAAAGAGAAATATCCATCTCTAAAATCCATGAGGGAGTTTTTAACTTCAGATGAGTTTCTCGGAAACTCTAATGTGGAAATAACATATTCTCAAGATGAAGTTAATGGAAAGATTTTATTTTCAGCTGTGAAGCACGCCTTAGTAAAAGTTGCATCGTATGTTATGGCTATCAAGCCTGAATATGTAGGCTCTAAAGAATTTGAACCTAAGCAGCTTAAAGTGATTTTGAAAGATAAGAAAATCAGTTTAGGGTCAATTGAAGGAAATGGCGGGAAAGGAAATTCTCAAAACAACTGCTCCAATGAAGAATACAGATTAGACTTAAGAAATGAAAGTTGGTATGTATTTAATGACAACTATGGAACAAGCGAAGAGAAGCTTTTTGTAAAGTATTTTAAAACACACATAGAGCCAAAACTGAAAGAAAAGAACCTGGAATACTATGTTGTTAGGAATGAAAGAATTCCTGAATTGGTTATATATTCTTTTGAAGCTGGAGAGCGATTTGAACCTGACTTTTTGCTGTTTGTAAGAAAGCAAAGAAGCGAAGGAAGTCTCACTTATCAGGGATATGTTGAGCCTAAAGGCAATCAACTCTTGGATAATGATGCTTGGAAAGAAGCATTTTCAATGCAGATTGAAAAAGAGCATTCTGTTAAAGGGCTGTTTGCAGATGATTATAAAATCATCGGATTCCCGTTCTTCAATCAGGAAAACAGGATAGATGAATTTGAGAAAGCCATAAATAAGTGGATAGAAAAGCTTTAAAAACAAAAGTTCATCTAGATTGTTTGTTAGGAGAAAGAAAGAATGTTAAATAGAGGTAAGACAATACAATACTAAACTCATTAACTGATATTGAAGAAAGTTGGCAGAGCAATCCAGAATTTCAATTTATAGAAGAAAAGATACAAAAGAAAAATATGAAAATATAATGGGGAAAGATGTTATTGTTACGAACGATAGAATTTCAAAACACGGACTCTATACAATTGATCGTCAAGCACTTCAAAAAAGGAAGATTGATTACACATCAGAAAATATTATAAATGAAAAAATATATTAAAGGTCCAACTCGGCAACATACAGTTCCAAGACTATACTTGAAAAACTTTGATATAGACGGAGTAAAGCGTTTATATGTTTTTGATAAAAAGAAATGCAAACTTTATAAAAATAGCATTAAAAATATATCTGTCACCAAGGACTTTTATACATTAGGGGAAAATGATAGTTATAAATGGGAAAACTTTTACTCAAAAGAAGTAGAGCCAGACTTTGAAAGGGCGTTATCAAAATTAATTTCAAAAACAAGCAGTGTCTTGGTTAAGGAAGGAGCATCTGTATTACAAGAAGAGGTTAAGAGAATGCTGGCCAAAGGGATGGTTCATCAATTATATCGGGGAAAAATTGCACGATAATATGAAAACAGGCGCAGCAATGAACTTTTGCCAAAAGTTATCGAAAAAGGGAAACATCAGTTTAAAAATAACAAAAAAGCAGTAAAGTATCTTAAAGACTTTCAAGCTAATGAAAATTTTTTCAAAGAAATTTATGCACGAATTGCGATGAGTGGTCATAAAAATTTAGATATGTTTTTTTTAGATCAAATTTGGATTGTATATAAATCAAATGCCGAAGATCTCTTTATTACAAGTGATAATCCAGTGATGTTTATGGATAATGCCACTTTGAATGCTGCGCCTTTTCAAAATGGTCTTTTAAATCTAACAACAGTAATATATTTTCCGATTTCATCACACCTTATGTTAGCTTTGTATCATCGAGATTACATGTTTAAAAAGATGAAAAAATTTGCGAATAAAATGATATTTGCAAGCTCAAAGATGGTGAATACATTTAATAAGAAGCAATTGGAACAGTGTGATTCTCAGGTCTATGCTGGAAGAGAAGAACCATTAAAATTATCTTTAAGAGAACTTTAAATCAGATGTTAGAGCTTTTTGTGTTACAGGTGATAAGCCTATAAAAGAAAAACCTCCGCCTCCCGATTGGGAGGCGGAGGTTTTCGCGTCTAAATATAAAACATAAAATTATTCTGATTTTTCTGATTGATATAATCCTCGAGCAAATCGGAGAGGCGGATTTTGGCGAGCAGGGTTTCGATGGTTGCGTCCAGCGGGCGAAACACGTCCTTTTGCATGACCGATTCAATGGCCGGCGCCCGCTCGTCAACGGAGGATTCGGTGGGTTCAAACAGGATTTGTTCCAGCGCCTTCAAAATTTCGTAAACGCTGATTTCCGATGCCGGCTTCGCCAGGTGATAGCCGCCCTGAGCCCCCTTGACCGAGGCGACGAGGCCGCTTCGTTTGAGCAGGGAGAAAATTTGTTCTAAATAAATTTTGGAGATGCCGAGATTTTCCGCGAGGATCGCCACGGGGACGTGGTGGCCCTCCCGGCTCATCCAGGACAATTCAATCATCGACGCGATGCCGTAACGGCCTTTTGCAGAAATGCGCATAATCTTACCTCTGATAACATATTAATATCATATGTATTATAGAATAGCGGCGGGAATTCGTCAACTGTCTATCCGATTAAAGATAAAAAAAGCGCAAAAAAACGGGGAATCCCCCGTTTGGATAAAAGCCCGTGCGGTGCGCAGACCGCTATGGAGTGACGTTGATATAATTGTCGGGCAGCGCATCGAAGAACATAATGCCCAGGCATTTGGGCCCGATATGGACGGTTAACGCCGCGCCGGCGCCGGCCTGGGGCACGATGAAATTCTTGATGCCCAGGTCTTTTGTGAGCGCCTTCCGCGCCTTTTCCTGAAGCTCCGGCGCTTTGCTTTCGATAAAGCCGACGCATTGGCGCTTGTCGGGCATTTTCTGATCCACCAGTTCAAAAAGGCGGCGTTCGGCCTTTTTCTGGCCGCGAATTTTTTCGTAGGCCAAAATGCGTCCGTCCTGGAAATACAAAATGGGTTTGATCTTGAGCATGTCGCCGATGAGCGCGACGTTTTTGCCGATGCGCCCGCCCTTGGCCAGCCATTTGATGTCGCCGACGAGAAAATAAATGTTGACGTGGCGCGCGAGAAAGGTCATCGTGTCGACAATCTCTTCAAAGGGGCGCCCCAGTTTGCCGAGCTTGAGCCCCTGGTGCAGGATAAGCATCATGCCGGTGGTGGCGCAGAGGGAATCGACGACGGCAATTTTGCGGTCGGGATAGTCTTCCAAAAGCTGGGAGGCGATGAGGGACGCGGTTTGAAAGGTGCCGGACAGGCCGCTGGACAGCGCGAGATAGATGATATCGTCGCCGCGCGCGAGATGT
The DNA here is from genome assembly GCF_000185505.1 of Pseudoramibacter alactolyticus ATCC 23263. Classification (GTDB taxonomy): domain Bacteria; phylum Bacillota; class Clostridia; order Eubacteriales; family Eubacteriaceae; genus Pseudoramibacter; species Pseudoramibacter alactolyticus. The sequence continues at coordinate 1,106,502 of NZ_GL622359.1, read as the reverse complement.
TTTTCGAAAGCCTTCTGATAGGCAACGGTCTGCACCTGGGACGTCTTTGGGAAGGTGTCCGGATGCGCATCGACCGCATCGATGACCATGTCCGGGGTGATGTCGATGCCGTCAAAAAAAGTTTTATCGCCGATGGTGATGGGAATCGGCAGAATTTCAAAAGGATATCGGTGCAGGATGGCTTCATCCACGTCACACATGGAGTCGGTGATGAATTGAATACCCATGGAAACCTCCTTAAATACGTTCGCGTTAAAATTGATTTTTATTTTATCACGATGCCTTGATTTTGACAACACGGATCGGGCCGGGCTTTCTTGCGGGCACCGGGGCAAAATGATAAAATAACAGGCACAAAAATTGAAGAGGTGACATTTTGACAGATATTATTCAGACCCTATCCCAGCGGTTGAAGCTTGCGCCTGGGCGCGTGGCGGCCACCGTGGCGCTCATCGATGCCGGCAATACGATTCCCTTTATCGCCCGCTATCGGAAAGAGGTGACGGGCAATCTCGACGATACCACGCTGCGCGAACTCGATACGGTTTTAAAATATACGCGCAGGCTCGAGGCGCGCAAACAGGAAATTCTGGGCAGCATCGCCGGGCAGCAAAAGCTCACGCCGGAACTGGCCGCGGCCATCGAGGGTGCCGAGACGCTCCAGGCGGCGGAGGATCTTTATCTGCCCTATAAAAAGAAACGTCGGACCCGGGCGATGGCGGCCAAGGCGCAGGGGCTTGAGCCCCTGGCCCTTAAGATAGCGGCCGGCGAAACGGACGATGCCCTGGCGGCAGCTGCCGGGCATTTTGTGAATGATGCGGTGGCGGACGCGGAGGCGGCTCTGGCCGGCGCGCGGGACATCGTGGCGGAAACCATCGCAGACAATGCGGCATTTCGGGGGTATATCCGGCGTTATATCACCGAGAATGCGCGGATCCACACGGCGGTGACGGGGGCCTTTGCCAAGAAAAAAACGCCCTACACCAATTATTACGATCACAGCGAAGGGCTTGGCGCCATGGCGAATCACCGCATTTTGGCCATGAACCGCGCGGAAAAGGAAAAAGTAATCACCGTGAAGGTGGACGCGCTGACAGAGTTCATCCTGCCCTGGCTCACCCACCAGGTGATGTCGAAGGGCGCCGGCCGGGGATGCGGGCAGCTGGCCCAGGCTGCGGCCGATGCTTATAAGCGGCTGATTTTTCCGGCGGTGGAGCGGGAAATCCGCGCCGAGATGAAGGAACGGGCCGAGGCCTCGGCCATTCGGGCCTTTGGCGTCAATCTCAGGAAGCTGCTGTTGACCCGGCCATTCCGGGAGAAGGTGACCATGGGCTTTGACCCGGGATACCGCAACGGCTGCAAAATCGCCGTGCTCGATCCCATGGGGACCCTGCTGGCCACGGCCAAGGTTTACCCCGCCAAGCCTCAGCAGAAAATCGCCGAATCCCGCCGCGTCATTCTGGCGCTGATCGAGCGCTATCAGGTCGATATGATCGCCATCGGCAACGGCACGGCCTCCCGGGAAAGCGAGCAGTTCATCGCCGAAACGCTTAAGGCCTGCCCGCGCAGGGTGCAGTATTGCATTGTCTCCGAGGCGGGGGCCTCGATTTATTCGGCCTCGCCTTTGGCCGCGGCGGAATATCCGGATGTGGATGTGTCGCTGCGGGGGGCGATTTCCATCGGGGGCCGTCTGCAGGATCCGCTGTCGGAGCTGGTTAAAATCGAGCCGGAGCACATCGGCGTCGGCCAGTATCAGCACGATGTGAATCAAAAAGTCCTTTCCGAGGCGCTGACCAATGTGGTGGAGGATGCGGTCAACCTGGTGGGCGTCGATATCAACCGGGCTTCGCCGGCGCTGCTCAAATATGTGGCCGGCATCACCGGCACTATGGCCGACAACATCGTGGCTTATCGGGAGGCCAACGGCCGCTTTGCAAACCGCCGGGCGGTTTTGAAGGTGAAGGGGCTCGGCCCCAGAGCCTACGAGCAGTGCGCCGGTTTCCTGCGCATCACAGGGGGCGAAGAGGTGCTCGACAATACCGGCATCCACCCGGAATCTTATCCGGCGGCCCACGCCCTGATGGACCGGCTTTCCCTGACGCCGGCGGATTTAAAACCGGCGCGCATCCGAGAAACGGCGAAAACCCTGCGCCGGGTGGATGTGGAAGCCACGGCCCGGGAACTCGGCATCGGGGAGCCGACCCTGCAGGATATGATTGCGGAGCTGTGTAAGCCGGGCCGCGATCCCCGGGATGAGGCGCCGGAACCGATTCTCAAGCAGGATGTGCTCAGCTTGGACGATCTGAAACCGGATATGGCGCTCAAGGGCACCGTCCGCAACGTGGTGGACTTTGGCGCTTTTGTGGATATCGGCGTGCATCAGGACGGACTGGTGCATATCTCTCAGATCTCCGATCGCTATGTTAAACACCCGTCGGATGTGCTTTCGGTGGGCGATGTGGTCACGGTGAAGGTGCTTTCGGTGGATAAGCCGCGCAGCCGCATCGCGCTGACCATGCTGCTCTGAGCAGCCAGCGGCATGAGGCGGATAAAAAAAGAAATCTTAAAAAGCTTGACAACAGCGAAGTGGTTTTGTAAAATTTAGTGTTTACGCGCACTCAGCCTTTATGCTATAATGAGGACAGAAATTTGGAGGAGTGCGAAAGGATGTATAATATCGGTGATAAAATCGTTTATCCCATGCATGGAGCCGGTGTCATCAAAAATATTCAGGAAATGGATATTTTCGAGAAAACACAAATGTATTATAAGGTGACCATCGCGGCCGAAGGCATGGAAATTTTAATTCCGGTTGATAAAGCGGAGGAAGTCGGCCTTCGGGAGATTCCGACGCATCAGGATCTGGAAGCCATGCTGCAGGTACTGAGCCAGCCGGAGGATAAAATGACTTCCAATTGGTCAAAAAGATACCAGGATAATATGGACCAGATGAAGTCCGGCGATATCATTGATGTGGCGAAGGTCACGCGCAATCTCATGCTGCTGGATCGGCGAAAGGGTCTTTCCAGCGGGGACAAAAAAATGCTGATGACAGCCAAAAATTTTTTAATCAGTGAAATGATGCTCATCGACGGCAAAGAAAAAGAGGAAGCCTGCAAAATCATCGAGACAACCGTGGCGATGTAAATTTAAAAATCGAAGACGATCATCTGTACACCGTGCAGGCGGTTTCAGAATTGCAGACAAACCGTATCCGAAAAATAATCGGATGCGGTTTTTGTTTTTTTGGCAGGCATGTCTTGCGTTTTTTGATGATGCGCGGCGATGTCTGCTGCGGGCTTTTCCGGCAATGACAAAAGCCCGCGAACCCACGGGCTTTGCAAGGGGGGGCTTATGCGGAGATATTATTCATCTTCGCCGAAAATCTTCACGCCGAAATGCTTGAAGATCATGCGCTCGGCTTCCGGATTCCACAGACCGCGGTGGGCCTTGCAGCAGGCATTCAGCTCTTTGAAGAAAGGGTCTTTTTCGCCGAGTTTGCCGAAATCTTCAATGGCGGTCATCGGCATGTCAAACTGCGTGTAAGCCAGTTTTTTGCCCCCCGGAATATTCGGCAGGTTCATCGTTGCATCCGCGATGGAATCGATGCCGCCGACATGGGTGACCATGATGGCCGGGTCGATGATGTTTTTGGCCGCGAGATCGTTCGCTTCAATCATGTCGTCGTTGTTGCCGCCGGTGGTGCCCATGATGTGGGTGGCGTTGTAATGGCAGTCGTAGAGATTGACCGCCGCGGAAAAGGTCTTATCCTGCGGGCCGGAGAAGAAGTTCATGCAGCCGTCATAGGCGAGCACGGCGTTGCAGAGCGTTGCGACCGCCGGAATCGGCACGTAGATAAATGCGTCGTCATAGCCGTGGCCTTCGGAAATGTCCATTAAGCCCTTTTGCGGATCATCCATTTTGGCGGTGTTGACATAAACCAGTTCGACGCCGTTTTCGGCCGCTTTTTCCACCGGCATGACTTCCTTGGCGCGGGCGATTTTCGCATCGTCCACATCGGTGACCACGATGCGCTTCGGATGGTATTTGCAGACCGTGCCGTATGCCACGGCGCCGAGGCCCATCGGCCCGCAGCCGCCCATGATGATGACGTTGCCGTTTTCCTTCAGGCCCATCTCGTGATGGTAGTTCGCCTGCTTCGTGTGATACATGGCGTGGAAAGCGCCGATGGAGCAGGACAGCGGTTCGCCGAGGGACGCTTTGTAGAAGCTGTCGCCGTCAAAGGGCATGAGCGCGCCGACTTCCATCGCTTCGGGCGGGAAGATGCAGTACTGTGTATCGCCGCCGAAAAATTCATAGGAGTAGCCCGGAGAATCCATGCTGCCCTTGTAGTTCAGGGCCGGCTGCTGGGCGAAGCGCATGCCCGGCTTGAATTGATCCTGCCATTTTTTTCCGACCTTGACGATGACGCCGGTAAATTCGTGGCCGATGATGACCGGATTGGTCTCGACGTTCTGCGGGCAGCGTTTGTGATTTTTGCCCTGTTTGGCCAGCTTATACGTCGACATGCAGATGCTGTCGCTGTAAATTTTCGCTAAAATTTCGTCGTCTTTGATTTCCGGCAGTTCGAATTCTTCGAGCCGCAAATCCATCGCACCGTAAAGTCTGACTGCCTTTGTTTTCTGTCCCATGATTGATCCTTCTTTCTGATCCTTTAAATGCTTTTTATGGTTTTATTGTATTTCTGCGCGGCCTTCGCCGCCGCGGCAGCGGCGAAGGGATCGCCGTCACCGCGTTATTTAAACAAATCGTACACGTCGTCGACGTCCATGGCTAAGATTTTGTTGACGGCTTCTTCGGTGTTGCAGGCCGCTGCGATTTTGGCCAGCTTGTCGACGTGTTCATCGCCGACCGATGCGATCCCGATGACGAGTTTAACGCTTTGGCCGTCGCCCCAATCCACGCCGTCCGGATAGGAAAAGATGACGAGGCCGGAATTCAGGATTTCGCCGGTCATGCCTTCGATGCCGTGGGGAATCGCGAGGTTGTTGCCGATGGCCGTATTGAAGACTTTTTCTTTTTCGAGCATGGCTTCCGTGTATTTTTCGGTGGTGTAGCCGCCGTCGTAAAACACTTTGCCGATGTCGCGAATGATGGCTTCTTTTGTCTGGGGTGAGCGATTGAGGCGGATGTTCTTTTTGATCAGCACGCCGCCCTTGTAATCTGCGTAATCTGCTTGCGCATTGTCGGTTGCTTCGGTCTGGTTTGACGGATTTTCTGCCGCCGCCGCTTGATTGTCGTCCGGCAGGTTTTTGCGGGACTGGATGATTTCCGCGACGACTTCGTCGTATTCCGGCGCGTTCATGAAATTCGTGATGGTGACGAGTCTGGCCTGCGGGGCGCTCTTGACGGCGCGTTCTGCAAGATCCTTGTGGCAGATGATGAACTTGGCGCCGTCCGGAATTTCGGAAACCGATGAATGCGTGACCTGGATATTGCCGAAGCCCGCTTCTTCAAGCTTGCGCTGCATCACCGCCGCCCCCATGGCCGAAGAACCCATGCCGGCGTCGCAAGCGAATACGATCTGATCGAGCGTTCTCAGGTCGACGGCCGCGCCTTCCTGCGCAAGGCCTTTGGCGGATGCCTTCATATCGCTCATCTGGTCTTTCGCTTCGTCGAGGCTGCCCTTGGCGCCGGTAAGCCGGATGATCGGCGCGGCAATGGCAAACGAGACAGCCGCTGCAATGACAGCCGAAAGCAAAACCGCAAAGGTGGACCCCTTCGGCGCCATGCCGACGAATGCGATAATGGAGCCCGGAGAAGCCGGACCGTTTAAACCGAGATTAAACAAAGTGTTGTACATCATTGCTGCGAAGCTGCCGCCGATGGTTGCAAGCAGCAGCATCGGATTCATCAGGATGTACGGGAATGAGATTTCGTGAATCCCGCCGAGCAGGTGAACAATTAACGCGCCCGGCGCGGAATCCTTGGTCGCCTTATCCTTCGAGAAAAGCCAGTATGCGAGGAGCACGCCGGTGCCCGGGCCCGGATTGGTTTCGATCATGTAGAAAATCGACTTGCCGGCCGCCTTGACTTCTTCTGCGCCGAGGGGTGTGAAGATGCCGTGGTTGATCGCGTTGTTTAAGAACAAAACCTTCGCCGGCTCAACGAAAATTGAAACGAGCGGCAGCAGGCTGTGTTTGACGAGCACGTCGGCGCCGGCCTGCAAAACAGCCAGAAGCCCCGCCATAACCGGTCCGAAAATATAGTAACCGGCAATCGCAAGCAGCATCCCGATAATGCCGACCGAGAAGTTGTTGACGAGCATTTCGAAACCCGGTTTGATTTTGCCGTCGACCGCGTTGTCGAAGCGTTTGATGATCCAGCCGGCGAGCGGCCCCATGACCATCGCGCCCATGAGCATGGTCGTGTCCGGATTGGACTGGATAACGCCCATCGTGGCAATCGCCCCCATGACTGCGCCGCGCGGTCCGCCGACCATTTTGCCGCCGGTATACGCAATGAGCAGCGGCAGGGCGTAGCTTAAAAACGGTCCGACGATGGTATTTAACAGCTTGTTCGGCAGCCAGCCCGTGTCGATAAACAACGCGGCCATCAGCCCCCAGGCGATAAAGGCACCGATATTCGGCATCACCATGCCGGATAAGAATCTCCCGAACGATTGCACTTTCTCTTTCATCAGTTATCCTCCTGCTCTGATATAAAAGATTTTACATAAGATGCCTTAACCCACAACTATTATAATTATTTTTAGTTGCGTTTTGTTGTTTCTAAACATAATATAGCATGGTGTTGATTGGATGTCAAGATTTTTCCGAAAAAACTCAATTTTTTTCTTGCGATTTATTGGGGTTATGCTAAAATAGCGTTGCTATTAAATTCAGAAAAGCGATTTTCCCAATTAATCGCAAGTTGATTTGTCAATGGGCAGGGACCTGATTGATAGATAGAAAGTGAGCGGTCATATGGCAAATTTAACCGCGGACCGGCGCAATCGTATGGCGCAGATTTTAATCCGGGAAGGCAGCGTCAAAGTCGGCGAAATGGCCGAGCACTTTGGCGTGTCGACCGAAACGATCCGCAAGGATATTATTTATTTGGAAGAAATGGGCATCGCCGAAAAGAATTACGGCGGCGCCATTCCGAAAATCGGCGCGGTGGAAAAACCGCTCAACGAAAAAGAATGGGTCCACGCGGAGGAAAAAGCGGAAATCGCCGCGAAAGCGGTGAGCCTCATTCATAAACACGACGTGATCCTGCTCGACGCCGGCAGCACAACCAGCGCCATCGCCAAACAGCTCACCATCAAACAGGGACTGACCATCATCACGAATTCCCTCGACGCGGCAACGCTGCTGTCGGAATCCGAGCATCAGGTTTTTCTCTGCGGCGGCAAGATTCGAAGAAGCTCCCACGCGCTGATCGGCGGCTGGGTGCTCGACCGGTTTAAAAACATCCGCGCGGATATCGCGTTTCTGGGTTCGGACGGGTTCAAACACCAGAACGGCCCGACGACCGTCTCCTATGACGAGTCGAGTGTGAAGGCCTGGATGCTGCACGCGGCGAAAAGGACCTACGTCGTCGCGGACAGCACCAAATGCACGACGACCGCCCAGTTTTCCTACGCGGACTGGCAGGACGTCGACGGCATTATCACCGCCGGCGATCATGTCGATACCCTGCGCACGATCGTGGAAGACGCGACGCAGGTCATTGACGCGGCGACGAAAAAGCCGGAGTAACGCCAATATCATTAAAAAAATAAATGCTATTCCGCCATTTGACGGGATAGCATTTTTGTTATTCGCGGCTTGCTGCCGGCTGTTCTTGTTCGGTGTTATGGACAAATCACGGGATAACGGCAGCTAAGGTGCGTTGAGCTGATTGCTGACGCGATCAGCAGAATGCGCCGTCATTCAGCCGTTGCTTAGCTGAATTTTTTTCCACGTCGCAGCCCGCGCGCCGCAGGGATGGGCGCTTGGCACATTCGTCACGCCGGCTGTGCGCGGGTCCACGCGGAAATTGTCGGTTACCGTCACGCAAGGTTTGGACAAATAAATCATACAAAAGTGGCGAGGCTTTTGAAGGCATGTTATAATAAAAATGCACATTCTATGAAAGGAGGTGAAATCATGCTACGTAAAGTTTTAAGAGGGATTTGCACGCTATTCGGAATGATTATCGGCTATGTGCTGGGAAACGCGGCGATTGTGCACCGCTGGCTGCCACAAAAAATGGCGGCGACGGATATGTATCGCTGGCTTGTGACGATTGGCGCCGTTGTTATTTTTGGTCTCATTTTTTATTTTATTTTTTCGTTGATTGTCAAAATGGGCAAAGCCATTTCAAAAGCGGTCGAGAAAAGTCTGGAAGAAGTGCGAATGGCGGATGTCGTGCTCGGGATTGGCGGGCTTGTGATTGGTCTGCTTATCGCGATGCTCATCTCGGTGCCCATTGCGCAAATCCCCATCAAATGGCTGGCCAGCGTGCTCACTATCGTGGTTTACGTGCTGATGGCCTATCTTGGGGTGGCGATTCCCGTGCGCAAGCGCGACGAATTTATCGACGCGTTTCGGCAGATGCGGAGCGTCAATGTGGGCAGCAGCCTCACGCGCAAACTCAGCCGCAGGAAAACCAATGCCTTGGAACCGGAAATTAAAATTTTGGATACGTCGGTGATCATCGATGGCCGGATTTATGACATCATGCGTTCCGGTTTTTTGGAGGGGCCGGTGATCGTGCCGGTGTTTGTGCTGGCAGAGCTGCAGCTTCTGGCGGATAACGGCGACGATCTGAAGCGCGCCCGGGGGCGCCGCGGTCTTGACATTGTCAAAAAGATGCAAAATGAATTTGACGAGATGATCCGCGTCTCCGAAGAAGATTACGACGACTTGACCGGCGTGGACGATAAATTGGTCCGCATGGGTAAGGAAAAGAAGTATAAGATTCTCACCAACGATTACAACCTCAACAAGGTGGCGACGGTCCGCGGCGTTCAGGTGCTCAATATTAACGAGCTGGCCAATGCGGTGAAACCGGTGGTGCTTCCCGGCGAGGCTATGCAGGTCCATCCGGTTAAAAACGGGAAGGAAAGCGGTCAGGCCGTGGCCTACCTGGACGACGGCACGATGATCGTCGTGGAAAACGGCAAACGTCACATCGGCGAGCACATTGCCGTGACTGTCACCAGTGTGCTGCAAACGGCTGCCGGCCGCATGATTTTTGCCAAACCCAGTAAAGACGTTTAATGGCTTTGCCGGGCATTCAAAAAGCCGCTTGTCGGCTTTTTTTAAATCCGAAAGACAGGAGAACGCCATGAATTTACCGGAAGCTTTTTCTGATAAAATGCGCACATTGATGGGGTCGGAAGCCTTTGCCGCCCTGGCTGACAGCTATAATCGTTCCGCCTATAAAGGCATTCGGACTAACACGCTCAAGATGGACAACGGGCGGATGCGATCGCTTTTTCCCTTTGAAACGAAGGCCGTTCCCTGGTGTCCCACCGGGTTTTATATCGGCGGCGATGTACGCCCCGGCAAGCAGGTGGGCTATTATGCAGGGCTTTATTATGTGCAGGAGCCCACGGCCATGACCCCGGCGGAGGCCCTGGGAGCAGAGCCCGGTGATCGGGTGCTGGATCTATGCGCGGCACCGGGGGGCAAGAGCACGCAGCTGGCCTGCAAGCTGAACGGGCGCGGCGTGCTTATTTCCAACGAGATCGTTAAAAGCCGCAGCGCCGTGCTGGCGTCCAATATGGAGCGCATGGGCATTGCCAACAGCGTGATTTTAAGTGCCGCACCGGATAAATTGATGGCGGGCTTCACCGGATACTTTAATAAAATTTTGGTGGATGCGCCGTGTTCCGGCGAGGGGATGTTTCGCAAGGATCCCGACGTGCTCGCCGAGTGGCAGCCCGAGCGGGTAATCCAATGCGCGGCCAGACAATGGGAGATCCTCAAAACGGTGGATCAGCTGCTGGCCCCCGGCGGGGAACTGGTTTATTCGACCTGCACCTTTTCCCCGGAAGAAAATGAGCAGATCGTCGAGCGGCTGATCGCGACGGATCGTTACGAAGTGGTACCGTTGGCTTTACCGGGACTGGCGGATCACGGCCGGCCGGAATGGGCGGCGACCGGCGAAAGGCGAGTGGCCGGCACCCTGCGCATCATGCCGAATCATGTGGCAGGAGAAGGGCACTTTGTGGCCAAGATGCGCAAGCTTCGCGACGCGGAAAATGCCGACATGCCCGTTCGCAGGAGCAAAAATAAGAAGCGGCGATCCATCTGGACACGGCCGGCCAAAAAAGAGCGGGCCGATTTTCATCGGTTTTTAAAAGAAACAGCGCTGTCTCTTCCGGATAAGGATCTCTGGCAGGCGGGCGACAAGCTTTTTGCCGCGCCGGAAGGGTTTGCGCCGCGACGGCTCGAAGGCCTTAAAACGCTGCGCTTCGGGCTGGAACTGGGGGTCTTTAAAACCGGCCGCTTCGAGCCGGCTCATGCCCTCGCGATGGCGCTGATGCCCGAAAACGGCGGCCGGCGCCACGAAGTAACAAGCGCTGACGAGGCCTTTGCGTATCTGAAGGGGGAACCGCTGCGCGCCGCGGGCCTCAGGGGCTGGACGGCGGTCACCTGGCAGGGATATCCCCTCGGCTGGGGCAAGGCCAGCGAGGGTGTCATCAAAAATCATTATCCCAAGGGCCTGCGGATCATGAAAAAATAGCGCAAGAGAAAAGAGAGGCATGCGATGAAAGGGCAGGGATGGTCCGGATTGACCCTGATGAATTTCACCGGGGTTTATCGGCGGGAACATTTTTATGGCGATCGGGCGCATGATTGGCTGGACTGCAGCGGGATACCCGGCACCTACGGCTATTGCGATCCGGCGGCGGCGGCCCGGCTGCGCCGCCGGATGCACACGGCGGGACGTCGGGGGCTGCATTTTCTGGACAACGGCAACTATCATTATCTGAGCTATTTCTGGACCGAAACCATCCGCCGGCCCTTTAATCTGGTGGTGTTCGACCATCATGTGGATGCCAGGCGGCCGCGGTTTGGTCCTTTGTTGAGCTGCGGTTCCTGGCTGCGCGAGGCGCTGCGGGACCATCCGTTTTTAAACCGGGTGTTTTTGATCGGCGCAGGCCGGCATCAGCAGGAACTTTTGGCGGATCCTGCGCATTTGTCTGAAGACGCGGCGGCACGGATCGCCTGCCTGAACGACGGGGCGGCGCTCGATTCGATTATTGCCGACGGCTGTCCCGTTTATCTCTCGGTGGACAAGGATGTACTTTCGCCGGCGGTGCTCACCACCAATTGGGACCAGGGAACGATGGCGTTAAAAACGCTGACGGCGGCCATTCGCCGGCTGACGCGCGCGCTGCCGGTTTTAGGAGCGGATATCTGCGGGGAGCCGTCGGAAAACGCCAGGGAAAAACAGATCGTTCAAAGCGACGTCGTCAACCGCGCGCTGATGCAGACGCTGATGGCATAAGCGCACGGCCATCAAAAAACCTGAGGCATTTTGCCTCAGGTTTTTTTGTGTGCGGATCGCATTTTATTTTTTGATTTTGCCGCGATCGCCGTATTCGTCCCGGCGCTGGGTTTGATGGCGGGCGGCGAGCTTTTCATACACCGCGTTAAAACTCGTGCCCTGATGATTGAGCAGCACCGTCAGGTGATAGAGCAGATCGGCGGTCTCGCTGACGAGCTCGTCCGGATCGCCGTTTTTCGCGGCGATGACGGTCTCGGTGGCTTCTTCGCCGACCTTTTTGCAGATTTTATCGATGCCTTCGTTGAATAAATAGTTGGTGTAGGAGCCTTCGATGGGGTGGATTCTGCGGTCTTCAATCTGGGCGGCAAGCGCGGTGAGGATGTCGCTGTTGCCGCGGTCGAGGACGTCGTCGGCGGCCAGGCGTCTGTAAAAGCAGGAACGGCGGCCGGTGTGGCAGGCGGGTCCGATGGGGTTGACCTGCAGGAGCAGGGTGTCCGCGTCGCAGTCGTAGTCGATGGCGACGACCTTTTGAAAATGTCCGGAGGTTTCGCCTTTGGTCCACAGGGTGCCGCGGCTGCGGCTGAAGAAGGTTGCGTTGCCGGTTTCGAGGGTTAGGGCCAGGGACTCGGCGTTCATCCAGGCCATCATCAGGATTTCCCGGGTGTGGTAATCCTGGAGAATCGCGGGGATCAGCCCCTGATCGTTAAAGTGAAAATCGATGGCAGAGAGGTCGGTGATGGATTTTAAGTTTGACATAAAAGCCTTTCTGAATAGACGGCGGTCAGCGCTGCGTGCGCATGGGCAGACCGCGGCCGCCAAGGTAATGCTTGAGGTCGGGGATGGCGATTTCTTTATAGTGGAAGACGGAGGCTGCCAGCGCCGCGTCGGCGCCGGCGTCGAGCACCTCGGCAAAATCGGCCATCTTGCCCGCCCCGCCGGAAGCGATGATGGGAATGGTTAACGTTTCGGCAAGGATGCGGTTAAGCGCGAGATCATAACCGTCTTTAATGCCGTCGGTGTCGATGGAATTGATGCAGATTTCCCCGGCGCCGAGGTCCTGCCCCCGCTTCGCCCAGGCGATGGCGTCGATGCCGGTGTTTACGCGGCCGCCCTTGGTATAAACATCCCAGCTGCCGGTGGCGTTGCGTTTGGCGTCAATGGAGAGCACCACGCATTGGTTGCCAAAGCGCCGCGCCGCGTCCATGATGAGCTGCGGATTTTTCACCGCGGCACTGTTGACGGAGACTTTGTCGGCCCCGGCCATCAGCACCCTGCGAAAATCCTCGGCGGTGCTGATGCCGCCCCCGATGGTGAAGGGAATGCGAATGGCTTCGGCCACCCGTTCGACGATGTTTAGAAAGATATCCCGCTCTTCATAGCTTGCCGTGATGTCGTAAAACACGAGCTCGTCGGCGCCCTGTTCGGAATAAGTGCGGCCGAGGGTCACAGGATCGGCGACATCCTGAATGTTTTTGAATTTCTGCCCCTTGACGACCCGGCCGTGATCCACGTCGAGGCAGGGGATGATGCGTTTGGTCAGCACGGATGCCTCCTATTTGCCGAGATAGGCTTTTAAATCGATGGCCCCCTCGTAGATCGCTTTGCCGGAGATCGCGCCGTAAAGCCCCATGGCGGCGAGACGGTCCAGATGTTCGGGACCGGCGATGCCGCCGGAAGCGATGATGTTCATGTTCAGGTTTTGGTTGAGCAGCGCCAGCACGTCAAAGTTCGGTCCGCTCATCATGCCGTCCTTGGCAATATCGGTGTAAACCAGCGTGGACAAGCCGATTTTTTCGAGCCGGGTGGCGAGCTCCAGCGCTTCGATGTTGCTGTCCTCCGTCCAGCCTTCGGTGCGCACGATGCCGTCTCTCGCGTCGATGGACACGCAGACTTTGTCGTCGTATTTGGCGATAAGGTGCTCGATGAAGCGGAAATCCTTGATGGCCTGGGTGCCGATGATGATGCGGGACACCCCGATGCCGATATACATATCGGCGATGGCCTCGGTGCGGATGCCGCCGCCGAGCTCGACAGGAATATGCACCGCGTCGACGATGGCCTTGACGACGGACAGGTTCTTGGGCTCGCCGTCAAAAGCGCCGTCGAGATCCACCAGGTGCAGGTATTCGGCGCCGTCGGCCTCGAAGCGTTTGGCAACGGCCACCGGATCTTTGAAATAGACGGTTTTATCTTCTTTGACGCCCTGCTTGAGGCGCACACATTGGCCGTCTTTAATATCGATGGCGGGTAAAACAATCATGAGAGAACCTCCTTGAAATTGGTGAGCAGACGGGTGCCGACGCCGGCGCTCTTTTCGGGGTGAAACTGCATGCCGATGACGTTATCTTTTCGGACGATGGCCGGCACGCGCACGCCGTAATCCGCATAGGCCACGACGTCCGCGTCGAAATCCTTCGGCGCCGCATAATAGGAATGCACAAAATAAACGTAATCCTCATGGGTGATGCCCCGGACAATAGAATCTTCCCGATGGACGTTCAGATTGTTCCAGCCCATGTGGGGCACCTTGAGCTGCGGCGTGTCAAAATGGACGACCCGGCCGGGGATGAGGCCGAGCCCCGGCCAGCGGCCGTCCTCTTCGCTCTCGTCAAAGAGCAGCTGCATGCCCAGACAGATGCCGAGCAGCGGTTTGCCCTTTGCGACGCTGCGCTTGAGCGGTTCGTCAAGGGAAAACCGTTCGAGATTGGCCATGGCGTCGGCGAAGGCGCCGACCCCGGGCAGCACGATAGCCTCGGCGCTGTCGATCACCGCGGGATCTCGGGTAATCACCGCGTCGAGGGCCACGTCCTGAAGGGCGGTGTGCACATTTTTCAGATTGCCGACATCGTAGTCGATAATGGCGACGGTCATGCGATCACCCCCTTCGTGCTGGGAATGCCGCGAACAGTCGGGTCGATGGCGACCGCCGTTTTGAGCGCGCGGCCAAATCCCTTGAAGATGCCTTCCACAATGTGGTGGTTGTTCACGCCGTAAAGGGAGGCCACGTGAACGGTCATGGCGGCGTTGTGTGCAAAGGCAATGAAGAACTCCCGAAGCATTTCCGTTTCGAAATCGCCGATCATTTCCCGGGTCAGGGTGACGTCCCAGACGAGGGTGGCCCGGCCGCTGATATCGACGTTGATGCGGCACAGGGATTCGTCCATCGGGAGAAATTCGGTGGCGTAGCGGGTGATGCCGGCCTTGTCGCCCAGTGCCTGGGCGAAGGCCTGCCCCAGGAGGATGCCCAGATCCTCGATGACATGATGGTTGTCGACGCCGTCGCCTTTGGCGCTCACGTTCAGGTCGAACCGGCCGTGGGCCGCGAAGAGGGTGAGCATGTGATCGAAGAAGGGCACCGACGAATGGATGTCGGAGCGGCCGCTGCCGTCAAGATTGAGGGTCAGAGCGATCCGGGTTTCCTTGGTTTCCCGGCTGAGGGTGACGGATCGGTTCATTGCAGGGCCTCCGCGATGGCGTCGAGCACGGCGTCGTTTTCTTCCGGGGCGCCGATGGTTAGCCGGAAAGGCGTGAGGCCGCCGCCCGTTGCGCCGAAGGTTTTCACCAGGATGCTGCGGGCGCGCATGGCCTTTTCGATGGCGGCGCCGCGGGGCGTTTCAAAATAAATAAAATTGGCGGCGGTCGGGAACACCCGGCCGAGATCAAAAGCGAGCAGCGCCCGGTAAACCCGGTGGCGTTCCGCGTTAAGGGTTTTCACCCGGGCGAGGAGCCTGTCGCGGTTCTGAAGCCCGATGAGCGCCGCTTCCTGGGTGAGTTTGTTGAGGTTGTAGGGCGATTTGACTTTGCTGATCATGTCGATGAGCGGCTTCGGCCCGAGACAATAACCGCAGCGGACCCCCGCGAGACCGAAAGCTTTGGAGAGGGTGCGCATTACGAGCAGATTGCCGTAGCTGTCAACCAGGCGGGCCAGGGAATCCTCCGGACTTTTAAACTCGATATAGGCTTCGTCGAGGACCACCAGGGCGTCCGTCTCCTCGAGAATTTGGATCACGTCGTGGCGGGGGAAGAGACCGCCTGTCGGGTTATTGGGCGAGCACAAATAGATGAGCTTGGCGTTGTTTTCTTTTGCGGTGTTGATGATGCCCTCGACGTTGTGATGATAGGCGGCGTTGTCCGGCACCCAGAGAAACCGGCCGCCGGCGATGACGCTCCAGATTTCATACATCGAAAAGCTGGGGGCGTGGCCGATCACCACATCGCCGGGAGCGATAAAGGTCTGTCCGAGCATGGCCATGATTTCGTCCGAGCCGCAGCCCACAACGATCTGATCGGCGGCGACGCCGGTGTAGGCGGCGAGCTCTTCGCGCACGGCGGCCGCTGTGGGATCGGGATAGCGGTTGAAAGTGGTGGCCATCATGCGTTCGCAAAAAGCTTTTTTGAGGGCGTCGGGAAAATCATAG
The DNA here is from genome assembly GCF_000185505.1 of Pseudoramibacter alactolyticus ATCC 23263. GTDB lineage: Bacteria > Bacillota > Clostridia > Eubacteriales > Eubacteriaceae > Pseudoramibacter > Pseudoramibacter alactolyticus. Next base: position 1,090,615 of record NZ_GL622359.1, on the reverse strand, counting down.
GGATTTTCGTTGGCGTTTAAAATAATTTTGTAATTCGGCGGGACCACCTGATAGGCTTCGAGGACCCGGACACAGGGGCGGGTAAGTTTGGCAGTGTAGTCCATCATTTAAACCTTCTTTCTGAATCTTCTTTCGATGGATTTGGCGTGGGCGTCAAGGCCTTCGGCTTCGGCAAAGGTGACGATATCGTCGGCGACGGCGCGCAGATTGGCCTCGCCGTATTCAATGATGCTCGAGCGCTTGATAAAGTCGTAGGTGCCGAGCGGCGAGGAGAATTTTGCCGTGCCGGAGGTGGGCAGGGTGTGGTTGGGGCCGGCGAAATAATCGCCGAGGGGCTCGGGCGAGTAGCTGCCGAGAAAGATGGCGCCGGCGTTCTGCACTCGGTCGAGATAGGCTTTGGCGTCGGGCAGAGCCAGCTCCATGTGTTCGGGAGCGACGCGGCCGGCCAGCTCAAAGGCTTCGTCTAAATCGTCGCAAACGAAGACAAAGCCGAAGTGATCGACAGCGCTCTTGGCGATGGCTTTGCGACGCAGGTCGGCCTTGATCTGGCGATAAACCTCATCGATCACGGCGTCGGCAAAGGCGTCGTCGGTGGTCACGAGAATGGGCATGGCCATCTCGTCGTGTTCGGCCTGGGAGAGCAGGTCGGCGGCGATCCATTCGGGATCGGCAGAGCCATCGCAAAGCACGAGCACTTCGCTGGGCCCGGCAATCATGTCGATGGCCACCTTGCCGAAGACTTCCTTCTTGGCGGTAGCGACAAAAATATTGCCCGGTCCGACGATTTTGTGCACCGGCGCGATGGTCTCGGTGCCGTAGGCCAGTGCCGCAATGGCTTGGGCGCCGCCGACTTTGTAAATTTCGGAGACGCCGGCAATTTTAGCCGCGCAGAGAATATTCGGGTTGATCTTGCCGTCCTCGCCCGGTGGGGTGACCATGGCGATGGCGCTCACCCCGGCGACGACGGCGGGAATGGTGTCCATCAGCACGGTGGATGGATAGGCGGCTTTGCCGCCGGGCACGTACACGCCGACCCGCTCGATGGGGGTGATGTGCTGTCCCAGGGTGATCCCCGGTGCCGGCTCGTAGGTCCAGGTGGTTTCGAGCTGTTTTTTGTGGAAGGCGCGGATATTGTCCGCCGCTTTTTCGATGGCGGTGACGAGTTTCGGATCGGCAGCGGCGAAGGCCTCGTCGATTTCTTCGGCACTGACCTTCAGATTGGTGACGGTGCAGCCGTCGAATTGGGCGGTCAGCGCGCGCAGGGCAGCGTCGCCCTCGGCCTTGACGCGGTCGATGATGGCGAGCACGCCGTCGCGAGTGCTTTGCTGATCGGCTTCATTTCGTTTTAAAAGGCGGTCCAGCTGGCCGATACTGTCCCGATAGGTTAATTTTTGCATGGTGTTCTCTCCTGAAAGCGGCGGGGCGGGCTAAAGGGCCAGCGCCTCGAATTTTTGAATGATGGGGTCAATGGCTTGGCTTTTGGTTTTCAAGCTGACCTGATTGACGATGAGCCGAGAACTGATTTCGAACAGCGTCTCAAGCACGACGAGCCCGTTTTCCCGAAGGGTGCTGCCGCTTTCGACGATGTCGACGATGCAGTCGCACAGACCGAGGATGGGGCCGAGTTCTACCGAGCCGTTGATCGTGATCAGATCCGCCGGCTGATCCAGCCGATTGAAATAAGTTTTGGCGATATGGGGATATTTGGTGCCCACGGTGAGTTTGCGGTTGTATTGAATTTTGGTGCCCGCAAAGCCGGCGACACACATGCGGCACAGGCCGATGTTGAGGTTGAGCAGTTCATACACGTTGGCGGGGTGCTCCAAAAGCACATCCCGGCCGACGACGCCGATATCGGCCGCGCCCTTTTCGACATAAGTGCCGACATCCGGCGATTTGACGAGGAAAAATTCGACGGTGTTCGTGGTGTCGGTAAAGATGAGTTTGCGGCTGTCCTTGGCGTAGTCGGGGAAGACGTAGCCGATCTCCTTGAGCCGGTCGATGGTTTTGTTGGCGACGCGTCCTTTGGCCAGCGCCATTTTTATTTTGGCATTTTCTTTTTGAACCATGTTATTCTCCTTGCCGGGTTTTAGCCGCGTTGATGGCCTTGATCGGCATCAGCTGATTATTTTTGAATTGAAAGAGACCGTCGGCGGTGATTGCGTAGAAATAACTGTCGCGGTAAAGCGGCTGGGATCGCAGGGCGACGATGGCGTGCTCCGGCAGTTCGGCGGTGCAGAAGATTTCCACCGGGAGTCCCTGACGGCGCAGATCGGCGGCGAGGGCAAAGGCCCGGGGCTTTGCCCTCTCGGTATAGACAATGACGCGATGGGGTTCCGGCGCGTCGTCGAGCAGGCCGTGCTGATCCATATAGTCCATCAGGCCCAGCAGGTCGACAGCAAAACCGCAGGCCGGCCGGTCGATGCCGAATTTTCGGCTCAGGGTATCGTAGCGGCCGCCGTCGATGATGGGCGCGCCCCAGCCGCCGACGTAGGCCTTGAACACGAGATCGGAATAATAATGCATCGCGCTGGTGAAGCCGAGATCAAAGGTGACGGCATCAGCCAAGCCTACCGCCTCGAGATGGCGGTAAATGGCCTGCAGATCCGCAACCACCGCCCGCATTTTGTCGTTCATGCAGAGGGTGCGCATCCTTTCAAAGGTTTCCTTCGGCTTGCCGTAAAGCCGGGGCAGCTGCAGCACAATCTCGGCGATGGTGGGATTGCACTCACGTGCGTCCAGGAAGGCGCGGATGTCGCCGATGTTTTTATTGTCGATGAGGCTGATCAGCGCGGTGCGGTCGCTCTCGGAAAGGGCGAGCTCATCCAGCAGATAATTGATATAGCCCACATGACCCATATCAATTTGAATGTCCGTGATGCCGTTGGCCCGCAGCGACTCGATGGCCAGCGCGATGATTTCGCCATCGCACTCCGGCGCGGTATCGCCAAAGAATTCGACGCCCATTTGGGTGATTTCTTTTTTGACGTCGCTGGGGGCGGCAAAGTGGCGATAAATATTGGTTTGATAGAAAAATTTGATGATTTCCCCGGGGTCGTGGTGGTTGATGGCCGCCATGCGCGCCACGGAAAGGGTGGCGTCGGGCTTGAGGGCCAGCACTTTGCCCTTGCGGCTGATGAATTTAAAGAGCTCGTCGCCCGGGATGGTGTTGTCGGTGATAAATTGATCGAAGGATTCAAAGGTCGGGATTGAAATCTGATGGTAGCCGTAGGACTGATAAAGTTTTTTGAGTCTTGCTTCGATGGCGGCTAACGATCGAAACCCCTGATACTGGATGTTCTCAAACCCCTCGATGGTGTAATTGGTCAACATAAAGTCTCCTCGTTGTTTTATACAGTAGCGTAATAAAGCGATGCTCTTATCTTATCATGGGTCACGCGCGGGGTCAACGGGTGTATTGAATTTAATACGCCTGAAATCCTTTGATGACAGAACTTCTGAGACGATGTTGTCTCAGAATGGCGTAAGAGAATGGGCATTCGCTCTCTGCGTGTTTTTTAAGCTTATTTTATCATAAAATAAAGATTTTTATTGAAAATTGATCAATCCTGTTGGACAATTAAGACAAATCGGCAGCGAGACGAGTTTAGTGAAAGGGGGCTTCGATCATGGCTTACAAATGTGTGTGTTTTGATTTCGATGGCACGCTGGCAGACACGGAAGCCCTCATGCTTAAAGTCTACAACGAAATGGCCCGGCACTATCGCTTGGAAGCCATCGAGCCGGAAGCGATCGGCGCGATTAAAGAGATGGCCATGGCCGATGTGCTGAGGCATTTGCACATTCCGGTGCGGCGATTGGGAAAGCTGATCCGATACGGCGGCAAGCAGCTCGCGGCTCGTCAGGATGAGATCATGCCCTTCCACGATCAACTGGGTGATTTTTTGGCCGAGCTGCGGCGCTGGACGCTCTTTTGCGGCATCCTCACCTCCAACACGGCGAAGAATGTCCACGCGTTTTTAATGCGTTATGATCTGAACGGCTATTTTGATTTTTTAAAATGCGCTGCGTTCTTCGGCAAGGATCGCAGGCTGCTGCGCCTGTGCCGACAGCTGCATATCCGCCCGTCGGAGATGCTCTACGTCGGGGATGAAGTGCGGGACATCAGAGCCTGCCGTCGGGCAGGCATCGACGTGGCGGCCGTTGATTGGGGCTACAATACCCGAGCGTCCCTTGCCCAGGCGCAGCCCACCTACGAGGTGGACACCCTTGAAGCGATTATCAACATCGTGAAGAGACACAACGCCCGGAGTCTCGAGGCGGAAATTCTCAGACGGATGGTGATTGACGATGCGTGACGCGCTGGAACGGCTCTTCGATCATTTCGAACGTGCAGGGTACGCATTATACCTGGTTGGCGGCGCGGTGCGGGATGCGCTGCTCGGCGCGGTGCCGACGGATATGGATCTCGCCACCGATGCCAGACCGGAGGCGATGCAGGCATTGTTTTCGCGCGCACTGCCCGGGGCGAGGGTCGTGACGGCCGGCGCGCGCTTTGGCACGGTCGGAGTGCAGCTGGATGGCCAGTGGTTTGAGATCACAACTTTCCGCGCCGATAAAAATTACGGCGACGGGCGTCATCCGGATCGGGTGGTTTTTGGCACTTCGGTCCGGGAGGATGTCTTGCGCCGGGATTTCACGGTGAACGGTCTGCTGATGGACCGCCGTGGTGTCGTGTTGGATTATGTGGGCGGCCTTTCGGATTTAAAGGCGCGGCGTCTGCGCTGCATCGGCGACCCGCAGGCGCGCTTTGCCGAGGACAAGCTGCGCAAGTGGCGCTGTGTGCGGCTGGCAACGATCAAGGGGTTTGCAATCGAAGCGGCGACCTGGCACGCACTTGCGGCGGATGCCGACACGGCGGGCGTGAGCTGCGAACGCATCGGCGGCGAGTGGCGGAAGTTTTTAATCGGTCCGCATTTTGGCCGGGGCATGATGCTTTTAGCGGCAAGCGGCCTTTGGGCGGACTTGATTCGGCGTTTGGAAATCAGCCGTGCCCGGATTCCCTCGGAGGGCGATGCGTCCGCTTTGGACGCCCTGCCGGCGGATCCGGCGGTGCGGCTGGCGTTTTTACTGACCGGTGAAAAAGCGCTTTCCGAAGTGCTGAAGCCTCTGGCTTTGCCCAAGGCGATGGTGCGGGCAGCCGAGCGATATGGCGAGCGGCGGCAGATCTCGGCAGATGCGGATATAGTTGCGTTCAAATCAGCCTTGGCCGATCTCGGCAGGCCGCAGTTTGAAAAGCTGCTGGCCCTTCAGGAGGCGCTTGCCCAAACGGCGGCGGATCAGCGGCGGGCGGCGGCAAATCGGGCGTGTTATGCGCGGATTGTGCAGACGTGTCAGCCGATCGCGCGCTCGGAGCTCGCGCTGTCCGCGGCAGATTTGAAGGCGATGGGCTTTGGCGGAGCGGCCATCGGCAGCAGCCTGACCCTGCTTTTGCACCACGTATATCGCCGGCCGGCGGCCAATACGCCAGAGGCCCTGCGCGCGGTGCTGGCCGAAGCCATCGGTATGGAAACGGAAAAGGATAGCGAATGAAACTGACCTCACCGACGATGGTTGAAGCGCTGATGCAGCGCCACGAACTGCACTTTAATAAGCGCTTCGGCCAAAACTTTTTAATCGACGACCATATTTTAGACAAGATTGCACGGGCGGGCGATTTGACGCCGACGGATACCGTGATTGAAATCGGCCCCGGCATCGGCACGCTGACCCGGGAGCTCTCGGCGCGGGCCGGACAGGTGATTGCTGTCGAAATCGATCACAAGCTTATCCCGGCGCTGGGTGAAACCTTGGCCGATTGCGGGAATGTGCACGTGGTGAATGCGGATGTGCTCAAAACCGATCTGGCCGCCCTGGTGGCCGAAGCGGCGCCGGGCACGGCCCGTTTGAAAGTGGTCGCTAACCTGCCCTATTACATCACGACGCCCATCATGATGCAGCTGCTTGAAACGCGCTGGCCCGACGGGGTGGCGCTGGCGCAGATGGTTTTTCTCGTGCAGAGGGAGGTGGGCGAGCGCATCTGTGCGGCGCCGGGCGGAAAGATTTACGGCTCGCTGAGCATCGCCTGCCAGTATTATGCCCGGCCGGAAATCGCCTTTGCGGTGCCGGCGACGGTGTTCATGCCCCGGCCCAAGGTGGATTCCGTTGTCATCGCGATGAAAAAGGCGACGCCGCCCTACGCGCCGTCGGATCCGGATCAATTTTTTCGCGTGGTGAAGGCTGCGTTCATGAATCGGCGCAAGACGCTGATTAACAGCCTGACCACCAATACGGCCTACACCAAGGATCAACTGCTCGCGGCGATGGCAGAGGCCGGCATCGATCCGAAAGTTCGGGCGGAGAAGCTTGACGGCACAGGGTTCTGTGCGCTGGCCAACGCGCTGATCGCGCTTGAAAAATCGCCGGACGCATGCTAAAATAAAATCATTTAAAACAGCGCTGAACGGAAAAAGGAGGATCCCAAGATGATCGGAGATTTAGTCCATGGGAAATTTGTGGCAAACCGACTGTTGACCGATGTGGAAGACTGCATGCTCGAACAATATCATTTACCGGATGGCCATATCGATATCGGCCTGTTTACGACGGCCTGCGACGGCGTGGGCTATGTGGCGGCGGATGACGCGACCAAAAAAGCCAATGTGCAGGTCGCACAGATTTACACCACCTATGGCGGCTGCGGCAAATTTAACGACGGTCAGGTATTTGGGGTGCTCTCCGGGCCGATGGTTTCTGATGTGGAGCGCGGCCTGCGCTATGTGCGGGAGTTCACCGAAAAGGAATCCACCTGCTACAGCATTTCCGACGACGACAGCACGCTGATTTACGCCCAATGCGTATCGCGTATCGGCAGCTATTTCGCGAAGGCCTACAACCTGGAGCGGGGATCATCCATCGCTTATTTGATCGCGCCGGCGATGCATGGTGCCGTTGGCATCGATGAGGCGCTGACTCAGGCTAACGTGGATGTGGTGCGCTTTTGGAGCCGCCCGACCGAATCCAATATGAGCGGTGCCATTTTAACCGGGCGCCAGGCACAGTGTGAAACGGCCGTGAGCGCTTTTAAAGAAGTGATTTTTGACTTGGTCAGCGAACCGATCGAATATTAAAAAGAATTTGATATTACAGAAAATAAAAAAGAACGCCGGAGGGCGTTCTTTTTTAGGTTTAATTTTGGGATTGACTTCTCGACGATGCATTTGTGTTGGACGTTGTCGGCGTTGATGCAGCGGCGCCAGCTGAACGGGATGACGCCGCCCCAGTGGAAGAACGATATCTGCGGGCGCGGTAACTGCGGTTAGAAGATGAGCTGTTGTAATTTGACGTGGTGCCGCCGGAAGGGGAAGGATTACCCGAAGCCGAAGCGCCGGAGCCGTGATAGGTACCATAGCCGGTGCGGCTGACGATGCCGTCACTGATGGTGTTCACCGTTGCGGACGGGGTATAGTCGACGCTGCTGCCGTAGATGGATTTATGCAGTTGAACCGCTGTGTCATAAAGCGTCTTGGGCACCACATAGGAAATGCCATTCAGTGTGGGTGTGGCATAGTAATTCTCAAAGGGGATGCGTTGACTTACAAAAGTTTTTTTGTTGGTCTGCAGATAACCCTGCAGGAATTGGGTCATTTCCGCGTTAGACATCGACGTTGTAACATAGGGATAAACCTTGGAAAATAATTTTAGCGCGGTGAAGGTATCAATTTTGCTCGCCTTTTTTAAGATTTTCTGCACGACTTCCCGCTGGCGTTCCGTCCGGCCGAAATCATCGTCGGAGTGACGGTTGCGGGCATAACCCAGTGCTTGAGCGCCGTTTAAGTGATTTTTCCCCATTTGAAGATGAGCTGCGTTGGTATGTTCGGTGCCATTGACCATGTCGATGGCCTCATTGGTATATTTCAGCACGCGTTCGTCTGTGATATTGACTGTGATGCCGCCAACCGCGTTGACCGTTTCCATCATGCAGTCAAAATTAATCGAAATGTAATCCTCGATATTCAAGTCAAAATTTTCATTCAGGGCTTTAATGGCCAAGGCCGCACCACCATAGCTATAAGCGGCGTTGATTTTTTCATAGGTAATATTGTTTTTGTGGCTGGCCGGAATGCGCGCCATGAGATCGCGCATGACCGATGTTATCGTGATTTCCCCGGTTTTGTAATTGACGGACAAAATCATGATGGTATCGGAGCGATTGCCCTCGACATCGCTTCGGCCGTCGATGCCAAAAACGGCGTAATTGGTGACGCCGCTCGGCAGTTTAGTGACACTGAGTTTGCTGGAATCGAGATTATCGCCGGAGATTTTAGCACGAACTCTGAAAATATAAATGACGCCGCTGCCGACGACCACCATAACGAAAGCCAGAAAGACGGCCAAAAATTTTCGTTTTAAAGTCATGGGATTCCTTTCACGATTGAAATTTAAAATTTATCTGCGCTGATGCATAAAAATTGATTTTATAAAATAAGCGGGGATATTATACCATACAAGTGAACGGCGGCGGCAAGAAACTTAAAAAAGAATGATAATCCGTGACGAGCATGGGCGTTCAGGAAAGCCAAGCTTAAGATCGGAAGAACAATGAATGTGCATTAGGCTGAAGAATGGCAGGGATCGAAGACGCATGAGTTCGATGAACCGGCGATGTCTTTTGAGAGCGTGCGAATAAAATTTGGCAAAGAAGAGTGCAAATGACGTCGGACTATGCTATAATGAAAGCGTAACCAAATCAAAAGATTTGGCGCCGCTTTTGCATGCGGTTGGCAGGGCGGCGAATAATGACCGGGAGGACTATCATTATGAAATTTACGATCTATGGCAAAAACATGCATGTATCGGAAGGCTTGAAAGACATCCTGAAGAAAAAATTTCAAAAGTTTGACCGCTATTTTGATAAGGAAACAGAAATTTACGCGACTTTCAGCAAAGATAAAAACGGCCAGATGCTTGAGGTGACCATTCCGCTGGGCAAAACCATCCTGCGGGCTGAAGAATGGAGCGACGACATGAAAAGCTCCATCGAAGCGGTTGTCGACAAACTGGAAGGACAGCTGCGCAAATATAAGACCAAACTTCAGAAACGCTATGCCAATGAAGCGCCCAAATTGATCTTTGATGCTTTTGAAGATGAAGAAGATGCAGAAAGTGTCGATGTGCCCAAAGTGGTCAGAACTAAAAAATTTGCCATTAAACCCATGTCGGTGGACGAAGCGACGATGCAGATGGATTTGCTCGAACACGACTTCTTTGTCTTTCTCAATGCGGAAACCGATGACGTCAACGTGGTGTACCGCCGTCATGACGGTAACTTCGGCCTCATTGAACCGACGCTTTAATGTCAGATGAATCTACCCGCCTGTTCCGGCGGGTATTTTTGTGGGTGGGCAGATTGGGATGAATTGACATCAGGCACCATTTGATTTAAAATTAATTTTAGTTTATCTTCGCAGAAATGCGGAAGAGAAACGAGCAAAATTGGCAATAACAGAAGCAAATGTACAATAAAAATTTCGAAAAAAATTTCAGACTGAAGGTGGTTATCGATGTTTATAATATGCGCCATAATATTGGGATTGATCCTCGGGATGGTCCGCGGCGGCTCTGTCAGACGGATTTTCAGTAAAAAAGTTTCACTTTGGCCTTTGGGGCTGATGGGTATCGTATTGCAGTTGGGATTGCACCTGTGGTTTTATTTGGGCGCGGCGACAGGCGTGGCCACCATTGTCAACTTTGTCAGCTATATTTTGATTTTAATCACACTGATTTTTAACTTCGATGATCTTTGGACCATTTTGATGACGGTGGGGACGACGGCAAACTTTATCGCTTCCTTTATTAATGGCGGCAAGATGCCGGTGGCTTCGAATATCGTTCAGGCGTTGGGAAACAATCAACTGGTTACCTCGATCTCCAAAGGCACCAATGCAGTTTACAGTGTAATTTCTCAGTCGACCACGACGCTTTGGATGCTGGGCATTAATGTGCCGATCCCTTACCTGGGTAAGATCGCCGGGTTTTACGGCGGGATCGGCGGTTTTTCGATCGGCAGCGCGCTGACTTTTGTCGGGATTATCGGCTGGGTTCAATACCGAATGAATGCTCAGCCTGCCGCAGAGGATTCGTTTTTAGATGACACAGAATTCGGCACCGAAGATTATATCTTCGCGCCGGACGAGATGGATCATTTGCCCGATAAAGAAAAGACCGGTTATGAAACCGAGCCGTTGGATTGGCTGCAGGATAATTCTGCCGAATTGTTCACGATGGAAGAGACGGAGCATCCTTCGGAGCCGGCGGAAGAGCCCTCCGAAGTAAAAGCGGTGGATGCACCGATCGCTGAAGATTCATCAGACGCATCGGAAAAGCCGGCGGAGGACGCGCCGGAGGCTACCGCTGTTTTGCCGGACCTATCACCGGAACTTTTAAATCAAATTCGCAGCCATGGACAAAAAAATGTGATTAAAGCGCCGGAACCGGCGGCCGACTCAGATGACACCCGGGTTTTCACCGCGTTGAAGGATCTTGGACGCTATGACACCCGGCCGATCGGGGGCGAAAAAGAGCCGATTCAATCGGAACGCGACGAAGAAGACGATTTTGCCGAAAGCGGCTTTTTTACCCAGTCGTTTTATGCTGAACGTGAAAAAGGGCGATTGGCCTTTGGCGACGTGGAAACTGCGCCGGGATCAGAGCCGACACCCCAAAAACAATCCGTTGTGGCGGAACCCAGTACATTACCGGATAGTCAGCCGCAGATGATGGAGGAGGAAGAGCAAATGAGTGATCACCATCAAGAACCGACGTATTTCCGTCAAGATCATCTTTTTGAAGAAGACAAAGAGATTGAAGAAACTCCGACGGCAGCAGAACAGAAGAAGCCCTCGTGGCAGCCGGTGGAAAAAACGGCGGCGAATCCCAAACGAACCAGAGAACAGAAGATCAACCCATACCGCAAGTACAGCAATGAACAGGCCGCGCAGATGACGGATGCTTCCCGGGATAATGAAAAACAGATGCTGAGTGTCTGGCAGCAAGTCTCCAAGGAAACCGAAGCGCTGCGCCAGCGAGGTAAACGCAGCGGCGAGCACCTGAGAGAAAGAGATGCAAAACATCCCTTCCATTCTTCAGAAGAAGAGCGTCAGCGCTTGAAGAAAGAACACAGCCGTGCGGGACTTCGCGCGCCGGAAAAACCAGTGGCTTCAGCAACAGACCGCAGAAAAACACAGAAAGCGACCCAGGAGGCTTCGGTCGATGCCGAAAGAGAAAAAGCCGGATTTGAAAAAGTCGAGATCGATGTGGAAGGCCGGACCGTCTCATTCTGGCGGAAGAAAAAAGAAACAGAAGAATAAGACAGATTTAAGAAAAAGGGCTAAACAGCAGCCCTTTTTTGATTGCCTATCGTTTGATTGAAAAAAATAAAAAGCCTTTTCAAAAATATGATATACTAATAGCTTAGTGAAAATAATCATTAATAAAGGCTATCGGCGCCGCGAGCGGCGACAGCTGTGTGAAAGAATCGAAAGGGATTGGAGTATTGAAACATGGGATTTTTGGAAAATCTGTTTGACCCCAGCAAGAAAGAAGTTAAAAAACTGCAGAAGGCGGCGGATCAGATCGTCGCCCTTGAAGATGAATACAAAGTGCTTTCGGATGAGGCGCTCAAACATAAAACCGTGGAATTTAAAGAGCGCCTGGCACAGGGTGAGACGTTGGACGATCTTTTGGTGGAAGCCTTTGCGACGGTGCGGGAAGCGGCCGACCGCACGGTGAATATGCGCCACTTCCCGGTGCAGCTCATCGGGGGCATGGTGCTGCATCACGGGGACATCGCCGAAATGAAAACCGGTGAAGGGAAAACGCTGGTTGCGACGCTGCCGGCCTACCTGAATGCACTGACGGGCAAAGGGGTTTTTATTGTGACGGTCAACGATTATCTGGCCAAGCGCGACAGCGAATGGATGGGCAAGATCCACCAATTTTTGGGGCTTTCTGTTGGGCTGGTTATTCACGATATGAGCTTCGAAGATAAGATCGCCGCCTATAACGCCGATATTACCTACGGAACCAACAATGAATTCGGGTTTGACTATCTGCGGGACAACATGGTGGTGGAAAAATCCGAGCAGGTGCAGCGCGACCTCAATTACGCCATTATCGACGAAGTGGACTCGGTGCTCATCGACGAAGCCCGAACGCCGCTGATCATCTCAGGCAGCGGTGACAAGAGCACCGATCTTTATAAAGTGGCCGATGCCTTTGCCAAAAGCCTAAAGCCCGAAGATTACGACAGAGACGAAAAAGAGAAGGCCGCGACGCTGACAGCTTCAGGGATTGCCAAGGCGGAAAAATTCTTTAGTCTGGACAATCTGGCTGACGCCGACAATATGGACGTCATGCACAATATTGAGCAGGCGCTTCATGCCAATGCGCTGATGACCAAGGACGTGGATTACATTGTTAAAGACGGCGAAATCATCATCATCGACGAATTCACCGGTCGCCAGATGCCGGGACGGCGTTATTCCAACGGTTTGCACCAGGCCATCGAGGCCAAGGAACACGTCACCGTGAACCGGGAATCCCGGACCATGGCGACCATCACCTTCCAGAATTATTTTCGGATGTTCAACAAGCTTTCGGGAATGACCGGGACGGCCAAAACCGAAGAGGAAGAGTTCAACACGATTTATAACCTGAACGTGGTGACCATTCCCACCAACAAGCCCATGATCCGCCGGGACCTCAACGATGTGGTCTATAAATCGGAAGAGGGAAAATTCCGGGCGGTGACGCAGGAAGTCAAGCGGCGCCACGCTACCGGTCAGCCGGTTTTGATCGGGACGATTTCCATCGAGAAGTCCGAAATCTTGAGCAAATACCTCAAGCGGGAAGGCATCAAGCACAACGTGCTCAACGCGAAATATCTCGAAAAGGAAGCGGAGATTATCGCCAAGGCCGGACAGCGCGGCGCGGTGACCATTTCCACCAATATGGCCGGCCGCGGAACGGATATTGTGCTGGGGGACGGCGTCGCCGAACTGGGCGGGCTGCACATTCTCGGGACCGAACGCCACGAGTCCCGCCGCATCGACAATCAGCTGCGCGGGCGTTCCGGGAGGCAGGGAGATCCGGGATCGACCCAGTTTTTTGTATCGCTCGAAGATGACTTGATGCGCATTTTCGGCTCGGACCGCATTCAGGGCATGGTGGAAACCCTCGGCATGGACGAAGACACGCCGCTGGATTCCAAGATGCTCACCCGCGGCATCGAAAATGCCCAGAAAAAAGTGGAGGCCCGCAATTTTGACATCCGGAAGAACGTGCTGCAGTATGACAATGTGATGAATCGGCAGCGGGAGATCATTTATGCCCAGCGCCAGGAAGTGCTCGACGGCAAGAATATGCACGACCAGATTCGCAAAATGACGGACGATCTGATCGACGATTACGTGAATATGTACACCAGCGCCGGCCCGGCCTATGCAGACTGGAACGTGGACAAGATTAAAAAATACTTTGGCGAGTTTTTGCCGGTCCATCGCCTGAAGGTGGATGAAAACAGCAGCGTTGAGGATTTGAAAGCCGGTCTGCGCGCGCTTTGTGACGAAAACTACCGGGCTAAGGTCGAGCTGCTCGGCGACGACGAGATGCAGGACATGGAACGGATGATTCTTCTGCGCGCGGTGGATGCGGCGTGGATGCTTCATATCGACGACATGGATCAGCTGCGGCAGGGCATCGGCCTGCGGGCCTTTGGCCAGAACGATCCGGTGGTGGAATACACCAAGGAAGGGTTCAGCATGTTTGAAGAAATGAATGCCGCCATTCAGGAAGAGACCGTCAAATATATTTATAACGTGCAGATTAAGGTGTCGCCCCGGGCGCGCCGTCAGCAGGCGACGATGCACACCAACGAATCACAGATTGAAGGACAGGGCGAAAAGCAGCAGACCATTCATAGGGATAAAAAAATCGGCCGCAACGATCCTTGTCCCTGCGGCAGCGGAAAAAAATACAAGAATTGTCACGGGCGATACGCCTGAGGCCCGGAAAGGAAGAAAGCATTGATCGATTTATACGAGGCGAAGCAGGCGATCACCGGCATGGACGCAGAGCTTACAGCTTTGGGCAAATCCATGGATCTGCCGGCGATTGACGCGCGCTTGTCGGCGCTGATGACCCAAAGCGAAGATCCCGCGTTCTGGAACGATCAGAAGAGTGCCCAGAAAGTCCTCAAAGAACAGACGATTTTAAAACGTAAGCGCAGCCGCTACGACGAGGTCAAAGAAGAGCTCGATGACGTGTCGGTGATGTATGAGCTGGCCGAAGAGGGCGAGGGCATGGACGAGCTCGAGCAGATGCTCGGGGCTTTTCAGGAAAAGTTCGAAGATTTCAAGCTGGAAATGCTTCTCTCCGGGGAATACGACAGCAACAACGCTATTATTTCTTTGCATCCGGGGGCTGGCGGCACCGAATCCCATGACTGGGCGTCGATGCTGCTGCGGATGTACACCCGCTGGGCGGAGGCCAGGGGCTATAAGATTAAGCAGCTGGACTATCAGCCCGGGGATATTGCCGGAATCAAAAGCGCGACCCTGCTCATCGAGGGCATCAATGCCTACGGCTATCTGAAGACGGAGCGCGGCGTGCACCGGCTGGTGCGCATTTCACCCTTCGATTCCTCCGGCCGACGGCACACCTCGTTTGCGTCCCTCGACGTGACACCGGAGGTGGACGACTCGGTGGAAATCGAGATCAACCCGGACGACATCCGCGTGGATACCTACCGCTCCAGCGGGGCCGGCGGCCAGCACGTCAATAAGACGTCCTCGGCGATCCGCATCACCCACCTGCCCACCGGCGTGGTGGTGCAGTGCCAGAACGAGCGCAGTCAGCACCAGAACCGAGAAGTGGCGATGAACATGCTCAAATCCAAACTGGTGGAGATCATGGCGCAGGAGCAAAAGGAAAAGTTGGAGGATGTCGTCGGCGATTATTCGCAGATTGCCTGGGGCTCCCAGATCCGCTCCTATGTGTTTCATCCCTACACGATGGTGAAGGACCACCGCACCGGGGTGGAAGTGGGCAATATCCAAACGGTGATGGACGGCGATCTCGACCGCTTTATGAACGCGGAGCTGCGCAAGGAAGCGGCGGATGCCAGCGCGATTTAACAAGGCAGCCAAGCAATCAAAAAAAGAATCGCCGGCGTGATGCCGGCGATTCTTTTTTGGTGCAGCTTTTTATTTAGACGCCGTATTGCGCAAGATGAGCCTCGATGCGGGCCTTCATAACGTCGTCGATCACGACGCGGCCGTCCACTTCGCGGTTGTGCAGACAGGCGACGATCTCTTTGACGGTGACGATGGGGGTGGTGGCGATGCCGAAACGGTCGGCGATTTCCTCAATGGCCGTCTTGCCGCCGTCGCCCTTTTCCATGCGGTCGACGGAGATAATCAAACGGGCAACCTTCACGTCTTCAGCCAGGGACTTGAGCAGCGGCACCGTTTCTTTGACCGAGGTACCGGCGGTGATTACGTCTTCGACGATCATCGCCGTGTCGCCGTTTTGCGGGCGGTAGCCGATGATATGGCCGCCTTCGCCATGATCCTTGGCTTCTTTGCGGTTAAAGCAGTAGGGGATGGTCACATGGTGGTCGCGGTAGAGCGAGGCCGCTGCGGTGATCACCAGCGGAATGCCCTTGTAGGCGGGGCCGTAAAGAAAATCGATGCCGTCCAGGTGGTTTTTGATGCAGGCCGCATAATATTGGCCGAGCTTAGCGATTTGCTCGGAGGTTTTATAATTGCCGGTATTGACGAAATACGGCGTTTTGCGGCCGCTCTTAGTGATAAAGTCGCCGAAGGTCAAAACCTTCGAGCGGACCATAAATTCGATAAAGGCTTCTTTGTAGTTCATGGGATGCTCCTTCGAATGGCGGCAGTGCCGTCAAATTTTCTTAATGATACCCTAAGGGCGGCAAAAATGCAACGCGGGCGGCGCCAAAACCGGCAGTTTGTGGTATAATGCGTGGGAGATGACACAGTATCCTAGTCGGGGCTTTCGATCACCAGGGCGGGCCTAAAAATCCGTCGAAGGGCATATCGATGAAGTCCCTTGGGGTTGCCTTTGACGCCCAGTCGAGGGTTTCGCCAGGGGGTTAAGGAAGATGGGGCAACCTGCAACGGCATGTAGGCCTCGACCCTGCTTCCGTGGAGACCACGATGCCACATCCGCGGTGTAACAATCCAGCGATGCTTTTCGCAGCAAGCCGCAGACTGTGAGTCGGGGGAAAACCTGGGAATGAGTCAGGGCCTGTTGTGGCCCGGAAGGATTTTGAACCAGCGTAGCCTGCCTTGAGTGGTTCGGGTGGATGGATTGACAGTTTTTGGGAAATCAGGGCCCGATTTCTTAGAAATATTGCATCCGAAACCCCTTCTGCAAAAGAGGCTAAGGATCGAAAAGCGCCGCCGCGGAAAACGCCTAGGCTGCTCGCAAGAAATGCTGTGGGGATTATAGTGCACACTCAGTGGCAATCCAGCCCCGCTTTCGGAAACGAGGCGGAAAAGCTGTAGAGGGAAACCGTCGGCCCGGCGACAGGCCGGTCAGCTTTTGGGAAATCCTGCTGGACCTATGTTGCAAAGTTTACTCGCGGCACCGTCATCTTGCAAAAGGATTATGCATGCGGCATGGTCCTTTTTTGTTGCGCCCATTTGCGTCGGCTTTAATTTACGTTATAATAGAAATTGAAAATGAATTTTTAAGCGGCTTTTTATGCATGGGCGGCAAAGATGGACAGAGCCGATGCCCCGGATGGAGGAGCTTGTCAAAAATATGAGCGAAACGAAGCGAAGGTCTCGTCAAAAAGCGCCGGAAGAACCGGGGGAGACACAGGCCAGAACGAATGCTAAAAAAATAATGCGCAGGGAACAGGAGGCCAAGGCCCATCGGCGATGGATTGCCCTGGTGGGCGTCGGCACTTTTTGTTCGACCATGGTGATCACCTATCTGTCGGACACGGTGCTGTCAAACGCGAATCTGTTGATCTCGTTTGTGATTTTGATCGCGATTATCGCGCTGGGCATCGCGACGGATATTGTGGGCATTGCCGTGGCCTCGGTGAGCTTGGAGCCCTTTAACGCGATGGCGGCCCGCAAAAGAAGGGGGGCCAAAACGGCCGTGTGGCTTGTGAAAAACGCGGCGAAGGTATCTTCGGTGTGCAACGATGTGATCGGGGACATCTGCGGCGTGGTGTCCGGCGGGATTTCCGTGTCGATCACGGCGCAGCTGGCGCGGTTTTACGGTCTGGCGGATTCGTCCTTCGCCGGATTAATCATCGCCGCATCGGTGGCCTGCCTTACCGTCGGCGGCAAGGCTATCGGCAAGGATGTGGCCATGAAAAACGGAACGGCCATCGTCAGTGCGATCGCCGGTCCCATCGCGGCCGTCCAAAATTTGGTGAATAGGAAAAATTAATGAGCAAGCACAAAGAGCGATTGGATAAAATGCTGGTGAAGCTTGGCTTTTTCGATACCCGGGAAAGAGCCAAGAAGGCCATTATGGCAGGCCTTGTCCGCGTGGACGGCCGGGCACACACCAAGGCCGGCGATCAGGTGAGCGTGACGCTTGAGAAGCATCAGGTGACGGTTAAGGGCGATGCGATTCCCTTTGTCAGCCGGGGCGGGCTCAAGCTTGCGCGGGGGCTTCGCGTATTCGATTTTCCGGTGGCGGGCAAGACGTTTCTCGACATCGGCGCGTCCACCGGCGGATTTACGGATTGCCTGCTGCAAAACGGTGCGTCCAGGGTGATTGCGGCGGATGTGGGCTACGGCCAGTTTGATTGGAAACTGCGCAATGATTCCCGGGTGATCTGCCTGGAACGGACGAATTTTCGCTACGCCGGGCCGGACACGCTGCCGGGGCTCGATACCCCCGCCGACGGCTCGGTGATGGATGTGTCCTTTATCTCGGTGCTCAAAATGATGCCGGCGATTTACCGCTGTGTGAAGCCGGGGGCGCTGGGCATTTGGCTGATCAAGCCCCAGTTTGAAGTCGGCAAGGGAAAGGTGGGCAAGCATGGGGTCGTCCGGGATCCGGCCGTTCACCGGGAAGCGATCGCGCAGACCGCCGCCGGCATCGAAGCGGCGGGATTTTCGGTGGCGGGGCTCGACTATTCGCCGATTCGCGGGCCCAAGGGCAATATTGAATTTTTATGTCTGACCAGGAAAGAGGCGTCGACGGCCGAGGTGGCACACGACGAAGCGGTGAGCGGGGCGGCCGCTATTGAGGCGCTGGTGGCGCGGGCACACCGCCATTATCAAAACGGAGAATCCGAGGAGACAAAATAGATTGGAATCAGCAGAAAAGCAAATGAGACACAAAAGCGTGCCGGACGTTAAAATTGAGGAAATCGGCATTTATATTAATTTTGACAAGCAGACCTCGGTGGCGATGGCCAGACGATGCGTGGCCTATTTGGGCGATCGGGGCGTTAAAACGGTGATGCTTCAGCGCCAGCTGACGGAATTGGGGGAGCTTGCCGGCGTGGCGGGGGTTCCCAAGGATACCTTTTTCTCCCGGCCGGACTGCATTGTGACCCTCGGCGGGGACGGGACGCTGCTCGGGGTGGCGAGACAAGTCGGTGCGTATGAAACGCCGATTTGCGGCATCAATCTCGGCAAGCTCGGGTTTTTAACGGAAGGTGACGCGGAATCCTGCGAGGCGATTTTAGCGCGTCTGTGCGAGGGCGACTACCAATTGGATCAGCGCATGCTCCTCGAAAGCCAGGTGACCCGGGAGGACGGGACCGTCGAAAAGCAGAGCGCGCTCAACGACGTGGTGATCAAAGCGGCGGGGATTCGGATGATCGATTTGACGGTGGCGGTAGACGGAGAATTGGTGGATACCTTTTATGCCGATGGGCTGATCGTCGCGACACCGACGGGCTCGACGGCCTATTCGCTTTCGGCCGGGGGGCCGGTGGCCGATCCCCGGGCCAACATCATGCTCATCAATCCCATTTGCCCGCATCGGCTGCACGACCGCGCTTATGTATTGCCGGGACGCGCCGTGGTGGACATCCGTTTTTCCGGGCGCAACCACGGCATCGATGTGTGCGCCGACGGGCAGGTTTCGCTGTCGATCAATCGGCGGGGGCGCGTCCGCATCACCCGCGCACCCTATAAAACCAATTTGATCCTGTTTGGAAACATGAGCTTTTTCAAGCAGCTGCGCCGTAAATTAACGGACCATTAATAAATTGGCCGGCACGAGAGAATCAGGGGAGAAAACGCAAAGATGAAAATTTCGAGACAATCGAAAATTTTGGAGATTATTGAACAAAACGATGTTGAGACCCAGGAGGAGCTGGCCGAGCATCTGAAACGCGCGGGATTTGAAGTGACTCAGGCGACCGTCTCCCGGGACATCAAAGAGCTCGGGCTGATCAAGGTGGGGGGCAGCCGCGGCCGTCAGCAATACGCTTCGATGCGCGACCGCGCCAATCTTTACGATGAGCGGGTGAAGGCCGTGTTTCGCGAGTCGGTGTTGACGGTGGATACCGCGGCCTTTCTCGTGGTGATTCACACCCTGCCGGCCATGGGGCAGGCGGCGGCCATTGCCATCGACGGTTTGGAGTGGCCGGAAATTGTGGGGACCATTGCCGGAGACGACACCATTTTTGTGGCGGTGCGCAACGAAAAGGATGTGCTCCATGTGGCGGATCGCTTCCGGAAACTGATGAAGCAGCCGCAGTGAAGGCAGTCAAGAGGCGCGAGGGCCGCGAAAGGAGGGCGTCGTGTTAAAACGGATATCGATAACCAATTACGCGCTGATCGAACAGCTGGATATTAACTGGGACAGCCATCTCAACGTGATCACCGGGGAAACCGGCGCCGGGAAATCCATCGTGATCGACGCGCTGACGTTGATTCTCGGCCAGCGGGCCAATAAACAGAATATTCGCCAGGGCGCCGATCGCATGTCGGTGCAGGGGGTGTTCAGCTTCGATCAGAATAGTGCCGTGCACGAGCATTTGGCCGAGATGGCCATTGCCACGCCGGACGATGAACTGATCCTCACCCGATCCATCAGCCGCAGCGGGCACAATGTGTGCCGTGTCAACGGCTACGCGGTGACCGTGGCTCAGCTGAAAACCCTGGGCCGGGATCTGGTGGATATCCACAGCCAGCACGAGAATAACTCGCTTTTTCAAAGCGAGGCCCAAAGGCGGCTGCTCGACGCTTGGGGCGGCACGCCGGTGGCGGCGTTGCTGCTTAAAACCCGGCAGCAGGCCGATAAGCTCAAAACCTTGTCGAAGACCATCCGCGATCAGGAAAAGGATGCCCGGGAGATTGAACGCCGCAAGGAAATGATCGCCTTCGAGCTGGCCCAGATCCGCGAGGCGCATTTGGACCCGGCGGCAGACGCGGCCTTGGAGAAGGAGCAGCGCATTCTGGAGAACGGGGAGATGCTCTTTTCGCTGGCTGGAGAAGCCCGGAGCCTGCTCGACGGCGACGATGGGGAAAGCGCCGGCGTGCTGGAAAGTCTGGCCCAGCTGCAGGAGCGTCTGGCCAGACTTTCGGCAATCGACGAGACCTTTGCGCCCTATCGGCAGACGGTGAAGGACGCCCTGGATGGCCTCGGGGATTTATCCGGCGAGCTGGGCGTTTACCTGTCGGACATGGCCTTTGATCCCAAACGGCTTGAAACGGTAGAGCAGCGGCTCGCGCTCATCGAGGGACTGCGGCGCAAATACGGGGCGACGGTTGAGGAAATCGTGGCTTACGGCGAGCAACTGGCCGAAGAACTGGACGACTTGGCCCATCACGACGATCATCTGATTGCGATGAAGCACGAATATAAAACCCTTTGGAAGGCCTATCGGGAAACGGCGGCCGTGCTGCATGCAGAGCGTTTGCGCGCGGCAGAAACCCTTTCCGGCGCCATCGAAGGAGAGCTGGCCGACCTCGCCATGAATCGGGCCCGGTTTAAGATTGAAATCGAAAAGGACGAAAAAATCATCTCGCCCTGGGGCAGCGACACCATCACCTTTCAGATCGCGGTAAATCCGGGGACGCCCCTGCGTCCGCTGAAGGAAGTGGCCAGCGGCGGGGAAATCTCGCGCATCATGCTGGCGATCAAATGCATCTTTGGGGAGCTCGACCGCATGGAGACCATGATCTTCGACGAAATCGACACGGGCATCTCCGGCCGGACGGCTCAGACCGTGGCGGAAAAGATCATGGCGCTCTCCCGGAAGCGTCAGGTTATCTGCATCACCCATCTGCCGCAGATCGCGGCGATGGCCGACGCACATTTTCAGGTGCTTAAAAGCGCGGACGAAAAATCGACCCAGGTGGCCTTTCACGCGCTGTCATCGGCGGAAAGCCGGGACGCGCTCGCGGGGATGCTTTCGGGAGCGGCCGTCACGGCTTCGGCCGGCACGCACGCGGAAGAAATGCTCGCTCTGGCGCGGGCGCAGAAGGAGAAACAAAGACAGGAGGCCAAGACATGAGGCAGCCCAATCCAATCGCCTTGCATGTCGGCGGGATCACGGTGCGCTGGTATGGTATTTTAATCGCCGGTGCGTTGGTGCTCGGCATGGTGATCGCCTGGCGGCGCTGCCGGCGCACGGGCCTTTCGCCGGACGATGTGACCGATTTTTTTCTGGTGTTGATCCCCGGTGTGGTGATCGGTGCGCGTCTGTGGTATGTGATTTTTGAGTGGGGCTATTACCGCGGCAATCCGTCGGAGATCGCCATGATCTGGCACGGGGGGCTGGCGATTCACGGCGGGATTCTGGCCGGGATTCTCGTCGGCGTGATTTTCTGTCGGGTGAAAAAAATTACCTTCTGGGATCTGGCCGACACGGTGATCCCGGCCCTGCCCCTGGGGCAGGCCATCGGCCGCTGGGGCAATTTTTTTAATCAGGAGGCTCACGGGGTCGCGACGCATTTGCCCTGGGCCATCACGGTGAACGATCCGGCGATGGGCCTTGTGCAGGTGCATCCCACTTTTCTTTACGAATCCCTTTGGGATGTGCTCGTCTTTTTGTTTTTAGTTTTTATTTTCGAGCGGCGGCTCCAAAGAAATCGCGGAGAATTACTCTTTGTTTATTTCATTGGTTATTCCGTCGGGCGATTTTTTATCGAGGGCCTGCGCACCGACAGTCTGATGTTTTTCGGATTGCGCACGGCTCAGCTGACGAGCCTCGCGCTGATTGTGATCGGGATCGTCGGCTTGATCTGGCTGCGGCGCCGCGGTGACGATTTGCGTCGCCGGCCGATTTAAAAATCGCGCTTGCATTTGCCCGGGGCGTATATTATAATAATGAGCGTGAAATTTGCGCTCGTAGCTCAGTTGGATAGAGCAATGGTCTCCGAAGCCATGTGCCGGCCGTTCGAATCGGCTCGAGCGCACCATTTTAGGATCACTTAATCCAGGGAAACACCCTGGATTTTTTTGTGCCCGATTTTGAAAACGGAGCATAAAAAGCAGGATGGCGGCGGTTAAATTTTCGATGCGGAAATAATGATAAAAAGATAGAAAACATTTGCAAAACGAAAAAAGACTTGTTAAAATAATGTCGATATATGATTAACGACGCGTGTGTTGTTTTGAGAGGAGAGAAACCATGGAAAAAATTATTCAGGCGCCGGGAAGATACATCCAAGGCGCCGGAGAGCTGCAAAAGCTGCCGGCTTATGTTGCGACTTTCGGCAAAGGGGCACTGGCGGTTTTGTCCGGCACCATGATGCGTACACAAAATGACAATCTGAAGGCCGGGTTTGAAGCGGCCGGATTAAAATATGTGTCTGAACCTTTCGGCGGGGAATGCTGTAACGCTGAAATTGATCGTCTGCGCAAAGTGGTTCAGGATGAAGGTTTGGATGTCATTGTCGGGATCGGCGGCGGGAAAGTTTGTGACACCGCGAAAGCCGTCGCGCATTATGAAAAGCTGCCGGTGATTGTGGCGCCGTCCATCGCGTCGACGGATGCGCCTTGCTCGGCCCTGTCCGTGGTTTATACGGAAGACGGTGTCTTCGAAGCGTATTTGGTTCTGCCGAAGAATCCGGAAATGGTCATCATGGACACGGATATCATCAAACGGGCACCGGCTCGTCTTTTTGTCGCCGGGATGGGGGATGCGCTGGCGACTTATTTTGAAGCCCAGGCGACTTATGACAGCCGGTCTACCGTGATGAGCGGCGGTCACGTGACCAATTCGGCCATCAGCCTGGCGCGGCTCTGCTTTGACATCTTGATGGCGGATGGGTTCAAAGCCAAGTTGGCGATTGAAAATCACGTGTGTACCGCTGCGGTGGAAAACGTGATCGAAGCGAACACCTTCCTGAGCGGTGTCGGCTTTGAAAGCGGCGGCTTGGCCGCGGCTCATGCCATCCACAACGGCTTTACCGCCCTGCCGGAAACCCATGAAATGTATCACGGAGAAAAGGTTGCCTTTGGGACATTGGTGCAGCTCGTGCTGGAAAATCGTTCGGAAGACGAATTGGATGAAGTGCTCGACTTCTGCACGACGCTGGGGCTGCCGGTCAACCTTGAAGGGCTTGGCGTGAAAGAAGTGAACGAGGAAAAAATCATGGAAGTGGCCAAGCTGGCCTGCGCGCCGGAGGACACGATGGGGAACATGCCCTTTGAAGTGACACCGGAAAGCCTGGCGGCGGCCATCATCGCAGCCGACGCGCTGGGGACCTATTACCTGAAAGAGGATTAACATCCGGCCATTCATTATCTAAAAAGATCAGGAAGGCTCCTTCGGGAGCCTTTTTGTGCGCGCAATTTTACGTTATCAATAATTGTTATTTTACACGGCACCTAAAAAATGTTGAATAAAAAATGTAAAGGATGCAAAAAAATCTAATTAGTTAACAAAAAATGATCTTTATTTCTATGATTGCTTGTATATACTGGTATATAAATAGCGGAGAATTTATTTTAATGAAAGGAGTCAAAAATGACATATGTCAATATGAAAACAATGCTTGAAAAGGCAAAGAAAAATCATTACGCGGTTGGCGCATTTAATATCGTCAATGAATTGACTGCAAAAGCAGTTGTTGAAACGGCTGAGGATTTAAAACAGGATGTTATTTTGCAGACTTCAGTCAAAACGGTGAAAGAATTTGGCGCAAAAGAATTAATGGATATTTTAAAACCACTTGCTCAAAATACAAAAATTAATGTGGCCATCCATTTAGATCACTCCCGGGATATTGAATATACGAAAGAATGCATCGCTGCCGGATGGTCCTCGGTCATGTATGATGGTTCGCAATTATCCTTGGAAGAAAATATTGCGAACACAAAAATTATCGCGGATTACGCACATAAGCGAAACGTAACAGTGGAAGGTGAACTCGGAGCGATCGTCGGTGTTGAAGATGATATTGTCGTGGAAAAGGACGGTGGTGCATTTGCAAATCCAAAAGATTGTAAAAAATTCATGGCGGAGACGGGGGTTGATGCATTGGCCCCCGCTGTTGGAACCGCTCATGGTGTTTACAAAGGTGAAATTAATTTAAATTACAAGCTGATGCAGGATATCAATGCGTTTTCGCCGGTGCCCCTTGTTTTACACGGGGGAACAGGATTATCAACAGAGATGTTCGACCGGATGATTCAGTCCGGGGCGGCCAAAATAAATATATCAACCGCGATTAAAATCGCATATTGCCAAGGTATGCGGGAATACATGGATGAAAATCCGCAGCAAAACGATCCGCTCAAGTTAGATGCGTTTGTCGGAGATTGCGTCAAAGAGGTGGCAAGAAAGCATATCAGATTATTCAGTCAAATGGATCGCGCGCCTTACGCGGTGGATCTGCATACCCATTCTACACGTTCCGATGGCGGCGATACGCCTCAGGAATTAATTGATAATGCGGCCAAACGCGGCGTGAGAGTTTTGGCATTGACAGATCATGATGTGATTCCGCCCCAAAAGATTGAAGTCAATGGCATTATGGTGGATCCGATTGCTTATGCGAAAACAAAAGGCATTCAATTTATTCCCGGAATTGAATTTTCCTGCGAAACGCTCGTCGATGATGTTCATATTGTCGCGTTAGGCTGTGATTTCCATCATCAGAAGATTTTAGACGTGAATCGAAAAATCGTTCAAAGCAAAATAGATTCTTATTATCAGTTAACAGCGCTGCTGACTGAGAAGGGAATGCCCATCGCTTGGGATGAAGTGCTGAATTATGGCGGGATACCCAGGAAACCGGAAGATGTTCAGAAAAAGATTATTTTTAATCTGATGGCGGAAAAGGGCTATACGGATACTTGGATTGAGGCAAAACTGCTTTGCAGAAATAACCCGGAATACGGCATCAAACGGAAAAAGCCGTCAGCCGTTGAAATTATTCGATTGATTCATGAGGTTGGTGGCATCGCGATTCTTGCGCACCCTTATTTGATTGATGATGTCGTCAGAGTGGATGACGGGAAAATGAGTCGGGATGATTTTATCGATTGGTTGATCGCAGAAGGATTAGACGGCATCGAAGCATCGTATACCTATGATAAAACAACGTATGGCGGAGAGCTGACAAAAGAGGAAATCATTCAAAAGGTCAAAAAGGATTATTCAAATCGCGTGAAAATTATTTCCGGCGGTTCGGATTATCACGCCGATTATAAAAGAACGGATCAAAAAGTGCGTGATATTGGCGAATGCGGCATCACTTATGAATATTTTTCAAATAATGCGCTGTTATCAAAACTTGAAGGGGGTGATCAAAATGAAGGAACCACATGAACAATATTCTTACATTATTTTTGATCTGGATGGAACACTGGTTGATACGTGCCCGGATTTGGTAAAAACGGTTCAATATATTATAAAAAAATATCAGTTCGAAGAAAAATCATATGAATTCATCAGAGGCTGCATAGGCGGCGGTGCCAGAAATATTCTGCTTAGGGTTTTAGGGACAGATAAGTCAGCGCTGATCGATTCTGAATTATTGCCCCTTTTTTCAGAATATTACACAGCGCATTGCGCGGATACATCAAAAGTTTATCCTGGCGTCATCGATATTTTAGATTATTATCAACAATGCAACAAACGCCTGGCGGTTGCAACTTTTAAAATCAGAAGTGCGACAGAAAAAATTTTTCAAAAATTTGGTTTGATGAAGTATTTTGATGTGATCGTGACGGCGGATGATGTGGACAAGCCCAAGCCCGACCCAGATTGCATTTTAAAAATATTAGATTTTTATGGATGCAATAAAACAGAAGCAATTCTTGTTGGCGATACGAAGACGGATTATTTGACTGGAAGAAACGCTGGGATTGATGTCTGTATGGTGACTTATGGATATGGCGAAAAGAGTGCATTACAAAATTTCACACCTTTATATTTAATAGACGATATAACCGAGATAAAAAGCGTGATCAAATAAAATGAAATAGTTTAATTATTATATTGATATGTATATACATGATGATATAATAAAGACAACCAAGCCGTCATGATGGTGAGATGTAAAAAGAGGGAGGAAAATGATGATTGATTGGAAGCATATGACGAAACATGATTTAGGGAAACATTTTGACTATGCAATTTTACCTAAAGACACAACGGAAGATGTCATTCGGAAAGAGTGTCAAAAAGCAATCGAATATAATTGCAAAGCCTTTTGTTTTTCGTCCTCATATTGGACTAAAGTTGTTGCGGAAGAGCTAAAGGGGACCGACTTATTAGTTGGCGCAGCGGTAGGTTTTCCTTTCGGGCAGCAAACAAGCGCTGTTAAATGCTTTGAAGCGGAAGAAGCGGTTCGCATGGGCGCCACCGTTTTGGATTGCTGTATGAACGTGGGGGCATTAAAAGATAAAAAGTATGACCAAGTGCTTCAGGAGTTTAAAGACTTTAAAAAAGCGTCCGGCCCAGCCATGACAAAAATGATTATTGAAGCAGAGATGTTGACCGATGAAGAAATTGCAACGGCGTGTAAACTGATCGCCAAAGCAGACATTGATTGGGCGAAGTCATCATCGGGCCAATATAACGGCATGACCATGGAACAGGTTCTTGTCATGGTTAATACATTAAAAGATAGCAAAACAAAGGTAAAAGTTTCCGGTGTTAAATATCCGCGGCCGCAAAATGCATACGCCTTTTTATTAGCAGGTGCGGAACTGATCGGATCGAGAGCGGCGCCGGAGATTATCGATGCATTGGACACCATGAGAAAAATTGGGATGATTCCGGCATATGAAGAACCGTCAGAAAGTAAGTAAAATTGAGAGGGAAAGCTTATGGTCGACTTATCTAAAATGACAAAATGGGATATGGGGAAGTTATTCGATTATTCCGTGTTGCCAAAACAAACGACAGAAGCAGAAATCAGAAGAGGCTGTAAAGAAGCGATTGAATATAACTGCAAAGCGTTTTGTTTTTCCTCCTCAGAATGGACGCCCATCGTTGCGGAAGAACTAAAGGGAACCAATATCATGGTCGGCGCTGCAATCGGGTTTCCCTTTGGTCAGCAGTCGAGCGCGGTGAAGGCCTTTGAAACAGAAGAAGCCGTTCGAAAAGGCGCCACGGTTTTAGATAACGTTATGAACGTCGGGGATTTAAAAGACAGGAAATACGACAAAATCAAGGCAGAATTCAATGATTATGTCCATGCGGCCCAAGGCGTCATGACAAAGATGATTATTGAAACGTGTTACTTGACCAAAGAAGAAATCACAACGGCTTGTCAGCTTGTTGCAGAGGCCGGCATCGATTGGGTTAAAACATCAACCGGACAGTATGAAGGCCCCGACGTAATGGATGTCAAGCTGATGGCCGATGCGGTTAAGGGGAGCAAAACGAAGGTGAAAGTGGCCGGCGTAAAAGCGCCAAGACCTCAAAATGCGTTCTGTTTTATTTTAGCCGGAGCAGAACTCATCGGAACCAGAGCGGCGCCGGCAATCCTGGACGCGGTAGACGATTTGAGAGAGATCGGGATTATTCCGGCTTATACGGGTGAATAGAGCAGATATTTAATCATTGAAGGAGAAGTGAGGAGAAAATGGGTAAATATTTAGTTGGCATGGACGCCGGAACGACCGGATGCAAAGTCTGTGTGTTTGATCTCGAAGGGAAATTGGTTGGCAGTGATTACAGAGAATATCCTTGTTATTATCCCCATGAAGGTTGGGTGGAACAAATTCCGGAAGATATTACCCCTGCGTTGTATGCGACTTGCAAGACAGCGATTGAAAGGTCCGGCATCCAGCCAAAAGATATTTTAGGGGTGGGCCTTTCATCGCAAGGATCTGTCATCGGCATGCTGGATCAGCATGAAAAGCTGATTAGGCCTTTTGTCGGGTGGCAGGATTTGAGAGGCGCTAACAAAGAACTTGAATGGTATATAAAATATATTACCAGAAAAGAGCATTATCAAATCACGGGCGACCCGATTGGGTTTGTTTTCAGCCTTCTAAAACTCATCTGGCTCAAGCAGAATGAACCCGAAAATTGGGAAAAAACGGCCTTGTTTTCAACGCATCAGGATTATTTTTTAAAGCAATTGGGTGCGGATGATTATTATACGGATTTTTCTTCGGCCAGCCGTGAAGGCATGATGGATATCAATGCGGATCAATGGTCGAAAAAGATTCATGATATTGTCGGTATTCCCTTGAGCAAAAGGGCAAAAATTATTGCAGAGCCGGGAAAAGTGGTCGCCCGCATTAACGTTGAAATTTCAAAATTAACGGGTTTGCCGGAAGGAACGCCGGTTTGCATGGGCGCTCATGACCAGAATTGCAACACCTTCGGATCCGGCGGGGTGGATGACGGAACGGCCGTGATGGTAATGGGAACCTTTGGATCCTGTTTCGTGATCTCCGATAAAAACATCAGGGACCCGAAGGGAAAACTGGTTGTAAAGGGAAATCATGGCGTCGGGAATTATACGATTGAAGCCTTTTCCAACACATCGGCATCCAGTTATCGCTGGTATCGGGATACTTTCTGTGATCTTGAAAAAATCGTGGGTTCTGCGCCGGGAGTGAATATGGATCCTTACGATGTTATTAACCGCCAAATTGAGCGTGTTCCGATTGGCGCCAATGGCATTACCTTCTTGCCGTATTTACAGGGAGCAGCGGGAGAAAAATTAAATGATCGGGCGAGAGGAACCTTTGTTGGCATGTCTTTAGGAACAACAAAAGCGGATATTGCCCGATCTGTGATGGAAGGCATTAGTTTTGAAATGCTGGACATTGTCAAAGCGGAGCAGGCAGCCGGAATTGACATTAACAGTATTCGCTTGACAGGCGGAGCCGCAAAGTCGCCGTTATGGAGTCAAATGTTGGCAGACATGTCTAATTGCCCGATTTTAATCCTGGAAGCCAGCGAATCCGGCTGCCTCGGTGCGGCGATGTATGCGGGTGTAGGCGTCGGTGCCTATAATGACGTTCATGATGCATCACAGAGAGCCGTCAAAATTAAAGAGGAATATACGCCGAATACAAATAATTTTGAAGCATATGACAAGGCATATGAAAAGTTCGCAAAAGTATATGAGGCGCTTGACAGCCGAGTGTTTTAAATAGGTTATATTATTTTTGAGCGGTGGTTGGGATTCCATTATCCCAGCCACATTTTATAAAGACAATTTGTATAGACAGATACGGACATCATGAAAAAGATTTGGAGAGATAAGAAAATGAATATTTGCTATCAAGTTAAGGACCTGAATTTGCAGATTGCACGAGGGGAAGAAGAATTTGTCAATCATTTTCTGACACAACCGATTGATTATGAAGATATTTCCAAGATTGGTACATTAGCGGAATATATTGGGACAACAGATAATTTTAAAAAAGTGATTCGTACGTTTGATGTGCCAAAGGGCGAGACACCTGCTGGTTTCAAGTTGCGCTATCAGATCAAAGACCATGTTCTCTTAGCTGATTTAGTCAGAGATATTTCTTATGATAAAAACAACCAAAAAAGATCAACCAATTTACTTTTTTCAGCGGATAGTGCCAACCCGTATGAAATAGAACCGATTAAAGATATTCTTGCCAATTTAACTTGCAATCCTGGCATTATTTATGATTTGTTTATCAATAATCCAAAGGCAAATATCGATCATCGCTTTAAAACCAGAGATGAGGTGATGGCAGAGATAGGGAAAATTTTAGGACCGGGAGCCGATATTTCTGTCGAACTGAATGATCCCTTCGGCAAAAGCGATTCGGAAATTTTGGAAGAGGCAGAAAAATTCAGGGAAATGCTTTCTGAGTATCGCGTTGTTATTAAAGTGCCTCACACCGGACCGGTTAATAAGGACAATGTTAACCAGTTGCTTACTGGGGATAAAAAATTAGATACAAGGTATTCACAGCCTAAGACAGCGGATGCCTTTAGGGGTCATCGATTAGCGTTAATGCTCAAAGAACACGGGTATCGGGTTAATTTCACCCTGATGTTCGAAACATGGCAAACGGCACTGGCCCTTCAGGCAAAACCTTATTTTATCAACTCCTTTATCCGTCATCGGTTGATGCAATCACAGGAAATAGAAAAGTATCTCGGTCTGTTTGACAGCAGCCGGAATGTGAAATATCTGGAAGCGCTGCGAACTTTTATGATCGACAAAGATTATTACTCAGCCGAAGATGTCGTCGGTCTGGAAGAGGTCAGAGAAGATGCGCAAAGGATTTTGAAGCAGCGCTCCTTTGAATCAAAAGAAGGTTCGGACGGCCTCGATGGGGTGAGACATAATCTGCGCTGGTTAAGACAGAGCAACTTAGAGGATACCAGATTGATTATTTGCAGTATGGAGGGGGCCGATAATTATCCGGATATTGATCGATTATTGGTTGCGGATGAATTCAGAGATATGTCAGGACGCGTCGTTCTGACGGCTGAACCCAATTATTTAGCCCGTTTTACCAGCGCCAATCAGGTGGTTTCTTACCAAAGACGATTTATGAACGCGGCTGATGGAGAAAAGTAAGATGGGCATCTCGGCAATAGCGCTTGAATGTTTGGCAACAAAATGTCGCTTGAATGTGATCCGGATGTTAAAATCAAGCGGACACGGTCATCTTGGAGGCGCCCTGTCTGCGATTGATATCGTGACGGCCCTTTACTTTTCAGAGATGAATATCGATCCGAACATGCCGGATAAATCCGATCGGGATCGCTTTGTGTTGTCTGCAGGGCATAAATGTTTGGCGCAATATGCTGTGTTGGCCGAAAAGGGGTTTTTCGATAAACAGATTTTAGATACTTACGGCCATTTGAATTCTGTGATCCCGGGTCATCCGAACATGCAAAAACTACCCGGAATAGAAGCAAACACAGGCGCATTAGGGCATGGTTTGGCAATTGCCAACGGCATGGCAGCCTCTGCGAAGCTTCGGAAGGACAAAAGCCGTGTTTTCGTGGTAATGGGCGATGGCGAATTGCCGGAAGGCTCTAACTGGGAAGCGGCGGCACAGGCAGCCAAATTCAAATTGGATAATTTGATTCTGTTCGTTGATTACAATGGCTTGCAGATCAGTGGATCCGTAGAAAATGTCCTTAATATGCAGCCGGTTATGGCTAAGTTTGAATCGTTTGGGTGGGCCGCTCATGAAATTGATGGCCATGATGTGCGACAAATTCTTGATGTATTAAAGAAGCTGCCTTCTGAAGAAGGAAAACCGAGCATTGTCTTTGCAAAAACAATTAAAGCCAAAGGGATTCCAACGCAGGAAGGAAAAACGGCTTCCCATTTTTGGCAACCGTCCGGGAAAGAATTAGAACAATGCGAAATGATTCTGAGGGCAAAACTTTCATATCAAGAAAAGATTTGTGAGGCTGCTTCATGAAAATTGGAGAATATTATGACCCGAGAAAGGTTTTTGGGGCATCCGTTTCAGCAATTGCAAAACAGAATGAGCGCATTGTACTTTTCTCTTCAGACAGCGGAAAGAGCTCGGGATTTTCCGATTTTATGACGGCATGCCCGGATCGGTATTTCGAATGCGGCATCGCTGAACAGGGAACCATTGGCATGGCGGCGGGAATGGCGACTGGCGGTTTTATTCCTGTGTTTTGTGCCATTGCGCCGTTTGTCACGTGCCGCCCTTATGAGATGTTTCGAAACGATGTGGGTTATATGCATCAAAACATTAAAATCGTAGGGCGAAACAGCGGGATTACCTACTCGGACCTGGGGTCGACGCACCACAGCTTAGAAGATTTTGCAATCGTTAGAATGATTCCGGAAGTGGTTATCTTAGCGCCTCAGGATCCAAATGAAATTAAAGAAGCGACAAAAGCAATGC
Organism: Pseudoramibacter alactolyticus ATCC 23263; assembly: GCF_000185505.1. Classification (GTDB taxonomy): domain Bacteria; phylum Bacillota; class Clostridia; order Eubacteriales; family Eubacteriaceae; genus Pseudoramibacter; species Pseudoramibacter alactolyticus. The sequence goes on along the minus strand of NZ_GL622359.1, from coordinate 1,058,290 downwards.
TTGCGTACGATGGTCCTGTTTATATGCGAATAGGCAATCCGGCGATACCGGTTTTGTTTGAAGATACCGAGCCATTCGTGATAGGGAAAGGGCGATTGATCTGCGAAGGGACGGAAATAACGGTCATTTCGACAGGCAGCATGACGGAGTATGTGATGAAAGTAGCGAGAGCTCTTAAAAGCGACCATATTCACGTTGAACATATTGGGCTTCCAACCGTTTATCCTTTAGATCGAGAATTGATACTCAAGTCGGCGCGAAAAACAAGGCGGGTTTTGATTGTGGAAGAACATTATCGAGATGGCGGATTGGGAACGCTTGTGACAGAGTTGCTTAGTGAAGAACCGGATATTTCGGTGCGCCGTCACGGGATCCCTAATTGCTATGCAACGAACGGGCCGTACAATGATGTTTTGTCGTATTACGAGTTAGATGAGGAGGGGATTATTCAGCACATTAAGGATTTTATGAATTGATGAGCAAAATAGGTTTTTACGAGAGGAGAAGGAGAAAGACAATGGTCGATTTATCAAAATACACGAAGGATAATATCGGAAAGCTTTTTGATTATTCCGTTCTGCCAAAGAACACGGACGAAAAAGATATTCGTCAGGGGTGCAGGGATGCCGTTAAATATAACTGTGCTGCTTTTTATGCCTCCAGTCCGTTTTGGCTTCCGGTCATGAAGGAGGAATTAAAAGGCAGTGATGTATTGCCGGCCGCAGCCATCAATTTTCCGTTTGGAAGCTCCACTCCTTCTGTTAAAGCCTTTGAGACAGAAGAAGCGATCAAGCTCGGCGCGCGTTCCGTCGATACGGTTATGAATATCGGCGCTTTAAAAGATGGCAAATACGATGTCATTAAAGAAGAATTGCGGTTATTTAAAGAAGCGGCGGAAGATGCCCTGACAAAATATATTTTGGAAGTTGCCTTCTTAACAGACGAAGAAATTAGCATTGCCTGTGAATTGGTTGCGGAAATCGGGATTGATTACGCCAAAACAGCAAGCGGACAATTTGACGGTCCATCGATGGATCAGTTCTTAATCATGAAGCAAACACTTGAAAACACAGACATCAAACTAAAAGTGGCGGGGGTGAAATTCCCCCGGCCGCAAAACGCCTATTGCTTTATTATGGCGGGCGCGGAGCTGATCGGAACAAGAGCGGCCCCGGAAATTATCGACGCGCTCGACAAGATGCGGGCAATCGGCATTGTCCCCGAATATGCCGGGGCATCGTGATATCAGGCGGGAGAAATAAAATGATTGATCTGAAAACAATGTCTGTTGAAAGATTTGCGAAAGTATTCGACATGGCAATTTTAGCACCGGAAACGCAGGAAGAAGCCATTCGCGAGGGATGCAGACAAGCGAGAGAATACAATATTGCAGCCTTTTATACAACGCCATGCTGGACGAGCGTCGTTGCAGAAGCGCTTGAAGGCAGCGATGTGAAAGTCGGCGCGGCGATTTCCTTTCCATACGGAACATTGACCTCCGAGATGAAAATGGCAGAAATCGACGACGCTTTGAAAAATGGCGCGACGGCGATCGATATGGTTATCAATATCGGAGCGCTTAAAGACGGCAATATTGATCTGGTAAAAAAAGAAATCCAGGGACAGGTCGAGAAATGCCACAATCGTAACGCTCTGTGCAAAACGATTCTTGAAATTGGCACATTAACGGATAAGGAAATCGCAGTGGCAACAAGGACTGCTTGTGAATGCGGTGTGGATTATGTAAAAACGGGAACGGGAGCAAATATTTTGCCAAATGAACACCAGCTTCAAATCATGAGGGATTATATGTCTGACGGCGCCAAAATGAAGTTTTCCGGGATTCCGCGGCAATTTCAGCTGGCAGCATGTCTGCGGATGATTGAACTTGGTGTTGAGTTGATAGGGACAAGAAGTGCGATCCAATTAATTGATCAATATAAAAAATATTTAGCGGAAAAAAATAAAGAATAAATTTCAAAGCGATTGCTGTTCTTTTGTTAGATTGTTTTCGCTCATTTCATTCTAACGGACTCAATCGCTTTCTTATCCCTTAAGTTTCATATTATTGTAATTCTACAACCAGCTTTTCAGACGGATATGACCGGATACATTTTTATGATAATAAGGAAGAAAATTGTTTGGCTCTTATCAAATCTGCAAAAGAAAAATTCGAACATATGGATATTCTTGTCAATAATGCAGCTGTATCTAAGCTGGATTGAAGTTTTCAAAATTAATACATTGGCACAATATTATCTCGATATCGCCTTGGCTAAGTTTGGGCTGCCGGTATGTTTTGAAGATTTAAACATGCAGGATATTTCTTGTTTTTTCGGAAAGATTACTCGAATGGTGTGAACGCCATACACAGGCAGAAGAATTTACGCAGAATCACGCATTTGTCGTAACGGCGAAAGATCTATACAATGCAATGATAGCGGCCGATACACACGGTAAAAAAATTGAAGCAAACCTTGCCTAGGTTGTATTATTAAATGATTTGAGTAATGGGGAGCCTGTAAATGTATAACTATTTAGGCCTTCTATGGCGAAACAAAACCGTAGGCGGCCTATTATTATGGTATTTAAGAAATCAGTCTCTCGAAATTCTATACCAGCCGCTGCCGTCTATCTTGTTGGATCTAAACGACAATAACAAGGTTCAACATAGAATAAGTTATATTCTGAATAGTCCGAATGCGGCTATTATGCGAGTAGGTATGTTGAGATGGGCAATACGCTTATTTAACCGATGTTCTTAAAGCACATAAAAGCTGAGAGCATCAGTGGGAACAGAAGTTCCTGATTTATTTTTGAGTCAATTCCTGATACATGTGCATGCATTCGACGACGCAGGAGTTTTCGGTGGTGTTTTTGATGCTCATACCGTAGGTTTCCATGAAGGCGCGGTTGTTTTTTGATGAGCGGTGTGCAACTTCGTCGGCATGGGGGAGTTCATCGTACAAAACGGCGAGACAGCAGTTGAGATAGACGGCGTGTGCGTCCAGAATGCTCTGCGAAGTCTGTTTGATCTTCGCTTTTTGCTATCCCATAAACCTCGCCTCTATTGTAATGCTACATGGTAAAGTCAAACCACATGTTGTGCGCTTGACTTTATTTTTTCGTTAAAATACAATAAGCTTTAATTAAATTGAGACACCATTATATATTACGATAAGGATAGAAAAATGTTAGATAGAAATGATCCTAAGCCATTACATCAGCAATTACGTGAAATTTTAGAAGATGCGATTGAGTCGGGAAAATGGGGACCTGATGAAAAAATCCCTTCAGAAAATGAGTTAAGCAGCATGTATGGGCTTAGCAGGATGACGGTGCGCTCTGTTCTAACTGAACTGGTTCGTGAAGGATGGCTATATCGGGTTCAGGGAAAGGGGACTTTTGTCTCTGAAAAGATTGAAACATTGAGTCCGGCCTATATCGGTATCCGTGAGCAATTAGAAAAAATGGGCTATGAGATTTCAACAAAAATTATTGAAATCAAAACAGAAAAGGGCAGTCAAACGGTTACCAAGCGCCTCAAATTGCAACCGTATGATTTAGTATATAAAATAAAAAGGGTTCGCTATATAAGGAATGAGCCAATTAGTATTCATATTTCCTATGTCAGTCCTAAATACAGTTTTCAATTGACGAAAGAAAATTTGGAAAAAGAACAATTATGTGTCATTTTAAATGAAGAGTATGGATTGCAAAGGAAGCGGGTTGATGAAACTTTAGAATCGGTTTCGGCTTCAAGCGAGGAAGCCAAGCTATTGAATACAAAAAAAGATAGACCATTATTACTTCTGAGAGATGTAATTTATTCCAGCGATGGTCTTCCTTTCGAATATACAAAGGTTATTTTCAAAGGAGATAAAATCAAGATAAAACTCACTTATGAATCATAAGGACAGTCCGGTTTTTAAATATATCATTAGGATAGAAGGCTCCTTCAGGAGTCTTTTTTCTTTGCCGGATCAAAGCGCATTTGACAAGTGCGGGCAAGTGGCGTACCATGAAAAAAGTTTGCCAATCCGGCAAGCATCACGCGAAAAATGCCTAAAAGTGAGATGTGCATTGATCAAAATGGCGATGCAGATCCATCACACGTATCGGAAAGGAGCTGCATCATGAAAGCGGATGAACGGATCTCGGAGACCTTTCGGCTGGGGGCGCTTCTGGCGATGGTCGGCGGATTTTTGGATGCTTATAGCTATGTGACCCGCGGCCAGGTCTTTGCCACGGCGGAAACCGGCAATATCGTGCTAATGGGGCTCAACCTTGCCCAGGGCAATGGGCCTCGGGCTCTGCGCTATTTGCTTCCCATCAGCGTGTATGCGCTGGGCATCCTGGTAGCCAAATGGATTCACGAGGAGCACACCGCTCGCGAAATCTCCCTTTTGCATTGGCGCCAGATCATCATTGTCCTGGAAGCCGTCGTTTTGCTGGGCGTGACCTTTATTCCCCAAAGTGACGGCTGGAATTTGGTGGCCAATGGGATGATCGCTTTCGTGTCGAGCATGCAGGTTCAGAGCTTTCGCAGACTGCGGGGCGGCGCTTTTGCGACCACCATGTGCACTGGGAATTTGCGCAGCGGGGTCGATACACTGTATCGGGCGATGCGCAGTCACGACCGCGGTCAGGCCAGAAAATCCCTGCGCTATTTTGGCATCATCGCCGGCTTTGTGCTCGGGGTGGTAATCTCCTTTCGGCTGACGGCGGTATTTGGCCGTCTGGCGATGCCCTTTGCAGTGGCGGTACTCGTCGTGGTTTACCTGATGCTGTTGGCCGAGCCTTTAGAGGCGGATGGCCGCGTCAACCGATGACGAAGGTCTGGAGAACTTTGACGAAAACTGTTTTCAAAAGGGTAACGCCGCGCGGGAATTTCTGTTATAATAGGCAAAGATAATTTTAAGAAAGCACGGGAAGTTTAGTGGCATAGTAATAAGATTAACGGTTGTCGGAGGGTACCATGGCCAGTGAAGAACAAAAACAATTAGAACAGCACGAAGCCCTGTTAGAACGCATTAAAAGCCGGGAACCCATCAATACGGAGTGGCTGGATGAAATTATGCACTCAGCCGATATTGTGGCGGTGCTCGACGATGACGCCATCAACGACGAGGACCTGAAGTGGTTTTTTAATCAGGATGATAAAGAGTTTCTGGCGGACGTGCTCGAAGATGCCGACGACGCATTGCAGGCGCGGGTGGTTCATCAGCTGGCATATTCGGATATCATTCGGATTTTTTCCTTTATGCCTAATGACGAAATTGCCGATATTTTGGGCGATTTGCCCATCGACAGCCGCAAGCGTCTGCTCAAGATGATGAAGGCCAGCGATTCCAGAGAGCTCCAGGTGCTTCTGGGATACGAAGATAATACGGCCGGCGGCCTGATGACCACGGAATATATCGCTTTATATCAGGATCTGACCGTGGTGCAGGCATTGATGAAGATCCGGGAGATTGCCCCGAAAACCGAAGTTATCGAGACGATTTTTGTGCTCAACCGCAAACGGCAGCTGGTGGGCTGGGCTGATCTGCGGGATATTCTTTCGGAAGATCCCGCGACCTTGCTCGAAGATATCATGGATCCCAATGTGGTGACGGTGGATCCGCTGCTTGATCAGGAAGAGACGGCACAGGTCGTGCGCAAATACGATTTGACAGCACTGGCAGTGGTCAACCGCCGCAAATCGCTGCTTGGGATTGTCACAGCCGACGATATCATGGACGTCATGGTGGAAGAACAGACGGAAGATATCCTTCACATGGGGGGCGTGTCTGGCGAGGAAGAAATCGGCGGAGAAATCGGAACGTCCATCAAGCGGCGTTTGCCTTGGCTTTGTGTCAATTTGATCACGGCCTTTATTGCAGCGTCGGCCATCGCCATTTTTGATTCGGTGATCGCGCAGGTGGCGGCACTGGCTTCGGTGATGACCATCGTCTCCGGGATGGGGGGGAATGCCGGCTCCCAGACGCTTTCGGTAGCGATTCGGGGTATCACCCTTGGCGAAATCAATTTGAAAGACGATTGGCCCTTGGTGTTTAAGGAGATCGCTTTAGGGGCGCTCAATGGTGCGGCGATCGGCCTGATCACCGGGATTATCATCTATTTCCGTTATCACAATATTTATCTGGGGATGGTGGTGGTGATGGCCATGGTTGGCAATTTGGTGATCGCCGGCGTTTCGGGCTATCTGATTCCATTGGTTTTGGAAAAGATCGGTCAGGATCCGGCGTTGTCTTCTTCCATTTTTTTAACGACGATGACGGATACCTGCGGTTTCTTCATCTTTCTGGGACTGGCCAAGTTATTTTTGCCGCTGCTGGTGTGATGCGTGATTAAGATCCTCTTCGGAGGGTCTTTTTTAGTATCTATTCGGACGGACATCATTGCTCTACCTTTGCATGTTTTTTGTTAAAAGCAAAAGGGAGAAGCGATACTCAAAAATACCGTTCTTCGGCTGAAAATAACACCTTACCGCATTGAAAAAAACAAACCTTATGATTATAATGTTCTTGTTTGTAACTTTACATGATTCAAAATTCATAAGGAGGTAAATTGTGGAAAGAGTTTACAACTTTTCTGCCGGTCCGTCTGCTTTGCCGGTGGAAGTGCTTGAAACAGCGCAAAAAGAAATGCTCTGCTACGGCGATACCGGCATGTCCGTGATGGAGATGAGCCATCGTTCGGCAGCTTTTGCGGATATTCTGGCGCAGACAAAGGCGGATTATAAGGAACTGATGCAGGTGCCGGATAATTATGAGATCCTGTTCCTGCAGGGCGGTGGTTCGACGCAGTTCTCGATGATTCCGCTGAATTTGATGACGGACCATCATCGGGCGGATTACATTCAAACAGGGAACTGGGCGAAAAAGGCCTATCAGGAAGCGGTGAAGGTCGGCGATGCCAAGGTGATCGCCTCTTCCGAGGACAAAACTTACACCTACATTCCGAAATTTGATGCATCCTTGATGCGCAACGACATCGATTATTTGTATATCTGTGTGAACAACACGATTTACGGTACCCGTTTCCGGCCGGACAACCTGCCGACCGTGCCGGCAAACGTGCCACTGGTGGCGGACATGTCGTCCAATATTCTGTCGGAAGTTTATGATGTGTCCAAATTCGGATTAATTTTTGCCGGGGCACAAAAGAATATGGGCCCGGCCGGGGTTGTCGCGGTGATCATCCGCAAGGATCTGTTGGGCCGCGCCGCAGTGGATATTCCGGCCATGCTCAACTATCAGATTCACGCCGACAAGGATTCTTGCTACAACACGCCGCCCTGTTACAGCATTTATATCTGCGGATTGGTTTACAAATGGCTGAAGAAGCTCGGTGGGGTGCCGGCAATGGAAGCCATCAACAAAGAAAAAGCGGCCAAGCTTTATGACTTTTTGGATAATTCCAAACTTTTCAAGGGCACGGTGGTGCCGGAAGCCCGTTCGCTGATGAATGTGCCTTTTGTGACCGGCGACGCTGATCTTGACGCCCAGTTCGTGAAGGAATCCAAGGCAGCCGGCCTCGAAAACCTCAAAGGGCACCGCACGGTCGGCGGGATGCGGGCATCTATTTATAACGCCATGCCCATGGCCGGCGTCGACGCGCTGATCGATTTCATGAAACGTTTCGAGATGGCCCATTAATAATGGGGATCATCTTCCTAAATGTTGCAAATTCACCGACATCAGATCTAAGCATCAGAGCCGGAGTAGCCGGTTCACCATTACGCGCGCAGTAAAGTTCGGGGTAGTATCGAAGTTGGCCGAATTTGCTGCGGCATCATGAAAGGTAAAAAATGAAATATCAAATCAAGACCCTGAATAACATTTCCAAACGCGGCCTCAAGCAATTAACCGACGCTTATGTTGTCGATGGGGACGGATCGGAGTGGCCGGACGCTATTTTGGTGCGCAGCGCCAAAATGCACGACATGGCATTGCCGGACAGTTTGAGCTTTATTGGTCGGGCGGGTGCTGGTGTCAATAACATTCCCCTCGATCGCTGTGCCGAGGCGGGCATTGTGGTCTGCAACGCGCCGGGGGCCAACGCCAACGCCGTGAAGGAAATGGTGGCCACGGCCATGCTCATCTCTTCCAGAAAAGTGGTGGAAGGGATCGAATGGACGAAAAGCCTCAGCGGGGATACGGATATCGCCGCTGCGGTGGAAAAAGGCAAGAAGCAATTTGCAGGGCCTGAACTGTATAAGAAAAAGATGGGCGTTATCGGCTTGGGGGCGATCGGAGTGCTGGTTGCCAACATGGCCGTGGATTTCGGCATGAAGGTTTACGGGTTCGACCCATTTATCTCCATCAAACACGCCTGGGGGTTAAGCAGAAAAGTTAAACGGGCCTCCAGTTTGGAAACTCTTTTCCAGAATTGCGACTACATTTCGATTCATGTGCCCTTTATGAAAGAAACCGAAAACTATGTGAATGCTGATTTGCTTAAAATCTGTAAACCAGGCCTGCGGCTGATCAATCTGGCCCGCGGCGGCCTTGTGGATGAAGACGCGCTGGCCGAAGCCCTCGAAAGCGACCGCCTCGCAGCCTATGTCACGGATTTCCCGAGCAACAAAACCTTTGCTATGAAGCACGTGATCAATATTCCGCATCTGGGCGCTTCCACGCCGGAAAGCGAAGAAAACTGCGCGTCCATGGTGATTGACTCCATGCGCGAATTTCTGGAAAACGGAAATATTGTCAATTCGGTCAATTATCCCGACTGCAACATGGACATTTGCGAAAGCGCGCACCGGATCACGGTGGCTCATCACAACGTGCCGAACATGATTGCGGGTATCACGGCGGTGCTGGCCAAGGACGACATCAATATTGCCAATATGACCAATAAAAACAAAGGTCAGTTTGCCTACACGATGATTGACGTCGATTCGGAAGTGACCGATCAGGCCATTGCCGACCTTAAAGCGATTGAAGGCGTCACCCGCGTGCGCCTGGTGAAGTAAGGAGTAATCATGGCGACCATTAAAGCCTTTAAAGCGCTGCGGCCGGCGCCGGAGAAAGCAGCGGCTGTCGCGGCGCTGCCCTATGATGTTTATAATCGCGCGGAAGCCCGGGCGGCGGCTCGAGGCCGGTACGACTCCTTTTTGCGGGTGGACCGGCCCGAGACCACGATGGACGAGCGCATTGATCCTTACGATCCGGCGGTGTATCGCAAGGCCAAAGTGAATCTCGAACGGCTGATTGCCAGGCAGGTGCTGATACAGGACGAAACCCCTTGCCTGTATCTTTACGAACTGACGATGAATGGACACAGCCAGACGGGCATTGTCGCCTGCACCGCCGTCGACGAATATTTGGACGGAACGATCAAAAAGCACGAGCTGACCCGAGCGGATAAAGAGCAGGACCGCATCCGTCACGTGGATGCCTGCGATGCCAATACCGGTCCGATTTTTTTGACTTATCGGCATCAGGAAGCCATTGCAGCGTTGACGAATCAGGTCAAAAAGATGGACGCCGCCGTCGATTTTGCGGCCGATGACGGGGTGCGCCATCGGGTGTGGATCATTGACGACGCGGCGACGATTGACGCGCTGATCGATCAATTCGCAGCCGTCCCTGCGCTTTATATTGCCGATGGTCATCACCGTGCGGCTTCGGCCGTTAAAGTGGCACAGATGCGGCGGGAAGTCCATCCGAGCTACACCGGGGAAGAACCCTTCAATTATTTTTTATCGGTGATTTTCCCGGACAACGAACTGTCCATCATGGATTACAATCGCGTTGTGAAAGATTTGAACGGCCTGTCGGAGACGGAATTTCTCAAGGCGATCGAAGGGGATTTTAATATTGAACGCCTGGGGAAAAAAGCCGCGGCGCCGGATGCCAAGGCGACATTTACCATGCTTTTGGAGGGCACCTGGTACCGCCTGAGTGCCAAGGCCGGCACTTACGATCCCGAAGATCCGGTGAAGAGTCTGGATGTGTCGATTCTGCAGGAAAACTTGCTGGCCCCGATTTTGGGAATCGGGGATCCCCGAACCGATGCGCGCATCGACTTTGTCGGCGGGATTCGCGGCTTGACCGAACTTGAACGCCGGGTGGCCACCGATATGCGCGTGGCTTTTGCCATGGTTCCGACGTCGATCGCCGAGCTGATGGCCATTGCGGATGCGGGGCTTTTGATGCCGCCTAAGTCTACCTGGTTTGAGCCCAAGCTGCGCAGCGGGTTGTTTATTCACAAATTGTCATAAATCAATCATTGATCCCGAGAGCTGTCTCGGGATTTTTTATTTTTTGAAAAAATCACTATCGGATGCGATCTCGTGATATAATAAATGAAACTGTAAACATTTGTGCAATGACTTTTACGGGGGAAACAGGCATGAAGTCCGAAAGCAAACGGCGAAGAAAACAAATAATGCTTTTGATGGCTGTCGCAACGGTTGCCGTATTGGCGATTGGCAGTTTCTGGATCAAATTGAAACAGGCCAACGAAAAAGTCCTCAGCAACTCAGAGATCTCGCAGACATCTCAGAAAAGAGGGAGTGCTGCGTCATCGAAAATAATGGTGCATGTCGCCGGGGCAGTCAATCGGCCGGGATTATACCGTCTGTCGCCGGACGCCCGGGTGAATGATGCGATTAAGGCAGCTGGCGGGGCAACGGCAGAGGGCGATGTCAATGCCCTCAATTTGGCGGAAAAAGTTAAGGACGGCCAGAAGCTCACGGTGCCCAACCGAAACGCATCGGCGCAAATGGCGAATCAGAATACGGCAGGAACGGCGACTGTTAATATCAACACAGCATCGAAGGAAACACTCATGACATTGCCGGGCATCGGTGAAGTGCTGGCTCAGAATATTATCGACTACCGCACGAAAAACGGTCCATTTAGCTCAACGGAAGAAATTAAGGAGGTCAATCGCATCGGGGATAAACTGTACGAGCAACTAAAGGATCGGATCAGTGTCTGACAAAAGAATTAATATTATGGCAAAGAATTTCTTGTTAAAGTTAATTCGATTAAATTTAAGTAAAATTTGGATATGATTGAAATTGGCAGAGAAAGAGGATTAGATGATGAAGATAAAAACATTAAAACAGCGCAGCATCGTGGCATTAGTGGCGGCTTGCATGGTTTTGGGCGCATTGCTCACCGCCTGCGGCAAAGCACCAACACTCGGCACCGAGGTGAAAGATTACGATCAGTTTAAGCGATTGGGGGAATCATCGCTGGAACTGAAGACCGGCAAAAAATTACAGGTATTTATTCCGAAAGACGGCAGCAAATCAGCTTCAGGGAATCATTTAAGCGCGTCGGCTAACGGAACTTCGTTGAATTTGCGCAGCGTCGATGCCGCTTACGTGAATTCTGCCGGCGGCACAAAGGCTTATCTGCAAAAATATGGTTCCATGGCGGCGCCGAATCTCAATGCGGCGGTCGATACCTTGGGCAAAATTAAAAAAACGGAAGACGGGAATACCTACTATCGCACGGGTTTTCAGGTTCTGCCGCAATATGGCAACGGATATTATAGCGTGTGCCGCACGGAGTTTTTGACAAAGATTGTCGGCAAGGATAAAGAAACGACCAATTATGTTATGGGCATGATCAATATCGCGAACAATGCGGCGAACGACAAAACCCAGGCAACCGTTGACGAGATGTCGCAGTATTATCAGGTTAAGGTGTACTGGAATAGCAAGAAAGCGAAGAAGGCCGCCAAGAAATACACGCAGAATCCACCGACTACCAAACGCGTTCTCTCCGGCTCTTACACGGTGCCGATTCCATCAGACTGGCGCATGGATACCACCCGAACAACGTCGAATGTGACGTTCTATGGGCCGGGGGGCAGTGCCTCTGCGGCTCAAAATTTGCTCATTGCGCGCAGATACATTAGCAGCAGCACCCAAAATTTCTCAGATGCGGCGTTTAAGCAGTATTTCGAAAGAGCAATGCAGAAAGCGTTCAATGGAATGCAGGTGGAAATGAACGCTGTCAAAAGTCCGATTGCTTCCGGAAAAGCATATAGCCTTAAGATGAGCAGAGGGAATGCCCAGATCAACGGCTATCTATTCTTTGGGAAATATAACGTCATTATGATTTACAATGTCTCTGAAGGAAATATATCGGCAGATCAAAAAACGGTGTTGGATAATGCCTTTAATGGTTTGGTGGCGTACAGCGATTTGAAGGATGATAAGAACAATTAAAATTGAAGAATAGGTAATCATGTCAAAAAGAGTGCGGCGTATGCGCTGCGCTCTTTTTAAGTTAGAAAAAATGTATAAAAATATGCGTATTGAGTCTTAAGTATTCAATTTGAATAATTTGAACGCGGTGGGTATAATAAATGGGCTTGATCCCAGCTTTAAATACATACAGAAAGGCAGCGCAATGACACAATTTATCATTTTATTTTTAGTCCCCTTCATCGCATGGGAAATTTTTCTTCATCGTTTGGGGCATGAGGTATCGGTCGTCAAATCGATTCGAATTTATGGCATATTAACGGTACTCAACCTTCTGGTTGTTAAATTTGTCGTTTGGAGTATGGTGAAAACATTAAAGATTTATTTGGAACCAGAAAGCATATGGTGTTTATTGATTGCCGTTTTTGGCGCTATAATTTTGCCCTTTGTGGGAGAAATTTTCAGAAAATACAGCGGCGTTCGGGTTGAAATTAACGCTCGGAAGCGAGAAAAACGTTTGGAGAAGAAAGGCGTCGATTATTTGAAGGAAAAAGGAGTGGTTCAACCGCGGGCGGATGCGTTTCAGGATGTCGGGGAGTCAATGCCGGAGATGCCCGCAGATCATGGTGCCGTGCCAAGTGTCGATGATAAGCAAGTTATAATCAAATCAGCGGAAACAGCGACATTAGGTGTTCAGACGGACGCGATCAAATTTCAGGAAGTGATGCCGGAGAAATCTGCGGAAAAAAAACAGCCGGAGGAGCAAGACGGGAAAGGGGATTATGGGGATGGCGAAGCGGTCGAGACAGATCCAAAAGCAGATAAATCGGCAGAAGATGAAACAATTTTGGGTTAAAATCGGCAAAATCGCTTTTTATGTATTGACCACGCTGATCTGGATGGTCGCTATGATCAGTTACCGGGCCACGGATTGGCTTAACAAGACTTTTGGCGTCAAGATTGAGCAAATTATTTTTACGGTGACATCGCCGATGAAGGGGGCAAACACCCATTTTTTTTCGCGCGCTGTGATCTTTTGTCTGCCGCAGATTATCGCGGCAGCCGCGGTGGCCGTCGTTTTGATCGTGTTGGATTTTCGCGTATTGTCGAAAATCGAGGTGAAACTGACACGGCCGTTTGGCCGGCACAAAATGCGGATCAATTTGATCTATGTGTATCGGCTGTTGCTGATAGTTGGCGCGGTTATACTGCTGAGCGGGGCATGGCAGTATCTGGATAGGAGTCTTGGCATCACCCAATATGCCCGAAAAGCCAATCAGCGAACGAAGATCTACGAAAAATATTATGTCGATCCCAATCGGACAAGTATTTCCACTGACGGCAAGACCAAGAAAAACGTCATTTACATTTATATGGAGAGCATGGAGACAACCTATGCCTCCCAAATAGCCGGCGGGGCTCAGCCCTATGCGAATTATATTCCCAATTTGACGGCGCTGGCCAATGAGAACGTTTCGTTTTCCGATGGCAATCAGCTGGGCGGCTTTCACAACACAACGGGAACGGGCTGGACGATGGGGTCGCTCTTTGCTCAGACCAGCGGGGTGCCCTATGCCCTTCCAACGAACGGCAACAGCATGAACGAGCGCAAAACTTTTGCTTCGGGAATTACAAGTTTGGGCGATATTTTGCAGAAAAAAGGCTACAATCAAGAATTCCTCTGCGGTTCGGATTCGAGTTTTGCCGGGCGCAATACTTATTTTAAAGATCATGGAAAATATGCGATTTTTGATCTGAAAACTGCCAAGAAGCGCGGCTATATTCCAAAGGATTATCATGTGTGGTGGGGGTATGAAGATGCGAAACTCTACGAATATGCAAAGATTGAAGCGACGGCACTGGCGGGCAAGAATAAGCCTTTTAATCTGACAATGCTGACGGCGGATACCCATTTTCCCCACGGCTATCTCTGCCAGAATTGCTACCGCCGGTACGGCAGTCAGGCGGCTGATGCGGTGGATTGCGCCGACCGCCAGGTTTACGATTTTGTGAATTGGGCCAAGCAGCAAAGTTGGTATCCCAACACAGTGATCGTGATCGTGGGCGATCATCCCCGAATGGACAATGACTTGGTGGCCGGAATCTCCTATTACGATCGGACGGTTTACAATTGCATCATCAATGGCGCGCGCGATACAGAGGAGCCCCTCAATCTCAAGAACCGCGTCTTTACGCCGATGGACATGTTGCCGACGACACTGGCGAGTATGGGGTATCGGATCAAGGGCAATCGTCTCGGACTGGGCGCCAATCTGTTTTCAAATCAGAAAACTTTGGCTGAAACATTGGGATTTGATCAGTTCAACAAAGAATTAGCCAAGAAGTCAACTTATTATATGCGTCACTTCTATTAAATTTGAACGGGCAATAAAGTTAGTATGATCTGAACCCTTAAAAAACAGGGAAATATAAAGTGTTAATCTTGAACAACCGCGAAACCAGGTGATAAGATAATTTATGAAGAAAAATATCATGTGAATAGCCACGGGTTGTTCGAGTAGGCGTCGGTATGCTGCACTCATACCGATGTCTTTATTTTTTGCTCAAAATAGATGGCAAGAATCGTTTTGTGATATCGCGGAAATAAATCATAAAGGAAGAGAGAGAAGAAAGGAGCTGAATTTAATGGCGATTCATGTAGCTGATTTAGAAACGTCATTGTGATTTTATCATGCGTTAATGGGATTGCCGATGGGCAGTCGTTTTTCGGCGCACGGCACCGAGATCGCGATGCTTGGCAAGAACGATCAGTCGCATGAAGCCGCTCGGCGACGGCGTGCCGGCGTGCAACAGCGCGGGTTTTCTTCGGCCTTAAAACGGATGGCCTGGACGAGGCGATAGCAGCGCTTAAAGATCAGGACGCGAGTCTTGGGGAGATTATTTCTCCCGGTTCTCACGTTCGTTTTGCCTTTTGCCCGGGATCTGGAGGGCTGCACCGTGCAGATTTTGGAAGAAGCCTGAAAAGGTTAGTATGATCCCAAACGATAAAAATCACGATTGCTGTACCATTGTGGTTTTTTGTTGGCTCTTTAAATTCACTTATTGGGGAATCTCTCGGGACCAATGTTTCCGAAAGGCAATGAAAAAAATTACGCAGAGAACTGCCGAAAGCAAAGAGCCCAGCGGTGCGGCCCACCCCATCGGATAAAGAGAGCGGGGGAAATAGCGCGTGGCGAGATAGGCCCCCGGAACGCGGATGGCGACCACAGAGACTGCGTTTTGCACAAAAGACAGCAGTGATTTGCCGTAAGCACAAAAATAGCCGGAAAAACAAAAATGGATGGCGGCAAAGATACAGTCGAAAACATAGGATCGAAAATAATCGGCGCCCATGGTGATGACAGCGGCGTCGTTTCGGGCAAAGAGGCTAAGAATCGGCACCGCCTGGCATTGAACGATGAGGCTTACGGCAAGACCAAAGCTTACGGCGGTGAGCATAGCGGCAAAGAGGGTTTGCCGGCCACGCCGATGCTGTCCGGCGCCGGCATTCTGGGCGACGATGGTCGAGATGGCCGAGAGCATGGCCGACGGCACCAGAAAGAGAGAGGAAATGATTTTCTCGACGATGCCGACGGCCGCTGCCGCGTTGACGCCCCGTTGGTTGGCAATCACCGTGATAAATAAAAAGGCGATTTGCACAAGGCCGTCCTGCAAAGCGATGGGAACACCGATGGCAAAGATGGTGCGAAAGGATGACCGGTCGATGTGCAGATCGCGCCGATGAAGGACGATGTTCAGGTCAAAGCGGCGCAGGGCAGCCAAGGCAAAGAACACGGATACAGCCTGGGAGAGTACAGTGGCCAGAGCCGCACCGACAGCGCCCATTTGCATCGGACCGATGAGCAGATAGTCCATCACCAGGTTGATCACCCCGGCGATGCCCACGAAAATCATGGGACTTTTGGTGTCGCCCATGCCGCGAAAGATGCTGCTGAGGACGTTGTAGGCGGTGATAAACGGAATGCCGGCAAAGCAAATCAGCAGGTAGTGCCGCGCTTCGGCGACGGCCTCCGGCGGGGTGGATAAAAGCGTTAAAATCGGCGAGACACCCAATATCAGCGCGGCGGTTAAGAGCAGGGAGAGTCCCGCAAAATAGACGATGCTTGTCCCGACGGCTGCCGTTAAAGCCCGGTCGTTTTTCGCGCCGATGGCACGGCCGATGACGATGGTCGTGCCCATGGCCAATCCGACGATGATCACCGTGAGCATGTGCATCACCTGGGAACCGATGGAGACGGCAGAGATAATCGCGGCACCGTTAAACTGGCCGGTGATAAAAAGGTCAGCCATGCCATAAAAAGTTTGAAGAAAGCAGGCGAGCAAATAGGGCAGGGAGAAAAAAACAAGGTTGCGGTAAACGCCGCCTTGAGTGAGATCTTTGCGCATGGGGAACCTCCTGACGCGTGTTGTTTTTGAGAGCATGTGAAAATGGCGCTTCAATTCTAATATAAAAGAGGGGCAAATTCAAATGCTGACGTAAAAAGCGGAGGAGATTCAAAACGGCGCGTACAAATGGGCGTTGTCACAGGAAAGGAAGCGTGGTAGAATAAGCAGCACATTCTTTTTGAAACAGATCGCAGGCAATGGGCGAATCATAAACAGAAAATTAGAAAGTGAGGCAGATGATGTCAGATTATATGGTTATGGGAACAGCGGCAGACGCGCATATTCGCGCTTTTGCCGTCAGCGCGGCGGAAACGGTGGAGGAAGCCCGCATCCGTCATCAGACGTCGCCGGTGATGACAGCGGCCCTGGGCCGGCTGCTTTCGGCCGGTGCCATGATGGGGGGCATGATGAAGGGGGACCGGGATGTGCTGACCCTGCAGATCAGCGGGGACGGCCCGGCCCGCGGGTTGATCGTCACGGCGGACAGTCGCGGCCGGGTGAAGGGTTATGCCGGCAATCCGTCGGTGGATCTGCCGCTCAACGCCCAGGGCAAACTGGATGTCGGCGGCGCCATCGGCAAAGGCACCTTGCGGGTCATCCGCGATTTGGGACTGAAAGAACCCTACAATGGTAATTGCGAGTTGCTTACCGGGGAAATCGCCGAAGACCTGGCCTATTATTACAATGTCTCAGAGCAAACCCCTTCGGCAGTCGGCTTGGGCGTGCTGGTCAATCCGGATTGTTCGGTGAAGGCGGCAGGGGGCTTTATCATCCAGCTGATGCCGGATACCCCGGATGAAGTAATCGCCCGTCTGGAACAAAAAATTTCGGAAATAGACAGCATCACGGCCATGATGGCCAAAGGCCTGAGCCCCGAAGCGATTTTAAAAACCATTTTGGGCGAATTGGACCTGGTGATGAACGATCGGCTGGCGGTAACTTTTTATTGTGATTGTGATCAGGAGAAAGTGTCCCGGGCACTGGCAGCTATTGGCAAGAAGGATATGGATGAAATGATTGCCGACGGGGAAACCATCGAGGTAAAATGTCATTTTTGCGGCGCGGTCTACCATTTCACGGTGGATGCGCTCAAAACCATCCGCAACGCCGGCCGCTTTGATCGCCTGCATATTCACGATAAGCTGGCGTAAATGAGAAGTCCGATTCCTTCGGGATCGGATCTTTTTTGTTGGCCGCTGGCGAAAAGAATAGAGGAAGTTCAGAAAATCCTTTAAGTTTTGTGCAGTGGTGGGGGAATGTGGTATAATGTGGTAAAAATTGCGAAGGGAGGCGGCGATGGACGCAATTTTTGGCGAATATACCTATAATATTGACGACAAAGGGCGCCTGATCGTTCCGCCGAAATTTCGGGATTTTCTCGGTGAGACCTTTGTGATTACGCGGGGGCTTGACGGCTGTTTATTCGGGTTTCCAGAGGGTGAGTGGCAGGTGCTCCAGGAAAAGCTGAGTGCATTGCCGCTGGCTGACAAGAAGGC
Source organism: Pseudoramibacter alactolyticus ATCC 23263 (assembly GCF_000185505.1). Lineage (GTDB taxonomy): Bacteria > Bacillota > Clostridia > Eubacteriales > Eubacteriaceae > Pseudoramibacter > Pseudoramibacter alactolyticus. Next base: position 1,040,206 of record NZ_GL622359.1, on the reverse strand, counting down.
CCGCGCTTTCACGCGGTTTTTCTATGCTGGAGCGGCAGCCTGCGCTATGGATAAACAAGGGCGTGTCGGGATTCCGCAGGGGCTGCGGGACTTTGCAAGCCTTCGCAAAAATGTGGTGATCGTCGGGGTTACCAAACGCATTGAAATCTGGGATAAGGCGAAATGGCAGGCCTATAACGAAGCGACGGCTGCCAATTTGGCCGATGCGATGGCCGATTTGGGCATTTAGTAAGGTATGCGATGAACGAAGACAATCAGGGAAAACACATCACGGTGCTGCGCGACGAAGCGATTGCAGGGCTTGGCATTGTGCGGGGTGGCATCTATGTGGACTGCACCTTGGGCGGCGGCGGTCATTCAGAAGCCATTTGCCGCGCGCTGGGGCATCAGGGCACGCTGATCGGCATCGATCAGGATCAATACGCGTTATCCCGGGCCGAAACGCGGCTGCGTTCGCAGCGCTGTCATAAAATTTTTGTCAGGAATAATTTTGTCGATCTCGAAACGGTGTTGGATAATGCCGGGATCGAGAAGGCCGATGGTTTTCTTTTCGATTTGGGGGTTTCTTCCTTTCAATTTGATCAGGCGGAGCGGGGGTTTTCGTATCATCATGACGGGCCGCTCGATATGCGGATGGATCGCAGCCGCCCGCTGACAGCCGAGCGGGTGGTCAACACCTATTCCCAGGAGGATTTAAAACGAATTCTTTGGGGATACGGCGAAGAAAAAATGTCCGGTAGGGTTGCGGCCGCTATTGTGAAGGCTCGGGCGCAGGCGCCGATCACTCGGACCGGCCAGTTGGCGGAGATCATCAAGGCGGCGTATCCGGAAAAGCTCAAGCGTAAAGGCCATCCGGCCAAGAAAACTTTTCAGGCGCTGCGCATCGAGGTGAACGGGGAACTGCGTATTTTGAATGACGCGTTGAAGGCGGCCATCGATCGTCTGAATCCCGGCGGGCGCATTTGTGTGATCACGTTCCATTCGCTGGAAGATCAGCTGGTTAAACGCCTGTTTACCGAACAGGCAGACCCCTGTATCTGCCCGCCGGAATTGCCGCAATGTGTTTGCGGCCGGGTGCCGACGATTAAAAAGATTACGCGTAAACCCATCGTGCCGAGCGAGACAGAGCTTGCGGCCAACCGCCGGGCAAGAAGCGCCAAATTAAGAATTGCCGAACGCATTTAAATCGGGATATCCGGGAAAAGAGCGCGAAATGAGACAGCGTCGAAAAAAAAACCAAATAGAGGCTTCGCGTTCGCGGCGTAAACGGCGCTTCTCCCGCGGGGGAGAGGCCGCGAGAGACCGGCAGATGCACACCGGGGCATCGGTGCGGCCGGGCGTGCGCCGGCGAAGGGCCAAGCGGCAGCGCTCACTGGCGCGGTTTGGCATCGTCATTTTTTTTGCGGCGTGCTTCGGTGTTTTGCTTCAGCAGGCGGTAATCACTTCGCTGGATGGGGACGTGCGTGCCCTGCAATCTCAAGTGAAAGAACAGCAATCGGTTAACGACAGCCTGGAAGGTAAAATTATCAGTTCTCGGAATTTGGCGGCGATCGAAGCAAAAGCGCGCAATTACGGCATGACAGAGCCGACGGCCAAACAATATGTTTATATTGTGATGAAAAAATCGGATCAACTTGCCAATGCAAAGGGCATTGGCGGTTATCTGGCGCGTTGGATGAATCGAATGCAGCAATGAGAGGCAATCAATGGGGTTTTTTCGAAGCAAACAATCAAAAAAAATAAATAAGGCAGACAGCCGCCGGAACAAACGCATTCGCAATCGGCGCATGATGCTGGTGATTAGCATTTTTACCCTTGGCTTTCTGATTATCGTGGCGCGGCTGATTTACCTGCAGGTTTTTGACGCGACAGATCAATACGCGAGACAGGTGGATCAATTGGTGGATGAGGTGGATATCCAGGCCTCCCGCGGCAATATTTATGATCGCAATATGAACATCCTTGCCCAGAACTCGACAGCTAAGGCAGTGCACATCGTCCCAAGGGATGTAAAGCACAAGAAGAAACTTATTGACGAGCTGAGCGCCAAACTTTCGGTGAGCCGGGAAAGTCTTGAGAAAAAGATCAACCAGAAGGAAAATGATGCGGTGACGATCAAAACGGGGGTGAATGCTTCTCAGGGCAGAAAAGCCAGGCGGTTAGATCGCGGCGGCATTATGTATCAATCCGGGACGCTCTATGTGTATCCCCGCAGGATTGATGATCCGGATGCCGTTGCAAAATCACTGGCGGCGATGTTTGACAATCTGACGGAGAAAAAGGCCTACGCTTATCTGACGCAAAAAGAAAATTCGGCGGTGCTCGTCCAGTCCAAGGTTGACAATTCTTTAGCGAAAAAAATTCTCGAGGATATGACGACAAAAGATAAAAACGGCAATGTCCTGGGCACCAACGGGGTCGAATTAGTTGATGACAGCCGACGCTATTACACCAACGGCAATTTTGCTTCCTATGTGCTTGGCTTTACCGATCAAAGTTATCATGGCGTCAGCGGGGTGGAAAGTACCTATGATGCGTGGCTTTCAGGGGAAAACGGCGTGGCTTATTTTCAAAAAGATGCATCGGGCAATACCATTCCGTCCCAGACTAAAATTGTGAAAAAGGCAAAAAAGGGAAAGGATTTGGTGTTGACAATCGACAGCAATATCCAGACCATTGCGGAAAAGGCACTGAACGAACAGATCAAAACGTATAAAGCCAAGCGGGGTACGGCGATTGTGATCGATGTAAAAACCGGCGAGATTCTGGCCATGGCCACCAAGCCGGATTATAATTTGAACAACCCCAATAAGCTGAACAAAGCCTACGCGAAAAATTATGGAGACCAGCTGAAGGGTAAGTCCAAAAGCGACAAACTCAACGCGATGTGGAACAATCCGGGTGTTAACTTTACCTATGAGCCCGGTTCGACGTTCAAGCCGATCACGGCATCTTCGGCTTTTGAAGAAGGCGCGATTTCGCCAAATGCCAAGGTGGTTTGCAACGGTTATATCATGGTGGGCGGTGTGCGCATCAATTGCACGGCGGTTCACGGAGTCGAGACCGCGGCAGATGCGGTTTCGAATTCCTGCAATCCGGGACTGGTGCAGATCATTCAAAAGCTTGATCCGAATCTGTTTTATCGTTACGCCTACGATTACGGCTTCGGCAAGAAAACAGGGATTGAATTAACGGGTGAAGAAAGCGGCATCATGACCCGGGTGTTTCAGGAAGATCAAAAGATCAATCTGCTGGATTATTCCAACTTGTCTTTTGGTCAGGGATTGATGACGACGCCGATCCAGTTGATCAGCGCTTTGAACTGCGTGATCAACAATGGCCGATATCGTCAGCCGACAGTCGTGTCGACGAAGAATAACGGTATCCGTTCCAACCGCTCTCAAGGGTCGTCCAAGCAGATCATTTCCAGGGCGACTTCTAAAGAAATGCGCAAAATTATGGAAAAGGTGGTTACTGGCAATCCGGAGCTTGCAACCATTGCCGGCAATTACAGCATCGGTGGCAAAACGGGAACGGCCCAGAAAGTGGAAAACGGCACCTATTCGCATACGAAGTATGTGACGTCATTCTTCGGATTCACACCGGTAAACAATCCGCGGTACGCGACCATCGTCGTGGTTGATGAAGCGCAGTCCGGCGCTTTTGGGGCTCAGGCGGCGGCGCCGGCCGGTATTAAAATTTTACAGCAGACGACAGATTATATGGATCCCAGCGGCAAGGGCAAAAGTCAATTGCAAAAGAGTGCGGTCAGGGTTCCGGATCTGGAAGGACAGGAGCTGGCCTTCGCGAAGCAGATCCTGGACGAAAAAGGCATTAAATATCGGGTGGACGACGAGAGCAAAGGCAGTATCGTCACGGCCCAGAGCCTTAAAGCCAAATCGACTTATGATGGCAAAACGGTGCTGGTGCTTGAAACCGGGACCAGCCAAAGCGATCAAAGCAATCAGGTTACCGTACCGGATTTAAGCGGAATGAATGTGCAGGAAGCCAACGAAGTGCTGACAGGACTGAAACTCAAGCTTAAGATCAAAGGCTCAGGTTTTGCAAAAACACAAAATCCGAAGGCGGGAACGCAAGTCAATCGGCAGACGGAAATCACGGTAACCTTTGAACAATCCTGAATGGTTTAAATCATCAAGGGCAGAAAGCAAGGATAATGGTTAAAACAACGAATCAAAAGAAAACAAACGAAATGGCATTCGAGCCCTGGTCTGTCGAGGCTGTGGCGGCGATCACACAGGGCAAGGTCGTGCATCCGGGTGCAGCGATTCACGGCATTGCGACCGACAGCCGCCAAGTCAAACCGAGAGATCTGTATATCCCGATCATCGGAGCGCGCAACGATGGGCACGACTTTATCGATGCGGCGTGTGCGAACGGCGCAGCGGCGGTTTTGTGTGACAGCGATCATCTGCCGGCATGGCAGGGGAAGATCGATGCGGGCATCGTCGGCGTTGCGGATACCTTTGAAGCGATGCGGGCGCTGGCGGCGGCGAACCGCGCGCGTTATGATATTCCGGTCGTGGCAGTGACCGGGTCTGCCGGCAAGACGACCACCAAGGATCTGATCGCTTCGGTGCTGTCGATGGGGTACCAGACGATGAAAACCCAGGGCAATTTCAACAATGAAGTGGGTGTCCCGCTGACATTGTTTCAGCTGACACCGGCCCATGAAGCGGCCGTGGTCGAGATGGGGATGAATCATCCGGGAGAGATAGCCCGGTCCATCGGCGAAGTGCGCCCGCATATCGGCGTGATTACTAACATCGGCTCGGCGCATTTGGAGAATTTGGGCTCGAAGGAGAACACCCTCAAAGCCAAGATGGAAATCTTCGGCACTATGGAGAAGGATGACATCGCTCTGATCAACGGCGACGATCCTTATCTGCGCAGAATTGTCGCCCGGGATTATCGGGTGGTGCGCGTGGGGATTCGCGAGCCGGATGCGGATCTTAAGGCGGAAGCGATCCGCGAGGATCTGTCGGGGCTGTATTTTGAAGCCGACGGCGTGCCCTTTCATTTTAAATGGCCGGGGATTCACAATGTGTATAATTGTCTGATAGCCATTTGGATCGGTCGATACTATCATCTCGACGACGCGGCCATCCAAGCAGGACTCGACGCGTTTGTGCCCAGCGGCAACCGCATGCAGATGGCGGAGGTCGGCGGGCTGCGCTTTGTCAACGATGCCTACAACGCCAATCCGGAATCCATGCGTGCTGCGATGGATACGGTTTGCGCCGTGGCGGAGGGGCGTAAGATTGCAGTTTTGGGCGATATGCTCGAAATCGGTGAGAATGCGGAGGCCTGGCATCGCGCCGTCGGTGAATACGCCGGCACCCACATGGATGTGCTGATCGGCGTGGGAGAATGGGCCGAGACCCTTTGCGAGGGCGCGCGCGGCGCGGCGCCAAATCATCCGGCGGTCGCGGCGGCGACGGTGGATGCTGCCGCACAAATTCTTGGAGAGATAGCACAGACTGGTGATACCGTGCTGATCAAAGCGTCCCACAGCCTTGCGTTGGACCGTATCATCGACAGGATTAAAACCGGCGACCGTTGGGAAAAGCCTGGGGAAGGAAAATAAATCAATGAATGATATGCGTTATGCAGTGGTTTCGCTGATCGTCAGCTTTTTGGTGGTGTGGATCGGCACCCGGCATTTTTTGCCGGTGCTTCACAAGTTGAATTTCGGACAGGCGATCCGCGAAGAGGGCCCCAAGAGCCATCAAAAAAAATCCGGCACACCAACCATGGGCGGCTTGGTGATTCAATTGGGCATTCTCGTCGCGATGATTATTTTTGCCTTTGTGGTAGGCCAGCGGGTGTTCTTTCCGCTGATCAGCATGATCGCCTTTGGGACCATTGGTTTCATCGACGATTTCATCAAAGTTACGAAGAAACACAATCTTGGTCTTCGGGCATGGCAGAAGCTGGCGATGCAATTTGTGGCGGCGGCGGCGATCGCCTGGCACGCGGGGACCGACGCGGTGATCGGCACGACGATGATTATTCCCTTCAGCGGGGCGACGGTCGATTTCGGTCTTTGGTTTTATCCTTTTACCTTCATCGCCGTCGTGGCCATGACCAACGCTGTCAATCTCAGCGACGGATTGGACGGCCTTTGTGCCGGCGTGACCGCCTTTGCGACGACCTTTTTTATGATTGTCGCCGTGATGTTCAAACGGCCTGAATCGGCGGCATTCGGCGGCGCGGTGGTCGGCGCGTGTCTCGGGTTTCTGCGCTGGAATTCCAATCCGGCGGATATCTTCATGGGGGATACCGGTTCGATGGCATTGGGAGCGGCGGTCATCGTCTCGGCGATCATGCTGCACAGGCAGCTTTTTGTGCTCATCGCGGGCCTGATCTACGTGGCCGAGGCGCTCTCGGTGGTGATGCAGGTGGTCTATTTCAAGGCGACGCACGGCAAGCGCATTTTTAAAATGACACCGATCCACCATCACTTTGAATTGTCTGGGTGGAAGGAAACCCGAGTGGTGGCCGTGTTTTGGATTGTGACGATTTTTTGTGTGTGCATTGCGTTTTTGGCAATGTAAGCAGGAAATCCATTTGAATAGAGAGGTGGCAGCGTGAAAACAGTTTTGGTGATTGGTGCCGAGAGAACAGGCGTTGCGGTAACTGAGGCCTTGTTAGCCGCAGGCAGTGCGGTGATTTTAACAGATACGAAGGATTATGAGGCGCTTTCAGCTTCGGAAAATTTTTTGGAGCCTTTTGAAGCGTTGCCCAAAACCCATCTGACCTGCCTTTTTGGCCACCAGCTGCCGAAAACGGCCCTTGCCGGCGTCGATACGGTGGTGCCGAGTCCCGGCGTGCCGCTGACGATTCCGGCCATTCAGGAGGCTTATCGCAGGGGAATTCCGGTGATCAGCGAGGTGGAAATGGCCTATCGCCTGACGGATACGCCCTTTGTGGGGATCACGGGGACCAACGGCAAAACCACCACGACCACATTGACGGGCAAAATTTTCGAGCAGGATTCCCGTTATGCCCATGTGTATACCGTGGGGAACATCGGCGAAGCCGTATCCAAGCATGTGAGGACATCCACTGCGGCGGATCTTTTTGTCAGTGAGCTTTCCAGCTTTCAGCTGGAAACCATCGATACCTTCGCGCCGAAAGCGGCGGCGATTTTAAATCTGGCACCGGATCACCTCAACCGGCACGGCACCCTGGAAAATTACTATGCGGCGAAGGCCCGCATTTTTGAAAATCAGTCGGCAGAAGATATTCTGGTGGTCAATGCAGACGATGCGGACGTGGTGCGCTGTGTCAGAAAGGCTCCGTCCCGAAAAATCTGGTTTAGTCTGAAGGGACGGCCGGAAAAGGGGATTTACCTGAAAGGTCAGACGCTGATGATCGCGGAGGGTACGGACGCCGATCAGGATACGGCCGTGATCACCGAGGAAGCGCTGGGCATTAAGGGGCCGCACAATGTAATGAACGCCATGGCGGCGATCGGCCTGGCGTATTTCATGGGGGTGCCGCTGGTCATCATCCAGAAAACACTCAGAGCGTTTAAGGGCGTGGAACACCGTCAGGAGTTTGTGGCGACCATTGGCGGCGTGGATTATATCAACGACTCTAAGGGGACCAATACCGATGCGGCCATCACAGCGCTTAACGCCATGACAAAACCGACGATTCTCATCGCCGGCGGCTACGATAAACAGGAAGATTACACCCGGATGATGCAACTTGTGACGGTGAAGGTCAAGAAGCTGCTGCTCATCGGGGATACAGCCAAGGCCATGGCGGAGGCGGCGGAGGCGGCCGGATTTAAAGACTATTCGCTTGTGGCAGACTATCCGGAAGCGGTGGCTAAGGCCAAGGCGGCGGCCGCACCGGGGGATGCGGTGCTGCTTTCGCCGGCCTGCGCCAGCTGGGATATGTTTGCGAATTATGAAGACCGAGGCAATCTGTTTAAGCAATTGGTTCGCGGATGAGATGGAAGCACTGTTCGTCGGCGTGTCGTTGACAATCGACGCATTCACTGAAGGAGGCAGGCATGGGAAGCCGTCAGCCGGATAAATATTTTGTGACCGCTTTGCTGATCTTGAGTGGCTTTGGTTTGCTCATGGTTTTCTCGGCCAGTATGTACACGTCGAGCGTGGAGAGCAGCAACGGATTGTCGCTTTTTCTCAAGCAAGCCTTTTTCGTGGTTCTTGGGATTTTTGTGATGTGGCTGGTGAGCCGGAAAAATTACCGCAGGTGGAATAATTTCAGGCTGGCCTGCACGCTTCTCATCGTTACGATTTTGTTGTTGGCTGCGGTTTTGGTCGTCGGTATGGAGGTGAACGGCGCCAAGCGGTGGATTTCCCTGGGATTTATGACCTTTCAGCCTTCGGAGTTCGCGAAATTCACCGGCGTTTTGTATTTAAGCACGGTGATCTCGCAAAAGCCAGAGGTTAAGAAGCGCTTTTCGAAATATACTTTGTATTGCATCGTGCCGATGCTTGTGATTTGTGTCTTGGCCGCTATTGAGCCGTCATTGTCCGCGGCGATGGCCATCGGGGTCGCGATGCTCTTCGTGATGTTTTTCGGCGGGATTCCCTTCCGCTTTTTTCTGCCCTATATCGCGGTGATGGGCGCGGGGATTGGAGCGCTGTTGATTAAAGAACCCTGGCGAATGGAGCGGCTGAACGTCTTTTTCGGGCAGAACGGCCTCAATTATCAGATTTCCCAGTCGCTTCTGGCCATTGGTTCCGGCGGGATCTTCGGTCGGGGCCTGGGCAACGGCAAACAGAAGCTGCTTTTTCTGCCCGAGCTGCAAAACGATTTTATCTTTGCGAATATCGGCGAAGAGTGCGGCCTGATCGGCTGCGTGCTGCTGCTTGTTCTCTTCGGCTATATTTTGTATCGCGGGTTTAAAATCGCCAACAGCTCGAAGGATGAATTCGGCTATCTATACACCAGCTCGGTCATCGCTTTGCTGGGCTTCCAAGTGATTGTAAACATCGGCGTGGCCACGTCCATCATGCCGGTAACGGGCATGGCATTGCCTTTTATCAGTGCCGGCGGCACCTCCATGGTCATTTTGTTCATGATGGTCGGGCCGATTGTCAATCTTTCGCGGGGAATGCATTCGGGAAAGCGCCGGCGTTCAGGCCGGCAGCGAACGAAAAGAGGTCAAAAATGAAAAGCGTGCTCATTGCAGCCGGGGGAACCGGCGGCCATATTTATCCGGGTCTGGCCATTGCGGCCTGCCTGAAAAAGCATCGGCCGGATATTGAGATCACCTTTGTGGGATCGCACGTGGGAATGGAAAAGGATATCGTGCCCCAATACGGTTATCCAATGGCGTTTATTAACGCCAGCGGCTTTCAACGCGGCTTGATTAAAAAGGCGATCGCGGTTAAAAATATTCTGCTCAGCGCGCTGGATTCGCGGAGGCTCATCAAGGCGTATCGGCCGCAGCTGGTAATCGGCACCGGCGGATTCACCTCCGGGATTCTGCTCCGGGAAGCGGCGAAAATGAAAGTGCCGACGCTGATCCACGAACAAAATGCCTATCCGGGAAAATCCAACCGTATGGCAGCCAAGACGGCCGATTGCGTCGCATTGACATTTGAAGAAGCGGCGGCCTATTTCCCGGCGGGAAAAACCGTGCTTTGCGGGAATCCGGTGCGGGACGATTTCAAGCATATCGACCGCCAGGTGATGCGGGAGCGACTGGGGCTGGCTGATGACGCCGTCATGGTGTTGGCCATGGGCGGCAGCCAGGGTGCGGTCGCGATCAATGGCGCGATGCGCGCGGTGACGGCACATTACGCGGGACGGCCGCAGGTTCAGCTTTACCAGCTGACGGGAAAGAAGCAATGGGAAGTGGTGACACGGGCACTGGATGCCGATCATATTCCCTGGGGCGACGGCACCAACTGCCACTTGCTGGCCTACTCCAACGAGATGCCGACATTAATGGGGGCGGCGGATCTGATCATCGGGCGCTCCGGCGCTTCCTCCATTGCAGAAATGGCTGCGTCCGGAACGCCGTGCATTTTGATTCCGTACCCCTATGCGGCAGGGGATCATCAGAAATTTAACGCGGTGGCCATGGCGAGAGCCGGAGCTGCCATCGTCATCGAGGAAAAGGATCTGAGCGGCAGAGGATTGATCGCGGCAGCTGAGGCGCTGATCGGCGATGCGGATAAGCGCCGGGCGATGGCCCAAAAGGCACTGACCTACGCAAAACTGGATGCGGATGAACGCATTGTTGAAAAGGCGCTCGCTCTGATGGGTGAGTAGGCATCGTGCGAAATGGTGAAGGGGGTGAGCCGGTGGCAGAGGACCCAAAGCGAGCGCGCATTGCCAAGCGCCTAAAAAAAAGCAAACGCAAGCGGTTTTTGCGCATTCTGTTCATTATGATTGTGTCAGGCACTATTTTGGGCGTTGGCGGTTACTGGCTTTCCGGGACGGTGCAGCCTGTGGATTTGACCATTCGCAACATCAAGATTCGAGGTAACGTCACCATAGATGACCAGACCGTAAAGGATCAGGCGGCGACGGCCATCGGTCAGAACATTTTAACGGTCAATCTCAACGAGTTGGCGGCCGATATCAAAGATAGTCTTCACGTGCGAAGCGTTGCCATCGTGCGGGCGTTTCCGAACACGCTGGTTGTCGATGTGAAAGAAATGCCGATTTTGTGTGCCGTCAACAATGGATCGCAGATTTATTACGTCAACAATCGGCGAAAAGTGGTGATGACGTCGCCCTATTTGAGCAACACGAATGTGCCTTTGCTCTCGGGTTTGACGTTGAAGGGGCGTTATCGTTCGGGCGAGACTCTGTCGTTTGCGCCCTGGCGCAGGCAAGATGAAGCGTTTGCTATTCTAAAGACATTGGAAGCCGGCGGCATGTTGACAAAGGTATCCGAAGTGGCTTATACGTCGGATAATACCTATCGAATCATTACCAAATCGAACCTCAATATCGAGGTGGTCAGTGTCGGGAACCTGCAGAAGCACATGGATTATATTCAAACATTGTTTTCTCAGAAGCAGAGCAATATGAACGTGGATTTGACAACCGGCCCTTATCCAATTGTCAAGAATCGTTAGTCAAGCTGTTTGGCATAAAAATGAAAAAACATTCATAAAAAATGCAAAAAAAATCTTGCTGTATTGCAAAGTTAAAAAAGAAGGGTTATTATAAAAAAAGAATACTGTAAAAATTGTTTACGCGCTTGAAATATCCAGTAGAAAACGATACAATAAAACGGTATAAACCATAAGAAAATAAAGCAAACCCATTAAAATAAGCAATATAGATGTGAGAACCAGGAGGAAGTAAAGTGATAGAACTGGACAACTACAACGATAATTTTGCTCAAATTCGTGTTGTCGGCATTGGCGGCGGCGGAAATAATGCCGTCAACCGCATGATTGAATCCGGGCTGAAGGGCGTGGATTTTGTTTCGATTAATACGGACAATCAGGCGCTTGCCCTGACATTGGCAGAAAAGCGTCTGCAAATCGGCGAAAAAACAACCGGTGGTCTGGGTGCCGGCGGAAACCCGGAAATGGGACAGCGCTCTGCGGAGGAAAGCCGAGATGCTATTGCCGAAGTGATTCAGGGCACGGACCTGCTTTTCGTAACGGCTGGCATGGGCGGCGGCACTGGCTCCGGAGCTGCGCCGATTATCGCTAAAATTGCGCAGGAAATGGGTATTTTGACCATTGGCGTTGTGACGAAACCATTCTCCTTCGAAGGGCGGGTTCGCATGCGCAATGCGCAAATTGCCTGCGACTTCCTTCAAGATAACGTCGATGCGTTGGTGACCATTCCAAATGACCGTTTGCTGCGGATGGCAGATAAATCCACCTCATTAAGAGAAGCTTTTAAGCTGGCGGATGACGTTCTGCTTCAGGGGGTTAAGAGCATCTCCGATTTGATTTCCATGCCGGGTCTTGTCAGTCTTGACTTTGCCGATGTGAAAACCATCATGCAGGACGCGGGCCTGGCGCACATGGGTGTTGGCCGCGCTACCGGCGAAAACCGCGCGGAAGAAGCTGCCAAGGAAGCGATTTTGAGCCCTTTGCTCGAAACCGAAATCAACGGGGCAACCGGTGTGCTGCTCAATATCACAGCCGGTGATGATCTCTCCTTGTTTGAAGTGGATAAAGCGGCAACCATCGCGCGCGAAGCCTGCGACGAAGACGCAAACGTAATTTTTGGGGCTACCATCGATGAAAGCATGGGCGACGAAATCCAGATCACGGTGATCGCAACCGGATTTTTGCCGGCAGAAGAAAGCGAAGAATTAAAGGCGATCAAAGAAGGCGCCCAGTCCCAGCAGCGTGCTCAGAAACAGCCGAACAGAAACGTACAGCCGGCCAGAAACGATTCGAAAGATCTGTTTACCATTCCGACGTTTTTAAATAAAGAAGACTAAGGTATGAAGTGCCCGTTTTGCAATTACGACGGCAGCAAAGTCATTGATTCCAGACCTGCCGATGACAACACGATGATTCGACGCCGACGAGAATGTGAACATTGTAAAAAAAGATTCACGACCTATGAGCGGATTGAAAACATTCCGCTCATTGTTGTGAAGAAAAGCGGACAGCGGGAACCCTATGACCGCAATAAAATTTACAATGGAATCATCAAGTCCTGCGAAAAACGCCCAGTTGCCATTGCGACGATTGAAAAGCTGGTTGACAATCTGGAACGGGAATTGTATCAGATTGAAGACAAAGAAGTATCATCCATTTATATCGGCGAGCGGGTGATGAATGAGCTCAAGAAGATTGACCAAGTGGCCTATGTGCGCTTTGCGTCCGTGTATCGCGAGTTTAAAGACGTCGAAACTTTTAAAAGTGAGCTGGATAAGCTCATGGCCGAATGAGGAGATCCTTTGGATAATGAAGAGAAAATCGTCACATCGGAAGTGCTTTACGCGGGAAAAATTCTCGATTTAAAGTTGAATACCGTCGAGCTGCCCAATGGCAAGCTGGCCAAGCGGGAAATCGTTAAACATCGTAACGGTGTTGGTGTATTGCCGGTTGATGGCGACACGATGCTTTTTGTCAAGCAATATCGCTCCGCGATTGAAGATTATCTGCTGGAGATCCCGGCTGGCTTGATGGAGGGCAAAGAGACACCGGAGATGACCGGCACGCGTGAATTGCAGGAAGAAATCGGACTGAAACCGACAGCGTTAATTCCCTGCGGCAAAGTCTGGCCGACACCCGGTTGCTGCGATGAAGAAACCTTTCTTTTTATTGCCACGCAGCTTGAGCATCAAGCGCTTGAAGCCGATGACGATGAATTTATTGAGGTGGTTCGCCTGCCCATTCAAACGGTCCGCGCACTTTACGACAAACAGTATTTTACAGACGCAAAAACCGTTTGCGCCTTAGGTTATTATTTCTCACATTCTTAAACATTATTGAGGTGATCGATGGCGTCGAAACGGCCACAGATCACCTCTTATTTTCTATTGCGCCGCGGCCATGATTGCGGCGAATTCACACAAATAAATCGATGACGAGGAGTTAACGCATGGCAGAGAATTTAACATTTGCAGGATTTGATACGGTTGCCCTGGCAAAAAAATACGGAACCCCGCTCTATGTGATGAGCGAGGATATAATCCGCGACCGCATTAAGGCGATCAGAAAGGCGTTTGATTTAACCGGCGTGGCTTACGATATCAATTATGCGGGGAAGGCCTTTACCAACCTGGCGATGTGCCGGATTATTGCTTCAGAAGGCATTTCGCTGGATACGGTTTCCCGCGGGGAAATCATGACCGCTTTAAAAGCGGGATTCCCGGCGGAGCGCATTTGTTTTCACGGCAATAACAAGCGTGTGGACGAACTGCGCTATGCGGTTGAATATGGGGTCGGGCACATTGTTGTCGACAGCGAGGATGAACTTGCCCGCCTTGAAACGATTCAGGCAGAAACCGGGGCAGAAATCGCCATCATGTTTCGCATTTCGCCCGGCGTGGAGGCCCATACCCACGAGCTGATCCAGACGGGGACAGAGGATTCCAAATTTGGGATTCCCTATCAGCAGGCGAAGGCCGTGGTGCGCAAGGCATCGCAGATGCGCGGCATCACCGTCGACGGGCTGCATTGTCACATCGGCTCGCAGATTGTGGATGATAAACCCTTTGTGCTCGCGGCAGACCGCATGCTAAGCCTCTATCAGGCACTGGTGCAGGAGGGTGTGCCCTTGACCACGCTGAATCTCGGCGGCGGTTTCGGCATCCCCTATCTGACCGGTGATGAAAGCTTTGATACCCTCAAGTATATTCCACAGATGGTGGACCATGTCAAACAGTGGTGCCGGGCGGAGGGCCTTGAATGTCCGAAACTGGTGGTGGAGCCCGGCCGGTTTATCGCTTGTGAAGCGGGGGTAACCCTTTATACCGTGGGAACGGTGAAGACCATCCCGGGGGTTCGCAAATACGTGGCGATTGACGGCGGTATGAACGACAATCCTCGGCCGGCCCTCTACGGGGCGCAATACGAAGCATTTATCTGTAACGGCAAAGCGGAGGAGCAGCTGGAATCCTGTCGGATCAGCGGACGCGCCTGCGAAAACGATCAGCTTATCGCGGAAATGCCGCTCAATCAGCCGACAGTGGGCGACACATTGATGGTGACGAATACCGGGGCTTATAATTACACGATGGCCAGCGTTTACAACCGCTTTGGGCGGCCGGCGGTGGTGCTGTTGTCCGGCGATCGGGATGCGGTGATCGTCGAGCGGGAAACGGATGAGGAACTCCTGCATTTTGACCGGGTTCCGGAATGGTTATAGACAATGTTTCATTTTTCAAGCGACTATTTTTTAAATCTGATCTTTTCGATTCCGGGCATTCTCATCGCGATCTGCTTTCACGAAGCGGCCCACGGCTATGCCGCTGAAGCCATGGGAGATGACACGCCGAAATTGGCCGGCCGATTGACCCTTAATCCGCTCAGACACATTGATCCTATCGGGCTGCTGGCGCTGGTTTTCGTTCGCTTTGGCTGGGCCAAGCCGGTGCCGGTCAATCCCGACAATTTTAAAGACCGGCGCAAGGGGATGATCGCGGTGGCCCTTTCGGGCTGTCTGACAAATCTCCTTCTGGGTTTTATCGGGATGGCAGCCTATGACGCTTGCCTGCCGCTAAACAATATGATTTTGCAGCTGATCCTGCAGAACATTTACCTGTACAACGTGATGTTCGGCATTTTCAATTTAATTCCGATTCCGCCGCTGGATGGATCCCAGGTGCTTCAGGAGTTTTTACCCTATGAAGCACAGCGGCGTTATGCGGCGTTTTCCCATTACGGCTATTGGGTGCTTTTGATTTTGATGTTCACCGGGGTTTTCGGCGCCGTCATCACGCCGATTGTCAGCGGGATTCTGAATCTTTATGGTGCGATTTTAAATCCGGTTTTTTCGTGGATCCTGGGGTGAACCGTGCAAAGTTATCAGGTGCATATCAATGATTTCGAAGGACCGATGGATCTGCTTTTGACGCTGATTCGAAAAAACGAAATGGACATTTATGATGTGTCCATTTCGACCATCACCACCCAGTATCTGGAAACGATTCGGAGTTGGCAGGCAATGGATTTGAGTGTTGCCAGTGCGTTTATCGTGATGGCGTCCCGCCTGATCGCCCTTAAGGCCAAGCGTCTTTTGCCGCGGCAAGAGGTCGAGACGGCGGAGGAAGAAGATTCGGAAGCGCTGCTGATTCAGCAGCTGGCAGCTTATCAGCTTTATAAAGCAGCTAGTTTTTATCTGGAACGGGAGTTCTCCCGTTACAGCGGGGCGGTGTACCGGGATCCGATATATCTGCCGCTGACTGCGGAAGAAAAGGCGGTGAGCGTCGAGGCTGAAGCCTTGGCCGCCGGTTATCAGCGCCTGATGGACCGGTGGCGGGAAGATCATTCCTTTAAAGATGTGCCCCAGACGAAGCTCGTCCAGGACCCTTACACCACCGAGGAGCAAATTGCGCGCATTGAGACCGCATTGACCGGTGCCCCGCGGCAGTCGGTCGCTTTTTCACAGATTGTGCGCGATCATCAAACCGGGGAAGTGGTGACGTCTTTTCTGGCGGTATTGGAGCTATTTAAAACGGGGCGCATCACGACACGGCAGCGTCGGCGGTTTGCGGATATTTTAATTGACAATCGGAGGGAACCCCATGGATGAACCCAATCACAATGATTTTGAAGCGCCGATTTTCGGCTGGCTGGAAGGCATTCTTTTTGCTTGTGGCGACGCCGTGGCCGTATCGGCGCTGGCGGCGGCGGCGGGCCTGACCGAAGAAGAAGTCCTGCGGTATCTCGTGGCGCTTCAGGCGCGTTATGGCGAGGCGGATCGCGGCCTGCGGCTGGTGCGTGTTGGGGACAGCTGGCAGCTTTCAACCAAACCCTCGTTGTATCCAGTAATCAAAAAGGTCCAGCGCTTCGGCAAAAACAATGCATTGTCCCGGGCGGCGATGGAAACCCTGGCCATCGTCGCCTATCGGCAGCCGGTGACCCGGGTGGATGTCGAGCGGATTCGCGGGGTTTCTTCGGCGAGTTCCATCAAAAACCTTCTGGATCACGAGCTCATTGCCGAAGCAGGGCGAAAGGAAGCGCCGGGGCGGCCTTTTTTTTATGTGACGACGCCGGCCTTTTTAAAAGCATTGAACATCGAGAGCCTGGGAGATTTGCCGCCGGTAGCCGATTTTAAAGTGCCGGAAGAAGAGGAGGCGCCGGCCGAAACACAGGAGGATGCATGAGACTTCAAAAATACATGGCCCAATGCGGGGTGGCCTCCCGCCGCGGATCCGAGGCGATGATTGCCGACGGCCGGGTGATGGTGAACGGCAGCGTGGTCGATACGCCCGGGGTTCAGGTGACCCCCGGAGATGTGGTGTTCGTGGATGGAAAGCTCATTGCGCCGGAGAGAAAAGTCTATCTTCTGCTCAACAAGCCCAGGGGGGTGGTGACCACCAGCGAGGATGTCCACGCCGAGCGCAGGATTCTCGATTTGGTGGCGGCGGAGGTGCGGCTTTATGCCATCGGCCGCCTCGACAAGGATACGGAGGGGCTTTTGATTTTGACTAACGACGGCGATCTCACCTTCCGGCTGACCCATCCCAGTTATCACCTTGACAAGGTTTACGAGGCGGTGGTGAAGGGGCAGCTGACGGCACCGGCATTGGCGGCGCTGCGCGAAGGGGTCGTGATCCCGCTGGACGATGCCGGCACAAAAACCTACCGTACCCAGCCGGCGGAAGTGACCGTGCTTCGGCGCAAGCGGGGCTCTACACGCTTATCTATCACCCTTTGCGAAGGCAAAAAGCGCCAGATTCGCAAGATGTGCGCGGCGGTGGGGTATCCGGTGGTGGCGCTGCGGCGGACGGCCATCGGCGACATTGCGGACGATACCCTCAAACCGGGAGAATGGCGGCGTCTGCGTCCGGATGAAGTGGCAAAATTGCGCCGCGCCGTCCAGGGAGAAGGCGATGCTTGAGCACTTTCGCAGGCAGACGGATTTTGTGCGCACCTGCGTGGCTGAGGTGCTCATCCCCGGTGACAGCGCCCTTGACGCGACGGTGGGCACCGGGGAGGATGCCTGTTTTCTGGCCGAAGCCGTTGGGGCGACCGGCCGGGTATACGGCTTTGATATCCAGAAAGCGGCATTGACGATGGCGCGGGATAAACTGGCCGAACGGCAATGGGCGGGGCCGGTGCATTGGTATCATCAGGGTCACGAGACTTTGGGGACGGTACCGGAGATCGTTCAGGATTCCCGGATTCGCGCGGCGATGTTTAATCTCGGCTATTTTCCCGGGGGCGATTCCGCCGTGGTGACCCGGCGGGAAACGACGCTGACCGCATTGAATGCGGCGGCGAAGGTGCTGGCCGGGGGCGGAATCTTGACGATTTGCGCTTATGCTCACGCCTCTGGTCGCGCGGAGGCCGAGGGTGTGGCCAGGTGGGTGCGGGCGCTCGATCACCGTTTTGAGGCTTATCGCTTCAGTGTCGAGAATCATCAGGGAGCGCCCGTGGCCTATGTGATCCGAAAAAAAGGATGAGCGGATCGGCCGGCCCTGTGATATAATAGCTCAATATGAAAAAGACAATCGTAATCGGCGGCGGGCCGGCCGGCATGATGGCCGCCCTGGCCGCGGCGAAGAGCGGGGATTCGGTGACTCTGCTTGAAAAAAACGAAAAGCTCGGCAAAAAACTGTATATCACGGGAAAAGGACGCTGCAATCTGACCAACGATTGCGATGAGCGCGCTTTTCTTGACAATGTGGTGCACAACGCCCGGTTTATGTATTCGGCCATCGCGGGGTTCAGTCACTGGGACCTGATGGCGCTGATCGAATCCCAGGGATGCCCGCTCAAGGTGGAGCGCGGTAATCGGGTGTTCCCGGCGAGTGACAAATCCAGTGATATTATCCGCGCCTTTGGCAAAGCGCTGGGGGCGGCACAGGTGGATGTGCGCTTGCATGCCGAGGTGACGGCGATTTTAGTGGAAGCGGACCGGGCCGTCGGGGTGACGCTGGCCGGCGGCGAGATGCTGGCAGTTGACAAGGTTGTGATGGCCACCGGCGGGCTGAGCTATCGCTCGACGGGTTCCGACGGCTGGGGCTTGCGGGAAGCCGAGCGGCTGGGTCACACCCTGACGCCCTGCCGGCCATCCCTTGTGGGGATAAAGACCAAAGAAACCTGGCCAAAAGCCCTTCAGGGGCTGACGCTCAAAAACATCGAGGCGGCGCTTTATCGTGGGGAGCGGCTCCAGACCAAATTGCGCGGCGAAGTGCTGATGACCCATTTCGGCCTTTCAGGCCCGTTGATTTTGACGTTTTCGGCACTGATGGACGAAGCGCCGGAGTGCTATCAAGTGGTGCTGGATCTTAAACCGGCACTGGCCGAAGCACAGTTGGATGCCAGATTGCTGCGGGATTTTGATCAATTCAAAAACCGTCAAATCGACCACACCCTGGAAGCGCTTTTGCCCAGGCGGATGATCCCCGTGATTTTGGCGGCGGCGGGTGTCGCCGGCGATAAAAAAACCAATCAGATCGGCCGGATTGAGCGCAAATCCTTAACGGCGGTGTTAAAACATCTGTCCCTTACCATTCAGGGGTTTGATGATCCCAATACGGCGATTGTGACGGCCGGCGGGGTATCCACCGCGGAGATCAATCCCAAAACCATGGCTTCTAAACGGATCGCCGGCCTTTATTTTGCCGGGGAGATGATCGATGTCGACGGGTTCACCGGCGGCTTCAATATTCAAATTGCCGCGAGCACGGGCTTTGCGGCGGGAACACGGAGAGAGTAGCATGCAAATAGCCATTGATGGGCCGGCGGGTGCCGGCAAAAGCACCATTGCGAAGATGGTGGCAGCGCAGCTGAACATTGTGTATTTGGATACCGGTGCGATGTATCGTGCCATTACCTACGCGGCGCTGAGCCATCGGCTTGATTTTGACGATACGGCGGCGGTGGCGGCGCTGGCCGAGACGGCGGTCATTCGCTTTGAAGGTCGGCAGGTTTTCTTGAACGACGAAGATGTGACTGCGGCGATTCGGGACCCCGAAGTCAGCCGTTTCACTTCGAAAGTGGCGGTGATTCCCGAAGTGCGCGCGCTTTTGGTGGCTCAGCAGCAAAAGATCGCCGGAGATACCGACGTGATCATGGACGGCCGGGATATCGGGTCGGTGGTATTGCCCGAAGCCGATTATAAGTTTTATCTGGACGCCACCGTGGAAGAACGTGCGAGACGCCGTTTCGACGAATTAAAGGAAAAAGGTCAGCTGGGCGACAAAACGCTGGCGGCCATCGAAGCGGACATCGCGCAGCGGGACTATAACGATGCCCATCGGGACGTTGGTCCTCTTGTCTGCTGCGACGACGCCGTCCGCGTAGACACGACCGGGTTGGATATTCCCGACGTGTGTGCGGCGATTTTAAAAGCCATTGGGGAGGATTGCCGATGATTTACCGGATTGCGCATTGGCTTTTTCGTCTGGTCAATTGGTGCTGGATCAATGTGAGCGTTGAGGGGCGGGAGAATATTCCGAAGAGCGGCCGCGCCGTGGTGTGCGCCAATCATACGTATTGGTACGACCCGCTGTTGATCGATACGATTTTTCCGATTCGCCGCCCGATTTACTGGATGGCCAAAAAAGAAATTTTTTCCGGCCGCTTTGTGAGCTGGATTTTGACCAAGGTGCACGTTTTCCCGGTGGACCGCCATCACGTTTCGGTGGAGACGCTCAAGACCACGCTGGGGTATTTGCGCAACGACGAACAAATCGGGATCTTTCCGGAGGGCACCCGCGTCAAGAAAGGGCAGAAGGTCAAACCGGCTGACGGGTTTATCGTCTTCGCCCAGAAGACCCGCGCGCCGATTCTGCCGGTCCACATCACCGGCGAATACAAATGGCGGGGCAAAGTGAAGGTGACGATCGGGGAACCCATTTGGCTCACCGAATATTACGGCAAAAAAATGCGTTCGGAGGAAAGCGAAGCGGTCAGTGAACACATCATGGCGCAGATTTATGCGCTTTGAATATTTTTTGTTTTTTCAGAAAAACTTTTCAGAAAAAAGAAATAAAAAATGTAATTTTTTTAAAAAATGATAGACAATTAATTGGTTTTCAAATACAATAATGGAGATAGTGTATGAAGGTTATCGTCGCAGATAAAGCAGGTTATTGCTTCGGGATTACCAATGCGATGGCACTGGCGGACGACACCCTGAAAAATGCCGCACATCAGCCGATTTACTGTTTGGGGGATATTTCCCATAACCGCCAGGAAATGGAGCGGCTCGAGCAGATGGGCATTATCAAAGTGGATGCCATTGAGGAAATCCCGTCGGGAACCGTGATTATTCGCTCTCACGGCGTCAGCAAGGCTGTGATGGATCAGGCTGAGGCGAAGGGCCTGACCATCGTCGATGCGACCTGCCCTTTTGTTCGCGCGATGCAGCAAAGGGTCAGCGACTATGATGCCAAAGGATATCAGGTTGTCATCGTGGGCAACGCGGATCACCCGGAGGTGGTCGGGGCGACCGGCTGGTGTGACAAACAACCGGCCATCGTGGTCAATACGGTTGAAGAGGCCGCTGCGATTCCCCACACGGCAAAACTTTGTGTGGTGGCACAGACGACTGCTATCAAAGATAGATTTAATGCCATCACAAAGGTTCTCAAAGAAAGAACCGATGAATGTGTGATATTTAACACGATTTGTTCGGCGACTGCGGAAAGACAAGCCGCTGCGGTTGAAACGGCCAAACGTGTGGAATATATGATTGTTGTGGGCGGTTATCATTCCTCGAACACGCAAAAACTGTATGAGGTGTGCAAAGCGCAATGCAGCAATACATGCCATATAGAGACAGCCGGAGAATTAAATCTCGATGAGATCAAGCACTGCGATAGGGTCGGAATCACAGCGGGAGCATCCACGCCGGACTGGATCGTTAAGGAGGTAACGGAAAGAATGGAAGAAAACAAAACGGAAAACATGCAGGTTCAGGAAACAGCAGAAATGACAGATGAAGCATTTGATTTCGCGGCTGCTATTGATGAATCCTTCAAGCCGATTCACAGAGGGTCAGCGGTTGAGGGGGAAGTCATTGAAGTCAACGATGATGAAATTATCCTGAACATTGGATATAAAGCAGATGGTGTGATCAAGCGCAATGACTACACCTGGAAAAACGACGTCGCTCTGACCGACGAAGTGAAGGCCGGGGACAAGATCAATGCGATTGTGACCGATTTGCACGATGACAATGGTGCTGTCAGACTGTCAAAGATCAAATTTGACAATCAAAAAACCCAGCGTCGTTTGGAAGAAGCCTATAAAAACGAAGAAATCCTTGAAGGAACTGTCAAGAGCGTTTCCGGCAGCGGTCTTATCGTCGATATTGGCTTTACCGATATCTTCATGCCGGCGTCTCAGTATCATGTGCGCTATATCAAGGATCTCAATACGCTGGTTGGCAAAGAAGTCCGCGGGAAAATCATCGACTACAATGCAAGACGCCGCCGCGCGATCTTTTCTCAGCGTGTGATCCTCGAAAAAGAGTACAAAGAACGTCAGAAGGTGCAGCGCGAGCAGAAAGAAAAACGTTACGCCGAAATCAATTTGGATGATGTCCTCAAAGGGACGGTTAAGACCATCACGAATTTCGGGATCTTCATCGACCTCGACGGTATTGATGGTTTCGTTCACCGTTCGGATTTGACCTGGGCCCGTGCCAACGAACCGAAGGATTTGCTTGAAAAGGGGCAGGAAATCGAAGCCAAGGTCATTCAGAAGAACGACGAAGAAAAGAAGATCAAGCTCAGCGTGAAAGCGCTGCAGCCGAAACCGTGGGATACCTTTGTCGAACAGTACAAAGAAGGCGATGAAGTCGAAGTCAAGATCACCAATGTTTTGGATTTCGGGGCCTTTGCCGAAATCATCCCGGGCGTTGAAGGCTTGATTCACATTTCCGAAATCAGCTATCGCCGCGTCGAATCCGTTGCGTCCGAGCTGACGCCGGGCGATACCGTGAAGGTTAAGATCATCGGAATCAACCGCGAAAAGGAAAAGATCAGCTTGAGCATCAAAGCGACCCTCGAAGCGCCGGAACGTCCGCAGAGACAACAGCGCAGAGAAGGCGGCAATGGCGGCGGTCGCCGTTCAGGCGGCGGGGCTGCCGGGGGGCGCAGATCGCGCAGACGTCAGCCGCAGCATGATACCACTGTTTATGAAGATAACGCAAACTTTACCCTGGGTGATTCCTTCGGCGATCTCTTTGGTCAGTTGGATTTCGGCAAAGATGCCGATGATGCCGGCGAAAACGAAGAATAAAAGGAACCACTGGAGGAAGCCGCTTCGGCGGCTTCTTTTTTTGTGCTTTTTTGAGGACAGGCGGATGCGGCCCGGAATAAATTGATTTCGGGACTATTCAGGAGTAAACGATTTGCGGTATAATAACCGTAATCACATTAAATTCAAAGCAGGAGGCAATTATGGGAGGTTTGTTTGGCGTTGCATCAAAGCGCGACGGTGTGGCGGATCTGTTTTTCGGAACAGACTACCATTCACATTTGGGAACCAACCGGGGCGGACTCGTGGTTTGCGAAGACGGCCATTTTTCAAAGGCCATTCACAATATCGAAAATGCCCCTTTCCGCACGAAATTCAGCGACGATGTACGTCATATGAAAGGGTCATTGGGCATCGGCAGCATCAGTGACGGTTCGCCGCAGCCCCTGATTGTGCGGGCGCATTTCGGCAATTTTGTGCTGGGCACCGTCGGCCGCGTCAATAACAGCCGGGAAATTCTAAAAAAGGTGCTGAGCGACAATCGCGGGCAGCTCATGGAAATGAGCCGCGGCCGGGTGAATGAAACGGAGCTGGTAGCGACGATCATTTCTTCTTGCGATACGCTGATCGACGGCATGAAAGCGGCGCTGGCACAAGTCAACGGATCGCTGACGATGCTTGTGATGACCACGGAAGGGATTTATGCGGCACGGGACCGCTATGGCCGGACGTCACTCACCATCGGGAAAAACGGCGACGGCTATGCGGTGTCGATGGAAAATTTTGCCTACCAAAATTTGGACTATCAGGATGCCTATGAATTAGGCCCTAATGAAATTGTGTTGATCAAGCCCGATGGCTATGAGACCATTGAAAAACCCGGCAGAACGATGAAAATTTGCACCTTCCTCTGGACCTATTACGGTTATCCGCCGGCCAATTACGCGGGGAAGAATGTCGAAGCGGTGCGCTACCGCTGCGGTGCGTCGTTGGCCAGGCGCGATGCGGGACTTGAGGTCGACTGTGTCAGCGGGGTGCCGGATTCGGGGATTGCGCACGCGTTGGGCTACGCGAATGCTTCAGGCCTGCCCTACACCCGGCCGCTCATCAAATACACACCGACCTGGCCCCGCAGCTTTATGCCGCCAACCCAAAGCACGCGCCAGATGATTGCCAACATGAAGCTCATCAGCATCCCGAGCCTGATTAAAGACAAGCGGCTGCTTTTGGTGGATGACTCCATCGTCCGCGGGACCCAAACCAAAAAGATGGCGGATTATCTGTTTGAAGCCGGCGCGAAGGAAGTGCATATTCGCTCGGCCTGCCCGCCGATTATGTACGGCTGCAAATATTTGAACTTTTCCCGCTCGACCTCGGAATATGATCTGATTGCGCGGCGGATGGTGCGTGAAATCGAGGGGGAACACGATGAAGAACGGCTCCCGGCCTACATCGATCATCGGACGGACGAGCACCGGGAAATGGTGTCGCGGATTTGCGAGCATTCGCGCTTTACCTCTTTGGGCTATCATGAGCTCGAAGATATGATCGACGCGGTGGGCATCGACCGCTGCAAATTGTGCACCTATTGCTGGGACGGCAAAGAAGATATGGCTGAAAAAGATTGATCGGATCGAGGGAGGCACATATGCTGGCGCAAATTAAAAGCTGCGGCCTTTTAGGCGTGGAAGGTATTTTGGTGACGGTGGAAGTCGACATCAACAACGGGCTGCCGGGATACGCGGTGGTGGGACTGCCGGATGCCGGCATCAAGGAATCCAAGGAGCGCGTGTTCTCGGCGCTCAAAAATTCCGGGCTGCGCTATCCGCTGAAGCGCATCACCGTGAATCTGGCACCGGCCGATCTGCGAAAAGAAGGTCCGGCCTACGATCTGCCGATCGCGTTAGGGCTTTTGGTCGCGTCGGAGCAGGTGCGTGCGGACTTGGACGACAGCGTCGTGTTTGGAGAATTGTCGCTTAATGGCGACATCAAACCCGTCAACGGGGTGCTGCCGATGGTGCTGGCAGCCAAGGCTCACGGTGTAAAACAGGTGATCCTGCCGGCGCGCAATAAAACTGAGGGGGCCGTGGTGGACGGGATGACCATTTTGCCGGCGAACAACATCGCGGAGGTGGTTGCCCATTTGACGGGCGAAGCCCCGATCGCGCCCTTTGCCATCGCGCCGGAAACTTTGCTGCGCCCGGACCGGCCCCGGGGATATATCGATTTTTCGGAGATTAAAGGGCAGGACAATGCCAAGCGCGCGCTGGAAATCGCCGCGGCAGGGGCCCACAACGTGCTGATGTCCGGGCCGCCGGGATCGGGCAAGAGCATGCTGGCCAAGGCCTTTCCGTCGATTCTGCCGGATTTGACCCTGGATGAAGCCCTGGAAATCACCAAAATTTATTCGATCTCCGGTCTGCTGACGGACAATATCATGACAGAACGGCCCTTTCGCGCGCCTCATCACACCATATCGAACGTTTCGCTCATCGGCGGCGGCAAAATTCCCAAGCCGGGAGAGGTCTCCCTGGCCCATCTGGGCGTGCTCTTTCTGGACGAGCTGCCCGAATTTCAGAAAAGCGCATTGGAAGTGCTGCGCCAGCCCATCGAGGACCACCGGGTGACGATTTCCCGAGTGAACGCCACATTGACCTATCCGGCATCTTTCATGCTTATCGCCAGTATGAACCCCTGCCCCTGCGGTTACTACGGCGATCCGACCCATAATTGCCGCTGCACGGCCAACGAGATCCGCAAGTATCAGGGACGGATTTCCGGACCGATGCTCGACCGCATGGACATCCGTGTGGAGGTGCCGGCGGCGGATATCAAAGAATTGGCCAGCCGGGAACGGGGGGAGCCTTCGGCAGCGATCCGCGAGCGGGTCAATCGCGCCCGGGTCATTCAAAACGCGCGTTTTGCCGATGAGCCGGGGCTTTATTTTAATGCGCAGCTGGAGCCGCGGCACATCGAGCGCTATTGCGGATTGGATGCCCGGGGGCGCGGCTTTATGGAGATGACCTATCGCAAGCTGAAGCTTTCGGGCCGGGGCTATCACCGAATTTTAAAACTTGCGCGCACCATTGCCGATCTCGACGGGGCTGAGACCATCGGTCTGCTCCATTTGTCCGAGGCGGTGGCTTACCGCCCGGCGCAATAGGAGGGCGCGATGACAGAACATACACACTTATACGATTTGTGGCTGGCAAGCATCACCGATTTGTCCAACAAAAAGAAGAACAGCCTGCTGGCGGTGCTGGCATCGCCGGAGCGCATTTATCACGCGGATGCGGCGGAGCTTCGGGCGACGGGCATGCTGCGGGCCAAGGATATCGAGAAAATCACAGGCCGGCGGGATTTGGCGCCGGCAGAAAAGGCCCGGACATTGATGATGCGCCGCGGCATCGTCTATATCAGTCGGGAGGATCCGCGATATCCCGAGCGGCTGCGGCAGATTTACGATCCGCCGGTGGGATTTTTCGCGATGGGCAATGAGGCGTTTTTGACAAGCGAAGCGACGCTCGCCATGGTGGGGTCGCGCAATGCGACCCCGGGGGCCGAGCGTACGGCCCGGGATTTTGCCCATGCCTTTTCGGAAGCCGGCATCACCGTGGTTTCGGGGCTGGCTGACGGCATCGACGCCGCCAGTGCCGAGGGCGCGCTTTCGGGGATCGGTTCGACCATCGCCGTGCTGGGCACGGGCATCGACCGCTGCTACCCGGCGAGCAACCGAGCGCTTTACGACCGAGTGGCGGCCGAAGGGCTTTTGGTCTCGGAGTATTTTCTGGATGAGCCGCCGCTTAAAGGGCATTTTCCCCAGCGCAACCGCATTATCAGCGGCTTGAGCGACGGCATTTTGGTGGTGGAGGCCCGGGAAAAAAGCGGCGCCTTGATCACGGCGTCCCACGGGCTGGAGCAGGGCAAAAACGTGTACGCGGTTCCCCAGGATATCCACCGTCGGCAAAGTGTCGGCGGCAATCAATTGCTCAAAGACGGGGCGAAGGTTGTGACGGAACCCGGCGATGTGCTGGAGGACTATGGTCCGCTGCAGCCGGCAGTCAAAACACCGTCGGTTGATGCCGAAGCGCCGGCTGTGACATTGTCGGCGGAGGAAGCGGCTTTGTATCACTGGCTGCAAAAAGGAATTCTGACGGTGGACGCTCTGGTGCAGGTGAGCGGGGAGCCCATTCAGCAGATCAATGCGCTGTTGATGATGCTGGAACTCAAAGGGGCCGTTGCGGTGGATTACGGGCAGATCACGCTTTTGGCGGGATCATAAAATCAAACATTAAAAAAATCGTCTGTCAAAAAATGACAGGCGATCTTTTTCGCAGCATCAGCCTCGCTTTAAAATGAAAGATAAAATCGCATGGGCCACTTCGTTCTTGGACATCAGCGGCAGCGCTTCTTCCTGATCCCGGGTGATCAGGGTGACCACATTGGTGTTGCCGCTGAAGCCTGCGCCTTTGACCCGCAGGTTGTTGGCGACGATCATGTCCAGATTTTTTTTGGCCAGTTTTTTACGGCTGTTGGCAACGAGATCCCGGGTTTCCATCGAGAAACCGCAGATAAACTGGCCGGGCTTTTTTTGGGCGCCGAGGGTGCCGATGATATCATGGGTGCGCTTTAAGGGGATGGCGAGATCGCCGTCCTTTTTTTTGATTTTATCGGCCGCTGTTTGGGCGGGCGTGTAGTCGGCGACGGCCGCCGCTTTGATGACGATGTCCTGCGCCGGGAAACGGGAGACGACGGCGCCGTACATTTCCTCGGCGGAAATGACGGGAACGGTGTCGACAAAGGGAACCGCTGGGAGATGGGTCGGGCCGGAGACGAGGGTGACCTCGGCCCCGCGAAGCATGGCTGCCCGGGCCAGGGCGTAACCCATTTTTCCGCTGGAATGGTTGGAGATGTAGCGCACCGGATCGATGGCTTCACAGGTTGGCCCCGCGGTGATCAGGATTTTTTTGCCGGCCAGGTCCCGGGGGCAGGCGATATGGGGATAAATGAAATCCAGCAGGGTTTCGGGCCGGGGCAATTTGCCGGCGCCGACGTCTTTGCAGGCCAGAACGCCGGAATCCGGATCAATCACCGTCCAGCCGTCCCGGCGCAGCTGTTCAAGATTGCGCTGCACGACCGGGTTGGTGTACATCGCGGTGTTCATCGCCGGCGCGATGAGTTTGGGGCAGGTGCAGGCCAGGGCCGTGGTGGTGAGCATGTCGTCGGCCAGGCCGTGGGCCAGTTTGGCGATGACGTTGGCCGTGGCCGGCGCGATCAGCAGCACATCGGCCTGTTTGGCGAGGGACACGTGAGCCACGTTGTAGTTGACGGTTTTGTCGAAGGTATCGGTGATGCAATTGTGTCCGGTGAGGGTGGCAAAGGTCAGCGGGGTGATGATTTCTGTGGCGTTGGGCGTCATGATCGTGTGCACAGCGCAATGCTGCTTGGCCAGCGCCGAGGCGACGTCGGCCATTTTATAGGCGGCGATGCTGGCTGAAATGCCCAGAATCACCGTTTTGTTTTCTAAATTCATAGGTGCCTTTCTTGTGATCCGGCTGCGTAACAGCGTGAATTGGTTGAAGTATAACAAAAATGGACGTTATCGACAAGCAATGCAGTTCGGATTGCAAAAATTTCCCGGAAGAAAGGCGCAGTTGTGGTAAAATAGTCGAAAATGCGTCGGCCGAACGACGGCACAGAAAGGGGGACCATCGTGGATTATCATTTAATACGCTCGCGACGTAAAACGCTTGCGCTCAAAGTGATTGAAGACGGCAGTCTGGAAGCGCGGGCGCCACTGGACATGCCCGTTTCCGAAATCGACCGTTTTATTCGCAAGAAGAGCGCTTGGATTCAGACCCGGCAAAAGGCACAGCTGCAAAAAACGCAATTCCGGGTGACCGATCATATGTGGCTGCGGCTTTTGGGGGTATCGATTCCCGTGTTGGCAGTGCCGGACGGGACTTTTGCGCTGCGGCGAGCCGTCAACCCCCGGGATAACCTTGTTACGGTGCCGACCGGCTGTGACGAGGCGACGCTCAAACGGGGGATTGTCGGCGTGTACCGAACCTTCGCCGAAGAGGTGATCCGTCAGCGGGTGGCTTGGTTTGAAATGGTGATCGGCAACCATCCGGTGCAGGTGCGCATCAACGGCGCATCGACGCGATGGGGTTCCTGCTCATCAAAGGGGCGGCTTAACTTTTCATGGAAACTCATTATGGCCGATGGCGAGGCCATTGACGCCGTAGTGATTCATGAGCTTTGCCATCTGAGTCATATGAACCATTCCCAGGCATTTTGGGAGATGGTGCATCGCTACTGTCCGGATTACGCGCATCAAAAGAAAAAGTTGACACAGCTCTCGGAAAAATTGGCGTCAGAGGATTGGAAAGGGTAATGGTTTTCTCAAAAGATTGATAAAATTTTACCGGGAATGACGGGTAAATCGTTGCATTATTAGTCATCTTCGGGTATAATTTTTGTATACATTTTGAAAATTTTCATCTGTTTAGCCGCATTATCCGATAAAATAATCGAATAGCAAAGCAAATATTTGAAAAAACATGAAAATGATGGGTTTTGCGCATGAAGAAGAATGAATAATGATGCAGAACATCACAAAACTGAATTAAAAGGTTTTCAAAATGAGGCAAAAGGAGAAAACACATGTACGAATTGGATCTGTCGTATCTGGGACTTAACGGAAAAAAAGCGTTAGCCAATGCAGAAGCACCGACACTTACGGCGAAGGCCCTTGAAAGAGGCGAAGGCGTGCTTTCAAATACGGGCGCCATTGTGGTGAACACGGGGAAATACACCGGCCGTTCTCCCAAAGATCGTTTCATCGTTGACGACGAGATCAGTCACGATAAAGTGGCCTGGGGCAATACCAACATGCCTTTTGACGAAGCCAAATTTGAAGCGCTTTATCAGAAGATGATCGCATATGTCGGCCAAAGAGACGAACTTTATGTGTTTGACGGTTATGCCGGAGCCGACAAGGATTATCAGCTGCCGATCCGCGTGATCAATGAATATGCCAGCCAGAATTTATTTGCCCGTGACCTTTTCATCGATCCGGCAGACGACGCCGAGGCTCAGGCGATTGATCCGCAGTTCACCGTGATTGCCATGCCGGGCTATCAGTGTGATCCGGCCGTGGACGGCACCAACAGCGAAGCCTGCATTATTTTGAGTTTCAAGAAAAAAGTGGTGCTCATCGCCGGCTCCCGTTACTGTGGTGAAATTAAAAAATCGATTTTCTCGGTGATGAATTTTTTGCTGCCGCAGCGCGATGTGTTTACCATGCATTGTTCGGCCAACGTGGATGACGATGGCAAGACGGCGCTGTTTTTCGGTTTGTCCGGCACCGGCAAGACCACCCTTTCAGCGGATCCTTCCCGCGGTCTCATCGGCGATGACGAACATGGCTGGAGCGATAACGGGATCTTCAATTTCGAAGGCGGCTGCTTTGCCAAGTGCATCGATTTGACCGAAGAAAGAGAGCCGGAAATTTACCGGGCGATCAAATTCGGGTCGGTGGTCGAAAATGTCGTTCTTGACGAAAACGGGGTGCCGGATTATGCGGACAGCCGTTACACGGAAAACACCCGCGTCGGCTATCAGCTGGACTACATTCCCAATGCGGTGATTCCCAGCGTCGGGGGACATCCGAGCACGGTGATCTTTTTGACGGCAGATGCCTTTGGGGTGCTGCCGCCGGTTGCCAAGCTCAATAAATATCAGGCGATGTATCATTTTGTTTCCGGCTACACCAGCAAGCTTGCCGGAACGGAACGCGGCATCACCGAACCGACGACCACCTTCAGCACCTGCTTTGGCGAACCTTTCCTGCCGCTGCCGGCTTCCCGCTATGCGGAGCTGCTTGGCCAGCGCATCGACCAGTACAATTGTAACGTTTATCTAGTAAATACGGGCTGGTCCGGGGGGCCTTACGGTGTCGGCAGCCGCATCAAGCTGAAATATACCCGGGCGATTGTGTCCGCGGCGACGGCTGGTCTGCTCGAAGATATGCCGATGGTCCACGATGATATTTTTAATGTCGAAGTACCGGTGAGTTGCCCCGGCGTGCCGGACGATGTGATGATGCCCCGCAACACCTGGGCCGATAAAGATGCCTATGACAAAACGGCTAAAGATTTGGCACAGCACTTCGTCGAAAATTTCAAGAAATACACCCATATGTCGGAAGCGATTATCGCAGCCGGCCCGATAGGCAAGTAAACAGTCACAGAATTTTCAGCCGATCTCTTTGGAGGTCGGCTTTTTCGTGCGATTGATTTTGACTTGCAAAAAGAAAGCTTTATTTTGAGAAATGTGTTGTCGAAAGAACACGAGGGTCAGTAAAAAACACCCGTCCTTGCTTGACATCCTTGGGGAGAGAGGGTATACTTTTAAAAAATTAGGTAAAACCAAACTAATTAATGGAGTGCTTTATGACCTGCAACAGACAGAGGCTAATTGAAGCGACGGTGCAGATTGCCGAACTCGGTGACGCCTGCAGCGAGCATGTCAAGGCACGCTGCTGTGAAGATGCGTTGACGGCGCGGCAGATGGCCTGCCTGCGGGTGCTGGACACAAATAAAAACGTCACCTTCAGTGATTTGGCCGTGCGCTTTGGGTTGTCCAAACCGACCGTCACGGAGCTCATCGGCAAGCTGATGGACAGTGGCTGTGTGGTAAAAGAAAAATCCCGCGAAGATCGCCGCGTTTATTATATCCGGCTCACAGACAAAGGCAAAACGATTGCTCGGATGAAGTTGCGGGCACAGATGCAGCTCGTCGAGCAGATTGAATCGCAATTAAACGAAATAGAAATTGAAACGCTGATTACATTGATTCACAAAATTGTCAGCGACGACAGGAGGCAATAATGGCATTAGACAATCAACTTCCGCTGATCGCACCGGTGATCCCCATCACGGAGACGGTGATCTTTCCGGGCATCAAAAATCGCATTTACGTGACGGAAACCGTCGGCAGAAATATTCAAAAATATATCGGCGAAGCCAACTCCCTGGCGGTGGGCGTTTCCACAAAAGAAGATGTGGCGCTGGACGATATGAACGACGCCTCCTTTTACCGCATCGGCGTTTTGCTGCGCTTTGACCGCATCGAAGAAGCCAGCAACGGCTTTGTGATCGACGTGTTTACCCTGCGGCGGGTGGACATCATTCATATCGACAACACCGATGAGCAGCTGACGGCAGAATACGCCGAGCATCCCGACTGGGAAGACCTGAGCGAAGCGGATAATGCGGAAATGACGGCCTATATTAAGTCGCTGGTGGAGCAGCTGGCGGCGAACTTTAAAGGTGCCGACTATTTTCTGAAGGTGATGATGACACTGACCTCCGTGGAGCAGCTGATGGGCTATGTGGTGCCGATGATGAATTTGTCCATCGTGGAAAAACAGGCGCTGCTCGAAATCAATTCCCAGAAGAAGCGCGCATTGAAATTCATCGATTTTCTGATTAAAGAAAAAGATTCGGTGCACCTGAAACTGGAGATCAGCAAGAAATACGCCCGGGAAAAAGATAAAAATTATCGGGAAGCCATGCTGCGGGAGCAGCTCAAAAATATCGAGGCGGAATTGGGGGAAGACGACGTTGACGACAGCGATGATTATCGCCGGCGCATCGAGGATTCCGATATGCCCGAGGCCGTGCGCAAGGTCGCGCTGAAGGAGCTGAAAAAGTTAGACAACACGCCTCAGGGCTCTTCCGAAGTGGCGATCATCATGAATTATCTGGACTTGCTGCTCGAGATGCCGTGGACCTGCGAAGCCACCCATATCGATATCGAAGAAGCGCGTAAAATTTTAGACGCCAACCACTATGGGATTGAGGATGTGAAAGACCGCATCATCGAGCATCTGGCCGTGATGGAAATGAAGCAGGACCGTCAGGGGACCATCCTGCTTTTGGTGGGCCCTCCAGGCACCGGCAAGACGAGCCTGGGAAAATCCATCGCCGAAGCCCTGGGCCGGCAATATGTGCGCGCGAGTTTGGGCGGCGTGCGGGACGAATCTGAGATCCGCGGCCATCGCCGAACTTATATCGGCGCGCTGCCGGGGCGCATTGTGAAGGGCATTCGCGACGCGGGCACGATGAATCCGGTGTTTGTGCTGGATGAGATCGACAAGCTGGGCGCCTCGATTCAAGGGGATCCATCGGCGGCATTGCTCGAAGTGCTCGATCCGGAACAGAACAATACCTTCTCGGATCACTATCTGGAAGTGCCCTACGACTTGTCTAACGTGTTCTTTATCGCGACGGCCAACGACGCAGGCCGGATTCCCGGAGCGCTTTTGGACCGCGCCGAGATGATCGAGCTTTCATCTTATACCAACAACGAGAAGCGTCATATCGCGGAAGAACATTTGCTGCCCAAAATTCTGAAAGAAAACGGCCTGACGGCGGAACAGCTCGAGGTGGACCGCGAGGCGATTGACAGAATTATCGCGGATTATACGGCGGAAGCCGGGGTGCGCGGGCTTACCAAAGAGCTGGATAAGATCGCGCGCAAAACCGCGACGCAAATCGTTGCCCGCAAAGCCGACAATGTTCACGTGAGCGTCGATAATCTGGAAACTTATTTAGGGCACAAAAAGCGCTTTCACGAAAAAGCGAGTGAGCACAACGCTCCCGGCGTGGTGACCGGCATGGCCTGGACGGCTGTCGGCGGGGAGATCCTCTTTACCGAGGCGACCTTTATGCTGGGGAACGGCCGCTTGATTATGACCGGGCAGCTGGGCGACGTGATGAAGGAGAGCGCGACCATCGCCATGAGCTTGCTGCGCTCGCGGATCGGGAAAGAAGGCTCCGATTTTGAATTTGACAAATACGATACGCATATTCATGTGCCGGCCGGCGCCACGCCCAAGGACGGGCCCAGCGCCGGCGTGACGCTGATGACGGCACTGGCATCGCTGATCCTCGGCAAATCGGTGGACGCCAAACTCTCGATGACCGGCGAAATCACGCTCTCCGGCCAGGTGCTGCCGGTCGGCGGCATTAAGGAGAAGGTGATGGCAGCGCAGCGCAGCGGCATCGAACGCATCATTTTGCCGAAAGAAAACGAGCAGGATCTCGAGGATGTTCCCAAGGAAGTGACCGATCAGCTGCAGTTTTATTTTGCCGAGACCATTGACGATGTGCTGAAGATCGCTTTGGATATTGAGCTGCCGACTTATGCGATTCGCTTTGACCATGCGCTTAACGGCGCGAAGGATGCAGAATCGGATCTATCCGTGATTCTATAGTTGGCTGCACGGCGAAGAGAAAAAGGCCGGGATATTTTTGATTTGCCGGTTTTTTTGCGGAGATCTTAAATGGATGTTAAAAGAGAAACTTTTTTAAAGGCCAGGCAGCTGACGATGCAGGATTGGATGCGGCTCGCGCTGGATGAGGGGCGACAAGCCTTGGCGGCGGGGGAGTTTCCCGTTGGAGCAGTCGTGGTGTGCGGCGGTCAAGTGGTCGCGGCAGATCACAATCGCAAGGAGACACTGCAGGATCCGACGGCCCATGCAGAGCTGCTGGTGATTCGCGCGGCGGCTCAGAGGCTGGGCCGCTGGCGCCTCGACGACTGCACGCTTTATGTGACGGCGGAGCCATGCCCCATGTGCATGGGGGCCGTCATTCAGGCGCGCTTGGCCAAGCTGGTTTACGGCGCGGCGGAGAAACGTTTTGGCGCGGTGGAGACCACGGCCGATTTGGGCAGGCATCCGATGCTTGCCAACGCAATGGAAATTTACGCCGGCATATGCGAAAATGATTGCATTGAATTGATGAAACAATGTTTTTACAATCGCAATCAGAGAAAATGATTGTAATTTTTTGAAAAATGTATAAATTTGAAATTATTTCAAATCAACTGAAAAAACAGTTGACAAAATGCATGAAAGTGCTATACTGTATCCAATATCAAATAACAATGCGATGAACGAGAGAAAAACATCACAAGTTTTTTAAAGAGAGTTGCCGGTAGGTGCGATGGCAATAAAAAGCGGATGCGCAATAATCACTCGTGAGCAGCCGACCCCAAATGGAACAAAAGTAGGGGAGGCCGAAAACTTCCATTCCGGCGTTAACGGATTAGGGTTAAGAGCATAGCTCCGACCTGAAGCGGATATGTGGTTGCTCATATCAAGAAGAGTGGTACCGCGGAATAAATGTGTTTACTCCGTCTCTTTATATCAAACGATATAAAGAGACGTTTTTTATTGTAAGGAGTGGGATATGACAAAGATCACAACCTTTGATTCCACCTTGCGGGACGGGGCCCAGGCCGAGGGCATTTCCTTTTCCGTTGAGGACAAACTGAATATTTTAAAAACGTTGGACAAGCTGGGGATTGATATTATCGAAGCGGGCAATCCGGGATCCAATCCCAAGGACATTGCCTTTTTTGAGGAACTGAAGGGCGTCGAGCTGCGTCACGCAGTGCTTTGTGCTTTCGGTTCGACCCGACGGCCGGGAATTTCCCCGGAGGACGACACCAATCTGCTGGCCATTCTTGAAGCGGGCACTCCGTATGCGGCGATTTTCGGAAAGGCGTCCTCTTTCCATGTGGAGGAAATCATCGGGACGACCCTCGAAGAGAATCTGGCGATGGTGGAAGACAGCTGCCGCTTTTTAACCGATCGGGGTGTGAAGGTTATCTTTGACGCAGAACATTTTTTCGACGGTTATAAACTCAATGCCGAATATGCGCTGGCGGTGCTTCAGGCCGCGGAACGCGGCGGAGCGGTATCGCTTGCGCTGTGCGATACCAACGGCGGTTCTCTGCCGACGGAAATAGCGATGATCATCCGTGAACTGCAGAAGACGATAGCGGCGGAGATCGCCATTCACGCCCACAATGATATCGGCGTGGGCGTGGCCAACTCGATGGCGGCGGTCGAAGCCGGCGCGACCCAGGTTCAGGGAACGTTTTTAGGCTACGGTGAGCGCTGCGGCAACGCCAACCTATCGACCATCATTGCGAATTTGCAGCTGAAGATGGGCTATGACTGTATCGAAACCGACGGCATTCAGAATCTGACGAGCGCGGCCATTAAAATTGCGGAAATTTCCAATTTTGCTCTCAGCGGCAAGGAGCCCTATATTGGCAAGAGCGCTTTCGCCCATAAAGGCGGCATGCACATCGACGCGGTGATGAAAGCGCCGAGTTCGTTCGAGCACATTCTGCCGGAAACGGTGGGCAACAGCCGGCGCATTCTGATGTCGGAGGTCTCCGGCCGGGGAACGATCATCCAGCTGATCAACGAGGTGGATCCGACCATCGACAAGCATTCGGAGGCCACCACCCGGGTGATGGACCGCATCAAGGCGCTCGAATACGAAGGCTATCAATTTGAAGGCGCCGAAAGTTCGATCCGGCTTTTGATTCGCAAGGAACTCGGCAAGTTCAAGCCCTTCTTCGAAATTGAAGATTTTAAGACCATTGGTGAAAAGCCGGTGGCTGGCCGGGCGATCTCCGCTTCGGCGGTCGTTAAGCTTTCGGTGGACGGCGAGGAAGCCATCAATGCGGCGGAGGGCGACGGCCCGGTTAACGCGCTGGACAAAGCGCTGCGCAAAACCCTCGAGACCTTTTATCCCAGCATTCGCGATTTGCGCCTGACGGATTTTAAGGTGCGCGTGATCGACCAGGGGGCGACGGCCTCTAAGGTGCGCGTGCTGATCGAAAGCACCGACGGTCAGGATATTTGGAGCAATGTTGGCGTTTCGACTGACGTGATCGAGGCCAGTTTGATCGCACTTATCGACTCTGTCGAATACAAGCTGCTCTCGGACATGGAGCGTCGGGTGCGTGAATATCATCTGGTGTAAACGGTGCCTTTAAGCTCATTTGAAAGCTTTTAGGATAGGCTGTAGGCCGTCAAAAAAGCATTTTAATATTTTAGTATCAACGAGAAGGAGAAAAATCATGGGAATGACAATGACGCAGAAGATCCTGGCGGCACACGCCGGTGCGGATTCCGTGAAGGCGGGCGATTTGATCATGGCGAATTTAGACATGGTGCTGGGCAACGACATCACCTCGCCGGTGGCCATCAACGTATTTAAGAATCTCGATACCGATCAAGTATTCGACAGGGAAAAGGTTGCACTGGTGCCGGACCATTTTGCGCCGAATAAAGATATCAAAGCGGCCGAACAATGCAAGAAAGTCCGGGAATTTGCCGGCGGGCAAAAGATCTCAAACTATTTTGAAGTGGGGGAAATGGGCGTGGAGCATGCCCTGCTGCCGGAAAAAGGTCTGGTGGTCGGCGGCGATCTGGTGATCGGTGCGGATTCGCACACCTGCACCTACGGGGCACTGGGGGCCTTTTCCACCGGGGTCGGCTCTACAGACATGGCCGTGGGCATGGCAACCGGCAAGGCCTGGTTTAAAGTGCCGAGCGCTTTGAAGTTTAACCTGACGGGAAGCTTTAAACCCAATGTCTCCGGAAAGGATCTGATCCTTCACATCATCGGGATGATCGGCGTCGACGGTGCCCTCTATCAATCGATGGAATTCGCCGGCCCCGGCGTGGCCAGCCTGACCATGGACGACCGTTTCACCATTGCCAACATGGCCATTGAAGCCGGCGGCAAGAACGGGATTTTCCCGGTGGACGAACAGACCGTCGCCTATATTAAAGAACATTCATCCAAACCCTACACGGTTTACGAAGCGGATGCCGACGCGGAATATGACGCCGTGTTCGACATCAACTTGTCGGAGCTCAAGCCGACGGTGGCCTTCCCGCATCTGCCGGAAAACACGAAGACCGTTGACGAAATCGAAGAACCGCTAACCATCCACCAGGTCGTGATCGGCTCCTGCACCAACGGCCGCTTCTCCGATTTCGAAAAGGCCGACAAAATCTTAAAGGGCCGCAAAGTGGCCGATGGGGTGCGCGTGCTCATCATTCCGGCCACGCCGAAGATTTGGGAACAATGCATGGACGCCGGATTCTTCAAAGACTTTGTGGCGGCGGGCTGCGCCATCAGCACACCGACCTGCGGTCCCTGTCTCGGCGGGCACATGGGAATCCTTGCGGCGGGCGAACGCTGCGTTTCCACCACCAACCGCAATTTCGTCGGCCGGATGGGCCACGTCGATTCAGAAGTTTATCTGGCCAGCCCGGAAACGGCAGCCGCATCGGCAGTCCTCGGCCGCATCGGCACGCCGGATGAATTATAAGAAAGGATTTTATTACGATGAACGCAAAAGGAAAAGTTTTTCGCTATGGCGACAATGTCGATACGGATGTCATCATCCCGGCGCGCTATTTAAACACCTCGGACCCGCTGGAATTGGCCGAACACTGCATGGAAGATATCGATAAGGATTTTGTGAACAACGTTCACAAGGGGGATATCATCGTCGCCGACGATAACTTTGGCTGCGGCTCCTCCAGGGAACACGCGCCGATTGCCATCAAGGCATCGGGCGTTTCCTGTGTGATTGCTAATAG
This sequence comes from Pseudoramibacter alactolyticus ATCC 23263, assembly GCF_000185505.1. Taxonomy (GTDB): domain Bacteria; phylum Bacillota; class Clostridia; order Eubacteriales; family Eubacteriaceae; genus Pseudoramibacter; species Pseudoramibacter alactolyticus. The sequence continues at coordinate 1,001,893 of NZ_GL622359.1, read as the reverse complement.
TTTTGCCCGCATTTTCTACCGCAATGCGATCAATATCGGTCTGCCGATCCTTGAAAGCCCGGAGGCGGTCGCCGCGATCGAAGCCGGCGATACCGTCGAAGTCGATTTCGATTCCGGGAAGATCACCGACGTGACCAAGGGAAAAAGCTTTCAGGGGCAGCCCTTCCCGCCGTTTATGCAGGAACTTATCGCGGCCGGGGGTTTGGTGAACTACGTCAACGCCAATATGCTTTAAGGTTTAAACAGAAGATTAAAGGAGAGCATCATGAATTACAAAATCGCAGTGATCAAGGGAGACGGCATCGGCCCGGAGATTGTCGGCGCGAGCCAGAAGGTGCTGGATGAAATCGGCAGGAAGTACGGCCATCGGTTCGACTATGCCGAGGTACTCGCCGGCGGGATTGCCATCGACAAAACCGGATCGCCCCTGCCCCAGGAAACGGTGGAGGTGTGCCGGGCATCCGACGCGGTGCTGCTCGGCGCGATGGGCGGCCCGAAATGGGACAACCTGCCGGGGGACAAACGGCCGGAAACCGGGCTGCTTGGCATTCGCAAGGCGCTGGGGCTTTATGCCAATCTGCGCCCGGCCATGCTCTTTGATGAACTGCGGGACGCGTCGCCCCTCAAACCGGAAATCATCGGCGACGGGCTTGACGTGCTGGTCGTCCGGGAATTGACCGGCGATGTGTATTTCGGTGAAAAGCATCGCGAGGGGGATGAATTTGCCTCCGATTTGATGAACTATTCTCGATCGGAGGTGGAACGCATTGCCAAAATCGGGTTTGATTCCGCAATGAAGCGCGGCAAAAAGCTGACCTGTGTCGATAAGGCCAATGTCCTCGAAACCTCGAGACTCTGGCGCAAGATCGTGCAGGGCGTGGCCGAGGATTATCCCGAGGTCGAAGTCGATTATCTGTATGTCGACAACGCGGCCATGCAGCTGGTGATCAATCCCCGGCAGTTCGACGTCATTTTGACGGGCAATCTTTTCGGCGATATTCTCTCCGACGAATCTTCGACCATCACCGGCTCCATCGGCATGCTGCCGTCGGCATCGCTGGGCGAAAACAATTTCGGGATGTACGAACCGATTCACGGCTCGGCGCCGGATATTGCCGGCGAAGACAAGGCCAATCCGATTGCGACCGTGCTTTCTGTCGCGATGATGCTGCGCTACACCCTCGGTCTTGAAGCAGAAGCAAAAAACATTGAAGACGCTGTGGAGAAGACGCTGCAGCAAGGCTGGCGTACCGGCGATATTGCCACGGCCGGCGAAAAGGTGATCGGCTGCCGGGAAATGGGTCGGCACATTATCGAAAATCTCTAAAGATTAAATAAAAACTGAGCGCGCTAAAACGTATCCGGCGCGAAAGAAGAGGCATTATTATGGAAAAAATCAAAAGAACGCCCGCGGCATATTCCCTGTTTAACGCGCTGGGCTACACCCGGGAAGAAATGGAACGCCCGCTGATCGGCGTGGTCAACTCTTTCAATGAAATTGTTCCGGGGCATATGAATCTGGATAAAATCACCGAGGCGGTAAAGGCCGGCGTGCGCATGGCCGGCGGCACCCCGGTGGAAATCCCGGCGATCGCCGTGTGCGACGGGATCGCCATGGGGCATCAGGGCATGAAGTATTCGCTGGTCACCCGTGAACTCATCGCCGATTCTACCGAAGCTATGGCCATTGCCCACCACTTTGACGGCATGGTGATGATTCCGAACTGCGACAAGAACGTGCCGGGGCTGCTTATGGCGGCGGCCAGACTCAATCTGCCGACAACCTTTGTGTCCGGCGGACCGATGCTCGCCGGTAATGTCGGCGGCCGCAAGGTTTCTCTTTCGGCGATGTTCGAAGCTCAGGGCGCTTATGCCGCGGGTAAAATCAACGACGACCAATTTGACGATTATGTCGGTCACACCTGCCAGACCTGCGGCTCCTGCTCGGGGATGTACACGGCGAATTCGATGAATTGTCTGACCGAAGCGCTGGGCATGGGCCTGCGGGGCAACGGTACGATTCCGGCGGTCTATTCCGAACGGCTGCGTCTGGCCAAGCACGCCGGCATGCAGGTGATGAAGATGGTGGAAAGCGATACCCGTCCGTCTGACATCATGACAGAGGCCGCATTTTATAATGCGCTGACCGTCGATATGGCGCTGGGTTGCAGCACCAATACGATGCTGCATCTGCCGGCCATCGCCCATGAAGCCGGGGTGGTCATCAACCCGGATATTGTCAATGCCGTTTCCGACCGCACGCCAAATCTCTGTCATCTGGCACCGGCCGGCGACGACCATATGGAAGATTTGAACGCGGCCGGCGGCATTTATGCCGTGATGAAGGAGCTTGCCAAAAAGGATTTGCTTAACCTCGACTGCAAGACCATCACGGGAAAAACGGTCGGGGAAAACATCGCCCATGCGTTTAATCTCAATCCGGAAGTCATCCGTCCCATTGATCGTCCCTATATGGATCGCGGCGGCCTGACCATGCTCGGGGGCAGCTTGGCGCCGGATACCGGCGTGGTGAAGCAGTCGGCCGTGCTGCCGGAAATGCTCGTGCACGAAGGCCCGGCTAAAGTTTTTGACTCTGAAGAAGATGCCCAGGCAGCCATTGACGGCGGCCAAATCGTCGCCGGCGATGTGGTGGTTATCCGCTATGAAGGACCCAAGGGCGGCCCGGGCATGCGCGAAATGCTCAATCCGACCTCGGCCATCATGGGCATGGGGCTCGGCGATTCTGTCGCGCTCGTCACGGACGGGCGCTTTTCCGGCGCGACCCGCGGCGCCTGCATTGGCCACGTTTCGCCGGAAGCCGCCGCCGGCGGCCCCATCGCCTTTGTGAAGAACGGCGACCGCATTCGCATCGACATCCCGAATCGCAGGATCGATTTGCTGGTTTCCGATGAAGAAATGGCGGCCCGCAAAGAGGGCTGGACGCCCAAGACGCCGGACATCACCACCGGCTATCTGGCGCGCTACGCCAAACTGGTATCGTCGGCCAACGAAGGCGCGGTATTAAAATAGAAAACGCCATCAGCAGTCGAAGACGAGGCGGAAGGATGCGAATCACCGTCTGTCTTGACAAGCACGGGCGCGCCATTGCCATGCAGCTGGCGCTTCGCCTGTGCCTAATAACGAGAAATGTGAGAATCCCATGATTAATAGTCAAATTTTAAAAGGGTCGGAGATCGTCGTCAAGTGTCTGGAAGAGCAGCAGGTCGATTTTGTCTTTTCGTATCCCGGCGGTTCGGTCATTCCGCTTTTCGATGCTTTTTATCGTCTCGAACACAATATCTTTCAGGTGGAGCCTTGCCACGAACAAAACGGCATCCACGCGGCAGAGGGCTACGCTCGGGCATCCGGCAAAGTGGGGGTCGGCATCACGACCTCCGGTCCCGGGGCGACCAACGCCATTACCGGCATTGCCAATGCACATCTGGACTCGACGCCGCTGGTGGTGATCACCGGTCAAGTGACCCAGCAGCTTTTGGGGAAGGATTCCTTTCAGGAAGTGGACGTGACCTCCATCACCATGCCCATCACCAAGCATAACTTTATCATTAAAGACATCACGATGCTGGCGCCGACGATTCGCGAAGCGTTTCGCATTGCGCAAAGCGGCCGGCCGGGCCCGGTGGTGATCGACGTGCCCAAGGATATCTTTATGGCGGAGGTGGAATACGCGCCGCAGGAACCCTATTCTCTCGACGGCGCGTCGCCCAGACCCCAGCGGGATGCGTTAAATAGGGCGGCCAGATACATCAACCGCGCCGAGCGGCCGATTATCTATGCCGGAGGCGGCGTGCTCAAATCCGGTGCGACCAGGGAGCTGGTGGCTTTTGCCGAAAAGACCGGCATTCCGGTGGCCAACTCGCTGATGGGGCTCGGCAGCATTCCGCGGGACAATCCGCTGTCGCTGGGGCTTGTCGGGATGCACGGTTCTCAGGAATGCAATCTCGCCGTCATCAACTGCGACACGCTGATTGCGGTGGGCGCGCGTTTTTCCGACCGCGTCACCGGCAACATCAACGAATTTATGCGGGACAAAAAGATCATTCAGATCGATGTCGACCCGACCGAATTCGAAAAGAATGTCGAAGCCAATGTGCACATCTGCGCCGATGTGTCTGATGCGCTGCCCAAGCTTTACGAATTGGTGGAAGAAAAAACCTATCCGGAATGGTACGCGCAGATCGCAGAATGGCCGCTGCCGGAAAAATCGGAGAACAGTTATTACCCGAAAACCGTCATTCATCACATCAACCGCGCGTTTAAAGATGCCTATGTGGTGACCGAAGTCGGCCAGCATCAGATGTGGGTTGGGCAATACTGGCAGTTCCAGTTTCCGGGGCAGTACATCACCTCCGGCGGGCTCGGCACGATGGGCTTTGGTCTCGGTGCGGCCATTGGCTGCCAGTTTGCCAAGCCGGGTCACGACGTCGTACTGGTCGCCGGCGACGGCTCTTTTCGGATGAATTTTACCGAGCTGACGACGGTGCGGCGCTACAATCTGCCGATTAAGATTTTCCTGTTCGACAACGAAACCCTGGGCATGGTGCGCCAGTGGCAGAAGCTTTTCAACGATCGCCGCTACGCCCAGACGGATCTTGACGATCATGCGGTGAATTACCTGAAACTGGCCGAAGCGTTTAATATCCGCAGCTACGAAGTGACGGATCTTGCGTCACTCGACAAGACTTTGGCCGAAATCAGGGATCTTGACGAACCGGTGCTCGTGCACTGCCAAATTGACAACGAAGAAGGCGTTTATCCGATGGTGCCTGCGGGCAAACCCATCGACGAGATTTATTACGAATAAAATAGGCGGTTGCAGACTTTTCAAAAGCAATTTTGGAAAGTCTGTTTTTTTGTTGTGCAAAATTGCAATCGGCAGTCGATTTCGATAAAATGAATAAAATACAGAAAAGATTCGGAAAGGAAATGGGGCGATGGAACGGATTGATGCGGTGACGGGATTTGTCATTTTTATGATAGGAGCCATCTTGGGGAGTTTTATCGCCTGTGTGGCTGATCGACTGGCTCGGGGAGAAAATCCATGGCGTGGGCGAAGCCATTGTGAGGCCTGCGGGCATCTGTTGTCGCCGGCGGATTTGGTGCCGGTGCTGGCCTATTTGCGGCTTGGGGGGCGATGCCGTTACTGCGGCAGCAAAATTCCGCCGGCATTGCCCTTCACAGAAATCGCTTTCGGCGCGGCGGCCGCGGTGATCGCGCAGCGTTTCGGCTGGAGCTGGACGACGCTTAAGGTGCTGGGCTTTGCCGGGATTCTGATGGCGGTCGCCCTGGTGGATATTAAAACCTACACCATCGCCGATGGGCTGGTCGCCGCGGGGATCGTGTGGTGGCTCGCGATGGCGCCGTTAACCCTCGGGACAGCATGGCAGACCGTGCTGGCCGATATCGGCGGCGCATTCGTGCTCGCGGCGGTTCTTTGGCTTGTGGCGTGGCTTTTTGAACGCCGAACCGGCCGCAGGGGGCTGGGGGACGGCGATATTAAATTATGCTTGATGGCCGGACTTTATGTGGGCGTTTGGGCATTGTCCCTCTTTTTGCTGCTGGCCTGTGGCTTCGGCCTTATTTTTGCGGCGGCGACGCGGCAGAGGAAAATTCCCTTCGGGCCGGCCATTGCGCTCTCGGCCGTCTTTTGTGTGTTGGCCGGCGGCCCGATTGTCACCGCGCTTTTAACGGTTTTTTAAGCGATTGGCCCCCATGCACCAATGATTTTTAGCGGCTTTCTTGCCAAGTGCAGGGGAATAACGTATAATGGTTCGCAGTAAAGACGATGACCATCGTCAAAGGAGACAAGCATGAAAAAGCGAATGCGTTTTTATAGCGGGCTGGCGCTGATGATTTGTGCCGCCATCATTTGCGGCGGATGCAGCAGTCTAAACGAAAAAACCCAAAAGGCGACGCGCAAATCCCACACGGTCATGAAGTCCATCGGGACGGCCAGCAACACCATGGGCACCTATAAAATTAAGCTGGAAAATAAAACCGGCAAGGCCATTACTGTGGTGAATATTCGAGATTCGGTACAATACGAATACAACGATAATATGTTGGAAGAGAACGATTCCTTTGCGGTGAATGAAACCCGTTATTTGTATTACGACGCGACAAACGCGGTGGATGCGGCCCAGGATCAGGCCATTAAGAAGAGCAAAATCACCTACGATCTCCGCGTGACGCTGAGCGACGGGAGCCGGTCGGTGCTTCAGGAATTTCCTTTTGGCAAAATGAAGAATACGGCTCAGATTTATTACGATAAGACCTACGCCATTTGTTATTTGCGTTACCAGTCAAAGGAAACAGGCAAATGGATAAATACCCGCAAAGCGGAAATCGCCAACGAGAAAGGCACGGGCAGTCGATCGTCGGCATCGTCAGGCAACTGGTCGTCCGGGGCGTCAAGCAATTCCTCGGGCAGCCGTTACAATTCGAACAGCACCTCAACGCAGAATTCTGGTAATACCAGCAGATATCCTTCGTATAATCGGGATTCAAACACGCAGAACCATTCCGGGAGTTCATCGAATAATTCGTCGTCTCAGCATGGTAATACCGGCGGGAGCAATAACAACGGTCAGGGAAACAACGACACACAATCACCGCCAAGCGGTGGCCCTCAAGATAATCCCACACAACCATAAATTTTAGATATCGGGGCCTTCGGGCCCTTTTCTTAACGGCAAAAGTTGGAGGCAGTCATGGCCAAATTACGAACCAAATACGTGTGCCGTCACTGTGGACATGTGGTGCCCAAGTGGATGGGGCGCTGCCCCCAGTGCGGCCAGTGGAATACCTTTGAAGAAGAAGTGGAGGCGCCGGCGGCCAGGGGCGGCTCGGTGGCGGCCCGGCGTGAGCGCGGCAACTATACCAGGCCCAAAAAACTTTCGCAGATCACCAGCAAGCGGGAAGGGCGTATTGCGACTCACAACGCGGAGCTTGACCGGGTGCTCGGCGGGGGTATTGTGCGCGGGGGTGTGATGCTCCTCGGCGGGGATCCGGGCATCGGCAAATCGACGATTCTGCTGCAGACGGCGGAAAGCCTGGGACGCCAGGGACTGAAAGTGCTCTATATTTCCGGGGAAGAATCGGAGGAACAGCTCAAAATGCGGGCGGAGCGGATGCAGGTGACATCAGAGAACGCATTTTTTCTGTCGGAGATCAACGTGCCTTATATCCGTGAGACGATCCTGGCCGAGCAGCCAGATCTGGTGGTGATCGATTCGATCCAGACGATGTATTCCCCGGAGATCACCTCGGCGCCGGGCTCGGTCTCCCAAATTCGAGAAAATGCCAACGCGTTGATCCAGGTAGCTAAAAAAGACGGCATCGCCATGTTTTTGGTGGGACATGTGACCAAAGAAGGAAATCTTGCCGGACCGCGCATCCTCGAGCACATGGTGGACACGGTGCTTTATTTTGAAGGCGAAAAATACCATGCTTACCGCATGCTGCGAGCGGTGAAGAACCGTTTTGGGTCAACCAATGAGCTCGGGGTTTTCGAAATGACGGACACGGGTCTGGCTCAGGTCAAGAATCCATCAGAGATGATGCTGATGTCCCGGCCGAAAAACACCTGCGGTTCGGTGGCGGTGCCGACCCTTGAAGGCAGTCGGCCGCTGTTGGTGGAACTGCAGGGACTGGTATGCGAATCGGGCTTTGCCAATCCGCGGCGCATGGCCACCGGCCTGGATTACAATCGGATGGTGCTGCTCATTGCAGTGATGGAAAAGCGCCTCGGGGTGCGTCTGCAAAATATGGATGCTTATCTGAACGTGGTGGGGGGCATGAAGATTGACGAGCCGGCCACGGATTTGGCGGCGGTGGCGGCGCTTTATTCCAGTTTCCGGGATTTTGAGGTGCCGCCGGATTGGCTGATCATGGGGGAAGTGGGGCTCACCGGTGAAGTGCGCAACGTTCAAAACGCCGAAAAGCGCGTGCAGGAGGGCGGCAAGCTGGGATTTTCCGCCTGCATCCTGCCTCGGAGCAACGCCGAGCGCTTGAAAAAATCGATGAAACGCTCCGGCGCGCTGCCGCTTAAACTTTATCCGGTGGACAATATCGCGATGGCGCTGAATCTGCTGGAGCGGCATCTTGAACACGGCTGATATAAAGCTCGGAACGCCGCAAAGTGTGGCAAGATTTTATCCTTTTCAAGATAAAAAAAATCGACTATAATATTTATATCCTGAAGTGTACGTTACCACTCTATTTTTGAACCTACATCTTTTTACAGGGAGTCCGGATGTCTCTTAGACGATGTCGTGCCGCCTTTGAGCGGATGGCTGGTGCTTAGAGCAGGGCACCCACCTAGCATCCGCTAGGCGTCAAAAATATGGGACGGCACATTCGGGATTTTTTAATATGTTTGAAAGGCGGCCGCGTCAGCATGATGGCCGCAGCGGAATTGAGAAATGGATCAGGGTTTAACAGCATGATGACGACAACGCAAATGAAGCAAATGGATGAGCGATTGCCCCATGGCCGTTATCTTTCCTTAAACGGCACCTATAATATCAGGGATTTAGGCGGCATCCCGGTGGCGGATGGGCGAAAAATCGCGCCGGGACGCCTGCTGCGCGGTGATCATTTGAATTGGATTGATGCAGAAGATGCCCAGAAACTGGGCGGGATTGTGCACCATGTCGTGGATTTGCGCCGTCCTTCGGAAACGGCGCGCCAGCCCGATGTGATTATTCCCCGGGTTTTTTATCACCGGGTGCCGATTTTACCGGATGAAAGGTCAAAACCCGCGGGCCAAAAACAGCGTGAACCTGGCATGTTATTGGTGGAACAGGTGCAGGCGATGAATCTGGATGTCGTGAGATTTCAGGCGGCGCGTTACCGACAGGCGGCGCTCAACGATGGGGTGATGGCTCAGATTCGGCAGGTACTTGCGATTATTCTGGAGAACAAAACCGGTGCGGTGCTATGGCATTGCACGGCCGGAAAAGACCGGACGGGCATGATCGCAGCGGTTGTGCTGCTGGCCCTTGGCGTGGAAATGTCGGTGGTGCTGGCGGATTATCTGGCATCCAACGCGGTTTTGGCAGAGCGGATAAAAAGCATCGTCGATTTTTCCCGTCAGGCGACGGATGATCCGCAAGTGCTCGCGCAGATTGCCCTGCTTTGCCAAGTGCAGCAGGTTTATTTCGAAACGGCAGCCGCCGCGGTATCCGAAGCCTATGGCAGTGTCGATGCTTATTTGACAAAGGCCTTGGGATTAGACGAAGCGGCGAGGGCCCGTTTGCGGAGACATTACTTGGCCGATTAAATCGTATGCAGAACGGAGGTTGAAATGATGCATTGGACAGTTGGAATGGTGATATTCGCAGTGGCGGTTGTCGTGATCGTAATCGTGGCGGTGCTCGTGGCCGGAAGGCGCCGGGCATCCCGAACAAAGGCAGCGGCCGAAGTGGAAGCGGCGGAAAGTCTGTTTGAAGAAGTGGAGATCATGGCCGATCAGGATAACGGGCCGACCGATGAAGAGCGTTTTTTGGCCGGCACCGTGGCCGATGTCTGCGGCGAAGAAGCGCGGCTGTACCGAAATATCTATGTGCCGACGGCAGACGGCGGCACCCATGTCATTCATCTGATGCTCAGAGAACGCAGCGGGATTTACGTGTTTAAATATCTGCATGTGCCGGATGGCTGGATTGTCGGCGAAGAAAGTGCGCGTTGGTGGACCCACTTTAAATCGCCGGAAGATAAAAATTATTTCGATAATCCGATGGCCGAAGTGGATGCCGATATTAAGGCGCTGATTTCTTTCTTTCCCAAAACCGCGCGTCAGGATTATCACGGCTTTGTGGTGATCAGCGACAATGCGGAAATTCGCGACGTTCGAACAGAATCGGCCAATCATGTGATCAGTCTCAGCGATCTTCCGCAGACCCTCAGGGCCGATTTGGAAGGCTATTCGCCGGTGTTTTCCGAAGGGGTCGATAAAATGATGGCCCGGGTACTTGCGACAATGAAAAACAACGTGGGGCTGGAGCAGCGTTTGATCAAACTGAAAGAGACCATGATGGTCGAGAGCGAAAAGGCGCGGGCGATGCGCCGGGCAACCGATCAGGCAACCGGCCGCACTCGCGTTTACGATCCTCAGAATCTCGTGGAGGAAATCGATGCGCTCAGTTCGGAGGAAAGGCGTAAGCCAGAGGATCGCTTCACGCGGTCGGAGCTCGCCTTGCGGGAATCGCTGATGCTTTGGCGCAAGCGCCAGGCGCAGCGAACCCGGCACAGCGAAGTTGTGATTTTGAGCGACCGCGGTTTGGATAACATTGTGAAAGCCAAGCCGTCGAGCATCGATCAGCTGCTCCGCGTCTCCGGGATGGACAGCGAGCAGATCAGCCGTTACGGCGAGGCCATTTTGCAAATGGTGGACCATACGCCGATTTAAAGCCGCACAGCAGCAAGGCAGAACCTCGATTCTGCCTTTATTTTTGCGATAGCCGGATGGCAGACCGTTCGTTTTTCGGAGGGCATTCGCCCGGCAGAAGGCTGACAAAAAAGTCGATGGCAAAATAAAAACAGGCTTGATTTTGATCGTTGCTGTGATATAATACAGACAATTCCGAGCGAACGAGTTGGAATTGCTCAGGAGGCAAAAAATGAAATTATCAACCAAAGGACAATACGGCGTGCTTGCGATGTGCGAACTGGCTTCGCACTACGGCAAGGGGCCGATGTCCATCAAAGAAATAGCAGATAAACAGCATTTTTCCGATGCGTATCTCGAACAATTATTTTCGAAGCTCAAAAAGGCGGGCTTGATCCGGAGTCTGCGCGGCGCCCATGGGGGCTATCAGTTAACGCGGGAGCCCAGCGCCATTGTCGTGGGAGAAGTGATCGATGCGGTGGAAGGCCCCATCGAATTTTGCGGCTGTGATGCCGAAGCGGTGGACTGCAACCGGGCGCAGTCCTGCCCGACGGTGAACCTGTGGATGGACGTTCAGAACAGCATCCGCTCGGTGATCGACCATCGCTCGCTTCAGGATTTGATCGGCGGCTCAGATGGAGAGTCTTTATGAATCGGATTTATTTGGATCATGCGGCGACAACGCCGGTGGATCCGGCCGTTGCCCAGGTGATGCAGCCTTATTTGGATGCGGTTTTCGGCAATCCCTCGGCTGTTTACCGGGACGGTCAGGCGGCGCGGGCCGGCGTTGAAGAGGCCAGACGCCAGGTGGCGGCGCTGTTAAAAGCTGAACCGGCCTCTATTTTTTTTACTTCCGGCGGCTCCGAATCCGATAATTGGGCGATAAAAGGCACGGCCTTTGCCCTTCGGGCGCGGGGGCGCCATTTGATTACCACGGCGATCGAGCACCCCGCCGTGCTCGGCACCTGCGCTTTTCTTGAACGCTGCGGCTTTGAAATCACCTATTTGCCGGTGGACAGCGTCGGTTTGGTCGATCCCAAAGCGCTTAAGGCGGCGATTCAAGACGATACGATTTTGGTTTCGGTGATGGCGGCCAACAACGAAATCGGCACCGTCGAGCCCATTGCGGAGCTGGCTGCCGTTGCCCATGCGGCCGGCGTGCGATTTCACACGGATGCCGTGCAGGCCTGCGGCAATGTATCCATGGATGTGCGGGCGTTGGATGTGGATCTGCTGTCCCTTTCCGGGCACAAGTTTTATGGGCCCAAGGGCGCCGGCGCCCTTTACGTTCGGCCGGGCTGCAAGCTGGAACCGTTGATTCACGGCGGTGAACAGGAACGCGGCCGCCGTGCCGGCACCGAAAACACGGCGGCCATCGTCGGCATCGGCGCGGCGGCGAAGCTGGCAGCAGCCGATCAGGCGGCCGGCGCCAGGCGGGAAGCGGCGCTGCGGGACGCGTTAATTGCCGGGCTCACGGCGATTCCCGGGGTGCGTCTCACCGGGCATCCCGAGCGTCGCTTGCCGGGGAATGCCAGCTTTTGCTTCGACGATTTGCGCAGCGAGGCCCTGCTCACCGCGCTGGATCTGGCCGGGATCGAAGCTTCCGGAGGATCGGCTTGCACGGCGGGCTCGCTGAGTCCCTCCCATGTGCTTACCGCCATCGGCGTGCCGGAAAACCGCGCGCGCAACGCGCTGCGCCTGACCCTTGGCCGCGGCACTACGGCAAAACAAATCGAGCAAACGGTGACGGCCGTCCGGCGGATTGTCGAACGGCTGCGAGCATAAAAAATAAAACGAAACGGCGCGGAGAATCATCGGCGCATCCCGTCAGGGTTTCATCACGGAACCTTGACTTTTTTATTGGTTACGTTAAAATAATAGCAGCACTTTTTGCTGATTTTAAGCCGGATGATCATTCCGGTTTTCATAACGAATCACAGGAAACGAGAGGACAGAAATTGATGGAACCTTTGGGACTGAACGAAATACGCGAACGCTACCTCGCTTTTTTTGAAAGCAAGGGGCATCTGCGGCTTAAGAGTTTTTCGCTGGTGCCGCACAACGATAAAAGTTTGCTTTTGATCAATTCGGGGATGGCCCCGATGAAGGCTTATTTCACCGGGGACGAAGTGCCGCCGCGCAAACGGGTCACGACCTGCCAGAAATGCATCCGCACGCCGGATATTGACAACGTCGGGAAAACCGCGCGCCACGGGACTTTTTTTGAAATGATGGGCAATTTTTCCTTCGGGGATTATTTCAAGCCGGAGGTGATTCCGTGGGCCTGGGAATTTATTACCGACAAAATGGGCATGGATCCGGACAAGATTTACGTGACGATTTATCTGGACGACGACACCGCCCACGATTTGTGGCGGTCGGTTGGCGTGGCGGAAGATCACATTGTGCGTTTGGGCAAGGAAGACAACTTTTGGGAGCACGGGACTGGTCCCTGCGGTCCCTGCTCGGAAATTTTCTATGACCGCGGCGAGGCTTACGGCTGTGGCAAACCCACCTGCGGGCCGGGCTGTGACTGCGATCGCTTTGTGGAATTCTGGAATCTGGTATTCACTCAGTTTGATCGGGATGAAAACGACCGCTACACGCCGCTTGACCATCCGAATATCGATACGGGTATGGGGCTTGAACGCATGGCGACGATTTTGCAGGGCGTCGACAACATCTTTGAGGTGGATACGATCCGCCACGTCTTAGATTACATTTGCAGTCTTTGCGGCGAACATTACGGCGATGACGCGGAAAAGGATGTTTCCATCCGCGTCATTACTGACCACATTCGATCGGTGACCTTTATGATCGGTGACGGCATTATGCCGAGCAATGAGGGGCGGGGCTATGTGCTGCGCCGGATTTTGCGTCGAGCTGCCCGACATGGCCGACTGCTGGGGATCAAGGGCACCTTCCTTCACGATGTGGCCAAGGAAGTGGTGGCCGTTTCCGGCGATGCCTATCCGGAACTCAAAGAAAAACAGAAAACCATTCAGAAGATTATTCAAATTGAAGAAGAACGCTTTGACGCGACCATCGACCAAGGGCTGTCCCAGCTCAATGCGATGCTCGAAAAGCTCGAAGCGGAAGCCCCCGGCGAAAGGATTTTTTCGGGCGCAGAGGCGTTTAAACTTTACGACACCTTTGGTTTCCCCTTTGATCTGACGCGGGAAATTGTTGAGGAACGGGGTTTTGCCATTCCCTACGAAGATTTTGAGAAGGCCATGGATGCCCAGCGGGAACGGGCCCGCGCCGCCCGCGCCGAAAGCGATACGGCCGTTTGGGCGGACGATCCTTTTAACCCGCTGGGGGCCGACGCGGTGGATGCCTTTGTGGGTTACGACGCGCTGAAGGCCGACGGCAAAATTCTGGGGCTGATCGTGAACGACACCTTGGTGGATGAAGCCAAGGCCGGTGACAATGTGCTGGTGCTGCTTGATCAAACGGTGTTTTATGCTCAAAGCGGCGGGCAGGTTGGCGACAGCGGTGTGATCGAAAGTGCCGACGGCACCGCGAGAATTGCCGTGAGCGATTGCCGTTATGGCAGTCTGAAGCGCCATATTCATTATGGGAAGGTTGAAAGCGGCAGCTTTAAAACGGGTCAGACAGTGATCAGCGAAGTGAACAAGGCGGACCGTATGGCAACGGCCCGCAACCACACCGCCACGCATATGCTGCAAAAGGCGCTCAAGCAGGTGCTTGGGGATCATGTGGAACAGGCCGGTTCCTTTGTCTCGCCGGACCGCCTGCGTTTTGACTTTAACCATTTTCAGCCGATGACGGCTGAAGAAATCGCCAGGGTTGAAACGATCGTGAATCAGGTGATTCTTGAAGCGATGCCGGTGACTATTTTCGAAACGGATATCGACGAGGCAAAAAAACTCGGCGCCATGGCGCTTTTTGGTGAAAAATACGGCAACATTGTTCGCGTGGTGCGCGTCGGGGATTATTCCATCGAGTTATGCGGCGGCACCCATCTAACCAACGCCGCCCAGGCCGGGATGTTCAAAATTTTAAGCGAAAGCGGTGTTGCGGCCGGCATTCGCCGGATTGAAGCCGCAACCGGGATGAATACCTATCATGAAATGGCCAGGGCCGAAGCGACTTTGCGAAAGGTTTCGGGCATGGTGAAGGCGAACCCGGCACAGCTGGTTGAAAAGATCGCCGAACTTGAGGAACAAGGCAAAGCCCAGGATCGGGAAATCGCGGCGCTCAAGCAGCAGCAGGCAGGATCTGCGGCCGGGGAGATTGCCCAAAACATCGTCGAAATTGCCGGGGTGAAAGCGGCGATTGCCGGCGTAGACGGCATGGAAATGGACGAGCTGCGCGAGCTTTCCGACAGGCTCAAGGATAAAATGGGTAGCGGCATCGCCGTGATCGGAACGGTGAACGGCGGCAAGATCAATTTTATCGCGACGGCGACGAAGGATCTTGTCAAGCGCGGTTTTCACGCGGGCAATTTGATTCGCGAAGTGGCTCAAGTTGCCGGCGGCGGCGGCGGCGGCCGCCCGGATATGGCCCAGGCCGGCGGCAAACGACCGGAAAAAATGGCCGACGCTCTCGAAAAAGCTAAAGATTTAATCAAGGATCAATTGGCATAAACCTGTTTTGAGAAAATAAACGGTCCCAAATCGAAATAAAGCTTGTTTTGGCTGCTTTGTTGCGGTAAAATGATACAAGACCCGATGGGAGGAGAAGGCATAATGAGTGATAATAATCAGACGATTTTTGATCGTGGAACCATCATGTTCGATGCAGATAAGCAAAGAGGACAGGCGATTGATGCGATTATGAAAGCCGTTCAGGAAGCTTTGGTTGCGAAGGGCTACAATCCCGTTAATCAGATCGTCGGTTACGTTATGTCTGGAGATCCGACTTATATTACGAGCTACAATGATGCCAGGACTTTAATTCAGCGGATTGAGCGCGACGAATTATTGGATGAGCTGGTCAAGCGTTATTTAGACGGTATCACTGAGTGAACGAGCCAATAAAATGATTCATAGAAGTCCCAGGTGCGGCCATCTGGGGCTTTTTCTTTAAGCCGTTTTGCGGATGCGGCGTTAAAAATAGCGGATGGTCAAAACGGGAGAAAGATGTGACAGAGAAAATTTTAGGCTTAGATATCGGCGATAAATACGTTGGTATTGCAGTTTCAGACGCTTTGGGTGTAACGGCGCAGGGCTACCGAACCTATAAAAAAGCCGATCGAAATGCAGATTTGGCATTTTTCGGCGATGTGGTGACACAGTTTAACATTAAGACCGCGGTCGCGGGGCTGCCGAAGGATATGGATGGCCGGGAGACTGCGCAAGTGCGAAAAACCAAAAATTATTGTAATTTCTTAGCAAAGCGTCTTGGGCTTGAAGTTATCTATATTGACGAGCGGTTGACAACAAGAGCCTCGGAAGCGGTTTTGATCGCCGGCGGCGTGCGTCGGGAAAACCGCAAGCAGCATATTGATACCCTGTCGGCCCAGCTCATTTTGCAAATGTATTTAGACCGCGAGAACGATCCGTATGCGCAGTAATATATCGGAGACCCTGTGCTGGCAAGGCGGGGTGACTTTGGATGGCAAGCGTTATGCCATCTTTAGCAATGCCGAGCATCAGCTGCGCATCATGGCGATTGTCGATATCGACGATGGCGGAGAGCGGCACGAGGTGCTGGAGCCGGTGGCGGATGCCCCGTTGATAGCCCGGATTAAAAGCAAATGGCAACAGCAATAAGCCGTTGCATCGGAGTGATCCATAAAAAAGAAAAGAGGTATGCAAATGGCAGAAGAACGCAATCATGATCATCAGAACGGACACGCTGAAACGATCATGCTGAAAAACGAAGCAGGGGAAGAGAAAGCCTTTGAATTGGTATGCACCCTGAGTGTTGAAGAAAAAAACTACGCCATCCTGGCAGATGCCGATTTGGATGAAGCGATTGCCATGCGGATTGAAGGCGATGAAAATGAGGATGAAGCCATGGCTTTGGTTCCGGTGGACGACGAAGCGGAATTTCAAGCTGTGGCAGATGCCTATGACCAGATCGACCCTGATGAATTGGGGTTTGAAGGTTAATTGCGTCTGTCGGAACAGCCATTGGCCGATGCCAGTTTGATCAAGCGGCGCAATCGGTTCGTGGCAGAGGTGCGCCTTGCTGACGGCAGCGAAACGATCGCCCATGTGCCCAATACCGGCCGTATGGGGGAATTGATGCTGCCGGGAGCGGCGCTGCGCTTGAGCTTTAATCCGGCGCCAAATCGCAAAACGGATTATACGCTGCTCGCGGTGAGTTATCAGGATCGTTGGGTTTGTATTGATGCAACGATGGCCAATCGTCTGGCCTATGAATATTTTGTGTCGCTTCCTGAAATCAATGACTTGCGGCGGGAGGTGACCCGAGGTGACAGCCGCTTCGATCTGGCCGGGACTTTTGACGGGCGCCCGGGCGCTATTGAAGTGAAGAGTGTCAATTTGGTAGTGAAGTGCGGCGGGCGGGCCTGCGCTTGCTTTCCGGATGCCCCGACGGCCAGGGGGCGTAAACACCTGCGCAGTCTCATCGATGGGGTTCGGGCGGGTTATGCCGACGGGCTTTGTTTTGTTGTCCAGCGGGAGGACGCGGTCTGTGTGATTCCTAACGAAGCGACCGATTCGGAATTTGCGGCCCTTTTGCGGGAAGGCATTTCGGCGGGGCTTTGCGTGACGGCATTGCGCTGTCAAGTGACGCGGGATGAAATTTCGATAACGGGTGAACTTCCGGTTGACGCTTTTGCGAGCAATAAAGGAATGATAAAAAGAATTTAAAATCCCCGAAGGGATAAAAATAATAAATAAGTGCGCGGTGTGCAATCACGTGCGATCAGAAAGGAAGTTATTTTTTTGAGCGAGAATCAACAGCAGAATAAGAATCAGAGTCATCGGAGAGGGTGGTTTCGCCGCAAGAAGAACGGAAAAAGCGGCAGCATCCATAAGCATGAAGCCAGTCGGAAACGGGAAAAGAAACTGAGGATCATTCCCGTCGGCGGCCTCGGCGAGATCGGGAAGAACATGACGGCCTTCCAGTACGGGGATGAAATCATCATCGTCGACTGCGGGCTTAAATTTCCGGATGATGACATGTACGGCATCGACACGGTGCTGCCGGATTACAGCTATCTGGAAAAGAATGCCGATAAAGTAAAGGCGCTGGTCATTACCCACGGTCACGAAGATCATATCGGCGGGATCCCGTATTTTCTGAAGCGGGTGAATGCGCCGATTTATGCGACAAAGCTGACCGTCGGTTTGATTGATCACAAACTGGAAGAACATCGGCTGATCAGCAAGACCAAACGGCATATCATCAGCGCCGGCAGCGAGGTTACCATCGGTGATTTCCGGGTGGAATTTATCCATGTGAACCACTCGATTGCCGATTCGGTTGCGCTGTGCATCAAAACGCCGGCGGCCACGGTTTTCCATACTGGGGACTTCAAAATTGATTTTCATCCGGTGGATGGCGACATCATCGATTTGCAGCGCATCGCGGCGTTGGGCAATCGCGGTGTCGACCTGTTGCTCTGCGATTCGACGAACGTGGAAGAATCAGGCTATGCCGGCAGCGAAAGCGATATCGGAAAGACTTTTTTTAATCTGTTCCGCGGCAATAAGAACCGCATCATCGTGACGACCTTTGCGTCGAATGTGCATCGCATTCAGCAGGTGATCAACACGGCGGCTTACTATAACCGCAAGGTGATCATCAACGGGCGCAGCATGGAAACCATGACGTCGGTAGCCAGCGACCTGGGTTATCTCGATGTCCCCAAAGATGTGGTGATCGACATTAAGGATATGAAGAAATACAAGCCATCCCAATTGGTGGTGATCACCACCGGCTCTCAGGGCGAACCGATGGCGGCCCTCGGGCGTATGGCTAACGGCAACCATCGATTCTTGCAGATCGATAAGAACGACACGATCATTATTTCCGCTTCGCCGGTGCCGGGGAATGAAAAAATGGTCGCTGAAATTATGAATAAGTTAGTCGATCTGGGCGCGGAGGTGATCTACAATAAATTTGCCTACATCCACACGTCGGGCCACGCTAAATGTGAAGAACTCAAGATCATTCACACTTTGGTGAAACCGCGGTTTTTCATGCCGGTCCATGGGGAGGCGCGGATGCTCAAGCGTCACGCCAAGCTGGCAGAGTCCCTCGGGATGGATCCCAAGAATATTCGGATTCAGCAAAACGGCGATGTGATGGAACTTAGTCACAAAGATTTCAAGAAAGTGGACGAAATTCCGGCAGAAGCTGTTTTGGTGGATGGTCTTGGCGTCGGGGATATCGGTAATATCGTTCTGAACGACCGCAAGCGGCTGTCGGAAGACGGATTGTTCATTGTTGTGCTGTCGATGCGTAAGGGGAAAGTCGTCGCCGGTCCGGATATTATTTCCCGTGGGTTTGTTTATATGCGCGAGTCCGAGGATTTGATTGATGGCGCGCGCAAGGAAGTTCGCAAGGCGCTCAGTGATTGTGAAAACAAAAATATCACCGATTGGAAAAATATCAAAAATGCGATCCAGGATTCGCTTTTCCATTACCTGTATAAGAAGACGCAGCGCAAGCCGATGATCCTGCCCATTTTGATGGAAGTTTGATGCGTCAGCCGAGAATATTGACTAAAAGGGTAACAATTCCAATCGTTCTATGTTAAAATAAAACATCATATCGTGCGGGAGGAGGCCATTTCTGTGGAAAATATTTACGACGCTGCAGATACCTTTGCCGAAACATTGGCAAATGCGCCTGAATGTGTGCGGTTTAGAGCAGCGCAGGCGGCATTGAAGCAGAATCCGGAGCAGTTTCAGCGGGCGCAAAGATATATGCAGGCGCAGCTGGCAATGCAGGCGCGTCAGGCGATGGGCCAGTCCCTTTCAAATGAGGAAATTGCAGATTTCAATGCAAAAACCATGGAGATCATGGCCGTCCCGGAAATCGCTTCCTTTTTCCAGGCGCAGATGGCAGTGATGCCGATATTTCAAGATATTGTTCAGAAAATCAGCACTGCGATCGGTTTGGATGCGAATTTATTCGGCGGATTGCCAGGAATTCATTAAAAAACGGGCAACAATCGAGAAGAGAGGTAATCATGGCGAAAAGTCACGGCGCAAGCGATGGCACCGGCCGCGAGAATGGATACTATAAAACCATTCTGGCAGAAGAGACAGATGCTTCAGAAGAAGCATTGTATGATGAGGAAACGGCGGACGATTGGGACGACGAATTTGATGACGATGCGTATGAGACGGACGATGAGGATCCCGTTTTTGAAGAAAACCGCCGGCGTTCACGAAAGCATATCCTGATTGCATTGGGGTGCGTCGCGCTTGCTGCGATTATTTTTATCGCTGGGTGGCACAGCTATTACAATCGTCAGCTATTGCCGGTATCGAGCAGCAGGAAAAAAATCATTGTTGAAATCCCGGACGGTTCGAACATTGAGGATATTGCCAGAATTCTCGAACGAAAAGGCTTGATCCGCAGCCGCATGGTTTTTCAAAGTTATGCCGGCCGCCACAGCCGGGGCACGAAAAAAATAAAAGCGGCCAATTATCAGTTCACACCGTCGATGTCTTCGGTGCAGATTTTTAACGCCATGCTCAACGGCAAGAGTTATGCCGGGGCTTTATCGGTCACGATTCCGGAAGGGAAGACCGTTAAAGAAATGGCAGAAATCTTATCCGATGCACATATTTGTTCGAAAGATGAATTTATCACCGAAACAAAAAAAGTCAGCGACTATAAAAAGCGCTACAGCATTTTGAGTTCGTATCCGGACAAGGCTTCGGGGCGGACGCCGATGGAGGGATATCTCTTCCCGGATACCTATCAATTCGTATCCAATACCAGTGCTGCGACGGTGGTCAACAGAATGCTGGCCAATACCCAGGCGAAGTTTAATGAAGCGACGCTGAAGAAGATCAAAGACAGCGGTCACTCGGTTGATGAAATTTTGACCATGGGCTCATTGGTGGAAATGGAAAGCAAATTAGACGAAGATAAGACTAATGTGGCTTCGGTGTTCTACAATCGCATCAAGGCGGGGATGAAGCTTCAGTCGGATATCACGGTTAACTATGCGTTGGGCAATAAGAAGGCGGTGCTTTCCAACAATGACTTGAAAGCCGATTCACCCTATAATACGTATCAAAATGCGGGGCTGCCCGTTGGGCCGATTTGCTCGCCGGGGATGAAATCCATCAAGGCGGCGATTGCACCGGCGGATACGAATTATTATTATTTTGTGGCAGACATGAAGTCGGGGAAAATCCATTTTGCCAAGACGATTGATGAACATCAGCAGAATATTAAAAAATACATGAATTAAATTTGAACAAGTGAACAAGAGGACACGCTGCGGCGTGTCCTTTTTAAAAGCAGAGCAATGCTGCGTTACAATTAAAAAGAGCGGAAGATGAAAGAAAAAAGAAAAAAGCCGGAAGTATTGGCACCGGCGGGCAATTTTGAGAAACTGCGGTTTGCCGTTGTTTACGGCGCCGATGCCGTTTATTGTGCCGGAGCGCATTTTGGGCTGCGGGCACGGGCCGATAATTTTTCGGATGAGGAACTGGGCGAAGCGACAGCTTGGGTGCATGCCCGGGGGAAGAAGATTTTTGTCACGCTGAACATGATCCCACATGAAGCGGATTTTGACGGTTTGGAGCCCTATATTCAATTTTTGCATGAGATCGGCGTGGATGGAGTGCTCGTCGCAGATCCGGGCGTGTTTGCCGTGGTGCGCCGGACAGCGCCCGAGCTTGCGGTGTCGGTAAGTACCCAGGCGAACAACGTCAACAGCCGGTCTGTGGGTTTTTGGCACGATTTGGGAGCCAGTCGCATTGTGCTGGCCAGAGAGCTTTCCGGCGCAGAGATCAAGACCCTTTGTGAAACGCGGCCGGCCGGCATGGAGATCGAAACGTTTGTGCACGGGGCCATGTGCATTTCCTATTCCGGGCGCTGTCTGCTGTCCCATTATCTGACGGGGCGGGATGCCAACCGCGGAGACTGCGCTCAGCCCTGCCGCTGGCAATATCGGTTGGAGGAGTCCAGGCGGCCGGGAGAATATTTTCCGGTGTCTGAGGATGAAACGGGTACTTTTATCATGAATTCCAAGGATTTGTGCCTGGCGCGTCAGGTTCCGGAGCTGATGCGGTTCGGCGTCGACAGTTTTAAAATCGAGGGGCGGATGAAGAGTGCCTTTTATGTGGCGACAGTGACGGGCATTTACCGGCGCATTGTCGACGCGGCAGCGGCGGATCCCGATTTTGTGGTGCCGCCGGATTGGGTGGCGGAACTCACCAAGGTCAGTCACCGCCATTACACCACGGCTTTCTACGGTGGCATTGCCGGGCCGGATGCTGAAAATTTCGGCACCAGCAGTTACACCCGGAATTACGATTTTGCCGGGGTGGTTTTGGATTATGATGCGGCGTCGGGCATGGCGACGGTGGAGCAGCGCGGCAAGATTAATGAGGGCGATGCAATCGAAATTATTCAGCCGGGCACGGGGGATTCGCCGCTGTTTTCGGCGCAGCAGGCTAAAGGGCTGACAGACGCGGCCGGCGTGCCGATTGCATCGACCCCCCACGCCAAAATGCGCTATCGCTTAAAGCTCGACCAGCCGGTGGCGCCGATGAGCATTTTGCGCAGAAAAAGCGCCGAACGTGAGGAGGCTTTATGTTTTTAAAAAACTATCGCGCTGAGGATTTAAAAAAAGACCTGCCGTCGGGGATTATCGTGGCGCTGGTGTCGATTCCTATCGCCATGGGTTACGCGCAGATTGCGGGGCTGCCCCCGGTGTATGGGCTTTATGGCTCTCTCTTGCCGATTTTGGTTTTCGGGCTGATCACCTCGTCTCCCCGGTTTGTGTTTGGCGTGGATGCGGCGCCGGCGGCATTGGTCGGCAGTTTGGTGGTGGGGACCCTTGGCATCAGGCTGCAATCGGCGGCGGCTGTCCGCGTGGTGCCGGTGATCACGTTGGCGGTGACTCTGTGGCTATTGTTTTTTTGGCTACTTAAAGCAGGCCGGTTCACCAAGTTTATCTCCTCGCCGGTGCTCGGCGGGTTCATCACCGGGATTTGCACTGAGATCATTCTGATGCAGATCCCCAAGCTTTACGGCGGAACGGCCGGCATGGGGGAAATCGCTGAGCTTCTGCCCCATATCGCGGCGACGGCTCAGGCCGGTTTCAACGTGCTTTCTCTGGCGCTTGGCGTGGGGACCTTTGTCGTGATTATGCTCGGCAAAAGGGTGTGCCCAAAGGTGCCGATGAGTGTGGTGATGATGGGCGTCGGCGCGGTATTAACATTGATATTTCACCTGGATCAGCATGGGGTAGCGCTGCTGCCGGCGGTGCCCCCGGGACTGCCTCGGCCGGTGCTCCCGCAGCTTGATGCCAGACTTCTGGCCATGCTGCCGCGGATTTTCATATCCAGCTTTTCAGTGGCGCTGGTGATTACGGCAGAGACATTGTTGGCGACGGGTTCGGTGGGGATGGCCCATGGGGATTCCATTGACAACAACCGGGAGCTTTTGGCCTATACTGCGGCAAATCTGGTATCGGGGCTTTTTGGCTGCCCGCCGGTCAGCGGTTCGGTGTCGCGCACCGGGATTGCCGGGGATTTTGGGGTCAACTCCCAGATGATGTCGGTGGTGGCCGCGGCGACAATGGCACTGGTGCTTTGTTTTGCGACGGGCTTTATCGGCTTTTTGCCGGTGCCGGTGCTTACGGGAATCGTGATTGCGGCGCTGTTCTCAATTCTTGAATTTGATCTGGCCCATAAACTCAAAAAGGTCGACCGGGTGGAATTCGTGATTTTTTATATCGTTTTTGCCGTGGTGCTCATCCGCGGCTCCGTCGCCGGCGTGGTGGCCGGTGTGGGGCTATCGTTTCTCACCGTGGTGCTTAGGGCATCCCGACCGGCAACCGCTTTTCTCGGCTGTATTCCAGATCACGAGGGTTTTTATGCCCTGTCGCGCACCCGGGATGCGCGACCGATTGAAAATGTGGTGCTCTACCAATTCAATGCGGCACTTTTCTTTGCCAATATCGGTGTGTTTCAGTCTCAGCTGGAAGCGGCAGTCACCAGCAACACCCGTGTGGCGGTGGTGGACGCCAGGGGCATCAGCAGCGTGGATGTGACGGCCACGGAGCAGCTGCTCATTTTGTATCGGCATTTGAAGGCCCGAGGTGTTCGACTTTATCTCACCGAGCATCCCGGTGCGGTGAATGATCAGCTGCGCACCTTCGGCGGACAGGTGCTTTTCGACGATCACGCGCTGCGCCCGACAATGGCGATGGCTTTGGCGGATGCTGGCCTCACACCGCCCTATCCCCTAACTGAGGGAGACGGCGCGACCTATGTGCGCCTGCCGGAGGGCGCCGCAGGGCAAGGGGGCCCGGCCGATGCGGCGATGGCGGAATACGAATGGGTTTACGGTGCCGATGCCGACCACAAAATGAGGGAAATGGCAGAGCGTTTTGCAGAGGATATTGCCGCGGCGGATCGCTTTGACGGCGAACAGATTGCCGCGAAGGAACAGCGACAGTTTGGCCAGTATTGGAGCGGCCTCGACGAAGAAAAGTTCATGGATCTTCTGGAAATGCGGTTGGCTATGATGGAAAACAAAGGCGATCTGAGCGCGGAACAGTATCAGAAAATCGTTGCCGATTTGGTGGCCTATCATGCGCATCTGGACGAGAAGCTGATCGGCATGGAGCGGGAAGCCCTCAAGCGCATTGTGCATTTTCGGATGCATCGGGAGCGCTATTTCAAAACGCATTATCCGGAGACCTTTGAACAATTCAGACAGGCGCGGAATCGCCATCGGCAGATTCTCAAGCAGGAAAATCCGGCGCTGGCCGCCCGCATTGAGGCTTGGCGCAAACAGCTGGCAGATCAGATGGACTGGCCGCCGCATTCATAAAGGCTTTCCAATCAAAAAGCAGCTCGTTGGAGCTGCTTTTTTCGCGTGTTGTTTTTGGCGGTCTGCAATTAAGCGATCAGCCGGTGGCGTTTTCGTGCCAGAAATCAACCGGTTCATAATCCTGGAGTTTGGCCAGAAAACCCTTTTCGGTCAGGGCTTCCTGGATCAGATCGAGAATTTCCTCCGACTCGGCAGTGACGGTGTGGTAGTGATAGCCGGCGGTGGTGTTTTTCAAAAGGGTTGAAGGGCCGGGCGTAATATGGGAAAGATAGATGTGGATATCGCGTCGGGAACGGATCGGAAGTGGGGCCCTCAGCACGCCGTAAACCCGATGAAAAACAAAGACGTCCTCGACTTTTCCCCCGAGATCGACGATGGTGGTCAGTTCTTCTTCTGTCTGTTCGTCGCTGTGATTGACTTTGAATACCCGGCTGGCTGTCAATGCGGCCTGACGCAGACAATAACCGCGATGGGTGGAGAGAATGTCGATGCCGTCGGCACGCATCAGGGCGATGTCCTGCACCACCACCTGGCGGCTCACGCCGGTTTTTTGGGCCAGGATGGCTCCGGGGAGTGGCTTTGCACTGCCGGAAAGCAGATAATAAATGTGTTGTCGGCGTTCTTTTCCCTTCATAAAGGCTCCTTTCTAATGGGATGAATACGCTGGGCATTAAAGCCGGCGCAGATTTTTTAAAGACAGATCGAGAATGGGGGCCGAATGGGTCAGGGCACCGCTGGAGATATAATCGGCGCCGAGATCGGCTATTTTGGCGATGGCTTCGGCGGTGATATTGCCGGAAATTTCCACCTCGGCCTGATGGTTGATGCGGGCGATGGCTTCGGCCATCGCGTCGTGATCCATGTTGTCAAGCATGATGATATCGGCGCCGGCCGCCAGGGCCTCTTCGGCCATGGCCAAAGTCTCGACTTCAACCTCGATTTTATGCACAAAGGGCGCGTAGGCCCTGGCGCTGGTGACCGCCCTGGTGATGGAGCCGGCTGCAGCGATGTGGTTGTCCTTGAGCATCACCCCGTCCGTCAGGTTGTAGCGGTGGTTGTGCCCGCCGCCGATGCGCACAGCGTATTTTTCGAAAAGCCGGTTGTTGGGTGTGGTTTTTCGGGAGTCCAGCAGCTTAAGATCGCTGCGGCATTCGGCCAGCAGATCGACGACCTTGCGAGCAGCGGTGGCGATGCCGCTCATGCGCTGCAGATAATTGAGGGCGGTGCGTTCTCCGGAAAGCAGGACGCGGATGTCCCCGCGGACGATGGCAAGCTTTTGTCCGGGGGTCACGCGGTTGCCGTCGGCGGCAAGGGCTTCGACGACGGTGTCCGGATCTAATAGGGCAAAAACCCGGGCGAAGACCGGCATCCCGCACAGGACCCCGTCACCCTTAGCGAGCAGCTCCACTTCGCCGGGGCAGGCTTCGGGCATCACGCAATTGGTGGTGATGTCCTCTCGGGTGATATCTTCCTTGAGGGCAGCGGTGATTAACGGATCGGCGTTTAACGTCATGGAAATCGGGTCGAGTTGAACCATAAAAACCTCCTTAGGCGATGCAGCGCGCGTGGACGCGGTTGATGGCCAGTTTGACCTGTTCGTGATTGTTTTCTTCCAGGCGCCGGCTGTCGGCGTAGTGATCCCAATCGATTGCATTAAAAGGGTGCAGAGATGGCGCGGCTTCGGTGCGGACAGAGATATCGCGGGCGGCGCGGCGGGCAAAGACCAGACTTTCCAGTAGGGAATTGCTGGCCAGGCGGTTTCTGCCGTGAACGCCGTTGCAGGCCGTTTCGCCGACGGCATAAAGCTGGGGCATGGAGGTCGCGCTTTCGTAATTCACGGCGACCCCGCCCATGAAGTAATGCTGGGCCGGCACTACGGGAATGCATTCCCTGTCGACATCATAACCGTGCTCGGCGCAATGGGCGATGATGTTGGGGAAATGCGCGTGACGTTCTCTGGCCGGGATCGGGCGCAGATCCTCCCAGACAAATGGTGTTTGATCCTTGCGCATCTGAGCGTGAATGGCCTGGGTGAGTTTGTCCCGGGGGAGCAGCTCGTCCACAAAGCGGCGGCCGTTTTTGTCGTAAAGCAGTGCGCCTTCGCCGCGCACCGATTCGGAAATCAGAAAGGAGCGCTCTTCAGGATTCGGTGTGTATAACGTGGTGGGATGGATCTGGACGTAATCGATGTTTTTCAGCGCGACGTGGTGATGCAAGGCGATGGCCAGGGCGTCTCCCGTCAAATGGTGAAAATTGGTGGAGTGGGGATAGAGCCCGCCGATGCCGCCGCAGGCCAGCACGGTGTGCCTTGCGGCAACGGCGGAAAGCTTGCCGTTTGCGCCGAGCAGGATACCGCCGGCGCAGGTACCGTCGTCCTCGACGATATCGAGCAGGGTGGTGTGGGGCATCAGGGTGACGTTGGGCAGGGCCTGAACCGCCGTCAGAAGATGGCTGGTGATTTCCCGGCCGGTGATGTCTTCGTGGAAGAGGATGCGATTTTGGGAATGCGCCCCCTCTCGGGTGAAGCAAAACGATCCGTCGGCGTTGCGGGCAAAGGTCACGCCGTAGCCGACGAGGTCCTCGATGATGCTTTTGGAATCGCGGATCATGATCGTTACGGAGCTCCTGTCGTTTTCGCCGTGGCCTGCGCGCAGCGTGTCGGCAAAATAGGCATCGAAGTCGCTGTCGTCCCGAAGCATGCAGATGCCGCCCTGGGCCAGGTAGGAATCATTTTCGGTGAGGCCCGCCTTGGTGATCAAAGTGATCTTCAGATGTCGGGGCAGATTTAACGCGGTGTAAAGACCGGAACAACCGGAGCCGACGATGAGCACGTCGGTTTGGTTCAGCGGATGACCGCCGGACGAAGAAGGGGTGTGCATGATCGTAGTCAATCCTTTCGAATATTTAGCAGTGTGGGCGCGATGTTTCGCCTGCATTTTTAGCATTGTATCACAGGAATCGTGTACTGACAAGACAGATGACAAAAATAATATGACAATTTAATTGACAGATAAAAAAGGGTTCTGTATAATGAGCTTAATTTGCACGGATGCATGAAAAACAAGAAGGAGGCATCATTGTGAACACGCGAGAGCTGCAGGACGAAATCGTTCGCCTGAAGCGGGAAAAGGATATTTGTATTTTGTCCCACGCTTATCAAAGTCACGCTGTCTGGGAAGTGGCGGATTATGTCGGTGATTCCTACAGACTGGCGGTCCAGGCGGCTAAGGATCCCCACCGAACGATTTTGATGTGCGGAGTGCGCTTTATGGCAGAAACCTGCAAGGTGCTTTCTCCGGAAAAACAGGTGCTTCTGGCCAACCCGGCAGCAGGGTGTCCGATGGCCGACCAGATGGACCGGGAAGATTTGATTGCGCTGAAAAAACAATATCCGGGCTATGCGGCGGTGGCCTACATCAACACGACGGCCGATTTTAAGCGCGGGGTGGATATGATTGTCACGTCGTCGTCGGCGGTGAAGATCATCCGCAAGATGCCGGAAGAAAATATTCTGTTTGTGCCGGACTGCAACCTGGGGCGTTGGGTGGAGGCTCAGATTCCGGAAAAACATTTTGCGTTCTTCAAAGGCGGGTGCCCCACGCATATGCGCATGCGCGCGGCGGATGTCGCCCGGGTGAAGGCGGCTCATCCGAACGCGCTGGTGCTGGTGCATCCGGAATGTCTGGCCGAAGTGACTGATCGGGCCGATTATGTGGGATCAACCACAGGGATCATGCAGTACGCGAAAGAGAGCGACGCCAAAGCCTTTATCATCGGCACGGAAAGCGCCATCGTCGAGCATCTGCAATATGAATGCCCGGACAAACGGTTTTATCTGCTCTCTAAAGAATGTGTGTGCCACAACATGAAGATGACCACACTGATGGATGTCTACCGCGCCGTGACCGGCGAGGGGGAAGCGATTGATCTGCCGGAGGAAGTGATTGTCGAATCCCGGGCGGCCATCGACCGCATGGTAGAAGCCGGCTAATAAAAAAGCCCTTCGGGGCTTTTTTTATTTGGAAGTGCAGGATTGCCGTTTGGCGGTTATGCTATACTAAAAACAACTGAAAATATTTTATTTTAGCAAACAGGAGGCAAAACCATGCTCAAAGTTTTAGCCGGCCCGCTCATCGGGGCGCTCATCGGCTATATCACCAACTACCTGGCGGTGCGGATGCTTTTTTTCCCGAAGCATCCGGTTTATTTCTTTGGCCGCCGTCTGCCCTTTACGCCCGGGGCCATTCCCAAACGCAAAGATTATTTGGCAAAGCGCACCGGGACGCTGATTGCAGAAACGCTCATCACCAAGGATGACATTGTTGCCAGGCTCACGGCACCGGACTTTGAAGCACAGATGGTGGCGCGCATCACCGCGGTTATGAAGCGGTCGTTGGGGGCGTCTGCCGGGAATTTTTTCTCTTCTGAAGAAGGCTATGCCGAGGCTAAAAACCGGATTGCCGGCGTGCTGACCGATTCGATCATGACCTCCGTGAATCAACTGGATGTGGCAGGGGTGATTGCCGAACGGGGACCGGCGCTTGTGCGAAAAAAATTGGCTGGAACGCTGACCGGTGTGTTTGTTACTGATCGGATGATCGCCTCCCTGACGGAGCCGGTGGGGCAGGGAATTGCGGAAGCCATTGCCGAAAAAGGGCCGGCATTGATCCGCCGAGAAGTTGATCGCAAAATCGGCCATACCGAAGCGCATACACCGGAAGAATTGCTCGCCCGTGTCGCGATCGATCCGGCAGCCTGGCAGGAAGCGGTGGCCCGCGCCTATGAAACATTGGTGCGCGAAGGGGTGGAGCGCCTGATGGCGCACATTTCGGTTTCGCAGATTGTCGAGGATAAGATTGGCGCAATGAATGTTGATGAGCTGGAAGTTATGGTGCTTTCGGTGATGAAAAAGGAATTTACGACCATTGTCAATCTCGGGGCGCTCATCGGCTTTATTTTGGGGATATTGAATGTGGTGGTGTGAAAATATACAAAAAAGCAGTGCATCTGAACTGCTTTTTTTGTGTATTTCGGATATTAAAGAACCATGTTATTCATTCGGCTTGTGTTTTGCGTCGAGATTCTTGAGCATGCGCCACAGGGTAGTCCGGCTGTGATTCATTTCTTCTTCTTTGAGTACTAATTGAATGATCTCTTAATTGACGGGCTTGAGTGGCTGATCAAGATGAATATTATTATGAAATTTTTGAAGGGCATCGAAAATTTCATTTTGAAGAGCGCGTGAGACATCGGCTTTGGCAATATAGAAATTTTCGGTGGATAGAATCAACTCAGTGAGGACACGTTTTAATTGGGGAATATTGCTGGGCCAGGGAAATTGCATGAAAAGTATTTCGGCGGCATCCTCAAATCCGACGACGGAAGTGCCATGGCAGGCATTAATTTCACGGATATAAAGATGGTGACAATGCTTTTAAAATCTTCTTTTCGTCGGCGAACGGGGTTGCGTGGGCAGCAAAAGGCAGTTAAATTGTGTAGCCGCTGTACGACGGATGGTTTTACGTCCGTTGCGGACGGAACGGCAGAAAAGATGAGCTTTTTATGTCTGTCGCAGAGACGGGCATCGGCGATTTGTTCGAGAAGGTGGGAAGCGTGATGATTAAACATTGCAGATTTTTAAAATAAAGTGTGTTATCTGTGTTATAAAGCGGGGAATTATGAAAGGCTCTCAGATCGACAAAAGCGTCAATTGGTATGAAACCGGGAAATGGCTGGATGAGCCGACGAATAAGACGGCGCTATCGTCGTCGGCAATGACAGGGCCTGCGTCGATGGATTTAACGCGGGTGGCTCTTTGTTTGTTTTGGAACACCTGCAGCCGGTTCACCATTACCTGCTGATTCAGCAGGGCGTGCATATCTTGGAGTACATTTAGCTGGATGAATTGGCCAAAGATCAAGTTTATGAATTCTGTTTTATCTGCAACGTTTCGAAGGTGCGCGGAGCGACGGAGATGTTGGCTGCCATTGTGTAAATTTGAACGATGCGAAGGCTCGGTATATCAGCTAAGCCTTCAGCTCTTTTTATAGACAAAGGCAGGGCATCGAAAAGTCAACAAGAAACGGCACAAATAGAAAAACCTGATGGTGAATGGCTATTGGCAAATTTGTCAACGATGAGAATAAAAAAAATATAAAAATGTACGTTATCCAATGATGTGAGATCTGAAAAAGGAGAAAGTCATTTGATAACATCCGATTGTTTCTGCCAAGGCTCGAAAGTTATCCCTTGGGCTGCGCACGCCTTTCAAATGGAGACATCCATCCAAGCACTGCCATTGGGAGGTTGTTCGATCTGCGCATATATCTGTCCATCTGCTTTTTCAGATCCTTGAACGAGCAGAAATTCAGGAAGTTGCAGAATCGTTTCCTTGATGCTTCATCAAAGTATACTGATGAATTTGTCAGGCATCTTGCCGACATAATAAGCTTTTGGAACATCCATCTGCCATATTTAATACCTAACGCTTCCAGTTTCAAGAGTATGGGGCAAGTAATCGTTGTGAATGCGATATACTATTCATGACGATTGAAGACCTTTCGTCAAAGGAGTTTAGTGGCAAAAACAATTTTAACGGGCTCAATCGCTTTTTTCTATTCTCAAGGTCTCACATCTATTGTAAAGCGACAAGATTTTTTATGTTGACCGGTCATTTTTCCTTGACAGGCTTCGAGCCTTTTTTCTATAATAAAGATGCTGTAAAAAATAAACGTCCTGCGCCATCACCGGGTGGCGTGTCAAGGATTCAAAGCCTCACCGCAGGTACGGCGCGTTTGCGCTATAAGGGAGGCTTTGAATCCTTTTTTAAAGGACGCAAAAATTGAAAGGGAGATTTGAAATCGTGGAAATACGAATGCAGGCAGGTCTGCCGCCGGATGCGAGAACCATCCGACAGACCGTCTTTGTCGACGAGCAGGGCTTTCATGACGAGTTTGATGCGTTGGATAAAACGGCGACCCATCTGGTCGCTTATGAAAACAATCAGGCCGTGGGCTGCTGTCGGTTTTACCGGGACGCGTCCGGAGCTTATCACATCGGACGCATTGCTGTGATCCGAACCCATCGCGGGGAAGGCTTCGGTGCGCAAATGGTCATGGCGGCGGAGAAAGTGCTGAAAGGCCGAGGCGTGCCGATACTGCAGCTTTCGGCGCAGGTGCGGGTGCAGTCTTTTTATGAAAAGCTGGGATATGCAGCTAAAGGGGAAAATTATTTGGATGAATTTTGTGAGCACATCACCATGGAGAAGACATTAGCATGAAATTAATGGTTTATTTGCCGATGGTCATGGTGATCGCATCCAATGTGATCTATCATAATGTGTCAAAAAATACGCCGCCCGATGCGAACCCGATGCTTTCACTGGCGGGGACGTATCTGGTGAGCTTTATTTGTTGCATGATTATTTATCTCGCGTTCATGCCCCACGATTTCCAGACGGATTTCAGACATTTGAATTGGAGCACCTGGGCGCTGGGGTTGGCCATCATCGGACTGGAGGCCGGCTATCTTTTGATTTACCGTGCCGGCTGGGCTGTCAGCCAGGCTTCTCTCATCGCAAATATCTGCGTGGCGGTGGTTTTGGCGGTGATGGGCGTGCTTTTTTATAAAGAACATCTCGATTTAAAACAAGTGGCCGGCATCGTGTTTTGCTTGATTGGCATCGGCCTGCTTAAATGATGGGGGTCAAGGCCTGCGGATAAAGACAAAGGTATCGCCATTCGACCGGCCGGCATCATAAAAATAATGAATGCCGTCGAAGGCCTTAAGCGCCTCGAGATCTGTGACGGCGTTTTCGGCCATGAAGCGGACCATTTCGCCTCGGGCCATCTTGGCGTAGGTGGCTTTTTGCCGCGGTTTGCCATCCACAAGGTCGGCGAACAGGCAGGTGACGAAACGGTCGCCGGGCATGAGATAAGGGATGACAGCCTTGGCGTATTCCTTAGAGGCCAGATTTACGATGGTGCGGTCTTTGTCCATCAGGCTGTGATAGAGCGCGTCGCCCCAAAAGGCATAAAGATTGCGATGAGATGCGACGACAGCTTTCTGGGCCATTTCGAGGCGATAGGGAACAACGCCGTCGGTGGGGGCCAGTACTCCGTAAAGCGCCGATAAAATGCGCAGATGTTCGGCGAGATAGGCTTCGGCATGCTCGGTGAAGACCAAGGGCGCCATGGCTTGGTATTGAATGCCCTGATAGGCCAAGAGCGCCGGTGTCGGTGCCGTGTCGAGATCCTCGAGGGCGGTGTTTTTCAGCCGTTCGATATTCAGTGCGGCGATAGCGTCACTGCACTGCCAGAGTTTTTGCAGGGCAGCGGGATATCGGCCCTTCAGCCAGGCGTAAAGCGTTTTGGCCCGATCGAGCAACAGCGGACGTGTGGCGGCAACGGTATCGACAGCCGTTGTCATTTTTTTGGCCGGCGAAATGATGATTTTCATGAAGGCTTTCCTGGATACCGCACTTTTTGCGGCAGATCGGCCACGGCCGCTTTAAGAAGTGCCGTGCATTCGGCGAGATCCGCTTCGATTTGGGGAAGGGATAAATGGGCGTAGGGATCGCCGCGCATCAACAGGCGGTAGCAGCCCTCTTGGGCGATGTGCAGCCAGTGCAGGGCGTCCGCCGTGCCGGCGTCGGGATCGATACCGGCGAGGAGCAAATGGCCGATGCGCGCGGCAATATTGGGATATTCGGGGATAGCTGGGGTGATTTTGGCCAAGGCTTCGCGGTAACAGGCCAGAGCTCGGGGCAAATCGACGGGGACGGCCAGCCCGTCTCGGGCCATGTCGCCCAGTTTATAAAGGGCGCAGTGATTGCCCGCCTTGGCCGCTTTGGCGAAGAGCGCGCGTGCCCGCGGATAATTGACGGGAATATTTCGCCCGTAATAATAGCAATAAGCCAGATAGACCGTTCCCCAACTGTCGCCGGCGGTATCGGCCCGCTCAAACCAGCGGCGTGCAGCCGTATAATTCTGCGCGACGGTAAACCCTTCGTAATACAGACGGCCGAGGAGCGTCATTCCCTCGGGATCGCGATGCTCGGCGGCCGTGCTGATGGCGGCGTGTAGCCGCTTTTTTTCAGCATCGGTCATCAGCCGGCGATTGTCGCCAAAAAAATGCGCGTGAAAATCGTAATCCGTTGTCGGCATGACCACTCCTACTCGCCGATGATTTTGATCAGCGCATGCTTGGTGCGCCTGCCGTCGAGCTCGTAATAAAAAATTTGCTCCCAGGTGCCGAAATCCAGACGGCCGTCGGTCACGGCGACAACCACCTCCCGGCCCATGACGGTGCGCTTGAGATGGGCGTCGGCATTATCCTCGTAGCCGTTGTGATCATATTGGCTGTAGGGTTTTTCCGGCGCGAGTTTTTCGAGCCAGCGTTCAAAATCCCGGTGAAGTCCCGGCTCGTCGTCGTTGATGAACACCGAGGCCGTGATGTTCATCGCGTTGACCAGCACGAGTCCTTCCCTGATGCCGCTTTCGGCCAGCGCCGCCTTGACGTCCGGGGTAATGTTCTTCAAGCCGCGGCGGGTGTCGAAGTGAAAAAATAATTCTTTGCGAAAAGATTGCATGACAGACTCCTTTTGAATGCAAATGAAACGATAATTATTACGCAATTTTATTATAACACGGGAGGCGATCGCTCACGGCTTGTGAACGAAAATAAATACATGCTTAAAACGGGCGTATCCTCGAATCGTTATGTTATAATGAGACCAATTTAAACGGCGGAGGCCGTTTTTTAAATCAAGCATTTATAACGAGGCTGGTGCGGTCCGCCGATTATTGCCGCCGCAGCGCTTACAAAGGAGATGATCACGATGGATATGCAAATGGAATTTTTCAGGAAGATGCCGACGCCCCAGGAATTGAAGACAAAATTTCCATTGAACGCCCGGGTTGCCGCGATTAAAGAAGAACGGGATCAGCAGATTGCCGATATTTTTGCGGGCAAGGACGACCGGCTGCTGCTCATCATCGGCCCCTGTTCGGCAGACAGTGAAGACGCCGTGCTCGATTATCTGTATCGGCTGGCGAAGGTTGCCGATCGGGTGAAGGATAAAATTTTCATCATTCCGCGGGTTTATACCAACAAGCCGCGGACCACGGGCCTGGGCTACAAAGGCATGCTGCATCAACCGGATCCCGACGCGAAGGAGGATATGCTCACGGGGATTATCGCGATCCGCGAGATGCACACCCGCGCTGTGCGCGAAACGGGCTTTACCTGTGCAGAGGAAATGCTTTATCCGGAAAATCACCGCTATCTTTCGGATTTGCTGGCCTATGTGGCGGTGGGCGCCCGCTCGGTGGAGGATCAGCAGCACCGCATCGTGGCCAGCGGCATCGGCATCCCGGCAGGGATGAAAAATCCGACATCCGGCGATATTTCCGTGATGATGAATTCCTTGATTGCAGCCCAGCACGGTCACACTTTTCTCTATCGCGGCTGGGAAGTCAAAACCGCCGGCAATCCGCTGGCGCACGCCATTTTGCGGGGCTATGTCAATCAATATGGGCGGACCTTTCCCAATTATCATTATGAGGATCTGCAGGGATTGCTCGATGCCTATCACGAAAAGGCCGAGCTTAAAAACCCGGCGGTGATCGTGGACACTAATCACTGCAATTCCGGCAAGCGCTGGCAGGAGCAAGTACGCATCGCCAAGGACGTGATGCACAGCTGTCGCGTTTCGGCGGACATCAACCAGCTGGTAAAGGGGTTTATGATCGAAAGCTATCTGAAAGACGGCAATCAGCCCATCGGCGGCGGGTGTTACGGTCAGTCCATCACCGATCCTTGCCTGGGCTGGGATAAATCGAAGGCGCTTATTTATGGATTGGCGGAAATGGTCTGAAGCTTCAAATTCAGCAGCTTCGAGAAGCAGTTTTAAAAGGGAAGCTGCTTTTTTTGTGAATTGTCGGCGGGCTGTCTTGCACCGAAAAGACGGCGGTCGTCGTGTGTGAAGGCCGATGGCGCATCGGCTTTTAATGAAAAGCGATTGAAAGGAATGGTGGAAAAGCTTTGACAGCAGAAAAACAAAACCAGGGAAGCAATCCGCTGGGCTGGGAAAAAATTCCGGCTCTCCTGCGGCAATTTGCGGTGCCGTCGATCATCGCCATGGTCGTCAGCTCGCTTTACAATATCGTCGATCAGATTTTTATCGGTCAGGGCGTGGGCTATTTGGGAAACGCAGCGACCAATGTGGCATTTCCGATCACGACAATCTGTCTCGCGCTGACGCTGCTCATCGGCATCGGCGGTGCGGCGAATTTTTCTCTGGAGCTTGGCCGGGGCAACGATGCGCAGGCAGAAAAAACCGTGGGCACGGTGGTATGGATGGCGGCAATTGTCGGCGTGACGCTGGCGGCGGTGGTCGAGTCGGCCATGACGCCGATGCTTTATGCCTTTGGCGCCACGAAGACCGTGTTGCCTTATGCGCAAAGCTATGTGCGCTTTACCGGGCTGGGACTGCCTTTTTTGCTGCTGACCAATGTGATGAGCAATATGATTCGGGCGGACGGCTCGCCGAAGTACTCGATGATGTTCATGGTGGTCGGCGCGGTGACCAACACCATTCTCGATCCGATTTTTATTTTTGGCCTGCACTTGGGTGTCGCCGGCGCGGCTATGGCTACGGCGCTGTCCCAGGTGCTTTCCTGCATCATCGCGGTACGTTATCTTTTCCAGTACAAAACGGTGCAGCTGACCCGAGCCTCCTTTGCGCGGCCGAATCTTTGGGACTGCGGACGTATTGCGATGCTGGGCATGAGCAACAGCCTCAATCAAGTGCTCTTTGCGCTGGTGCAGGTGATTTTAAACCATTCGCTGACCCATTACGGCGCCCTGTCGATTTACGGCACGGATATTCCCCTTTCGGGAGCGGGCATCTGCATGAAAGTCAACGCCATTGTCATCGGGGTGTTCGTCGGACTTGCCCAGGGATCCCAGCCGATTCTCGGTTTTAATTATGGGGCCCGCCAGTACGGCCGGGTCAAGGCGACTTTCAAACTCGCGGTGGAATATTCCTTTATTATTTCGGTCATTGCCTTTGTGGCATTTCAGTTTTTTCCGAAAACCATCGTGTCCCTTTTCGGTGCGGCGGACAACCGGCTTTATATGCGTTTTACCGTGCTCTTCATGCGCACGTTTTTGTGCACCGTGCTGATCAACGGCGTGCAGCTGCTCTCGTCCAACTTTTTCTCGGCCATCGGCAAGCCCGCCCGGGGCATCGTGCTTTCGCTTTCGCGTCAGGTGCTCTTTTTGATCCCGATGATTTTGATTCTGCCGTTAAAGTGGGGGATTGTCGGCATCATGTGGTCGGCACCCGTGGCCGACCTGGCTTCCTTTGTGCTCAGTCTTGTGCTCGACCGC
The DNA here is from genome assembly GCF_000185505.1 of Pseudoramibacter alactolyticus ATCC 23263. Classification (GTDB taxonomy): domain Bacteria; phylum Bacillota; class Clostridia; order Eubacteriales; family Eubacteriaceae; genus Pseudoramibacter; species Pseudoramibacter alactolyticus. Next base: position 965,115 of record NZ_GL622359.1, on the reverse strand, counting down.
ATTGAATTTCGGAAGATGGATCAGCTTTCGGCGGGTGCGATATTATAAAAAGCAAAAAAATCAGCACGTTTGACGTGCTGATTTTTTGTATCGGCCATTAAAGACAATTGGTTGATTTAAAACTGATCGGCGATTTGATAGCCACGGCCGCGCAGAAAGGCTTCGGCCTCCGGCTCGCTGGTTTTAATCACGGCGATGGGCGTCGCCGCGTGGCGGTCGTAGGAAATATAAAGATAGTCGATATTGATGCGCCCGTCGGAGAGGGCCTTTAAAATTTTGTCGAGGGAACCGGGATCGTCGGGCATATGTACCGCGAGCACCTGATCGAGCCGGCATTGATAGCCTGCGGTTTTAAGTGCGGCGATGGCCTCTTCTGGGCGGTCGACGATCAGCCGGACGATGCCGTACTCGGCGGAGTCGTTGGTCAGCATGGTGTTGATGTTGATATTGGCGTCGGCTAAAACGGCAGTAATGGCGTGCAGGGCGCCTTTTTTATTTTCGGCAAATAGCGAAATTTGATTGGGCATATGGTCTCCTTTGAAGAGTCGCCGGGCTTGGCGGCCCGACGGATGAATTGATTAACATCGATTGATGTTATTGTAACACAGAACTTTGCCGGGCCATGTTTTTTTGAAATATTTTTCACAAATTGCTAAAGCGGTTAAAATGGCGTAAAATAAGAAATGAAGCACGAAAACATCAATCGAGCATAAAAGGAGAGGAATGTTATGAAGCCAGTGATTTTAGCTTGCGGTAATTTGGTTCACTATGTGATGGCGGCCCAGAAAAAATGCGGCACGCACTATCCGGTGGTAGCCCTGAACATGCGGCTGCACGTGGATCCGCCCAAAATGCGCGAAGCGGCCGTCGACGCTCTGGATCGCCGCATCCCCGGGGACCGGGACACGGTGCTCGTGGCTCAGGGCTATTGTGGCGGCGTTTGGGAAGGGATCGCCGCCCGGCAGAAAATCGTGATTCCGCGTTTTGACGATTGCGTTTCCATCGCCTTGACGACCGACGACACTTATCATCCCGATCTGAAGCAGGCCGGCCATTTTTATATGTTCAATATCCGGTCCCCGGCTTTTTTTCGCCGGAGCGTTTGTATCACCGTTTGGCGAAAGAGCACGGCCAGGCCGAGGCCCAGGCGCTGTTCGACACCTGGTTCGCCGATTATGATGCGCTGGATGTGGTGGATACCGGCGTGGAAGATCTGACCCGGGAGCCCTTCGCCGGCAAAGCGAAACGCGGAGCCGATTTGATGAAGGCCCAGGTGCACCCAGTGCCGGGGAGCAACCGCGTTCTCGAAAAACTCATCACTGGACGCTGGGACGATCAGTTCATGGTGAAGGTGCCGGGAGAAATCATCACCCGGGATGATTTCTTCAGTGAAAGTTGGCAGGCCTATGCCAAGGAGAGGTTTTAATTTTGATGAAACTGACCATTGTAGCCATCGGTAAATTAAAGGATAAACATCTGGCGGCACTTCAGGCGGATTATTGCAAGCGGTTGGGGGCCTTTGCCAAATGCGAAGTGATCGAAATAAAGGATGAGGCCAATTTCCGTGAAGAACGCCCCGGCGAGCGTCAGAAAATCTTGGAGCGTGAGGCGAAGCGGGCTCTGGCCAAGATCAAACCGGGGGCCTGGGTGGTGTTGCTGGATCTGCACGGCCATCAGTGGACCTCGGAAGCCTTTGCTGAGCAGCTGGCAGTGTGGCGGCTTAAAGCGTCGGAGCTGGTGTTCGTCATCGGGGGATCGCTCGGGGTGGGCGGAGCCCTTATTCGGCGTGCCGATGCGCGCTGGCAGTTGTCACGTCTGACCTTTACCCATTTGATGACCCGGGTGCTCGCGCTGGAACAGATATACCGAGGTTTGATGATTGACGTAGGCCGGAAATATCACAAATAGGCGGGCGGGGCAGAAAAAGCGGAAGAAAAAGCATTTTTTGTTTTTCGAATAGACAAAGCACATTAGATCGGTTATAATCAAAACAGTTTAAATTACTGAGATCCATCAAGGAGGAACTTATGAGAAAATACGAATGCACTTTATGTGGTTATATCTATGACGAAGCAGCCGGCGACCCGGACAACGGCGTTGCACCGGGCACCAAGTGGGAAGATCTGCCGGAGGACTGGGAGTGCCCGCTGTGCGGCGCCAGCAAAGACGAATTCGAACTCGTCGAAGAATAATTAAGGATAGAGCAAACACAATCAGACCGCGGGGAGACCTGCGGTCTTTCTTTGCGCCTCGAATGGAATGGATAAAATAAAAATTAACTGAAATCATCTACGGAATATTGACACCCTTTACAAGTCGTGATAGACTAATGACAAACAGAATACATCTGGAGATTGAGGAGATGGACGGAAACGCTGAGTCCTGTTTAATAAGTGTATGGAGAAAGAAGTACGCTTATTAAGCAGGATTTTTTGTTGGATGTTTTTATCGCCTCAGCACATGGTGAACAATGAGGAGGGGAGCAATGGCAAAGCATATTCTGATCATGGATCAAGGGACGACGGGATCCCGCGGAGTGATTTATGATGAAAATGGGTACGTGGTCGCACTGGATTACAAGGAATACGAACAATTTTATCCCAAATCCGGCTGGTGGGAACAATCGGCCGAAGAAATTTGGCAGGTCACGCTAGAAACCTCGCGCAATGCCATCGCCAAAGCCGGTCTGGCCGGGGCGGATATCACGGCGATCGGGATTACCAACCAGCGGGAAACCACGGTGATGTGGGATAAAAACACCGGCAAACCGGTATATCATGACATTGTCTGGGGATGCCGCCGGACGGCGCCCATTGTGGAACGGCTGCGCCGGGAAGGACACAACGCGCTCTTCAATCAGCGAACGGGCCTCGTGCTGGATCCGACTTATTCGGGGACCAAGATCCGTTGGATTCTTGATAACGTGCCGGAAGCTCAGACCAAGGCGAACAGCGGCGATTTGAAATTCGGGAACATCGACGCCTGGCTGCTCTGGAATTTAACCTGTGGCCAGGTCCATGCGACGGATTATTCCAATGCGGCACGCACCTTGGTGTTTAACCCCTACGAAGGCAAATGGGATGACGATCTGCTCAAGGTGTTGGCCATTCCAAAGGACATTTTACCGGAAGTCAAAAACTCGGTGGGACTTTTCGGCATGGCCGATCCCAAGTGGTTTGGTGCGGCAATTCCAATTACTGGAATTGCCGGCGATCAGTCGGCGGCGCTTTTCGGGCAGGCCTGTTTTGATGAAGGTGCGGCCAAGAACACGTATGGAACTTCGGCAGTGCCGCTGATGTTTACCGGTGATAAAGCCCCGCGCACCGCCACCGGCTTGATGACTCTGGCTTGGGGCATCAACGATCGGATCAAGTATTCGATGGGCGCATCCATTTTAATCGCCGGTCAGGTGGTGCAGTGGCTGCGGGACAAGATGCACTTTTTCGGCAAAGCCAGCGAATCCGAAGCGATGGCCGCTTCGCTTGCGGATAACGGCGGCGTCTTCTTCGTGCCGGCGTTTACCGGACTGGGAGCTCCGCATTACAACACCAATGCCCGGGGTATGATCATCGGTGTCACAGCAGACACGACGCAGGAACAGATCACCCGGGCGGCGTTGGAATCCATGGCGTATCAAACCAGGGATCTGCTGGAGGACATGGCTGAGAACTCCGGTATCACCCTCAAAGAGCTCAAGGTGGACGGCGGCGCGGCACAAAACGACTGGCTAATGCAGTTCCAGGCAGATATTCTTAACTGTAAAGTAATCCGGCCGAAGGATATTGAAACGACGGCGCTCGGTGCCTGCTATCTGGCGGGACTCGGCTGCGGGATCTTTAAAAGCATCGATGAGATCCGGGATATGTGGCAAGCCGACAAAATTTTTGAACCGCAGATCGGCGACACCGAGCGGGAGCTGCTTTACGATCAGTGGCGGTCTGCCGTGGAACGCTCGAAGGACTGGGCCAGAGCATAATTGGATCGACAAGAAAGAAACGACCGCATGGAAAGCATCGAAAGCATATTGACGAAGGGATTTACGGTCATTCCGTCAATCAAACGGCTCGGCGATTTGACAGCGGCATTAAAGGGCGATTGTTCGGCTATTTTGCTGACGGGGGCGGATATTGCAAATTTAAAGCCGCTGGCTGAAAAAGTACATGCAGCAGGCAAAGAGGTGCTCGTCAATATGGAACTGTTGGGGGGCTTCGGGCGCGACCAGGCGGGTATTAAATTGCTGAAGAATTATTACGGCGTAGACGGGGTGATGTCCACCGACAGCAGCCGGCTGGGTATGGCACGTCATGCGGGGCTTTACACCATCCAGCGTTTTCTGATCAGCGATTCCCGCGCTTTGGACACCAGCACGCGCATTTTGAAGGGATCAGCTGCGCACGCGGCAGAAATTTTGCCGGCGGTGATCGGCGTGATGATCATTGAGAAACTGCGGCAAGTAACAGCCATGCCGCTGCTGGCCGGCGGCTTTATCCGAACGTCTTCGGATCTTGAACAGGTGCAGGTGGCGGGCTTTAACGGGGCAACCATCAGTCGGCGGGATTTGTATTAAAAGCGACAACAAAAGATTGCAGCGGGAAAGAGATGTGGTGAAGTTCTGTTTGATCGGCGTTGTTTCGCCGGTTAAACAGGCTTTTTAAATGTGGGTTTAAATGCGTTCAGATGGATAAGGAGAAAATCATGGGAGCATATTTATTGGGACTCGACAACGGCGGCACGATAACCAAAGTGGCGCTTTACGACCTGAAGGGGCATGAAGTGGCGGTGAGCAGTCGCAAAACGGCGCTGATTCAACCGGAGCCTGGTTTTACCGAGCGCGACGGGGATGAAATGTGGGCAGCGAATGTCGGGGCGATTCGCTCGGTGCTGTCCGAAGCGGGTATCTCCGGGGAGGAAGTGCTCGGCGTCGCGGCAACGGGCCACGGCAACGGGCTTTATTTAACCCGGGCCGATGGCACCCCGGCTTACAACGGCATCATTTCTACCGATTCCCGCGGCAAAGAATTCGCCATCGCCTGGAACAGCGACGGCACCTTCGAGCGCATCCTGCCCAAGACGATGCAGTCTTGCTGGGCCGGGCAGCCGACGACGATTCTGCGCTGGTTTATGAAATATCGGCCGGAAGTCCTGACCGATACCCGCTGGATTTTAATGTGCAAGGATTTTATCCGAATGAAACTCACCGGGGAACCCTATGCCGAAATTACCGATTATTCGGGCTCCAGCCTGATGAACGTGCGGGATGTATGTTACGACCGGGTGCTTTTGGCTGAGATGGGACTTGAATCCATTTATGATAAGCTGCCGCCTCTCAAATACGCCGGGGAAATCTGCGGTCGGGTGACGGAAGAAGCGGCTGGGCTTACCGGGCTTAAAGCAGGGACGCCGGTGGCCGGCGGCAGTATGGATATTCACGCGTCGGCCATGGCCGTGGGCGTCACCGATGAAAACACCATGTGTGTGGTAGCCGGCACCTGGAGCATCAACGAATATATCAGCAGAAAGCCGGTGGTGGACAAGGATTTATTCATGACCTCCATCGATACGATACCCGGTTATTGGATGATCCTCGAAGGTAGTCCGACCTCTGCCAGCAATCTCGAATGGTTTCTCACGGAAATTTTGCGGGATGTGGATTTAAAAGGCAAGGATATTTATGAGGTTTCCAACGCATCGGTCGAAAAAATCGGTGAACAGGATTGCGGCCTGGTGTTTTTGCCCTTTCTCTTCGGGACGAATGTGCACGTCAATGCCAAAGGGGCTTTTGTGGGGCTGCAGTCCTGGCATACCCGGGGCAATATGCTGCGCGCGGTTTACGAAGGGATTGTGTTCAGTCATCGTTATCACATCGAAAAGTTACTTAAATATCGCGATAAGCCGGCGCTCATCCGAATGGCCGGCGGCGTGGCCAAATCGGAAATCTGGGTTCAGATGTTTGCCGATGTGCTGCAAACGCCTATCGAGGTGGCGCGCAGCCAGGAATTGGGCGCTTTGGGGGCGGCTATCTGCGCTGGTGTGGCCACCGGCGTGTTCGCGTCCTTTAAAGAAGCGTCGACGTCAATGGTGGATGTGATGTACACCGCGAAGCCCGATCCGGCGAAGAAGGCGATTTACGATAAGAAATACGTGCGCTACCGCAAGGTGATTGACGCACTGGACGGCGTCTGGGATGATTGGGATGTATAAAAGTTGACAGAAGCAGGAAAAGAGGCAATTATGGATCTTCAATTAAAAGGAAAAAGAGCGATTGTGACCGGGGCATCCCGCGGGGTCGGCCGGGCGGTAGCACTGGCTCTGGCGAAAGAGGGCACGGATCTGGGCGTGGTGGCCGGCCACCTCGACGGGGCGGCTCAAACGGCGGCGGTCTGCGAGGCCTTTGGCGTGCGGGCGGTGCCGCTGGCGGCGGACTTTGCCGATGTCTCATCCGTAACGGCTGTGATGGAGCAGGCTCGCGTCGCGCTTGGCGAGATGGATATCCTCATCAACAACGCCGGGATTTTTCTGCAGGGATGGTGCCAGGACATCACGCTCGATGATTGGCAGCGCACCTTGGATGTGAATCTGACGGCGGCCTTTCGCGCGTCTCAGTATTTTGCTAAAGTTAATCTCACGGCCGGGCGCGGCGGGCGCATTGTCAATGTGAACTCTCAGGCGGCCTTTCACGGCTCGACCACCGGCCACGTGCACTACGCGGCGAGCAAGGCCGGCATGGCAGCGATGACCGTTTCGATGGCCAGGGAGCTTTCGCCCAAGGGCATCACGGTGAATGCGGTGGCGCTGGGCATTGTCGAGACGGATATGATCGCGGCGAGCATGGCGGCGCATCCGGGGTATTACGAAAGCCGGATTCCCGTCGGCCATGTGGCGAAGCCGGAGGAAGTGGCCGATGTGATCGTTTTTCTCGCATCGCAGCCGGCAGCTTATATGACAGGCGCCACGGTGGATGTGACCGGCGGCATGCTGATGCGCTGATGGCAGTGTGATGCGTCAAGAAAAGAGGGAGGACAAAATGGAACAAGCAATTTACGATGTGATGGTCATCGGCGGGGGGATCACCGGGACGGGCATCGTGCACGAATTGGCGAAATACGATTTAAAACTGGCCTTACTGGAACGCAAACCGGATATCGGTGTCGGGGCGACCAAGGGCAACGGCGGCGTGGTGCACCCGGGCTATGATCCCCATCCCGGAACGCTGAAGGCGAAGCTCAATCCCGCGGGCGCGCGGATGTATCCGCAGCTGGCCCGTGATCTGGATTTTCATATCCGCAAAACGGGGACGCTGGTGGTGGCCTACTCCGATCAGGATTTGAAAAAAGTGGATGAGCTCTGCGACAATGCCCGGGCAAACGGGGTGGCGCAGGTGGAGCGCATTGACGCGGCGCAGCTGCAAAATCGCGAGCCCTTTATCAACAAGGCGGCGCTTGGCGCGCTGCTGGCCCACACGACGACGATGATCGACCCCTTTGAGGTCGCGGTGGCCTTTGCGGAAAACGCGGCGGAAAACGGCGCCGATATTCTGGTCGATCAGCCGGTGACGGGGATCCATGCGGACGAAGACGGGGCTTTTACCATCACGACGCCGACGGATCGCTTCCGCACGCGCTATATCGTGGACGCAGCCGGCGTGCACGCCGACGATGTGGCGGCACTGGCCGGCCTGCACGAATATCGGGTCCAGGGGCGTCATGGTAATCTTTGCGTGTTGGATAAAAACATGCCGACGCCGATTTCGACGGTGATGTTTCCCTGCCCGAGCCCGGACACTAAGGGCATCGCCTTGATTCCGATGGCCCACGGCAATACGATCATCGGCTCCACGGCAACCATGCGCGAGGACAAAGAAGACACCAGCAATGACGCCGAAGGCATCGGCGAGCTTTTAGCAGGGGCTCATCATCTGATTCCGGAATTTCAGGATGGCAGTGTGATCCGCACCTTTGCCGGGCAGCGCCCGGTCGCCCTGGATAACGGCAACGATTTTTGGATTGCCGCGTCGCCTGCCCTGCCGCACTTTATTCATGCGGCGGGGATTCAGTCGCCGGGGGCTGCGTCGTCGCCGGCCATCGCCGAATACGTGCGGGATCTTCTGGCCGATGCGGATCTTGAACTCAAGCCCCGGCCGAGCTATCAGCGGTATCGGCAGGCGCCGCCGGATTTTGATCGGATGAGCCTTGAAGAACAGGACGCGCTGATTCAAAAAGATCCGGCCTATGGACGCATTGTGTGCCGGTGTGAGACCGTGACGGAAGGCGAAATCGTCGCGGCGATTCACCAACGGCTGGGCGCGAGAACGGTTGAAGGCGTCAAGCGGCGTACCCGAGCCGGCATGGGCCGCTGCCAGAGCGGTTTCTGCCAGTTCAAGGTGATGAAGATTCTGGCTCGGGAGCTGGGCGTGCCGGAAGAGGCCGTCCAATTTGAAGAGAAAATTTCGCCGGTGCTGTTCGGCCGGATCAAATAGCGAAAGACAGAAAGGGAAACAAAATGCAAACAGTTCATTATGATGTGGTGGTGGTTGGCGGCGGCCCAGCGGGGCTCGCGGCAGCGCTGGCCGCCAGAGAAAGGCAGGCATCGGTCGCGGTTATTGAGCGAAACGGCGAGCTTGGCGGCATTCTCGAGCAATGCATTCACGCGGGATTCGGCCTGCATCATTTTAAGGAAGAGCTCACCGGCCCGGAATATGCCGAGCGCTTTATCGATCAGCTGGCCGGCAAAGACATCGCCGTTTATCTCGACACGATGGTGCTGAATATCACTCACGGCGAAGCGGGACAAACCGTCCAGGCGATGAATGAAAAGGGAATGATGATTTTCACGGCAGAAGCGGTGGTGCTGGCCATGGGCTGCCGGGAACGCACCCGCGGCGCCATCCGCATTCCGGGGGACCGGCCAGCCGGCGTTTTTACAGCGGGCATCGCCCAGCGCTATGTGAATCTGGAAAATATGAAGCCGGGTAATCGGGCGGTGATTTTGGGCTCCGGCGATATCGGCCTCATCATGGCGCGCCGCTTTGCTTTGGAAGGCATCGAGGTCGAAGGGGTTTACGAAATCATGGCCTATCCCAACGGGCTTTATCGCAATATTATAGGCTGTCTGGACGATTTTGGCATCCCGCTGCACCTGTCGACCACGGTAACCCGGATCAATGGGAAAGACCGGGTGCAGTCGGTCGAGGTGAGTCAGGTGGATGCCAAGCGGCAACCTATCCCGGGGACGGCGCGCACAATCCCCTGCGACACGCTGCTGCTTTCGGTCGGATTGATCCCGGAAAATGAGCTGAGCCGCAAAGCCGGCGTGGCGATGGATCCGGTGACGGGCGGGCCGCTGGTCAACGACGTGCTGGAGACGTCACAGCCGGGAATTTTTGCCTGCGGCAATGTATTGCATGTGCACGACGTGGTGGACTATGTCACGGAGGAGGCCTTTGAAGCCGGACGCCAAGCGGCGGATTATGCAGCCGGCGCGGGGCCGAAACACGATGCTGCGCTGAATCTGCACGCCGAAGCGCCGGTGCGCTACACGGTGCCGGCGATGATTGACGGCGACGAAGCGTCGATTCCCGTCAAATTCCGGGTAGGGGCGCCGATTACAAGCGGCCGCACGCAGGTGCGCTGTGGCGATCGGGTGATTTTTGAAGAGCGAAAGGCTCACCGCTACCTGCCCAGCCATATGGAAATCATTACCTTGGCGCAGGAGGCTTTGGCAGGCTGCATCGGCGAGCTGAAGGTGGGCATTGTCGGCGATGAAACCATGGCCGGGAAAGGAGAAGCGCGATGAAAGACGTTAAAATGAGCTGCACCACCTGCCCCAACAGCTGTGAAATGGTGGCGACTGTCGACGGCGACAAAATGGTCGCGGTGACGGGCAACCTTTGCAAACGGGGCGTTGATTTTGCCGAACAGGAATGGATTAACCCGGTACGCACCCTGACCTCAACGATGATTCTGAGACGGACCGGCCGGGAAGCATTGTCTATTCCGGTGAAATCCGCCGCCCCCATGCCGCGTGATCGCATGATGGATGCCATGGCGGCCATCCGGAAGACGGCAATCGATCATCCGGTTGCCATCGGTGAGGTGCTCATCCCGGATGTGGTCGGCTGCGGGATCGACGTCGTGGCATCGAAGACGGTAGGGTAAGTCATGCTGGTTGATTTAAAAACATTGGTAGACGAAGCAGCACGGCGGCATCGGGCGGTCGGGGCCTTTAACACGGTGAACCTTGAAAGCGTACGCGCGGTGATCGACGCGGCGGAAAAACGCGGCGAACCGGTAATTCTTCAACATGCCGAGCTGCACGAGACCATAGCTCCGCTGACCATTATCGGGCCGATCATGCTCGACGCGGCTAAGCGCGCCCAGGTGCCGGTGTGTGTCCACCTGGACCACGGTGAGGACCTGGCATATTTAAAACAGGCGCTGGATTTGGGCTTTACCTCTGTCATGATTGATGCCTCTGCAAAATCTTTCGAGGAAAATGTGGCTATCACGCAAAAAGTCGTTGTGCTGGCGGAGCAATACGGCGCTTCGGTGGAGGCAGAGCTTGGTCGGGTAATCCGTCCGGCAAGCGGTGGCGGCTGTGATGATCCGGTTCATTTGCCGCCGGACGCTGCGTATACCGATCCGGAAGCGGCCGTAAAATTCGCAGTGGCTACGCGCATCGACGCCCTCGCTATCGCCTTCGGCACAGCCCACGGGGTCTATGCGGTAAAGCCGGAGCTCGATGTCGGCCGGGTGGTGGCCGTTCGCGAAGCGGTCGGTCTGCCGTTGGTGATGCACGGCGGCTCAGGGGTTTCGCCGGCGGATTATCGCAGGGCCATTCAAAACGGTATCGCCAAGGTCAATTATTTTACTTATATGTCTTTGGCGGGGGCGGCGGGCGTGCATGCCCTCCTGCAGGAGAAAGGGGAGAGGGTTCGCTTTGATGAAATGGCTGAAGCGGCCCGCTTGGCTATGCAGGCCGATGTGGAGCGGGCCATGGCGTTGTTTGCAGGAGAATAAAAAATAAACGCCGGTAGTCTGCCGGCGTTTATTTTTGATGACAGTAATGATGATTAATCCAGATCTAAGGCCTTGCGCCATTCGGCCTCTTTAAAACCGATGCAGACGCGGTCTTTAAAAACGAGCAGTGGCCGTTTAACGAGCATGCCACTTTCGGCAAGTTTGGTGGCCTTGGCGTCTCGATCCATCGTTAGCACTTGGTCTTTAAGCCGTTGCTGACGGTATAGCTGGCCGCTGGTGTTAAAGAAGCGGCGGTCTTCACCGGGGTAGCGATTCATCAGAACCAAAAGTTCTTCTTTGCGCAAGGCTTCTGCCACGATATCCCGAGTCTGATAGGCGACACCGTGGTCATCCAGAAAGCGGCGGGCTTTTTTGCAGGTGCTGCATTTTGGATAGTGAATGAAAATCGGCAACGGGCGGGTCAAGGCTTCCCAGTCGAACACGCGGCGGGCGTCATTTGTGAGGTGATGGTGGTCGCCGATAAAATCGGTGCGAATATTGCCGTCGGCTTTAAAGGTGAATTTGCAGACGGAGACGTTTTCCAGCGGAATGGGCGTCATCTCGGCAGCGGGAACGCCGCGGACAAAGTTGATCCAGGCGCCGAGGGCATAACCATGGGAAACCATCACCAGTGTTTTTCCAAGATGGGCATCAATGATGTTTAAAATGGTGTCGCGCACACGGTTATAGACCATTTCTCCGGTTTCACCGCCATAAAAGCGGGTATCGATGCGGCCGAGATGATGGTCTAAGGCATCGATAATTTCTGGCGTCAACACACTGAGCTCCTGAAAAGGCCGGCCCTCGAGCACGCCGCCGTTAATTTCGCTGATACCGGCGTCGACGATCACGGGGATTTCCGGTCGCTCGGCGACGATAAAGTCCAGGGTCTGCCGAGCGCGGGTCAGGGGGCTGCTGATGGCCAAATCGATGGGAATATCTTTAAAATATTCAGTTAATAACTGGCTTTGGGACAGGCCCAAGGCGTTCAAAGGTTCGTCAATGGCGCCCTGAAAGATATTGCGGTCATTCAGAGCGGTTGTGCCGTGGCGGACGAGAAAAAGCGTAGTTGTTGTCATAAAAACTCCTCAGTGATTGATATCAAAAGCGAAAACAAAAAACTTCTTTTGCCTTGGAGAAGGCGCGCATGCATTATAGCACGCAAACAAATCCTGCGCAAAAAACAGTGATTGTGAATGAAATAAAAATAAGATTGCATGACAGATGTTTAGCCGCATCAAAATTGATGATATACTAATAAAAAATGAGGGAGGTTTTTTATGACAACGAAAACGCGCGCCTTTGAGAGTCCGGGAAAATATTTTCAGGGGCCGGGCGAAATGCAGCATTTGGAAGCGTATACGGCGGATTACGGTAAGACGGTTTATGCCGTGACGACACCGTCTTTTGTGGATCGGGTTCGCAGGACCTTGGTTCCTGAATTTGAGAAAGCGGATCGCGCGCTGATTTGCGAAAAGTTTGGCGGGCAGACCGATATGGAAGAGCTCAAGCGCCTGACAGTGGCAGCTGAGGCAGCCGGCGCCGAAGCTGTGGTTGGCATCGGCGGCGGCAAAGCGCTTGATGCGGCCAAATACGTGGGCATTCAATTGACGCTGCCCATTGTGATGGTTCCGACCATCGTTTCCACCGACGCGCCGACCTCGGCGCTTTCGGCGACGTATACGGCGGCCGGGGAGCACGCCGGCTCGATCTACTACAAGCGCAACCCAGACGTGATTGTGGTGGATTCCCAGGTGATTGTGGATGCGCCGGCCCGGTTTTTCGCTTACGGCATGGGGGATGCGCTTTCAACTTATTTTGAAGCGAAGGCACACGTTGATCACGATGTGAAAAACCGCGTGGGGGATGGCTATCAAACCACATTGGCGGCCATGGCGCTGTCGGAATTATGCTACACCACGTTAATGGCCAAGGGTGTCAAGGCCTATCAGGATGTGGTGGCTCATCGTCTGACCCAGGATGTCGAGGACATTATCGAGGTGAACACGTTATTGTCGGGCATCGGCGTGGAATCGGCGGGCTGTGCGGCGGCGCACGCGCTGAATTCCGGTTTTTCCGCGCTGTCGGAATGTCAGGATGCCAGTCACGGGGAAATTGTGGCCTTTGGCACGCTGTGCGAGCTCGTGCTTGAAGACTGGCCGCGCAAAACCATCCATCAGGTGATGGATTTTAACCTGGCGGTGGGTCTGCCGGTGACCCTTGCCGATATCGGTTTATCATCGGATGACAAAGCGCGTTTGATGCGGGTGGCTCAAAAGGCGTTTACCACAAAGCACATTGCTGCGGTGCCCAAAGCCACGGCACCGGAAGTACTGATAGAAGCGATTTTGCAGGCTGATCGCTTGGGACGCAGCATGCGCACCCGTTTGGACCAATAATAGATTGTCAAAGAAACACATCGCCTTCGTCGCGGGAAGCCGATGTGTTTTTTATGCGCGGATAAAATCTGCGGAATCATTGTGCGGCAGAAGGAAAGCATATCCATCGGCGAAAGAAGTGAACCGGCAATGACGAGCATCACAACATTGTCTGTCGGCCATTTCCAAAAGATGCAGAGGAATAGGGCGTGATGGATGAGGAAATAACGGCCATCGCCCGGTTGGGTCCTGGTGATTGTCATTCTGACAATCCGCCCTGAAGCGCGGTTTTTGTTAAAAAATAAAATTCACGCGGATGGAAATGTCTGCGCATTAAAAAACCCTGAACACTTGAAATGGCGTTCGGGGTTTCGCCGTATTTTTGAGATCGATCTAAGCGTCGGGCATGTTTTTGTAGAAAATTTCGAGCATTTCCGCGGTTGAGGCAGCGCCGGGATCAAGATGGCCGATAGCGCGTTCACCCAGACGCATGGCACGGCCCTTGGTGGCAATCATGTCGCGGGTGGATTCGAGACCGGCCTTTCCGGCTTCAACGGCCTTGCCCATGGCCGTTTTAATGTCGTCGCCGGCATCATGAGCCGCCTTTAGCGCGTCGAAAGCCGGCATCAGGGTATCGTTCATCGTTTTTTCGCCAATGGTCGATTTGCCGCGCTTTTGAATAATGGCGACAGCTTTGTCCATCATCTCAACAAATTCGTCAAAGCTGGCCCCTTCGTCAGATCCCTTTTGCTTAATGGGCACGCCGAACTTCATGAAAAAACTGCCATAGAGCGGGCCGGCCGAGCCGCCGACCTTGTCGAGCAGGGCCTTGCCGACCTTTTTGTAGAAAGACGCAACGCTTTCGGCAGACCATTCGTCCACATGAGCACCGACTTCCCGGAAGCCGATGGATAAATTCATGCCGTGGTCGCCGTCGCCGATGGCGGAATCCAGATCGGTAAAATATTCCTTGCGTGCTTCTGACCAGGGAATCAGATCTTTGATGACGTTGATAAAATATTGTTTGCTGAGTGCTTCAGCCATATGGATCTCCTTTGAATGTAAATTTTAAGAATACAAAGAAACCGGGACCGAAGGTCGCCGATCCCGGTGATTTGCCGAAAGGTTAAACTTGGGTGAAATACGGGGCGTCGCAGGGATAGTCGAGCAGTTCTTTTAATTCGTCATCCAGTTTGACCAGCGTGACGGACATGCCGGCCATATCCATGGAGGCGGCGAAGGGACCGACCAGCCCTTTGTAAAGCTTGATGCCTTTTTCTTCGAGGATCTGGGCCACACGGCGGAAGCAGATGTGCAGGTCGAGCAGCGGGGTTGCGCCCAGGCTGTTGACAAGAACATAAACTTCGTCGCCATCCTGATAGGGCAGATCTTCGAGAATGGGTTTCATGATTTCGTCGATGACGGCGTCGGCCGGTTCGATTTTACCGCGGCGGATCCCCGGTTCCCCGTGGATGCCCATGCCGATTTCCATGTCGCCGTCTTCCATTTCAAAGATCGGGCCTCCCTTGGAAGGCAAAGTCGCGGAGGACATGGCTACGCCCATAGAGCGGGTCACGTCGTTACATTTGGATGCGGCGGCAACAACGTCATCAAGATCCTTGCCCATGGCGGCGGCGGCGGCCGCCGCTTTAAAGACGAAAAAGTCTCCGGCGATGCCGCGGCGGTCGGCGATGTTGTCGGAGGAGACCACGTCATCGGTGACGAGTACGGTTTCCACGCGAATATCGTCGTCTTCATCTGCTTGTTCTGCGCCCATGTCAAAGTTCATCACGTCGCCGGCATAGTTCCCATAGAGGAAAATGACGCCTTTGCCATTATCCACAGCGCGGGCAGCAGCGTAGCACGGGTCCGGCGAGGGAGACGTGTTGATGTTGCCGATGACGGCGCCGTCGGCAAAACCGTCGCCCACATAGCCGAGGAACAGCGGTTCGTGGCCGGAACCGCCGCCGATGACCACGCCGACTTTGTCTTTCGTGCCGGCGTCCTTCGCCAGAACGACGCGGCCCTGAGCTTCTTCGGTGTCGTCCATTTTGACGTAAGATGCATGTGCGGCACAATAGCCTTCCAGCATTTCTTCAACGACGTCATAGGGATCGTTGATGAGACGTTTCATAACCATAGTAAATTACCTCCCAAAATAATTAATACATGAACGGAACAGATCCGATTCAAACAAAGAAAACCTTGGTGATCAGTCCTTGTGCAGTTCGCGGGCTTTTTCGGCTTCAGCGATAATGGCATCGGGATCGTCAGTGATGGACGCCTGCACCGCACCGTAAAATGCTCCTTCAATCAGCGGACAGTCGACAATGCGACATTTATCCTGCAAGTCATCGTCATCCAGCATGTCGATGGCGGTGTCGCTGCTGATCACCGAGCTGCCGAGATCGCAGTAGATGAGAATGCTCTTGCAGGCCGCCAAAGATTCGATGGTTTCTTGAACGAGCAGGGCGTTGGTGCCAAGCCGCCCGTCGCCGGTGCCGCCGGCTGCTTTGATGATTACCTGATCGTTGGCCATTTCACCGGCAAGTTTTACAACGCCGCGCGCAATCTCTTCGCTATGGGACACAATGATCATTCCTGTTTTTGCCATAGACGCTCCTTATAAAATTATTTGTTTTGTAATGTATGAATTTCTTTGTATATCATACCAGAATTTTTGGTGAAAATCCTTGTAATATTTTGAAAGAATTGAATACTTTTTTTGTTCGTGCATCCCTATCTTCGGACTCAATTTATTATTTGGGCAGATTGTAAAATTAGTTCAGTATAAGTTTTTGGATTAATGCCACATCGTGTTGTGAAGAGTCCATTCACGTCCGGCAATTTGGAAATATCCTTATATCTTTCCATGGTGATTCCGCCGCCATAAACAATTTTTATGTCCTGAGCAAAGGCATCATCATATAAAAATGAAAGACAATTGCGAATTAATGCATGTATATTTTGAATATGTTTTAATTCAATCAAACCATATTGCCCGATTGCCCATTTTGGCTCATAGGCAAATATAATGTTTGTTGCTTCGAATTTTGGAATAGTATTTAAAAGCTCTTTTAGCTGTGAACTAATAAAATTTTCTGTTTGATTTTGATTCCCTTTTTCTTCTTCACCTATACATAGGAATGGTTTCAGGCCATTTCGGAGGGCTGCTTTTAATTTTAAATTAGCCATTTGATTATCTTCATGCAAATATTTCCGCCTTTCTTGATGGTTAATTT
This sequence comes from Pseudoramibacter alactolyticus ATCC 23263, assembly GCF_000185505.1. Classification (GTDB taxonomy): domain Bacteria; phylum Bacillota; class Clostridia; order Eubacteriales; family Eubacteriaceae; genus Pseudoramibacter; species Pseudoramibacter alactolyticus. The sequence goes on along the minus strand of NZ_GL622359.1, from coordinate 948,480 downwards.
CGACATATTCACAGCCAACATCTAACAGCATAGCGGCTGATATCTCCCCGGTATAGGGACCATATTCTTTCCAAGAAAGATCTTGACCACCGATTTTAAGTGCCGAGTGGGGAGAAATCGTCTGCTTAATAGCTGAAAGGACAGTAAATGATGGGAAGATGACAACAGGAAAGTCATGAAAATTTGCTAAATTTTTATCAAGTTGTTTGGCAACTTCTATGCTTTTTTGATAGGATAACTCCATTTTCCAACCAGATCCAATAATAAAATTTTTCATTTTGATCCATCCCTTCTACAAATATAAATTCATTATAACTTTAGCGCTTAAGGCTTAAAATTAGGCAGTGTAAAATATTTTACACTGCCATTACAAAACATATGGCGAATTCAATGGAACCTAAATCTGCTGACACACCAGTAGAGTATCATGAATAGCACCATGTAACGGCAAAAGAATACTGCCAGTTGTATCTACATTTGACAGCAAAATTCATTGCCTCTTGACAGGTAGTACGCCATTATGTGGTTTTCCCTCCCTTTTCAGGGGAGGTTACTTTAATTGTGCGAAAAAAACCACACATTTGATGCGTGGATAGGTTTGGTGGTTATATTATTTTGGCAGTTTCCCAGTGTAATCTGTAACGATTTCCTATTGGCAAAAAATCAAATCGGATATGACCTTCATCAATGTCTTTAGCGTAGAACAGCCAACTCTGAACTGCGGTGCCGTGGGAGACGACGATGAAATCTTTGCAGATGTTTTCCTCAGTGATCGCGCAAGTCTCAATGGTGAACCGGCGGTACACTTCCGGAATGCTTTTGCTTTCTGTTGCTGTAAAGGCAGACGGCCGGGTTTGAAAGGTCATCAGGATGTTGTCGAAGCGCTCATTGTATTCGTCAAACGATAGATCCGTTATCTTTCTGCCCTTAATTTCATGGAGTTTTTCCCGTACGACGGGCGTGATGTCCGGATGATGGGCGAGCACACCGGTCATGGTGCGCCGCGCCCGGCTCAGGGGGCTGGTGGAAGCAGCGTCCAAATGAATGTCTGCGAAAAATTCGCCCAAGGCATCCGCCTGTTTCAACCCCAAAGGGGGTGAGGCGCGAGTCCATCACCCCTTGGAAAATATGGTTCTTGTTTTCGTAGGTTTCACCATGGCGAACGAGGTAAAGTGTGGTCATCATGTCAGCTCATTCGCGCGCCGGTGACCATGAGCGTGTCGCCGCTGACGTAGCTGCCCATATCGGAGGCGAGGAATAGCACCGCTTTACCGACTTCCGCCGGATTCCCGAGACGCTTCATGTAAATCGCGTCGAGCTTTTTCTGACGCTGTTCGTTCGTCAGTTTGGAATAGTTGCGCTTGATCATGTCCGTCCCGATCGTCCCCGGGGCCACTGCATTGACGCGGATGTTGTAGGGCCCGAGCTGTTTGGCCGCGAATTTGGTTAGGGCGATGATGCCGGCCTTGGATGCGCCGTATTCCGGGCCTGTGCTGCCTCCGGTGACGCCGGAAATGGATGACATCGAGACGATAGAGCCGGATTTTTGCTTTTTCATTTGCTCACTGCCGTATTTCATGGTCAAGAACACCGAGCGCAGATTGACGGCCATGACCTTGTTCCACTGATCGAAGCTCGTGGTTTCGAGATTCGTCATGTAGGAAATCCCCGCGACGTTGACGATGACGTCTAGGTGCCCCCAGGATTTCACCGCGAGATCGATGGCGCCTTTGATGACGTCTTCTGACGACGCATCGCCGATGACGTATTTGACATCGACGTTCATGTCTTCCAGCGTTTTCTGCGTTTCTTTACCGGCTTCTCCTTTGGCCAGATCGACAATGACGAGGCCGTCGATATCCGCTTCCCCGAGTTTATACGCGCAGGCGCGGCCAATGCCCTGGCTTGCGCCGGTAATCAAACCGACTTTTCCTTTGAGCGAAACTTCAAACATAATTATTACCTTTTCCCCTCAGTAAAATCATTAACCCCAGTATTTGATAGATAGCGCGTTCAAGCGATCGTAGATCTTTACGTCACGCAGCGTGAGGAACGTGTCTCTGAAAATTTCGAACATATCCGTGTAAAGTTTGTAGTTGGCCATGTTTGGTTCGATGAGATTCTTCGGATGGACCATCTGGTTGCAGGCTTCTTTGAGATTCTTGTAAATGCCCACGCCCGTCGCGCCGAGAGCTGCTGCGCCGACGAGGCCGCAGTCCGCGGTTTCCAGCACTTCCACCGGACAGCCGTACATGTCCGCCTGGATCTGACGCCAGGTCGGGGACTTCGAACCGCCGCCGGAGAGGAGAATGGTGTCGAAGGGACGCCCCAAAACGTGCTGCATCGCATCGACAATCATGCGCAGTTCAAAGGCAACACCTTCGAGGACAGCACGCGCCATCATTGGTCGGTCGTGGCCGTTGGTGAGCCCGATGGAGCCGCCGGTTGCCGTGTCGCAGTAGTACGGCGAAACCTGCGTTGCGAGGAACGGCAGAAACATGAAGCCGTTGCAGCCCACTGGCGCTCTGGCCGCTTCTTTATCGGAGATGATCGTGTAGACATCCGTGCCTGTGGCTCTGGCGACGGCTGCTTCGGTGTCGCCGTAGGTATCGCGCCACCATTTCAGGGAGGCACCGGAGGAATAGGCGAGACCTTCCATGTCCCACTTGCCCGGGTTAGCGTGGCCGGAGAAGAGCACTTCCTGCTGCGGGTCCGGGTAAATGTTGTCGACTGCCGCGACCATGACGGCAGCAGTGCCGATGGAGATTTCTGCGAGCCCTTCTTTAATGACGCCCGCGCCGACAGCCGCACACTGCTGGTCGCCGCCACCCACGCAGATGGGCGTGCCTTGGGCAAAACAAGTCAATTCAGAAGCGATTTCGGAAACGACGCCAACCTGGCGTGCTGGTTCCTTGATTGGCGGCAATTTGTCGCGGCTGACACCGATCGCGTCGAGCAGTTCGTCCGACCAGTCGAGGGTTTTGACGTCCATCATGCCGTTGAGGGCCAGGGATGACGGGTCGGTGAAAAGTTCTTCGGAGCCGAGCTGGTGTAACAGCCATTCCTGACCGTTGACGAATTTCCACGCCTTGTCGTAGAGGGCGGGTTTGTTGTCGTGCACCCATTTGTATTTCGCGTAGGCCCAGAGTGAAGTCATGGCCGCGCCGGAAATTTCGTGGTAGTGTTCCGCGCCGAGAGTATCGCCGATCCATTTGATTTCTTTGATGGCGCGGCTGTCGCTCCAGACGATGGAATCTTCGATGGGGTTCCAGTCTTTGTCGATGGCGAAAAACGTGCCGCGCTGGCTGGAAATGGCGATAGAGCCGATTTCCTTCGGATCGATGTCCGCTTTAGCAATAGCCTTCGGTGTGATTTCGCAGATGGCGTGCCATAGTTCCCAGGGGTCTTGTTCCACCCAGCCGGGATGGGGATATTTACACGAATATTCTTTATAAGCATGGCTGACCGGAATGCCGTCAACCGTAAAAATCATGATCTTTGTACCAGTGGTGCCGGCGTCAATGCCGCAGATATATTGAGCCATTTGTTTCTCCTTTTCTCATTACAATGCGTCATGTGTCAGTGCTCGTAGCTTTTGATGCAGTCGAGACCGAGTTTTGCCGAGGTGACAGTGTCCGGAATCGATTCGTATTCGAAGGCCCAGACGTCGTCGCCTTTGCAGAAGCCGACTTCGTAGAGTGTGTCGACGATTTCCTTGAAGTCGATGTGGCCGTGACCCGGATAGCACCGATCGGAATCCGACATGTGGAAATACCCGAGGCGGTCTTTACTGCGGATGATCGCGTCGCGCATGCTCTTGTCTTCGATGTTCATGTGGAAGGTATCCAGATGAATCGTGACGTGGGGCGAGTCGAAGCGTTCCACGAATTCCATTGTTTCTTCGACGGACCACAAATAAGCGGCCATGAAGCGGTTGATAGCTTCGATGGTGATGTCACAGCCCAGTTTGTCCGCTGTTTCAACGCAGGGCTGCAGTGATTCGAACAAAATGTCTTTGTACAGTTCCCGCAGGCGGTCGTCAGGCAGTGGGCCCTTCATCAGGCCGAAAAGGACGATGGCGTTGTCGCAGATTTTTGCCCCTTCCAAAAATCCGTTGAAAACGCGCTGGCATTCTTTGCGGGCGAGGGCGTCGGGATTGGTGAAATAATGTCCGTCGTAGCCGCAGGCCATGCCCGTGCCGATGGAGGTGATGCTCACGCCTTTGCTCAGGGCGTAATCGTGCAGTTCGTTAAAATCCACGGCAAATGGATTACGCACGTGGATTTCAACGCCTTCGTAGCCGATTTGCGCGGCTTGGTCGATGCAGGTTTTAAAATCGCCTTTGAGCGGTGAAAAATAATGGGTGCCGACCATTTCAGAAATAGCGACAGAATGAATCATAATTTCTCCCCTCTAACCAAAACCAAAATGTTAGATTTTTTCGTTCCTGATTTTTTCGAGCAGATTGAAGCTCGATTGCATTTCTTCGTGAACGAGTTTGGTCCGCATGTTGTAAATCTTGCGGTAGTAGGCCGTGTTTTCCGGATTGGGTTTATAAACCTTCTTCACAGCGAGCCATGTGTCAAAGGCACCTTTGAGGTCGGTGATGTCGCCAACGGCGTAAGCGGCAATGACGACATTGGTCATGACGGCGCCGCCTGATTTTTGCAGGGTTGTCACCATGCTGTCGAGCATATCGGCTTTGATCTGGTTCCATAGATCACTGCGGCTGCCGCCTTCTGTCACGGTAATCTGCGAGAGATCAACGCCGCCCGTGCGGTAGGTATCCGTGACACCCATGTATTCGTAGCCGATGGCTTCAAGCACCGCACGCCACAACGTAGCCTGGTTGGTGTCAGCTGTCACGTTGACGAACCCGCCGAACGCGTTGCTCAAATCATCGTCGCCGCCCGTCAGATAGGGGAGGAAGAGCACGCCGCCCGCTCCTGGTGCCATCTTGCTGGCTTCGTCGGACATCACGTCGTAGTAAGCACCGTTGCTGACTTGTTTGGTGATTTTGTCGCGGAACCATTGCAACGCGAGACCGCCCCAGATGTATCCCCAGTAAAAATACGTGTCTGGCAGGGTGCCGCTGTTGAAGATCAGGCCGGAATCCGGTGTGGACAGCTCCGGTTTGATGCCGTCGGTGGAGACGCAGAACATGGAAGCCGTCCCGGCGACGTCGGCAGCTTTGCCGATGTCTGTCAGGCCGCAGCCGATCATAGACTGCATCGTGTCACCAGCGCCTGCGCAGATCGGTGTGCCTTCCGGCACGCCCGTAAATTCTGCGATATCTTTTGTCAGGCCGCCGATGATGTCCCAAGGTTTGACGATCTTCGGCATGTAAGCCTGATCGATGCCCAAAATCTGGAGCTGTTCCGGGGACCATTCTTTTTTGTAGATGTCGTAGCCAAGGCCCCAGCCGCTGATGACACCCCAGTCTTCGGCGGCGTCTGCTGCCTTGTTGCCCGCAAGGTGCATCAGAACGTATGGCGCGTTGTGGATAAATTTCACGCCGCGTTCCTGGAAGTCCTTGTCGTTTTTGAGGAACCAGCGTGCGAACATCGCTGGGAACATGCTGTTCGCCACGGCGTTGCCGGTTTCTTTGGCCCAGATGTCAAGACCCATGGCGTTGATCGCGTCGACATCTTCCTGGGTACGGGTATCCATGTAGTTGATGTACGGCGTGATGGCGTCCCCTTCTTCATCAATACCGACGATCCCACAGATGATGCCGTCGCCGAAAATAGAACGGATGTCCTTCGGGTCTGCGTCCTTTTCCTTCATGATGTTGACGCAGTCGCGCATCCCGAGTTTGACAGCTTTGAGATAGCCATTGATGTCCATTTGTACCCAGCCAGGCTGTGGGTAGTCGATTTTCGTCGGATAGCCCGCTTCCGCGATGCATTCCATGTCCAAGTTGTAGATGACGACCTTGACACTCTGGGTGCCTGCGTCAAAACCGATGTAATATTTTGCCATGCTATTATCCCCTTAATTATATAAATAACAATGGTTACTGATTAATGTGTTTGACCATGCGGTGCACGAGATCCTGCATCAGCGGCCAGGTTTCAACGTAGCTGTCCATGTAATATTGATAGGTCTTGTGATTTTCTTCGTTCGGGATGAATTTCTTGTCGACTTTAACCATGTTTTCGGCGGCCTCTTTTAGATCCTTGTAAATTCCACAGCCGGCGGCGACGATCATGCAGTCGCCGAGACAGCCGGCGCTCTGGCTTTCCTGGGTCGTGTACATCGGTACACCGATGATGTCCGCGTGCATCTGCATCCAGATGTCGCTTTCGGCGAGACCACCGCAGGCGTAAATTTCATTGACGTCGTAGCCAGCGTCCTTCATGCACAGGATGCAGTGGTTCGCGCCGTAGGCCACGCCTTCCATGACGGCCCGGGCCATGTGCGCCGTCGTGTGCCCCAGGGACAGTCCCCAGAACATGCCTCTGGCGTCAGAGTCGGAATAGGGAGCGCGGTTGCCCTGGAAGTAGTCGATCATGATGAGCCCGTCGCTGCCGATGGGAATGTCTTCCGCTTGTCGTGCGATGAAGTCGTAGATGCCCATGTTGCGTTCTTTGGCTTGTTCTTCCCAGGCTTTCGGCACGAGGTTCTGGCGGAACCAGTTCAAAATGCCGCCGGAGGACGCCTGACCACCTTCGACAAGGCTTGTGCCGTCGTAGAGGAGGTTCGGATAGGTGCCGTTGACGCCAACTTCGTGGAAATCGTCAATAGAAAGGCCAAATAGGCAGCTGGAAGTGCCGCCGATGAGGGCCATCCCGTTGGGTTTGACACTGCCGATGCCCACCATGCAGGAGACGGCATCCAAGGCGCCTTCGACGATCATCGTGTCGAGGCCAAGACCGAGTTCTTTGGCGATGTCGGGATCGATTTTACCGATGGGCGTGCCGGTTTTGAGGACATCCTTCGGCAGTTTGGCGGTGATGTCTTCGAGACCGATGGCTTTGTAGAGGTCTAACGGATAGCCGTCGTTTTTGTCATCGTAGAGCCAGCGGAAGGCGGCGACAGAGCGATTCGCGGTTTTGACGCCGGACAATTTCCAGTGGAGCCAGTCAGTGAATTCAAAAATAGTTTTGGTTTTTGCCCAGTTTTCCGGCTCGTGTTTCTTGACCCACATGCATTTCGGGATCAGGCTTTCTGCCGGGACGCCGGAACGGTAGAATTTGATAGCGTCGCAGTCTTTGCCGAGTTCCGTGATGGCCTGGGCTTCTTCCGACGCGCGGACGTCCATCCAGAGAATCGGCGTGCGCACTGATTTGCCGTCGGCGTCCAAGAACAGGGTTGTCGAGCAGGTCCCGTCGCAGGAAATGCCGATGATATCGTTCGGGTTGACACCGGATTTTTCGACACAGGCCGGAATCGCCGCAGTCAGCGCGTTCCACCAGTCTCTGTCATCCTGTTCGGCCCAGCCACTCTTCGGATAGTAGGACGGATAATCCTTGACGTCGTATGCCATGATGCGGCCCTGATCGTTAAAAATCGCGACGCGGACACTGCCGGTCCCGGCGTCAATCCCCATAAAATAGTTTGCCATAAAAAGTTCCTTTCTCCATATTCTCCAAAATGGTGTACTATTTATTGTTATTTAAAATGATCAGTCGTAGTATTTGTCGATGATGTAGTCGACCAGTTCATCCAGGACGCCAAGGTCGTAGAAGAACTGCAGGCCGGCGTAGCGGTCGCGTTGTTCTTTCGTGTAGGAAAGAATGTCGCGGAATTCGTCTTCGCTGAAGAGGGTGTATTGTTTCGGCGAGGTCATGCCGTGCATGGCGTCGATGTATTCTGGGGCTTTTTCCACTTTTTTCACGGTTTCCGTGATGATCGCACGAATTTGGTCTTCGTTGGCTTCAATGCGGTCGATGCGGCGCTTGACGTTTGCCGGATCGGACTGCTGGTTTTTTTCGTAGACCTTGAAGATTTGATCGGCGCTGGTGCCAAAGACTCGGCGGATTTCATCCGCCCAACTGTCGTAGTCGAATTGTTCCGCGTGGGCTCTGGCTTTGTCGTAGTCGATGTCCAGGGTGAGGAATTTCTTGTACATTTCAGCCATTACACAGGTCGCCATCCCGACAGAAGTGCCGTGGAGTTCGCCGTATTCTCCCTTGAGGGCGGCCTTCATTTCCAGCACGTGGCCCATGGAGTGTTCCGCGCCGGAACCCGGACGGGAATTGTTGACGTAGCCCATGGCGATACCGATGAGCACAAGGCATTCCATCAAATACTGATAGGCGTTGGATTCGCCGTTCACCAGGCCGTTCACGCTATTTGCGACTTTGTCGGTGGAGTTGAGCATCAGTTCCGCGACTTCTTCGCAGTAGTATTCGTCGTTGATGAGGTAGGACAGGCGCCAGTCGTTGATGGCGATGTACTTGGCAATGATGTCCCCGATGCCGGCCGCGATCATTTTGTCCGGCGCCGTAGAGAGAAAATCCGTATCGCCGATGATGCCGCTGGCACAATGAGCCGGCAGGCTGCATTTGAGCCCCTTGATTGTCGCCGGGGCGACGTCGGTGGCAAAGCCGTCCATTGACGGAGCCGTGCCGATGATGTAATAAGGGATATTCCGGTGGAAGGAGACCATGCGCGTTAAGTCGTTGATCGTCCCGGAACCCACGGCAAGGGGTAGAGACACATCCTTTGGCATGGCGTTTTCGAGTTCGTCAATGAACACTTCGGTGGTGTGCATGATTTCGTGTTGGAAAATGTAAGAAGTGACGGGGTAACCGCTGGCTTTCACGAGGTTGTAGACTTGTTCACCGGCGACCGGCCAAGTGTGAATATCGGCGACAACGCAGATCTTGTCGTTCTTGGTGAGAGGCGTGCCGTCGGCCAGCTTTTGGTCTGCCAAAAATTCCGGCAGTTTGTTCACCGTGCCTTTGCCGATTGCCAGGTGATCAATGGCCATGTGGTGATGCCGCCCGCAGCTGCAGTTGTGATCAACCGTGATAAGCTCATTGATGGGCATGTCTTTTAACTTCACGTTCGAAGCACCTTCTTTCTAAAGTATTTGGTTATTTTTAAAAAAGTTGTTGTATTTATTTATATTTATAATGATCGTTAAAAAATATGATAATAAAAACACAATCTTGTGTTAACGTTTATATTTAGTATACAACAGAAAACGATTTTCCTACCACTGGGAAATTATTTTCTATAGAAAATTTTTGTCCTCAAATTTCTGTTTTTTCAATTTTTGAGTCGAAATTTTTTTCTATCTTGAAAATTGTAAAAATCGGTTCATAATATAAACAAGTAGTTGTATAAATTTTTGGGAAAAGGAGATTATTGATGGCAAAGGAACTGGATAAGTACGAACAATCTTCTTTTTTAATCATCAAAGTTACGTATATGTATTACCTTTCCGGCAGGTCCCAGAGACGCATCGCGAAGGATCTGGGTATTTCCGTCACGACAGTGTCGCGCCTGCTAAAAAAAGGGCCGGGAAAAAAATATCATTGAATTTGTCATACGAGATCCTTACGTCGAATGTTTAAAACTAGAGAAGGATCTCAAAAAGATTTTCGGGCTCACAGATGTAGTGATCGCGCCGGCGGTCGATGGACAAATCATTGGCGAAGAATCCCTCAATGATCCTGGCGATGGGGAAGTTGTCAAAAAGCTCGTCGCGCTGGAAGCGGCGCGCTACCTGCAGCGCATCATTACGAAGGACGATGTACTGGGCATCACCTGGGGCAGCACGATTTACCACATGATCAATTACCTCAATCCGGCACAACGCATTCCCGCGACCTTTGTCACGCTCCATGGCAGTCTGTCGTATTACGTGAACGGATGGGATGTTCGGGTGTTGATCCGGCGCATCGCGAAGGCCTTCAGCGGCAAGAACTACTCCTTGCCGACCAATGCGATGGTCAGTTCGCCAGTTTTGGCGAAACTTTTGCGGGAAGAAAAGAACGTTGCCAAAGTTTACGAGATGTTCGACAAAATCAATATTTCCATCGCGGGCATGGGTTCGCTTTATCCGGAATTGAATTCTATTTTATCCAAGCCGGATTATCTGAGTCCAGACGATTTGAAACAACTTCAGCGGCAGCACGTCGTCGGTGATATCGCGCTGCACTTCTTCGACACGGAAGGCCGGGAATGCCGGACGGATCTTATCGACCGGACGCTGTCGATGGATTTTGATGCTTTCAAAAATATCAAACAGAAAATCACCGTGGCTTCCGGGGTAGAAAAGGCCTACACGGCCTACAGCGCCCTCAAGGGCGGCCTCATCGATACCCTCATCGTCGATAATCAGCTGGCGGAAAAGATTCTGGAGCTGCACCACCGGGAAAAGGATCTCAGGAAAAATGTTTATACAAAGTTTGACCAATAAATCGTGTTTACATTAGAAAATTTCATTCATGAGAATACAATGCGGCAGTTAGACATTGACGCCGTCATGGTGGTTCAGAACGGCAAAACCTTGGGCTTTGAACACATCGGTGGGCCGGTGCTTCACAACGTCTTTTCCGTCGCCAAGACCTTCACGGTGACGGGGATCGGCATGGCGGTCGACGCGGGGCTTTTGCACCTTTCCGACAAACCGGCGGATTGCTTTGAAGGCTTGTTTTCGGAAAACACCGACCCGCGTTGGCAGAACGTGACCTTAGAACATCTTTTGACTATGACCTCCGGACACGGCGCGGCCCACATGATGGCGGCGGAGCGCAAATATCTGCGGAGCGAAACGGATAAGGCGATGTCAGAAGCCGTGAAAAATGAATGGCTGCGTTACGCCTTTGCTTGCCCCATGATTTACGAGCCTGGCGAGCATTTTTGTTACGGGAATCTTGCGCCCTACGTCGCGGGTCGCATGTTGGAAAAAATCACGGGAATGAGCATTCAGGATTATTTGTTCGAAAAGTTTTGGTAGCCCCTGGGCGTGACAAAACCGTGTTGGGATACGGACCCGTCGGGGCGCACCTTCGCCGCGAGCGACTTGTTTCTGGATATCAAGGATATGATCAAGCTCGGGCAGATTTATCTCGGGAAGGATGCCTTTGAGCGGCATCGTTATCTATCGGAAGATTGGGTGGTTGCAGCGACACAAAACCATGTGGCTTCCGATGTGATCAATCCCACGGGGGGAAGCGGCGGACGAACACTGCGGTTATGGCTACTACATCTGGATGAATAGCGTGCCGGGCACTTACCGGGCCTACGGCAGGGAAAGGCAGTTTATCATCGTGCTGCCGGAACGCGACGTCGTCATTGCGGTGCAGGCCATGCACCACGACGTTCAGGAAATCCTGGATCTGGTGTGGGAAACGATTTTGCCGCAGCTTTAAGCGGCCTGGAAAGAAACACATGATCAAATTATTTTTAACGGACGTGGACGGCACACTGTTTCCGGAATACGGTCAGGAACTGCCGGATTGCTTTTTCGATTCGCTGCGCGAGTTGATGGATCGAGGGGTGTTATTCGGTGTTTGCAGTGGCCGGCCGAAAGGGAATCTCGAAAAAGTGTTCGGACCGGTTACGAAAGATATTTTATTTGTGTGTGAAAACGGCGCTTATGCAGCGTATCGGGGCGAGAATATTTTGTTGGAATCCATAGCGGCGGAGGACGTGGCGGGGGTTGTCCGTGACGTGCGGCGGCTGGACGGCTGTGCTAGCATGTACGACACGGGGGAGATTTGTTATTTTGAGCGGGGCGACGAAGAAGGCTTTGAGGCCATGCGGGACGTTTATCATTTCGATTGCGAAATGGTGGAGGATCTGCTCGTACTGAAACAGCCGTGCATCAAATTCACGATCTACCGCAGAGATCACATCGAAGCAGTGTTGGCGGACGCTTTCATACCGAAATGGACGCCAAAGCTGTCCATCGCCTGTTCCGGTGAACGTGTGATGGACATCATGTCCAAACAGGTGTCGAAAGGAACGACGATTGCGGCCATTCAGAAGCGCTTTGGCATCGCGCTGGAAGAGACCTTTGCCGTGGGGGACAATCTCAATGATGTGGAGATGTTAAAGCAGGCAGCATACAGCGTTGCGGTCGCAAATGCCCGGGATATAGTCAAGGCCATCTGCCGATACGAAACGGCTAGCTGTACGGATGACGGGGAATTGAAAATCATCCAGAGTTTGCTGGCGGATTTTGATGATCCGGATCGGGCATTGATGCCCTACAAAAAGTCTAATTAGCATCAGAGGGGTGCTTTTAGAAATAAAACCATCAATATTCATGGAGAGCAAAGGAGTACGATTATGGCAAAGAAGTACATTTTAACGATTGACGAAGGTACGACCAGCGCAAGAGCGATCCTCTTCAACCACGATGGCATGCCGGTCAGCATCGCGCAGAACGAGTTCAATCAGTATTACCCGTATCCGGGTTGGATTGAACAGGACCCGAAGGAAATCTGGGCGACGACGACGGAAGTCATCAACAAATGTAAAAAACAGGCTGGCGTGGACGACGACGATATTCTCGCAGTCGGCATCACCAATCAGCGCGAAACCTGTGTCGTTTGGGACAAGGAAACGGGCGTACCGGTTTACAACGCGATCGTCTGGGGGGACAATCGCCAAGAAATCGTCGATGGCTACAATGCCATGCGTGCAGATGGCTACGAAGAAGTGCTCAAGGAAAAGACCGGCCTCGTCTGTGACCCGGAATTCTCCGCGCTCAAGGTCAAATGGATCCTGGACAATGTCGAAGAGACGAGATACCGCGCGAAACAGGGCGAACTGTATTACGGCAACATTGACTGCTGGATTCTGTGGAACCTGACCAGAGGGAAAGCTCACAAGACCGATTACAGTAACGCATCCCGTACGGCGCTGTTTAACATCAAGACCCTCGACTGGGACCAGGAACTGCTGGACAAATTCGATATTCCTCGGGAAATGATGCCGGAAGTCTGCGACAGCATGGGCAACTTCGGTGAAGTCCACATGGGGACGACGTTTCAGAAACCGTTGCCGATCACGGCGATTCTCGGCGATCAGATGGCTGCGACTTTCGGTCAGGCTTGCTTCGAAGAAGGCGACTGCAAGATGACGTTCGGGACCGCTGGCGTTTTCGACTCCATCATTGGCAACGAACCGAAAAAATCGGAATCCGGCTTGCTCACTAGTATCGCCTGGGGCATCGACGGCAAGATTACCTACTTATTCGAAGGGGTCGTTATGAATTCCGGTTCGACGATTCAGTATCTGCGGGACGAAATGCGCTTCCTTGAAGGGACGTCGGATTCGGAATTCTTTGCGAAGAAGGCGAAAATGCCCAGGGGCACGGCGTACTTCCTGCCGATGTTCTCCGGGGTCGGTGCACCGTATTGGGATGCTAACGCGAAAGGGGCACTCTTCGGCTTGACCCGCGGGATCGACAAGAACGATATCATCTTGGCGGCGCTGGATTCCCTCGGTTATCAGACCCGGGATATGGTCGACGCGACAATGCGCGATACGGGCAAACCCATCACGATTTTGAAGATCGACGGCGGCGCGGCGAAGAACGATTTGATCGCCCAGTTTAACGCGGACATCTGTGGTATCGATGTCGACCGTCCGACGAGTGTCGAAATGACGGCGGCGGGCGCGGCCTTTATGGCGGGCCTCGCGGTGGATTTCTGGACGAGCTTCGACGACATTAAGAAGGCCAGAGAATCGGAAAAGATCTTCAAACCGGAAATGCCGGAAGCACAGAAAGAAAAACTTTATGCCGGCTGGATGAACTGCATCAACACCCTGAAAGTTTGGGGCGAAGGGACGCAGGAAATCCGCAAAAAATACGGCGACGACTGATTTGTGAAGCCACTTAAAACGGAAAATATTTTCCTACTAGAGATAATTATCATATCTCTACTATAATAGAGATGAAGATAAAAGTTAGCATTCAATCATGAGAAGAGGGGAAACATGAAAACCGATATTCTGATTATCGGCGCTGGCGTCATCGGATCGGCCGTGGCGAGAAAGCTCTCCCAGTACGATCTGGACATCACTTTGGTGGAAAAACAGAGTGACGTTTGCATGGGCACCAGTAAGGCCAATTCTTCCATGATCCACAGCGGCTATAACGTCGATGGCAGCAAGCTGAAGGGTCAAATGTGCCTGAAGTCCGATACAAAAGTTTATGACAAGTTCTGCAAGGAATTAAACGTTGATTTCCGCCACACGGGTTCCGTATTTGCCGGCTTTGAAGAAAGTCATCTGAAGACGATGAAGGAAGAAGTTGACAATGCGAAGAAAAATGGGCTGGAAGGTGTGCGTATCGTCGATCACGACGAAATGATGCAGCTGGAACCGAACATCAACCCGGATGTCAAGTTCGGCCTGTTTGACCCGAATACCGGCACCATCAACCCGTTTGAATGGACGATGGCCTTGGCGGAAAACGCGGCGATGAATGGCGTCAAGGTTTTGCTCAACGCCGGTGTGACGAATATCCACACAGCAAACGGCAAGATCGCTCGTGTCGACACGGAAGTCGGCACCTTTGAGTCGAGGATTGTCATCAACTGCGCGGGCCTGTATTCCGACAAGATCGCGGCGATGGTGGAAGACATTGATTTCTACGTCCACCCGCGCAAGGGCGAATATTTCCTGTACGATAAAAAATGGGGTGGCTACGTGAATCACTGTATCTATTCCCCGCCGACACCGGTCTCCAAGGGGATGATCATCGTCCCGACGACGGAAGGCAACCTCCTCTGCGGCTCCAACGCGGTGGAAATTGACGATAAGACCGATTTCTCCACGACTCAGGAGGGCCTGGACGACATCTACGCCAGAGATATCCACAAGTTGTTCCCGGCACTACCGCGTGTCGGCGATGTCATCACGGCGTTCGCGGGCCTGCGTCCGGCGTCCAGTACGGAAGATTTCATCATCGGTCACGCGAAATCCGTGCCGACGATGATCAACCTGGTGGGCATTCAGTCGCCAGGGTTGTCTTCAGCGCCGGCCGTGGCGGACATGGTGGACGATATCGTTCACGAAGTTAGCGGCTACGCGGGACTCATCCTCAAAGAAAAACCGGATTGGAATCCGATCCGACCGAAACCGATTGTCCTGCGGGATTTCTCGAAGGAAGAACGCAGTGAACTCATCAAACAGAATCCGGACTACGGCAAAATCATCTGCCGCTGCGAAACCATCAGCAAGGGTGAAATCCTCGACGCGATTCGCCGGCTGATTCCGGCGCGCAACATCGACGCTATCAAGCGCAGAACCCGCGCTGGGATGGGCAGATGCCAGGGTGGTTTTTGCGGACCGCGGGTGGTCAACATCCTTAACGAAGAACTGGGCATTGACCCGCTCGACGTGACGAAACGCGGCGGACGCTCCAATATTCTGTTGGACAAGACGAAGGATTTATCCTTGTTTGAAGGAGGCATCGATCATGAAAAAATTGAATTATGATATTGTCGTGATCGGCGGCGGCCCTGCGGGTTTGGCGGCGGCCTTGGAAGCCAGCAAAAATGGTGTCGACCGGATTTTGGTCCTGGAACGTAGTGACCGTTTGGGCGGCATTTTGGAACAATGCATTCACAATGGCTTCGGATTGACCTATTTTAAA
Organism: Pseudoramibacter alactolyticus ATCC 23263; assembly: GCF_000185505.1. GTDB lineage: Bacteria > Bacillota > Clostridia > Eubacteriales > Eubacteriaceae > Pseudoramibacter > Pseudoramibacter alactolyticus. Next base: position 932,909 of record NZ_GL622359.1, on the reverse strand, counting down.
GAAGAACTTTCCGGTCCGGAATATGCGACGCGTTTTATCAAGGAAGTTGAAAAACAGCCGAACATCGACATTAAAACCGGGACGATGGTCGTTGAAATCACACCGGACAAGGTGGTGACGGCAGAAAATCGCGAAGACGGGCTTTTCGAAGTCGAAGCCGGTGCGGTGATTTTGGCGATGGGCTGCCGAGAACGCACCCGGGAATCCATTACAATTCCGGGGGATCGTGTAGCTGGCGTCATGACGGCAGGCACGGCCCAACGTTACGTCAACATCAACGGCTATTTGCCGGGGAAAGAAATTGTCATTCTGGGTTCCGGCGACATCGGCCTGATCATGGCCCGCCGGATGACCCTGGAAGGCTGCAACGTCAAGGGCGTGCTTGAAGTGATGCCCTTCTCTTCCGGCCTGATCCGAAATAAGGTGCAGTGCCTGGACGACTTTGGTATTCCGCTGTATCTGAACCACACAGTGACGAAGATCCACGGGAAGGACCGGGTCGAAGCGGTCTCGATTGCGGAAGTCGACGAAAATCGTCAGCCGATTCCGGAAACGGAAATCACTGTGGCCTGCGACACGCTTCTGCTTTCGGTAGGGCTGATTCCGGAAAACGAATTGTCCCAGGGCGCGGGCATTGCAATGAGCCCGGTGACCAAGGGCGCGGTGGTGGACGAAAACCGCCAGACCAGTGTGCCGGGAATCTTCGCTTGCGGCAATGTCCTGCAGGTGCACGACCTGGTGGATAACGTTTCGGCAGAAGCCCAGGTGGCTGGGCGTAGCGCGGCGTGTTACGTTAAGGGGGAAATCGATGTTCTGGACGAAGCTATCGCGGTGAAGCCTGGCGATAACATCACTTACGTAGTGCCGCAGCAGATCACATCGAAACCGTCGGAAGACGAAAAGGTCGTGAAGTTGTACATGCGTGTGCGGGAACCGAAAGAACACATCAAACTCGTTGTGACCAACGACGCGGGGGACGTCCTCGCATCGTATAAACGCGATATCATCGCGCCGGGTTCGATGGAAATGGTGCCGCTGCTGACGAAATACGTCGCGGCGGGTCAAAAGGGTATTTCGGTTTCGGTGGAAGAAGTCTAGGCGGAGGAAAAAATGAGCGAACAAACGAAAATCATTTGCACGAGCTGCCCGCGGGGTTGCCAGATCACCGTCACGCATGAGGGTAAGAAAATCACAGACGTCACAGGTTACACATGCAAGCGCGGCTTAAGCTATGCAAAGGATGAATTCACACTGCCGAAACGTGTGGTGACATCGACCGTCCGTATCAACGGTGGGGAACTTGTGATGCTACCGGTGCGTACAGCGGAAGCGATTCCGAAGAATAAAATCTTTGATTGTGTGAAGGCCATCTGCAATATTTCAGTTGATGCGCCGGTGATCATCGGTACAGTGATTTGTTTGAATATTTGTGGAACAAATGTTAATTTAATCGCTTCGCGCGATGTTAATGCTAAATGATGTCCAAAAGCGCTAAATAACAAATTAGTATGGCTCCAAATACGAAACTTTTAAATTCTGTGCCGTACCATTGAAACTTAGAGGTGCCGGCGGTTCTCCCACAAGAGCATATGCGATCGTTGAAGAATAATTTAAATCATCTGGTACTTCATGAGAGAATTAAATTCTTTGTAGACTAACTTGAAATTATTTTCCATCTAGAAAGAATTATTGACCTATTTTATAATAATAGCATCAAATAATGGATTGTAATTATTCCGCAAAGGAGGAAATTAGAAATGATCCAACAAAACAGAATGTATGGAACATTGCTCAACCCGATTTATGAAGGTTGTGACATGAACGATCTCTGTGTTGCCACTTATTTAATCGCTTGTCATCGTGATGAAGATGTCGTTGTCAAGATGAACAGCATCGGGATTGAACAGACAACTGGTTCTTGGGTTGATGTTCCTGCCGAAACAGACGAAGTTCGTGCAAAATATGCCTCAAAAGTTATTGGTATTTATGAGGTGCCTGCCTATGAAAACAGAACGGATTTAGTTAATGCAATTGGTCCTGATGGTTATCGTTGGTTTGTTGTTCGCATCGGTTTCCCCGTAGCTAATATTGAAAATAACTTACCGTTGCTTATCGGTAGTATCAGTGGCAATATCATGTCGATGCCAAATTTAAAGCTCCTTGATATTGACTTTCCTGAAAAATTCATCAAAGATTTCCAGGGTCCGAAATTCGGTCTCAAAGGCATCCGGAAAATGCTTAATGCCTACGACAGACCACTTCTTAATAATATGATCAAGCCTTGTACTGGTTATACGCCGGATGTTGGTGCCAATCTTTTCTTTGAAGCTGCTGCTGGCGGTGTCGATATCATCAAAGACGACGAATTAATCGGCGGCAATCGTTCCTTCAATAGGTTGGCAGATCGTGTCAAAATGAATATGGATGCTGCGCATCGCGCAGAAGACATTAAACACGAAAAAACACTCTATGCCTGCAATATCACCGATGAAGCTTCTCGTTTAAAAGCAAATGCTATGACTGTTATTGAAAATGGGGGTAACTGCGTTATGGTTGATGTCCACGGAGTCGGTTATACTGCTGTTAGAATGTTGGCGGAAGATCCGGATATCACTGTGCCGATTTTGGGTCACAGTTGCTTTAATGGTGCTTTCACGTCCTCGCCTTATCAAGGAATGAGTTCGAAGGTTGTCACGAAAATTTGTCGAATCATGGGGTGTGATATTTATCTGACGCAACCGCCATATGGAAAATTTGATAATACCTTCGACAATTATATCGAAAACATGATCACGGCAAAGGCTAAAATGTATGATATTAAGCCCATGTTACCCTTTGTTGGTGGCGGTGTCGTTCCTGGTCTTGTTCCTAAATTTATGGAAGATGCTGGCAATGATATTCTTTTAGGCGTTGGTGCTGGTATCCACGCACATCCGATGGGACCTCGTGCTGGTGCCAAGGCCTTCCGCGAAACTATTGATGCTTGCATGAATGATATTCCATTAGATAAAGCTGCACAAAATGGTTCCAAAGAACTGCAAGTGGCTATCGAAAAGTGGGGTATTTATGGAGCCGGTCATAGCAAAGATTTATATGCTTTATAATCGAATCGATTTTGTGTTTTGAATTCTCTAAACAATGAAAGAATAGAGGAATAAATTAAAAACCGACAAAGAGTCAGACGCGAAATTATAACTGCGGAGATATCCCTTTTTTCAGACAGCACCTGGAAAAGGGGATTTCTTATATTATTAAATTTTTGATTGTAGTATTAATAAAGGCATCCGACTTGTTATTGTAATTTACGGATAAAATATACAATACCTAAAAAACATATTCTAGATATAATGGATTAAGGAAAGAGGGCCTTTTTGATGGTTAAATGTGTAGTTGTTGCAGATGATTTGACTGGCGCTAACGCAACGGGAGTTCTCTTAAAAAAACAAGGATATGCTACGTCTACGATTTTAAATCTTAAATTATCAAGTCAAATGCAACTCAACTGAATGATACATCTCATACGGTGTTTTCCAATTTAAACATTTACGAGGTCTAAGATTTATTTCTTTCATTTTAGCTTCAACATAGCTATCTGATTGATTAATGTCCATAGCTTTTGGAAAATATTCTCTTAATAATCCATTGGTGTTTTCATTTGTTCCTCTTTGCCAGGGATGGGATGATGTGGAAATGGAAAATAAAACGCTACTAAATTCAACGCTTGTCTAATTTCTGCGTGTTTAGAAAATTCTTTTCCTCTATCTGGGGTTATTGTTCTTAAAGGTTGATTGTTTAAAAGTTCAAGCATGGCTTGTTTGACTAAAGATGAACGCTTTTTTGTGATTTTCTTGCATAGTAAATATCGACTCTTTCGATCGGTCAATATAACTAAACACGCCTTACCGGTTTGTCCCATGACGGTATCAGCTTCCCAATCACCTAACCGTTCTCGATTATTTGCAGGTTCCGGTCTACCGGTGATTAAATTACTAATCCGGATTTTACCTCTCTTTTCTTCAGAATTCTTTGTATGACGACTTTTACCGCGATGTCGTAGTTTGCGAATTGCTCCATGGTTTCCATGTGACAATCCTTTTTCATCAAATTTACCATTATAAATTTCTCGATAAATAGTATTATAGCTAATAGTAAATCTCGAATTTTCAAATTTCAATCGAGCAGAAATCTGCTCCGGAGACCATTGATGATTCAAAAACAAATCTTTTACGCGATTAAACAAATTTGGGTTATCTAATTTTTTTGGTCTACAATAAAAGCGTCTTTTTTTATAGATAGCATGATAGCGTGAGCTTCACAAGGAATGTATTCACTATTTTGGCTATTTCTTCTAATTTCTTTTGATATGGATGATTTGTTTCTCCCTAATAAAATTGAAATTTCTATTTAATTCTTGCCTATGTCAAGAAAATGTTTAAGCGATTCGCGTTCTTTTAGTGTAAAATGATTATAATGATTTTATAGTTCCTCCTGATGTTTAGATGTCTTTGAAAACACTATTTTATCAGAAAACTATGAATCATTTTTTGTTGCACTTAGATTGTATATTCAAGATTTTAAAAAAGGTGATGCCGAAAAACTTAAAACAACAGAATGTCTTACATTTACAATGGTAGCCGTGGAGTTAATAAAGACACTGCCTATGAACGTGTTTATAGTATTATTAAAATATTTAAGAACAAATAGTTAGCGTTTCTTAATAAGAGAATTGATAGTACTTTACGTGGAAATTTAGGCTCCGAGACGGATGCTATGTTAGATACGTTGGGAGATGATTACACGGCCATTGTTGTTCCTTTCACACCAGCATCGGGTTGCGTAACTATTGGCGGATCATGACTGTCGGCGGTGTTATTTTGCATAAAACAGAGGCCGCTTTAGACCCGAAAACTCCTATTCAAGATCCTAGAGTTTAAAAATTAATTGAGCAGCAGACAAAATATCCGGTTGCGTCTATATTCACTAGAGACTTGAATCGCGGCAAAAAATGGTTGTCGAATGAAATCAGTCATTTGGTCTATACTAGAAATTGGATTATTATTTTCGATGCGATTACACAAAAAGATATTAATACAATCAGTGAAGTGGTTATTTTGAGTAAAATTAAATTTATTTCTGTTGATCCAGGGCCATTTACAGTAACATTGGCACCTAAATTGATCGTGCCCAGAAAATCAAATAGGGATAAAAAAATCTTAGTTCTTAATTATCCAAGGGAGTGTTAATTCAGTTGCTAAAACACAGAGGGAAAACTTCTGGCTTGCGTAGCAGGTTTTCAATGTGTATATCAAAACTGAAAAGCTTATTGAAAGCGATGAAGCTAAATCGGAGGAAATTGATGGTGTCGTCAAAATTGTTGTTGGCCATATTGATCGTTATTTGAATTTATCACAATTATGCAGACAAAATGAATAAAACAGTGAATGAAGTGAGCGACATTATTAATTTTCTATAGCGGAAATAGCGCATAAAATAATCGAATGTATACCTTCAATATAAGGTATTTATATCAGCGGAGGAGATATAACGACCGCATTTTGTAAAGCATGTCATACACTGGGATTAAAGTTGCTTGCGGAACCTGTTCCATTAGCAGCCGAAGATGTGCTTATTGTGGGAGATTTTCCCGATAAGCACATAGTAGTGACAAAAGATGGGATGACCGGTAATTTTGACACCATTAATACCTGTATTGCAAAACATATGACAGAATTAAATATATAACAGGCCAAGAAAAATAGCGATGAAATTAAAATTATAGTGCCGATTGGCATCTATACAGTAGCGGGAATTTGTAGAGAAGGTGTTTCAAGCTGGAATTGTATTTTGACTAAAAATCGGTATTGATATTTTAGAAATTGGACACAGCGAACGCCGACAGTATTTCAATGAAACAGATTATACGGTCAACCAAAAGGTACTGGCGGGACTGCGCCATGAGTTTACGACGTTAATTTGTATTGGCGATAGCATGCAGGAAAAGACTTATGACGTCTCTGCGGAAGTGTTGGCAAGACAATTAAAAATTGCTTTGCACGGCGTGAAAACCGAGGATCTGGATCATATCTGGGTGGCCTATGAGCCTTACTGGGCCATTGGGGTCGAGGGGATTCCGGCCGAACCACCGGTGGTGGATCAACTCCACATTTATTTGCGATCTGTTTTAATAGATCTTTATGGAGAAAAAGGCCAGACGGTGCCCTTGCTCTTTGGCGGCAGTGTCAATATCAACAATGCAGTGCCATATGCAAAGTGCCAGGATGTCGATGGGCTATTTATCGGCCGCTCTGCCTGGCAGTCGGATACCTTTGAAGCTATTATGATTGCGTTGGAAGAGGCTGGAATTCCTCAAAGGTAAAGATAGGCGGGCACCATCATGTCCAGAGAAAAGTGTTTTTACTATTGTTGTCGACATTTTCCTGATTGCTATCACGCGGTGATGACCCGCGGGGTAGACGATTGGACAGAGAGAGCTAGAAGATATAATAACGGAAGGCAGCTGTACAGAAGCAAACGGATTTCCTTTATATGAAAAAAAGACCGGCCGTGTTCTGGCAAAAGGCAAAGAATGAAGGCAAAATAAAAGACCGCAGGCCTGTGAAATAGTTAAGAAAAAAGTAGACATGTTAAAAAAACATGTCTACTTTTTTCATGGTATGACTCCATTAGAGGTGATTATGAGTGGGTTGAAAAAAGGTGGCAAAAATAGAAAATGGATTAACGAAGAAAGATTACGCTATGTGCTGATGTGCGAAGAAGAAAGTTACCCAGTGAAAACATTGGCAAGAGAGCGAGGAATTCCATTCGGGACATTAAACGGTTGGGTTAGAAAGTATCGTAACGGCGGCGTAAATGCACTTAATCCTGAAAAGCTCCATCCAGGAAAAACAAATTTATAGCATTGCATACGAGCAGAAAACTGACCGAAGAAGAGAGACTACTGCTCATGGTTGAGAAGCTTCGGATTGAAAACGAATGGTTAAAAAAGTTACATCGCGAAAGGCGTCGGCGCTGATAGGGCGTTCGTTACTTTAAAAGACTTGAATTTCAAATAATAGACGCGCTTAAAGATAAATACCCGATAACAGAGTTGTGCAGAGGAATGGGCGTTAATTGATTTGGCTACGACAAGTGGGCGGCTCGTAAAGAGACTAAGAACAGATATTGTGCGTGGCCGTTGGAACACATTGGCGCCAATGAAACTAATTGCTTCAGACATGACGGTGATTAGGAATGGACCTATTTATTGGAGACATTTAACAACGAGATAATCTCCTGTCATTTCTCCCATATTTCTTGGGACCGCAGACCCTATTTCAATTGTCTGCAGGAGCTAACAGAGCTTACAAAGATTATCATAATAATTCGATCAATGTCATGAGCAGGGACGCAACAGACAACCCTGTCATAGAAGCCCTAAATGGATGAATAAAGTATGAAATTTATTCAGAAGGCTGGCACAAGAGATATGAGACGGCAGCTCAAATGGCTGCCTCATTCGTAGATTATTACAATAACGAGCGACTGCCTTGCGTTGCAATACAAAAGCCCAGTTCAATTCAGAACTGAACTGGGCTTTGGATAGTTTTTTATCCTCTTTGCTTTTGTTTTGCCGGTCAAGCTTCCGGGATATTGGTTTCTGTCGGGGCATCGCCGGACAAAAAGAAGTTGAGATTGCGGACGAACACATCCGGATCAATACCGTGGGCCAGACAGCCTTGTTCAATATCTTCAAAATGGGCGGCCATGCAGCCAAAGCAACTCATCCCCACCATGGAGAAATATTTTTCACATTCGGGATATTGTCGAATCGCATCCAGAATGCCCATATCTTTTGTGATTTTAATATCCATTTCGCGTTTCGTGCTCCTTTTGGCAATGATTTAAAGACATTATAGCAAAAACGGCAGGCATTGACAATTGTGATATAATGGCAGCATTTCAAACAGAAAGGTGCAAATGGATCAAAAAGGAGGCGGCTATGATTTTGAACACCGGCAGTCGGACCGACATTCCAGCTTTTTTCAGCGATTGGCTGATGAATCGTGTGCGGGCAGGCTTTGTCATGGCACGCAATCCTTTTAATGCCCGACAGGTGACGCGCTATCGCCTGGATCCCAGGATTGTGGATGTGATGACTTTCTGCACTAAAAATCCCCGGCCGATGCTTAAGCATTTGACAGCGTTGGCGGCATTTCGAACCTTCTGGTTTGTTACCATTACCCCTTACGGCCGGGAAATTGAGCCAGAGGTGCCGGATAAAATGCAGGTGATGGCTGATTTTGCCGCATTGTCGAAAATCGTGGGCCGAAAAGCCGTACATTGGCGTTACGATCCGATTTTTATCTCAGAAAAATACACGGTGGCGTACCATCTGAGAGCCTTTGCACAAATGGCGCATCTTCTGGCTCCTTATACCGACGTCGGCATAATCTCTTTTATCGATTTGTATCGGAAAACGCGCCGGCAATTCCTTGAGGTGCGTGAGGTAACGCCAGAAGAACGCATTATTCTCGTCAGGAAAATGGCTGCCATCACCCGGGAAAACGGCATGTTGCTGCGGACTTGCTCAGAGGGCACCCAGTTGATGAATGACGGTGTGGATACCGGCGGCTGTATGACGCGTCGTGTATTGGAGAAGGCCTGCGGCATCTATCTGCAGGTGCCCGGGGGAAAGGCGGCGACCCGCGCAGGTTGTGGTTGCTTACTTGGCGCAGACATTGGAGCCTACAATACCTGTGGGCATGGCTGTCGGTACTGCTATGCCAATAGCGATGCCAGAACAGTGGCCCGCAATCGGGCACGTCACGATCCGGGCTTACCGCTTTTGGTCGGCCGCCCGTATCCTGAAGATCAAATCCACGAGGCGGATCAGCGTTCTTGGACAGACGGACAGATTCGGATGGCCTTTTAAGAGAAAAGCGCGAGGAGAAACAATGCAGAAAAATCATGTGATCAAAAAGCCGCAAGGGGTTTTGTTCGATATGGACGGGGTGATTTTCGACTCGGAAAAGCTCATCTTGAAGGGGTGGCAGCAGGTGGCGGCCGACGCAGGTATCCCCGATTTTGAAGCGGTGCTTGTGCGATGCTTTGGCACCAATGAGGCGGCGACCAAGAAAAATCTTTGCCGAGCATTACGGAGACGATTTCCCCTACGATGTGCACAAAGCGAAGGTTCGGACGTATTTTTTCTCCGTATTATGAAGCGTTGGGGCATTTGCCGTTAAAACCCGGCGCGGCGGAGATCCTGTCATTTTTAAAGCAGCGAAATGTGAAGATCGCCTTGGCGACATCCACTCGGGCAGCGTTAGCACAAAGGGAACTGGCGGACGCGGGCATCGACGGTTATTTTGATATCGTTGTCGGCGGTGATATGATCGCGCGTTCCAAACCGGCGCCGGATATTTTTCTGAGTGCTGCCAAAGCCGTTCAGTTGCCGCCGAGCGGCTGTTATATCATTGAAGACTCGTATAATGGGATCCGAGCGGCGGCATCGGCAAACGCCCGGCCAATCATGGTGCCAGATCAGGTGGCGCCGGATGGAGAGATGGAGAATCTGGCAGAGCAAATTCTGCCGAATCTTTTTGAAACGAGGGCATATTTAGAAAAACAAATTTGAAAAAGGCTGTTTTATTAAAAAAATATGTGAAATAGATGACAAACAATCTTGAACAAACGAATGAAATCGTGTATAATGATTTGGGAATAAATTAGAGAGGTGTAATTGTGCTAACAGAAAATATTATCATCAAGAACACAGCCGGTTTACACGCCAAGCCAGCATCACTTTTTGTGCAAACGGCCAATGAGTTTACCAGCGAGATTTATGTGTGCAAGGGATCAACCCGGGTCAACGCCAAGAGTATCATGGGGGTGATGATCTTGTCAGTGTCCCAGGGAGATGAAGTGACCTTGGAATGTAATGGCGATGATGAACAAGCGGCTATGGACCGCCTGACAGCATTAATTAATAATAAATTTGGCCTGCCGGATGAGTAAATGACCGCCGGGAAATTCGCGCTGTGAATGATGAACAAATTTAAATAGAATTTGAATAAAAAAGGGGCTATGGTATAATGTTGCCGTAGTCCCTTTGTTTTAAATAGGGACGTACAAACGAAATTTTAAAGATGAGGAGTTTATGCGTCAATTTTTAAAAGAGTTGGCTGTCGGGATTTCTTTTTACACGCGCGTGCCCATTCAACTGAAGTCGGTATCAGAAGATGAGTTTTATCATTGCATGCTTTATATGCCAGTTATTGGCGTGTTCATCGGGGCACTGATGTTTGCTGCCGGATGGTTGTTGGGTCATTGGCAGCGGACGGCTTTATCAGCGGTGGCTTTGCTTATTTTTTATATCTGGATCACCGGAGGCCTGCACTATGACGGTGTGGCGGATACGGTGGATGCGTTGTTTTCCGCGAGGGACCGCGATCGGATGATGGCCATCATGAAGGACAGCCGCCTTGGGGCATTTGGTGCCATCGGCTTGGTCCTGCTGCTTTTCACGATGTGGGGCAGTTATCAAATTCTCATCAAAGCGTTGCCGATCTCGCTTTTGCTCATGCCGGTGATCGGTCGCTATTGTGCTGTTCAGACCTGTGCTTTTTCGACTTATGCCGAGGGCGGCGGCGGTTTGGGCAAGAGGATCACAGAGATTGCCAAGCCCTGTCATGTACTGGTTTATCTGATTCTCATCGGCGGTTTGACCTGGTGGCTGCGGCCGATTTTATCGCTTGCTTTCGGGATTACGGTGGTTTTAAACCTGTTGCTGATGGCGTACTGCAACCGAAAATTCGCGGGGATTACCGGCGATCAGATTGGCCTTACGATTGAAATGACTCAGGCGATTTTTATGGTTGCGACCATTGCGATGACGGATGCGGCACCTGTGCTGACACAAATAACAGGAGGCCTTTTGGCATGACGGTCGCAGCGGAAAAACCTTTCCCGATGACAACTGCCGATATGACCGTTTTCGGCTGGGAGCAGGTAGATTTTGTTTTTGTCAGCGGAGATACTTTTGTCAATCATTCGTCCTATGGTTCAGCGATTATTGCCGGCATTTTAAAAGACCGCAGCTATTGTGTGGGGATGCTGGCTCAGCCCGATTGGACAGATGCAGAAGCATTTAAAATTTTTGGACGGCCGCGGCTGGCTTTTCTGGTGAGTTCTGGCAATATGGATTCGATGGTCTGCCACTATACGGTTAACCGCAAACGTCGTCACGACGATGCCTACACGCCGGGAGGCAAGACGGGCAGGCGTCCGGACCGCACCGCCATTACCTATTGCGTTCGGATTCGGGAAGCCTTTGGCAAGGTGCCGATTATCCTCGGCGGGATTGAGGCCAGTCTCCGCCGATTTGCGCATTATGATTATTGGCAGGATCAAGTGCAGCGTCCGATTTTAGTCGACAGCAGCGCCGCTCTGTTGGTTTATGGCATGGGAGAAAAGGCCATTGTCGAGGTGACCGAGGCCTTGGATGCCGGGCTTGCCATCCGCGACATCACTTATATAAAAGGGACGGCGGTTTTGTTGGATCATGTGCCGGACGACGGCATTGAAATCCCATCTTTTGAAACGGTATCGGCGGATAAAAAAGCATTCGCGAAAGCGGCGGCCATCATTTATGCCTGCAACGATCCCTTTATGGAAATTCCCTACTATCAATGGTGTGACCATCGGGTTTTTGTGCAGAATGCATCGCAAATGCCATTGACCAAAATGGAAATGGATGACGTTTATGACCGCGGCTATACCGGTCGGCAATGGTCGCCCGGACCGACGGCCAATTTTTACGGCCCGGCCTGTGAAAAACAGCGACGGTTTGGCGCGTGCCGCCATCGCGAATGCCTGTATCCCGAGGTCTGCCCGAATATCAATGCTGACGAAAGGGAATATTGCCATCTTTTAAAGCAAATGCGTGAGATTCCCGGGGTAAAAAAGTGTTTGTGCGATCGGGCATTCGTTATGATTTTTTAATGGCTGATCACAAAATCGAGTAGTTTAAAAAGATCAATGCGCGTTCCGGAAAAAGGCAATACTTGGTGCCGTATTTCATTTCTTTCCATCCCGGGACAACATTGGCAGATGCCGTGGCGCTCAGCGAATAACTGCGGGATCATCATCTGGAACCGGAGCAGGTTCAGGATTTTTATCCGACGCCGGGGTCTTTATCGACGGCGATGTATTACACGGGATACGATCCGCTCACGATGGAGGAAATTCACGTACCCAGAGGGTGGGAGAAAAATTACAGCGCGCTTTGTTGCAGTTCCGGGATCCTCGAAATTATCAATGGGTTAAAGAAGTGCTGACAGCCTGCGGGCGAACCGCCTTGATCGGCTGCGGATGACACGCATTGATCGCGCCGGTACCGCCGGGACGCATTCAGACGAATCAGCCAAAACATAAAAAGTACGATAAACGAAAAACGGACAGCTAAGATCAGAACCAAATATGGAAGCAATGCATCAGAAGAAAGGAAACAAAAGGTAAGCGATATGGTTTACAAACCAGAAACAAGCGGAAGAAGTAGCAGCAGCTATACAGAGTCGGTCGAGGATTATATCGAAGAAATTTATGTGAATTACCGAAAAGGAAATGAAGGCGTGCGCATCACGGATTTGGCAGAAGCCATGAGCGTGACCAAGGCCAGCGCGACGGACGCGGTTAAAAAGATGAAGGAACGCGGCCTTGTGAAACACGAGCGCTACGGACGGATTTACATCACAGAAGAAGGGCTTGAAACGGCAAAGCGTGTGTATGACCGCCATGTGACCATCACGAAATTTTTTGAAGAAGCGCTGAACGTTTCTCCGGTTGTGGCCGAAAACGATGCCTGCGGCATCGAACATATCATTTCCGAAGAAACCTTTGGTCAGATGAAAAAATTCATGAAAGATCATCCAAAGAAAAGTGAAGCATAAAACGAAAAAAAACGCATATCGCATCGGCGATCGTCTGGTCGTCGATGTGACAGATTTAACAGCCCGCGGTGAAGGGGTCGCCCATCACAACGGGCTGACTGTTTTTGTGGGTGGCGCCTTGCCGGGAGAACGGGTTCAGCTCCGGGTTGCCGTGGTTAAGCAGCAATATTTGGTGGGAACGTTAGAAGCGATTCAAGTGAGGACGACGGTCAGGCAAACGCCGCCTTGTGATTATTTCCCCGAATGCGGCGGTTGTCAGTGGCTGCATCTGAATGCCGCGGCTCAGGCCGAACAAAAACGGCGGCGGGTGATGGGCGATCTCGTGCACATTGGCGGTTTTACGGATATTGCAGATAAAGTGTGCGCCACGGTGAGCGCTGATTCGGCTGTGCATTATCGCAACAAGGCACAATTTAAAATCAGCGAAGAGGGGATCGGCTTCTATGCGAAGGGCAGCCATCAAGTGATTCCGATTGCGCACTGTCTGAATCAGATGACGCCGAATGATGATTTGATTTTGATCTTAAATCAATGGGTAAAGGATTCGCAAATCCCGATTTATCGGGAAGATAGCGGTACAGGCAATTTGCGGGGAATCCTGGTGCGCGCCAATCGCCGCGGTGATATCATGGTGACATTAATCGCGAAAACCCTTTCCGGCGTGAATACGGAAAGACTGGCCCGCCGGCTGCAGGAAAGTCTTTCGGAATTGGTCAGTTTTTCAATCAACATCAACCCTAATCGGGGCAATCGCGTTTTGGGGGAAGAGACCCGGGTGATTTTTGGTGCGCCGACCATTTCAGAAACGTTATGCGGCCGGGAATTTCAGATATCGCCGGCTTCCTTCTTCCAAGTAAACACCGAGCAGGCTGAAAAATTGTATCGGCAGGTGATTCGTTATGCCAATTTGACCGGGCAGGAGTCGGTATTTGACTTGTATTGCGGCACGGGAACCATCGGCATCTGCATGGCTGATCGCGCCCGAAAAGTCACGGGGATTGAAGCGGTGCCGGAAGCGATTGCCGATGCGAAAGAAAATGCCCGTCGAAACAATATTGATAACATTCAGTTTTTTTGCGGTCGTTCAGAGAAAATCATGTCGGAACGCCTGGCCGCCGGTGATGCGGCCGATGTGGTGGTTGTGGATCCGCCGCGCAAAGGCTGTGCCAGGTTACTTCTTGAAACCATTGTCGCCAGCGGTGTGCCGAAAATCGTTTATGTTTCCTGCAATCCGTCGACTTTAGCGCGGGACTGCCGCTGTCTTGCCGACGCTGGCTACCGTTTGGAAGAAGTGACGCCTTTTGATTTATTTCCTGGAACCGGACATGTTGAGACGGTCGTATTGATGTTAAAGGTGAATAACTAAGATGTGCAAAAGCCCTTTATCTCAGGCACTTTCTGGGTTTCGATCGCTTTTAAATGGTCAATGTGCTGATCGCTCTGGGGCAACTTATCAAAGCTGGTTTTCGGTCAAAATATGACAGGGTTGGGTTACCGGATTAGATGTCAGGGGTTGAGTTAGCGGATTAGATGTCATAGGGTTGTGAGTTCAAGATATTCGAGATAGATGCCAGATCGACTATGGAGAAAATTGTTATGGATTATGTTGTTCTATACATTCATGGGCAAGGCGGAAAATCAGAAAAAGCAAGGCATTACACATTGTTTTTTAAAAACTGGGAAGTCATTGGTCTGAACTATCAGTCAATAACTCTGTGGGAAGCAAAGGTGGAGTTCCCCATGCTCTTTGATGCTGTTTGCGGATAGTATAAATCAGTAAAGCTCATCGCAAGCAGTCTTGGATTTATTTTGCTATAAGTGCCCTGGCGGAGAAGAATATTGATGAAGCCTTTTTTATCTTCCCTGTCGTAAACATGCAAAATCTCATTGAGAATATGATGCGGCTTGCAAATGTGAGTGAGGATGAACTGCGTGAAGCGGGTACGATCGACATATCCTGAGAGTATCTTTCTTATGCCAGGAATCAGCGAATAAACTGGAAGACGCCTACCCATATTCTATACGGCGAGAAAGATAGTTTCATATCTTCAAGAAGAAATTTCTGAGTTTGCCGAGAAAATCGGCGCGACACTTACGGTGATGGAAAATGGGGAGCATTGGTTTCATCCAGAAGAGCAGATGGCTTTTCTTGACAAATGGATTATAGGATTAAATTAGCAACTTGAATTTGTAGAGGGAAAAATGATTTTAGAAACAGAAAGGCTGATTCTCCGCCCGTGGGAAGAAAGTGATGCGGACGATTTGTTTCAATATGCCGGTAATCCGGAGGTGGGCCCGATTGCAGGCTGGGCTATACATACCAGCGTTGAAAACAGCAGGGAGATTATAAAAAGTGTTCTTTCCGCACCTGAGACCTACGCTGTGGTTTTGAAGGAGACAATGCAGCCAGTAGGCAGCATAGGATTGATGATAGGCTCTGCAAGTAATATCGGTCTTCCAGATACTGAGGGGGAGATTGGTTACTGGATAGGAGTTCCGTATTGGGGTCAGGGTCTTATACCAGAAGCAGTTCGTGAGATAATGCGTCATGGATTTGATGACCTGAATCTGGAAAAAATATGGTGCGGTTATTTTGACGGCAATACAAAGTCAAAGAGGGTTCAGGAAAAATGCGGTTTTCTTTATCATCATACAAAAGAGAACGTTCCATGCGCATTGGAAGGAGTTCTTCGCACAGAACACATAACCTGCCTACCAAAAACAGAGTGGATTTTATTTAAGTAAATTTGAATTTAGTGGGGACGGGAAATGAACTTATGTGTTAATGGTATAACTCTTCATTACGAGATATTTGGCGAAGGACGACCAATATTGTTACTTGGTGGCAACATGCGAAATACCTCTTATATGAATTTCATGCGAAAAGAACTTGCGAGCGAATATAAAGTATATGTGATAGACCGACGTGGAAGCGGAAAGAGCACAAAAAATTGTGAATTAAGCTACTCTGAAACGGTAAAAGATATTTCAGCATTTATTAAAACTTTAAAAATCGATAAGCCATTTATTTTAGGTCACAGTGGAGGTGGAAGAGTTGCCCTACTACTTGCAATGAGGCTTTCTTCAAATCTATCAGGGTTGGTCATTTGCAGTGGTTTAGCTAGAACCAGCATTATTAGAAAACCAGGATATGCTTCATTTCTTGAGAAAATACCCTGGTATCCGGGAAAAGCTTCTAACGAAAAGTTCGAGAAGATGATGACAGAAAGTTCAGATTTAACAAATAAGGTACTTGCCAATATCAAATGTCCAGTACTGGTTGTAAGTGGAGATAAAGACCCAATCGTGCCTGTGGACGAGGCAAAATTTATAGCAGGTTCAATAGCTGATAGTAAAATGCTCATATTACCTGGAGAGAACCATGCCAGCTATATGATTAAGATAAGATGGGTGAAACATTTAAAAAGATTTTTAGAATTACACTGACATATTAGAATTTGAGAGGTTAATAAATCATGAAATCATATCAGGATATAAACAAAGAAACGATTGATAAGTGGGTGGAACAAGGATGGGAATGGGCAAAATCCATTTCTCATGAGGAGTATGTCAATGCCAAAAATGGCATCTGGGATGTTTTGCTTACTCCAACGATACCTGTTCCCCATGATTGGATTGGGGACTTAAAAGGCAAGAAGGTTTTAGGACTGGCATCAGGTGGAGGACAGCAAATACCTATATTCGCTGCACTGGGTGCAGAGTTCAGTGTGATAGACTATTCTTCAAAACAAATCGAGTCAGAATTAAGAATTGCAAAAAGTGAAGGATACAAAGTAGATGCCATAGAGGGGGATATGACAAAGGTTCTTCCTTATGACGATGAGACATTTGATATTGTGTTTCATCCAGTCTCCAATTGTTATGTTGAAGATGTGCAGCATGTATTTAATGAGGCATACAGAATATTGAAAAAAGGCGGATTGTTTTTGGCAGGATTAAATAATGAAATCAATTATATGGTAGACGATGACGAAAAGGAAATCGTTTGGAAAATGCCATTTAATCCGTTAAATGACGAAAAAGCCAGACAACATTTGATAGAAGAAGACTGCGGAATGCAGTTTTCACATAATATGACGGAGCAGATAGGCGGACAGCTGAAAGCAGGCTTTATGTTGCTTGATCTATATGAGGATACGAATGGTTATGGAAGACTTCATGAAATGAATATAAAAACATATATAGCTACAAAATCAGTCAAATTATAGCAGCTAATAAAATTCCAGTTTGTCGGCCTGTAGAACGCTCGTGGACAACTTCCCTAAAAGCATTTTTTCGTGGACGGTTTCTAAACTCAAAAAATCGAACCCCTTTGTCATCAAAGGCATTGTCTCACGGCAGTATGTAAATCGGCTTATCAAGAAGGAGGATTCCATTGTGAATAAGACCTTTGTGCAGATGCTCGAAGCTCTCGGCTATGATATCCAACTAACCTATGTAAAGCGCGAGGAGAATTGATAAAAAAGAGAATGAGGATTCACGATGAAACAAATAACAAACAAGGAATATGACGAGTTCAGAAAATATAAGCGCGACAGACTGAATGGCCGTATTCTGACTCCTGACGGTCTGCGCTTTCTCATCGAAGCCTATGGGTACGATGCAGAGAAGATTGGCAGGCATTTTTTGGAGATGCTGCCGAAAATTCGTGAATGGACGAAGAATGATTATGAACCACCATCAGAAAACTGTTATCAAAGGGAGCCGGTGGCAGACGTAACGCTTGTTCCTCTGAAAGCCGAAGACAGAGAACAGTTTATTTTGGATAATCAGGAAGCATTTAACTACGGTGCATTAGAAGAATTCGGACGCAGAGATGATCACTTTGAAGAGGACGGTAATATCATTTCACGCGAGACCATTGAGGAGTCTATTGACGGCGGCGAAACTTATCGGATCATACAGGACGGTCATGCGGTCGGCGGAATAGTTATCAAGGTTACAGGAGAGCGAGGAGATCTTGATCTGCTGTTCGTTTCTCCGAAAGCGCACAGCAAGGGCATTGGCTATGCTGCGTGGTGCGCCGTTGAGAAGCTGCATCCGGAAGTCTCTGTATGGGAAACGGTAACGCCGTATTTCGAGAGGCGGAACATCCACTTTTATGTGAACCGCTGCGGATTCCATATCGTGGAGTTCTATAACAGCCATTATCCGGATCCCAATGATCCCGACATGGCAGAGGAATTGGACGAGCAGTTTCCTGACGGAATGTTTCGTTTCGAGAAGAGAAAGCGATAAATTATTAAGATAGGAGCGTGTAAATGTTACTGACAATCTTCCTGACACTTATGTTTTGCATTCTGGCCACGGCGGCCATGGCAGTATTTCTCGTAATGATTCCAAAGTTCGGGGCGACTCATTTTGGAGCGCCTTCTGATATCCAGGAAATGGTAAAAGAAATGCCGGATCAGCCCAGATGGAAGAACATCTTGGGGACTGTTCTGTTTATACTCATTGCGTTTTGTATTATCGGTCTCTTTATCTGGGGCGGATGGGATGCGGTGCGCACGGATATGAATTTTTGGCAGACCTTCCTGCGCTTTGTGATTATGCTGGAGGTCTATAAGCTTTACGATATCGTGTTCTTTGACTACTTTATGCTGACAAAGATGCATTTTATTGAGAAGCTGTATCCTTCCTTGAAAGGGGCAAAAGGTCTTGATTCCTTCGGCTTTAATGCAAAAAGCCAGATATCGAAAATTATAATAGTCCCTCTTATTAGTGCAGCATTCGCTGCAATCTGTGTTTATGTTTTTTGATTCGGAGGTGTAGGAGAAAACAAAATGAAACATAATATTTGCCTCGAGCATAGTGAAGGCTTCTACGGTTGTTACCTTCCTGCATTGAAAACGAATGCCGCAATTATCCTGACAGTTGATGATAGTGCAGATGATTTTTTGGCAAAGGCAGGAATTAAATGGATACAGAGCATGGGTATATCAGCGCTTTCTGTGTCGCCTAATAAACAAACAAAAGGTCTTCACAGCTGGCCTTTGGAGCATGTTGAAAAAGCGGTCGGATATCTGAAAAAGAAGGGTTATGGTAAGCTTGGGATTGCAGGTATTTCAGCCGGAAGTAATATTGCCCTCAATGCAGCATCCCGTATTCCTGATATCACTCTCACGATTGCATTGACTCCTGTGGATTATGTGCTTTGGGGTTATCTGCAGGATGGCCTTGACGGAAGCAGAGAACGCCCGGCTGAGGGAGAATCTGCTTTTACCTGGAGAGGCGAACCGGTTCCTTGTATGCCTGCTCCATATCGACATCCGGAATATTGGGAAGCAGCTGTTAAAGAGAAAAAACGCAGAGGAGATCTGACAGCAGCCAGAAATCTGTTTGATGAAGCTGAGAATCGTCATCCTGTGACAGAACTTGAGGTTATTCCTGTTGAGAATATTAAGGGATACTTGTTTCTTGCCGGAAGTGAAGATGATGTACTTTGGGACACATGCAGAAGTATCCGAAGAATGCAGAGCCGAATCGAAAAGGCAAACTCCGAATGCCGGGTCGAGGCTCATACTTATGAACACTGCACACACTTTATTTTCCCGGAGACCATGCTTGCTAAGATGATTCCTGGATTCCTTGGCAGGTTGGTTCTTCCTGTTGTTTTCAAAGAAGCAAAGGGTTATGCAAGGGAATGCAAACACACCCGTATGGATGTTGACCAACGAATCAAAGTACTTATTGAGCGGTGGGATTCAGAAAGTTGATGAATGCAATTCAAATTCTGATTTGAGTAAGGGGGTGAAGATTACATGCAATTTGAAGAAATGGGACTTGATAACGGAAAAACACTCATGCTCCTTCCGGGAACGTGCTGTGATTATCAAACGAATTTTGGCGCGGTTATAGACGAACTCTCGAAGAAATATCATCTGAATTTGTGTCAACTATGATGGATTTGACGGGAGCGATAAGATTTTCCCCGACATGATTACTGTCACGGAGAAGATAGAGAAGTATATTAAAGAAGCCCATGGCGGAAGAATCGACGGTGCCATCGGCTCCTCTTTAGGTTCGAGCTTCGTAGGACAACTCATACAGAGAAGAAATGTCCATCTTGATCACGGAATCTTTGGAAGCCCGGATCTGGATCAGAGCGGAAAGTTTTCCGCGTGGCTCCAGTCAAAGCTCGTTGTGCCGATTCTTACAAGTTTTACGGGTAGTGAGAAGAAACAACAGAAATTAAAAGACAAACTTAAGAAGGTTTTCGAGATGGACGATGAACACGCCAGTCTGTTTATAGCGTGCTTTGCAAAGTTCAGTCCGGAATCCATACGCAATGAATATTACACAGATCTTCTTACACATCTTGAAAATGATATCAACGTAGAGAATACGAAAGTCCATTTTATTTATGCGAACAGGATGGGAGAGAAATATCTCAAGCGTTACAGGAAGTATTTCTATGATCCGGAAATCAGGGAGTTCAATATGCAACATGAGCAGTGGCTTTTCGGTGGCAGGGAGTATGCGACTCCGGTGTTGAAGGCAATCGATGAATTTATGGAGATAGCGTCTTTCGGATCATCTGTTTTGCCTGCACAATGACATCCCGAAAATTTTTAAATTGGACGAGGTGCGTACACTCGGCAATATAGTTTGTTTTTAGTCCGTAACGGTGCATACGGCACATTTGCAGGGATGTCTTTCAAAGGCAGAGATGCAAGAAAGCACATCAGAATTTGTGGAGGGTAATATGAAACACAAGGTTAGATTAACAGTTATTGACAAAAAGCTTTATACAGAACTTCAGCAGGAGTATTGTTCTTATCCTAATTCTGGTGCCTGCCCCTGCTACAATGTAGGTGACGTGTTTGAGTTCTATCGTGATGAGAAACGGGATGACTTCTGGCATTGCGGACTGAATACGTTGATTCATACGGATGGCGATCCAGATACTGCTGCTGGTGGTCCAAAGATGCCGTTCTGTTCGGAACTTTGGGATGCTATCAGCAGGTATATCTATACCGGGCTGCAGGGAGGCTCTATTATGCAGGACTGGATGGACAAAGAAAATGAGATGATAGCCTGCTGTTCAGACGGCACAAGACCTGTCATTTTTAAGATAGAGCGCATAGATTACGATTGAACTATACAGATTTGAATTTGTAGAGGAGTGTATATTTGAGAGTTCTTGATAAATATAGATTCGGATTTGATGTCTGGGGCCTTGTGCTGTTCTTCATCATAATGATTCCAAACTTTATATGGTTTGCGGTTCCGGCTGAGAATGACGTGCTGCGAACGGAATCTATAACTCCGGTTATTGATATGATTGCCTCCATTGCTCAAGTGACCATGATAATTACTCTGTGTATTATTAAGCGATCCGATAATGACAAGCCCGGCAAGAGAAGTCTTCTGTTAATAATTGTTTTGCTGGTGGTTTTGTATGGTTTAGGATGGATCGCATATTATATGGGAAATATCGGATTGCTGACCATACTTGATTTGTGCATTGCTCCAAGCCTGGCATTCATAGTTTTCGCGATATACCGTAGAAATTATCCCACACTGATCCTTGCTATGATATTTACTGTATGCCATGTTATTTTTGGCGTGGTAAACTTTATCATTTGAATTGTAAATCCCAGTTTTTTCTATGAGCAAATTGTACGCACAGACATCATTAAAACCGAATCCCTTACCCCGTAACGGTGCATCATGTGCGTGTGCATCGTTACGGGATAGAAATTGCAATTCATTACATTGTATCAAATTAGACACGGCAACCGAAATTAAGACGCAAAATTTGATGCAAAATAAGGTTGCCTGACCGCAGGGGTTTCGTTTTTGAGTGTCACTGTGCTGGTCGGAAATGCGATCGGCTTTTTTATTTTGATTCTGTAAATATTTACAATACAGTATTGACAAATAAAATTCATATACGATATAATCATATATTTAAATATCGGAGGTGAACTATGAAGAGCGAGACAGGAATACTGATGTCACAAATCAATCAAATGACGATACGCACTATTGACAAGCTGATTGCCGAGAGCGGAACTGACTCGTTCAGTGCCGCACAGGGACGAGTGCTTGCGATCCTTTGGAATGAGGACGGCATCAGCATGCAGGAACTGGCGAACCGCAGCGGCCTTGCTCAGAATACTCTGACAGGCATGATCGATCGAATTGGGAAAAACGGGCTATGCGAACGCCAACCCGATCAGAATGACAGACGGAAGTACAGGATCTGCCTGAGCGAAAAAGGAAGGCGTCTAAAGCCGATATATGAAATGGTCTCCAGGAAAATGTACAACGTATATTTTGAAGGATTTGATGAAACTGAGATTCAGCAGCTGGATGCTGTACTGCGTCGGATTATCGGTAATCTGCGGAAAGAATTGGAAAACGTATGAAGAAAAAAATTGATTTCAGCGTTGCCGGGAAAATGGCGACACTATATCTCGCGAATGAGGAAGTCTCTCCGCTGATCGTTCTGAATAATTATTCGGGTGATGGCAGCAGCGTGGTAAAAGCAATGAAAGACATCGGATGCGTGGATTGCAGCATCCTGTCTGTCGGAAATCTGAAATGGGACCATGATATGACGCCCTGGTACTGTCCACCACTCAGCAAGAACGATACGCCATGCACCGGCGGAGCGGATGACTACCTAAAAGTTCTGCTGGATGACATTTTGCCGAAAACGCTTGCGCACCTGCCCGGAACACCTTCATTTACCGGAATTGCCGGTTACTCCCTTGCAGGATTGTTTGCTTTGTACGCGATGTACCATACGAACAGATTCTCTCGCGTTGCCAGCATGTCAGGGTCGCTTTGGTACCCTGACTTCAGGGAATATGCAGTGTCTCATAAGATTGGAAGAATGCCGGACAGACTTTACATGTCTCTCGGAGACAGGGAAGCGAGAGTCGGTAATCCGGTGATCAGGACAGTGCAGGATAATACCGAGTACCTTGCCGGATATTACCGGGAAAAAGGAATTGAAACAGTCTTTGAACTAAATGAAGGAAATCATTTCAAGGACGCGGCGCTTCGCAGCGCAAAAGGCATTGCGGCGATTCTCAGATAAAGGAGCAAATAAAAATGGAAAATATTATCTACGAAAAATTCGTGCAGGTGGTAAATACATACCCGGATCAGCCGGCTGTGATAGAAAATAACAGAACGATGTCCTTCGCTGACTTGTCCGGGATGGTGGATATGATTGCCAAGACCTTCCCCGATGATCTGAAGGCAGCAGGCATGGTCATGACGCACCGCGCCGAAATGATTGCCGCCATGCTGGCGGTACTCAAGTGCGGAGCCATGTACGTCCCTGCGGAGCCATCCTTCCCGGTGGGCAGGATTCACTATATGATGGAGGAAGCAAAGGTGGACTTTGTTTTGACGGACATGCAGTTTGCGGACAAGCTGGACGGCCTTAAGACCCAGTTTACCGACTGCAAGATCTGTGAAGCGGCCAAGTGCAGACCCAGACGAACCTACACTCGGAATGCACAGGATCTTGCCTATGTTCTCTATACTTCCGGTACGACAGGCAGGCCGAAAGGCGTTTCGGTGACGAACGCTAACGTTTGCCACTACGCACGGGCATTCCATCATGAATTTGACAACAAGCAGGGCGATATCATGCTGCAGTATTCTGTGTGTTCTTTCGATATTTTTGTGGAGGAAGTGTTCGCAAGCCTCCTAAACGGAGCGGCCATCGCCATTCCCTCGGATGACGACAAAGCGGATATCGGCCGTCTGATGGCCTTTGTCGAAGAGCATAATGTTACGATGCTTTCCGGATTTCCATACTTGCTTGCGGAAATGAACCACCTTGATAAAATTCCTTCCTCGCTCCGCCTGCTGATCAGCGGAGGCGATGTGCTGCGCGGCCATCATGTGGACCGTCTGTTGGGTCAGGCACTCGTATACAATACCTACGGACCTTCCGAAATTACGGTCTGCGCGTCTTATTACCGCTGCAACGGCGGGAACGTATTGGAAGATGGCACTTATCCCATCGGTAAGGCTGTGAAAGACGCTGTGATAAAGATCCTGGATCCCGACGGACGCGAGCTTCCGAACGGAGAAAGCGGAGAGGTCTGTATTTTCGGAAACGGTGTATCAAAGGGCTATATCGGTGATCACGCAGAGGAAAATAAAGCTTTTGTAAAACTTCCTGACGGAGAAACGATGTACCGGAGCGGAGATCTCGGTTATATTCTTCCGGACGGAAACATCGCTTTCCTGCATCGGAAAGATACCCAGGTTATGATTTACGGCAAGCGGGTGGAGGTGATGGAGGTCGAGTCCAAAATGTACCAGTGTCATGGTGTTGAGCAGGCGATTGTGCGCGCGTTCACGGATGAAGAAGGGCTTTCTTATATGACAGCGTATATCGTATCGGCGAAAGCGGATCTGAAGGTTTCCGATGTGAGAAAAGAACTTTCACAGAACCTTGTGGATTTCATGATCCCAGAGTTTATCGTAAAGATGCCTCAGATCCCGCTCAATTCAAATGGCAAGCCGGATATGGGCAGGATGCCGGTGGTGATGAAAGCGTGACGGGAATGAGTGTGAAAATCAGAAATGCCGGAATATTCGATCTTCCGCTTTTGATGGAATGGCGGATGAGGGTTCTTGAAGAAGTATTTTCCGACTATGAGAATGTAGACTGGGATGTCATCAGATCCCAGAATATTGAATATTACAAGAAACATTTGAAGAGTGAAACACACACGCCATGCTTTGCGTACGATGAGAATGGCAGTGTCATCGGCTGTGGTGGTATTTGCTATCAGACGGAGATGCCGTCACCGGACAACCTGACGGGCACCTGCGGTTATCTGATGAATATCTATACTGTTCCGGAAGTAAGGGGCAGCGGAGTCGGCAAAAAGATCATAGAATACCTGATCGCGGACGCAAAAATAAGAAAGACGGGAAAGATATATCTTGAAAGTTCCGATGTGGCAAAAGCTCTTTATGAAAGTATCGGGTTTCAGTCGATGCGGGATTATTACAAGCTATAGCGGGAGGAACATCTGCGATACCTATTAAAGAAATTGAAGTCAAAAGTGTCATGACGAAATTCAATCTGCCGGCGGCGGATTTCTCGGTCAATCCGTATATTGGCTGCGCTCACGGCTGCAAGTATTGCTATGTTAGTTTTATGAAGCGCTTTACCAATCATCCGGAGCCGTGGGTCAGTTTTGTGGACGTAGTAAAATACTGGCCGGAGATCGAGAATCCGCAGAAGTACGCAGGCAAGGAAGCCTTCATCGGTTCTGTGACCGGTCCTTATTAACCGTATGAAAAAAAATACGGAAGAACACGGGCGCTGCTGGAACAACTGCAGGGCAGCGGCATCAGCGTCAGCATCGCGATACGGTCTGATCTCGTGTTGCGCGATATCGACCTGATCAAAACATTTCCGAATGCCCGCGTGAGCTGGTCAATCAACACGCTGGATGGGGACTTTTGTAAGGCGATGGATCATGGAGTCAGTATTGAGAGACGTCTTGCCGCATGAAAATATTTTATGATGCTGGGGTGCAGACGACATGTTTTATCTCTCCGATAATTTCCCGGAATTACTGACCCGGCAGAGATCATAGATGTCGCAAAAAACCGCTGCAATATGGATATCATATCAGCCGCAGCTCGATCCTGCTTGATGATACGGTGCCATTGGAAGAAATCTGCCGACGGATCGATGAAAGCCATGCTGTAACGGCATCTAAAAAAATAAAGCAGGTCATTCCGGCCTGTAAAAGAGTGAATCGTTCCGGCAAATCCAAAATACTATGATATTGAGCATGCCTTTGATAAAACAAACGTGATTGACTGTAAACAGGGACGGGGAATAAAAGCCGGAGACGTGGTGTTCCTGTATGCGGCAGCACCGGTTTCGGCAATTCTCTATAAGTGCAAGGTCACAGAGACGGATATTCCGTATGACTATCGTGATGGCAGTCTGACGATCACCGCGTTAATGCGGATAGCACTTCAGAAAACGTATCAGCCTGCAGCTTTCTCGTTTGAGAGACTTAAGGATGAATACGGCATTTTTGCAATCAGAAGGCCGAGAGAGATACCGCGCTCTTTAAGTGAGGCATTGAAAAAATGAGGAGGTTCGGCAATGACACGATTTGTTGTGTTTGACGTTGAAACGCCGAACCGGGAAAACCGCAGGATGAGCGCCATCGGGATCACCGTTATTGAAGATGGAAAGATCACAGACGAGTTCTATTCCCTGGTTAATCCCGAAACCTATTTTGATTATTTCAACACACGACTTACCGGAATCTGTGAAGATGCGGTATGGAATGCGCCGACCTTTCCGGAACTATGGAAAACGATCGCCCCCATGCTGTCAAGCGGACTGCTTGTGGCGCACAATGCGGTATTCGACATGGGCGTTTTGAAAAGATGCCTGAGAGATTATCGGATAGAGTGGAAACCGCACGTACGTTATCTATGTACCGTGCAAATGGGAAGGCGCATCATTCCCGGAATGAGTCATAAGCTGAATGTGCTCTGCGATTATTACGGTATAAACCTTGCCCACCATCAGGCGGCAAGTGACAGCCGGGCATGCGCTCAAATTTTGCTTCGATATCTTGAAGTCGGAGCCGATGTGAGGCAGTACATGCGGATGTACTCTCTGAACAATTAGAAATTCAATCATAAAGCGAAGTGATCCTTATTGCATAATATAATGGAGAGAATTATGATGGAGCCTGCCCTTGTCATTATGAGTGGGTAAAATCACTTAAGGATGAATATGTGGCTTACAACGTGAGTTTTGTATTTCGCGGTGCGGGCAGACGATTCGTAAAAGATGGAAAACTCTATCAATTGGAAGGTGGTATTCAAAATTAGCAGGCATATATAAATCCGGGCTGAGTTCTCAGGGAAAACCAATTGATTTCAGGCTCATGGCTGACTGGGGTTATCCAATGTCGGGAGAAAGATGATATCAACCCTATTTTGGGGAACATTGTCAGCAATGGGGTATGGAGGAGTGCCTGCAACGGCTGTTCGGGATGCGGAAAATGTTCGTCGTTGATTGGATAAGATCGGTAGTGGACGTGTGTATATAAATTTGAATTTTTGGAGATTGGAATGGAAGAGATAAAGAAGTCTGTAAGTTTAAATTCAAATCAAATAAAGTTTATTGCCATTATGGCAATGACAATAGATCATTTGACGTGGGCATTTTTTCCCGGACTCAATACCGCTTGGTATGTATATTGCCTACACATTATCGGCAGACTGACTGCACCGATCATGTGGTTCTTTATCGCTGAGGGATATCACTATACGCATAACATAAAAAAGTACATTTCAAGGCTCTTTGTTTTTGCGGTGATATCTCACTTTGCTTATGATTTTGCATTCGGCATTCCTATGATTCCTTTTTCGACTGGTGTTTTTAATCAAACGAGCGTTATGTGGTCATTGGCATGGGCCGTTGTGCTCATGGTGATATGTAGTAATGAGAAGATAAATAACGGAGTGAAATGGATGTCGATAATCGGAATATGTCTTGTGTCTTTTCCTTCGGACTGGTCAAGCATAGCTGTAATGGCTTCGTTTTTTATTTATTTACACCGTGATAACTTTAAAAAGCAGGCATTGGATATCGTAATTTGGTCTGCCATATATGCTGCTGTTTATTTTATATTTCTCAATAAGCCATATGGATTGCTGCAGATATTCACTTTCCTCTCCATTCCAATCTTGTCGATGTACAGCGGACAGCGCGGAAATTGGAAGGGTATGAAGTGGTTCTTCTATATATATTATCCGGCACATCTTATCATTATTGGAATTATCAGGATTTCGCTGCACGGTGATATATCCTTGATTTTTTAGAATGCTAACTTCCGGTTTGCATCAGAGACAGTACTCAGAAGTTCATGGAAACAAGTCGACGCGTAAGCAATTTTTGGTTCAAAAATATCTCTGAACAAGTTCTCATGATCTGATTTTTGAAACTTATCAATGCCGTACTCCCAGCCATGTGGAGACGATAGCATTATTGTCCAAATTTGATGTCGATAAGCATATAGATGTTGAAATTAAGCTGGATGAGCTTGATTTGACAAGGGGTGAAAGCAAAGCGACTTATGCACAAATCAAGGAATATAAGAAAAATTTGGTTTAAAGGTTTCGACATTGGACTATAGTTAAGTAAATAGACACGAATTTGACGAATTTGAATAAAATTGACTGAGAGTTTTAGCATAAATTTTCCCAGTAAGTTCTTTCTTTTTCATTTGGTGTTAATAATCCCATTTCAGGTATTTAAAGAAAGATTCACGGCAGGCATTATCAAAAGGATAGCCTCTTGTCAGAATATATTTTCAGAATCTTTTTGCAATCTCTTGATTTTCTTTGATACGAGGAGCAGAGATATCTGAAAAGTACTCGTAATATGTGCTGCGGTTAATATTTAAGACTCTGCAAAGGGTTTTGATAGAATACCTAAAGCAGAGCTTATGTGCAGCCTCTAATCGTTGTCTGCGTGTGGCGTGAATAGGACAATCGCTTTTTTAAGATAAGATTTTCCTCTTCAAGCTGTGCATTTCGCTTCTGCAAATTTTTGATTTGCTTGGCTAACATGGTATCGCCATTTTTTGTTTTGATTAATGTGGCAAGTTTTATTTTTGGCCCACTTTTTTAGTGTAGATCCACATTAGCTAAGGATGACGAATAGAAAGGATTCGTGAGAAAATTTGTTTGGCCGCAATCACTCCATATGAACCTCAACGTATTTCCGGCGATTCAACTTTTGCGAATGCTATTGTGCTCTGTCTATTGTGGTGCTATTTGCAAAAACCGGATACGCGATTAGTAGCATATTGAGATTCAGAATGTAGAATTTGAATATTTAACGATTCTCATGAACTGAGAAATCAAAACCAGCATTTGACAAGGAACTTTACAACGAGGATATATTCTGTCTTTGTTTGACCAATACGAAAGGTAAAATTATGCGGATTTTGATATTTGTTAAGATGGCATTTTTCGGGCGAAAATCTACACAATAACTGAGTTAAAATGAAAGAAGGTGATTTTGTGCGCAAAAAAGATAAAAGTGCAATCGATAAAGCCTATGAAAATTATCATTTTTCGGAAGTGAAAATTGATGAGAACTGCAAGATATATAGACTGAAAAATAAAACGGGTGCTGGTGAAATGCGATGTTATGATTTATCGCAGGGGATTCAGCTGAGTTTCAACGATCTTAATATGAATTCATCTTATCAAGAAATCCCCGCGCGGAATGGGATTTTGCAGATCGATTATTGTATAGATGGCTGTTATGAAATCATGTTAAAAAAAGGGGACAGTTATTTCATTGGTAAGGGAGATGTAAGTGTTACGGATCTGGGGAAAGAAGTAATTGCCTATTCACGCATCCCGTTAAAAAGATATGTTGGTATCACAATTTTTATTGACATGTTGCCGGCCCAGACTTTTTTTGACGCTGTTTTTCATCACAATGAGATTAAACTGGGCCGGATTGCAAATACATTGTGTATGGTG
>NZ_GL622359.1:894445-901821 GCF_000185505.1 Pseudoramibacter alactolyticus ATCC 23263 | reverse complement strand
GGGGGGAGCATATCAGTATGGATGGGGAGCCTTCTTTGATTATCCGCTCCAGAAAAGAAATCGATCATATTCTAAATGAAATCTACACGATCGACGCAAACATACGGCAGCCGTACTGTCTAATCAAGGTGATGGAATTACTTCTGTTTTTAAGTTCGCTGGAAAGGAAAGATACACAAAGACCCTGTTCCTTTTCAAGACCGATTTTAGAAGCAACACAAGATTGTTATGGTTATCTTGTGCAGCACCCATTTGAATGGATTCATGTAAAAGAACTTGCAGGGATGTTTGCCATATCTGAATCCGGTTTAAAAATCTGTTTTCAATATATTTCCGGAAAGGCCATCGGGAGCTTTATGAGAGAAAACCGAATAAAGGAGGCCGCAGAGCTTCTAATCAGAAAGCCCGATTTAAGCATCGGGGAGATTTCTGAAACAGCCGGTTATGAAAATCAAAGTAAATTCACAAAAGCCTTTAAAACGATTATCGGGAAAACGCCGAGTGAATTCAGGAAAGACTGATTTGCCTATTTGGAGCAAAAAATAACCCATCTGGTCATAGGACATCCTCCCACAGCGCAATATAATAATATTGTTGATGAATTAGGCACTGGATCTATAAGTGCTAATTTTTTCACCATTAAAGTTAGCAAAATCTAACTAATTAATTTTCAGGGAGGAATTTAGTATGAAAAACTTTAAAACCAAAGATTATATTTTTGCAGGCGCCTTTGCGGCCATCTTTATTGTCTTTATTGTTGTTATGATGACGATCATGAGCTTTAGCCCCATTACGGAATTGTTTGGACCATGCATTACAGCAATCATCGGTGGCCCGATATTTTTCCTGTACGTAACGAAGGTGCCGAAAAGGGGCGCTCTTCTCATCCTAAGCATTCTGATGAGCCTGATTATGATCAGCACATCCATATTGCCCATGGCCGTTTGTATTGCCGTGGGGCTTATTGCTGAAATCCTGGCATTTATTGGGAAATATTCATCAAAAAACATGTACACCTTGGCCTATGGATTTTTTGGAATCGGCATCATGAGCCCTTTCAGCATCATATTTGTTGCCAGAGCAACTTATCTGGCAAAACTGGCTCAATTTTATGGACAAGCCTATGCAGACACGGTTAACGCCATTGCTTCTAATACAGTGTTAATCGGCTTATTTATTCTGGCTTTTATCTCCGGTCTTATCAGGGCCTTTTTAGGCAGAAAGATTTTAAAGAAACATTTTGAGAAGGCGGAGATTGTATAAGATGAGTGGGCTGCAACTTTGCAAGGATAGCTTTGTACCGATGAATCCTCTAAGCAAAGTTGCAGCCTTTTTTCTGGCCTCCATGATTATGCTGAGTTCAGGAGAAACGATCGTGGAAAATCTTGTCATCACTATTATGCTTCTCCTGCTGTTGAATACCAAAAAGTATTCCGTATTCTGCAGATTTCTGTTGGTCAGCCTTGTTTTTACCATCCTCGACTATGCGGTTATCACCTTTAGGCTGCCGGGTATTTTGTTTATTGTGGCAAAATTCGGGAAAATATTTTTGCCAACGCTCATGGGCTTCTATATTCTCTCTAAAGAGACAAACAGCTTGGAGTTCATGGCTTGTTTCCATCACTTCAAAGTTCCAGCTTCTTTCCAGATTCCTTTTGTGGTGATGATGCGGTTCATTCCATCCGTGCAGGAAACTGTCGGTAATGTCATGACTGCGCTGAAGATAAAAGGACTGACCAAAAAGTATTTTTTAGACATCCGTTCTCTGCGATGGAATATTTGGTTGTGCCTGTACTGATGAGCTGTTCCCGCGCCACGGATGAGCTGGCAAGTGCGGCGATTTGCCGGGGATTTGATTCTAAAAATAAGCGGACCTATCTATTGGAATCAGAATTTAAATTCATAGACGGGGTATTGATTATCTTGTTTCTGATCCTTTTATGCTGGAAGAAGGTGGTTGTTCTATGGAATCTTTGCTTCGCGTAGAAAACGTATCGGTACAATATGAAAGCAAAAAAGAGCCGCCTATTCAACATATCAATCTATCGGTTAAAGGCGGTGAATGTGTCGCTTTGATTGGAGCCAGTGGCTGCGGGAAGACGAGTCTGATCAGAGCAATCAACGGACTTGCCAAAAATTACTATGAAGCAGAGGTTTCGGGAGAGATTTTTTTCATAACGAAAATTTATTAGAGAAGGACCCCGGGGAGATTTCCAGATCTATCGGAACGCTGTTTCAAAATCCGAAATCCCAGTTTTTTAATCTGGACACAAGCGCAGAATTAATCTTTGGATGTGAGAACCTTGGTTTGGATAAGGCAGACATATCGGCAAGAATTGACAGAATTATCGAACAGATGGAGCTTGGCCCCCTAATTAATCGGAATATTTTCAAATTATCCGGCGGTGAACGCCAAAAGATTGCGCTCGCTTCCATTCTCGCTATGGATCCTCAAATCCTTTTGCTGGATGAGCCTACCTCAAACCTGGATGTTGCGGAAGTGGGAAACCTGGAACGATTGCTTGTGCAGCTAAAGGATCGTGGAAAAACAATTATTCTGAGTGAACACCGCATGTATTGGCTCAAAAGTCTGGTTGACAGATATGTGCTGATCCGAAACGGGAAAATAGAGGGGATATTCTCAAAAAGCGAATTTCTCGATTTGCAGCCGGAAGAATTACACGAGATGGGGATTCGATCCTTTGATTTTAAGAGTAGGAATAAAGAAGATCGGAGATCCTCTACTCCCATTTTCACAAAATCCTTTCTTAGCTGCCGGAACAAACAGTTTCAAATCCGCATGGATGATTTTAGCAGAATGGCAGGCGTTATCGGAGTTATCGGCAGGAACGGAAGCGGAAAGTCAACGTTGATTGAAGGCATGCTGGGACTTCTTAAGACCAAGGGGGACATCTGCGTGAATGGCCAAAAACTGAAGATGTCTAACTGCTCCTATGTTATGCAGGATGTGACAAGACAAATCTTCTGCGAGACTGTTTCCAGAGAAGCTGGATTCTTCTGCAATGTGAGCAATGCTGAAGTCGATGAGGCCTTGAAAAAACTGAGACTGTATGAGCATAGGGCTATGCACCCACAGGTGTTGTCCGGCGGAGAGAAGCAAAGGCTTTGTCTTGCGTCAAGCCTGTTATCAAAAAGAAAAGTATGTATTTTGGATGAGCCGACGTCGGGATTGGATTACGCAAACATGAAGGCTCTTTCAGGAATAATCGACGAATTAAGGCAGCAAGGCGTCCTTGTAATCATGATTACGCATGATTACGAGATGCTTTTAAACTGCTGCGATACGATCATAGAAATTGATCATCAAAGAGCCCAAATGTATCCCATTTCTTTAGAGGCAATGAAGGCTAAATTCAATAAGCTGTATGGGGAGGGAAATCAATGGAATTAATCAAAAGGTATATTCAAAAAAATAAAAATCAGTATATGCTTGCTGTTTTACTGGCAATTTTGGGCGTAACAGCCGGTTTATTTGCATATCTCCTGCTCGCCGACATCATTGTTGCCCTGATTGGCAATGAGAGAGACGGTTCGTTTTACTTATATAGAGGCATAGCACTTCTGGCTTGCTTAAGCCTGAAGGAAGTTTTTGCAGTCTTCTCCACTTCCGTTTCCCATAAAGCGACCTTCCAATCGCTGAAAGAAATCCGGGAAGAGCTTTCCGCTAAACTGTTCCATATGCCACTGGGCAATATCATGAATATCCCGTCCGGGAAGCTCAAAAACATCATCGTGGATCAAGTGGATTCCATGGAAACAACGATGGCCCACATTATCCCTGAGATGACCGCAAATATCCTGGGACCGATTGTTTTATTTGTTTACATGCTGATCCTGGACTGGCGGCTGGCGTTAGTTTCCCTGATTCCCCTTCTCATTGGAATGTTCTGTATGAAGTCGGTGATGGCCACTTACGGGAAAAACTATCAGAAGTCCGTAGAAATCAATCAGGGGATGAACAATGCGGTTGTAGAATATATCAATGGAATTGAAGTGATAAAAACCTTTAACCAAAGTGACGCTTCCTATAAAAAGTACAGTGATGCAGTCTATGACAACGCTGCTTTCTACTATGGCTGGATGAAAGAGACAATGCTGGGGGTTTCTGCTTATCGAAAAATATCCCCGATGTCTCTGCTGACAATATTACCGCTCGGTATTTGCTTCAACATGAATGGAACTCTGCCGATTACATCCTTTATTACGATCATCATTCTTTCTTTTGGAACGATTGAGAACATCCTCACGGCTACAAACTACATGGATGATTTGGCAAGAATCGGTACGATTACAAAAGAAATAGGACTGATTTTGGATTCTCCCGATCTCGAACATGGCAATTCGCCTGTCGAACTACAGGATAATCGCATCGAATTAACAGACGTGAATTTCTCGTATGTTAAAGATAAAAAGGTTTTGGATAACGTCAGTTTATTCATCGAAGAAAATCAGGTTTCTGCATTTGCCGGAGAATCCGGGAGCGGAAAGTCAACCATTACGAAGCTGATTGCAGGTTTCTGGAATCCTGAATCAGGAGAAGTGAAAATCGGAGGGAGAAATATCAAAGAGTTTCCGCTGGAACAACTTGCGGATATAATTTCTTATGTTTCTCAGGATAACTATCTTTTTGCTCTGTCAATACGCGAAAACATCAGAATTGGAAAGCCGTCGGCAAGCGATGTTGAGGTTGAGGAAATCGCAAAGCAATCAGGCTGTCATGATTTTATCTGCAATCTGCCTGCCGGATATGACACTATCGCCGGTGAAGGCGGCGGACATCTATCCGGCGGTGAACGACAAAGAATTGCCATCGCCAGGGCCATGTTAAAGAATGCCCCGATTGTCATTCTGGATGAGGCAACATCCTATATGGATACGGAAAATGAGAGCATCGTGCAGGAAGCAATCAGCAGTCTGGTAAAAGGGAAAACATTGATATTGATTGCTCACAGACTGAGGACAATCGTGAATGCGGATAAGATATTTGTGGTAGATAAAGGCAGGATTGAAAACAGCGGAAGCCACAAGGAACTCTTAGAAAAATCAAAGGCCTACCAGTCTTTGTGGAATGCGGCAGTAAAGGAGGCGGTCAGATGATTACAGTATTCAAAAAGATATGGAATTTTGCCGGTAAAGAGCAGACAAATATAAGAAACTCTATTCTGACTGGTTTTCTATGTGCCGTATGTAATGCCATGCAGATGGGTGCTGTCTATTACATGCTGCTTAAAGTCTTTGGCAGGGGGCTTTCGGTGAAAGATGTTTACATTGTTTCCGCAATCCTGATCATCAGCTTAATCGGGAAAATTGTGATGCAATACATGTCGCAATTAGAGCAAACGCATGCGGGGTATTTTATGGCGGCAGATCAGAGGATTCATATCGGGAACAAGCTGAAGAAGGTGCCTATGGGTTTTTTCAACGAATTCAGTCTTGGCAAGATCACAACCATGAGCACGACGACACTGAGCCAGATTGAAATGCAGGTGCCTATGCTGCTGGTGCTTGTCCTGGGAGGACTGCTGAATACCTTTGTCTTTACGCTTGGTTTATTTTATGTTCATGTAGTGATTGGTTTAATAGCGACCCTTGGAATAATCCTGTTTTTTGCTGTCACCTACTTTATGGAGAAACGATCAAGAAAAAATGCCGGAGAAATTGAAAAGACGCAGATGCATTTGACAAAACAGGTTCTTGAAACGGCACAGGGAATGCAGGTGATCAAATCCTACAATTTGGGTGGGAAAAATAATAAAACACTCCAAAACACCTTTGAAGAAAACTGTACAATAAATACACAGCTTGAAAAGATGATAACGCCCTATATAGCCCTGCAACGTATTGCCATAGGAACGGCAATCAGCGCAATCATCGTTACTGCAGCGAAATACTATCTTGGCGGAGAAATGTCCCTGGCCAACACCATCATGTCCATGATCGCGAGCTTTGTTATCTTTGAAGGCATTAAGGCGGCGGGAAGTTCCATGGCCATGCTGAGAATCACCGAAAATGCCATTGACAGCCTGCACTATTTTGAACAGATTCCGGAGATCACTGAAGGAACTGTAAACCGGACACCGGAGAAACATGATATCAGCTTTCAACACGTGAACTTCTCATATAATCAAAAGCCTGTTTTAAAAAACATTAGCTGTGAGATGAAGGA
Organism: Pseudoramibacter alactolyticus ATCC 23263; assembly: GCF_000185505.1. Lineage (GTDB taxonomy): Bacteria > Bacillota > Clostridia > Eubacteriales > Eubacteriaceae > Pseudoramibacter > Pseudoramibacter alactolyticus. Next base: position 895,634 of record NZ_GL622359.1, on the reverse strand, counting down.
AAACACAATGACAGCCATTGTAGGACCTTCAGGCAGCGGGAAAACGACTTTCTGTAATTTAATCGCTAGGTTTTGGGATACAAACTCTGGACAAGTTTTGGTTGGAGGCTGGGACATTAAAGAATACACGCTCCCCGAACTAATGAATAATATCTCAATGGTATTCCAGCATGTGTATCTCTTTGAAGATACCATAGAAAATAATATCAAATTCGGCATGCCGGACGCTTCTCATGATAAGGTGGTTGAAGCGGCTAAGAGTGCTATGTGCCATGACTTCATTGTAAGCCTTCCGGACGGATATAACACCATGATCGGTGAAGGCGGAGCAAGTCTTTCCGGTGGAGAAAAGCAGAGAATTTCTATTGCCAGAGCCATGCTGAAGGATGCTCCAATCATTCTTTTTGATGAGGCGACAGCAAATGTTGATCCCGAGAATGAGGATAAACTGAGGTTGGCTATTGAAAAGCTCACAGGAGGAAAAACGATTATTATGATCGCTCATCAACTTTCAACCATCCAGAACGCAGACCAGATCATTGTTCTGAACCATGGACAGATTGAGCAGATGGGCACCCATGAGGAATTGAAAAATCAGGATGGTTTATATAAAACATTGATCGAAATGAAAAGTAAGGCTGCTGTATGGAAAGTGACTAATTAATGTTGGTTTATCGAATCGAATTCGGAAAGTCTTATCTCAGAGAAAGCGATCGTGATAAAAGATGGTAGAAACGAAAGTTAAAAAACAGAGGAAAGACACTTTGTCGGAGCTTATGAGTCAGGTTGTTAGGTTCTATGATAAATGATTGAATACAGATAAATAGTTGAATGCTATAACATTTTGGGATACATTCGAATTCATGCTTGTTCTCATTGCGGGCAAACGATTTAACTACGAGCGTTTCCATTTACAGATTATGCTTGCCGACACCTTCAAGCTTGTCATTAAATGGGACAAGATTACGACCAAGAATGCCAATCATGCACATGGACACGGGAGAATGAAAATATTTAAGCCGTTCGCAAAAAATCTGTCGCTTGTGAAGGTGTTCAGGTAGATAAGATCTGCTGACGAATTGGGAAGCGGTATGCGCAATAACTATAAGCACACAAAGATGTATTATGATATGCTCCCCCCAAGTAGGACACCGAAATATAAAACCTACTTGGGGGTATTTCTATGTTC
>NZ_GL622359.1:771859-893621 GCF_000185505.1 Pseudoramibacter alactolyticus ATCC 23263 | reverse complement strand
CACCAGAAATTCTTTCCTGCCTCGCAGAATCCGGTTTAAGGCTTTGTCAGTGGCGTCCTCAAGTACAGCTTCATTCATCGTCCGGTTAGCGTAGTTTATGTCGGGGCGTTTGGCTCCAATCGGCTGATGCAGCGCCAGACAATGGATTTGCAGCCGTGGTTGTTCCAGTGAACTCTCCGGTAAAGCTTGCCGCATTCAGCGCAGATCACAATCTGTGCAAAGCAGTGATTGCAGGATGGCATGGTTTCGTTTCTGGAAGAGCAAACAGGGGCTATAACTGAATACTCTGAAGTTCTGGTCAGGCGGCTGATCGAGAAGATAACGATTTTCGATGAGAAAATGACAGTAAAATTTAAATCCGGACCGGGAATCGATGTTGACGCATAAGCAACAGATACACCTCGCTCCGGCGGGGAGTTCTTCTGATTCAAGGGTAGAAATATTCATAATCATAATATATAATAAATTATACGATTTCTATAATTTGCAGTAGGAAGGCGAGGTTAAAGAATGCCCCGAAATAATGTAGAGCTGGATGTAAAGATCAGATGCATTGAAAAGGAGGTTGCTCAGCTGAAACTTTCCGAAGAGATACACATCGCTCCGGCAGATGTGAACAGACTAATAAAAAAAGCGATAACGTGGTCAATAAAACCTTCATCAGTCTGATGGAGGCTCTGGGCTACAATGTGGAGCTGACCTGTGTGAAGCGGGAGGATTGAAAATATGAAAATAATTATATATGGAGAACGCACTGCGGATGTCTGTCTGATACGGATGGTCGATGATCATGATGCGGAATTTATACAGAAAGAATATAGACGGATAAATGCCGGACGTAAAGGCATAAAGCCTCTTTTGGTTGCGGTTCAGGTTGACGATTGGAATAAGGATCTGTCCCCATGGAAAACCGGCGCTGTCTTTGGCAATGAATCGTTTGGAGAAGGTGCAAAGGATACGCCGACCTTTCTTGCCGACAAGTTGCTGCCGGAAATTAGAGAACATTATTTCGTTGACAGGGCAAATACGATATCATCGGCGGGTATTCTCTGGCGGGGCTGTTTGCGCTCTGGGCGGTCTACCAGACCGATCTTTTCTCCGCTTGTGTGGCAGCGTCGCCGTCAGTATGGTTTCCGGGGTGGCTTGCATATGCGGAAGGCAGGGAGATTATGACGGATAATATCTATCTGAGCCTTGGCAGGAAAGGACTGAAAACAAGAAGCTCTGTAATGAAAACGGTCGGTGACTGTATGATCAGGCAGGATGGATTGTTTTCCGGCAAAAACCATATTTTCGAATGAAACGAGGGCAATCACTTTCAGGATGCCGACATAAGGACGGCAAAGAGGTTTCTGTAGGCGATTAAGGAGGTCAAGCCGTGAATGATAAAATAAAACCGTTAGATATCAGCCATCTGCATTGCTATGCAGAAATCTATGCAAATGCCTTTTCCGGCGAACCATGGAATGACCCGTGGAAAATCGACGACGCCAAAATCCATGTTCGGGAACTGATGGAGCAGAAAACATCTTATGGACTGGAATATGAGGTTGACGGAGAAGTGGTCGGCTTCATACTCGGAATAAGTATGCTTTTTCATTACGGAAGAACCTTTGAAATCAATGATCTGGCAGTGCATCCTGATTATCAGAAGCGCGGCATTGCTGCGATTCTTTTAAAACAGTGTATTGCGGATGTGAAGGCACAGGGGGTGGCGGGGATCCATTTGATCACCGCAGGAGAAGGCGTTCTTCCCAAGTTCTACGAGAAGTATGGATTTAAAGAGGAGAATGGGGTCATTCTTATGGGAATGGATGTGTAAGGTATGGCTTCAAGTAAAAAATATTTAGAATTTATATTAGAACAACTATCCGATTTGGAAGAAATAGCATATAAAGTAATGATGGGTGAATATATAATTTATTATCATGGAAAAATTGTTGGCGGAATTTATGATGATAGATTTTTGGTGAAGCCTGTTAAATCTGCGATAGAGTATATGCCAAATGCAAAATATGAATTACCGTATGATGGATCAAAGGAAATGCTGTTGGTAGATGATGTCGATAACAAAGCGTTTTTAACTGGTTTATTCAATGCAATGTATGATGAGCTGCCTGCACCAAAACCGAAGAAAAAGAAATAATTAAATTTCAGTTTGAAGGGTTGAAAACACTCATGGACAACTTCCTTCAAAGCGGTTTTTCGTCGACAATTCTAAAGCTGGAGAATGCGAAACTGTTGACGTCAAAAGCATTGTCTCATGTGAAGAGCGTGGTATTGATGTCAAAGGTAGCATCCGTCAAGTAAACAAAGTATTGAAATCAAAGGCTTATTCAAAGCCTGTTGTTAAGAGGCTTATGATTATGAAATAGTTACTTACTCTTAATGGATCTAACAGTCTAAAGGCAAATCCATCTGCAGTGGTGCAGGCATTTACAAAAGGTGCCGAGTCAGTTGGAAATGTTGTGACAGAATTTTAGGTGGCTCATATGAATATAAAAAGATGTCTCGGTTGCATGCGATGTATGATAATTCTAAAGAATTCGGAGCATATCCGCGTACAGAAAGACGATATGAATAAAATTTATCCAAAGATTATGGAGGCAGATGTCCTGGTATTTGTGTCTCCTATGTATTGGTGGGGAATCACGGGTGAGCTTAAGTTGGCAATCGATCGTTTTCAGACGATTACAAGACATGCCGGCGTGGATTATCTGGGCAGGAAATTTACGGCACTGTTCATGATATGCAGGGGTGGCGGTGCACAGGCCGAACGGATGTGGTATGCGGCACGGAGTCAAGTTGTAGGCTGCCGTGATCTTGGATATGTGTTCGGCATTGAAAAGCAAAATGTGGAAGAAGCAAGACAGCTTGGAACGAGTATAAAATAATATTCAAACGTTCTAAGTGAGAAGGCCCTATAAGCATGCGGTCGTCGGCGGGGTGCCTGCAAAAAGTGATTAAGAAGATTGGGGAGATAAACCAGGATTTATAGGATGAAGAAAATGGAATTGACAATGCTTGGAACAGGTAATGCTCTTGTGACGGAGTATTATAATACCTGCTTTGTTATCGGTGAAAACAATCAATATTTCATGGTCGACGGCGGAGGCGGCAATACCGTTCTTTCGCAGCTTAAACATGCCGGATTCGATTGGATGGATATGCGCGAGATGTTCGTCACGCATAAGCACGTCGATCATATCATGGGGATCATCTGGATGATAAGGATGATCTGCCAGTATATGAATCAGGGTGATTATGAGGGAGAGGCTAATATCTACGCTCACGACGAAGTCACTGGTATTTTGAGGTCAGCGGCGAACAGGCTTCTTCAGAAAAAAGAAACACGGTTCATCGATGAACGCCTGCACTTGATCGAAGTTCATGACGGTGAAACAAGAAATATTAACGGAAACGATATTACGTTTTTTGATATCGGCTCAACGAAAGCAAAGCAGTTCGGATTTTGCATGAAGCTGTCTAACGGAGAGAAGCTGACCTGCTGCGGAGATGAACCGTGTGAGAAAAGCTCATATAAGTATGCGGAGAATAGTGACTGGCTCTTGCATGAAGCGTTCTGTTTGGCAGAGGATGCCGGCATCTGGAATCCTTATGAGAAGCACCATTCAACTGTAAAGGATGCCTGTGAGCTGGCTGAAAAGCTGAACATCAAGAATCTGATTCTTTATCATACCGAGGACAGGCGTATCGAAAAGAGGAAAGAGCTATACATTACGGAAGGAAGGCAGTATTATCACGGGAATCTTTATATCCCGGACGATCTGGAGAGAATCACGATAGGAGAATGAAAATTGTATTTTGAATATGACGACACGGAAACAGAATATCTGAAAAGCAAGGATAAAAAGCTCGGTGAGATCATAGATCGCGTCGGACATATTTATCGTCCGGTCGACATTGACCTTTTCTCTTCCGTTATTCACCATATCATCGGACAGCAGATCTCCACCAATGCACAACAGACCTTATGGCGGCGAATGAACGATGGGCTTGGAGAGATCACCGCCGATGCGCTGATAAACGCAGGCAGAGACAAGATCCAAAGCTTCGGAACGACCTTTGTCAAGACGGATTATATTCTGGATTTTGCTCGCAAAGTTAAAAGCGGTGAGTTCGATATTGACAAGGTAGAGCAAATGTTGGATGAAGAAGCCATCACAGCATTATCCTCTCTCAAAGGTATTGGCATCTGGACAGCAGAGATGATCTTGCTGTTTTGCATGCAAAGATCAAATATTTTAAGCTACGGTGATCTTGCAATCCTCCGGGGTATGCGCATGGTCTATCGTCACAGGAAGATAACGAAGGATCAGTTTGAAAAATACAGGAGGCGGCTGTCACCCTATTGCAGCGTGGCAAGTCTGTATTTCTGGGCAGTGGCAGGTGGAGCGATCCCTGAACTTACCGATCCTGCTCCGAAGAAAAAGAACTGGAAGAAATGAAGATGCAGTACACAAATCATTATGAATCACCGCTTGGCGGTGTCACGCTTGGCAGCGACGGCGAGGCTCTGACCGGCCTCTGGTTTGATGGGCAGAAATACTTTGCCGACACGTTCGGAAAAGAGCACGAAGAAAAAGGCCTTCCGATATTCGCAGAAACAAAGAGATGGCTGGATATCTACTTTAGCGGAAGGGCACCGGATTTTACGCCGCAGCTTCACATGTTCTGCTCGGATTTCCGCAAAGCCGTGTGGGAGATCATGCTGACGATTCCTTATGGACGTACTATGACATACGGGGAAATTTCGGAAGAGATCGCAAAGCAGCGCGGACTGAAACGGATGTCGGCGCAGGCAGTTGGCGGAGCAGTCGGACATAATTCCATTTCTTTAATCATTCCCTGTCACAGGGTAGTCGGAACAAACGGAAGCCTGACAGGCTATGCCGGTGGAATCGACAAGAAGATATGGCTTCTCGAACATGAGGGTGTGGAAATGGACGGTCTGTTCAGACCAAAACACAGTACAGCGCCATGATAAGACCGGGGTGAGACGATGGCACCGGGTAAAGTTATAAGACCAGTTCCCTGATACCGCAGGTTGAGACGATGGGCAGATATGTGAAAACGCATATTTATAGGTAAGAGAGCAGGTTTCGACTTGTTCCCGCAAACGGTCAAAGGGGGATTTTGACAAGATTCCGCGAACCGAAAAATGCCCTTGACCTGTTCCCGATAACAAAGGTCGCAGGTTTTTGCCAGTTCACGGTAACTGGTCAATAAGGAAACATCAAGATAGAGCAGTCGTGCCATATAGAGACGGTCGCCCTTCTATCAAGGAGAGGGAATAAATAAGGATAGAAAGATTTTGAATCAAGGGATTCCGAAGAATCGTCCAGGTTTGGACGATTTGCCGAAATCCCTTTTTTATGTTGTTTAACAGTTGCTTCATTCAATTCAGCGATATGGTTTAAACAAAAGAAATAGTAAATAACGCATCAAAATGACTCTTGACAGAATAGTTAGAAGATGCTAACATATTTTTGTCGAGGATTTCCTCGATAAAAGAGGAGGGAATTTTGTCAAGTAAGCGATTATCAAAGGATGTAAGAAAAAGCCAGATTCAACATGCTGCAAAAGAAATCATTTTAAAAAAAGGCTTTTTCAATACAACGATGGATGATGTCATTGTATGTTCAGGCATGTCGGTTGGAGGTGTTTATCACTATTATAAAAATGTCTATGAGATTTTCTATGACACGATGTCTCAGGGGCTTGATTATGGTGAAGAGAGAAATTTTTTGAAGGCAGGAGAAAGACATGATTTAGATACTTTTGTTGATTTTATGATGGCTAAAATTTTTGATGATAATGACTACAAAGAATTGTTTGCAATTCTGTTGGAGGGGATTGCGAGAGATCAGAAGCTGTTGAGAATATATAAAAAACTCAATATTAAATATATTGATATTCTTCATAGAGCATTTAGAGATTCAGGCATCTCAAAGGATATATTAGAAGATCGTTTTTTAATATTCTTCACCCATTCTTTATTGATCGGATATGCTTCATTCGAACCTTTAGGAGGCAAAGAATCATTTCAGAAGAACAAAGATATCGTAAAAAAAATGATTTTACTATATCTCAATGAATGTCAAGGGAGGAAAAATAAATGAAATTAAAATTAAAAGATGTGATTATCGTCAGCTTGCTCGGAGTTGTAGGCTTTGTGATCAGTATGGCGTCGGGAATGATAACACAACTATTTGGAACTTATGGGGTTTTCGTACATGTTTCAATAGGAAGTTTGTTATGCGCTCCTGTTTATTTTGTTATGTGCCATAAAATTCCTAAAAGAGGAGCAATATTTATTTATTATTTATTAGCAGGCATCATTTATTCTATTATGGGTTTTATTCCAATGTTGCCTATTATGGTTGTAGCCGGTTTGCTTGGAGAGCTTTGCATAGGCAATAGAAACAATTATATCAATGATGGCAGAATTAGTATTTCGTATGTTGTATCGCAGGTTATTTATGCTCTGCACGGATTTTTCTTTATCCTTTTCTTAGGGGTAGAAGGATTAGTAAAGACGTTTCCGAATTTATTCACAATGGAAAAAGCTCAAATGGTAAAAGATACCTTTTTCAGCCCGAAGAATATGGCCATTATATTGTCTGTAGAAATGATTGCGGCCATTCTTGGAACGCTGTTTGGGAAATACGTCAATAAAAAATTCTTTGATAAAACCAGCAAGAAAAAGGATATTTTGTCCTAATGAGCTTCGAGAAGCGTCTGATATTAAAGCCATTGACCATTGGCATTCTCATGATTATGTATACAAGCGTTTTGCTTTTTAGCGAAATGCTTGTATATTGGGGCATGCTTCTTTTTAGCTTTTTTCTGCTTTTTTTGGTAAATCCAAAAAAAGCATTTTCTTTTGTCTTGGTATATATTTTCTTGTTCACCGGAATAAAGATTTTATCAAAGATTTTTATAATAGATGGGTGGTTGGGTTCCATTTATACGATGGGACTTATTGTAATTAAACTATTTCCACTTTGGAGTTTGGCGGGGATCGCGACGAACTTTAACATTTCAGAAATTATTGCATCACTAAGAAAGACTAAATTACCCAATAATTTATGCGTTGGCGTTTCCATTTTTATTCGTTTTATACCGGAATATAAACGCTATTTGAATGAAATCAAAGAGGGATTAAAAGTTAGAAATATTTCGTTCAATATACTGCAACCAATACATAGCATTGAAATGTATTTAGTGCCTATGATTTATAAAGCGTTTGAAACAGGCAATGTTTTGACTTGTGCATTGATCACAAAAGGGATTGAGTTTGATTGTAAAAAAACTTCCTATGCAGATTTATCATTGACATGGTGCGATTATGCAGCGATGATCGTCGGCGTAGGATTTATAGGGATAGCGATATGGGAAAAGCTGCAGAAATAAATATCAATAAATTTTCTTATGCTGACAAAACGGTATTAGAAAGTATTGATTTTACAGTAGAAAAAGGTGAAGTGGTAGTTATAACGGGATTATCCGGCTCTGGGAAAACAACCCTAATGAGATTACTCAATGGTCTGATTCCGGAATTATATGATGGTAATTTGGCAGGAGAAATAAAGATATTAGGCAAATCCATCAACGAATATAAGACCGGAGAGCTTGCCAAATATGTCGGCAATGTTTTTCAAAATCCTGACGAGCAGTTCCTTGTTAATGAAGTTGAAAATGAAATTGCTCTGGTTGGGGAAAATACGGGAATGAGACGCGCCCTCTTACTAAAACGAGTGGAATATGCGATGCAGCAACTCGGGATATCGGATCTTAAAGGAAGAAAAATAAGAGGCCTTTCAGGAGGGCAAAAACAAAAAGTTGCCATCGCTTCTACCTTGGTCTATGACAGCGATATTGTTATTTTAGATGAGCCAACTGCGAATCTGGATTTTGCATCCATCGAAGAACTAAAAGATGTTTTGAAAAAACTTAAAGATCAAGGGAAAACGATCATTATTGCAGAGCACAGATTATCTTATTTGAAGCATATGATAGATCGTTTAATTCTTCTTAAAAACGGCCATCTTGAAAAAATTTTTTTACCAAAAGATTTAAATGAAGGTGTTCGTAAAGAAAATATGCTTAGGTGCTTTGATTATACAAATTTAAGGAGCGCAGCACCAAAAGTCGGTGGAGATATACTCATTAAAGTGGATGGGTTACTCATTAAGAATAAGGACTATCAGCTGAGAGATCATGTAAATTTCTCCTTAAACCGGGGAGAGTGTATGGCGGTGATCGGGGAAAATGGGATTGGTAAAACGACGATGGCAAAAGAACTTATCGGTCTTTTGCCGATGAAAAGCGGCAAAGTATCCTATGGAACATCTCAAAAAAACAGATTGAAAAATACTGGCGCAAGTTTGCAGAATTGCGGAAATATGTTTTTTTATGAAACCGTTGAAAGAGAGTTAATTCCCTTAAAAAAGGAATCGGACAAAGCATATTTGGAGAAGATAAAGGAATATCTAATAGACTTGGAATTGTGGGACAAGCGAATGATGAACCCACATGAATTGTCCGGAGGAGAAAAACAGAGACTTGCACTTTTGATTGCATTATTAAAAGATTCAAAACTTGTCATTTTGGACGAACCAACTGCAGGGTTAGATTATCAAAGAATGGCGTTGGTTTCTTCTGCTATAAAGGAAAAGACGCAGGCTGTTCCGGTTATTCTGATTACACATGATTTGGAGTTGTTATTTAAAACTTGTAACACAGCTTATCTCATGTCAGAGAAAGGTCATAAAAAAATCTGCGTTAGAGGGAATGAAGATTTGATTATAAATTTTTTTAAGGATAAGGCTAAAGTGAAAAGTGCTGATTGCATATAGTTTGTGAAAGTAACAAATGGATGAGAAAATTTAAACAATGGAAGGATAGAACAACGAGGAACTTATAAAGGGCTTATGAAACAAGGCGGCTTGTATAAAATTTTGATAGGCATGAAAAATAAGGCCATTACCTGGAAAATTGCGAATTAGTAAAATGCTAAACGGTATATTGATTGCAAAAGCTTCAGATTGCGGTGTTTTAAGCATACGAAAATTTAGCTTGACAGCATACAAAAGAGGGTTCCCGTGATTGCAGTCATCCGTATCATTTTGATTTGTTTTATCATTGACGCGTCAAGACTTCTCGCGATCACTGCGGCGGCGGGAAGACGAGCCGTGAAAGCACCATAAAAATGCAACCGGAAAATGCCCGGGCCTTCATCGCAGAGTGAAGGCCCGGGCATTTTAGATTTTGCGTTCTGGGCGAGATGGAACCGTGGCACAAAATGGTTGGCCCTGCTGATGGCGGCATCGGCAAAGAACACGGGAAACAAACGGCAGCAATGTTGTAAAAGTTAGAAAGCGTAAAATTCTTTAGTGATTTTTAAAAGGGTTGACGACGCTGTCGATAACGAGCGGAGAAATCGGATGCGAAAAAGCAGTCGGATCGGGAAAAATGAAAACGGTGTAATCCTTGAAAAATCTAAAAATAATCGCATAGATAAAGATAGAAAGAGCAGTGCAAAAATGCGGTTTAGAATAATGCATTAATATTAAAACATATTTTAGTAAATATTAAATAATTGTATTATCTTATTGACACACCATAACAGCGGATATAAGATAGACTCCGATAAAACAACAAGAAAAAATTGAAGAGATCAGAGCACAGGCATGCTCGGTCATTCAGGATAACGAAAGGCAAAAGACAATGAATGTGATCAAGCAAATCGAGGCGATGGTACAGGTCCATGGCGATCGGTTGTGTTTTTCATCCCGGTCGGGCAGTATGTGTTACGATGAGATGTGGCGCGATGTCGGGAAATTGGCTCATTGGCTCGACGGTGTTTTGGGGGACAATCGGGACCCGGTGGTGGTCTACGGGCACAAGGATCCGCTGATGCTGGTGTGTTTTTTAGCATGTGCCCGCTCCGGCCGGGCTTATTGTCCCGTGGATACCAACATGCCGCTCGAGCGGGTGAGTGAAATCATTCAAATGGTGGCCAATCCGGTGGTACTGACGACGGAAACGTTGCATGCAGGTGTTTCGACAAACAGCCGGGTGATGACGCCAGCCGCCATCAAAGCGGTGCTGGCGGAGCAATCGGCGGCCGCCTATCGGAATCATTACGATCCGTCGGCGAATCATTACATTATTTTCACCTCTGGAAGCACGGGCAAACCCAAAGGGGTCATGATCACAGGAGACAATCTTGGCCGTTATCTGGACTGGATTATCGGCATTGGCGGTGATGCGACGGCTGCCCCCCAGGTTTATCTCAATCAGGCGCCGTTTTCTTTCGATTTGTCGGTGATGGATTTATACCGCTCGCTGGTGACCGGGGGAACGCTGTGGTGCGTGGACAAGGCATTGCAGCAGGATGTACCGGAAATGCTGACTTATATTCAGACGGGGCAGATCAACACATGGGTGTCGACCCCTTCTTTTGCGGATGTTTGTCTAAGCGAAGCTGATTTTGACAGCGCACACTTTCCAAGCATTGATTTGTTTTTGTTCTGCGGCGAAACCCTGCACAAGGCTACGGCGGCCAAACTGCTTACGCGGTTTCCTGCGGCGCAGGTGTTTAATACCTATGGCCCAACGGAAACGACGGTCTGCGTGACGGCGGTACTCGTCACCAAGGATATGACAAACGCGGAAGGCGCTTTGCCCATCGGAGTCCCCAAGCCGGATTTGGCGGTACGCATTGTCGCCGAGGATGGCAGCCTCGCGGCACCCGGCGACAAGGGGGAGATGACCATTGTTGGGGACACGGTCAGTCCGGGATATTATAAGAATCCCGAAAAGACCGCTGCCGCATTTTTCACCACTACCCTGAACGGCCGGCCGGTGCGGGGATATCGCACCGGCGATGTGGGGTATTACGGGCCGGACGGCTTGCTTTATTATGAAGGGCGCATTGATCAGCAGATTAAATGGCACGGCTATCGCATCGAGCTCGGCGATATTGAAAGCAATCTGACTAAGCTTGACGGCGTGGCTAAAGCGGCTGTGGTACCCAATCGAAGCGGCGATCAAATCAAACATTTGGCGGCTTTTGTAATTCGCGAAGCCGTAGCGCATCCGGAACAGGAGTGCGCCGCTTTTGAAAAGGCGCCGGGCGGTTGGACGCTTACCGACGGCTACGCCGGACGCAAATGGGTGCGTGCGGGCCTCAAACAGATCGTACCGAATTATATGGTGCCCAAGCAGGTGATTTTTGTCGACCATTTCCCGCTGAGCCAAAACGGCAAGATTGACAAAAAGCAGCTGGCGCAAAGCCTCTGATATGGCGAGAGGTTAGCAGCGTGCAATTATTCAGCGATAATTTATTTTTTATTTGGCTCGTGGTGCTGACGCTTCCGGCGATTTGGCTGGGCGCCCATGAGCAGCCCATCAAATATTACGGTGCGGCGGTCACATTGTTTTTCGTGTGGATGGCCATGGGGAACAATTTCAAGGCGCTGGCCTACCTCATCGGCTTTCTGATTTATACTTTCGTGCTGATTCAGATTTATTTGAAGGTGCACAAAACGAAGGGGCGCAATGCCAAATTTTATTATCTGTTCTTGGGCTTAGCGATTTTGCCCCTGGCACTGAACAAGGTGTTCATTGCCGCTCACGACCCGCATGATATCCTGCGGTTCATGGGGATTTCCTACATGACGTTCAAATCAGCCCAGATCGTCATTGAAATTTATGACGGTCTGATCGAAAGCGTCGACGCTTTTGAATATGCGTATTTACTGCTTTTCTTTCCGGCACTGAGCTCTGGCCCCATTGATCGCAGCCGTCGTTTTAATGACGATCTTCATCAGGTGATGCCCAAGGCGGAATATCTCGATCTGGTTGGAACTGGATTGTTTAGGATCCTGCGGGGCCTGGTTTATAAAAAGGCCATTGCCACCGGCTTTTATCAGTTAATGATCTGGTTTGGCATGGGGCATTCCCTGCGCGGCGGCCTGATTTATATGTATACCTATGGTTTTTACCTGTTTTTTGATTTTGCTGGGTATAGCGACATGGCCGTGGGGGCGAGTTATCTGTTCGGTATCAAGACACCGGACAACTTCAACAAGCCCTTTGTGAGTGTGGATATCAAAGAATTTTGGGATCGCTGGCATATCACCTTGTCCCATTGGTTCCGAGATTTTGTGTTTTCGCGCATCACGATGAACATGATTCGCAAGAAGCGATTTAAAAACAAGCTGACACGGGCATCGGTGGCGTTTATTATTAACATGGGCATCATGGGCTGCTGGCACGGCCTCACGTCTTATTACATTGCCTATGGCCTGTATCACGGGGTGCTGCTCTCGGCAACGGAGATCTTCCAGAAGAAATCTAAATTTTACAAACGTCATAAAAAAGATAAAGGGTTTAAAGCGGTGTCGTGGTTAGTAACTTTCAATTTGGTTATGTTTGGATTTTTGATTTTTTCAGGACGTTTGAACGTGTTGCTTCACCTTTAACGGGTGAAGGATGAATGGCATGAGGCCAACAAAAAAATAAATGTGACGCTATCATTGGAAAACAAAGAAAGAAGGAGAAAAAATGGAAGAAAAAATTCTGGCGATTTTAGAGGAATTATGCGGCGACGAAGTCGTTCGGGAAGATTTGGACATCAATTTAACGGAAGAAGACCTGCTTGACTCTTTGGATTATGCCGAACTGCTGACGGAAATCGAATCGGCCTTCGGCATCGTGATCTCGCCATCAGAGGTCGCTCGGGAAGACATGGACACGCCGAACAAAATCATCGCTCAGGTTAAAAAGCGTTTGACACAGTAGGCTTTTGCTATGCGAAAAGTCAAAGCGTTTTGTGTGGCGACGCTATTGTTTTGCTGCTTTGCCGCGGGGCTGCACGCCATTTGCGTGAGCACTGGACTTCAGGCAAAGGATCATCGGTTCGGCACCTGGGACAATCGCTATAAAGATTTGTCTTATAACGGGCTGCGGATGAATATCACAAAGAAGACCATGGTCGTGTTCGGGTCTTCCGAGTTTCGGCATGGCAAAAACACAGCCTATCATCCGCGTAATATATTTGCTCATTCGAATGTTCGGCTGATGACGATCGGCGGTCCCTTCAACCAGACCCTTTTTCACACAGTGGCGCTCGGGGCGACCAGTGATCAGATTAAGAGCAAGAAAGTGGTGCTGCTTGTTTCGCCGACATGGTTTGCGGGCAAGGGCGTAAAATCAAAGGCCTATGCGCTGCGGTTTTCCAAAACAGAATACATGGCTTTTATGGAAGACCCGAAAATTCCAGTCGATGTTAAGCGGTATGTGGCCAGACGTTCAGAAAAACTCCTGGCGCACGATCCGAAACTGAGCCACTTTGTAAAAAATTGTAATGCGGTGAATCTTGGGAAAAATCCGAAGCTTTATCAGCGTCTGCTGTATCTGTCCAGCAAGCGTTACGCCACGGACACGGACTACATTACCATGAGAATGGCCATGACCTTTATGGCAGACCGCAATACCCACAACCGGACGGTAGAGAAGGTGCTCGGGCCCTTGCGGGAGAAAGCCCGGATGCAGATGTATCAGGGACTGAGGCGGAAAGGCGTTGTGACGTCGAAAGATCTCAAACAATTTATGGCGCGCAAAAAAGTCTGGCAGCAGGTGCGCAAAGCCAGCCAAAAAAGATCGAATAACGCATTTTATATGTCCAATAGAATGTGGAGAAGCAAGTATGCCAGGCTCGCGCCGAAGATGGCCGGGGCTCACGCCCATGCAACCTGGGAAAAGACTTCGGAATACGACGATTTGCGAGCCTTTTTAAAAATCTGCAGGGCCAGGGGTATCAAGCCGATGCTGCTCGTGCTGCCGGTCAACGGTTATTGGTATGATTATACCGGGATGACGGCCGATAAGCGCGACGTGGTGAACCGCAGAGTCAAGGCGATGGCGGCCGCTTACGGCGCGAAGTATGTTTCGCTGTCGAAATACGATTATCGACCGTACATCACGACGGACGCCGTTCATCCCTGGAACGAAGGATGGTTTCAAATTGATCAGAAAATTAATGCCTATTATCAGCAAAATTAAAAAAATTCTCGGGACGATTTCCTGGCGTTACACGCTTTATTTTTTCATCCTGATGGTCGTGCTCTATCTGTTTTCGATGTTTGGCAGCATGCTCAGCTCGCCGGGATTTGTTTACGAGGCATTTTAGCGCGGGATCATCGTTTTGCCGTGGCGGATAGATTGACTTGATAGTGATTTCCAACTTGACAAAAAAGTGTGTGCTGTGATATAAAAGAAGCAATTTAAAGCGAAACGGAAGAGAAGTAATTCAAAATAAAGCTTATTCAGAGAGCTGTTGGTTGGTGCGAAACAGCGCGCGCGGTTTTGGATGAATGGTCTTCCCAGCGCAACCGGAACGCAGATTGTGAACGGCAATCTGTTATTATGGGAGACGGAGCAAGTCCCTTCGTTAACAAAAGACGGCATATTTCGGCTTTGTCCGCGTATGCGCTAAGTGGATTGCCAAATAATGGCAGTCAAGCCGGGTGGCACCGCAGAAATCAAAATGTATTTTCTGTCCCTGCATCAGATCTTTGAGATCGTGTTGCGGGGATTTTTGTTTATAATCCGCTGCAATGGCGATCGACTTGTATTTCAATTCAGCGGAGGCAAAAACATGAGCAAGCATATTCCCTACAAGATTTATCTCGAAGAATCAGAAATTCCTAAACAATGGTACAATGTCCGTGCCGATATGCAAAACAAACCGGCGCCGTTATTAAATCCGGCAACCAAACAGCCGGTCACCTTTGACGATTTGACGCCGGTTTTCTGTGACGATTTGGTGGCTCAGGAACTTGACGACGATACGGCGTATTTTGATATTCCGGATGCCATCAGAGAATACTATAAAACCTACCGCCCTTCGCCGTTGGTTCGGGCCTACAATCTTGAAAGGGCGCTTAACACACCGGCAAAGATTTATTACAAATTTGAAGGCAACAACACCAGCGGCAGTCACAAGCTCAATTCGGCCATCGCGCAGGCCTATTATGCCAAGAAGCAAGGACTTAAAGGCGTGACCACCGAAACCGGTGCCGGCCAATGGGGAACGGCACTTTCCATGTCCTGTGCGTATCTGGGCCTGGACTGCAAGGTCTATATGGTTAAGGTGTCCTATGAGCAAAAGCCCTTCCGGCGGGAAGTGATGCGCATCTATGGCGCAGATGTAACCCCTTCGCCGTCGATGACCACCGAAATCGGCAGGCGAATTAACGCAGCGCATCCGGGGACTACCGGCAGCTTAGGCTGTGCTATTTCCGAAGCAGTGGAAACAGCTACAACTTATGAAGGCTATCGCTATGTGCTGGGATCGGTGCTCAATCAAGTGGTGCTGCATCAGTCAGTGATCGGGCTGGAAGCGCAGACAGCCTGCCGGAAATACGACATTGAGCCGGATGTGATCATCGGCTGTGCCGGCGGCGGCTCTAATCTCGGCGGGTTGATCTCGCCTTTTATGGGGGAAAAGCTGCGCGGCGAAAAGGACTATCGGTTTGTGGCTGTAGAGCCGGCATCCTGTCCGAGCTTTACTCGGGGCAAATTTGCCTATGATTTTTGTGATACCGGCAAGGTTACGCCGCTGGCAAAGATGTACACTTTGGGATGCGATTTTATTCCGTCGGCCAATCACGCCGGAGGACTGCGCTTTCACGGCATGAGTCCGATTCTTTCCCAGCTCTATCATGACGGACTGATGGAGGCCGTTGCGGTGGAACAAACCTCGGTCTTTGCCGCCGCAGAACAATTTGCGCGGGTTGAGGGCATTCTGCCGGCGCCGGAAAGTGCGCATGCCATTCGTGTGGCTATTGACGAAGCGCTCAGAAGCAAGGAAACCGGCGAAACCAAAACCATTCTCTTTGGCCTGACGGGTACCGGCTTCTTTGACATGACGGCCTATGAACAATTTAACGATCACGCCATGGGGGATACGATTCCGGGCGATGATGAATTAAGCGGCAGCCTTTCGGAATTGCCAAAAGTCGATTGAAACATCGGTATTTAAAAAACTGCTCCTCTAAATTCGGAGCAGTTTTTTTGTGCCGGGAGTTGGATAATTGAATGGTTGTGGCTAAATGATTTCTGTTATTGACAAGTTTTAATATTACCGTTAAGCTTTAAATATCACAGGGGAGCTCTTGCTGAGAAAGGCACATGCCTGACCCTCATGACCTGATCCGGACAATGCCGGCGCGGGGAGTGAAGCACAGCCCCTCCTGAAATCAAGGAGGTTTTTTATGTTTAAGAATTTGCAGGGATTTTTTGAAGCGGGAATCGGCAAGGCCGCGATTGTTGCGGCGGTGGTCGTTCTACTTGCGTTACTTTCGCTGATGGATCGCGGCCATCGGGATGAGGGGGGCAATTCTCGGCCGCTCGATGTCCGGGCGCTGACCATTTCAGCACTGATGATTGCGATGGCGATGGTGCTGTCGCAGGTTCGATTGTTCAAAATGCCCCAGGGCGGATCGGTGACGGCTTTTTCGATGCTGCCCATCGCGCTGTGCGCTTATTTGTTCGGGACGAAGCGCGGCATCATGGCCGGGGTTTGCCTGGGGCTGATCAACCTGATGTTTGACCCTTACGTGATTCATCCGGCGCAGCTGCTCATTGATTATATCCTGGCATTTGGCGCTTTGGGCATTGGCGGACTGGTGCGGTATCAGAAAAACGGTCTAATTAAAGGGTATCTGCTGGGGATTTTTGGGCGCTATATTTGCGCGGTGGCCTCAGGGGTTATCTTTTTTGGCGCCTACGCGCCCCAACGGTTTAATGCCTGGACCTGGTCGCTGTGGTATAATTTGACCTATATCGCGGCGGAAGGCGCCATCACGGTGATCGTGCTGTGTATTCCGGCCGTTAAAAGATTGTTTGAAAGAGCCCAGAAACAGGTGGAAGCACCGGACAGTGTGTCTTAATCAATAAGAAGGGGGGGGCGCGATTCGATATTGATGCGGTAAAAGTGTAAATGAGCGTGCAAAAAATTTGATCTAAGCAGCGGAAGCCCTGGCATCTGCTGCTTTTTTGTATGCCGAAAAACCTTAAAGGTTTGAACAAAAAAGGTTCTTCTTGTCGCGTTCCGCTTTGAATGCGGTCTGTCAGCTGCAGGGAAAGGAACGAAAAGGAGGGTTCATTCATTATGGGAATGAATGATATCAATAGTTTATTGCATTCAAAGTGGAACTGTAAATACCATATTGTGTTTGCTCCAAAATACAGGCGCATGTTTTTTTGCTGGGAGAAAAAAGAGCCATTGGCATATTGAGGAAATTGTGCGAATGGAAGGGCGTTAAAACCGTCAATGCAGAAATCTACCCGGATTATGTTCATATGCTGGTGGAAATTCCTCCAAATATACTGTATCAAAGTTGTATGGGATATTTGAAAGGAAAAAGAGCACGATGTTGTATGAAACCTTTGGGGAATTGAAATCTAAATATCGCAATCGGGAATTTTGGTGCAAAGGAGATTATGTGGATACGGTCGGGAAGAATGAGAAAAGAATCAGCGAATATATAAGGAATGAACTGTCAGAGGATAAATTGGGCGAACAACTGGCAATTTCGGGAACCAATCCATTTAGAAGTAAAAAGTAACAAGACAGACAAAGCGGTTGACAGATTGTGTTTACAGTTTTACGTGTTCGCTAAGAGCAGAGGGCGTTGCCCCTCAAATGATAATCACACATTGGACGCGTGGATGGGTTTGTGTCATTTTTGAGAGATATATCCCGGTAAAACTTGAAATGGATGGGCGATGTCTGCGGTCGAAAAAGGGATTCGAGAGATGGCGGGCCATATAAAAATAAATAATAATGTAAAAGACAAGAATAAATATTGACAGATAATTATCGGCAAGCGTATAATTATAGCACTTGCCTAATTTTTAAAATTTAAATGAACACCGGGACACGGTGTTTTAAAATGATTCTAATGTTAGTTAAAACTGATAATTTCAAGGGGGAGAAATGAAAGATAGATTATTTCAGACAATGACAGAGATGTTTGACCAATCGTTGAAACTCTATGCCAAAAAGACTGCGTGCTTTTGGAAAAGTGCAGCGGAGGCAGAAGTGGTTTCCTATGCCGAATTAAATGCAGAGGGCAAAAAGTTGGCCGATGCATTAATAGTTTCAGGCGTCGAAAAGGGAGATAAGATCATGCTGCAGTTGCCGACGCCGGGGCAGTATTCGCGAGCCTTTTGGGGGATTCAATACGCGGGGGCCGTGCCCATGGCGCTGCCCTTCGCTATGGGCGATGCGGCCGGCAGGGACGTGCTCGACAAACAGCTCAACATCTGTCGGGATATTGTCAGGCTGACGATTTTAATTCCCGAGGCGTCGCTTAAAGATTATCAGAAAGCGATTGCGCCCTTTGAAAACATAACGCTGATGGTCTATGAAGATTTGATGGAGAAAGGTCGGCGCATCGGCAATACGGGAATGGTTTATCCGAAGATCACCCCGGAAGATGAATGCTGTATTCTTTTTTCCTCCGGGAGCACGGATCTTCCCAAAGGGGTTGTGCTCAAACAGAAAACCATGGCGGCGTCCATTTGCTCTGCGCTTTCCATCATGGATTATGATGATTCGGAACGGAGTCTGAGCTGGCTGCCTTTGACCCATGCGTTTGGATTTATCGGGTTTCATTTGATTCCCATTGCGAAAGGGGCGAGCCAGGGCGTGATGCCGCCGCCGCTGTTCGTGCAGCATCCGGATTGGTTTCTTCGCCAGGTCAGCGATCGGAGGATCACCGTCTTGGGCGGCATGAATTTTGCTCTTAAATTACTGGATGCAGCCGTTTCGGATGCCGATTTAGAAACGCTGAATCTTTCCTGCGTCAAAAACTTTTTCCTGGGGGCAGAGCCGGTCAATGCGGAACTGGCCGATCATTTTGCCGGCCGCTTTGCGGCAGCGGGTCTTTCGCCGGTGGCCCTGCGAACGGCTTATGGCTTATCGGAATCGGCGTTTGCGGTTTCTCTGGGGAAGGCAGGGAAGCCCATGCGCGTGGACTGCCTGGACTTTGATGCGCTGGGCGAAAATCGCGCGCAAATACGCACCGGCGAGACGAACGAACATCGGCAGCAGGTTCGGTATGCCTCTGTGGGAACACCGGTTCCGGGGCTTAAGGTTTTAGTGGCAGATGACGAGGGCCATGCTTTGCCGGAGGAAACGGTCGGCGAGCTATGTTACGCTGGGGAATCGATCAGCGAACGTTATTTTTTCCGTCAAAACGAAATGCAAAAGCGCATGGTCGGTGAATACCTGGCTTCCGGAGATATGGGATATCTTTCTGATGGAGAAATCATCATTACCGGCCGGAAAAAAGACATTATTTTTATCAACGGGCAGAATTACTATCCGCTGGATATTGAAAATCGGATCGCGCGTATTTTTCCGGCACTTAAGGATCGGATTGTCGCCTCTCAGATCTATAACCGCCACAACGAGCCCGAGCTTGTTTTGTTCATTCAAAGCAGGCAGGCGACGGCCGATTTTGCGGTAAAAATTCGGCAGCTGGATCTGGCCATCAAACAGGAGCAATTCATCGCCTTTGATTATTATCTGCCCATTGAAGCCATCCCAAAAACCAATAGCGGGAAAATTCAGCGTTCGGCACTCATTAAGCAATATCAGGACGGGGTGTTTGAACCGATTATCAGCGATATTCGTGCAGCGATTGCGGCAGAGGACGAAACAGATGCGGTTGTTTTTGGCGATTCGCTGTCCATGCGGTTGCAGGATTTATGGAATGAGAGCGTTCAGAGCGGCGGCAGCCGGCATTCTAAAAACTTTTTCGAAGCCGGCGGCAGTTCTATCGTACTCATGCAGCTGGCCACAAAACTTCAGGTGCATTTCGGCATTCGCCTCAGCCTTAAGGCGCTGATGCGGGTTTTTGATGTGAAAAGTTTTGTGGCCCTTGTCAAAGCGCATATGGACGAAGCGACGGCGCCGGTGTGTCTTTCCGTCGAACCCGATCCCGCGCACCGGGCAGAGCCCTTTGCGTTGACGGATATCCAGCGGGCTTATTTGCTGGGGCGGGAAGAGGCCTTTGATATGGGTGGCATCTCGACCCACGGTTATTATGAATACCGTACGGATTTGGACTTGGCGCGATTTGAAGATGCGCTCAACCGCGTGATTGCCCATCAGGATAATATGCGCCTGGTGATGACCGAGGATCACCGGCAGCAAATTTTACAGGCGGTGCCGCACTATCATATCGAGGTGATTGACGGACGGGGCGAGGACGCTGAAACGCTTGAAGCCATCCGGGCCGAGGAGCGGGCGCGGATGTCCCACGCGGTGTTTGCCGCGGATCACTGGCCGTTGTTTGAATTGAAGGCGCTGCGCATCAGCGATCGGGAAAGCGATCTCTTTTTGGGCATCGATCTGCTCATCATGGATGCGAGCAGCATTGAAATGTTCAAACGCGAGCTTCTATGGTGCTACGATCATCCCGGGGCGATGCTGGAGCCATTGGCCTTCACCTTCCGGGATTTTATGCGGGGGATTGACGCGATTCACGCGTCAGAGCAATACGCGAAGGACAAGGCCTTTTGGAAGGAGCGGGCGGCCGCCATTCCGCCGGCGCCTCAGCTGCCGGTGCTCAAAGATACCACGGCAGCTAAAACAGCGGTTTTTAAACGTCTGAGTTTGACTCTTTCGCCGGGTCAGACTGCGCGGCTTCGCGCCCTGGCCACGGCAAACGGCATCTCCTTATCCTCGGTGATCTGCACGGCCTACGCATTGGCGCTGTCGGCCTATGCCAATCAGCCGCGGTGCACGCTGAATGTTACCATTTTCAATAAATATGATTTTCATCCGGATGTTGCGCGGATGATGGGTGATTTTACTTCGACCATGCTCTTGCCTTTTAACTTCGCGGACAACCCGACGATCAAAACGGTCTTTCAAGCGATACAGGATGAAATTTTCTGCGGATTGGAGCATCGCTATTACACCGGAGTGGAATGGCTTCGGGATATCAAAAGGGAACAAGGCACCGGCAACAAAGCCGCGATGCCCATCGTTTTTACCAGCACCCTGGATCAGGCCGATGCGCCGGCGGTCGAGCTCGGCGATCTGCAGTACGCCATCAGTCAAACCTCCCAGGTTTATCTGGACTGCCAGGCCCGGGAGACGCCGGAAGGGATTTTGGTGACTTGGGATTATTTGCAGGCTCTTTTCGACGATGATCTGATGAGGGATATGTTCGCGTTGTTCGAGCATTGTCTTCAAAGGCTGGATCAGGCCGGAAACGTCGCGGATTATCTGCAGCCGAGTGAGGCCTGCCGCGAAAAATGGAAGCGCTACAACGAAACGGCGGCGCCCATTCCCCGGACGACCCTCTATCAACTCTTTGCTGACAGCGTTGCCGGGCATGGCGCAAGCGTCGCCGTGCAGGACGCCGCAGGGTTTTATACCTATGCGCAGCTTCACGAGGCGGCCGGTTGCGTGGCCTCATGGCTTGCCGCCAAGGGCGTGTCCAAGGGGGACTATGTGGGTGTTATGGGCCATCGTCGGAAAGAGACCATCGCGGCAATGCTCGGGGTTCTGAAGATCGGCGCGGCCTATGTTCCGCTGGATCCCGAAAACCCCGAGAGCAGACGGCAAAAGATTGTGACGGACGCAGGCTGCAGACTCGTGATCGACAGCATGGATGCGTTTGACACAAACGGTTTGCCCCGCCCGAAAACGGCGGCCGATCCCGAGGCGGTAGCCTATGCGATTTATACCTCCGGGAGCACCGGCCGGCCGAAGGGCGTCGTGATTACCAACAAGGCTGCGGTCAATACCATCTTGGATGTCAATCAGCGTTACGGTGTCGGCAGCGAGGACTGCTTCATCGGGCTGTCTTCCATTTGCTTTGATTTATCGGTGTATGATATTTTCGGCAGTTTGGCGGCCGGTGCGCGTCTGGTCATGGTGCAGGACCCGCGGAATGTGCGCGAAGTGGCTGCACTGGTGGCCAACGAAGCGGTGACCGTTTGGAATTCCGTGCCGGCCTTCATGCAGATGTATGCGGAGGAGCTGAGCCGGCAGTCAAGCCGCGGCTTTGCCGAAGCCGGCGGCCGGATGATCACGGTAACTGATAATTTGCTGCGGCTGGCTATTTTAAGCGGCGATTGGATTCCGGTAGGCCTGCCGGGGACGATCATGGATTTGCTGCCGGGGATTGAGGTGGTCAGCATGGGCGGCGCGACCGAGGCCTCCATTTGGTCCATCGAATACCCGATCTGCGAGATCCGGCCCGACTGGCAAAGCATTCCCTATGGGATGCCGCTGGCCAATCAGCAGTTTTATGTGTTGAATTATACCGGGGCATTGTGTCCGCCGGATGTGGAGGGCGAGCTCTTTATCGGCGGTGCCGGCGTGGCACAGGCTTATTTAAATGATCCGGTTCAAACCGCGGCGTCCTTTATCGAGCATCCCGCTCTGGGCAGACTTTACCGGACCGGGGATATGGGCCGACTGCATGAAGCGGACGAAGAGACCTACATCATTTTTTCCGGCCGCAAAGATACGCAGGTGAAAATCCGTGGACATCGCATCGAGCTCGGCGAAATCGAAAAGGCCCTGACCTCATTGGACGGAATTGATGAGAGCGCGGCGGTGGTGCAGGCACGGGGCCAGGTGAAGGAAATTTCCGCTTTTGTGGTGTCAGATAAGCCCGTCGACACGGAGGCCGTCAAGGCCGGCCTGAAAGAGCAGCTGCCGAACTACATGGTGCCGGCGGCGGTCGTGGCGCTGGACGCCCTGCCTTTGACAGTCAATGGCAAGGTGGACCGCAAACAATTGGCGGAAGCGGAGGTGCTGGCCGGATCCGGGGCACAAAAACAGCCGGCGACACCGCTTGAAACCCAGATCCGGCGGATTTGGTCACGGGTGCTCGCGGCGGACGGAATCGGCGTGGATCAAAATTTTTACGATATCGGCGGCGATTCAATCAAGCTCTTCACGATCATCAACGAGGTGGAGAGTCATTATCAGCTGAAGTTTCCCCGGGAACAATACTTCGCGTTTGAAACCATTGAAGAGATGGCGGATATTGTGGCTGAGCACGGAGAATGATGGAGCAGGAGAACCATGGGAAAAATCAAGCTGGATGTGGGGACGAATTTTGATCCGGCTTTGCTGGATTTTATCGAAAAGACGGACACGCGGGGCCAAATCGTCAGCATGTTTGGCAAGCTCAAAACGGATATTGTCGGCGGCGGGCGGGCATCGGTCGCCTTAAACGAGGTCAGCCTGGACGAGGTGGCGCGCTATAACGCGCGCTGTCGGTCTATGGGCATCGATTTTAATTATCTGCTGAACACATTGACGCTGCAAAATCGCGATATCATTCCCGAAGATCATCGGCGGCTCGTCGAATTTATCGGGACCCTCAGCGATATGGGGATTCGCTGGCTGACTGTCTGCTCGCCTTATTTGCTGCAGCTGGTCAAAAGGCAGTTTCCGCACATCAAAGTGACCATTGGCATTTACGCTTTTGTCGGATCGTTGTCCAAGGCGAAAAGCTGGGTTGAGATGGGAGCCGATGAGCTGACTTTAACAGAGAACTGCACCCGCAATTTCGATCTGCTCGAGGCCATGCTTCAGACTTACCGCGATCGGAATGTAAAGATCCGGATCATTGCCAATAACGGCTGCCTGCACGATTGCCCTTACGCGCTCAATCATGCGGGAGCCGTTTCCGCTTCCAGTCTGATGGGCAGCCGTTCACAGAAAAACTATTTCGATTTCAGCTTGGTTAATTGTTACGCGCGCAAGGTGACCCATCCGGCGAATATGATTGCATCGGATTGGATTCGGCCGGAGGATCAGCATTATTATGAGGCTCTTTGCAAGCGCACGGGGAACGATCGCCTGGTGCTTAAATTGGTAGAGCGGACAAAGAGCACGGCTTTTTTATGCCGGGTGGTCAAAGCTTATATTGAAGAGAAATACGAGGGAAATCTGCTGGATATCATGAATTGGATCGGCAATGATAGCGCCAATAGTCAAAAGCAATTTGATGTCGCGGGCTATGTCCAGAGCCTGCGGGCAGGAAAGATCGATATGGATACGCTGATCCGGTATTCGGCGTTTTTTGCGCTGCCGGATATCTATATTGACAATCAAAAATTGGATGGCTTTCTCGAGCATTTCATTCGCGATTATCAATGTGATCGTAAAAGTTGCCGGTTGGAAAGCGCCCCCGCCGGAAAACCGACGAAATGCGACTGCACCTATTGCCGGGAATGGGCGAAGAAAGCAGTGAGCATCGATAACACTAAGCAGAAGGCGTATCAAAAATGGATCGAGAATGCCCGAATTCTGAAAGATAAATTCAATACCAGTGAAATCTTCAATCCGGTTAAAACCGAGGAGCGCTGATGGTTTACATTTTTGATGAAGCCGATCGATTGAGCGAACGGTGGTGCGCACGGTCTTTGTGTTTGTTGTCAAAGGCGCGAAAAGAACGGGTGAGGCGACAGCAGAACGCGCTGAAAAAGCGCGGGCTTATCGTCGGGGCGCTCTTGCTGAGACTTGCAATGCGCCGGGAATACCCGGGGGAAGATCCGGGCGTGCTCAGACGCGGAGCGTTCGGCAAACCCTATTATTCAAACGGGCCGTGTTTTAATCTCAGCCATCGGGACGCGACAGTTGTTTGCGCCGTGTCCGATCGGCCGGTGGGCGTGGATGTCGAGACGTATTTTTCTGAAACGGTATGTGATCCGGCATTTTTCTTATCGGAGCCGGAAATGCGTTATTGGCGAAAACATCGCAGCGCGGTAACGCTCACCCAGCTGTGGTCGCTCAAGGAAGCCGCCGGGAAATACCGAGGGCTCGGGCTGAATGGCGGGCTAAAGGCGACGGACATGACACCCCTTGTGGGATTTTGCGGGCGCCGGTCAGGTCTCTGGCACGAAAATACGGCCAGAAAAAACAACGTGATTACATTTTTCGGAGAAACCATGCCTGTTTTTAATCAGGTGACATTGCAAACATTAACTCAATTTTGTGAACAAGAACGGGAGGCAATGCGGTGACAGCAGCGACGGCAGAAAAAGTGACAGGGATTTGGAAAGAAGTATTGAAAAGAGAGACCATCGACCAGTCGGAATCCTTTTTCGACATGAACGGCAACTCCTTGCAGGCGGTGATCATGATGGAGATGATCAAACAGGAGTTAAACGTCGACTTAAGCATCCAGGATATTTATGCGCACGAAACCCTTGAAGCATTTTTGCATTTAATCGAGGAGCAGACGGCACCGAAAACGATCAGTGTGACGGGAAAGGCTGACACAGAGATTGTTGATGCCGGCCGCCGGCTGACGAGTGCGGTGATCCGGGACAGCTTTGAGGCGTATAATGGCAACGCGCTGCATGCGGTGAGCAAGACCTATCGGATGTTTCGTTTTCAGCGTTATCTGCTCGAGATGAGTAAGAAAAATTATTTGGGCATTTTGTCCACCCGGGTGCATGTTCGGGGGGCGACCACGGAGCAGGTAAAGGCGGCCGTTTACCGGTTCATTGCGGAACAGGAGGCGTTGCGGACCGGTGCGGCTCCAGGTCATCACATGCATGTGTACGACAGCGCGGATTGGCAGATTCCGGTGATTGATATGGCGCAGTGCCCGGAAACACGGGAAACGATCTGTGAAGGGCTGGCCGACGCGCGCAACGCCATGAATTTATTTGGGGAAGGACAGCTGCTGGCCAAGGTATTAATTATTGTCCTTTCCGGGGACGAACACCTGGTCCGTGTTTACGCACACCACAGCATCTGGGATCGGATGTCTCATCTGGTGGTGGCCGATCGCTTAGAGGCCATTTTAAAAGGGGAGGCACAAAGCGGCGACGGCATATTGGATTACAGCGAATACGTGCGGACAAGGCGGCCGACCCTGGGGGAACGGGCGCGCGTGTTGGGATTGATTGCCGTTCGCCTGACGGGGGCCTTGCTGCGATATATGCACTCCATTCGGGGAAAGCGTTTTTATTCGATGACCATCTGCAAAACCATGAGCGATAGCATGCGCAAGGGGTTTCAGCAGGATGCTCTGCAGACAACCGCCCGGCTTTACGTCCAATGTCACGCGTTCACAACCGGTTATGCGGGGCGTCTGCCCATTGCGGTGCTGACTAACGGCCGGAATCGCCGCAATGCCAACACATTGGGGCTTTGGCTCAATACGATTGTGGCAATTTATAATCCCCGATTTCAGATAATGAAAACCACGCATAATTTAGCCGATTTTTCCAGCGAGGCCAATCCGGAGCTGATTTATGAAATTATGCCGCGCTGGTCTTTCCGCTTTCTGGCGCATCACCTTCCGATTCTGAATTACGTCGGTCTGTTTCCCGAATATCAGGGAACCAATGAGGACTTGCTTCAGGTGGTGCCGATCACGAATTCGTCAACAGTCGCGGCCAGGCTGACCAAGCTCGGAGAAAATATTGAAGAGAATCGTCTGACGATTTTTACCTCCGGTGATAAAATGCACTGCACGATGAAGGTTTATGCCGACTCTGAGGAGGAGGTGCGCCGAATGGCGGCGGCCGTCTTCGGCTGGGAGGAAGCGTAATGGCAAAAACATCATTAACGCCGTGGTTTGCCCACGGCGCACCGCGGGAATCGGCAGCGGTTAATATCGTCTGTTTCCCTTTTGCCGGAGGAACGGCGAGTCAGTTCAGCGAATGGAAAGGCCTTTTCCCAGAGGCGTACGGCATTTATCCGGTGCTTTATCCGCTGCGGGAACGGCGTATGGCCGAGATGATGCCCGAGAGCGTCGAAGCTTTGGCTGCGTCTTTGGTCGAGGAAAACGCACAGGTTTTTGAGAAGCCGGCGGTTCTCTTCGGGCAATGCACCGGCGGGCTGATCGCCTATGAAGCGGCGCGCTGTTTAAAAGCACAGGGGAAAACACCGCGACTGTTCGTGGCCTCAGGGAGTACGCCGCCTGATAATCAGGCCATCGGTGCCGATGTGGCGGCAATGTCGGATGCGGATCTGCTGACCTTTCTTCTGGAATCCGGGCGCATCGATGAAGCCGCTGTTAAAATGCCGGCCTTTATGAACTATTATTTTCCGATTTTAAAAGCGGATATGCGATTGCTGGGCAAATACCGTTATCCGGCCGATTTTAAAATCGACTGTCCGCTGCTTTGCGTGCAGGCGGATGAGGATTCGCTGGCGCCTGCAGAGGATTTGGCAGAATGGCAAGCGTACATTCTCGGGCCGCGTGAAACCCTTACCGTGCACGGCGACCATTATTTTCTGGCAGAAAATGCAAGGGTCATTGCACAAAAGATGTGCGCCATGCTTGAAAGATAATGACATGATCCGGCCGGGAAGACAGAATGAGCAAAGAAAATGAAGAAAACATAAAAAAGAAAAGAGAAAAAATGCTGGTTGAATTAAAAAACATCAAAAAAGGCTACGGCACGGCGGAAAACCGCAACGAAGTTTTAAAGGCGCTGTCACTTCAGATTGAAGCAGGTGAAATCTGTGTGATCTTCGGGCCCTCTGGATCCGGAAAATCGACCTTGCTTAATATTATTGGCGCTCTGGACCGTGTGGATGGCGGGCAGGTCGTGGTTGACGGCGCCCATCTGGAGCAGATGAACGGCGATGAGCTGTCGGTGTACCGCCGCGATGCGCTGGGGTTTGTATTTCAGTTTTACAATTTGATTCCGGACCTGACCGTAGCAGAGAACATTGCGGTATGTCAAAATCTTTCGCCGCAGCCTTTAAATCTTGAATCGCTGCTGGCGACCTTGGAGCTCGAGGATCAGCGGGATCTGTTCCCGGCGCAGCTCTCCGGCGGACAGCAGCAGCGCTGCGCCATCGCCCGGGCACTGATCAAAAATCCCAGGCTGCTTCTCTGTGACGAGCCGACAGGGGCCCTGGATTACACGATTTCAAAAGAGATGCTGGGGCTTTTAACCCGCGTGCATCAGGCATATGGCACCACGATCATCATCGTCACGCACAATGTGGCCATTGGGGAAATGGCCGATCATGTGGTGGAGATCCGGGATGGAAAGATAGCCAAAGAATTGTATCATGATCATCCTCTGGCCGCCAGCGAGTTGGAATGGTAGTGAGGCAGCGGCGTGTTAAAAAAACGTATTTTTAGAAATTTCAGGCAGCATTTGCCGGCTTACCTTGCCTTGTTTGTGCTTATTGCGCTGGGCATGTATTTTATCGTTTCAATGATTGCTTCGGCGGACACGGTGGATCTGCGCATGCGGGCGAATGCCCGAAAGGTTCACGCGGAAGACGGCGAAATCACGGCCCTGATACCTGTCGGTGATCAGGCCATAAAGGCGCTGAAGGCTGCCGGGGTGAGCGTCGAGGATCAGCGGTATCTGGATTTTAAACGCGGGAAGGCGACGGTTCGCACGTTTGTCAAGCGCCGCCAGATCAACAAGATAACGGCGACGAAGGGCCGGCTGCCGCGCCGATCGGATGAGATTTTTTTAGAGCGGCATTTTAGCGAAGCGCGCGGCTGGCGCGTGGGAGATGACGTGACGTTGGCCGGTGAGACGTTCAGGCTTGTCGGCGTTGGCTGCTCGCCGGATTACGAAACTCCGCTGAAAAATTTGAGCGACGTCAGCGCCGACAGCAAAAATTTCGGCACGGCCTTTTTGACAAAGGAAGGCTATGAAAAATTATTGGCAACCCGCCGAGCGCTTTCTGCTCAAAGTTTTATTTATGCTTACCGCAGGCACGGAAAGCTTTCCGATCGGAGCGTGAAACGGCTGTTCACGGACAACGGGACGGTGGTGCTGTCCCAGACCAGGGCTGAGAACAACGCGCGAATCGGCGAGGCGGTGGAGGATCTTTCGATGAATCGCGTGTCCGGCATTGTCGGCGGGGTGATTTTGCTGACATTGATCGGTTTTGTGATTTCGATTTTCCAGGCCAATGCCGTTGACAAAGAAAGTGCGGTCATCGGCGCGCTCTTCGCCATGGGCGTTAACCGGAAAACGATGGTTTGCCATTATTTGACGCTGCCGCTGATCGTGACCGCGCTTGCAGGAATCGCCGGCACCTTGCTCGGCTTCTCCAATGCGGGCATCGGTCTGCAGTTGTCGACGACGACGGGCTATTATTCTCTGCCCCTGCTGCCGACCGTTTACTCCCGGTATTTGATTGTCTACGGAATCTTCGTGCCGCCACTGATCATCGTGGCGGTCAATGGCATTCTCTTAAATCGCAAACTGGCGCGCAGTCCCCTTGAACTGCTGCGGCACCAGCGGAAAATCGTTAAAACGTCAGGTCTGCCGCTCAAGCGATTCGATTTTAACACGCGGTTTATGATCCGTCAGCTGCTGCGGGAATATAAATGCCGTATCGCCATGATTGTCGGCGTTTTTCTCTCGGTTTTGCTTTTGATGATGGCAATGAACATACAGGTTTGTGTGCAAAATCTGGCCGTTCAGAATCGCAGGGACTGCACCTATCGCTACATGTATATTTTAAAACGGCAGCCAAAGACGCAGCCAAAAGGCAGCGAGGCGGCTTATGCCAAAATTTACAGCTGTGACGCGGCAGACGGATCGCATATCGAGGTTACGGTGCTGGGCATCGATCGGAAGAGCAGTTACTTCAAGCAAATTCACACGGTCAAAGGCCAGAAGGTGATCGCGTCTTCTTCCGTGGCGATTAAAACGCAGACAAAAGCCGGCGACACGCTGACTTTAAAGGATGAAACGACCGATGACAAGGTGCGCTATCGAATCGCTGATGTGGGCTCGTATTCCATCGGGACAACGGTGTTCATGGATAAACAGACCTTGCTGAAAAAGGAAGGGCAGAGTCCGGGTGCTTATAATGTGCTTTTTTCAAAAAAACCGCTGCATTTGGATCATGCCGTCGTGGCTTCCCGGATGAGCCGGCAGGATATCCGGGATTTTGCGGCCACCCTGCAGAAAAACATGCGGCCCTTGTCCGCGATGACGACGGTCATTGCCATGGTGATCTTCGTGGCGATCGTTTATCTGATGATGAAGTTTATTCTGGACCGGTCCGAATTTTCGATTTCACTGATGCGCATATTCGGTTATTCGCACCGGGAAATCCGCAAATTGTACATGCTGTGCGATTTGCCTATTTTCGCGACGGCATTGACGGTATCGACCTTTGCGGGAAAAGCGATTATGGATGCTTTGTGGCCCCTGTTTGTGGCGCATGTTTCGGTCGGCCTCGATTTGACCTATCAGCCGCGGCACTACCTGATGGTCATGGGGTTTGCCTGCTCGGTGTATGCGCTGGTCATGGCGGCCTTGTCCCGCTATCTGCGATGGAAGGAAACCCAGGCAGTGGCCGTTCTGAAAGAAAGGGAATGAAATGGCGCTTACCTTGTATTGTTTCCCCCACGCCGGGGGGAGTGCGAATGCTTATTATGGGCTCAAAAGATTGGAGGCGGCGCTGCCGGGATTGACGGTAAACTTGTGCGAATACCCCGGAAGAGGGCGCAAGCACCGAGAGCCCTGTATGCGCACGATGGCGGCGCTCACCGATGTGCTCACGGGGGAAATTCTTGCGGAGAATAAAGGTGAAACGCAGGCGACGGTTTTGTTTGGTCACAGCATGGGGGCCTTTGCCGCCTTGGAAGTGGCGAAGCGCCTGGAAGCATCGCCGGGCTTCGATGTGCGGGCCGTCATCGCGTCGGGGCAGACGACTCCGTTTAACAGCAACAGCCATCACAGTGAAAAAAATGATGAGCAGTTCATTGCGTATCTTAAGGCGCTGGGTGGAATACCGCCGATAATTTTGGAACACCCGGACTATTTGTCTTTTTTTCTGGCGCCGGTGCGTGCGGATATGGCGCTTTTAGATGCCTATGAACCGGCGAAAGGTGCGGACTGCCAAAAAATGCAGGCGCCGGTCCACGTGTTTTACGGTGTGTCGGATCCGGAGATCGCGTGGAACAAATTGTCGGACTGGCAGCAGGTGAGCGCGCGCCCAATCAACGTGCGGGCATTTGCCGGCGGTCACTTTTATCTTTTTGAGCATCTGCGCTCAGTAGAGAAAGCAATCGGCGAAATCTTGGCGGTCTGCGATCCGCCGTTTGGTGAAGAAAGGGAGGACTGCGTTCATGGAAACAAAACGGCTGTATTGGGCGCCGGGCGTGCACTGGGCCATCTGTGAAGATGGCAAACTGCGCATCGCTCAGTATTATTTTTCCGAGAGCTACGTCATTTTATTTCCGGAATTTTATTTTTGGACACAGTCAGGCATTGAACGGGAGCAATTGCTTCAGTCCTACCGGGAGTTTAACCCCATCAGGCTGAAGCGCTTTATCGTCAAGCTGGAGAGCCTGCGCATTCTCATTGGAGAAGTACAAACCATTGACGAGATTTTTTACGGCCAGGCGGCATTGATGCCGGAGGATCCAGACGGCGCGCAGACGCATTTTCAGAATGCAGACTATGTGGCCGCTTACCGGCGCAAGCAATTGGACCGGGAGTGGATCGGGGCGGATAATGCCGAGGCCGTGGATTTTTCATCGGCGATATTGCCGCGGGTTTACCGCGAGCGGGAAAGCTGCCGGCAATTTGACACACAGTCATTCGTTTCCCGGGCGCATTTTGACCAATGCATGGCCGTGATGCGCCAGATGCCGGCAAGGACATCGCCGTTTCGGCACTGTGCCTATCCCAGTGCCGGCGGTTTGTACCCGTTGGACATTTACTGTCTGGTCAAGGACAATCGCGTGGAGCAGGTGCTGGGCGGCCTTTACGGGGTGGATGCCAAACACGGGCGGCTGCTGCGGCAGGCGCCGCCTTCAAGGTTCACGGTGAATGCGCATTTCTTTTTGAACAAACCGATTTTTGAATCGTCTGCTTTTACGCTGTTCATGGTGTATAATTCGGCGATTGCGACGCCCAAATATGGAGATCGTGCCTATTTTTATGGAATTTTAGATGCGGGGATTCTCGCGGGCACCCTCACACAAATGGCGGCGGCCCTGGGATTGGGCAGTTGCTGTATCGGCGAGATGAAGGCTTCGGCGGCAGAAACCTATTTGGCGCTTCGTCCGGAACAAAAGTATTTGTTTTGCATGGAGTTTGGCGTTCCGTGCCAAACTTAAAATGATCCGGCCACCGGCCGGTTTTTTATTGTTGTGAAGAAAACCACGTATTAGATGCGCGACTGGTTTTTGCTTGCGCTTTTTTAGGAAACGCAATCACATAGTGGCGGCTTTAAAAAAATGAGCAAAGGGTTTGTTTCGATAAATATGCTAAAATAACAGGCATCATTTTAAAGGATCAGGGGGAATACATGCGAAGGCGATATTTTTTCAGAATAGCCAGTCTTATTTGGATGGCGGTAATTTTCAGCTTTAGTGCTCAGGACGGCAGTCATTCAGGTGCGCTGAGTTCGTCGATAGCGCACTGGCTTATCGCGGGATTGCCGGGCGGAAAAGAGTTGTCAGCGCAGACGATAGTGCTCATTATCCGCAAGGGCGCGCACATGACGGAGTACGCGATTTTGGCCATTCTGCTCTTTAACAGTTTTGGCTTCCAAACGTTGTTGAAGCGCCGGCTTTGGCGTTCGGCAGTCATAGCAGTGGTTTATGCCATGACAGATGAAGCTCACCAGTTGCTGGTTGCCGGCCGCGCCGGACAGCTCAAGGATGTTCTTATCGACAGTGCCGGTGTGATTGCGGGACTTGCTTTATGTTGGTGGGTAAGCAGATGGCGTGCGCGGCGAGCAAGCCGAACGCGCGACAAATGGCATTCGGGAACAAATTCGACCGGCCGGGACTTTTTCTTGAAGGATTGAGAGATTGTGGTATAATAGGAGCAACTTTTTAAACAGGAGGCGCCAGAATGACCATTTCCTTTACCCATTTGCACGTTCACTCGGAATATAGTTTATTGGACGGTTTTGGCCGAATTTCGGATTACGTCCAAACGGCGAAAGAAATGGGCATGAATGCGTTGGCACTGACGGATCACGGGGTGCTGTTCGGCGGGATTGAGTTTTATAAAGCCTGTGTGGCCCGGGGAATCAATCCGATTATCGGCTGTGAAGTTTATGTGGCGCCGCGAACATTGTTGGATAAAGAAGCGGGGAAGGACAGCCGGCCGTATCATCTGATTTTACTGGCAGAAAATAACGAAGGCTACCGCAATCTGTCTAAAATTGTCTCCAAGGGCTTTATCGATGGTTTTTATTATAAGCCGCGCATCGACCACGATACACTGCGGCGTTATCGCGAAGGGATTATCTGTCTGTCAGCCTGTATCGCCGGCGAAATTCCCCGGGCGGTTTTGGAGGAACAGCCAGCCAGGGCTGAAGCGCTCTGCGAAACTTATATTGATATTTTCGGCAAGGATCACTTTTTTTTAGAGATTCAGGATCACCGCCTGTCGAAGGAGGCTAAGGTTCGGGAATTTCTCTTTCATC
Source organism: Pseudoramibacter alactolyticus ATCC 23263 (assembly GCF_000185505.1). Lineage (GTDB taxonomy): Bacteria > Bacillota > Clostridia > Eubacteriales > Eubacteriaceae > Pseudoramibacter > Pseudoramibacter alactolyticus. The sequence goes on along the minus strand of NZ_GL622359.1, from coordinate 860,137 downwards.
TGGCCGATAAATACGGTATCGGGCTTGCAGCGACCAATGATTGCCACTACGTGCGTCAGGATGATTATGAAGCGCACGATGTTTTGCTGTGCATTGGAACCGGATCGACGGTGGATGAGACCGATCGGATGCGTTATGCCAACGATCAGTTTTATCTGAAGTCACCGGAGGAAATGGCGGCCATGTTCCCGGATCATCCTGAAGCTTTGGCCAACACTCAGAAAATCGCCGATCGCTGCCATGTCACCTTCGATTTGGAAAGCGCTCATCTGCCGAAGTTTGAACTGCCGGAAGGCTATACCGAGGCGGGTGATTATGTGCGTCACCTTTGTGAAGCCGGTCTTGCCAAACGCTACGATACGATTACGCCGGAAATTCGCGAGCGCATGGATTATGAATTAAAAACCATTCATACGATGGGGTTCGACGATTATTTTTTGGTGGTCTGGGATTTTATCCATTATGCGAAAACCCACAATATTCCTGTGGGACCGGGCCGCGGCAGCGCCGCCGGCTCTTTGGCGGCCTATGCCCTTGATATCACCACCTTGGACCCGCTGCAGTATAATTTGCTCTTCGAGCGCTTTCTGAATCCGGAACGCGTGACCATGCCGGATATCGACTGCGATTTTTGTTATGAACGGCGCCAGGAAGTAATTGACTATGTTATTCGCAAATATGGAAAGGACCGGGTGGCGCAGATCATCACCTTTGGGACCATGGCGGCCCGCGGCGCCGTTCGGGACGTGGGTCGCGTGCTGGGCATTCCCTATGCACAGGTGGATAAAGTCGCTAAAGAAATCCCGATGCGTCCCGGCCAGAGCGTGAGCATTCACGAAGCCATTGAAGAAAATCCCGATCTCAAGCAGATGGCGGACAGTGATGCCGAGGTCAGGCGGCTGCTTGCCATGTCGGAAAAGATGGAGGGGCTTGCCCGACACGCATCCACCCATGCGGCCGGCGTTGTCATTTCCGATGCGCCGTTGACGGAATACGTTCCCCTTTATCGCAACGGGGATGCCATTACGACTCAGTACACCATGAACCTTTTGGAAGATCTGGGCTTGATCAAGATGGACTTTCTGGGCTTGCGCACGTTGACCGTCATTGCTGATGCGGTGGCCAATATTCAGGAATCCCGGGGGATTGCGGTGGATATTGATCACATTGATATGCACGATGCCGGTGTTTACGAGATGATTGCTTCCGGTGATTGCCTGGGCGTTTTCCAATTGGAAAGTCGGGGGATGATTGCCTTTATGCGCGAGCTTCAGCCTCAGACCTTTGAAGACATCATCGCCGGCATCTCGCTTTATCGGCCGGGGCCGATGGATCAGATTCCGCGCTACATTGCCAATAAAAAAGATCCGGAACACATCGCTTATACCCATGAGGCGCTGCGCCCTATTCTGAACGTGACCTACGGCTGCATGGTGTATCAGGAGCAGGTCATGCAAATCTTCCGGGATCTGGCTGGCTTTTCGATGGGGCGAAGCGATTTGGTGCGCCGGGCCATGAGCAAAAAGAAAAGCGAGGTGATGGACGCCGAAGGGGAAGTCTTTATTCACGGCGAACGAGACACCGATGGCCAGGTAGTGGTGCCCGGTGCGGTGGCCAAAGGCATTCCGGAAGCAGCGGCGCGCAGAATCTATGAAGAAATGAAGGATTTTGCCAAATATGCCTTTAATAAATCCCACGCTGCGGCCTATGCGGTCATTGCCTACCAGACAGCCTGGCTCAAGCGGCATTATCCGGCAGAATTCATGGCGGCGCTCATGTCCTCCGTGATGGATAATGAAAAGAAAATTTCGCAATATATCGATAACTGCAAGCGGCGCGGCATTCGGGTGCTGTTGCCGGATGTAAACATCAGCCGCCGAAAATTTTCGGTGGAGATCAATGCCGATGGCCGCGAGAACGTCCGCATGGGACTGGGAGCGATTAAAGGTTTGGGTGACAAACCTATTGCAGCCATTGTCAATGCGCGGCAGACCGAAGGCGCATTCACCGGCTTCCGGGATTTTTGCGAGAAGGTAGACAGCCACGCCGTGAACAAGAAGGCGGCTGCGAATTTGATTTTGGCCGGCGCCTTTGATTTTTTGGGAATCGACCGAGCGCGGATGGTACTGGGCAGTGACTTGATTGTGCAGCAGGTCGCCGAGGAAAAGCAGGACCGGCTGTCGGGGCAGATGTCGTTGCTCGATATGGGAGAACTGAATGCTTATAAAGGAGATACCTTTCCGGAGGCGCCGCCATTTAGCAAGGCCGAAAAACTTGCGCGCGAGAAGGAGGTGCTCGGCCTTTATGTTTCGGGACATCCTCTTGAGCATTATGTGGGGATTTTGTCGTCGGAGACTAATCTCAATTCGGGCATGATGGACAGTTACGAAGATTTGTTGGCTTCAGGCATTCCTGACGGCGGGCGGGTTACCGTCGGTGGCTTGGTGGATCAGCTTAAGGTCCAGCTGACCAAGACCAATGCGCAGATGGCCTTTCTGACGTTGGAAGATTTGTATGGCCGCATGGAAGTGGTCGTCTTTCCGAGAACTTACGATCGTTCGCGAACTTTGTTAAAATCGGACAAACCGCTTTTAATACGCGGGCGCATCAACTATAATGAAGAAATGAATATTTCGATCATTGCCGATCAGATTCTGCCCATCGATCAGGTGCGCAATGGGGGCAGACCGTCGCCGTCGGTCAATAACACCGGTGCCGACGCATCAAAGCGTGTCCGGTCGCTGGTGCTCGCATTCAATGATTTTTCCCAGAAGCGTCTTCTTGAGCAGATTAAACCGATTCTGCGGCGGTTTCCGGGAGAAATTCCGGTCGTGTTGTATTTTGCGCATGAGCAAAAAAAATTTAAAGCCGACAAGCGGTTGTGGATCCGGTTCGATCAGGCATTAATCAATCAATTGAAAGGAATCCTCGGCGAGGATAGGGTAAAGCTACGATGAAACGCATAGGAATTTTAACCAGTGGCGGAGATGCACCGGGTATGAATGCGGCCATTCGCGCAGTGGTTCGCACCGCGGTATTTAACGGTCTCGAGGTGTATGGCATTAACCGTGGTTACGCCGGGCTTTTGGAGCAGGATATTTATCCGATGAACAGTCACTCGGTGGCGAACATCATTGATCGCGGGGGCACGCTTTTAAAAACATCCCGGTCGGATTTTTTCCCGACTTCCGCCGGGCAAAAACGGGCTGCCGAAGTGTTGAAAGAATACGAAATCGAAGTTTTGGTGGTGATCGGCGGCGACGGCAGTCTGAATGGGGCCATGTGTTTAAAACGTTTGGGCATTGAAGTCGTTGGTATTCCGGGCACCATTGACAACGACTTTGGCGCTTCGGACTATACCATTGGTTTTGATACGGCGGTATCCACGGCCATTGAAGCCATCGGCAAAATCCGAGACACGACGTTTTCCCACAATCGCATCAATGTGGTGCAGGTGATGGGGCGCCGCTGCGGGGACATTGCCATGTATGCCGGCTTGGCATGCGGGGCCAAGGCGATGATCATCCCGGAAAAGGATGTGCCGCTCGAAGTGATTTGTCAGCGATTGATCGAAGGTCGAGACCGTGGCAAAATGCACAGCATCATCATGCTGGCAGAAGGCTGCGGCGGTTATCGCGATTATTGTAAAAAAGTTCAGGAGCTGACTGGGGTTGAAACCAAAGGGACAAACCTCGGCTATATTCAACGCGGCGGAGCACCGAGCCATTTTGATCGGAACCTGGCCAGTAATATGGGGTATCAGGCGGTGAATGCCATTCTGGAAGGCAATACGGGAACGGTCATTGTCAACCGCAACGGTAAATATCTGGCGATTGAACTGGAAGAAGCGCTGGCGACACCTAAGATTTTTGATGAAGCCATGTATCAGATGACACAGATTTTATCAATGTAAAATCAGCCGGATCGGGAATGTCAATACAGTGAATGATTGAGCCTTTGGGCAAAAAAACAGAAGCCCGATCTTGCAGAGGAACTGATTTTAAAGGCAGGAGGAAGAAAAAATGCCAAATCCGGCAGTGCTGAAGAAAACAAAAATGATATGTACAATGGGGCCGGCGACGGATCGCGACGGCGTAGTGGAAGCGTTAATCGCCAACGGAATGAACGTGGCCAGACTGAATTTTTCCCACGGGGATCGCGAAGAACACGCCAGACGCATTGCCCGCATCAAAAAAGCCAGAAAAGATGCCGGTATTGCGGTGGCGATCATGCTGGATACCAAGGGTCCGGAAATCCGGACCGGCGTTTTAAAAGACAATAAAGTGACCCTGACCGAAGGAGAAATGGTCACCATTACGACAGACGATATCGAAGGTGATGCCAGCCGAATCTCGGTAAGCTACAAAGGCTTGCCCGGAGACTTATCAGTTGGCAATACCATTTTGATTGATGACGGCCTGATCGAAATGACGGTGACTGAAATTAAAGGGGAAGACATCATCTGTCGTATTGATAATGGCGGTGAACTGGGCAGCCGTAAAAGCATGAATATTCCCGGCGTGGCCATCAATTTGCCGGGCCTGACGGAGAAAGATGAAGCGGATTTGAAATTTGGGGTAGCCCAGGGAATCGACTTCGTCGCGGCTTCTTTTATTCGCAAACCCCAGGATGTCATCGCCATTCGCAAGGTACTTGATCGAGCCGGCGGGGAATACGTGCAGATCATCTCGAAGATTGAAAGCCAGGAAGGCGTCGATAACATCCAGCGGATTATCACTGTTTCGGACGGGGTTATGGTGGCCCGTGGGGACTTGGGCGTCGAAATTCCGGCGGAAGATGTGCCGTTGGTACAAAAAAACATCATCCAGCGCTGCAATATCGTCGGGAGGCCGGTGATCACGGCGACGCAAATGCTCGATTCGATGATCCGCAATCCCAGACCAACCCGCGCGGAAGTCGGCGATGTGGCCAATGCCGTTTTTGACGGCACGGATGCGGTGATGCTTTCAGGTGAAACGGCAGCCGGCGATTATCCCGTTGAAGCGTGCCAAACCATGGCGCGAATCGTGCGCAAAACGGAAAATTCTAAAACCTACCAGGTGCGCCATCATGTGACGAATGGTGAAAGGACAGTGACGAATGCCGTGTGTTCGGCAGTGGTCAACATGGTGGACAATCTGGATATCCGAGCGATTATTGCCGCGACATCCGGCGGTTATACGCCGCGGATGCTCTCGAAGTATCGGCCGGATTGTTTGATTGCGGCGGTCTCGGATAATATGAAAACCGTGCGGCGCTGCTGTCTGCAGTGGGGCGTTTACTGCATCTATATTCCAAAGATTACCGAAATTGAAGATCTTGTCAGCGATGTTAACCGCATCCTCGAAGTGATGGGTATTGTCAAAGTCGGCGATTTGGTTATCGCGTCGGCCGGGCTGCCCTTTGGAATTCAAGGCAATACAAACACGATCCGTGTGCGGACAGTCGGCAATGCCATTCTTTCCGGGATGGGTGTCGGCGATAGGATGGTCACGGGTTTTGCGCGTTTTGTTACTCCGGATACGCTGGACGATTTCAACGAAGGCGATATTGTGGTGACGCGGGTGATCACGCCGGGTATTTACGGCGCGATTGAAAAGGCGGCGGCCGTGATCACATCGGAGACAGGTTTTAACACCGAGGCAGATCACGTGGCGAAAGACTATGGCATTCCGGTGATTAAAGGCGTTCAAAAGGCGACCTCCGTGATCGAGGAAGGCAAACTGATCACGGTGGATCCGCTCAATGGGATGATTTATCAGGGTGCGGTTCGCAATAAACGCATTTGAGCGTGCTTTCAAGCTTGGAATAACCTTTAAATTTTAAATGAAAAACTTGCATATCATGTAAAAAAAGGGTAAACTGGAGTCCAATTACGGGGCCGGTTTGCCCTTTTTTAAAGCAAATTTGGAGGATGGTACCTTTTGTGGGCCATCGATGATGAAAAAACGGTGGTGATTTAACGCATCGGAAGGGAATCCGGCGATGCCACCATCATTCAATAGAATCAGCATGGAGGTAAAATGGTGGCAGAATCGAAACAGCCCGCGACACAGCAACCCGAAGAAACAAAGCGAATGCCCGAACAAAATGCGGCTGAGGCGAAGACGCCGCAGGAAACAGCAACATCGGACAAGGCATCAAAGCCCAAGTTTTTGGGAAAGTTATTATTGGGTTTGAAATTTCATTTTGGCCGAACCGATCGCGGCGGACAAAAAGAACGCGTGCGGCCAAAAGTTCGCCTTGGCTTGAAAGGTGCGGGGAATTCTAAGCCCAAACAAGGATTGCTTAAGCCGATGAGGCGAACCTTCGAGATTCCGATTGAAACCAGCGGAATTCGCTTGATCGCAGCATTAATTTTAATGATTGGCTTGGGCGCGGCGATGTCGGTGTTTGGTCATTTCGAGCAGACTCAAATCCGCATGCGCTATTGGGGGATCGTCGTCGTTTCGATTGGGCTGACCGCGCTGTTTACAGCCTTTAAGCTCAACTTTGAAGATCGCGCGGCCAAAACATGGCGGATCATTGTGATGCTGCTCGTTCTCTTAATGACCCAGGGCATGGTTCAATTGGCCTGTGGGATGCCGGAATTCACAGGCAGCCGCATGGATCCGATGGGCTTTGGCAATCTTTTTTTGGCATTCTTCATTATCCTGATGATTTTCTTTATTTTTTATGCCATTACCGGACGGCTGCGCATCAGTGTAAAAGCCGGGGCCATCATTCTTTTGATTCTGGGGATTACCAACCATTTTCTGCTGCTGTTTCGTGGGGATCCATTTTATTTTGGCGATTTAATTTCCGCAGGGACCGGTTTAGAGGTTCTCAAGGGTTATACTTTGGGTATCAGCGGCGATATCATTGCGGGGATTTATTTGTTTATCACCGTGTTTGTCATGAGTTATCATCTGCCGAAAAAGTTGACGCCGGTCAAACGCAAAAATTTGGTGATGCGTCTTTCCGCCGTAGGATTGGCGGCTGTGTTTGCGTTGCTGTTTGCCCATGTGCCGGTGGAAGATATTTATGATTCCTGGGCGCCGAAAAACAACCAATACGTTACGGCCTTTGCTGTTAACGCGAAGCTTCTGCATGTCACCAAGCCGGATGGTTATTCGGTGGCGTCCGTCAAGAAAATTGTTAATTCCGGGGCGAAAAAGGCGGAAAACGAAGTGGGTGCCAATACCCAGGCCGGCAAAAATGCTGTGACCACGGCAACGGGGAGCAGCACGAAAAAACCCACGATCATCGCGGTGATGAACGAGAGCTTTTCGGATTTATCCGTCCTTGGGAATATGCAGACCGACAAGAGCTATATTTCTTTCTTTAACAGTTTGAAAGAAAACACCGTGCGCGGAAAGCTCTATGTGGACGTTTACGGCGCTGGGACCTGTAATACGGAATTCTCCTTCTTAACGGGGAACTCCACGGCGTTTGTGCCTCAGAACAGCCGCCCGTATCAGATGTATGTGACCAACACGACGCCCAGTCTGGCTAAAAATCTGAAGGCTCAGGGATATGAAACCTATGCCATGCATCCGGGGCAGTCGACTGCGTGGAAGCGCAACAAGGTCTATCCATATCTTGGCTTTGATCACACCTATTTCTACGAAGATTCTTTTCGAAATGCCGAATTGACCCGCAATTACACCAGTGACCGCGCGACATATCAAAAGATTATTAACCTCTATAAAAACCGCGGCAGCAAACCGCAGTTTATTTTCGACGTGACCATTGCCAATCACGGCGGCTATTCGGTGGGAACCGCTGGGATGGATCAGGTGCACATCACCAGCATGCCCCACAGGACATCGGGGGCAACCGACTATACTTACGAAGAAGAATTTTTGACCCTGATGCGCGAATCCGACAAGGCGTTAAAGGAGATGATCACTTACTTCAAATCGCAGAAGGAACCGGTGGCCGTCGTTTTCTTCGGCGACCATCAGCCGCGGCTGAACGATAATTTTTACACCGACATGAAGGGCAAGTCCCGGGATAATTGGACCAATGAAGAGACCCAGCAGCAATATGTGACTCCTTATGTGATCTGGACCAATTATGACATTCAGGAAAAGAGCAACAACGATCTCTCGGTGAATTACCTGCAGAGCACCCTGCTCCAGACGCTTGGACTCAAAACGACCGCTTACGACAAATATCAGCAGTCCTTGAAGGATACCTTGCCGGTTCTCAGCATCAAGGGGGTTAAAACATCGGATGGCGATTACCTGACGCTTGAAGACGGCAAAAAGTATAATGCCAGTGTTCAGAATTACCAGAAGGTGCTTTACAACAACATGTTCGACCGGAAAAATCGCGTTCGTCGCTTATTCCTCCACAAAAATGCGGTGGATGGCAAGAGCGACGACGAACTGCGCGGATACCTCAAGAAATACGACGAGCAATATCGCACCAAAGATCAGCCGATCACCAATGTGGTGAAATAAAACGATGATATGTTAGAAAAAGAATTTGAAAAGCCACTGCTGTTTTGTAGTGGTTTTTTGATGCAATTTTGTTTTGGAACGAGAAGGATGTTATCCTGAAAATAAATTTGGAAGCAGCCATCTTTTCTGCATTGTTATTTGAAGGCCGGCATGTTAAAATGAAATCGCCAACAGAAGGCAAGTGCTGGGAAAGGAGCGGCCGATGATTGCAGAAAAAATGGTCGGGCAAGCGGTAAAACGCGGGGCGTCGGATATTCACATAGTGAGCGGAATCCGCCTAAAATGTCGAGTTGACGGAGCTTTGAGCAATCTTTCAGAGAAAAGGGTCACGCGGCAAGGGTGTGAACGTCTGGCCGAGGAGCTGCTCGGCGCGGATTGGCAGGCATGTTTGCTGGCGGGTGAACGGGATCTGGCTGTGACACTGGCCGAAAGGCGATGCCGGGCCCATCTGTTTTTGCAGCAGGGGCAGCCGTCAATTGCCATTCGCCTATTGGCCGAAGGCATTCCGGGCATTGAGACCTTGGGGCTGCCAGAAGTGGTTCATACCTTTGCCGATTTTTCCAAAGGCTTGGTACTTGTAACCGGAGAGACGGGATCCGGAAAGTCGACGACGCTGGCCTCACTCATCGATCACATCAATCATCGGCGGCCGGTGCACGTGATTACCTTGGAAGATCCGATCGAGTATTTGTATCAGCCGGATTTGGCGCTGATCAATCAGCGGGAGATCGGCCGCGACACCTTGAATTTTGCGGCGGGGCTGCGATCGGCGCTGCGGGAAGATCCCGATGTCCTTCTGGTGGGAGAGATGCGGGATCTCGAGACGGTGGAAACGGCCATTCTGGCAGCGGAAACCGGGCATTTGGTGTTTGCAACCCTGCATACGGGCTCGGCGGTGGAAGCGGTTGACCGCATCGTTAATGTTTTTCCCGAAGGCCGTCAGCCGCTGATTCGAACGACGCTGTCGATGACGCTCAAAGCGGTGCTGTCTCAACGGTTGCTGCCGCGAAAGGGTGGCGGCAGGGTGCTGGCCTGCGAGGTAATGATGCCAACACCGGCTATCTGCCACATGATCCGCGAGGGCAAACTGTCGCAAATTGAAAACGCGATGCTCACCGGGGCGCAGGCGGGCAGCATTACGATGGCACAGTCCCTTGAGGCTTTGTCGGCGCGCGGAGAAATTGCGTCGACGCTGGCTCAGGGTTAAAAAATGATGGAACGTCATCGTGGAAAATCAGGCAAGGGAGGACAAACATGACAGATCGCGTCATTCTTACTTTTTCAAGACAATTTGGCAGCGGGGGCAGCAATATTGCCAAACGGCTTGCCAAGGAGCTGGTCATTCCTTTTTACGATCAGGAATTGATTACAGAAAGCGCTAAGGATACGGGCATTGCCCCGAATATGGTCAAGGCACTTGAGGAAACGCCGACCAATTCTTTGCTGTATGCCATTGCGGCGGGCACGGCTTATGGCGGTGCTGTGACGCCGTCGACCTTGGCGGCACTGCCGATGACAGATCGCGTGTTCTTATCACAAAGCGATGTCATTCGGCGTTATGCCAATGAGGGCAGCTGCGTGATCTTGGGACGCTGTGCCGATTATATTCTGCGCAAAGATCCGGATGTGATCTCGGTGTATATCCATCGAGATCATGATGAGCGGGTGCATCAGGTCGCCAAGCTTTACGATAAAACCGAAGAGAAGGCGGTCGAAATGGTTAAAAAGATGGACAAACGCCGCGCCAATTATTACGCTTATTACACCGATAAACGCTGGGGCGATGCCGAAAATTACGATATCTGTTTAAACAGCGGCGTTCTGGGAGAAGATGGCTGTGTCGATTTGCTTAAAACGACGGTGAACGCCATTTTAACCCGCCGGAAATCGCGAAGATAAAAACATCAAATCATTACAAAGCAAAAAAGGAGATTCGAATGAAAGCAGAAAATGTTAAACTTTACACCTGGCCGACCTGTCCGTTTTGTAACCGGGCAAAAAGATTGCTTGACGAGCTGGAGATTCCGTTTATCGATCACGATATATGGGGCAAGGACGATGAAAAGGCTGCGCTGATTGAAAGGACGGGCCAGACCACCGTCCCCTATGTTTTCTTCGGGGACCATTTCATCGGCGGCTGCGACGATTTGGTGGCGATGGCCGAAGCCGGCGATATCGAAAAATAAGCCGATAAAAAATAAAGGGATTTAATAAGCGGTCAGCTCGGCCGCTTATTTTTGTGCTTAAAATGACGGGCGTTGACAAAAAACTATGTTTTTTCATCCAAAACTTAAAACGATGGCGAGTGTTTAAAAGGTTGCAATTGATATGCTTTGTGTTAGAATATTTTTATTTCAGGCATACCTTGTCTGACCAAGAATGTTCAAACAGGAGGCACGGGATGGCATTTACTTACGAAGTGGTCGAAGAAATCGGCGTATTATCCGAAGGCAGCAACGGCTGGCAGAAAGAGCTCAATCTGGTGAGCTGGAACGAAAGAGATCCGAAATACGATATTCGCGACTGGGCGCCGGGACATGAACGCATGCGCAAAGGACTGACTTTTACCGCGGACGAATTGATCGAATTGCGGGATATTTTAAACGAGATGGATTTTGACGCATAGGTCGTGAATGAGCATGGCAATCGCCGTGCTTCTTTTCGTATTGGGCATTCGATTTAAAATCGAATGGAGCGATTGTTATCGTCCGGATTTGAAACCTGAAAAGCCCTGTGTTATAATAAATAGTCGAAATTATGGATTATCAGGTTTGATGCAATCATATGAGATTATCAGGATAAATGGAGGATAGCGATGTCAGGACACTCGAAATGGAATAATATCAAACAAAGAAAAGGCAAGCAGGATGCGGCCAGGGGCAAGGTGTTTACCAAAATGGCAAAACTCATTGCCGTTGCGGCAAGAGAAGGCGGCGGCGATCCGGAAATGAATGCCAAGCTGCGGGAAGCGGTGGCAAAGGCCAAAGCGGCCAATATGCCCAATGACAATATTGATCGGGCCGTTAAAAAGGGCTCCGGCGAATTGAATGACGCCATTTATGAAGAAATCACCTACGAAGGTTATGGTCCGGGCGGGGCGGCGGTGATCGTCCAAACGCTGACGGACAACAAAAACCGGACGGCTGCCGATGTGCGCCATATTTTTGATAAAAATGGTGGCAATCTTGGGACCAATGGTTGTGTCGGTTTTTTATTTGAGCGGGCCGGCCGCATTTTTGTGGAACAAAGTGACGATATTGATGAAGACGAATTAATGATGACGGCATTGGATGCCGGCGCTGAGGATATGGAAACCTCTGAAGACGGTTATGAAATTCGAACGGCCGCTTCCGACTTTGCTCAGGTGCTCGAAGCCCTTCAAAACGCAGGGGTGTCGGTGGCCAGCGGGGAAATTGCGCAGATTCCGTCGACGGAATCCGAGCTTTCCGAAGAAGACAGCAAAAAGATGGAAAAAATGCTGGATATGTTCGATGACAACGACGATGTCCAGGAAGTTTTCCATAACTGGGCCGAAGCGTAACCACATGAGGCCGGAGCGGGTCCAGCGAGAAAAGATAAAGTGAGGCAGGATATGGGAAAAAGTTCAATCAGAGACTATGTGGTCTATTTTATCGTGGCGATGATGCTGGTGCTTTTAATGGCATCCTTTGTCATCGGCAATATCTATAGCCGGGCGGACAATGCAAAGCTGACCCAGCAGGGAACGCGCGCCATTTATGAGATCACCATTGGTGAAAAGCCGGTCAGTTCCCTGGGAGAGTAAAATCGCATTGTCCAAAAGCGAAAAGTAAGGCGTTGCCTTGCTTTTTGTCGTTATAGGAAAAAAGTAAAGGAGCACAGATGAAAATCGTCACGCCGGATGAAATGGCCGTGATGGACAAGCAAACCATCAATAGTGGCATTGCCGATTACGAGCTTATGGAAAGAGCGGGGACGCGCTGCTATGAAATCATTGCTTCCGAGCTTACCGAAACACAGAAGATTTTGGTGCTTTGCGGCGCGGGCAATAACGGCGGCGACGGGCAGGTGATCGCCCGGCTTTTACACAACTGCGGTTATTCGGTATCGGTGCTCTTTGTGGGCAAGGCGGAGCATTTTTCACCGAATGCCCTGCAAAACTACAAACGGCTGACAGATATCGGCGCGGTTTGTGATTTTTATACGCGGTTCGATGCAAAAACTCAGGCATCGCTTGATCATGCGAACGTGATTGTCGACGCGGTCTTTGGCAATGGGCTAAGGGACCGGCCGCTGCGCGAATCGGTTGCGGCGTTGTTTGACGCCGTCAATGCCCGCTCGGATAAAAGGGTTTACGCCATCGATATGCCCTCGGGCCTTCGGGGAGACACAGGACAAACGGTCGGCGCGGCCATTCGCGCTGATAAAACCCTTGTCATTCAGAACTATAAAACCGGTCATTTGCTGGGCGATGGTCCGGATCTGTCCGGCGAACAAATTCTGGTGGATGTCGGTATTTCGGAACGCCATTGCGACAGCACTAAATTTTTACTGGATGCACAGAGCGTGCCCGAGCTTTTGCCGAGAAAGAAGAACTCCCATAAATACGACTACGGCGCTTTGTCGGTGATTGCCGGCAGTCAGGGAATGGTGGGAGCAGGCTTGATGGCGGCGACGGCATCCCTTCGCGCTGGCGCCGGCCTGGTAACCAGTTGGGTGCCCAGGGAGGTTTACGGTATTGCGGCGGGGCAGATGCCTTGGGAAATCATGGTGCGCCCTTATGACGTCGAGAGCTTTTTTCAGGAGCTGCGAAAACGGCAAACGGATGCTTATGTCGTCGGACCGGGATTGGGACGGCAGACGTTTCATTCCGAGCTGATTAAAACGTTAATCGCGCGGCAAAAACCGATGGTGATCGATGCAGACGGGCTTTATCATTTGTCGAAGATCATGAATGTTCTGGAAGAGGGCGCACATGCGCCGTTGATTCTCACGCCTCATGCCGGGGAATTTGCAAGGCTTTGCAACACCACGTCCGACGCGGTTCGCCGGGATCCCATCGGTCTGGGCACGCAATTTGTCAGCGCCTATCAGGTGGTGCTGGTGCTTAAAGGCCACCACACGTTAATTTTTGAGCCCGGCGCCGCGGGTACCGGCGGTGTGCGCGTCTGGTTTAACACCACGGGCAATGCCGGCATGGCTACGGCGGGCTCCGGGGATGTGCTGGCGGGGATCATCGGCGGACTCGTCGCGCAGATGCCGACACCGGCCGACGCGGCAAAGCTCGGGGTCTATCTGCATGGCTTGGCCGGAGATCTGGCGGCGGCTGAAAAGGGGATGGTCGCGCTGACGGCGACGGATGTGCTTGCGCAATTGCCGGCCGCCATCAGGCAACTACAACAGGAAGATCAGGAGAAATAATTTTTGACAAATTCAATCAATAAAACTTATAAAATGATAACCTATGGCTGCCAGATGAACGAAAACGACTCGGAAAAGCTTTCCGGGATGTTAAAGGCCATGGGCTATACCCCGACAGAAGATGAAACGACAGCCGGCCTTGTCGTCATGAATACCTGCTCAGTTCGGGAAAACGCAGACGTGCGTTTTTTCGGCAACGTGGGCAATTTTAAACATATAAAAAAAAAGAATCCGGATTTGATTTTGGCGGTCTGTGGCTGCATGATGCAGCAGCCGCAGATCGTCAAAAAAATCAAGGAAGACAATCCTCAGGTTGACATTGTTTTCGGCACGCACAATCTGCACCGATTCCCTGAGCTTTTGGCCAATTATCAAGCCAGCGGCAACCGAACCATCGAAATTTATGACGATGATGACGGGCTGATCGAAAATCTGCCGGTGGATCGGCGCTATCCATTCAAAAGCTATGTGTCTATCATGAAGGGGTGCAATAATTTTTGTACGTATTGCATTGTCCCTTATACCCGAGGGCGGGAAGTCAGCCGCCCCCACGAAAAAATCATCGATGAGGTTAAAGCGCTTGTGGCCGATGGCTGTCTTGAAGTGACCCTGCTGGGGCAGAATGTGAATTCCTATGGCAATGACCGCAAGGATGGCTACGGCTTTGCCGATTTGCTGCGGGATGTGAATGCCATCGAAGGGCTCGAACGGATCCGTTTCATGACCAGTCATCCCAAAGACATGACAGACGAGGTGATTGACGCCGTCGCGGCCTGCGATAAGGTGTGTCCGGTGGTGCATCTGGCGGTTCAAAGCGGATCGACCAAGGTGCTCAAAGCGATGCATCGCGGCTACACCAAAGAAAAGATCATCGCCTTGGTGGAGAAGATGCATAAACGCATTCCCCATGTGGCCATCACGACGGATTTGATCGTCGGTTTCCCGGGAGAGACTGAGACTGATTTTGAAGAGACTCTCGATATTGTTCGGCGTTGTCATTTCGACGCGGCCTTTTCTTTTTTGTATTCGATTCGAACAGGGACGCCGGCGGCAAAAATGCCGGATCAGATTCCGGAGAATATCAAACACGAACGGCTCAATCGGCTGCTCAAAGTGCTCCATAGCGAAGGCAACGAGCGCAATCTCTGGTTTCAGGATCAGACGGTGGATGTCCTGGTGGAAGGGAAAAGCACCCACAACGAAGATCGTCTAACCGGGCGGACGATGAACGGCAAACTTGTCAATTTTGATGGCAACGCGGCAACCATCGGCACCATTGTGCCAGTACACATCGATTGCGCCAGGACCTTTAGTCTTGATGGGCACGCCGTGTAAGGACGGTATTTTAAACAGAATGTGAAAAATCGCAGAACGGAGGACAACCATGGGCTTAACACCGATGATGCAGCAATATTTAAAAATGCATGAAAAAGTACCGGATACCATCATGCTCTTTCGCGTCGGCGATTTTTATGAGACGTTTTTCGACGATGCGATTACCGCATCCAAGGCGTTGGAAATTGCCCTGACAGGTAAGCGTTGCGGCCTGGACGAGCCGGCGCCGATGTGCGGTGTGCCCCATCATGCGGCGGAGCCCTATATTGCCAAATTGGTGGAGAAGGGCTATAAAGTCGCCGTCTGCGAGCAGATGGAGGATCCGGCGGCGGCCAAGGGTATCGTCAAGCGGGACATCATTAAAGTGGTGTCTCCCGGAACGATTACTGAAGGCGGACTGATTCAAGCCAAGAAGAACAATTATCTCGCGTCGATTTTCAGCGACCGGCGGGTTTTCGGCCTGGCCTATCTCGATGTGTCCACCGGGGCTTTTTATGCGACGGAACTGCCTTTTACAGCCGACAGCGGTGAGCTGGTCAACGAGCTGGGCAAGATTGAACCGTCGGAGATCATCGTTAATCCGATGCTTTATAAGCAATCGGCTTTGATTCAAAATCTCGAGACGCGCTTTGGCTGCATGGTCGGCCTCAGCGCGGCTGCCCATTACGAAAAGGCCGCCTGCGAGCGCGTGATTGAAGATCAGTTCAAAGTGTTTGCACTGGACTCTCTGGGGCTGAAGGATCACGAGGCGGCGACGCGGGCTGCCGGCGCACTGTTGGCTTATGTGGCGGAAAGCCAGAAAAAAGTGCTCGGTCATATCAATCATCTGGCTTATTACCGCATAGAAGCCTATATGCTGCTGGATCTTTCGACGCGGCGCAATCTGGAACTGACGGAGACGCTGCGCCACGGCGACAAGCGGGGAAGTTTGCTTTGGGTGCTCGATCAGACGGCGACGGCCATGGGCGGACGGCTTTTGCGTCAATGGGTGGAAGCGCCGCTGATCAATCGTGAAAAAATTGAGATCAGGCAAAACCTGGTGGCCGAGCTCGCGGCTAATCCCGGAGCGCTCCCCGAACTGAAGACGCTTCTGACCAAGATTTACGATCTTGAACGGATTTGCGGCAAGATCTCTTTCGGAACGGTGAATCCCAAGGACATGCTGTCGCTCAAGCAGTCCCTGGCCATGTTGCCACAGCTGAAAGCGTGGATTAATTCGGTTGCGGCGCCGGATCTGCAGTCGCGATACGGTGAGGCGGATGATTTGCAGGACATTTTTAAATTGATCGATGCGGGAATCGCCGACGATGCCCCTTTTGTGTTGCGTGACGGCGGTGTGATCAAGACCGGTTATAACGCGGAGATCGACCGTTACCGCGAAGCGCATACCAAAGGTAAAGACTGGATTCGCGATTTGGAGAGTGCCGAGCGCGAGAAGACCGGCATTAAATCTCTGAAGGTGAAATATAACAAGGTTTTCGGTTATTTTATCGAAGTGACGAAAGCCAATCTCTCGCTGGTGCCAGAAGATTATATCCGCAAGCAGACCCTGAGCAACGTTGAGCGTTTCTATACGCCGGAATTAAAATCCATGGAAACACAGATCCTTGGCTCGGAAGAGCGTTTGGCTCAGCTGGAGTATCAATTGTTTACCGACATCCGAGAAACAATCATGGCACAGACCCGCCGCATTCAACAGCGCGCTCAGGATGTGGCGCAGCTGGATGCCTTGTATTCGCTGGCCGCGGTGGGCGTGGAACGCCATTATGTGCGGCCGGAAATTGCCGAAGACGGCGTGATCGCCTTTCAAAACGGCCGGCATCCGGTGGCGGAGGCGATCATGGAGACCGGGACTTTTGTGGCCAACAATTGCGCGCTGGATGAAGGCGAAAATCGCATGATGCTGATCACCGGACCGAACATGGCCGGAAAATCGACCTATATTCGTCAGGTGGCCATTCTCACGCTGATGGCGCAGATCGGTTCCTTTGTGCCGGCGGACAGTGCCCATATCGGTGTGGTTGACCGCATTTTTACGCGTATCGGGGCATCCGATGATCTGACGACGGGGCAAAGCACTTTTATGGTTGAAATGTCAGAAGTGTCTAATATATTGAAAAACGCGACCCGTCATTCCCTGGTGATTCTCGACGAGATTGGCCGCGGCACCAGCACCTTTGACGGCATCAGCATCGCCTGGGCCGTGGTGGAGTACCTTTCCAATCCGCTGACCATCGGGGCGAAAACACTTTTTGCCACGCATTATCACGAGCTTACAGAGCTGGAAGGCGTGAAGCCGGGCATTAAAAACTTCAGCATTGCGCTGAAGGAGACAAAAGACGGGGTAGTTTTTCTGCGAAAAATCAAACGCGGCGCGGCGGATCAAAGCTATGGCATCGAGGTGGCACAGCTTGCCGGGTTTCCCAAAATTGTGACGGCGCGGGCTAAGGATATTCTGGCAGAGCTGAATAAAGGAGAATCGGCCTATCGCGCGGGTGTGCTTGATGGAGAGCGCGCCGCAGCGCTTGACAATCAGGTGAGCTTTTATTCTGAAATGCTCGAGCAGGCCAAGGAGAGAATGCTTGACTCCAACGAGCAAGCGGCGCTCGAAAGTCTTAAAGATCTGGAAATTGACAGCATGACACCCCTTGAAGCGATGAATGCACTCAACGATTTAAAACATCAGTTGCAGGAATAAAGTGTTTTCGGAAGGAGACGAATGGTGAAAATTAAAATGCTTAACCACGAGACCATCGAGAAAATCGCCGCGGGCGAAGTGATTGTTCGTCCGGCCTCGGTCGTCAAGGAGCTGATTGAAAACGCCATTGACGCGGGCAGCACGCGGGTGGCGATTATCGTGGAAAAGGGCGGCAAAAAGCGCATCCGCGTGGCGGATAACGGCGCTGGGATTCACTATCACGAAATCCCTCTGGCCTTTACGCGCCATGCCACCAGCAAACTATCCACCATTTCGGATTTAAACACGTTGGATACTCTCGGGTTTCGTGGGGAGGCACTGGCAAGCATCGCGGCGGTCAGTCGCATTGTGGTTAAAACCATCGCTTCTGACGAAGAGATGGGAAGCGAGACTCTGCTTGAAGGCGGACGCGTGGTAAATCAGCGGGTCATGCCCTTTAATCGAGGGACCGATATCGATGTGAGCGATTTGTTTTACAATGTGCCGGCCCGGCAAAAGCATATGCAGAAGGATAAAACCGAGGGGATGGCCATCCACGATCTGATGGAACGCCTCGCGCTGTCCCATCCGGAGATTGCCTTTACCTATACGGCGGACGGACGGCGCGTGTTCAGTACGCCGGGAAGCGGTGAACTTTCGGATGTGATCGCCTGCTTGTACGGCCGCAGTTTTTTAAATAGCCTCCATCCCCTCAATGTGGCCAACGCGCCCATGCGGCTTGAAGGCTATATTGGCAATCTGACGGCGATGCGCAGCAGCCGGGACCGTCAGCTTTTTTTCATGAACAGCCGCGTTTTTGAAAATAAAGCCCTGTCCCATGCTTTTGAGACGGCCTACGAAGGCTATCTGATGCATCACAAACATCCGGTGGGCATCGTATTTATCGAACTGCCAGGCAAGATGCTCGACGTCAACATGCACCCCGCGAAGACGGAAATCGGCATTCTCAATCAAAGCCTGGTAGATATTCTGTTTCGGCAGGGGATTCGCACAACGGTTCGCGCGATGGATTTAACGGTCGATCTCGGCAAAGCCTTAGATGAAGAACCGGCTGTCGCGAAATTCGTGCCAACCGAAGAAGCGCAGGCTTTTGAAGAAGTGCCCGGCGAGCAAATGCAGATCAAAGAGCAAACGCCCTTTTTTGACGTGCCCGAAAATGCGCCTGTGCCGAATCAGGCGCTGACAACGTTTCGCGCAGTTTCGTCATTTGAAGCGCCGGAACAGAAATCGCAGCTGCTGCGGCAAACGGTATCCGTTAAACCGCCGGATTTATCGCCGGAAGCGGCGGCGACAGTGCACGAATCTTTGCAGGACTACGAAGCGGCCAAAGCCGGGCGCCCTCATCTGGATTTAAGCGATGCCGTGGTCATCGGGCAATTATTTAAGACCTTTGTGATCCTTGAGAAGGGACGGGAGGTCATTTTGATCGACCAACATGCAGCCCACGAAGCGTTCATGTTTGAGCAGTACCGCAAACAATTTTTGACGGATGCCGCGGCGGATGCTCAGACGCTGATGGTGCCGGAGCCGGTGGATATCTCGGCAAAGCTCATGGCGTGTTTTGAAGAACTTAAGCCCGCTCTTTTGCGCAAGGGCTATGACTGTGATGTTTTTGGTGACACGACTTTGATGGTGCGGTCGGTGCCGCTGATTTTAGGCGAGCCCCAGCCGACGGCGCTGGTGCCCCTTTGGATGGAGGCACTGCTCACCGGGGACCGGGAGCTGCGAGAAAAACGCTGGCTTAAGGTGGCGACGATGGCTTGCAAGGCAGCGGTGAAGGGCAATCAAGATTTAACGCCGGAAGAAATTCAGACGCTTATCGACGCTCTTATGCGTCTTGAAAATCCCTATACCTGTCCCCACGGACGGCCGATCATTTTGCATCTGAGTCAGTACGAGCTCGAAAAATTATTTAAGCGGGTGGTATCATGACAAAACCGAAAATCGCGGTGATTGTCGGCGCGACAGCATCTGGAAAAACCAGTGCAGGCATCGCTTTGGCGGGGCGGCTGAACGGAGAAATCATTTCGGCGGATTCGATGCAGATTTACCGTGAGATGGCCATCGGCACGGCCAAGCCGACGCCGGCCGAGCGGGCGGCGGTGCCTCATCATTTGGTGGACTTCGTATCGCCGGACACGGCTTATTCCGTCGCGGCGTTTAAAGATGATGCCCAGGCGGTTATCAAAGCGATTTTGTCCCGGGAACGGGTGCCGATTGTCGTCGGTGGCACCGGACTTTATATCAACGCGCTGACGTTACCTTGGGGCTTTGCCGAGCCGGCCAGCGATCCGGCGGTGCGCGAAGCGCTTGAGGCGCGGTACGACACCGAGGGAGCCGAAGCGCTTTATCGGGAGCTTGAGACTTTGGATCCGGCGGCGGCCGAAAAGATTCACCCCCATAATAAAAAACGTATCGTCCGGGCGATGGAAGTTTATCAGGTGACAGGGAAAACCAAGAGCGCGTGGGAAGCCCGAGCCAGACAAATCGAATTGCCGTACGATTTTGTGATGATGGGTATCGGCATGGCGCGTTCTGAGCTTTACGCGCGCATTGACCATCGGGTGGACCAGATGATGGCCGGCGGCCTGCTTGATGAAGTGTTGGCACTGCTTGATGCTGGTTACGGGCCGGAACTTTTGTCGATGCAGGCCATCGGCTACAAGGAGCTTATCCCGGCGGTGCGCGGTGAACAGCCATTGGCAGAATGCGTGCACATTTTAAAGCGGGATACCAGACATTTTGCAAAGCGTCAGCTCACCTGGTTTCGCCGGGACCGGCGCATTCGCTGGTACGATCCGGCGGATTATGCGTCGTCGGAAGCGATGGCAGCAGCGATGCAAGCGCAATACAATACATTCAGCTCGCCGACAGCGGCAGGGACTGTTAATCAAACGTTTGGAAAGGAATAACAATCCGTTGGAAATAAAAACGTATTTATCTGAGAATTTTGGTGTTTCGCCGCGGGTCATCGATTTTGTCAGCGAGGTTGAAGCCGGGATCGACGATCAACTGCAGGCCAGAGATGAAATGGCGGCGCTGCATCAGTATCGGGTGATCCGCGCGATGCAGAACGTGCATTTAAGTGATCGGCATTTTCATCCGTCGACCGGCTATGGCTACGATGATGAAGGCCGGGAAGCCACAGAAAAAATTTTTGCGGAAGTGTTTGGCGCGGAAGCAGCGCTGGTGCGCCCGCATATTTCTTCCGGAACCCACGCCATTGCGCTCTGCCTTTATGGTGTGCTGCGCCCGGGGGACGAGCTCTTGTCAATCAGCGGCGATCCCTATGACACCATCTGCACCTTTATTGGGGCCCACGGCGAAGAAAGCGGCGCCGGCACCCTGGCGGACTTTGGCGTGCGCTACCATCAAATCGAACTGGCAAACGGCGGAACCTTCGATACGGCGGCCATCATGGCAGCCATTACCGACCGCACCAAAATGGTTTATATTCAACGGTCCACCGGGTACAGCTGGCGCAAGGCCATCACGCTGGATGCCATTGCGGCAATTTGCCAAAAAATTAAAGCGCAATGGCCGGAGGTGATTATCTTTGTCGATAATTGCTACGGCGAATTTTTGGATGCGCAGGAGCCGGCGGCGGTCGGCGCGGATTTAATGGCCGGATCGTTGATTAAAAACCCGGGCGGTGGCCTCGCGCCCACCGGTGGCTATGTGGCCGGCCGGGCGGATCTGGTTGCCCTTTGTGCCAACCGGCTGGCGGCGCCCGGTATCGGCGGGGAAACCGGTGCGACGCTGGGCATCGCCCGGACGTTTCTCCAGGGTTTTTTTCAAGCGCCGATGGTCGTTTCCCAGGCGATGAAAACGGCCATTCTGGTCGGTGCGGTGTATCGTGCGCTGGGATTTGATGTCTGCCCGGCGGTGGACGACTACCGTTCGGATATTATTCAAAGCGTGAAACTTGGCAATCCGGAAGCGGTGAAAACTTTTTGCCGCGCGGTGCAGGAAGCCGCGCCGGTGGACGCCTTTGTGACGCCGGAGCCCTGGGATATGCCGGGATACGACGTGCCGGTGATCATGGCGGCCGGGGCATTTATCCAGGGATCCTCCATCGAGCTTTCGGCCGACGCGCCGATGCGAAAACCCTACATCGTTTATTTTCAGGGCGGGCTAACCCACGATCACGGCAAACTCGGGTTGCTGCTCAGCCTGCAGCGGCTGATTGATTCGGGATTTATCACCCTGGGGTCAGGCCATGACCAATGGACAATTGGCACGGATTAACGCGCTGGCCGAGAAGCAGCGCTCGCCCGAAGGGCTGACGCCGGAGGAAAAGGCAGAACAGACGGCACTGCGCAAGGCGTATATCGCCGGGTTCCGCCAAAATTTAAAAGCACAGCTCGACAATATTGTGTTCGTGGATCCCAAACCGGAATCCAAATATACGCCGGAAGAGCGAACTCATGTGGAGGCACTGTCGGCAAAACTGCGCCGCGAATATGAGGAACAGCAACAACATTGACTCTTTGATAAAGTTTATAAGACAAAGGAAAGGAAGGTGACGATATGACGAAACAACGGGAAGTTACGGTAAAAGGCCGCCCCAATAAATCGGAAGGTGAAGCCGGCGCGCAAATGCTCGCCCGGATGAACGACAGCCATGGCCCGCTCACCCGGTGGGCGCTGAGCCATTTGGCTTTTAAAGCGGATGACCGTGTGCTGGACGTGGGGTGCGGCGGCGGTGCCTGTCTGCATCGCATGGCGGAGCAAGTGACGGGCGGCCATCTGACCGGTGTGGATTATTCCGATGTATCGGTGGCGAAAGCTACGGCCTACAACCAGGAAGCGGTGGACGCCGGCCGGATGGACATCGTGGCAGGCTCCGTTTCCGCGCTGCCCTTTGAGGACGATCACTTTGATAAAATCGTAACTATTGAGAGCTATTATTTTTGGCCCGCACTGGAAACGGACGTGCGGGAAGTGCGCCGCGTGCTTAAGCCCGGCGGACATTTTCTGCTCGTGGCGGAGATTTATGACCATCCGGGGCTGCCCCAGCCGGTGCTTGATAATATTGCCGAATATCAAATGCGCAATTTGAGCCTCGACGGTTTTGTCGATTTGTTTAAAATTGCAGGCTTCGCGGATCTTTCGATCCATGTGGAACCGGAACATCAATGGATCTGCGCGGAGGGCGTTAAATAAAAGTCAGTTCGATTGAAATAAATAATAACACGTGCAAAGACAGAAGGGAGTTTATGATGTCTGACGAAAAAACAGTCTATGAAAAATTAAGCGCCGATTTTAAATGGGCGTGGCAGAATCTCGAAGACGGGGAAGACGAGGCCGTCGCGGAATACGGCGAAGGTTATAAAAATTTTCTCAACCGCTCGAAAACGGAACGACTTTGTGCCAAATCGGCGGTGGCCTTGGCCGAAGCCAACGGGTTTAAGCCGCTGGCCGATTATCAGGCGGCGGGAAAGCTGTCCGCAGGGGACAAAGTGTATGTGCTGCACCGCAATAAATCCGTGATGCTCTTTGTGATGGGTAGGGCGCCTTTGGCCGATGGCATGCTCATTGTCGGGGCGCATCTCGACTGCCCGCGGCTCGACTTGAAGCCGATGCCGCTCTACGAAGATAACAATCTGGCTTTCTTTAAAACCCATTATTACGGCGGCATCAAAAAGTACCAGTGGCTGACCATTCCGCTGGCGCTTTATGGCACGGTGGTGAAAAAAGATGGCGCGGCAGTTGATATTGCCATCGGCGACGGTGAAGGCGATCCGGTTTTTTGCATCACCGATTTGCTGCCCCATCTTTCCCAGAAGCAGACCCAGAAAAGGGTGGCCGAAGCCTTTGAAGGAGAACAGCTTAACCCGCTGATCGCTTCGACGCCGCTGGCGGACGAAGAAGACGGCAAAGCCGTGAAGGCAACGGTACTGCAGCTGCTTAACCGGCAATACGACTTAACAGAAGACGACTTTGCCAGCGCTGAGCTTGAAATCGTGCCGGCAGGCAAAGCCAGAGATATGGGACTCGATCGATCCATGGTGCTCTCTTTCGGCCAAGACGATCGGGTGTGTGCTTACGCGGCGGTTCGCGGTATTTTGGATGCGGCAGATGCACCTAAAAAAACTCAGGCCGTGATTTTGGCCGACAAAGAGGAAATCGGCAGCTACGGCAACACGGGGATGCAGTCCCGCTTTTTTGAAAATCAAGTGGCAGAACTGATCGCACTTCAGGGGAGTGGCGATGCTTCTTTGGCGGTTCGCCGCTGCCTGTCCCATTCCTATTGTCTGTCGGCGGATGTCACGGCGGCCTTTGACCCTAATTTTGCCGGTACTCACGATATGACCAACGCCTCCTTTGTCGGCAAAGGTGTGACTCTTAAGAAATACGGCGGGGCCAGAGGTAAATCCGGCGGGTCCGACGCCAATCCGGAATTTCTCGGACAACTGCGCTGCTGCTTTGACGATGCCGGTGTGACCTGGCAACTTGGTGAAATGGGCAAGATTGATCTTGGCGGCGGAGGCACCATCGCCTATATGCTCGCCAATTACGATATCGAAGTGGTGGACTGCGGCACGCCGATTCTTTCGATGCACGCCCCCTTTGAACAATGCGCCAAGGTGGATGCCTACATGACCTATAAAGCCTATCGCGCCTTCTTTGATTACACTTGGGCATAAAAGGTAATTGATCAATCAGATCAGTAAATGAGAAAAAAGTGACGTCTTTTGACGTCACTTTTTATGTTTATAAATATAGTGAATATTTTGCGGCGGCCGCATGCAAAATAAAGGTTGTGATGGACTAACCAATAAAGAAAGTGTTAAACTTGAGACAATCAATTTAAAAGGAGAGGTGTTTGACTTGCAAAGTACGGAAATTCGTTCCTTTAGAGGAGGAATTCATCCGCCTTACAATAAGGAAGGAACATAGCACGTTGCGGTTAGACAGGCCAAAGAGCCTGCGACTGTAACGATTCCGATGTCCTTACATATCGGCGCACCATGCAAACCGATTGTTAAAAAAGGGGATACCGTCGCCGTGGGGCAAAAAATTGGCGAAGCGACAGGATTCGTTTCGGCTCCGGTTCATGCCAGTGTGTCTGGAACCGTTAGAGCGGTGGAAGAGCGGCCCCATCCAGGCGGCAACAATGTGCTGTCGGTGGTGATCGAATCGGACGGCAAAGATACCGTAGATCCTGCCATTAAACCTTATGGTGATTATCAGCAGTATTCATCATCTGAAATCATTAATATTATCAAAGAGGCCGGTATTGTGGGATTGGGGGGAGCGACCTTTCCGACCCATGTCAAGCTGACGGTTTCTCCAGATAAACATGTGGACAGTGTGATCTTAAACGGGGCTGAATGCGAGCCCTATCTGACGGCTGATGATCATTTGATGCAGGATCGGCCGGAAAAAGTGATTGCCGGTCTGCATATCGCCATGCGCGCCTTGGATGTGTCTAAAGGTTATATTGCCATTGAAGACAACAAACCAGATGCGATCAATGCGATTGTCGGGGTCTGTAAAGGCGATGATGCCGTCGAGGTGATCCGGCTGAAAACCAAATACCCCCAAGGGGCAGAAAAACAATTGATCACAGCGGTGACCGGGCGGGAAGTTCCCTCTGGCGGATTGCCGGCCGATGCGGGCGTTGTCGTGATGAATGTCGGGACGGCGGCCCAGGTGGCGACGACTTTTGAAACCGGGATGCCCCTTTATAAGCGCTATGTGACCTGCACCGGTGATGTGGTGAAAAATCCGGCGACCCTCGAAGTGTTGGTGGGAATGTCCTATCAGGAAGTCATTGACGAATGCGGCGGCTTCGTCCAGGCGCCGGCTAAGGTGATTTCCGGGGGACCGATGATGGGCGTCGCCATGCTGCGTACCGATATCCCGGTGATGAAGGGGACGTCCGGTGTGCTCTGCCTTTCCAAGGAGGCGGCGCAGACCCCGGAACCGACGGCTTGCATTCGCTGCGGGCGCTGCGCATCGGTGTGTCCGATTCATCTTCAGCCGTTTTTGCTGGCGGATTACGCTCAGCATAAGCGCTGGGAAGACTGCGACGAACTGCACGCGCTCGACTGCGTCGAATGCGGGAGCTGTTCCTTTATTTGCCCGGCCAAGCGGACTTTGGTTTCTTCGATTCGCGTCGGGAAACGCCAGGTTCAGGCCGAAAGAAAGAAAAAGGCGGTGAAAAAGAATGGATAATGAAAACTTATTATTAACCGTATCGTCGTCACCGCATATCCGTGCAAAGGCTACGACGGCAAGCATCATGCGCAATGTGTGCCTGGCACTGCTGCCGGCCCTTGTGGTAGCAGCCTATGTCTTTGGTTATATGGCGGTAGTGATTGTGGCCATTTGCGTGGTTACCTGTGTTCTCACAGAGCTCATTGTCGAAAAGATCATGAAGCGGCCGGTCACGATCGGCGACTGGTCGGCGGTGGTCACCGGGGTGCTCCTCGGCTTTAATATGCCGATCACGGCGCCCTGGTGGATGTGCGTGATCGGATCAATTTTCGCCATTTTGATTGTCAAGCAGCTTTTTGGCGGCTTAGGGCGCAATTTTGTGAACCCGGCGCTGGCGGCCAGAGCTTTCCTGCTTGCCTCCTGGCCGACCCATATGACCGGGACCGCGTTTATTCCGCTGACGGATACCGTGACGCAGGCGACCCCTCTTGGCATTTTAAAAGAAGGCGGCAGCTTGAGTCAGCTGCCGAGCAATCTCGATATGTTCTTGGGAGTTCACGGTGTTTATGGATCCATCGGCGAAATTTCTGCGCTCGCACTGCTTATCGGCGGGGTTTATCTGCTCATCCGCGGGATCATTAACTGGCGGATTCCGGCAACTTATATGGCGACGATTGCCGTGCTTTCGCTTATTTTTGGGAAGGACCCGATCTTTATGCTCTGCTCCGGCGGAGTTTTTCTCGGGGCGTTCTTCATGGCGACGGATTATGTCACCTCGCCGACGACGGTCAAGGGGCAATTTATTTATGCCTTTGGCTGCGGTCTGATGACGATGATGATCCGGATGTTCGGCGGCTATCCGGAAGGGGTTTCCTATTCCATCCTGCTCATGAATGTGGCGTCGCCGCTGATTGAACGCTATACGAGACCGCGGATCTACGGGACCGAAAAAAAATCATCAAAAGCCGTGGAAGGTGGTGCTTCTCATGCCTGAAAAATCAGCAAAGAAAAAAATTGATTTCGATTATAAACACATCGCTCACGTTGCGTTGATGCTTTTCATTATTTCTGTCGTGGCAGCAGCTCTTTTGGGCTATACCAATTCGATTACGAAGTCTAAGATTGCCCGACAAGAAAAAGAAACCAACGTGGAAGCCAGACAAAAAGTTCTGACAGAAGCCGATACGTTTAAACAAATTAAAAACGCGAAAGCGGTGGCAAAAAAGGCGGACCGTGCCAATGCATCTATCGTGATGGAAGCCTATGCCGGTTATAAAAAAGGTAAATTGGTGGGCTATACGGTCAAGACCAATCCCCAGGGCTACGGCGGCGAAGTTGAAATCTTGACCGGGGTTGACATCAAGGGAAAAACCACCGGTATCACGATTGTTTCCAATTCCGAAACAGCGGGATTGGGCGCGAGATGTGTGGAACCGGGTTTTCAAAAGCAATTTAAAGGATTGGACACAGCTAAGCCGTTAACCGTTGTTAAAAACGGCAATGCTTCGGGCAATGGTAAAATCGAAGCGATTGCCGGGGCGACCATTACTTCCCGAGCCGTGACCCGGGGAGTGAATATCTCGATGAAGGTTTGCAAGGCTTTAGCGGGAGGTGCTAAATAATGGGAAGATTCAGACATTTTACCAATGGGATATTTAATGAAAATCCAACCTTCAGATTGGTGCTGGGCTGCTGCCCGACATTGGCCATTACCACGGCAGCGATGAACGGGATTGCCATGGGCCTTGCGACAACTTTTGTTTTGTTGGGCTCCAACATGGTTATCTCGGCATTGCGGAAGATTATTCCGGACAATGTGCGCATTCCGGCGTTCGTTGTTATCATTGCGTCTTTCGTGACGATTGTCGATATGGTGATGCATGCTTATATGCCGGCGATGTATAAAACGCTCGGGATCTATATTCCGCTGATCGTTGTCAACTGCATTATCATGGGGCGCGCCGAAGGTTTTGCCTATACCAATAACGTGCTGGATTCGGCACTGGATGGCCTTGGCATGGGCGTCGGTTTTACCCTGGCGCTGACCCTGATTGCCGGCGTGCGTGAATTAATCGGCGCCGGCAGCATTTTCGGCATCGCCGTGATGGGCGCATCCTATGAACCGGCACTGATGTTCATCCTGCCGCCGGGTGCTTTCCTGACATTTGGCTCCCTCATGGCCGTCATTAACCAGGTTGGGATTTCAAGAAGACGGAATAAAGCGGCCGCCCAAGCTGTCACCGCGAAGGAGGCTGAATAATCATGCGTATTTTAACCATATTGATTGCCGGTATCTTCGTCAATAACTTTATTCTTTCCAAGTTTTTGGGGATTTGTCCTTTTTTGGGTGTTTCCAAAAAAGTCGACACTTCCATCGGCATGGGCATAGCCGTCACCTTCGTGATGACGCTGGCTTCGGCCATCACCTGGATTGTTCAATACGAAATTTTGAATAAACTGGGGCTTGCATACCTTCAGACGATTGCTTTTATTCTGGTTATCGCGGCATTGGTGCAATTTGTCGAAATGTTCATTAAGAAATCCAGCCCCTCGCTATATCAGGCGCTGGGGGTTTACCTACCGCTGATTACGACCAACTGCGCCGTGCTCGGGGTGTGCACATTGAATATCCAGAATACCTACAACTTTATTGAAGCGACAGTGAATGGCGCAGCCGGAGCTCTCGGGTTTACGCTGTCCATCGTGTTGATGGCGGCTATCCGCGAGCGCTCGGAGCTGGCCGATATGCCGGAGGCTCTTCAGGGATTTCCCATCGCCCTGATTACCGCCAGTCTGATGGCCATCTCATTCCTGGGCTTTTCGGGAATGCTTTCATAGGATTGACGGGAGGTAAAACAAGTGGCAAATCAAATTATGTTCCCAGTGATTGTGCTGGGGATTATGGGATTGATTTTTGGTGTGATCCTTGCGGTTGCGGCCAAAGCGTTTGAAGTAAAAGAAGACGAACGCATCCCGCTCGTGCGTGCGGCATTGCCCGGCGCGAACTGCGGGGGCTGCGGCTATCCGGGATGTGATGGCTGCGCCGCAGCGATTGTGGCCGGCGAAGCGGCAGTGAATGCCTGCCCGGTCGGCGGTGCTTCAGTAGCTGAAAAAATCGGCGAGATTATGGGAGAGACGGCTGGCGAAGGGATGCCGGACGTGGCTCAGGTGCTCTGCGGCGGGAATTGCGATGTCGCGCCGCGCCGCAGCGATTATTACGGCTTGAAAGACTGCAACGAGGCGGTGGTGGCCAACGGTGGTCCGAAGGAATGTCGCTTCGGCTGTGTCGGTCTGGGGTCTTGCGTTTCGGTTTGTGAATTTGACGCCCTGCACATGACGGACAAGCAGTTGCCAGAAGTTAACATTAATAATTGCGTGGCCTGCGGTAAGTGTGTGACCATTTGTCCGAAGCATGTGATGCGTCTGATCCCGAAGGATCAGATTGTTCATGTAGACTGCCAATCTACAGAAAAGGGCAAGCTGGTGCGCCAGGGTTGTTCGGTCGGCTGCATTGCCTGCGGCCTTTGCGAAAAAAATTGTCCTTTCGACGCGATTCATGTCGAGGGCAATTTGGCCGTCATCGACTATAGCAAGTGCACGAATTGCGGCATTTGCGTGAAAAAATGTCCGACTCATGCGCTGGTAAAGGAAGGCCGCAAGGTCGCTCCGCGCAAGCGTCCGAAACCGGCGGCCAAACCCGCCGCGGAGCAGGCGCCGGCTCAGGCATAAATTAAAGCAACCACAAATTGAAAGTCGTGAGAGGGAAGCCTTTTACGGCTTTCTTTTTTGTGATAAAATGTCCGTTGTCAAAAAATACGCCTGATGCGCCGTGCATTGGGCATTCAATACAGGAGAATCCGTTGAAAATTTGTTATTTGGATAATGCGGCGACGACCCGGGTTCACCCGCAGGTGTTTTCGCGAATGACGACCAGCTTCGAGACAGACTATTTTAATCCCTCGGCCATGTATCAGCCGGGGCTTGCGGCT
Organism: Pseudoramibacter alactolyticus ATCC 23263; assembly: GCF_000185505.1. Lineage (GTDB taxonomy): Bacteria > Bacillota > Clostridia > Eubacteriales > Eubacteriaceae > Pseudoramibacter > Pseudoramibacter alactolyticus. The sequence goes on along the minus strand of NZ_GL622359.1, from coordinate 830,102 downwards.
CAAAAGACCGTCGCGCAGGCAAGGCAAACCATCGCGGATGCCGTTGGTGCCAAGCGCGGCGAGATGATTTTTACTTCCGGCGGTTCCGAAGGAGACAGTTTGCTCATCCGCGGAATCATCGAAAATGTTCGGCCGGCGGTTTTGAAACAAGCCAAAATCGTCACTTCTGCGATTGAACATCCGGCGGTGCGCGATGTGTTTCGCGATTACGAACAGCGGGGCATGGAAGTTGTCTGGATTCCGGTAAACGCTGAAGGATTGGTCGATTTGGATGCGCTTGAAAAAGCAGTGGATGCGCGGACCATCCTTGTCTCTGTGATAGGGGTTCATAACGAGTTGGGGGTGATTCAGCCGCTGGCGAAAATGGCGCGGATCATCAAAGCGAAAAATCCCGACTGTTTTTTTCATTCGGACTTTGTGCAGGGATTCATGAAGGTGCCGGTGGATGTGCGGCAGACGGCGGTGGACGGGTTGACGCTTTGCGCCCACAAGATCAACGGGCCCAAAGGGGTCGGTGCGGTTTATCTGCGGGAAGGCCGTCGCATCCGCCCGATGATTTTGGGCGGCGGTCAGGAAAACGGGCTGCGCAGCGGCACGGAAAATGTGCAGGGTATCGTGGGCTTTGAGTCCGCCGTGAAAGTCTGGCAGGATCCGGCCGTGATGGTCCGTATCGGGGAATATCAGCAGTATGTGGCTCAAATCCTCACCGATGAATTGGGCGGCGTGACCATGCTCGGACCGGCGGCGACGGCCGATCGCTCTCCGGCCGTGATGAGTGTAGCGATCAAGGGGATCCGGGGCGAGGTTCTTTTGCATGCGGCGGAGGCACGAGGGGTTTATATTTCTACTGGGTCCGCTTGTTCAACCCATAAAAAAGAAAAGCACGGGATGCAGAAGGCTATCGGCCTCGGTCGCGATAAGGCCGAAGGGACCATTCGCATTTCTTTTTCGGCATTAACTACCTGGGAGGAAGTCAAAACCGGTATGGCCGTGATCGTGGCAGAAGCGCAGAAACTTCGGAAGTTTATGCGGCGGCAATAAAAATTGAGGAGAAGGCATGCAGTTAACAGAAAATCAACCGAGAGAACACGTGATTTTGGTTCGATACGGAGAGATTGCCCTGAAAGGGCTCAATCGGCATACGTTTATCGATATGCTGGTTAAAAACATCCGCAACACCCTGGGGCATTTTGAAAGTGTTGACGTGAAAAAGGTGCAGGGACGCATTGTGGTGCACGTCAGCGACGTGGAGCTTTCTGCCGGGATGGAAGCGGTGAGCCGGGTTTTTGGGGTGGTCTCACTCAGTCCGGCGACGGTGGTGCCCAGCGAGATGGCCGCCGTTGAGCCGGTGGTGCGGGAAGAAGCGGATAAAGCCCCCTTCGATAGCTTCAAGGTTTGTGTGAAGCGTTCGGATAAGCGCTTTCCGATGAAATCGCCGGACATCGCCAGGCATCTCGGCGGCGTGGTGCTCAAGCATTACGACGGTCAGGGCAAAAAAGTAAAGATGAAAGGAGCCGATCGGGAAATCTGGGTGGAAATTCGGGAACAAACCTATGTGTATTCCGAATTTATCAAAGGTCGTGGCGGCCTGCCGGTGGGCTGCTCCGGCAAAGCGGCGCTGCTTCTGTCCGGCGGGATTGATTCGCCGGTAGCCGGCTATATGATGGCCAAACGCGGCATCCGGCCTATTGCCGTATATTTTCACAGCTTTCCCTTTACCAGTGACCGCGCGAAGGAAAAAGTGATTGACCTGGCGAAGATTCTAACCCAATACACCGGGCGCATGAGTCTCTATGTGGTGCCTTTTACCGATATCCAAACCAAAATCGTTGAAGTCTGCCCGGAACGCCAGACGACGCTCATCATTCGGCGCTTTATGATGCGCATTGCGGAAAAAATTGCTGAACAAAATGGCGCGCTTTCCCTGATCACCGGAGAAAGCCTTGGCCAGGTGGCCAGCCAGACCCAGGAAGGCCTCGCGGCGACGGGGGACGTGGTGGCGATGCCGGTGCTGCGTCCTCTGATTGGAATGGATAAGCAGGAAATTGTGGAGATTGCCCAGGATATTGGCACCTTTGAAACGTCCATTTTGCCTTATGAAGATTGCTGCACCATCTTTGTTCCCAAGCATCCGGAAACGCGCCCGCAGTTGGATAAAATCCGGGCAGGGGAAGCGGCCATGATGGCTGAGGCTGAAGCGATGATTGCCAACGCGGTGGCAAAAGCGGAAGTCGTTCGGCTCTAAATTTGTTGACCGATTTCATACTTTCTCGTATAATAAAACCAAAAAAGGTGAGGCATCGCCATGGGACGCATCGCAGAAAAGAAAAAAGAATTGATATTGGAACGGGCCAAAAAGGTCTTTCTCGAAAAGGGCTTTGCCAATGTGACAATGAAGGATATCATTGAGGCCTGCGGTATTAGCCGTGGTGGTCTGTACCTTTATTATTCTTCGACGCGAGAAATTTTTCTGACAATCTTTCGCCGGGATGCACAACTTACAGCTGATGCTGCCGATATTGCCATTTGGGAAGAGCAAACGGCCACGGATATTCTTTTTGGCGTTTTTGATGTGTATAAAAAAACCATGCGCGGTGACGGGCCGACAATGGCCCACGCTGTTTACGAGTTTTTTATGGAAAACCCGGATGAGCGCATTGTCAAACAGTGGCAGTTTGACGGATTGGTGGAAACCGTTCGTGAGGTGTTGATCTATGGCATTGCCCGCGGCGAATTCAACAAAATGGATACGGCAGTCTGGTCCAAGCAGATTGCGCTGTTTTTGGAAGGCTTAACGCTGAATATGCCGCTCATTGGCATGAAAGAAGCGGAAATTGACCATCAGCTGGAATTATTGGTTTCGCCGATTATCAAGGAAGAGGAACCCTTCTCGGCCTATCAACGACCGGGAAATATGCTCGATTAGTTTCAAAGTTGATTTTTGATTTAAAATAAAGAAAAAATAAACCTCGGTTGCCTTTTGGCAGGTGAGGTTTTTTATTGGTTCTGCCGATTTAAAATCTTAATAGTTTATAATTTGAATAATAAAATATATAAATCAATTGACAAAATATTGGAAGTCGGCTATGATAACAATAAATAAAACGAGGTGAGGGCATGAAAAAAAGTGTTTACAGCTTGATGTTGTTTGATGAGATTGTAGAGCGGATTGATGATATGGCCTATATGCATCACACTAATCGCTCTCAGCTCATCAACGACATTTTGGCAGACTATGTCGGCATGGAGACGCCGGAGCAGAAAATTCAATCGGTGATTGAAGCGCTTAATGCCAATATGGACGATATGCTGGCGGTCAGTCAGATCAATCAAAACAGCAGCATTTATTTTGGCAAGAGCCTTAAATATAAATACCGGCCAAAGGTGCGCTACATCTATGAATTTAAAAATGATGGCGAAGGACGGTACGCGGTGCTGAAAGTGAGTTCGCGGACACAGAATCGGGATCTCAACGAACGGTTTGATGATTTTTTTGATCAGATCTGCACGGTGGAGCGTCAACATCATCAAATTGACCGGGAAGGCGATGACGATCAGACCCAGCACAAATTTGTGCGGGCTTTCAAGCACGCCGGAGCGGTGAGCCGGGATGAGAACACGCTGACAGATTTTCTGACCCGTTATCTGCGCATGATCGATACGGCGATGGACACTTATTTTGAAACGGACGGTCAGGGAAACATCGGAGCGCGGATTGATGCCATCTATTCTCATTTTCTCGGCGAAACAATTAATGAAGATTAAAGAGGTAACCCATGGATATGAATCAATTAACACAAAAATCCATTGAAGCGCTGAAAAGCGCCGAAACAATTGCAAATAACCACAGCCATGTCGAAATTGAACCGGACCACCTGCTGTTGGCTCTGCTCAATCAGGAGGGCGGCGTGGTGGCTCGGGTGTTTGACAAATTGGGCAAGCCCGTGAGCACCATGATTCGCGAACTGGAAACGGAAGTTGCTAAAAAGCCCCAGGTTTCCGGCCCGGGGCGACAGTCCGGTCAGGTCTATGTGAGCCAGGGAACCAACCAGGTTTTAAACGAGGCGGAAGAGCAGGCCCGGAAGATGCAGGATCAATACATTTCGGTGGAACATTTGCTGCTTGGGATGTTTGCCCTGCCGAGAGACAATGACGTGCGGCAGCTGTTTGCCCGTTACGAAGTGGACAAGCAGCAGATTGAAGCCATTGTACAGGAAGTGCGGGGCAGCCAGCACGTGACCAGCGATCATCCGGAATCGACTTATGAAGCGCTGGCTCAGTACGGGCATGACCTGGTGCAGGACTGCATTGACAATAAACTCGACCCGGTGATCGGCCGCGATAGCGAGATCCGCCACACCATCCGAATTCTGTCCCGGAAAACCAAAAATAACCCGGTGCTCATCGGGGAACCGGGGGTCGGCAAGACGGCCATCGTGGAAGGGCTGGCCGCCCGCATTGTCGCCGGCGATGTGCCCGAAGGGCTTAAGAACAAACGCATCATTTCGTTGGATATGGGAGCGTTGGTGGCCGGCGCTAAATACCGCGGCGAATTCGAAGAGCGTTTCAAGGCGGTGCTCAAAGAAGTAAAGGACGCCAACGGTGAGGTTTTGCTCTTTATCGACGAGCTGCATACGGTGGTGGGCGCGGGAAAGGGCGACGGCAATATGGACGCCGGCAATATGCTCAAGCCCATGCTGGCCCGGGGAGAACTCCATTGCATTGGTGCGACAACCCTTGATGAATACCGCAAATACATCGAAAAGGATCCGGCGCTGGAACGGCGCTTCCAGCCCGTTATGGTGGACGAACCCACGGTGGAAGATACCATTGCCATTCTGCGCGGACTCAAAGAACGGTATGAAATTTTCCACGGCGTTAAAATCATGGATAATGCCATCGTCGCGGCGGCAACGCTGTCCAATCGCTATATTTCCGATCGGTTCCTGCCGGACAAGGCCATCGACCTGATCGACGAGGCCTGTGCGATGATCCGTACGGAAATCGATTCAATGCCGGAAGAAATGGATGAAATCAATCGGAAGATCATCCAGCTGGAAATCGAGGAATCGGCGCTTAAAAAAGAAGAAGATCATTTGAGTCAGGAACGGCTTGCGGCGCTGCAGAAGGAACTGGCCGACGAACGCGAAAAATTCAACGCGATGAAGATCCAGTGGGACAACGAAAAACAGTCGGTGGACAGCGTTCAGAAAATCAAAGAACAAATTGATCAGGTCAATCATGAAATCGATATGGCCCAGCGCGACAATGATCTGGAAAAGGCCGCTGAGCTCAAATACGGCAGACTGCCGGCGCTTCAGAATCAGATGAAAACCATGGAAGACGCGGCGGACGCCAAGGGCTACGATGACAATTTGATCCGCGAACGGGTCGGCGAGGAAGAAATCGGCGAAATCATTTCGAATTGGACGGGCATTCCGCTGTCCAAGCTCATGAGCGGCGAACGGGAGAAACTCCTGCATCTGGAAGCAACCCTCAAAGAGCGGGTGATCGGCCAGGACGAACCGATTCAAAAGGTGACCGATGCGATTCTGCGCTCCCGCGCCGGCATTAAAAATCCCAATAGCCCCATCGGTTCTTTCCTTTTCCTCGGGCCGACCGGGGTCGGGAAGACGGAGCTGGCCAAGGCGGTGGCGGCCAATCTTTTCGATTCGGAAGACAACATGGTGCGCATTGACATGTCCGAATATATGGAAAAATTCTCGGTCAGTCGGCTCATTGGGGCGCCTCCGGGATACGTGGGGTATGAAGAAGGCGGTCAGCTCACAGAAGCCGTGCGCCGCAAACCCTATTCGGTGATTTTGCTTGATGAAGTCGAAAAGGCCCACAGAGACGTGTTTAATATTCTGCTGCAGATTCTCGACGACGGTCGGGTGACGGATTCTCAGGGCCGGGTGGTCGATTTTAAAAACACGATCATCATCATGACGAGCAACCTCGGCAGTGAATACATTCTCGACGGCATCGATGTCGACGGCAATATCAAGCCGGCGACCGAAGATACCGTGATGAAGCTGTTAAACCAGACCTTCCGGCCGGAGTTTCTTAACCGGATCGATGAAATTGTGCTTTATAAGCCTTTGTCGAAGACGACGATCAGCAAGATCGTGGATTTGATGCTGGCTCAGGTTCAAAACCGCCTTGACGAACAGGAGCTGCACTTTGAGCTGACACCGGCGGCCAAAGACGCGGTGATCGACCAAGGATATGACGCTTCCTTCGGAGCGCGGCCGCTGCGTCGATTTATCCAAAAGCACATTGAGACGCTGCTGGCGAAGAAAATTCTCGGCGGCGAGCTCAGCCGAGGCGATGTGATGACGGTTGATTGGCAGAACGGACAATTCGTGGTCGGATAATTTTAAACGGACAAGTCAATCATTTTACTCTATTTTATTCGATATAGGGCGGCGAAAGCCGCCTTTTGTTGTGTCCGCTGTTTTCGCATCTTTACTTTGATTTTCCTTTAGGGTAGAATAAATAAGCATTTACGCGATTAAAAATACAAAGGAGGTAGATCATCACATGGGACAGGTTAATCCCGTCGAGTTGGGGATTTTTATTGTGTATTTGGCGGTGTTGATTTTTATCGGGCTGAAGTTTTACGATGCGTCATCCGATTCGTCAGAAGGATTTTTATTGGGGGGCCGCGCCCTGGGCAGCTGGGTCACGGCTTTTTCTGCCCAGGCTTCTGATATGAGCGGATGGCTTTTGATGGGACTCCCCGGCGCAATTTATCTCGGGGGAATGCCTCAGCTTTGGATTGGCATCGGCCTTTTTGCCGGCACCTGCATCAACTGGAAATGCGTTTCCGAACGGCTGCGGGTTTACACCGAAGAAATAAACGCGCTGACTTTATCGACCTTTTTTGACCGGCGCTATAAAGATCCGACCGGTGCGCTGCGGATCATTTCCGCTGTTGTTATCCTGTTTTTCTTTACGATTTACTGCGCTTCGGGCATGGTGTCTTCGGGAAAGCTTTTCTCGACGATGTTCGGTCTGGATTATAATATCGCGGTGATGATCGGCGCGGTGGTGATCGTTTCCTACACTTTTCTCGGCGGATTTTTGGCCGTATGCTGGACGGATTTGATTCAGGGCATTTTGATGGTCATTGCCATTGCAGTGGTGCCGGTGCTTGCCATAATTCACATGGGCGGCTTTGGCACGACCCAAGCGGCGATGACCAGCCAGCATATTTCGCTCAATCTTTTTGGCGGCGGCGTCACGGCTGCAACCATTGTTTCTGCTGTTGTTTGGGGATTGGGGTATTTTGGCCAACCGCACATTCTCGTGCGCTTCATGGGCATCAGCTCGGTTAAAGAAATTCCCAAGGCCAGACGGATTGCCATTGTCTGGTGCTTGATTTCGCTGGCCGGCGCCTTGCTGGTGGGACTGCTTTCCATTCCGCTTTTTCATGGGCTATCCGGCGGGAAAGAAGAAACCGTCTTTATTTTAATGATTCGCAAATTTTTCCCGGCTTGGATCGGCGGTGTCTTTTTGGCGGCGATCATGGCGGCGATCATGTCCACGATCGATTCCCAGCTTTTGGTTTGCTCTTCGGCTTTATCAGAAGACTTGGCTCGCATTTTCTTAAAGAAAGAACTGACTGATAAACAAAGTGTGAGCCTGGGACGTTGGTCTGTTATTGCCGTTTCTGTGGCGGCGCTGGTTATCGCTTTTGGCAACAACGCAACAGTCATGGGGCTCGTCTCCTATGCGTGGGGCGGTTTTGGGGCGGCTTTTGGTCCGCTTGTTCTGTTCGGCCTCTACTCGCGCAGAACCACCTGGCAGGCGGCGTTGTCCGGCATGCTCGTCGGAACAGCGACGGTTATCGTCTGGAAAGTAACCGGCCTTTCGGCACATCTGTTCGGCACGGGAATTTACGAAATTCTGCCTGGATTTGCGCTGAATGTTCTGACCATTCTGATGGTTAATCACTTTACCAAACCGGAAGCCCATGTAATGGAAGAGTATGATGAAATGATTGAGCGGTATCATCGTGCCAAGGCGGCGTGAGGTCACCAAATAACAAAATTTCTTTGATGTAACAGGATGGTGTGGTAAAATAAAATCATATTAAAGAGATGTCAAAGGAGGGGAAGTTGTGAGTCACGATGCACCAGATCCGATTCTGAAGTTTAAAAAGGTTCAGGACGGTCCGGACGAATTTGTCGATATGAAGGTTTTGGACTTCCAGTTTAAAAAAGGCGGCGAAGGTGTGTGCCCGAATTGCGGCGGAAAAACCACGGCGATTGGCCATGACTGGACCTGTGAGTCCTGCGGATTAAAACTCAACGGGCCGATTTTTTTAATCGGCGATCCGTGCAGACTGTTTCTGCCGATCGGCAGGGGCAGTCTTTTTTTAAAATATCGTGTTGTAGCATGGATTTCAGCGGGAATTAAAAAATGGAGCAAAAAAATAACCAATCGAAAAAGGGAATGCGCATTGTCATTGCGGGGATGCTCATCGTGTTCATCGTCGGCTGTTTTTTTGGCGGGCGGCAATGGCTTTTGCCTGCCCGCACCCGTTCGCAGACGGCAGCCAAGCGCCATGCGTTGTCCCAGAGTATTTATACGGCCGATTCACAAAGCGGCTATGCGCGTTTAACGGCGTCAGAGCAAATTGCCTACGCGCAATTTTTAAAAGCGGCCGAAACGCACCTGTCATCGGTCGCACTTTCGGGGATTCGGTTGGATGTCGAGGCCGTTAAACGCGTCTGGCAGGCATTTTATCAGGATAATCCGCAGATCTTTTGGGTCTCCGGATATCGCTATACCTATGGCGGCGCCAATCAAATTGTTTCAGGGGTTCAATTGGTTTATGCCTATACGCAGCAGGAAGCGCAGGCCAAGCAGCGGCAAATTGACACGGGGGCAAAACGCATGTTGGCGCAGATTCCTAAAGGCGCTGACGATTATCATACCGTGCTGGCAGTGCACGACATTATTGTGAAAGATACCCGCTATGGCAGTGGCTCCAAGGACAATCAAAATATCGTTTCGGTGCTGGTGGACCACGAGTCGGTTTGTGCCGGTTATTCGCGCGCGATGCAATATCTGCTGAAAAAGGTGGGGATTTACTGCACGGTGGTTGACGGCCGGGTGGCCGGTCGTGGCGCGCACGAGTGGAACCTGGTGAAGATGGACGGGGATTATTATTTTGTCGACGTGACTTGGGACGATCCGACCTTTGAAGGCGAAGCGCCGTCAGATTATGTGGATCATGCCTTCTTCGGCATTACGACCCGGGCGCTGCTAAAAAATCACACGATAGATGCGCCCCTGGGAGAAATTGCGACGTGCGAAGCCACCCGTGATAATTATTTTGTCCGGGAGCAGCGCGATTATCATGCAGGGGAGTCGGGTAAATTCCTGCGGGCCGTTTTAATGGCCCGTTATCGGGGAGAAAAAATTTTTTCGGCACGTTTTGCATCGGCCGATGACATGCAAAAGGCCGTCAGCCGCCTGAGGTGGCTCCGGCTCCCGGGACTGCGTTATGTGAAGCGCGAAGAGATGCATGTGCTGACGTTATTGATGCCGTAAGGCGTGAACAGGCTTTTGAAATTTCAGAAGTTCTGCAAATGTTTAGAATCTTTGGCTTTAACTGTGCTATACTAAAATAAAAAGTGTGGAGGAAAGCGCAATGCAATTGATCGGTCGAAAAAAAGAGCTCAAAACGTTAAATCAGGCATGGAAGAAAGAGGATGCTTTTATTTTGATCAGCGGGCGTCACGCGGTGGGAAAGACAGCTTTTATTAAAACCTTTGCAGATCATAAAAATCATTTATATTTTGCAGCGCGGAGTGTATCTGATCAGATGAATCGCCTGGCTTTTGAGCAGGCATTTAAACAGCATTTGAACGGGGATATCAAGTCCGGCGACAACAAGATTACCTGGGAAGAATTGTTTCGCCTGTATGCGGAAAAAACGGAAACCGGCGGAAAAATGCTGATCGTCGATAATTTTGAATATTTGTTGGAGGCCAACGGCGACTTTGCCAGAACGATTCGCAAGGCCTGGCAGCAATTTTTCAAACCCAACGGCGTGACGTTGATCCTCGTTATCGGCAATGCCTCCGGGAAGCAAAATATGATGGCGGATAAAGGCTTTGCCTCTGAAGTGACTTGCCAGATTGTCCTTGCGCCGGTGACTTTTGTGGAAATGATGCGCGAATATCCCCATCATGATTTCAGCCAGCTCATGCTGATGTACGCAGTGACCGGCGGCGTTCCGGCTTATTGGTATATCTTTGATCACTGCATTAACGACAAACAGGTACGGGATACCATCGAAGCGAATATTTTAAGCGGAAGAGGGATCTTTTTTGACGAAGTGAGTCGGCTGCTTGAACGGGAAGTGTGGGAACCGTCGGTTTATCATAGTTTGTTGTCTGCATTGTCTGCAGATCGTTCCACTCAAGAAGAACTTGCAGCTTTTACGGACTTTAAGATCGGAAAAATACGAGACGCGCTGGCCAATTTGGAAACGCTGGGTTATGTGGCCCAGACAGCCTCTATCGGGAAGAAAAAACTTTTCGGCAAGCAACGTGTGGAATATCATATCGCCGACCCGATGTTCGATTTTTGGTATACCTTTGTCTTTCCGTATTACGAGGATATTAAAGACAACCGATCCAAAGGTGCCAAGCAGGCTCTCAAGAAAAACTTTGCCCAGTATATTCAAAAATGGTTTCGCCAAGTGGCCGGAGAAATCTTTTTGGTCGCCGCCGCTCAGGACAGCCTTCCGATGCGAACGGATGCGGTTGGGGAATACTTTGATGATGACGATAATAAGATCCCAATTGTCGCGGTCGACGAAGAGCAAAAGAAAATATTCTTTGGGGATTGCGTGTTCACCAGCGAGGCTTATACCAAAAAGAAATTTGATTATTTTGTCGAAAAGGCCCGGGGGATTAAGCGTTTGAAAAAAACGTATAAAGATTATACCTGGATTTTTGGCGTATTCTCGGCCTATCCGTTTGAACAGGAACTATTGGATTACTCCCTTTCGGAGGATAATGTGTTGCTCTTTAACGGGATTACGATTTATTCGCTGAATCAATAAAAATTGAAAAGTTATTTTTGCGTTAACCTCTTTCATCTGAATTTGGATGGGGGAGGTTCTTTAATTGTCTGCTCAAGTCATTAACGGATTGAGAATTAAATAATGACGTTGTATTTTATGGATAAAAGAAAAAAGATGGAAAAACCTTTTATTCAGAACAAACCGTTTCGGGTTGATTCGAATAAAATCCAAAAAATTTAGGAGGAGGATAGCATCGGGCAAATATGAGAATCGAGGTCTGTGAAGTGGCGGGTGACTGCATGTGGGTGACGACAACCTCGCGATGATTGATTCGAGTGAAAAGCAAGGGCATCCAAATACATGGGGATTTTGTACGGAGCGGAAGCCCTTAAAGAAAATACCAATAAAAAAGCCTGAAACCACGCTTTTGTGCGGTTTCAGGCAGTTCTTTAAAAAATAAAATGGCAGGGGCAGAAGGATTTGAACCCTCGGCACGTGGTTTTGGAGACCACTGCTCTACCAACTGAGCTATACCCCTGTGCCAAGAACGCTCTTATTATAATTCAGTCAAAATGAAATTGCAAGTGGAAATTCCTCAAAAAAGCATATTGCAAAAATAGGGAGCAACGTGAAGAATGAAATCGATTTGTCTTGACAGTGGCTATTAAAAAGCCTAAAATAAAAGCAATACGTATCTTATTATAAATTAAATGGTGCACCAGGAGGAAAAACATGAGACAGGCATTGACAGCGAAAGGTCAGCTGGATGTTTGGATGCGCTCGACCGAAGCGGCCCTATCGAACATGGGCATTGAGGATATCACTGTTGACGAAGCGAGTTTGCATATCAGTGGACATCATCCTGAAAAGGGAGCGATTGGCATTGATTATATGACGCCGGAAACGGGGAAAACCCGAATGGTCATTCAGGTGGATGACCCGTCGTTGATTGACGATTATAAACATCAGGTAGCGCCGATTTTTAGACGTGTTATGGATGAGCTGAAAGCTGCAAAAGTTGAGGAACGGGCGGCGGAGACGAATGAATCAGCAGAACAGAGTCCTGAGCGAGAACCATATGCCGAGTCGAAAGCTGACCAGGAAACCTGCTTGCCAAATGAATCGGAAACTTTGCCCGGTGACGGCCGGACAGATCAAACTAAAGAGAAACCACCCGCAGAAGATGGTTGGCAGGAAGTGCCACTGAACGCAAAACAAGATGCACAATCGGAAGCGCAGGCTAATTTAAATGCGCTTTATCATGATGCACCAGTTCCAGAAGTAACAGCCCGGGAAATCAAGAAGGCTGATAAAGCGAATAAACTGGCAAAAAAGAAAAAGAAATGGTTGTTGCCGGTGATTTTGATCGTGATTATTGCCCTGGCATCGGCAGGAGCTTTTGTTTATTATCGTCATCAGCAGTCAACGGCAAGTGACCGTCAGTCGAAAACCCAAACATCTTCTAAGACAAAATCCGATAAAAGCAGTTCAAAAAATACGTCATCTGACGATAATGCGACGGCGGACAATAATACAAGCAATGACAACACGAATAATAATGCAACGTCTACGACAGTGACTTTGGCACAATACAATGCGATTACAACTGGCATGACCTATGATCAGGTCAAGCAGCAGTTCAGCAATGTGGACGGCCAAAAGTTATCGGAATCAACCTATAAAGATCAGTCAAACAAAGACATTAAAACGGAAGTTTATTATTGGAACGGTAATGGGGATTCGGGATCGAATGCCAGTATCACTTTTGCGAACGGTGCCGTCAGCCAGAAAAGCCAATTCGGATTAAAATAAAATCAAAAACGCCCGTTGATTGCGGGCGTTTTTTGCGTTCTGATTTTATTGTTTGAAAAATATTCATTCAAAGAACGGGAGGCATTCTCATTGCAAAATCAAATTAATAAAAGTGTCGATGTATTGAAGCAACTGATAATACGGGATGGGCTCGGGCAAACGGAGCAGGCTTTGGATCTGACAGCGTCCGTTCACGCGGGGCAGTTTCGAAAAAATAAAAAGGGTAAAGCCATTCCGGCCGTGATTCATCCGGTAACGGTGGCCTTGCATGCGGCGGCCCTTAGTTTTTCAGAGGATGAACTATTGGCAGCAGCTCTTTTGCACGACGCATTGGAAGACAGCACACTGCATGAACTGCCCGGTTCTTTTTCGCTGGGCGTTCGGGAAGCGGTGGACACACTGACCTATCGCGGTCGGGGAAAGGCAGACACATCAGCAATGCTGGCCTATTATCATGCCGTTGCACAAAATAGGGGCACGGCACTGATCAAGGCGCTGGATCGCTGCCATAATCTGGCAACAATGTCGGAAGGGTTTACGGCATCACAGCAAAAGACTTATATCAAAGAGACTGAACATTATGTTTTGCCGATGATGGCCGGTGCGGAAAAGCATTTTGAAGATTTAAAACGTCCCTTTTGGCTGGTGCGTTATCAAATGGCGTCGGTGATGCGAACGGCAGCGGACGATCTGACGGGCGACGTGTTGACGGAGATGAATCATTAAAGCTTAAATAAGGTTTGGCGCGAAAGAATTTGGTGCTTGACAGGAATTGGGGTGAATGATAGTATTTGATTGAACACAACTAATAAGCATAACAGATTTCAAAGAAGGAGCACGATCTTCATGAAAATTGCAATTCGGTATTATACGAAAAGTGGGAATACACGAAAATTGGCAGAGGCCATCGGCCGGGCGATTGGCGTTGCGCCAGAGGATATTTCGAACCCCTTGACGGAAGATGTGGACCTTTTATTTTTGGGATCATCGGTTTATAAGGCCGGAGTCGACAAAGCGGTCAAGCGATTTATTTCGGATTTGGATGTCAAGGTGGGGAAGATTGTTAACTTTAGCAGCGCGGCGCTGATTTCCGGCACGTATCGTCAGGTTAAAAAACTGGCAGCCGCCAGGGGCATTGCCATGGCTGATGAAGAATTTCATTGCAAAGGGTCTTTTCACGGTCTGTTTAAATCGCATCCGGACACGGTTGATTTAAAAAATGCCGGCGCATTTGCTGAGAATGTCGTTGCGGGAGGAAAATAATATGAGTGATAAATACGCGCGTTTAAGATTGGATAATCAATTGTGTTTTCCGCTTTATGCTTGTTCACGGGAAATCATCCGAACCTATAAGCCTTTTTTAGACGCTATCGACTTAACCTATACCCAATATATCACGATGATGGTTGTTTGGGAGGAAAGACAAATCTCTGTTAAAGAGATGGGCAAGCGGCTTTATCTGGATTCGGGTACGCTGACACCGGTTCTTAAAAAATTAGAAGCGAAAGGCTATGTGACGCGAAAGCGTTCGGAAATTGATGAGCGTTCATTGATCGTCACCTTGACAGACAAGGGCGAAGCCCTGCAGGATAAAGCCTTGTGTGTGCCGGAACAGATGGGGCAATGTCTGCACCTGTCGTCGGAAGACGCCAGGCAGCTTTGTCAGATTTTGCGACGCTGGCTGGAAACCTACGATGAGGAATAACAGACGGCAAAACCGATTTTGAATATCGAAAATTAGGAGCCATCCGCTGCCGGATGGCTTCTTGCCTTTGCGAACCATTTCTGATAAACTGAAAAGCATCAACAGAGGAAATAAAGGAGCGTAAAGATCATGGAGAATGATTTTACGGCTGCGCAGACCATCGTGGTGAAGGTGGGCACCACCTCGCTGACTCACGACAATGGAACTATCGATTTAAGAAAAATGGACGCCCTTGCCCGGGTTTTAACCGATCTCGAGAATGAAGGCCGGAAAATTGTGCTGGTGTCATCCGGGGCAATCGGCTGTGGGATGCATCGCCTGAAAATGTCCCAAAGGCCAATCACCCTGGAAGAAAAGCAAATGACGGCATCTGTGGGGCAAGGGCTTCTGATGGAATTGTATCACCGCTCTTTTGACAGTTATTATCAAAATATCGGTCAGATCCTTTTGACGAAGGATGTGTTTTCAAATCCGATTAAGCGCATTAATGCCCGCAATACCTTCAGTGAATTGATGAAGCGCAGAATCATTCCGATTGTCAATGAAAATGACCCGATTTCGACCGATGAAATAGAGGAGGAACGCTTCGGTGACAACGATCGTTTATCGGCGATGACGGCGGCATTGATTGAGGCCGACGGCTTGATCATTCTTTCAGATGTGGATGGTCTTTATACCGGGGATCCCGGAAAAGAGGCTCAAGCTCAACGCATCGACATTGTGGAAAAAGTGACGGAAAAGATTATGAAACTGGGAGGTGTATCCGGGTCCAGTTTGGGGACAGGCGGCATGGTAACGAAACTCAAGGCGGCCCGGTATGCCGCGAATCACGGTCTTGAAACCATTATTACCTCGGGAAGCGATGTGAATGTGCTTTACCGTATTATGGACGGCGAGCCAATTGGAACATTATTTCGGAAAAATCAAAAATTTTATCAGGTGAAGGAGCAGGAGGTAAAAAATGTTTAAAAAAGTGATGACGGCGATCGGCGCAGTGTGCGTGGGACTATCGGCCGTTTTTGGCGTGTTTTATTGGCTGGAAAAGAAGAGTGAGAAAAAAGTCGGTGGTAAATTGATGCGGGTCAACTATCGGTTCACCAAAGAATTTGACGATTAAAAGATGATCTCAGCATCACAAATGGAGGCCAAGGGCGGCGATACCGTTTTGATCTTTTCGGCATCGACGGGCGGCGGACATAATCTGGCGGCTCAGACGGTTCAAAGAGGGCTGAGCGAGCGCGGATACACGGTTCAGATCATCGACGCCTTTGCCGATACATCCAAGGCCTTTAATAAACTGCTGACAAAGGGCTATAAGCAAATGGTGGAGAAAGTGCCGCGGTTGTATCATCTGCTTTATAATGATTTAGACAAAGATACGCTGCGGCGAAGAGGCATCTTCAGTCTGGTAGCACGATTTATGAATCCGGATATCATGCCGATGATGGTGGCCAATAAGCCGGTGCTTTTGGTATCCACCCATCCCTTTGTGACCAATATTTTGGGCAGGATCAAAGACATGGGGGCTTTTGATATTCCGATCATCTCTTTTGTGACGGACTATAAATTCCATGGCGTTTATACCCATCCGAAAATCAATGCTTATGTTGTCGGCAGTCCCTACACTAAAAAAGGGATGGTAGAACGCGGTGTCCCGGCAGAGATTATCCACCCCTACGGCATACCGGTTCGGGAAGCCTTCGAAAAAGAAAAAGCACCCTGCGAAGCGATCGACAAAGAGGTGAAAGGGACCGTGCTTTTAATGGGTGGCAGTCTCGGGACGCATCACATGAAAAAAGCGTTTAAGGCGCTGATAAAGAGCCGGGAAAAGATCCGTATCATCGCAGTGTGCGGTAATAACAGCAGCTTGATGGACGAGCTGGAGCACTACGCTCAAAAACACACAAATAATAAATTGGTTCAGGCGTTTGGCTTTGTGGATAATATTCCGGCGCTGATGGACGAGTCTGACGTGATCGTATCCAAACCCGGCGGACTGACGACAGCAGAGGCAATGGTGAAAGGCATTCCGATGATCATTCCTTATTGCTACCCCGGTCAGGAAGAGGATAATGCAGAATATCTGGAAGCTTCGGGGATGGGCATTTGCCTTGAGAAGATTGATGAGCTCACGGATTTGATTGATTATCTTATCGATCATAAATTGATTATCCAGGAAATGGCTGAAAATATGAACACTGAGGCCAAAACTTATTCGCCAAATGCGACTTTGGATTTATGTGAGGCGTTGATTGCGGATTATAAAAAGGCGGCGCTCCAGACAAATCAGGGGGATAGCGCTGAATGATGTGCGTCGATCGCGAAAGATTGGATTATGAGTGTTCCTGCGATGCAGATTGACGATCCGTTTTAGTTCAACTTCTGTATGCACATTTGGATGCGGAGTAATCGATCTGTGAGATTTATCTTTAAGAGAATCTCTGTTTCCCATCGAATCGTTTGTTTCAGCGCATGAGAGAGGCCTATGGTATCTACAGCAGACAAATTGTACGGAGCTGCTGCCGCGGTATAGCTTTACAGCATAGAATCCTGTTTTCAAGAGTATGGGGCCAGTAATCGTTGTGAATGTGATATACTGTTTATGGCGGTTGAAGACCTTTCGTTAGAGGAGTTTAGTAATAAAAACAATTTTAACGGATCCAATCGCTTTTTTTATTCTCAAGGTCTCACATCTATTGTAAAGCTATAGGCTGAATAGAGCAGAAAACAGGCTGAATAAAGCAGAAAAAATGATTAACTTTTACAGCAGTTCATGGTAATATAATCATGAACTGTTATTTTATTTTATGAAGGTGGTGAAAAGGATGTTCATACTGGATGAAATTCGCGATGCGGAAGTGAAAGCCGAGGAAATACGACAGCAAGCCAAGGCAAATGCCAGAGAAAAAATAAAAGCGGCTCGCCAGGAAGCCGACGCGGAGCACGAGCGCACGTTGGCTCAGGTTCGGGAAGCATGTGCATTGTCAATCAAAAGAGCGGAAGATAAAGCGGAAACTTACCTGCGATCGCGGATTAAAGCCGATGGTGAAAACGATGAAAGCATTATTGCAGTCGGCAGAACGCATTTAAGCGATGCGGTCAAATATATTCTTGAAAGGGTTGAGGGTTTATGATTATTCCGATGAGCAAGGCCCGACTGATTGTTTTAAAGGAGGATCTGCCGAAAATATTAATGGCATTGCAGCGCACTGGAGAATTTATGGCTGTTGCGCCGGATGAAACCGAAACATTAACCCCGGATTCTCAAACGGCATCTAAGGCTCAGGATGCGGCTGCCATGCTCAAATTTCTGAGGCGCCACACAGGAAAGAAAACATTTTTTGAAGATCAGCCTCAGATTTCTTATGAAATTTTTACGCAAAGAAATGAACGGGGTGAAAAGATTCAGGATAAGCTTGAAGCTGCAACGGCCCAAATTGCGGAACTGCGCAATCACATATCAAATCTCGAAAGCCAAGTCGATACGCTTCAACCTTGGAAAGATTTGAATGTTAACTTATTGGCGGTTAAGGACACATCCCATGTTCGCGTGTTGGCAGGTTATCTGCCGATGGGATTAGAGGAAGAGGCATCTGCCGTAGCGCAAGTTTGCCAAGTGGATTTGCAGTTCTTTGGCGCGGCGTCAGAAGGAAAAGCGGTGCTCGCCATTCAATATGCCGGGGACCAAAATGACTTTGAGAAGCAATTTCGAGAACTGGGCTTCGTGGATGCGAATTTTCCTCGGAAAAAAGGGACACCCCAAGATTTGATTTCAGAAAATGAAACAGCAATGGCCCAATGCCAAGAACAAATAGAGGAAATCCAAGATCAAATCACGTCTTTTGCAGAAGACGAAAAAGATTTAGCTCTTTTAAGCGAGCAATACGAAGCCCAACTGCAACGTGAGGAAGTGGTGTATGCTCAAAGCGAGGCTACGATCTGCCTTTATGGGTGGATTTGCAAAGATCGTGTGGATAAGGTAAAGCAAGCCATCGGGAAAGTGACAACTGTTTTTGATTTGAACTTGGTTGAACCGGAAGAAGGTGAGATGCCTCCTACGGTCACGCGCAATCCGCGTTTTTGGGCACAATTTGAAACCATTACCGACATGTTTTCCAAACCACGACCGGGAGAATTGGATCCGGCTTTAGTTGCAGGACCATGGTATTGGGTGATTTTTGGCATGATGATGGGGGACGTTGGATACGGTGCTTGCATGGCCGTGTTGTTTTTTGCAGCCAAAAAACTGATGAAACCCAAGGGGGATTTTGCAAAACTGATTAATGTTTTGTTTTACTCTTCCGCGACGACAATTTTGTTTGGTGTTTTATTTGGATCATATTTCGGAGAAACCTGGCATCCGCTTTTATTTGCTCCTTTGAATCAGCCGATGAAAATGCTGATTTTCACCATGATCGTGGGAGTTTTGCATATGTTTTCCGGTATGGGAATTAAAATTGCTGAGCAAGTTAAGGCTGGCCATTGGTTGGATGCCGTTTTTGATCAGGTTAGTTGGATGGTTCTTATCATTGGGCTTGGATTGTTATTTATGCCGGCACTGGCGACCATTGGAAAGATCATGGCCATCCTTGGAGCGATGGTGATTTTACTGACAGCAGGAAGGGACAGACCAAATATTTTTGGGAAAATCACAGGCGGCCTTTTGGGGCTTTATGATATCAGCTCATATTTAAGTGATATTTTATCTTATTCTCGGATTTTGGCATTGAGTTTAGCAACAGGAGTCATAGGCATGGTTATGAATCTCCTGGCACATATGGTTGCCGTGAATCCGATTGGATGGATTGCTGCAATTTTCATTTATTTGATCGGTCACGTGTTTAATCTGGCAATGAGCTTGTTGTCGGCCTACGTCCACGACAGCCGATTACAGTATATCGAATTCTTTAATCGATTTTATCAAGGCGGCGGAATACCTTTTAAGCCGCTGTCAATACAGTCAAAATATGTTAATGTAAAGTGATAAAAAACAATAAAAATTAAAACGTAAAAAGTAAAGGGAGGAACAAAAAATGTCTTTAGGAATTATTATTGCAGCCTTTGGTGCAGGTATTAGTGCTTTGTTGGCAGGGATAGGATCAGTATGGGGCGTTCAATGCGCCGGACAAGCTGCAGCAGGAGTTTGTTCTGAACAACCTGATCTATTTGGGAAAGTTCTTGTGCTGCAAGCTTTGCCGGGAACGCAGGGAATCTATGGATTTTTGCTGGCGGTTTTAATCATGGTTCAAACCGGGCTGATTTCCGGACATCCGGCAAATTTAACAGTTCTTCAGGGATGGGCTTATTTTGCCGCGGCTTTGCCGATTGCTGTGGTTGGATTGGTTTCCGGGATCTATCAGGGAAAGACGGCGGCTGCCTCAATTCACATGACCGGCAAAGATCCGGATTCTTCAGCCAAAGGGATCACGATGACGGCGTTGGTTGAAACGTACGCTATTTTAGCACTTTTGGCATCTATCTTGCTTTTATTTGGTATTAAATAAATACAGCACTTAATATTGAGAGGGTAGCGCTTATGGCTGAAAATATCATTATCGAAAAAATATTGAAAGGAGCCGAAGCAGAGGCCGAATCCATTATGGCAGAAGGCGATCGCCGTGTACAAGCAATTAAAGAAGAAATGACACGTCAAATTGAGAAGGATCGCGAAACACTTCTTGAAAAAAATAAAGCGGCGATTGCTGAGATTCATGATCGCGGTGAATTGATGAGTCATCTTGAAACACGAAAAAATACTTTGGCAGCCAAGCGAAAGGTGATCGATGAAGCCTTTGATGGAGCCAGAGAACAACTTCGTCATTTAGATGATGAAAAATGGTCTGTTTTAATCGCTTCTATGGTTGCTGAATCAGTGGTGACGGGCGATGGCAAATTGCGTGTTCCGGCGCGGGATCGTGAAAAATATGAAAATGGATTTTTGGATTCGCTCAATCGTGGATTGCAAGCCAATGGTTTGTCCGGTCAATTGACGCTGGATGACCAGCCGGCGGATTTTGAGGCTGGCGTGATGTTGGTCGGTGAAGATTCGGATATCAATGGCGATTTCGATGTTCTACTTGACGCCGTGAGAGAAAAATATGAACGCCAGGTAGCGGCAATTCTGTTTGACGACCAACATGAGGCGTAGACATGGCTTCAAATAGTTATCCCTTTGCGGTCGGACGAATCACAGGGCTGTCGGCACATTTGCTCGACGAGAAAATGTGGAACCGCCTGATTGAAGCAAATGAAAAAGATGCGTTGCGCATTTTAATCGAAAGTGGCTATGGCACAAATGCAAAAGAGAAAATGCAAATTGAGGCCTTGGTAGATGCTGAATTAATGGATGCTTACCAAGTGGCAAAAGAGATTGCTCCGGAGCCTGAGATTATCAAATTATTTTTGCTGCCGGAAGATGCCTACAATTTAAAGATTTTATTAAAGGGTTTGCATCAAAGGATGGATACCAAAAATCTGCTTCATTCCGGAGGATCTATTCCCATTGAACAGTTGCTCAAAGCGTTTGAAACGAATGGCGGCGGTGATTTGCCAAGCCCCATTGAAGAGATGATAGCGGCTCTAATAGATGAAGAAGATCCAATGATGATCAGCGCCGGTGTGGACCGAGCCATCTTTGCGTACATTCATGACATTCTTTCGTCGCGGAAGAAAAACTATGCGCTGGTCAGAGATTATTTTTCCCTTAAGATTGACTGCGGCAATATGCTCGCAATTGTGCGGGGGAATGCCCTTAAGTGGGACGCGAGAAAAGTGCAGAAAATGATGATTGAATCAGGTTCTTTGGACCGGGAAAATCTGCTGGCTGCCGTTGGCCTGCCGGATGATCAATTGTCGAAAGTGCTGGCAAGAGGCGATCATCGGGACGCATTGCGAAAGATGTTTGATCAATATGCGCAGAATGCCGACATCGGGCAATTAGAACAGGCGATGGATCGATTAACGTTTTCTGTGATTAAAGAATCGCGGAATGATTCCTTCGGCATCGGTCCGATTGTTTATTATCTGTTGCGCCGAGAAAATGAGGCGAAGGCCTTGAGGGTGCTGTTTGCACAAAAACGTGCAGGGATACTTTCCTCATTGGTTAGTCTTGGAATTGCGGGGTGATAGGATTGGAAGCAAAGAAAAATAACGCTAAAATTGCCGTTATAGGTGACCAAGAATCCATTATGATCTTTAAAGCATTGGGATTTACAACCGTCTATGCGCAAGATCAAGATACGATACAAAAAGCAATCCGGGATCTGGCAAAGGAACATTACGCAGCCATTTACATTACAGAGCAAGCTGCACTATTGGCACAGGAAACAATCGATAGCTATAAAACGATGCCCTTTCCGGCTATTATTCCCATTCCAAGTCGATTGGGATCGGAAGGATTGGGCATGCAGGGCATTCAGCAGAATGTGGAAAAAGCCATCGGTGCCGATATTCTGTAGGAAGGAGATACGATAAGGTGAGTCAACCGAATCAAAATAAAACCGGCAGCATTGTTAAAGTCGCCGGCCCGCTGATCGTCGCAGATGGGATGGCCGACGTGCAGATGTATGATGTTGTCCGAGTGAGTGAGAAAAGGATCATCGGTGAGGTTATCGAATTGCGCGGAGACCGCGCATCGATTCAAGCCTATGAAGAGACAGCGGGACTGGGCCCGGGTGAACCCGTTTATATGATGGGCGAAGCCATGTCTGTTGAGCTGGCGCCGGGTTTGATCGAAGGGATCTTCGACGGGATTCAGCGCCCGCTGACAACAATTTATCGACAGGCGGGAGATCGAATCACCAGGGGGATCGACGTTCCCAAATTGGACCGAGAAAAAAAATGGACATTCAAACCTGCAGCGAATGTCGGAGATATTCTGCAACCGGGAGATGTGATCGGAACCGTTCAGGAAACCCCGGCCGTTTTGCATAAAATTATGATGCCGACAGATTTGTCCGGCACGGTGAGTTGGGTTTTGAATGGCGAGGCAACGATTACAGAGCCAGTTGCTAAAATTAAAACAGTGGATGGCGGCATTCGCAATGTGGCAATGTTGCGAACCTGGCCGGTCCGAAGAGGCCGACCGTATCAAAACAAATTGGCACCGGATGAACCGATGGTAACCGGGCAGCGGGTTGTTGACACGTTATTTCCCATTGCAAAAGGCGGAGTGGCGGCCATCCCGGGACCATTTGGATCGGGGAAAACGGTGATTCAGCATCAATTGGCCAAATGGGCGGACGCGGACATCATTATTTATATTGGCTGCGGAGAACGCGGCAATGAAATGACAGATGTGCTGATGGAGTTTCCGGAGCTGAAGGATCCGCGGACAGGTTTGTCTCTGATGAAACGCACGGTGCTGATCGCCAATACATCGGATATGCCGGTGGCGGCCCGGGAAGCTTCAATTTACACGGGCATTACCATTGCGGAATACTTTAGAGATATGGGATATAAAGTGGCGATTATGGCCGACTCGACCTCTCGGTGGGCAGAAGCCCTGCGCGAAATGTCGGGCCGTTTGGAAGAAATGCCCGGTGAAGAGGGGTATCCAGCCTATCTGTCGTCGCGCCTGTCAGAGTTTTATGAAAGAGCCGGTTACGTTAAATGTTTGGGCAGTGATGAACGCTATGGGGCTATCTCGGCCATTGGCGCGGTGTCGCCGCCCGGTGGTGATATTTCCGAGCCGGTTTCCCAAGCGACCCTTCGCATTGTGAAGGTCTTCTGGGGATTGAGTGCCGATTTGGCGCACAAGCGTCACTTCCCGGCGATTGATTGGCTGCAGAGTTACTCGCTTTACAGCGATCAGATGAACGCTTACTTTGACAAAGAAGTGGCATCGGACTGGTCGGCCATGGTTCAGGAAACCATGAATATTTTGCAAAAAGAATCCGAATTGGACGAAATTGTTCGTCTGGTCGGAGTGGACGCTTTGAGCTTTGACGATCGCCTGACATTGGAATGTGCCCAGTCAATCCGCGAGGATTATTTGCATCAATCGGCGTTTGATGATGTGGATACCTATTCGTCGCTCGACAAGCAATACGCGATTTTAAAAATGATTTTACATTGGTATCATCTGGGACAGTCGGCATTAAAAACGGATGTGAGATTTCAGGATATTGCCGAGATGCCCGTACGCGAACGCATTGCGCGGATGAAGTACGTGCCGGAAGATGAAAAAGCGGCGCGCTACGATGCAATCAAAACGGAAATTGGCAATGACTTCGAAGCATTGACGGAAGGGCGGGGATCAAATGAATAAGGAATACAAAACCATTCGAGAAGTCGTCGGGCCGTTGATGTTGGTTGATCGCGTCGAAAATGTCAAGTACGATGAGTTGGTTGAGATCAAGCAGGCCAACGGTGAGAAACGCATTGGCCGCGTTTTGGAAATCGATGGTGATGCGGCGCTGGTTCAATTGTTTGAAACCTCACAAGGGCTAAAAATTTTTGACGCCAAAGCGACATTTCAGGGACACGGTATTGAATTAGGCGTCAGTCGGGATATGCTGGGGCGCGTTTTCGATGGCATGGGCCGGCCGAAAGATGACGGACCGGATATTATTGCTGAAAAACGGCTCGATATTAACGGTGCGCCGATGAATCCGGTAGCCAGAGACTATCCGGCTGAATTTATTCAAACGGGAATTTCAGCGATTGACGGTTTGAACACTTTGGTTCGAGGTCAAAAGCTGCCGGTATTCTCCGGTTCCGGGTTGCCCCATGCGCAGCTGGCGGCGCAGATTGCCAGACAGGCGAAGGTATTGGACAACAGTGAAGACTTTGCCGTTGTGTTTGCGGCTATTGGGATTACCTTTGAAGAGGCCGATTATTTTATTAAGGATTTTCGAAAGACGGGTGCCATTGAGCGGGCTGTGCTCTTTATGAACTACGCGAACGATCCGGCGGTTGAACGGATTGCGACGCCGCGGATGGCGATCACTTGCGCGGAATATCTTGCCTATGAATTGGGCATGCACGTGCTGGTGATTTTGACAGATATCACCAATTATGCGGAATCGTTGCGTGAAGTCTCGGCGGCGCGCAAAGAAGTGCCGGGCCGCCGCGGTTACCCGGGCTATCTTTATACAGACTTGGCTTCCCTTTACGAACGTGCCGGCCGCATTCGCGGGAAAAAAGGATCGATCACTCAGATCCCGATTCTGTCGATGCCGGAAGATGACATCACCCATCCGATTCCGGATTTGACAGGATATATCACGGAAGGGCAGATCATTCTATCCCGGGATTTAAACATGCGTGGGATTCGGCCGCCGATTGATGTGCTGCCATCGCTGAGCCGTCTGAAGGACAAAGGCATCGGTGACGGCAAAACCCGCGAAGATCATGCGGACACCATGAACCAGCTCTTCTCGGCTTATGCCCGCGGGAAGGACGCCAAGGAATTGGCCGTGATCCTCGGGGATGCAGCGCTGTCGGATATCGATAAAATTTATGCGCAGTTTGCGGAAGCTTTCGAGGAACGCTATATCAACCAGGGCTTTCAAACCAATCGCTCCATCGAAGAGACGCTGCGCATCGGATGGGAACTGCTTTCTATTTTGCCGAAATCCGAACTTAAACGCGTCAAGGAAACTTATATCGAAAAATATTTACCATCTCCCCGGGAAAATAACGAGGAGGCAT
Organism: Pseudoramibacter alactolyticus ATCC 23263; assembly: GCF_000185505.1. Lineage (GTDB taxonomy): Bacteria > Bacillota > Clostridia > Eubacteriales > Eubacteriaceae > Pseudoramibacter > Pseudoramibacter alactolyticus. The sequence goes on along the minus strand of NZ_GL622359.1, from coordinate 804,885 downwards.
AATCATGGCTGCTCAAATTAATCCGACGCGGATGGAATTAACCCGTTTAAAAACGCGTTTGGCCACGGCGACAAGAGGTCATAAGCTTTTAAAAGACAAACGTGACGAAATGGTCCGACGCTTTATGGCCTATATTAAAAAGAATAAAGAATTGCGGGAAGAAATCGATGAAAAACTGGCCCATGCCATGAAACGATTTTCCATTGCAGAGGCCAGAATGGGGGCTGACGCGGTTACGGAAGCATTGCTTTGTCCGGCAAGGGAGGCCTCGGTTGCGGTGGGCAAACAAAATATCATGAATGTGGACGTGCCCACTCTGCGCTATGAAGGCAAAACGGACACGGCAGATTTACCATACAGTTTTGCATTTTCATCCGGTGAATTAGATCAAGCTGTTTTGGACGTGGCGGAATTGATGCCCTTGCTGATCGAACTGGCAGAAGTCGAAAAGACCTGCAATATGTTAACCGATGAAATCGAAAAAACGCGGCGACGGGTGAACGCGTTGGAACACGTGATGATTCCGGAAATGCAGGCATCCATTAAATACATTGTGATGCGTTTGGAAGAAAATGAACGCAGCACGACCACGCGCCTGATGAAAGTGAAAGAAATGATGGCATAGATGGCGGAAACAGGCAGTCTTAACCGACTGCTTGTTTTATGTTGTTCCTGTCAGCAGAAGGACATCCGACCATGAAATTAAATTTGTGATGACTATGGGAAAATATTATGTTTATATGCTTCAATGTGCAGATGGGTCTTTTTATACCGGATACACGAGCGATTTAACCAAACGCATTAAAACCCATAATGCCGGCAGAGGGGCGAAATACACACGCGTGCGACGGCCGGTGCAATTGGTATACTCAGAATCGTATGCCGATAAGCAAAAAGCGATGAGCCGCGAGGCCCTCATTAAGAAAAGACTGACGCATCAAGAAAAAGTCTTTTTAATTGAGTATGGTTATTCGCCGAAATTAAGTCCATCGTGAAAATGGGGCCGCTTTGTGTTATAGTAATAGCAACAAAACTAAATGGAAGAGGTAAAAATGAGCGAAACAGAAAAAAAATACCCAAACGGCCGGAACCGAATTTCAAAGCAGAAGCCAATCCACTGAGCTCTGTTAAAAAGGTTATTGGCGTTGTCAGCGGCAAGGGGGGCGTTGGGAAAACGACAGTCACATCCCAATTGGCGGTGGCCCTGCAGCGCGCCGGGTTAAAAGTGGGCATTATGGATGCCGATATCACCGGTCCTTCTATTCCCAAGGCCTTTGGCATCACAGAAAAAGCAAGGGGGACGGAGAATTATTTCTATCCGGTAACATCCAAAACAGGAATTGATTTGATGTCAATGAATCTTTTGCTTGAAAATGATACGGATCCGGTTATTTGGCGCGGACCGGTGATCGCCGGTGCGGTCAAACAATTTTGGACAGATGTCGTATGGACGAATGAAGACGTGCTGCTGATCGATATGCCCCCGGGAACCGGAGATGTGCCGCTGACAATTTTTCAGTCGCTGCCCATTGACGGCATTATCATTGTCACCTCACCTCAGGATCTGGTTGCGATGATTGTTGAAAAAGCGATGAATATGGCCAAGATGATGGGCGTTTCTGTTTTGGGAGTGGTAGAAAATTACAGTTATCTGAGATGCCCGCATTGCAGCGAAAAGATTAATGTTTTTGGATCCAGCGATTTGGCATCCGTTGCGGAAGAAAAGGCGTTGGATATTTTAGGCGAACTGCCGATCAATCCTGAAGTGGCGCGGTTAATGGATGCCGGCGACGTTGAAGCGATTGAAGATGTTGCTTTTTTAGACAAGGCGATTAAAAAGATTCGTTCGCTTTAAACGCAAGGGCGGCGAGAAGTTTTTTGGGTTGTTATAAATAGAGAAATAATGCAGTCAAAAACCGCTGTTGAAATGCCAACAGCGGTTTTTAATTGGAATAAAATGGTTAATCAATATCGAAAGGGATTGCGTCAAAAGTTTCAGTCATCTCTTTTGGATCGGCATCATAAATTTTTTGGATCAGTGGATTGATGATCAAGTTGATGTATTCAGCATCCGGGGTGGTCGGTTCCGGCTTGGCCGCATACAGAACATAAATCATTTCATTGCGGGTCGTGTGACGTACATCTTTAAAAAGAGTGTTCAAAACTTTTTTTTCATCATTATTTAAATTCAGCATGATTTTTCTCTTTCTTTTTATTTAATTATATCAAGAAATCTTCCCCGCGACAATCGTGAAATCAGTTTATGCATCTTCTAAATCCAAGGCAAGATCTTCCCATTGATTTAGTAATTGATTGGATTCTTTTTTTAAAACGTCGTAATCATGGGTAATTTGGGAGACTTGTTCGATGTCATTATAAAAATCGGGCTGACACATTAATGACTCAAGATCGGCAATTTTGTCATCACAGGCCTCAATCTTTTTTTCAAGCGTTTTTAATAGATTCTTTTTTCGTCTTCGGTCTTGTTCAAGCGCCCTTGCAGCTTTGGCATTCTTGCGCTCAGCTGTTTTGGTTTTTTTGGATACGCTGAAAGATTCCTTTTGTTGGACGGCCGACATTTGAGACAGATGCTGGTAATAATCATCGTAATTCCCTTCAAATAGCGTGGCACCCGCAGGAGAAAGTGCCAAAATTTTAGTGGCTACTTTATTGAGAAAGTATCGGTCGTGAGAGACGGCCAAAAGTGTGCCTTCGTAATCGGCAAGGGCATCTTCAAGGATTTCTTTGGTGGCCATGTCGATATGGTTGGTTGGTTCGTCCAATAAAAGAAAATTGGCATCGGAAATCATTAACATAGCAAGGCGCAGGCGAGCCATCTCGCCGCCGGATAAATCGGTGGTCGCTTTAAAGACACTGTCGCCGGTAAACAAAAAGCGAGCGAGGATCCGGCGAATTTCGCCGTCGGACAGGTGGCAGTCAACGGAACGAAGCGCATCAATGAGCGTGATGGCACCGTAAGCATCGGAGTCTGTGGCTTCTTGACTGTAATAACCGGTTTGAACCTTTTGCCCGAAGAGCAACCGTCCGCTGTCGGCAGGAAATTGGCGCATTAAGAGCCTAAGGAGGGTGGATTTGCCGACACCGTTGGGACCGATGATGCCGATTTTATCGCCGCGAAAGACCTTGAAGGACAGATCCTGAATGACAGTTTGCTGATCAAAATTTTTGACCAAATGGGAAACTTTGAGGACATCGTCAGCGGAACGTACCGGTGGCTCAAATCGTAATTTGACTTCGTGATCGGCTTGTACTTCTTGAAAATAAGTCATTTTAGCAAGTTTTGTTTCCCGGCTTTTGGCTCGCTTGATATTTTTGACGGAATGACGCGATCGCAATTGATCTATAATAGCTTGCTGACGCGCCATTTCTTTGTTGTTGCGGGCAATAGCAGCCTGCCTCGCCTGATCATATTTGCGTTTTTTAACGAGAAAGTCTGAGTAATTGCCTTCAAAAGACAAAAATTGATGGTGGGCGATTTCGATGACGCGCGAACAAACATGATTTAAAAAATAGCGGTCATGGGAAATGATGATAAACGCATTCGGGTACGATTTAAGATAGTTTTCGAGCCATGCGACGGTTTGCAGATCGAGATAGTTGGTCGGTTCGTCGAGCATCAGCAAATCGGGAGCGGACAGAAGCAGAGCGCCGAGGGCAATGCGTGTTTTTTGACCACCGCTGAAAGTATCAATGGATTTTTTTAAATCCGTTAGTTTAAAGCCAAGCCCGATTGTCACGCCGCGGATGCGACTGGGATATTCATAACCGCCCTTTTTAGCATAGACCTCTTGAATTTCACTGAGCTCCTGCGCTAAGACAGCCTGTTCATCGATAGATGCGCGATCGATGCGGTCCTGCAGAACCTGCATTTGATGTTCCATCTCCAAGAGTGTTGAAAAGTGGGATAGAAAAAAAGAATGCAGCGTCTGGCCGGGTTTAAATTGCGGATCCTGTCGAAGATAACCGATAATGATATCTTGCTTGAGATGAATGGTGCCGTTGTCCGGCAATAAAGAGCAGGTGAGCAAATTAAAAAAAGTGGTCTTGCCGCTGCCGTTGTCTCCGATCAAACCAATTTTTTCTTTTTCTTGTACAGTGATCGATAAATCTTTAAAAATAGTGTGGCTGCCATAGCCAAAATTTAAATGTTGAATTGATAGTAACATGTTGGATCCTCTGATATTTGATGTTCCTCATGATAACAGAAAACGCGTCAATTTGTCATCTTTGATTGCTAAAAGATCCATCTTTATGACATAATAATGAATTGCTTCTTTTTTCACAAATTGATATAATCACATCAAAACAAGTATGCATAGATGACAATAGAGGAGAGTAAGAATGCAGAGTTATGCAAAGAAAGTCTCGATGAGCGTGGTAAAGAGGCTTCCTAAATATTATCGTTACTTAAATGATTTAAGTGAGCGAGGTTTTGAAAAGATTTCATCGAAAGAGCTTGCCGATTTGATGGGTCTGACGGCATCTCAGATTCGCCAGGATTTGAATTCGTTTGGCGCTTACGGTCAACAAGGCTACGGCTATAAGGTAGAAGATTTAAAGAACGCTATTGTGAAAATTTTAGGGATTGACCGACCGTATAATTGTGTGATTATCGGCGCGGGGAATTTGGGCCGGGCCATTTCACACTATGAAGGGTTTAAAAATCAAGGGATTCGCATTAAAGCCATGTTTGATATTGATTCCCAAAAAGTCGGCAAATCCCGTGACGGGATTCCGATTCTCCACATGGACCAATTGGAAGAATTCCTTGCCGGAAATAATATCAGCATTGCGATTCTTTGCGTGCCGCGGACAATCGGTCAGGGGACAGCCAATCGAATTTGCAAGGCTGGCGTCAAAGCCATTATGAACTTTGTACCGTTGGATTTGGATGTGCCTGAAGGCGTGATGGTCGAAAATGTGAATATCACGGACAGTCTTTTTACATTAACTTATTTATTAAATGAGTGACGGCAGTGTGAGATACAGAGAATATAAAAATAACTAAAATTGATAAAAAAAGGATTGTATATTATCGTTTTCACCGTTATAATTGAATTAACAACTTAGAAAGCAGGTGTCTACTAATGATTGAATTTGTTTACGGAGCAAAAGGAAGCGGTAAGACAAAAAGAATGATTGATATGGCCAATGGCGAAATCGAAAACGCGAAAGGTCAAGTTCTTTTTATTAACGATCGCGATAAATACAGAGTGACAGTTGATACGCAGATTCGTTTCATTAATTCTGATGAATTCGCAATTAAAGGGGAAGCTGAACTTTATGGCTTCATTTGTGGCGTGATTGGTGGCAATTATGACATTGACACCATTTATATCGACAATGTGTTGAGAATTCTCGATGCCGATGGTCCACAGGATATAGAAGGTTTGTTAAAGCGTTTAGACACGATTCAAAAAAAGCAGGAAATCAAATTCGTACTCAGCCTAAGTTGTGAAGAAACAGACATTCCGGAATGTGTTAAAAAGTTTTTATAATTTTACAAATAGATAATATGTCGGTAGGGCGCCGATTGTATGATGGTATACAATCGGCGTTTATCAGTTTTTAGATTAAACATCAGTGTTGTTAAAATGAAACAGAAGGATCTAAAAGATCAAAGTATAGCGATATTCCACTCTTCAGATCAATTGACAGAGTTGCCCTATTACCCCTATTCCCAGTGGCTTAAAGCACACTATGGAGAAAAAGTTTATAAAATTCCAATTAATGCAGCGGGGACGTGTCCCAATCGTGATGGTAAAATCGGATATGGAGGCTGCATTTTTTGTGGTGCGTTTGGCGGCGGGAATGAGACACTGCGGGGATCAATCAATATTTCAGAACAGCTTGAGATCAATAAAGCTTATATTGGCAAGCGGTATCATGCTCGAAAATTTATTCCTTTTCTTCAAGATTTTTCGAACACCTATTTGCCTTTTGATCAATTCAAGAAAAATATCGCGGCTTGTCTCGGAAATGATGTGGTGGGAATTGCTATTTCGACGCGGCCGGACTGTGTCACGAATCAACAAATTGATTGGTTGAAGGATTTTAAACAGCAGCATCATATCGATATTGTTATTGAGTTGGGACTTCAGAGCGCCAATGCGCATTCGCTCCAAAAATTGAATCGCGGGCATGGGCTGGCTGACTATATTGATGCTGCGCTTCGTATAAAATCAGCCGGGCTGCAGTTGTGCACACATATGATTTTGGATTTGCCCTGGGATGACGATCTGGATATTATTGAAGGTGCAAAACTCCTATCCGTAGTAAAAAATGATTTTGTTAAATGCCATTCGCTTTATATCGAAAAGGGAACCGAGTTGGCAAAAATGATTGCCTCGAAAGAGGTGCATCTGTTATCCCTTGAAACGTATCTGCATCGAGCTAAATTATTTTTGGGTTATTTAGATCCTAAAATCGCACTGCAGCGAATTATCGGACGGGCCCCAAAACGGGACTCGATCTTGACAAATTGGAATACAAGCTGGTGGAAGATTCGGGATCGGTTGGTGGATGAGATGACTGAGGTTGGCTTAAAGCAAGGAGACCTCTTGAAGATAGACCGGGAAAAATTATCAGATTGTATGAAATGACGGGGGAGATCAAAAATGAAAACACAAAATTGGCAAACGCTTCTAATTCCCTATCAACAAGCGGTTGATGAGCTCTTGCTGAAAATCAATCATTTACGGCAGCAGAGCATGCAACTCGGAGAAAATTCACCCATTGAGACGGTGACCGGCCGGGTAAAGTCGATTTCGAGCATTCTTGAAAAGATCAATAAATACGACTATGATATCGGCGAAGTGGAGGATAAAATTCGAGACATTGCGGGTATTCGCATTATCTGCCAATTTATTGAGGATATTTATGAAGTGTCCAATATGTTTTTTGATCGAGACGGAAAGGATCTGAAAGTCGTTCAAATAAAAAATTATTTACGGGGGGAAGATCATTCTTTTTTCCAAAGTGGGCAAGGTCATCCCAAAGAAAGCGGTTATCAAAGTTATCACATGATCATCAGTTACCCGGTGATCAGTTCATTAGGGTATCGGGAAGTGTTTGTGGAAATTCAAATTCGGACATTGGCAATGAACTTTTGGTCAGTCATTGAGCATTCACTGAATTATAAATACAAAGGCCGCGTGCCTCGTGTGATTCGGGAACGCCTGACCAATACGGCAGGAACGGTTAACCGCTTGGATAATGAAATGGCAGTAATTCGGGATGAAATTTTATCAGCGCAAAAACTTTTTAAAATGAAATCCGGGACGGTTAATGATATACTGGATAATATCCTCAATTTGCGCAAGCTAAAGCAAGAGACTTTAGCTGATGCCTATGAACAGGAATTTCAAGTTATTTCTGCAAAAGAGGATCTCATTCAGCTCATTCTTTTAAAAAAGGAATTGGAGTCGGAAGTTGGCAGGATCAAAGGAGATGCGCTTTAAAGCGGAAAAAGATAAAAGGAGATCTACGCGAATGGAAATGGGAAAAAAAGAATCGCCGGAAACAACGGAAATTTTGAGTCGCCAGATGGGTAAGCCGTTAGCCGCTGACGAAGTGGAATCGGATGAACAAACGCCAGCCGTGCAGGGAGAATTGATCAACGGTGTGGAATATGCTAAAAACACGGTTGATACAAATGCGAAAACTATTGTCAAGTTCTTTCAATCCGTTTTGGGTCAATACCGTTTGAGTCATCGCCCTTTGGATACGATCAGTGATATGAACGGTGTTTTAAAAATCGAAGCCATGGAAAAAACGCAACTGCGGCCGTCCCTTTCCGTGACGATTAACGGGAGCTCTTTTCCTGACTGGATTATTGAAGTAGTTTCGCCGGATGAGGAAGAAATGACTTATCTAATGAAAACAGGAATTTATGCCGAAGTTGGCGTTCGGGAATATTGGATTGTCGATCCAGAGAAAAAAGTGATCTTGGATTATGATTTTGGAAAGCATGGATTCGTTCCTAAAATTTACGACACGCCGCAGCGAATTAAAGTTGGGATCTATAAAGATTTGTTTATTTCATTTTCAGATATTTTTAAAGCCCGATAAAATACAAAAAGTCTCAGTCATTGATCAGTGACTGAGGCTTTTTGGCTTACTTTAGATCAATGCGATAGATGGCTTCATTTCCGTGATTGCTTTTATCCGGGATCTCAACGGAAAAGAAAAGTGTACCGCTTTTCTTTTTTTGCTGACTAAAAACAGATGACGATAACCGAAGGGGTGAGGTAAGTTGCTTTTGCTGTTTTGTATTAAGATCGATGTATCGGAGGGTCGCAGCATTAGAAAACGTGGAGCCATATCCTTGGGACACGATGACCGCGTTGCGCTTCAATGCCGTTATCCGATAGAAATATCCGGTCGTTATTTTCTTGATTTGTAATGTTTTGGACGAATACGTTTTGATTTGTCTTTGACGATCCATTGTTCGCAGATAGACAAGGCGATGGTCTTGGTTCATCCAATCAAAATCGGTAACCTTGTGGTCAATGATCTGCAATTTTAGCGGCTGTTTTTTTGCGCGCGGGTGATTTTCCAGAAGGGTAGTGTATAAGGTTGGCGTATCGTCATTCTTTTTTTGTCCTAAAAAAAACAGCCGATGCGTTTGAGGATCGCAATATATTTTTGAAATGGTTAATGACCGGGACAGGTTGAATATCCGACGATTTTGATGCGAATCAATGACAACCAGATGCCCGGATTGGTCGGCGTAAAGCAAATGCGTTTTGTCCGTTGCACACAATGCCGGCTGCACGGATTCGCCGGGAAGAGAGAGCACTTTGGTCAAGGCACGGTTAAGCGAAGACCACACCAATTGGTAACGGCGGGAGCCGCTTGAAGCGGTGTTTTGTGTATTAAGGTAATACACGCCTTTACCATCACCTTGAAAAACCGTTGCCGTCGCTCGTTTGTCTGAGGTGATAAAATTTTGATTGGAACCATTTTGCGGATTGAGCAGGTTCACCGTATAGGCGACAGGCGGAACGGCAGAGGCATTGGTAACCAGCAAAACAGATTGTTTGGGATTGATGGCTTGAATATGACCGTAACCGATTTGTGAAAAATTGGCGACGCGAATATTTGCAGGCGCAGGCTGACAAGCTTTGCGGCTTGAGAGGGTGTGAATTTGATCAACCGGGATAAAAATTGCGCGGCATCCTGAACAGAGAAAAAAGACAGCAAAGATAAGCCCCGTCCACAGGATGAACTTGATGTGCCCGAATCGAGGCGTTGTATTATTGAGGTGCATGGGGATTTTCCTCCTGTTTATAAGCGCCGATGTAGGGCAGCAAGACCATCACGTTGGTGCCTTCTCCCAATTTGCTCTCAATCTGAATACGCCCATGATGTTTTTCGGCGATCTGTTTTACCAGATAAAGGCCGAGACCGGCGCCGCCTTCGCCGTTGCTGCGGGAGCGATCTTCATCAACGCGGTAAAAAGCATCAAAAATTTTTTGAACTTCATTATCGGACATGCCGATACCGTAGTCGCGAATGGAAGTTACCAAATAATTGGAATCAACGGTAGAAACCACGTCAATAATATCGCCGTCATTGGAATATTTAATGGCGTTGTGTAGGATATTGATAAATAGTTGGGCCAGGCGGTCATAATCGCCGAGGATCTCCGGCAAGTGATCATCTGACTTATAGGTGATGGCAATCCCGCGGGGCTCGGCTTTAATATGCATCTGATTAATGACGTCCGAGAGTAAATTGTGGAGGTCGAGATTGGTCCGACGCACGTCAAATTCTCTAAGATCGAGCCGGTTGGCATTGAGCAAATCATCCACAAGACGCAACAAGCGATTGCCTTCATGATTGATGGTATTCAAAGAATTTTCGAGAATTTGGCCGTCGACAATATGCCGCCGCGTTAACATATCGGTGTAGCCGATAATGGTGGTTAACGGCGTGCGCAGTTCGTGAGAAACAGAACTGATGAATTTTCGCTGATCTTCGTGAAATTGTTTGGTTGCGGTCGCGTTTCGGATGATCAGCAAATAGTTTTCCTCGACGCCGGCGCCGCCGATAGGACTGCCGATGATTAAAAGTGATCGATCGTCGCAGTCGATCTCTTCTGAGATATGATTTTTACCATTGCGCAGTTGATCAAAAATATCGCGCAAAAACGATTGAAATTGGAAGTCATAAATGGTCTTGGGGTTGGCGACATTAAAGTATTTTTTGATATAAGCGTTGGATGTGATGATGGTGCCATCGCGATCGAGGGCTAAGACGCCGTCATCAAAGGCCGCCAATACGGACGCTAAACGTTGGCGTTCCATATCTAATTGTCGGATTACATGGGCTGTGTTGGTCGCCATCTGATTGAAAACCTGTGCTAATTGGCCAATTTCATCTTTTCGGCCATAACTGATTTGGACGTTATATTCACCTTTGGTCATTTTGTGAGCGATTTGGGTAAGATCGGTAATAGGGACTATAAGATATTTCGAAAGACGAAAAATGATAGCCAGCAGGATAAAAAGGCTCAAACTTGCAGCCAATAAATATAATTGAATAATCTGCATGAGCATCGCATTGAGCGCATTAAGCGAGAAATAAATTCCCAGATAGCCGAGGAAATGGCCATTCACTTTTAACGGCGAGATGTATAAAAGATAAGGCTTATCCCCGCGGCTGTGATAATAAAAGGAACTTTGACGAATGGTTTTTAACTTAGCGGATATTGGTTGAATGCGGTTATTAAAATCTTGATTGTGCTGGGAAGCAGTGCCCAACAGTTCTCGGTTTCGGCTCCAAAGAAAGATGTCAGTATTGGTATTTTCCAGCTGAGATAACGACTTGGCCCAGGCGGATGCATTTTGTTGATACGCAGCGCGAAGGTCTTGAGCGTCGAGGTGGCCATAGCCCTTTTCCTGGCGAATAAAAAGAATGGTGTCTCGATGCATCTGTTCAGCACGGACAATGCGGCGGGAAAGTCCGATAAAAAGGATTCCTTGAATCAACACAATCAGGATAATGGAGAAGATGGAAAGATAAGCAAAAAGGTTGTAGAAGACCATGCGGTTGCGGTAAGACTGACGCATTATACTTTCCTCATTTTATAACCGATACCAAAAACCGTTTGAATTAATTTATTTGGATGGATATCAATCTTGCGGCGGATGCGCTGAATATGCATGTCAACCGTTCGTGTGTCGCCATAATAGTCGTATCCCCAAATTTCTTTGAGCAATTCATCTCGGGGAAAAACCTGTTCCAAATGCGAAGCCAAAAGCAGGAGCAGATCAAATTCCTTTGGCGTCAGGTGAATTTCATGGTCATCAAGTTTAACAATTCGCTCATCCGGGATGATGCAAAGCGGACCGTTAATAATTTTGGCGGATTGCATATCGGCGTTCGTGATTTTTTTCGCTCGGCGTAAATGTGCTTTTATTCGCGCCAATAATTCACGATTGTCAAAAGGTTTGGTTAAGTAATCATCGGCACCGAGTTCCAGGCCTAATACTTTGTCAACAATATCGGTTTTTGCCGTGAGCAAGATGATGGGAGTATCCAATTTCTGTTGGATTTCTTTACAAACATCATAGCCGTTTTTTTTCGGCAGCATAATATCAAGCACAATCAAGTCGGGATAGGATTCAAAGGATTTGGCGACAGCCTCTTCGCCGTCAAAAGCTGTAATGACCTGATAGCCTTCAAAGGTCAGTTCCATTTTAATAAGGTCGACGATGGCTTTTTCGTCATCCACCACTAAAATTTTTTCATTCATCGGTTCCCTCCGATTAGAGTTTTAAAACCATAGCCGCATTTGATTTTTATTTTGAATCGCACTCATAATCCTCGGATTCAGATCTGGAATTTCTTTTTTGAGCTGTTCAAGCATATTCTTAACAGTTTGGCGTTTGGTGTGACCGTCGGCAGGGCAGGTGCTTTGAATGAGTGGCAGGTGCCGACAGGTTTTATCAAAGATGATATCCTTTTCCTTGACGAAAACCAGCGGACGGATCAGCGTGATTTTCTTGCGGTCAAGATAAGTCACCGGCATAAAGGTGTTGATGCGGCTTTCGTAAAGCAGACTGAGAAAAAAAGTTTCGACCACGTCATCCGAGTGGTGTCCGAGGGCAATTTTATTGCAGCCCAGTTCTTTGGAAAGATTATGCAAGGCGCCGCGCCGCATGCGCGCACAGAGTGCGCAAGGATTTTTCTCTTGCCGGATATCAAAGACAACCTTGGCGATGGCAGATTTTTTAATGGTGTAGGGCACATTGATGCGCCGACAATAATCAGCTATCGGAGAGAAATCCATCCCTTCCAGTCCTGCATCCAGCGTGATGGCTTCTAATTCAAAGGGAATAGGTGAAAATTTTTGATAACGAGCCATTGCAGCCAACAGCGCCATGCTGTCTTTACCGCCGGAGATGCCAATGGCTATGCGATCGCCTGGCGAGATCATATCGAATTGTTGGATGGCCCTTCGCATTGGACTGAGAATTTTCTGCATCATTGATTTTATGCGCAAGCCTTTCTAAGCAGTATTTATTGAAATTTTTATGAATTGCGGTACAATGGATAAACAAATTTATTTTATCATAAAAAAAATGACAATTCATTACGAAAGGAGATTTTTAGTGGCACACACAATCATCCAATTTTTTTCTTTTTTGCCCAATTGGCTGGAGGTTTTTGTTATTGCCTTTGTGCCCGTCGTAGAATTGCGGGGGGCGATTCCCTGGGGCACGCTAATGCTGCACATGCCTTATCTTAATGTGTTTCTTTTGGCATGGCTTGGTTCCATTTTGCCGGCCCCTTTTATTTTAAAATTTATTCCCGCCGTTCTCACCTGGATGCGCACAAAGAAAGGCGTGTTAAAACGGTTGGCAGAATGGATTCATACGCGGGGAATTAATAAATCTCAGCAGATTACCAAATACAAATTTTGGGGACTCATGATATTCGTGGCCATTCCATTGCCGGGAACCGGTGTTTGGACGGGCTGTCTTGCGGCCTCACTTATTGAAATGGATTTTAAGCGAGGGATGCTTTCTGTTGTTTTAGGATCGGCGATCGCCGGTGTGATTGTGACATTGCTGTGTGCTTTTGGCTTGATGGCCGTCAGTGCGTCATAGAAGATTATGAAGTTCCAGAAAAAGATTCGGTTAATGGCGTTGGATCTGGACGATACACTCTTGACAACGGATAAACGTTTTACGGAAAGAACTCGGGAAGTGCTTCGAGAGTGCATGAATCGTGACATTCGCGTAGTGACCGCCAGCGGCCGTTTTTTAGAATCGCAGTTGATTTTTGTAAAAAATTTGAATCTCGGAATGGAACATTCGCCGCAAATTGGTGATGGCGGCGGAACAATTTTTACCGAAGAGAAATTATTGTGGCGTTTGGGCAAGATGACGAAGGCTCAGGTAAAAGCCGTGTTGGCGCAAATTCACAGATATCGGCTTAAAGCTTATATTGCGGACGGATTGAATGTTTATTATGAACGCCAATATCCGGAAATGAAGCATCTTTATGCGGCACAAACAACAGTCCGGCGCCGTTATGTCTATCCGGTTGATGATTTATCCGAGATTGAAAATCCATTGCGCTTTATTTTTTATTGCGAAAATGAGATGGAGATGACGAAGGTCAGGCAGATTCATGTTTTAGGACTGAGCGTTTATCATGGCGGCCGCACCATTATGGAAATCGCATCGAATGAAATGAATAAATTTCAAGCCCTAAATTTTTTATGCCGGCATTATGGCTTGTCGATGGATGAAGTGGCCGCGGTTGGTGACAGTGAAAATGATTTGTCCATGATTCGCGGTGTAGGGCTCGGGATGGCGGTAGGCAATGCCGCGTCCATTTTAAAATCCGAAGCGGATGTGGTCGGTTCATGGAGCAACGACGAAGATGGTGCTGCAAAACTGATTGAAAAATATGTGTTATAGCAATTAAAATTAAAGTCAGTAATTGATTCGATATAAGAAAGTGTGAAAATATCATGACGATCGAGGAAGAAAAGACATGCTTGAGAGCGAAAGATTATTATAAACAACGTCGAAAAAAATTGGCGGGGATGTTGCCGGAGAAAGCCGCAGCCATTGTCTATGCCGGCAGGGAAGTGACTAAATCGTTAGATGAAAATTATCCTTTTTACGTGAACAATAATTATTTTTATTTTACGGGATTAACCGAGCCGGAGGGAATTTTCGTAATGGCAAAAGGCGATGGAACGATTCACAGTCATCTTTTCATCAGAAAGTCAGATCCAGACAAAGAAAAATGGTTTGGCCGTTATCTTACTGCGGCAGAGGCTAAGCAAATTTCAGATATTGATGCAATTGATTATCTTGAAAACTTTGATGAATGGTTTCTGACTGAAATCAAAGAAAAGACACTTTATCTGGACGACACCTTGCCGGCACATCAAACCTTGGATATCGAAGGTTGCTCCTTCATGAGTTTGATGCCAATGTTGTCAGAATTGCGTCTGATTAAGGACGATTATGAAGTGGCGATGTTGCGCCGCGCGATTGACGTGACCGACGAAGGGATTCATGCGATTTTGAAACAGATGCAGCCCGGTCAATATGAATATCAGATGGAAGGCCTTTTCGAATATACGGTTTATGATCACGGATCTGAGGAAGTTTCGTTTGAAACCATCGCGGCATCCGGAGAAAATGGTCCGATTTTGCATTATATGACCAATCGAAATATTCTAAAAGATTATACCATGGTTTTATTTGATCTTGGTGCGCGCTATCGCGGCTACTGTGCTGATATCAGTCGCACGTTCCCGGTAAACGGCCGCTACACGAAGAATCAAAAAAAATTATACAACGCGGTTCTCAAAGCACAAAAAGAAATTATTACCTATTATCATGTCGGGGCAGAAATGAAAGAAGTGCAGCGAGTGTCCCGGGAGCTGCTCTGGCAATACGGCAGCGAAACGGGATTGTTTGCCAAAGATGCGACGATTGATGATTATTATTATCATGGCATCGGTCATTCGTTGGGGTTGGATACACATGATTTATGTGAAAACCGTGCATTGAAATTGGAGCCGGGCATGGTGATTACCTGTGAACCCGGTCTTTATATAGCTGATCGAGGCATGGGAATTCGAATTGAAGATGATGTTCTGATCACGGATGACGGGCCGGTTGTTTTGTCACAACAAATCATTAAAGAGGCGGACGCGATTGAGGCCGCCATGGTTTGAGGCGCGTGAAAAAATTGTGCTGCCACTTGACAAACGGTTTTCAGAGCGTTAACATGTTCATCATAATTGAATATTGACCTATCCAGAGCGGTGGAGGGAAAGGCCCGATGAAACCCGGCAACCAGCTTTTGCATGGTGCCAATACCTTCAGAAATCTGAGTGATGGGATCCATAAAATCCCAGGTTTTGCCGTGGGATTTTTTTATAGGCGACATTTAATTATGATTTTAACCGTTGAAAGGAAGAAAGCATGAAGAGATTATTTACTTCAGAATCGGTCACCGAAGGTCATCCGGATAAAATCTGTGACCAAGTTTCGGATGCAGTACTGGATGCCATTTTGGCAGAGGATCCGATGGGGCGTGTGGCCTGCGAAACGTCTGTTGCAACAGGATTGGTTTTGGTCACGGGTGAAATTACGACGGATTGTTATGTGGATATTCCTAAGGTGGTCCGCGAAACGATTCGGGAAATCGGTTATGACCGCGCTAAATACGGATTTGATTGTGATACCTGTGCGGTGTTAACGTCGATTGATGAACAATCACCGGATATCGCCATGGGGGTTGATCAATCTTTGGAATCCAAAGAGGGCGGCGATCTTAATACCGGTGCTGGGGATCAGGGAATGATGTTCGGTTATGCCTGTGATGAAACAGAAGAATATATGCCGATGCCGATTTCCTTGGCACACAAACTGACAAAAAAATTAACAGAAGTCCGGAAAAACGGTACGCTGGCATATTTGCGTCCTGATGGGAAATCCCAGGTAACCATCGAATATCAGGATGATAAACCCATTCGTGTGGATACGGTAGTCATTTCCACCCAGCACAGCGCCAAAGTCGATGCCAAAACCATTCGCCGAGACATCATTGAGTACGTGATTAAAGCGGTTGTCGATGCCGATATGATGGATGAAAATACCAAGATCTTTGTCAACCCGACAGGCCGTTTTGTGGTTGGCGGGCCGCAGGGGGATGCCGGTTTGACCGGACGAAAAATCATTGTGGATACCTACGGCGGTGTCGGCCGGCACGGCGGCGGTGCATTTTCCGGAAAGGATCCGACAAAGGTCGACCGTTCAGCGGCATATGCGGCGCGGTGGGTTGCAAAAAATATTGTTGCAGCTGGTTTAGCGAAGCGCACAGAAGTTCAGCTGGCGTATGCGATTGGCGTGGCGAAACCTGTTTCAATTTATGTTGATACCTTTGGGACAGGCACCATTCCGGACGATCAGATTGTCGCGTTGATTGAAGAAAATGTTGATCTCAGACCAGATGCGATCATTAAGAATCTGGATTTGAGAAGACCTATTTATAAACAGACGGCTGCCTATGGTCATTTCGGCAGAAACGATTTGGATCTGCCTTGGGAAAAGCTTGATCTAGTGAATTGCTTTAAGAAATGATACAGATATTTTTCTGAAATTAAAATTGCGTGTCGCAAGATAAAACTCTGTGACACGTAATTTTTTTGATCTAAAATCTTGAATAAATCTTGATAGGATTTGTATATTTACAGCGCATGCGGTATAATATATGCGTTTAATTCAGATGGAATTTTGCGTTTGCGTTAACAGTATGTTCAAGATGTACGAAAATAGATTAAGAAAGCGTGGTATAGATAGTAATGATAGAATTTGTTGATGTGACCAAAACATATGAAAAGAATGAAAAAGACGCTTTAAAGGATGTTAATTTATTTATCGATAATGGCGAATTTGTCTTTTTAGTAGGCCGGAGCGGTGCTGGAAAATCGACTTTTATCAAATTGCTGCTGAGAGAAATTGATGCGACCAATGGTATTGTTAAAATCAAAGGCCATGATATTTCGCAGTTGACGAAAAAAGAAATTCCGTATTTGCGAAGAAAATTAGGAGTTGTTTTTCAGGATTTCCGGCTTTTGGAAAACAAAAATGTATATGAAAATGTGGCCTATGCTATGGAAATCATTGGCCGGCCGGAGAAGAAAATACGTAAAAAGGTTCCATTGGCGCTAAGCATGGTGGGATTGTCAGATCGCATGTATCACTATCCTCACGAGTTATCGGGCGGTGAACAGCAGCGGGTGGTAATCGCCAGAGCGATCATCAATAATCCAAGCATTTTGATTTGCGATGAACCGACGGGAAATCTCGACCCGGAAACATCGAAAGATATTATGCGCATTTTGTTGGAAATTAATCGGCATGGGACAACGGTCGTTGTGGTTACCCACGATATGAACATTGTCAAAACGCTTAATAAACGGGTTTTAACTCTTGAGGGCGGATTCCTAACGGGCGATAGCGCTAAAGGTGGTATTCAGAATGTTTAATTTAAGGCGTTCAACGATCAGAGATGCAGCGCAGAGTCTGCGGCGCAATTCGTTGATGAGTCTTGCGTCCATATTGGCAATAACGGCCGCTTTGATTATCCTCGGTATTTTTCTGGTGCTGACCATGAATATTCATCAGGTCACTGCCAATGTTGAGGATGAATTACAAATTCAGGTCTTTCTGACACAGAATCATACTGAGCAACAAAAAGACGCCCTGATGGATCGGATGCGGCAAAATGATTTAGTAAAAAAAGTGACTTATGAGTCGAAAAGCCAGGCTTTAAAGAAATTTTCGGCATCGCTTCAAAATGCTTCTGATTTAATGAGCGGTTTTAACCGCAAAAACAATCCGATGCCGGATTCTATCATCATTCGGGCTAAAAATGCCGATAATCTTCAGAAAATAAAAAATGATATTTCGGCATATAATAATGGCTCCGTCGGGATTGAATATATCAAATACGGCCGAGATTACATTAAGGCGCTGACGAACTTCAGCCATTTTGTCAATATGCTTTGCTTGGTGGTTGTCATTGTGCTTTCCGTTATTTCTTATTTTCTGATTTACAACACGATTAAGCTGACCGTTTTTGCCCGCCGAAAGGAAATCGGCATTATGAAATATGTCGGAGCGACAGACGGATATATACGAGCTCCTTTCTTATTGGAGGGCGCGATTCTCGGCATTATTGCCGCGTTAGCGGCGACATTGGCCATTCGGACTGGTTATTTTTATGTGCTCGGCTATCTAAGCGGGAATGCATTGATGCCGATCTCTGCAAATTTAGCTTCGCCGGCGTTAGTTATCAGTCAAATCGTTGTGTTCTTTTTGATTTATGGTATTGTGATCGGAACATTTGGAAGTCGTGTCGCCATCAGCAAATTCCTTGATGTTTAGTGGCGTAGATTGGGGTTCGAGACAGGATGAAGAGAAAAATCAAACAAAAAAGTTTGGCGGTAGTCTTAACATTGGCTTGTACTGCTTTTGTGACCACCCCGGTTTTGGCTGGTAACCAAGCAGATCTGGCAGCGAAAAAGAACCAGGCGTTAAAGCAAAAGGCGCAGGCAGAAGAACACATCAACACTACCCAGACAACAATTCAGGGTTTGACACGGGCTCTGACAGCGCTTGACAATAAAATCAAAACGGCCGATCAAGAGATCGAAAAGACCAATGCGTTAAAAGCAGATTATCAGCGGCAAATTGCGGCGAAGCAAGCTGAGATCAACCAATTGAAAATTCAGCAACAAAAGCAGCAATCAAAATTGAACGAGCGTTTGCGTGTAATGTATATGTATGGCAAAGAAAGCTATACGACAATGATGTTTTCGTCTAAAGATTTTGCGGAGTTGGTCGGCCGCATAAAATTGATCAAATCAATCGCGGCAGCGGATCAACAGAAGCTGGATTCCCTAAAATCCATGCAGGCCAATTTGGAAACTAAAAAGAAAGAGCTGCAATCTATACAGGCCAATTTGGAAGCGACCTTGCAAAAGCAGACGCAGGCAAAACAGGATTTGGAAAGAGCGAGAACAGAACAAAAAACATTACTTGAAAAAAACAAGACGTTGGTCGCTCAGTATCAAGCAGAGATTCGGAAGCAAAATCAGGTTATTCAATCGGCCGATAATGAAATGGCTGCCATTGCAAAGGCTGAAAGCGCGGCAGGGCAGACGACGACTGAAAAAGCATCAAGTACTTCGTCAGGATTCAAATGGCCCGTTTCGGTTAAGCGCATCACTTCCGGTTTTGGCAGCCGCAAGTCTCCGGGCGGTATCGGCAGCACTAATCATCAGGGAATTGACATTGGTGCCGGCCAGGGGGCTCCCATCTACGCCTCGGCTTCCGGTACGGTGATCTTTGCCGGTACAAGCGGCGGTTATGGCAATTGTGTGATGATTAATCACGGCAATGGGGTAACAACGTTGTATGGTCATCAAAGCAGAATCGCCGTTTCCAAAGGGCAGCGGGTAAATCAGGGCGATGTGATTGGTTATGTCGGTTCGACCGGGCACTCAACTGGTCCGCATTTACATTTTGGTATCATGGTTAATGGCGATTATGTTAATCCGCTCCGATATGTTCAACCCTAAAATTTCGATCCAGATCATTTGGTCTGGATTTTTTATTTTGGGTCAGAATTGTTTGTCAAATAAATTTGATTGAACTCATTCTTGAGTGTGATACAATATGACAATTAGCTTTGAAGGAGTTGAATATGCAGGAAAAAAGACGTCCCCAAAAATGGCTTTGGGTGATAAGTTTGATATTGGTGACCAACGCGATGACTTTTGTATTAACGGCAATGGGCGTATGGCATTTGCCAAAACGTTATGTAATTTCAGCATCAAGCCGAAGGACAGCACACGATGCACAAAAATTCGCCACATTGGAAAGCGCCATTCAAGATCGGTATTATCAGAACATCACATTAAATAAAGTCAGCACATCGGCTTACAGAGCCATGTTCAAGGCGGTCGGCGATCGGTATTCGGAGTACTACTCTAAATCTCAGATGAAAGAGATGAATCAATCCATTTCCGGGACTTATGTCGGTATTGGTATTGCGGTAACGGAAGATAGTGCTCGAAATGCCATTATTGCAACGGTTTTTAAAAATTCGCCGGCAGCTAATGCAGACTTAAAAATCGGTGACAAAATTCTTTCGGTGAATGGCCATTCCATGGCAGGCAAGGGAACCGCAGCGGTTGTTTCGAAAATCAAGGGGAAATCGGGAACGAAGGTAATGGTTGGCATTGAACGTAACGGAAAAAAGAAAGATCTGACGCTGGTCCGTCGCGCCATCACCACCCCGACGGTTAGTTCAAGGGTGATATCCCGGAATAATCGAAAAATCGGCTATATCGCAATTGCTGAATTTACCGAAAAAACCAGCCGTGAGTTTAATACACAATTAAAGGCGCTTCGAACTCAGCAAATCGATGGCCTGGTGATTGATTTGCGCTGGAACGGTGGCGGCATTGTTGATTCGGCGGTAAAGGTGGCCGATAATATTGTGGGTAGAGGCGAAGTGGTTTATACAGTGGATAAAAATGGGCATCGTGAGGATTACCGAGCAACGAGTCAGGAACATTTTGATCAGCCGGTGGCGCTTTTGGTGAATGGTTATTCCGCCAGCGCTTCGGAAATTTTAGCCGGCGCATTGCAGGATACCAAAAAAGCTTCTCTGGTTGGAAGCAAAACGTTTGGCAAGGGCATTGTGCAGGAAGTGGTGCCGCTGTTGGATGGCAGCGGTTATAAATTGACGATTGCCCAGTACTTCACGCCAAAGGGTCGTAATATCCATAAAAAAGGATTGGCCCCTGACTATGTGGTAAAACAATCAAAAGCTTACCAAAATGTTGTCATTGTACCAGAGAGACAAGACCTGCAGCTTCAGAAAGCGTTGGAAGTAGTCGCACGCTAAAAGGTGAAAATAAAAATGGAAAGAGAAAATCAGCCCTTTGAAGTCGTCTCAGATTATGAACCAAAAGGAGATCAAGGGCAGGCGATCGAGAAAATTGCTAAGGGCATCAAAAAAGGTCTGAAATATCAAACTCTTTTAGGGGTTACAGGATCCGGCAAGACATATACAATGGCAAAGGTTATTGAAGCCGTTCAGAAACCGACGCTTATTATTGCACATAATAAAACATTAGCGGCGCAGCTTGCCAATGAATTTCGAAGCTTTTTTCCAAATAACGCTGTTGAATATTTCGTGTCTTACTACGATTATTATCAGCCCGAGGCTTATGTGCCCGGGCGCGATATTTATATCGAAAAGGATTCTTCGATTAATGACGAGATCGATAAATTGCGGCATTCGGCAACGGCTGCGCTTTTTGAGCGCCGGGATGTGATCATCATTGCGTCGGTTTCCTGTATTTACGGTCTGGGAAGCCCAATAGACTATGAGAATCTTGTTTTATCGCTGCGCCCGGGCATGGTAAAAGACCGGGACGACATTATCCGCAAACTTGTTGAAATTCAGTACACGAGAAATGATATTGGTTTTGAGCGCAATAATTTTCGTGTTCGCGGCGATGTATTGGAAATTTTCCCGGCAGCATCGACGGATAAAGCCGTTCGCATTGAATTCTTCGATGACGAAATCGACCGAATCACGGAGATCAATGTGATCACGGGAGAAATCACCGGAGAATTGAGTCACATTTCCATTTTTCCTGCCTCCCATTATACGACGACGCCGGAGCGGCTCGAATCAGCCATTAAAGGTATCCGGGAAGAATTGGGTGAACGCTATGCCTGGTTTAATGAGCACAATCGATTGGTAGAAGCCCAACGCATCTTGCAGCGAACCAATTATGACTTGGAGATGCTTCAGGAAATGGGATACTGCACCGGGATTGAGAACTACACGCGGCACATTAACGGGATTTCGGCAGGCAGTCCGCCGTACACCTTGATCGATTATTTTCCTGATGATTTTCTGATGATTGCCGATGAATCCCATGTCTCCATTCCGCAGATTGGCGGGATGAGTGCCGGCGACCGCGCGCGCAAAAAAAATTTGGTGGACTACGGGTTTCGTTTACCCTCCGCCTACGATAACCGGCCGTTGACGTTCCAAGAGTTTGAAGGCAAAATTCATCAAATGGTTTTTACAACGGCAACGCCCGGTCCCTACGAAAAGAAGCATAGTGAACAGATTGTGGAACAATTGATTCGCCCAACGGGGCTCTTGGATCCGAAAATTTCCGTGAGGCCCATTAAGGGGCAAATCGACGATCTTCTGGGTGAAATTCGTGAGACCACCAGCCATCGGGAGCGTGTGCTCATCACAACGCTGACCAAAAAGATGGCGGAAGATTTGACGGATTATCTGAAAGACAATGGGGTGCGGGTGCGCTATCTGCATTCGGACATCGATACCATCGAACGCATGGAAATTCTTCGGGATCTGCGTTTAGGAAAATTTGATGTTTTGGTTGGGATCAATTTGCTGCGCGAAGGACTTGATTTGCCGGAAGTGGGACTGGTGGCCGTTTTGGATGCCGATAAAGAAGGGTATTTGAGAAGTGAAACTTCGCTTGTTCAAACCATTGGCCGCGCGGCGAGAAACGCAGATGGTCGCGTGATCATGTACGCGGATAATATTACAAAATCGATGGACCGCGCCATTACAGAAACCAATCGTCGCCGCAGGATTCAGCAGGCCTATAATGAAAAACACCACATTACACCAAAAACTGTGGTCAAGGATATTCACGACGTGATTGAAGTGACAAAAGTAGCTGAAAAGCCGGAAGCATACGATGCAAAGGTTCAGCCAGAGCCCGCTGAAATGGATATTAATGAACTGAGAAAACAAATGCAGGAGGCCGCTGCGCATCTGGAATTCGAAAAGGCGGCCGCGCTTCGAGATCAGATTCAGCGCTTGGAAGCGGCGGTTAAATAACAAAAATTAGGAATCATCATGAAATATTTATCTGTGAGAGGTGCGAAAGAGCACAATTTAAAAAATATCAATGTGGATATCCCGCGGGAAAAACTGGTCGTGTTTACCGGCGTTTCTGGTTCGGGTAAATCGACGTTGGCCTTTGACACGATTTATGCCGAAGGGCAGCGCCGCTATGTAGAATCTTTGTCGTCGTATGCGCGGATGTTTTTGGGTAATTCCCAAAAGCCGAACGTCGATAAAATTGAGGGATTGTCTCCGGCAGTTTCAATTGATCAGAAGACAACCAACCGCAATCCGCGTTCGACGGTGGGAACGGTAACGGAGATTTACGATTATTTTCGTTTGCTTTATGCACGGGTGGGCATCCCGCACTGCCCGTGTTGCGGCAAGCCCATTTCTTCTCAGAGCATCGACCAGATTGTGGACAGCATGATGCAGCTGCCGGAAGGGACCAAATTTATGATTCTGGCCCCGGTTGTCCGCAGCGAAAAAGGGCAACATAAAAAGATTCTCAATCATCTGAAAAAGGAAGGCTATGTGCGCGTGATGGTGGATGGCGAGATTCACAATCTTTCAGATGAAATTAAACTTAAAAAAAATGTCAAACATAGCATCGATGTGGTGGTGGACCGTTTGAAGCGGCGTTCATCGCTTGAGAAGCGTTTGACTGATTCGGTCGAAACGGCTTTGAAGATGGCCGACGGATTGGTGCGTTGTCAAGTGATCGATGGCGAAAGCCGGCTGTATAGTGAAAAATTATCCTGTCCGGATTGCGGCATTTCCATGGAAGTGCCCGAGCCGAGATCGTTCTCCTTCAATAATCCCTACGGGATGTGTCCGGCCTGTAACGGTTTGGGCTTTCACAAGGAAATCGATCCGGATCTTTTAATCCCAGACAAAGGTTTATCCATTGATGAAGGTGCCATTAAGTTTTTCGGCTTAAAAAATGAGAACAAGCATTTGTTGGTCATGATAAAAAGTTTGCTGCGCAAACATGGCTTTGATATACACACACCGATTGAAGCGATGTCCGATGCTTTTATGAATGAACTGCTGTATGGCAGTGATGACGAAGTGACGGTGGAATACGACGGGAAATTCACAGGGACTTACACCACGACTTTCGAGGGTTTGGTCAACAATATGGAGCGGCGCTTCCGGGAAACCAGATCTGACACCATGCGGGGGTTCATTGAGCGTTATATGGCCGATATTCCATGCCCGGTTTGTCATGGCGACCGCTTAAATTCCAACAGCCTGGCGGTAACGGTATGCGATAAAAATATCATTGAATTGACGAAGATGCCGATTCGAGACGAGCTGGCTTTTTTTGAAGCACCGGATTTATCTGAACATGAAATGATGATTGCCGGCCAAATCATTGTCGAAATCAAAAATCGTCTGAAATTTTTACAGGATGTTGGCTTGGAATATTTAACGTTGGCGCGATCTGCCGGTACTTTATCCGGGGGGGAAAGCCAGCGCATTCGTCTGGCAACGCAGATCGGCACCGGTCTTACCGGCGTGCTTTATGTTTTGGATGAACCCAGCATTGGTCTTCATCAACGGGATAACCGCAAATTGCTGCGATCCCTTCGACATTTAACGGATTTGGGGAACACGCTCATTGTGGTTGAACACGATGAAGAGACGATGCTTGAAGCAGATTGGATCGTCGATATCGGGCCGAAAGCCGGGATTCACGGCGGGGAAGTCGTGGCAGAAGGAACGGCTGAAGCCATCCGAAAGAATCCCAGGTCTCTGACAGGGCGCTATCTTTCCGGTGAAAAATTCATTCCGGTTCCGAAAAAGCGGCGGGGAGGGAACGGGCAATTTATTACGATTAAGGGGGCAGCCGAACATAACCTAAAGCAGATTGACGTGACATTTCCCTTGGGAAAACTTGTCTTGGTCACCGGGGTTTCCGGTTCTGGTAAGTCGACTTTGATCAACGATATTTTGTATAACGGCGTTTCACGCAAACTGTATCGCAGTTATAAACGTCCGGGCAAGCACAAGACAATCACCGGGACGGAAAATATCGACAAGGTTATTGCTATTGACCAATCGCCGATCGGTCGAACACCGCGTTCCAATCCGGCAACATATACAGGCCTTTTTGATTTGATCCGCGATCTTTTTGCGAGCACCAACGAAGCGAAGGCGCGCGGCTATAAGAAGGGACGTTTTAGTTTTAATGTTAAAGGCGGCCGATGTGAAACCTGTCACGGGGACGGTATTTTAAAAATCGAAATGCATTTCTTGCCGGATGTTTACGTACCCTGCGAGGTCTGCGGCGGCGCGCGCTATAACCGGGAAACCCTTGAAGTGAAATATCGAGATAAAAATATTGCGGAAGTCTTGAACATGACCGTGGATGAAGCCCTTGAGTTCTTTACCAATTTGCCCCGGCTGAAGCGCAAATTGCAGACGCTTCACGATGTGGGCTTGGGCTATATCAAATTGGGACAGCCTTCGACGCAATTATCCGGCGGGGAAGCACAACGCATTAAATTGGCAACCGAATTATCCCGGCAGAATACGGGTAAAACCCTCTATATTCTGGATGAACCGACGACGGGGCTGCATATTGACGATGTGGCTAAACTCGTAACGATCATGCATCAGCTGGTTGATTTGGGGAATACTGTCGTTGTGATTGAACACCATCTCGATGTGATTAAGGTGGCGGATCATATCATCGATCTCGGCCCGGAAGGCGGCGACGGCGGCGGCACGATTGTGGCGCAGGGCACGCCCGAAGAAGTGGCACGCGTTCCGGAATCCTATACCGGGCAATATCTTAGGGAGGTTTTGACACGAAAGGGATCCGCCCGAGATGTGACGGAGCGTCTGCGGGCGTAGCAAAGGCAGATAAAGCATTTGACACGCCACAGGCCCATCGCTATAATGAAGTGGTTCATAAGATTTTAATGGGGAGGCACCAATGATAAAATATCATCACGAAAAGATTGAAAAAAAATGGCAGAAGCATTGGGAGGAAACGAACGCTTTTGCGACGGATAGTAATATGACACGGCCGAAGTTTTACGGATTGGTCGAATTCCCATATCCGAGCGGTGTCGGCCTTCACGTCGGTCATGTTCGAGCATACACATCTTTGGAAGTGATTGCCAGAAAACGTCGCATGCAGGGTTACAACGTTTTATTTCCCATTGGTTTTGATGCTTTTGGCCTCCCGACAGAAAATTACGCGATTAAAACCGGGAAACACCCCCGGGAAGTGACAGATCACAACATTGAGGTCTTTACCCAACAGCTGAAAGCCATCGGTTATTCGTTTGACTGGGATCATACGGTTGACACAACGGATCCGGCTTATTTCAAATGGACGCAGTGGATCTTTTTACAGATGTATAAACACGGATTGGCTTACAAAGATCATACTTATGTCAATTTCTGCACGGGCTGCAAAGTGGTCTTGTCGAATGAGGATTTCCGGGACGGCAAATGCGATCGCTGCGGTTCGCCGGTGGTCCAGATGGAAAAAGACGTCTGGTTTTTAAAGATCCGCGAATATGCTGAAAAATTGCTCCAGGGTCTGGATGAAGTGGATTACCTTCCCCGGATTCGAACGGAACAGGAAAATTGGATTGGTAAATCCGTCGGTGCAGAAATTAACTTCTCCATTGCTGATCACGATCAGGCATTGAAGGTTTTTACCACCAGAGCCGATACGCTGTACGGTGTAACCTTTATGGTCATTGCGCCGGAACATCCACTTATTGAAGAGCTTGCCGATGAAATCCAGAATATGGATGCGGTGAATGCTTATAAAGAAAACGCGCAGCACAAGACGGAATTTGAACGGGTTCAGCTGGCTAAAGATAAAACCGGTGTTAAAATTGAAGGTATTCAGGCCATCAATCCGGTTACTGGCGATGCCATCCCGATTTTTATTGCGGATTATGTCATGATGGGATACGGAACCGGTGCAATTATGGCGGTGCCGGCACACGATGCCCGCGACTGGGATTTTGCCAAGAAATTTAATCTGCCAATCGTGGAAGTAATCAAAGGCGGAAACGTTGAACAAGAAGCATTCACCGATGTTAGTTCTGGTGAAATGGTCAATTCGGGATTTTTAAGCGGCAAGCAGGTTAAAGAGGCGATTCCGGACATGATCGCCTATTTAGAAGAAAAAGGCCTTGGCAAGAAGACCGTCAACTATAAAATGAAGGACTGGGCATTCAACCGCCAGCGTTATTGGGGTGAACCGATCCCGATCGTTTATTGTGAGCATTGCGGGACGGTCCCAGTACCGGAATCTGATTTACCGGTGGAATTGCCAAAAGTCTCCCATTACGAACCGACGGATACCGGAGAATCGCCGCTGGCAGAAATTGAAGATTGGGTCAATACCACTTGTCCGAAATGCGGGCGTCCCGCCAGACGGGAAACCGATACCATGCCGCAATGGGCCGGTTCCAGCTGGTATTTTTTGAGATATATAGATAATCACAATGACGAATGTTTGGCCGATATGGACAAACTTAAATATTGGCTGTCCGTCGATTGGTATAATGGCGGAATGGAGCACGTTACTCGTCATTTACTCTACTCGCGATTCTGGCATCAATTTTTATATGATATTGGTGTCGTTCCCACCAAAGAGCCCTATGCCAAGCGAACCGCTCAGGGACTTATCCTGGGATCGGATGGCGAAAAAATGAGCAAATCCAAGGGCAATGTGGTTAACCCCAATGACATCATTGCTGAATATGGTGCTGACACGCTTCGGACTTACATTATGTTTATTGGCGATTATGAAAAACCGGCACCTTGGTCGGATAACGGGATTAAGGGTTGCCGCCGCTTCTTGGACCGGGTTTGGAAATTGCAGGACATGGTGGTAGAAGGAGACACATTTTCTAAGGAACTGGAAAATGATATGCACAAAACCATTAAAAGAGTCAGTGAAGATTATGAAGCGATGAAGTTCAACACGGCAATTGCTGCTTTGATGAGCTTGCTCAATCATTTTAATCGGGTGGGGCAGACCACTAAGGCGGAATATCGTGACTTCTTGAAACTGCTTTATCCGGTTGCCCCTCATATCACGGAAGAACTTTGGGAAATGGCTGATTTTGCCGGCGAACTGCATCAAACCGATTGGCCAGAATATGACGAAACCAAAACGGTTGATGCTGTGATCGAAATGGCAGTGCAGGTTAATGGCAAGGTTCGCGGCAAGATTACGCTTTCGATTGATGGCGATCAGGATCAGGCGCATCAGCTTGCACTGGACAACGAAAATATTCAAAAATTTCTGGAAGGCAAACACATCATCAAAGAGATATTCATTCCAGGAAAGATCTATAATATCGTTGCAAAATAATAGACTTTTAAAACTAAGGCTGCTGAGTATCGGCAGCCTTTTTTATAGCATAGGTGAATTGATGAAAAATGTTGAAATTTACACAGACGGCGGCTGTCGTGGAAATGGTCAGGACCGCGAAAATATCGGCGGCATTGGCGGTGTTTTGATTTATGGTGATTATCAAAAAGAATTTAAAAAGGGCTATAGAAATACAACCAATAATAAAATGGAGCTTCTGGCAGTCATTACCGCATTGAAAATGCTCAAAGAGCCATGCCGTGTCACGATTCACTCTGATTCGGCTTATGTGGTGAATGCCTTTAATCAAAATTGGATAAGTGGATGGAAAGCAAAGGGATGGACCCGGGGTAAAGCCGGGGCACTGAGGAATGCAGAGTTGTGGCAGGAATTGGACCGATTGGTGTCCCAGCATGAGGTAATCTTTACAAAGGTAAAGGGCCATGCGGATGATGCCGGCAACAATCGTGCCGATGCATTGGTCAATCAGGCAATGGATGAGCTCTGATCATTTTGTATGTTATAAAGAACATTAAAATGCGAAATAAATGTTGATTGTCCCAATGCTTATCGCTATAATGAGATCACGTTAAATTTGTATACATTGTTCATTGGGACAATGGGTATAGAAGTTTTCAGGAGGAGTTTTAAATGTCATATGTAGAAGAGATTTATAATCGCGTCGTCGAAAAAAATCCGGCAGAACCTGAATTTCATCAGGCGGTAAAAGAAGTTTTGGATTCTTTGTCTATTGTCATCGAACAGCATGAGGAAGAATACCGTAAAGCGGCTTTGCTGGAAAGATTAACGGAACCGGAAAGAATTGTCTCCTTCCGTGTGCCGTGGGTTGATGACCAGGGTCAGGTTCAGGTCAATAAAGGCTATCGCGTTCAGTTCAATTCAGCGATCGGACCTTACAAAGGCGGCCTGCGTTTTCACCCGACCGTTACACGTGGCATTTTAAAATTTCTCGGCTTTGAACAGGTCTTTAAGAATTCGTTGACTGGCCTGCCGATCGGCGGTGGCAAAGGCGGTTCGGATTTCGATCCTAAGGGTAAATCTGATGCTGAAGTGATGCGTTTCTGCCAGAGCTTTATGACCGAGTTATGCAAATATATCGGTGCGGATCAGGATGTTCCGGCTGGTGACATTGGTGTCGGCGGGCGCGAAATTGGTTTCTTATACGGCCAGTATAAACGCATCAAAGGCTTATATGAAGGAGTTTTGACCGGCAAAGGCTTGACTTGGGGTGGCTCCTTAGCCAGAACGGAAGCAACCGGCTATGGCCTGGTATATATTGTTGAAGAAATGCTTAAGCATCAGAATGACGATTTGAAGAATAAAACGGTTGTGATTTCTGGCTCCGGCAACGTGGCTATTTATGCGACTGAAAAAGTTCAGCAATTGGGCGGCAAGGTCGTTGCGCTGAGCGACTCCAACGGCTATGTTTATGATCCGGAAGGTATCCAGCTCGATATTGTTAAGGATATTAAAGAAGTGCACCGCGGCCGCATCAAAGAATATGCCGATCGGGTAGCTTCCGCGACTTATACTGGAGGCAAGGGCATTTGGGCCATCACGTGCGATTTGGCGTTGCCTTGTGCAACTCAGAACGAATTGCTCATTGACGATGCCAAAACTTTGGTCGCTAATGGTGTTAAGCTGGTGGCTGAAGGAGCCAACATGCCGACATCCATTGAAGCGACACAGTATCTGCAGAGCAATGGCGTTGCCTTTATGCCCGGGAAAGCTTCTAACGCCGGCGGGGTGGCGACTTCCGCCTTGGAAATGACTCAGAACAGCGAACGTTTGAGCTGGACCTTCGAAGAAGTGGATGCTAAGCTTAAAGACATTATGGTCGGGATTTACGCCAAGGTTGCCGATGCGGCGAAACGTTATGGCAGGGAAGGCGATTTTGTAACAGGTGCCAATATCGCTGGCTTTGAGAAAGTTGTCGATGCGATGACCGCTCAGGGTATTGTGTAAAGACAAATTCGACAAGATTGAAGAAACAAAAAGTCCTCTTTAATTCTAAAGAGGACTTTTTTATGTGCTATAATTTGTCACAAAGACACTTTAAAGGAGGCTTCATGAATTTTAATATTATTCACGAAACCCAAAAACGTATGCGGATTACACTGATCATTGATCAGAGAAATCGAAAATACCGTGCCCGCGTGACCGAGATGGGGCGGCAAATTAAAAATCTGACATCAGTTCAGTCTGTTCGCATATATCCGAGTATTGCGTCATTGGCCGTTATTTATACGGTTTCAAGGGAAACCTTGCTGAATCAGTTGCACAGATTGGGATTTTACCTCGTTGCCTCACCGCGAGTTTTAAAGGAACAAAATCGGGACAAGGCTTTGGAGTGCGCACCGTATCCTTTAACGCTGGATGAATTGGAACACCGGAAATGGGATATTTCCTTGAAAAAAAAACGAATCAGGGAAGTATTGATCGATGGCGGCGTGGATATGATTTTGCCGGGACCGTTGGCTTTTTGCTATCACCTCTGGCAATTGGTAGATGTTTTGAACCGATAATCGCAGGAGAAAAAATTATGAAAGCAACTAAAAAACAAATCAGAATGATGAAGGCACTTTACACAGATGCGGATGTAGCGGCGTTTCAAAAACTGATTGACCGGCAATGGCAAATTGTTGAAACGGGCGTTGATAACGATGATGATGAAAACGCCATTGCCGAAACAATTATTACGATTTTTCAATTGGCATTGAATGAACAGGTGAAAATGGTATCGACCTTTGATTCAAAGGCTTATGAACGAGCACTCAATGACAGCGCATCCGATAAAGGGGATGTGCCGGAGAAAAAAGCCTTTGACTTTTTGAATGCTGCAAAGAGTGATTTTGCGTTTGGTCACGCATTTCACCGAATGGACCAATTGGTGATAGAAACATTGGATCGCATTCGCGTTTTCATGCGGCAATATCCTCGTTATGAAGAGGCCGTACGAACGCTGTGGCATGTGATGCATCAATAAGGGTACGTATTGCTTTCAGTAAATTTTAAGTGTATAATAATTGGAACTTGTGCCGTTGTGAGACTGCGCAATCATTTCGCAACAAAATTTACAATTATAATGGAGGCATTATCGTTTGGAAAAAACAAGTAATCAAGCAAATAAGCGCGGTAGCTTTTCCAGTCGAATCGGTTTTGTGATGGCTGCAGCCGGTTCGGCCGTTGGATTGGGAAATATCTGGAGATTCCCATATCTTGCAGCGAAATACGGCGGTGGGATTTTTTTATTCGTCTATTTAATTTTGGTATATACCTTTGGTTATACCATGATTATGTCTGAAACGGCTTTAGGGCGAATGACCGGTAAAAGCCCGGTCGGCGCTTTTAAATATTTTGGCCGCTCCGGAGCCCATCGTTTTGGCGGTTGGATCAATGCGATCGTTCCGATGCTGATCGTGCCGTATTATTCGGTCATCGGGGGATGGGTCGTCAAATATTTAGTCGGTTATTTTCAAGGGCATACCCAGGCCATGGCATCCGATAATTATTTCGCGCGATTTATCGGTCACGGTTTGCCGGTTGAAATTTATTTTTTAATCTTTACATTATTAACAGTGTTGGTTATCGCAGCCGGTGTTCAGAAAGGAATTGAACGCATTTCCAAAATTGGTATGCCCGTATTGGTTGTTTTAGGTATTTTGGTAGCAATCTATTCAATAACACGTCCTGGTGCAATGGCTGGGGTTAAATATTTTTTAATTCCCAATTTTAAAAACTTTTCATGGATGACGGTCGTATCTGCTATGGGGCAGATGTTCTATTCG
Organism: Pseudoramibacter alactolyticus ATCC 23263; assembly: GCF_000185505.1. GTDB lineage: Bacteria > Bacillota > Clostridia > Eubacteriales > Eubacteriaceae > Pseudoramibacter > Pseudoramibacter alactolyticus. The sequence goes on along the minus strand of NZ_GL622359.1, from coordinate 772,737 downwards.
CTTTCAATCGCGATGGGGATCTTATACACGTTTGGCTCCTATATGGGTCATGATATGGATATTGAAAAATCGACGACTCAAGTTGAATTCTTCGATACGGCGATTGCCATTTTGGCTGGGTTGATGATTATTCCGGCAGTTTTTGCTTTCTCGGGCGGTGATCCTAAGGTTTTAAAAGCGGGACCGTCTTTAATGTTTATTACATTGCCGAAGGTTTTTGGTAGCATGGGTTTGGGAACGCCGGCTGGCATTGCCTTCTTCCTGCTGGTGCTTTTGGCGGCACTTACCAGTTCGATTGCATTGGCCGAATCTGCGGTGTCAACTTTTGAAGATGAACTTGGTTGGGGAAGAATTCGTGCGACGATTTTAGTGACGTTTATCATGGTGGTTTTAGGGTCCTTGTCGTCTCTTGGTTTCAATGTCCTCAGCCATATAACCATCATTGGCATGGACTTTTTGGATTTCTTTGATTTCCTGACCAATTCAGTGATGATGCCGATCGCGGCCATTGCAACCTGTATCTTAATTTTGAAGTCTGTGACACTTGATCAAATTGCGGCAGAAGTCAAGATTACATCGACTTTTAAACGTCAGCGTATTTACAATTTATTTATCAAATATTTTTGTATTCTTTTTTTGACGATCATCTTGGTGAGTTCACTACTCAATGTATTTGGGATTATTTCGATGTAAGCAAACAAACCCAGCAAAAAAGAGCCCCATTCAAAACAAATCTGAAATGGGGCTCTTTTAAATTGTGGGTCGACCCAGTTGAGTGGGTGTGAGATTCTCATCAGAGAAAAGAATATGCACGAAATATTAACGACCCGCTATGCGGGTGCGCGACGTTTGTTATACAAAAAATTACTTTTCTGATA
>NZ_GL622359.1:769429-771629 GCF_000185505.1 Pseudoramibacter alactolyticus ATCC 23263 | reverse complement strand
TTTGAACGGAGCTATGAAGAGAATGCGAGAGCATGATCCTCATGGCCGAAACAGAAAGCCAGCGCCTTGAGACGCTGGCCTGGTATCCCATGGCTTATTGCCCTGGAGCAAACTACCCTTTGGAAGGGTGGGTGTGATGGATGCTATTTGACAATTCCTTTGTTGTCATAGGTGATATTATAGAGTGTGTCACCGCTTTTATCTTTTACGACGATTTTCATTTTGATTCCGGAGATATCGGTTTTATCTTCTAATTCCTTGATCAGGTTGACAAAGGTACTCTTTTCCTGGGTAAAAGCAGATTCAAAACTGCTGGTGTATAAACTTTTGCTATCTTCGCTGACGTCGCTACCGTAGTGATAGACATAGGTTACAAGGTTATCTTTAATGTTGATATCCATATTATTTTTTTTGCCAACACGATCGAGTTCTTTTTGAACTGATTTGTCCTTGCTGACAGCTTCTTCCAAAGTTGAGGCACCGCAGGCTGTGAGGACGCCGACAAATGCTGTTAGAATCAGACACAAAGTAACCACTTGGAGTAGTCTTTTTTTCATGATAATGCTCCTTTAATAATGATTAATTATTTTTATAATAATGGATCAGTAGATAAAAGTCAATTGTCAATAATTATTTATTAAAAAGAAACTTTTCGAGGAAGAAAACCTATGCTATAATTAAAAAAATCTTAAAGCATATAAGAAAGAAGTCAAAAGGAGTAAAGGAGTATCTATGGACGAAAAAAAGAAAAGCAAAAAAGGCGGCTTTTCTGGACAGCTGGGCTTTGTGATGGCAGCTGCCGGATCGGCTGTTGGGGTCGGCAATATTTGGCGTTTCCCTTATTTGGCAGCAAAGGACGGCGGCGGCGTTTTTTTGATTATTTATTTGATTTTGGTGCTGACCTTTGGTTTTACGCTTTTAACTAATGATATTGGCATTGGCAGAAAAACTCAGAAATCATCCATTCAAGCCTATGATCAGGTAAAAAGAGGCTGGGGATTTTTGGGGAAAATCACCTTTGCTGTGCCGGCCATTATCATGACCTATTATGCAGTGATCGGCGGGTGGATTTTAAAATATATCATTGTCTATTTAACCGGTGCGGGAAAAGCGGCAGCGGCGGATACTTATTTTACAAGCTTTATCACAGCACCGATTTCTCCGGTTGTTTACGGGCTGATCTTCATGCTTTTAACCATTGGTGATCGTATATCGCGGAGTTGAGAATGGAATCGAAAAATTTTCTAAATGGGTGATGCCCGCTCTGTTCGTGATGATTCTGGTAATCGCTGTTTTTTCACTGACCTTATCGCACAAAACAGGTAATGGCTCAGTGCGGACAGGCATGCAGGGATTGGGTGTTTACTTGATTCCCAATTTTAAAGGGATGACGTTTGGCCGTTTCATGCAGATTTTGTTGGATGCGATGAGCCAGCTTTTCTTTTCGCTGTCGGTATCCATGGGGATCATGATTACGTATGGCTCTTATGTTAAAAAAGATGTGGATCTCAATCGGTCGATCAATTTGATTGAAATTTTTGATACGGTGGTGGCTTTTTTGGCAGGCATGATGATCATTCCGGCGATTTATGTTTTTTCCGGTGTTAAGGGAATGGCAGCCGGGCCGAGCCTGATTTTTGTTTCTTTGCCCAAAGTCTTCGCGGAAATGGGCGTTGCAGGGCCGATTGTCGGCGGTGTCTTTTTTGTGATGGTGGCCTTTGCGGCAATGACATCCTGCATTTCGGTGCTGGAAACCCTGGTTGCGAACTGCATGGAAATCTTCAATGCCTCCCGCAAAAAAGTGACATTGATTTTGGGAACGGTCTATCTGGGGATGACTCTCATCATCTGCCTTGGCTATACCGTTTTTTATTTTGAACTGAAGCTTCCCAACGGTTCGGTCGGACAACTCTTAGACCTCGCCGATTATGTATCCAATAGTTTCCTGATGCCGATCACGTCGCTGCTTTCCTGCATTTTGATCGGCTGGGTAATTGGGCCTAAATACGTTATTGATGAAATGGAACTCAATGGGGAACATTTTAGACGGCAGCGTATTTATATCGTGATGGTGAAATACGTCGCGCCGATTATTATGTTTGCGTTGTTTTTGCAGTCGGCCGGCATTTTAAATTTGTTGCACATTCAATAATGTTTGAATCAAGTTATAAAAAGAGGCTAAACTTATGATGTGCCCCCC
>NZ_GL622359.1:713248-767807 GCF_000185505.1 Pseudoramibacter alactolyticus ATCC 23263 | reverse complement strand
TCGGTACAATATTAGAGTTTAGCCTCTTTTGACATTTATGCTTTGGTGACCGTTTCAATTTGGTCGATAATTTCGCGCTTGGGCGTTATATACATAGTATTTTGATTGGTGAAAACGACCATTCCAGGTTTTGCTTTGTTGGGTTTATGGACATAACGGTATTCGACATAATCGACAGGGACATTGGAGCTGTTTTTGGCTTTGCTGTACCAGGCGGCCAGCGCGCCGGCTTCCAGGAGGGTTTGCTCGGTGATAAAGCGGCCGTTGGCAATGATCAAAACATGAGAGCCGGGAATATCTTTTACGTGGAGCCAACAATCCTCATCGCTACCCAGTCGGGTGGAGATGGCATCGTTTTGGTAATTGTTTTTGCCAACCAAAATATCGAAGCCCTCTGACGATCGAAAGTGCAGCGGGTGGGAAGAAATTGGCCTTTTATCTTTTTTGCCTTTATTTTTTTGATTGCCGAATTCAGAGTGAATAACTTCATGACGAATTTCGTCTAATTCCTCGGGCTCGGTGCAGTGTTCCAAGGCATTGAGAAGACTTTCCAAATAATAAACTGTGTTTTCGGTCTTTTGGATCTGCTCGGTCACTTGAATTTGTGCGCGCTTGGCCTTATTGTATTTTTTATAAAAACGCTGAGCATTTTGCGATGGGGCCTCATTCACTTTCAGTGGGATGGTAACCGACGGGAGTTCCGGATCGTAATAATTAGACAATGTGACGCTTTTCATTCCCTTTTCGATTTGATAAATATTGGCGGTGATCAAATCGCCGTAGAGTTTGCTTTTTTCATCCTTTTGAGAATTTTGATAATCCTTGTGGAGATTCTGCAGTTTTTTTGTATTCTTCTTAAACAAAATATTGAGCTGATGCTTCAGGTTGGCGCTTTTGGTATCAAAACGATTTTTTTTATCTTTCTGATAATAAAACCGTTCGAGCAGATTTGATACGGAGTCCGCCGGCTGGCGGTCAAGGCTCTGCAAATAATGCAGCGAAAGAGTGGCAAAATCCCGAATCTGATGGTTGAAATAATAAAGGCAAGGAGAAGACTGAGCGGTGATTTCCTGATGAATCTCTAAAAAGGAGCGGTGAAAAGCATTGCTGTTTTTGGACGAGAGGGCGTCCGTGGACTGGTCTTCTGACAAACCGGAGCGAAAACAAATTTCTCGAGCCAAATTGGGACTGACGCCTAAAAAGCCCTGAACTAAAGCGTGAGACAGAGATTCGTGGGGATGTTTAAGCAGCCAGGCGTCTAAATCGGCATCTGTTTTGCAGTTGAAATAATTTTGTCGCCCCGTTTCCGGCGGAAACTTATAGGGAAGCCCCGGAAGAATTTGCCGATATCGATTGGATGAAGAACCGATCTTTTTGAGGCAATCGATGATAACAAGAGCGTCTGCTTCTGTTTTGGTTAAAATAATATTGGCGTGACGTCCCGTGATTTCGGCAATGAGGGATTTGATCACCGGATCGCCAAATTCATTTTTTGTCGCAATATCTAAAAGGATAACGCGGTCGCTTTCGTGCTGGCGGATGGCTTCAATGCGTCCGTTGATCAGATGTTTGCGAAGGGCCATGCAAAAACTCGGCGGTGTATTTGGATTTTTTTTCTTTTTGTTGGTCAGATGCACGCGAGGCTGATTGGCGTTGGCGGACATCAACAAGACATAATTTGTTTTGCCGCGGTTGATGCTCAGGTGGATTTCATCATTTTCCGGTTGGTGAATTTTACGGATATGCCCGCCGAGAAGCTGATGTGATAATTCTTGTATTAAATGATAGGTGACAATACCGTCAAAGGCCATAATATACTCCATTCTCAAATTTGTTGACAGGTCGATCTCTAAAAAGAATAAACTACATTTTACCCGTTGATGCTTGTTTTTTCAATGTGTTTTAGTTATCATAAAACGATAGTAGAAAGGGAATGATGGATGAAATTTTTGAAGATGCACGGCGCCGGCAATGACTTTATCGTTGTTAACAATCTCGATAAAAGCATGATGTTTTCTCAGAAACAAATCGCGCAGTTATGTGACCGCCACAAGGGAATTGGTGCCGACGGTTTGATTTTGGTTGAGCCTTCGAATGAGGATGCTGCGTTTATGGATTATTATAACGCAGATGGCACCATCGCCCAGATGTGCGGCAACGGCATGCGTTGTTTGGCCAAGTATGTCACCGATCGGCAGATTGTAAAAAAAACACAATTTACGATTGCCTCGCGCGCGGGAAGAATCGGCATTGAGCTATTAAAAAGGACACCGGCGGAATCGACGATTCGTGTCGATATGGGAAATGTGGTTTTTTCGGCTCAAAAGATTCCCGTTATTTCGAAGAAAGAAGAAGTGATAGGGGCCCATTTTGATTGGGACGGCGTCACCTATAGTTATGGCTGTGCATCCATGGGGAATCCGCACATGGTCGTGCTGACAGGAGACTTTGACCAAACACCGATTGAAGCCATTGGCCCTTACTATGAAAAGCACGCCATGTTTCCAGAAAACTGCAATATCAGCTTTGCTGAAGTAAAAGACACAAATCATATTCGGATGGATACCTGGGAACGTGGAGATGGCAGAACGCTGGCCTGCGGCACTGGAACCTGTGCCACTGTGGCCGTGCTCCATCGTTTAGGAAAGGTTGATACAGCTGTGGAAGCGCAATTGTCCGGCGGGATTTTAAGCGTTGAATTAGACGGCAGTCACGTATGGATGACGGGTCCCGCACAAACGGTGTACGAAGGATCGGTTGATGTGGAGGCGCTTCAATGAAAAGCATGACAGGATTCGGTCGTCATGACAATCGCGATGATCAGCGGGCTATTTGTGTCGAGATCAGAACCGTTAATCACCGGTATAAAGATTTTTTTGTGAAAGTTCCGCCGATATTAAAGTCATTGGAGACCAAAATTCGAGATGAGGCGGCACACTATATAACACGCGGCCGCATCGAAATCTGCATTCAATTTGAAGATTTTGATTCTCAGCAAAAGCAGATCGCCTTGAACAAGGCGTTGGCATGCGAATACATTAAAACCCTCAATACAATTAAGACAATGGACGCCATGATTTCGGATGAAATTAATATTGATTTGATTGCGCGTTTCCCAGATATCATTACCGTTTCAGAGGCGGCAGGCGATGACGTGGCCAATTGGCAAGCACTCAAACCGGTTTTAGATGGTGCACTCGCTCAAGTGTCGGCAAGCCGGAAACAAGAGGGGCTGGCCCTTCAGGCAGATATTCAGCATCGCATCGCAATCATTCAAAACCATGTTCAAGTGATTCGTGAACAAGCACCGCAGATGCTAACGACGTACCGGAGACAAATTCATGAAAAAGTAGCGGCGTTCCTGGGTGATGCGTCGGTGGATGAGAATCGACTGTTGACGGAAGTTGCCGTTATGGCAGACAAGCTGGATATATCCGAAGAACTAACGCGTTTGGATAGTCATCTGATACGCATGACGAAAATGATCAAGAGCGAAGGCGCCATTGGCCGAAAACTGGATTTTTTGATTCAGGAAATGAATCGTGAAGCCAATACGATTGGATCCAAGGCAACGGATATCCGTATTTCGGATGCTGTTGTGGATGTGAAAAGTGAAATTGAAAAAATTCGAGAACAAATTCAAAATATCGAGTAAGATAAAAGTTTAGTTTTGAAAAAATAGAGATGAAAGGTGATGATTCAAGGAAATGTCCAAAGCAGAAGGCCAAAGAGGGAGTCTGATTGTGATGTCAGGACCCTCCGGCGTTGGGAAGGGAACCGTTTGTCGGACGGCAATGGCGCAAAATTCGAATTTAAAACTTTCGGTTTCGGCGACAACAAGAGCGCCACGTTCCGGAGAAAAGGATGGAGTTAACTATTTCTTTTTAGATCAGACCACATTTGAAGAAAGAATTTCCGAGGACGCATTTTTAGAGTATGCCCGTGTGCATGACCATTATTATGGAACTCCCAAAGCCTATGTTGAGCAGCTTCTTAATCAGGGAACAGATGTGATTTTGGAAATCGACGTGCAGGGAGCTTTGCAAATAAAAGAATCATTGGGTTATGGCGTTTATATTTTTATCGCGCCGCCTTCCCTTGAAGAATTAAAACAACGTTTAATCGGCCGTCAGTCAGAATCGCCGGAACAAGTGGTATTACGCCTTGCAAATGCTTTAAAAGAGTTATCTTTGGCAGATCAATACGATTATATCGTGACGAATGACGATTTGGAAAAAGCGACGCGCCAGTTTTTACACATTATAGATGCACAGCATTGTTTGGCGAAAACCCAATGGCCGCGTATCAAACAGATGATAGAAGGAGTAGATGATGAGCAGTAAAACTTATTACGGAAAAGAAGCCAGTGGCCTTCGCTATCCGCCTTTAAATGATTTGATTGACAAAGCACAGAATAAATACGAATTGTGTATCGCAACGGCAAAACGAGCCAGAGAATTAGTGGGCGGAGAAGATCCATTGGTTAAAGTGATCGTTGACAATCCGATCTCTGTAGCGACTGAGGAAATTGCAGAAGACGAAGTGAGAATCATCAGCCATTCGCAGAATGAAATAGTGGGAGCAACTTTAGAAGGGGCGGAAGCACTGTTTGCGAAAGCGGAAGAGAATGAGGCTCCTTCAACTGCGGATCTCGCCCAAGACGATACTGAAGCGTAAAGGAGCACTTTGTTGAGTTTTGCAGCCATTTATTTGCGTCAGACCAATAAACGGCTCGATCATCCTTATGATTATGTAATTCCTGAGCGATGGCAATCACGGGTAAAGCCGGGTGTTCGCGTGGTGGTCCCTTTTGGAAAAGGAGCCAGACGAACGGAGGGCTTTGTCGTCGCCGTATCGAAAGCATCTGAATTCAAGGGGCATTTTCGCGCTATTGAAGCCATTATCGATGATCGTCCGGTGTTAAATGGCAAGCAGTTGAAGCTTTGCCGATGGCTGGTTGGTTATTATCATTGTTTATTTTACGATGCGCTGAGTTTATTTACCAACCCGGTTAAAGTTCAGATAAAGATGCGACGAAATCTCGACGGGACACGTGAAAAGTTTTTCGATGTCTACACAGATCCGGAAAAATGGTACCGATTGACGTCAGAAGGGTCGCAGGCAATCTCCCGCGGCAAAATCATGAAAAGCATCATGGCTTTATTAGCAAAACAGCCATTAACGGCCAGAGATTTAAAGCAGCAATTGGGGAATGTTTCTTCCTCGCTGAGAAGTTTATGCCAAAAAGGCTGGGTAGAAAAAGTTAACCGCCAGGAATTACAGATGGAGCAAGACCAAGTGGTCGGTGAAAATTCTTTTGAAAGCCCCATTTCAATTAAAACGTCTCCGAGTTTAAAAAAACTGAAATATAGCCTTGAGGAGAATACGGGAACCAATCAGCGGTTTCCGATCTTTTTTTACCATCAAAACAAATGCGAGAAATGGCAGATGTTTTTAATATTGGCCATGGATTTAAGAGCGAAAGAAACGGGTTTATTGTTGCTTCCGAATAAATATTTGCTGGAGCAGTTTTATGAAATGCTGTCGCCCAATGTGCGAGCTGGGGTTCTTTTTTATCACGGAGAGCTTTCACAGAGCAGGCGGCGGCGCGCATTTGACGATGTGCGGGAAGAACGGTTTCGTTTTATCGTCGGAACAAGAGCTGCATTATTTTTACCCTATCGGCATTTAAAATGGATTATCATGGACGAAGAATCAAATAGCAGTTATGTTTCGAGCGGGGAACCCCATTATCATACACGGATTCTTGCGGAAAAATATATGACGCTCTTAAAGACGTCGCTTATTGTGAGCGACACGGTTCCTTCTGTGGACGCGACCCATCGCATTATGACGCATCGGATGCGGCTGATTTCTGAATCGTCTTTTGAATCGAAGTATCATTTGAAAATTATAAACATGCAGGATGAAATGCATGCAGGCAATTTGAATTTTATCAGCCACGCGTTGGCGCAGGCTGTGACGGAAACCCTCGAGCGCGGTAAAAATGTGCTTATCATGCACAATCGATTGGGTTATGAGACGTATGTATTCTGTCGGGATTGTGGCCATGTGGCGCGCTGTCCTGATTGTGAAAGGCCTTTGAAGACGGACACCCACGGACAGTTAATATGCTCGACCTGTGGAAGACAATGGTCGATGCCCGACACGTGTCCCTCCTGTGGTGGGCGTCGGTATCGGCCCATGGGGTTGGGGATTGATCAGGTCGTGGAGGAGATTAAAAGGCGTTGGCCGGCGTATCCGGTTCTCAAATTGGATGCTCAGAGGCTTGAAGCATCGGGGATGACGGCTGTGAAACAGGATCTGACCGATAAGGCGTATCGAATCGTCGTTGGCACACACGCTTTATTGAATGTGTCTGATTATCCGGAGGTTGGCTTGAGTGCGGCTGTTTTGATTGATGTGGATTTGAATCAACGGGAATACAATGCCCCGGAGCGAGCCTACCAGCAATACGTTGCTTTTTTTAGTATGGGGGATGGCAACGCTTTATTGCAAACTTATGATCCGGATCAGGATTTGGTGCGAGCGCTGGCAAGCGAAGAGTACCGCGATTTTTATCAATCGGAAATAAGGTATCGCAAGGCTATGGCATATCCGCCTTTCGGCCATTTGATTTTCTTTAAAATTTTTGGGAAAGAAGCAAAACAAGTGGAAAAGGACAGCTGGATGCTTTATCATTGGCTCCGAAAATTAGATCGGCATCGGCAAACAATGGTTTACCGTCCGGTTAAGATGAATGTCATGGTGGAAAACCAGCAGGCAATGGCTCGTATTATTGTTAAGACCCAAAACATTAGGATGGTCTCGCAGTATATTCAAAAACTGATCCGAGGCGGTCATCTTGAAAAGCTGCCGTCAAAAATTGCAATGATGATGGATCCAGTATAAATAGTGAAAGGAGATAAGATGGCAATTAGAAAATTAAGATATTATGATGATCCCATTTTGCGCAAACGGGCGCGGGAGATCACAGAAATTAACGATCGTATTAAAACATTGGCCGCCGATATGCTTGAAACCATGTATGACGATGATGGCGTCGGCTTGGCGGCTCCCCAGGTTGGCGTTTTGAGACAGCTGGTGGTGATCGATGTGGGGCAGGGGCCTATCACGATGATCAATCCGGAAATCGTCAGCCAGTCCGGTTCGATTGTGGATTCCGAAGGATGTTTGAGTTTCCCGGATGAAGCGGGCTATGTCGAGAGACCGGAATATGTGACGGCACGGTTTACAAACCTGGAAGGGCAGCGTTGTGAAGTCAAGGGTCATATGCTTCTGGCGCGGGCGATTTGCCATGAGCTCGATCATTTGAAGGGGGAAGTGTTTATCGATAAAAAAATTCCGGTAGAAAAAGCAGAGGTTATGATTGCAGAACAGGAAAAACGTCTGGCAAAAGAAGGCAAGATCGGAGAAGACGATGCGTAGCCGCGTCGTGGTGATGGGAACCACAGATTTTGCGGTTCCGATGCTCAATCGGCTGACAGACAGCGATTACGAAGTTGTTGCGGTTGTGTGTCAGCCGGACCGCCCAAACGGTCGTGGGAAAAAAATGCGAGCGTTGCCGATGAAACAACGAGCCCTGGAGCTTGGACTTTCTGTTTATCAGCCGGAAAAAATCAGAAATGCATCAGCGATTGATTATTTAAAATCAATGCGGCCGGATTTTTTTGTCGTTGCGGCCTACGGCCAGATTTTATCGCAGGAAGTATTGGATATTCCAACCTATGGATGCCTGAATATTCACGGATCTTTGCTGCCGGAATATCGCGGCGCAGCGCCGATTCATCACGCGATTATCGATGGGAAAGCAGAAAGCGGCGTGACCATTATGAAAATGGACCTTGGGATGGATACCGGCGATATGCTGGCTCAAAAAATCATTCCAATTACGGATACAACGACAGTCGGTAAAATGCACGACGCGATGGCAAAAGCCGGTGCCGATTTGATTCTGAATGTAATGGCTCAAATCCAAAATGGAACGGCTCAGGGTATTGAACAGGATTCGGCGAAAGCAACCTACGCCGAAAAGATTGATAAAAATACCGGAAGGATCGATTGGCATCAAAGCTGCTTTCAGATTTTGCGGCGTATTAACGGCACCGATCCCTGGCCCGGAGCCTGGACAACATTGGATGGCAAAACATTCAAATGTTTTTTGCCGGTGCGGCTTCCGCAGGCGGAAAAGACAGAAGTGCCGGGGTGCATTGTTGCCGCGGACGAAAATCAAGGGCTTGTGGTTACTGCCGGCGACGGTTATTTGCAGCTGAATGAAATTCAAATGCCGGGGAAACGCCGGATGCGGGCGACAGACTATTTTCGCGGCAATGCCATTGCCGTGGGGACGGTTTTGTCTTAATTCAGATGGTTTTCAGATCTTCGGCTTATAATGCCTAAAATTTTAAGAAAGCAAAGGAGGCCTTGCAATGTTTTTTGATTGGACTTGGCTGATTTTAATTCCGGGCTTAATCATTTCGATGATTGCCCAAGCAAAGGTGTCGTCGGCATTCAACGCTTACAGCAAGGTAAGCGCAAGAAGCGGCATGACAGGGCAGCAGGTGGCCGAACGACTGCTCGCCTTAAATCAATTGCGTGTGAGCATTCATGGCATTAGCGGTGAATTAACGGATCATTATGATTCGCGCAATAAATCGATGGCGTTGTCTGCAGGCGTAGGACAAAGCGACAGTATTGCAGCAATCGCGGTAGCGGCCCATGAAACAGGGCATGCCTGCCAGGACGGACAGGGTTATTTTCCGCTGCGGTTTCGCAATGCCATTGTTCCGCTTTGCAATTTCACATCAAATGCGGCCTGGCCCCTTTTTTTCATCGGGCTTATTTTAGGCGGCCGCTATGGCAGCAGCTGGGGATTGATGCTCATGAATATCGGTATTTTATTTTTCGCCGTTGCTCTGGTTTTTTATATCATCACTTTACCGGTCGAATTTAATGCCAGCCATCGGGCATTGGTTATGTTAAAGCAGTATCAGTTGATCGATGTGTCGGAAGAAAGAGCCGTGAAAAAAGTGCTGGGAGCCGCAGCGATGACCTATGTCGCCAGCACGCTGATGGCCTTCTTGAATCTTTTCAGAATGTTGCTCATTCGCGGAAGGAATTAATGGCGCAATGCATCCGAAAAAGAATTCATCAAACAATGCAAGAGAGCAGGCCTATAAAAGCCTGCTTAAAATTGACCGGGAAGGCGCCTTTTCGAATTTGGAAATCCGGCAGACGCTTTCCCGTTTGTCATTTAACGCAGAAGATGCCAATTTATATACACTTTTAGTTTACGGGGTGCTGCAGAATCAGATATTTTTAGATTATTGTTTGGATCAGCTGATCAAAGAGCCTAAACGGGTCGATTTTGAAACGCGAGAAATCCTTCGCATTGCCGCGTATCAAATTTTAAAACTGGACCGCATTCCGGATTACGCAGCGGTTTCGGAAGCGGTTTTGCTGTGCGGAAAGGTCAACCGCAGGGCAAAGGGATTTGTCAACGGCGTTTTGCGAAATCTGATCAGAAATAAAACGCGATTATTTGATATTTCTAATGGTTCATTTAGAAACGAAAAAGAAGTGCTTGCAACGCGGTTTTCTATTCCGCTGCCAGTGGTGCATTATTATTTTGAAGCTTACGGGAAAGAAGCGGCGCCGGCCATTTTGGCGCAGATGAATGTACCGGCGCCGCTTTCGGTGCGTGTCAATACGCTTAAATTATCCAGGGAAGATTTAGCAGCGAAACTTCAGGCAGAAGGGTTGGCGGTAGAAGTTGGTCAGTTGTCTTCGGATTGTCTTTATTTGAAAGGTATTTCGGCGAGCGAACTGGTGCAAAGCTGCTGGTTTAAAGACGGATGGCTCACGATTCAAGATCAGGGTGCCATGTTGATCGCTGAGCTTTTAGATCCCCGGCCCGGCGAGCGCATTCTCGATATGTGTGCGGCACCTGGCGGCAAAACTACGCATTTGGCGCAGTTGATGTCGGATGCTGGCGAGATCATTGCCAGAGATATTTATCCCTCTCGGCTTCAGTTGATTGAGGACGCGGCAAAACGGTTGGGAATTTCCAATATTAAGACTGAATTGTGGGATGGCATTCAACCGCCGAAAGAAGAAGCCGCATTTGATAAAATCTTGCTGGACGCGCCATGCTCGGGGTATGGTGTGATTCGCCGCAAACCGGAGATTCGCTATCGTGGGACAAAAGAAGACCGCCGGGCAATCCGCCAAACACAGCGCACTCTATTGAACAATGGGTTGGATTTATTGCGTTCGGACGGTAAGCTGGTCTATGCCACCTGCACGATCGATCCGGAAGAAAATAACCGTCAAATTGCACGCGTTGTCCGAGAACGATCTGATGTGATTGCCGAGGCGGAGACAGAGCGGATGACCAGCCCGCTCACCGATGGATGCGACGGCTTTTATATGATTCGTTTGATAAAAAGATAATGCTTGATGACGGCTCGGCGGAGCCATTTTTTGAGCATCAATTCGGAATATATGTGAAAATTTCTTTATTTAAAAAATGATTAAATTCTGCTAAAGCGATACAGATTTTTATGAATTTGTAAAGGTAGCCTGCTATAATGGACAAAGTTTGAGTTTACAATTTAGATACAATTTAAAAGATTGAGGTAGAGGAGTGCTACTGGATGGTTAAAATAACCGATCGCAAGCAGTTTGATGATTTTTATGATTTGACATTTGATATTTTGACGAGCCGACGCTTTCAGTCATTAAAGCTGGAACCACATCATGGGAATGCTTCGGGACGCTTTGAGCATTGTTTATCTGTCGCCTATTATTCGTTTGTCATTTCGAAAAAGTTGGGGTTGGATTTTAAGTCGGCGGCTCGCGGCGGATTGCTGCATGATTACTTTTTCGATAATTGGCGGGAAGTTAAAAAAGAAGGCAGGGGACTGGACCGAATTCGGCAGTGCCATGGGATGGCTCACCCCAAGAAAGCCCTTAAGAATGCCAAAACCGATTATGATTTGAATGATCGGGAAGAAAATATGATTTTACGTCATATGTTTCCTTTGACAATCACGCCGCCGAAATATGGTGAAAGCTGGATCGTTTCGCTGGTTGATAAAGGCGTGGCTATTGGCGAATTGGCGAGGGCCCATACGCCGAGAAAAATCGTGTCGCGACGAAAACTGGCATCGGTAGCGACAATGTAATCATCTGTGGCTGACAGCATTCGTCTTGCTTTGAATTAAAGTACGGAGAGGATGCTGTCTTTTTGATTGTGTATATTTATGCGGGATGCTATAATAAAAAAGCTAAACCAGACACGATGATAATTGCATGGGAGGAAAGAATGGATCATTCAAAAGAAATTGCTGCGGCCAAAGAACATTTTGGAAAAATTCTCACAGAACAATTAGAACGGATTGATCGGCTGAAATCAGAAGGCGATTTCGTTGATTATGCCAGAAAAGAACATATTGTGATCGGTGTCGTCGGCGGTGACGGCATTGGCCCTTTTATTACCAGGGAAGCACAGAAGGTGTTGGAATATTTACTGGCCGATGATATTAAAAGCGGCCGTATTGAAATAAAAGCGATCGACGGCTTGACGATTGAAAATCGTGCGGCGTGCATGCAGGCCATTCCGGACGATGTGTTGGTGGAATTAAAAAAATGTGATGTTATTTTGAAGGGACCAACCACAACGCCGCGCGAAGGCGATCAATGGCCTAATATTGAATCCGCCAATGTGGCTATGCGCAAGGCTCTGGATTTGTTCGCCAATGTGCGGCCGGTGTCGATCCCGGATCAGGGCATCGATTGGACCTTTTATCGCGAAAACACTGAAGGGGGATACGCCGTGGGCTCACAAGGGGTTCACATCGACGACGATCTGGCCATTGATTTTGTTGTGGCAACCCAACAGGGATCGGAACGCATCATCCGCGCGGCTTTTGATTATGCACAGAAGTCCGGAAAGAAAAAAGTGACCGTGGTCACAAAAGCCAATGTTATTAAGACCACTGACGGTAAATTTTTAGACACAGCCAAAGCAGTAGCTAAAGATTATCCCGATGTGGAATGGGATGATTGGTATATCGATATTATGACGGCAAAATTGGTGGATGAAAAACGCCGCCAGCAATTTAAAGTTGTGGTCTTGCCCAATCTTTACGGGGATATCATCACAGATGAAGCGGCGGAACTTCAAGGGGGTGTCGGCACGGCCGGCTCTGCCAATATCGGCAAACACTATGCCATGTTTGAGGCTATTCACGGCTCAGCGCCGCGGATGGTTGATGAAGGCCGGGCACAATATGCGGATCCGTCATCCATTATCAAGGCGGCCGGGATGCTTTTGGACCATATCGGCTATCATGAAGCCTCTCAAAAACTCACCAAGGCCATCGAGGTGTGCAGTGAATACGAAAAAAAACTGGTCTTGACCGGTCGGCCCGACGGGGCGACGGGTGATGCCTATGCACAATACGTAATGGATACGCTTTCCCGGGATGATCTGAATGAAATTTATGCATTCTATGCAAAATAACGAATAGAGGAAAGAATTAAAGTTTTAAAAGTCGGGCGTTACGTTCGGCTTTTTTGTATGAGGAAAACCGTGCGTTAGATGTGCGGATGAGCTTTAATAAGAGAAGACACTAAAAATTTTGACATCGCGAAAAGCCTAAGGTATCATGTTGGCATGGAAAAAAGGAAGATAACAATAAAGCATCCAACAATAGATAAATCATTTGTTGATCAACATATTCTGCCCAGAGTCCAAAAACCGATTACCTATCAGGGCAACGAAGCTAATGCGATTCATAAAGATCCAAAGGCGACGGACGTGCGATTTGCATTCGCCTTCCCGGATACTTATGAGGTTGGGATGTCGCATCTTGGCATGAAAATACTGTACGCCCTTTTGAACGACCAACAGGGCGTTTTTTGTGAGCGGGTTTTTGCTCCCTGGACAGATATGGAGGCACAGATGCGTGCACATCAAGTGCCGCTTTTCGCGCTTGAAACCATGGATCCTATTGCCGATTTTGATTTTTTGGGATTTACCCTGCAATATGAAATGTCCTATACCAACGTGCTGAATATGATCGATTTGGCGGGGATCTCTGTTGAATCGGAGGATCGAAGGGATGGGGACCCGATTGTTATCGCCGGGGGTCCTTGTGTATATAATCCGGAGCCGTTGGCAGATTTTATCGATGTGTTTGCCATTGGCGAGGGAGAAGAGCTCACACTGGAAATCATCGACGATTATAAGCAGTGGAAACACCGGTATGGAAAGAAAAGGCGACGCGACTGGCTCAAACATATTGCTCAGACCATCAAAGGTGTTTATGTGCCGGCGCTTTACACATCGTCTTACAATGAAGATGGCACTTTGGCGGCTTTTACCCCGGTGGATGACAGTGTGCCGGCCGTGGTTTCCAAACGCTACATCCGGGATCTGGAGCATGTATATTATCCCGATAAATTGGTGATGCCCTATCATGACACGGTTCACGATCGGATCCCCTACGAACTTTTCCGCGGCTGCGGCCGGGGTTGCCGCTTTTGCCAGGCGGGGATGATTTATCGTCCGACCCGCGATAAGTCGGTGGATTGCATCGAATCCGGTATAGCACAGCTGCTTGAGACAACGGGCTATGATGAAATGACACTGTTGTCGCTGTCTTCCGGAGATTATCCGGAGATTGATCGTCTCATTGATGATTTAGTCGCACGTTATGAAGATCAGCACGTTGCGATTTCGCTTCCGTCTTTACGCATTGATTCGGTATCGGTCGATATGCTCGAGCAGATTCAAAAAGTCCGGAAAAGCGGGATTACATTGGCGCCGGAAGGCGGGACCCAGCGCATGCGGAATGTTATCAATAAAAACGTTACGGAAGAAGATCTGATGAGTACGGTCACGCAAGCCTTTCAAAAAGGATGGGGGCATATCAAGCTGTATTTCATGATGGGATTGCCCACAGAAACGGTGGAAGATATTGCCGGTATTGCGGATCTGGCAGAAAAAGTGGTGGCTTGTTATGCGCAAACACCAAAGGAAGTGCGCAACCGTTCTTGCAAGGTGGTCGTCAGTACTTCGTGCTTTGTGCCGAAGCCCTTCACGCCTTTTCAGTGGTTTGGACAGGATCGCATCAGTGATTTTGTGAATAAGCAAAAAATGCTCAAACGTGAGATTAAAAGCCGCCAAATTAAATACAATTGGCACGAATCGATTGTCAGTTTTTATGAGGCGGTGATGGCGCGCGGCGACAGAAGAGTCGGTCGCGCGTTGAAACGGGCCTGGGAATTAGGGTGCGTTTTTGATGGCTGGAACGAATGTTTTGACGAGGCAAAATGGCGGCAGGCCTTCAAGGACAGTGACGTTGATCCAGAATTTTATGCACTTCGGCATCGGGACTTCGACGAATTGCTCCCCTGGGATTTTATTGATATCGGTGTGACTAAGTCTTTTTTGATCAGGGAAATGAAGCGGGCAGAAAAAGAAGCAACCACACCGTTTTGCCGGGAAGGCTGCGCCAATTGCGGCATTATGCAATTTGACGAAGGGTGGCAATGTCATGGTTGAACGGAATCATTCCCAACAAAACGAAATAACCATGCGATTTAAATTTAGACGGGGAGCCTCCCTGCGGTTTTTATCCCATCTTGATCAGCAGTCGGCCTTTCAGCGAGCATTTCGAAGAGCGGGAATTCCCTTGGCTTATTCTCGAGGATTTCACGCTCATCCCAAGATGGCTTTTGCCCAGGCCATGCCGGTCGGCATGACATCGGACTGTGAATATGGGGATGTGGTTTTAACACAAACGATGGATCCGGATATTTTTATTCAAGCATTTAATCAATCGATGCCGGCAGGGCTGATGATCACCGAAGCTTGGGCGATGAATGGCAAAGCGCCCTCTTTAACGGCAGCTATTAAGGACGCGGAATATTGCATAACGGTCCCGGGGGCGTTTAGTGCGCCGGCGGTTGAAGAAGCTGTCGAAGCTTTTTTGAAACAAATGTACATCAATATACGAAAACGAAATAAGAGGGGGAAATATATTGAAAAAAATATTCGACCTTTTATTGAGAAATTAACGGCGGATATCAGAGCTGACACACTTATTTTTGGTTTGCAGACAAAGTTTATCGATCAAGTGACAGTAAAACCGGTCCAGGTTATTGAGCAATTGAATCAATTTGCGGTATTAGGCTTAGGCAGCGCATTGGATTGGAGGCTTCATCGGTGCACTTTGAATTTGAACTGGACACCGGAAATAGATGGAAATGAATATGTTGAAAAAATGTAAAATTAAGATTTGGGATTCATTTGATAAAAATAATATAAAACCTTTACATTCTCAAAAAACCTGTTATAATACAAGTAATCAATAAATCGAAACAAAACGCAACGAGAAGCGTTCACTGTTTCAGGTCATTCAAAACCGAAGAACTCTCTTATCCATAAGATTTAACAGACATTTGTCTGATCGAGTAATAGTGAGACGGCACTAAGGGAAGATAGAAAATCTTTTAGTTGGTGACTTACGTATTCGAAACATAATTTTGGAAGAGGCTTGATAAATGGTTTGATCGGAGTTTGATTAGAATGATCAAATCGAGTCAAGCGGATGAATAAATCGTGAATAAATTTAATTTATTCACAGCGGAAGATTTATTCAGAAAGCTGGAAAGATGAGTAAAAAACTTCAGGTTTTGAAAAAAGCCGCGACTATTCGCATATAGAGACGATAGCGTGGACAAAGCCAGATTTATTGAAATAAATATAAAGGGGTGAGTCCCAAAATCACATGAGTATAACCGAAACAGAACAAGCGTGCTAAAGCCATCCAAAACGTTGTAAACGGAAAAGGATGGCTTTAGTGTTTTTTGCCGTAAAGAATCTCGATGCAGATGGATGTGAGGATGCATCGAGATAAAAAATAATTATAATTTTTTGATTTGACCGCGATTGATGGCAATGGCGCGTTCCACTGTGACTTTGGCAGGACCGCCAACAATTTTACGTTGATTGACACAATTGTTGAGGTTGATCGCGGCATAGATTTCTTTATTGAAAATAGGGTCGACGGCTTGATATTCTTCAAGGCTTAATTCGTCCAGGTTTTTCTGATGCTCAATACAATAAAAAACGAGCTGGCCGACGATGCCGTGGGCATCGCGGAAGGGGATACCATTTTTGACGAGCCAATCAGCAGCGTCAGTTGCGTTGGAAAAGCCTCCGGCCGCCGCCCGGCGCATATTCTGAGCATTGACAGTCGCCGTGGCCATCATTTTATCAAAAGTGCGCAGGCAGATAGTCACCGTGTCGAAAGCGTCAAATACCGGTTCTTTGTCTTCCTGCATATCCTTGTTGTAGGCGAGGGGGATACCTTTCATCATGGTCAGAAGACTGATGAGATCGCCATAGGTCCGTCCGGTTTTACCCCTAACGAGCTCCGCAATGTCGGGGTTCTTTTTTTGCGGCATAATAGAAGAGCCAGTCGAAAAAGCATCATCAAGCGTGAGAAAATGGAATTCGGCGGAACTCCAAAGCACCACTTCCTCCGAAAAACGGCTGAGGTGCATCATCAGCACAGAAACGGCCTCCAGGAAATCGATGCAGAAATCGCGATCGGAAACAGCGTCTAAGCTGTTGAGGGCAACGCCAGAAAAATGCAGCTGCTCGGCCACGAAATACCGGTCCAGCGGATAGGTGGTGGTTGCCAATGCGCCGGCACCCAGCGGCAGCGTATCGGCCATTTCAATGACCTGCCGGAAGCGTTTGATGTCGCGTTTGAGCATTTCCACATAGGCCAAAAGGTGATGGGCAAAAGTGATGGGCTGAGCCCGCTGCAGATGGGTATAACCCGGCATGATGGTTTCAGTATTGGCATAGGCCAGATTGAGCAGTGTGGTTGCCAGCTGTTTAATATCATCGATGATGATCGCGCAGATGTCTTTGACATAAAGATGCATGTCTGTCGCAACCTGGTCGTTTCGACTCCGCCCGGTATGGAGTTTTTTGCCGACGTCCCCAATCCGGTCGATCAACAGAGACTCGATATTCATGTGAATATCTTCCATCTCGACGGAGAACGTAATTTTGCCAGCTTCGATGTCTTCAAGAATTTCCTGAAGGGTTTTGACAATCAGATCAGCATCATCCGGCGGGATGATTTTTTGTTTGCCGAGCATTTTGGCATGGGCAATCGAGCCGCGAATATCCTGATGATACAGCCGCTGATCAAAAGCGATGGATGAATTAAAATCATCGGTGAGGGCATCGGTTCCCTTTTGAAACCGGCCGCTCCAAAGTTTTTTTGCCATTTTGATTCCTTATTTAATTTACAGAGTTTAGGATTATTCGATATCCTGGCCCTTTTCCCGAGCACTCAAACGCATTAACGCCCGCACGCGCAGCGGCAGTCCGTAAAGATGGATAAAGCCTTCTGCGTCTTTGTGATTGTAGAGATCGCCGGTGGTGAAGCTGGCAATTTCTGCGTTATAAAGCGAGTAGGGAGAGGTGACATAAGTCAAAATCATATTGCCCTTATACAATTTTAGTTTGACGATACCGGTAACGGTTTTTTGCGTTTCGTCGAAAAAAGCCGATAGAGCTTCCCGCAGAGGTGTGAACCACTGACCGCCATACACGATTTCGGCAAATTTAACCGAAGCTTGCTCTTTAAAGGCGAAAGTTTCGCGATCGAGACACATGTGTTCGAGCTCTTCGTGGGCACGGTATAAAATGCTGCCGCCCGGTGTTTCATAAATTCCGCGGGATTTCATACCGACCACGCGGTTTTCAATCAGATCAATGACGCCGATGCCGTGTTTTCCGCCGATTTTATTGCAGGTTTCGAGAATTTTCCGGGGTGACATTTTCTGATCGTTGATGGCGACGGGTTCACCTTTGACAAATTCGATTTTGATTTCTTCAGCCTCGTCCGGCGTTTCGTTTAATGCGTTAGTTATGCGGAGAATGTGTTTATAATTCGGTTCGATAGAAGGATCTTCGAGTTCCAAACCTTCATGGCTCATGTGCAGCAGATTGGTGTCACGACTGTATGATTGATCGTGGCTGGTGCTGACTTTGATGTCGTGTTCGATACAAAAGTCCATCAAGTCTTCCCGGGATTGAAGATCCCATTCCCGCCAGGGGGCGATGATTTTAAGCTGAGGATCCAACGCGCCGATCCCCAGCTCGAAACGGACCTGGTCGTTGCCTTTGCCGGTGGCGCCATGGCAGATGGCTTCAGCCTCTTCTTTGTGCGCGTAGTCCACGAGGACTTTGGAAATCAGTGGCCGGGCGAGAGACGTTCCGAGTAAATATTTTTTTTCGTAAACGGCATCGGCCTTCAAGGCGGGCCAGCAGTATTCTTCGACAAATTCATCGATCACATTGACAATGTAGCATTTGGATGCACCGCTTTTCAATGCTTTTTCTTCGAGACCGTTGGTTTCTTTTCCTTGTCCGACATCCACACAAACACAGATAACATCATAGTTATAAGTTTCTTTCAGCCATGGCACGATGGTTGTTGTATCCAGTCCACCAGAATAAGCCAAGATGACTTTTTTATTTTCAGACATGAGATTCCTCCTGGAACTAATTTAAACTGTGAATGATTATACAATATGAATGTTGAGAAATCAAGGAAGAAGTGAAAAAATATACGGATGAGATTTATAATTATTCGTAATTATGCTTGATTATTCATTTTATGTGGAGTATAATGCAACAAGTTGCTAAAATTGAATCCGTTCTTTTGAAAGAAGCCGCATAATGGCATATTCTGGAAGAACTGACGACCATCAATATTTAATAGAGGTGAAGACAAATGATTAAGGCGGCAATTATTGGCGCAACGGGATACGCCGGACAAGAGCTTCTTCGATTGTTGTCCCGACATCCGAAAGTCGAAGTCGTTTCGGTAGGGTCGCGATCCTATGCAGGACAGCCATTAAGAGAAGTTTATCCATTGTATGAACACATTTCCGAAGCGATTTGCTCTAATCACTCTTTAGAAGAGCTTTCGGAAATGGCCGATGTGGTATTTCTGGCCCTTCCCCATGGCATTGCTTCTCAGCAAGTGACGCCGGATGTGCTCAAAAAAACAAAGGTGGTTGATCTCGGCGCGGATTTCAGATTGAAGGATCTGAATATTTATGAGCAGTGGTATCGGGTGGAGCATCATGGACAAGCCGTAATGAACGAAGCGGTTTATGGATTAGCGGAACTGCATCGCGAAGCAATCAAACAGGCTCGGCTGATCGGCAATCCCGGGTGCTATACCACGTGCAGCATTTTAACACTGGCGCCTTTGGTTCAAGCTGGGATTATCGATATGGACTCTATCATTATCGATGCGAAATCCGGCGTCACCGGCGCAGGCCGGACGGATCAGCTTCCCTATATGTTTTGTGAATGTACAGAATCGATTAAACCGTATAAGGTGGCATCCCATCGACATACGCCGGAAATCGAGCAGGAACTGGAAGCCTTGTGCCATCAGTCGCTTCAGTTATTGTTCACACCGAATCTGGTGCCGATGAATCGCGGCATTTTGGCCGTTTGCTATGCGTGTTTAAACGAGGCGGGCAAAGCTATGTCGGAAGAAGACATCCGTCAGCTTTATCGTGATTTTTATCACAACGAATATTTTGTCCGTTTAACAGAGGGACGAATTCCCGATACCAAGTGGGTTAAAGGAACTAATTTCTGCGATATTGGTGTCAAAATCGATAAGCGAACGAATCGCGTGATTGCAATGGGCGCCATTGATAATTTGATTAAAGGGGCGGCGGGTCAGGCCGTGCAGAATATGAATTTAATGTTTGATCTGCCGGAAAAAACAGGCATTGATTTGGTATCGGATTATCCTGTTTAATGAAGGAGACACGCGCGATGGGTGAAAAATATAAATGGATTGACGGCGGCATAACAGCGCCGCAGGGCTACAAAGCTTTTGGTGTGGCGGCTGGGCTTAAAGAAAATGATCAATTAGATACGGCATTAGTTGTTTCCGAGAAGCCGGCTATCCCGGCGATCGTCACAACTAAAAATGCGGTTAAAGCAGCGCCGGTTCTTTGGGACAACCGCATTGTCTCTGAAGGCAACGCGATTAAAGCTGTGATTGTCAACAGCGGTAATGCCAATGCCTGTACCGGGGCAAAGGGATTGGAGGATGTCCGTGATGAGGCACGGGCGGCGGCAATGGCTCTGAATTGTGAAATGGACCAGGTGTTTGTGTCTTCAACAGGGGTGATTGGCGTTCCGCTGTCGGTGGATAAGATCACCGATGCCGTTCCTGCGTTAGTCGACGGATTGTCGGTTGAAGGCGTAGATGTAGCGAGCCGCGCGATCTTGACAACGGATCTGGTCCCTAAAACGGCGGCGGTTGAATTAAAAATTGAAGGCAGAACGGTTAAAATCGGGGCGATGGCCAAGGGATCCGGAATGATTTGTCCCAATATGGCGACCATGCTCTCTTTTGTAACAACAGACGCTAACATCGATCGGCAATGTCTGCAGCAGATGCTCAGCATTATCGCGGAAGATACTTACAACATGATGTCGGTGGACGGCGATATGAGCACCAACGACACGGTTTTGGTGATGGCCAACGGCATGGCCGATACACCCCGCATTGATGATGTCGAATCGGCGGCATACGGTTTGTTTTTTAATGCGCTGTATGCTGTTAATGAGCGTATTGCAAAATCAATCGTCCGTGATGGAGAAGGCGCGACAAAGTTCATTGAAGTGTCTGTGATCAACGCCGAATCGGTTTTTGAAGCAAAATTATTAGCCAAAGCGGTAATAAAATCGAACCTGGTTAAAACGGCGTTTTACGGCGAAGATGCGAATTGGGGACGCGTGCTGTCTTCAATCGGCGCTTCGGGCGTTCAATTTGATCCGAATACGGTCGATCTTATATTCAGCAGTGCCCGGGGCTCATTAAAGCTGCTCGAAAAGGGAATACCCGTCGCCTTTGATGAAACTGCGGCAACAGAAATTTTGTCTGAAAAAGACATTGATGTGCTGATTGATATGGGCATGGGGATTTATCGGGCCAAGGCATGGGGATGTGATCTTTCCCACGAATATGTGCACATTAATGGTGACTACCGTTCGTAAGAAAGAAGGCGAAACATGATTGAAAATATGAGTCAATACATCGAAAAGGCCAATACCCTGATCGAGGCACTGCCCTATATCCGAGAGTTTAGTGATAAAACAGTTGTGATTAAATATGGCGGTTCTTTTATGAACGATCAGGATATTAAATATTCGGTGATGGATGATATTGCATTGATGAAATTGGTGGGCATTCGTCCCATTGTGGTGCATGGCGGCGGGAAAGATATTTCGTCAATGCTGGATCAGCTCGATATTGAATCTGAATTTATGGACGGGCTGCGGGTTACCAGCAAAGAGACGGTGAGCGTTGCCGAAATGGTGCTCTGTGGAAAAATCAACAAAGAAATTGTTCAATTACTTCAAAATCGCGACATCAATGCTGTGGGGATTTCCGGAAAAGATGGCGGCATGCTGCGCGTCAAGAAAAAGTTATCCCATGGAAAAGACATTGGCTATGTTGGGGAGATTACGCGGGTAAAGGATGCTATTTTGCAGGATATGCTTCGCAATGATTATGTTCCGGTCATCGCGCCAATCGGTTATGACAGAAATAAACAAACGTATAATATCAATGCAGACCATGTCGCTTATGCCATTGCTAAAAAACTTAAAGCCGAAAAACTCATTTATTTGACGGATACCGAAGGGGTCTATATGGATCATGATGATCCCAGCTCGATCATCGGGCGTTTAGGTACGCACGAAGTGTATGATTTGATTAGTCAAGGGGTTATTTCCGGCGGAATGATTCCTAAAGTGGAAAATGCGGTGAATGCTATTGAAAGCGGCGTTAAATCCGTGCATATCCTTGACGGCCGCATCGAACACTCTATTCTTTTAGAATTATTTACGGCGGCCGGGTGCGGTACAATGATTAAAGATAATTTTCCCAAATATAACAAGGAGTAAAAAGTGAAAACACAAGCATTAATTGATCGGGGCAATGCGGTGATTATGCCGACTTACACGCGGTTTCCCATCGTGTTTGACCATGGAGACGGCTGCACCCTAACCGATGTGGATGGCAAAGAATACCTGGATTTTGTCGGCGGGATCGCCGTCAATTGTTTGGGCTATAATCACTCGGGGTTGAACCAAGCCATTGCGAGTCAATGCGGTAAGATGATGCACATTTCGAATTTGTATTGGCATGAACCGATGATTACCGCCGCAGAAAAGTTGACGAAACTCAGCGGACTGGATAAGGCTTTTTTTTGCAATAGTGGGGCGGAAGCCAACGAGGCGGCAATGAAATTGGCAAGAATCTATGCCAAATTGCATAAATCTGAAGAAGCCGTCGAGATCATTGCGATGGATCATTCGTTTCATGGCCGCACCTATGCGGCCATTACGGCGACGGGGCAGCCAAAGTATCAGAAAAATTTAAATCCGTTGATGCCGGAAATTTCTCATGTGCCATTTAATGATTATGAAGCGCTGGTGCAGCAAGTTTCGGCGAAAACTTGCGCAATTCTGTTAGAGCCCGTTCAAGGGGAAGGTGGTGTCTATCCGGCGGCTCCAGAATACTTAAAAAAGGTTCGCCAGCTTTGTGACGAACAAAATATCGTTATGATTTTGGATGAAGTTCAATGTGGGATTGGCCGCTCCGGAACTTTCTTTGCTTATGAGCAATACGGTTTAAAACCGGATGTCGTTTCTTTTGCCAAGGGGATTGCCGGCGGGGTACCAATGGGGGGCATCTTGGCATGCAATCGCGTGGCACAAGCGTTTGGCCCGGGAACCCACGCGTCGACCTTTGGTGCAAATCCGCTGGCGACAGCAGCTGCCAATTATGTGCTCGATCATGTTGGAAAAGCTGATTTTTTGTCGGAAGTGACAGATAAAGGAGCTTATCTGAAAGATAAATTAATGGCGCTTAAAGCTGAAATCGGGAAAGTTGTCGATGTGCGCGGCAAGGGACTCATGTTAGGCGCCGAAATCACGGGTAATCCAGGTGAGGTTATTAAGGAATGTATTCGAAATGGGTTGTTGATTTGTAGCGCGGGAGCATCTACCTTGCGCTTTGTGCCACCGTTGATCGTGACGCGGGACGAAATTGATCAGGCGGTTGATATTGTAAAAAAAGCTCTATTAGCGTAGCGGCTAAATAAAGCAGAAAATGATTGTATGTTATCCAATGATGTGAGACCTGAAAAAGGAGAAAGTCATTTGATAACATCCGATTGTTTCTGCCAAGGCTCGAAAGTTATCCCTTGAGCTGCGCACGCCTTTCAAGTGGAGACATCCATCCAAGCACTGCCATTGGGAGATTGTTCAATCCGCACATATACCTGTACATCTGCTCTTTCAGATCCTTGAACGAGCAGAAATTCAGGAAGTTGCAGAATTGCTCCTGATCGTTCCTGTAGCTGCCTTCGACGTTACCATTATTCCAAGGGGTTCTAGGGCGTATCAGTTTATGTTTTATTCCGACTTCTTTATAGAAGTTGCTTTGTTCAAGATATGATAGATAAATCGTTCCCTTATGATGCCTTGTCAATCATCGTGTACTGATGAACTTGTCAGGCACCTTGCCGACATAACAAGCTTTTGGAACGTCCATCTGCCATTTAATACCTAACGCTTCCAGTTTTAAGAGTATGGGACAAGAATCATTGTGAATGTGATATGCTGCTCATGGCGATTGAAGACCTTTCGTCAGAGGAGTTTAGTAGTAGAAACAATTCTAACGGACTCAATCGCTTTTTTTATTCTCAAGGTCTCACACCTATTGTAAAGCTATAGGCATTGATCGCGAAAGATTGGATTTGTGCTTTACAATTCAGATAGCCAATGGTAAAATGCACGATAGTTAGCCCACTCTTGGTTTGCCGACACTCCGACGGCCTACTATGAACGGGGGAATTCTAAATAATCAAGGAGATATCATGATTACAAAAGAAAACAAAGAACAAATCATTGCGGAATACGGCACACATGCTGGAGATACTGGTTCTCCGGAAGTTCAGATTGCGTTGCTGACAGCGCGCATCAATGATTTGAATGCGCATTTTACCGTGCACAAAAAGGATCATCATTCCAGAAGAGGACTGCTTAAAATGGTTGGGCAGCGTCGCAATCTTTTGGGGTATCTGAAAAAGAAAGACATCACCCGTTATCGTGAACTGATCGCGAGACTGGGCTTGAGAAAATAATGATTAAACAGGCGGAGCTCTTCCGCCTTTTTGCATTTTCGGGGAAGGCTCTGAAAGTGCGGTTATCGAACGAGGAGGAAAGATGAGAGTATTTGAAACGGAGATTGCAGGCCGCCCTTTTCGGGTTGAAATTGGAGAGGTGGCACGGCTGGCAAAGGCTGCCGCGATGGTTCGCTACGGGGATACCAGTTTGTTGTGTAATGTCACGGTATCCAAAAAACCACGGGAAGGCATGGACTTTTTCCCGTTGTCAGTGGATTATGAAGAAAAACAATACGCGGTCGGCAAAATTCCCGGCGGGTTTTTAAAGCGGGAAGGCCGCCCGTCTAATCAGGCGATTTTAAATTCACGTTTGATTGACAGACCGATTCGTCCGCTTTTTCCGAAGGGATTCCGCAACGACGTTCATGTCGTGACGATGGTGATGTCTGTCGAACATGATAACGCGCCGGAACTGGTTGGCATGTTGGGATCGTCTATTGTTTTATCCATTTCTGATCTTCCGTTCGATGGCCCGACAGCGGCCGTTCAAGTGGGTTTGATTGATGGTGAATTTGTTCTCAACCCGACGGCAGCCCAATATGAAAAATCCGAAATGCACCTCACGGTTGCCGGCACACGGGAAGCGGTTATGATGGTTGAGGCGGGTGCCGATGAAATTCCGGAAGCCACGATGCTGGATGCCATTCTTTACGCGCATAAAGAAATCAAAAAAATCATTTCCTTCATTGATCAAATTGTGGCAGAAGTAGGGGCCCCCAAAGCTGACTATAAACTTTACCTGCCGACAGAAGAAATGGTAACTGAAATTACCGGTTATATTGGTACGCGGATGCATGACGCGGTCCGCACCGAGGATGCAAAAGAACGCATTGAGAGCATGGATACGCTCATTGAAGAAGTCAGCGAACATTTTGCCGAAATTTATCCGGACAACGCTGCAGATATCGATATGGTCATCAATAATCTTAAAAAGAAGGAAGTCCGCAGTTTGATCCTGGATGACGGTATCCGCCCGGATAACCGCGGAATGACCCAGGTTCGCCCGTTAGCGGTCAAAGTGGATTATATTCCCCGGGTTCATGGCTCGGCGCTTTTCACCCGCGGCGAAACCCAGGTGTGCTCGGTGGCAACCCTCGGCCTTTTAAAAGAAGCCCAGACATTGGACGGTCTTGAACTGGAAAGCAAAAAGCGCTACATGCATAATTATAATTTCCCGAGCTACTCGGTCGGTGAAACGAGACCCAGCCGCGGACCGGGACGTCGTGAAATCGGGCACGGAGCGTTGGCTGAAAGAGCGCTTTTGCCGGTCTTGCCTTCTGAAGAGGATTTCCCTTATGCGATTCGTGTAGTCTCAGAAGTCATGAGCTCCAACGGCTCCACTTCGCAGGCGTCAGTCTGTGGCTCTTCGATGGCTTTGATGGCAGCCGGAGTACCTATAAAAAAACAGGTAGCCGGTTGTGCCATGGGACTGATCAAAGAAGATGAGAAATTGGCTATTTTAACGGATATTCAAGGAATGGAAGATTTCCTGGGCGATATGGACTTTAAAGTTGCCGGAACGGAAGACGGCATTACGGCCATTCAAATGGACATTAAAATTCACGGCATTGATCGTGAAATTTTGACCAAGGCGCTCAATCAGGCAAGGGAAGGTCGTTTGTTCATCCTTGGCGTGATGAATGACGCGATTGCGCAGCCACGGGAAGAATTATCGCCCTATGCGCCGCACATTACAACGATGACCATCGATCCTGAAAAGATTCGCGACGTCATCGGAAAAGGCGGCGAAACCATTATTGGCATTCAAGATGCGACAGATACGAAAATCGAAATCGAAGAAGACGGCACAATTTATATTGCGGCGACGGACGGCGCATCCTCTAAAAAAGCACACGATATGATTTTTGATATCGTTCGTGAAGTGGAAGTCGGCGATGTGGTGACCGGCAAAGTCGTGAAAATTATGAAATTCGGCGCTTTTGTCGATATTCCGGGGTCTAAAGACGGTCTGATCCATATTTCCAAGTTGGCTAATCACCGTGTGGAAAATGTTGAAGATGTGGTGTCAGTTGGCGACATGGTTACGGTTAAAGTGACGGAAATTGATGCTCAGGGCCGCATTAATCTTTCGCGTAAGGCGTGCTTGCCCCAGGACGAATAGAGCGATGCGCAGGGAACATTGTCAGATTCGTCTGGTCAATCGCTCCGATTTTCCTGCGCCGGTTTACGAAACGGCAGGGGCATCGGGATTGGATTTGCGGGCAGCCATCGAGAACGAGATGGTGCTCGTGCCGCATCGCGTTTATCGAATTCCCACCGGCATTTATTTGGAGATGCCGGCAGGTTATGAAGCGCAGGTGCGCGCACGCAGCGGTTTGGCGTTCAAACACGGTGTGGCCATGGCCAATGGCGTCGGTACGATCGACGCGGACTATCGCGGTGAGATCGCGGCACTGATGATCGTGCTGATTGATGAGCCTTTTACCGTTCATCCGGGAGACCGCATTGCCCAGCTGGTATTTACACCGGTGGTGCAGCCCGAGATCATTGCGGTTGAGACCGTTGATGCTTTGAACCAAACGGATCGGGGAGCTGGCGGATTTGGTCACACGGGCCGATAATTTTCAGGATTGTTGGCCGCGCGCATGTTATAATTGATACACATTAAAACGGGACCCGATAAGGCGTCCCGTTTTCAATAGAAAGATTGAGAAATGGATGGTAAAGGTTTTGGATAAAAGAAAATCGAAGAAGACAACAAAAAATAACACCAAACAAAAAAAGAAGCCAGCATCCAAAAGTCAAACAACGAAAAAAACGGCCGAGAAAAAAACGCTGACCTCGGGTCAGATGAAAATACTGGGTCTGGCATTAATCGCGATTGCATTAATTAGCGCCTATTCCTATTCGACAGCGACCCCTAATCTTTTTGACCGCATTTGGGGGAAGGGGATTGTGAAATATCTGATGGGAAATGTGACGGTCATTTACTGTATCTATGCCATCGTCTCAGGTATTTTGCTTTTCGCAGGAAAGTGGCAGAAACATTCCAAGGTCATGGGTTATGTGTTTCTGCTGATTTCCAATCTGCTGATTTTCTTCAGCATGGGATGGCAATCGATGTTTCGTTACACCCTGATCGATATGTTCACCGTGCCAGTTGGCAGCAACGTTGCGTACGGAGGCATCTTCGGCTTGGTGCTCACCTATATTTTGCTCACGATCATTAAAAAGCCGGCAACGATTATTTTGGTGCTGGCATTGATGATTTATGAAATCTATATGATTGTCAAAACCATTTCGCCGGAATTTTACGATCGCTTAAAAACGGAAGGAAAAGCGGCCATTATCGGTAAAGTGAATGAGCTGAAGGAAGATCGGGAACTTGCACAGCGCCGCAGGGCGGCAGAAGCGGAGCGTCAGGAAGCGGAACTGGAAGATCAGGATTATGACAGCTTATTTAATCCCAGCGATATCGGCGAAGTGTCCGTCAATACGCAGTACGTTAATATTGACGACGTTATTGAAGGGTTGGACGAAGCGGCAGCAACACAGGCGCAGGCGGAAAGAGACCAGGTTATAGCGACGGCTAAAGCGCCGCAGGATCTGTTCTCCGGGGAAGAAACAACAGAAGATCATCCGGATTTCGGTAAAGAAGCGGAGGAGCCGGAAACTTTTGATTTGGATCTGGCATCCCAGGCGCCGACACCGGTTTATCATAAGCCGGACGTGGCGCTTCTCGATCCGGGGGTGCACCGCGGAAGCGATCGAAAAAGTGATGTGGTGAAAAAGGCCGGACAGATTGAAAATACCATGAAGGACTTTGGCGTCGATGCCAAAATTGTCGGCGTCGACGTCGGCCCTTCGATTACGCGCTTTGAGGTGCAGCCGGCAGCTGGGGTCAAAGTGGGGAAAATCGTCAACTTGGCCGACGACTTAGCACTGCGGCTGGCAACGTCCGGTATTCGGATGGAGGCTCCGATTCCGGGGAAATCGGCCGTCGGCATCGAGGTGCCGAACAAAGAAAGCGACGTGGTTGCCGTGGGCGAGATCATCGATACGCCGGCGTTTCGAAAGACGGAAGCGAAACTGCCGTTCGCTTTGGGTAAAACCCTGTCCGGTCAAAACATCATCGGCGATATCTCTAAAATGCCGCACTTGCTCATTGCCGGCGCAACCGGTTCCGGAAAGAGCGTGTGCATCAACACCATGATCATCAGCATGATCTATCGATTGTCGCCGGATGATCTGCGTTTTATTATGATTGATCCGAAAATGGTGGAGCTCAATATTTACAATGGGATTCCGCATATGCTCATACCCGTGGTGACGGATCCGAAGAAGGCGGCTTTTGCGCTTAATTGGGCGTTGAAGGAAATGACGAATCGCTACCAGCTCTTTAAAGAAGCCGGCGTGCGCAATATCGCGGGCTACAATAAGATGCGGCAAGCGGCCGGCGAGAGAAAACTGCCGCGAATTGTTATCATTGTCGATGAATTGGCCGATTTAATGATGACTTCGCCCAAGGAAATTGAAAGCGCCATTTGTCGATTGGCACAGCTGGCGCGGGCCTGCGGGATGCATCTGGTGATTGCAACGCAGCGGCCGTCGGTGGATGTGATTACCGGGTTGATCAAAGCCAATATTCCGTCCCGTATTGCCTTTGCGGTGGCATCCAATACGGACAGTCGGACTATTTTGGATCAGGTTGGGGCGGAAAAGCTCTTGGGGAAAGGCGACATGCTCTATTTCCCCTCAGGCAAATCCAAGCCGCTGCGCGTGCAGGGAACCTTTGTATCCGATGCGGAAATCAACCGCGTGGTCAAAGCAGTTTCCGACGGGGCAAAGCCCGTTTTTGACAACCATATCGAAAATGAAATCGAAGCGGCGCAGGTTCAAAATCAACAGGCACAGACCGAAGAAACTGCAGACGATTTGTTCCCGCAGGCGGCGGAGCTGGCCTTTGCGAATGGTCAGATTTCGACATCAATGGTTCAGCGCAAACTGCGGGTAGGTTATGCCAGGGCCGGCCGTATTATTGATGAGCTTGAGACGAAAGGTATCATTTCGGGCCCCAATGGCAGCAAACCGCGGCAATTGTTGATCACGAAGGAGGAATACCATGGCTGACAGCCCTGCTGTTTTTATTTCGACATTGGGGTGTGATAAAAATACGGTGGACAGCGAACAGATGGCCGGAGGGCTTTTGCAGGCGGGTTACCGTGTGACGGATGAACCGGACGCGGCCAGCCTGATTATTGTCAATACCTGCTGTTTCATCGAGGCGGCTAAAAAAGAATCCATTGACAAAATATTTGAATATCTGCCGTTTAAAACAAGGGGCAACTGTGAATGTTTTGTGGTGGCGGGCTGTATGGCGCAACGTTATGCGAAGGAATTGCGAAAAGAAATTCCAGAAATAGATTTTTTTATCGGCGTCAATCAGATCGACGATCTGCCGGAGGTGATTTCACATCAATCGGAAGAAAAGGCTTTTATCAGTGCGCATTTTTCGGCCAGTGCGGCGCCTCGTTATCTGAAGGATAAAACGGTGACGGCGTATTTAAAGATTAGTGAAGGTTGCGATAACCATTGCACCTATTGTGCGATTCCGACCATTCGCGGGCGACATCACAGCCGCACGCCGGAAGCGATTTTGGCTGAGGCCAAAATTTTGTACAGCAGCGGTGTGCGGGAATTGATTCTGGTGGCACAAAATTTGACGCAGTATGGCAGTGATCTGCCGGGAAATGAAAACCTGGCTTCGCTTTTGACACAGCTGTCAGAAAAAATTCCGTTCAAGTGGATTCGCTTGCTTTATCTGTATCCGGAAGGCATTACTGAAGAATTGCTGACGGCAATCAAGCATCATGAAAACATCTGCCGTTACTTTGATATGCCGATTCAGCACACAGAGAATGAAATTTTAAAACGCATGGGGCGACACATTGACAAAGCGCAAATTTATGATAAAGTAAAATTAATCAGGAAAATGTTGCCGGATGCGGTGTTGCGAACGACGGTGATCGCCGGTTTCCCCGGTGAATCGGAAGCGCAGTTTGAAGAAATGCTTGCAGATCTTCAAACGCTTCGCTTTGAGCGGCTGGGCGCTTTCGCTTATTCTCGGGAAGAGGGAACACCGGCGTATACCATGGCCGATCAAATTGACAAAACCGTTAAAGAAACGCGCTTGCGCCGGATTTATGAGCAGCAGCAGGGCATTACCGCGGCGGCGAATGAAGCCATGATCGGCAAAACGGTGGAAGTTTTGATTGATGAAAATCAGACGAACGGGGTTTCGATCGGCCGGACGCGGGGGGAGGCACCGGAAGTGGATTGTGACGTACTGATTGAACAGTCTGATTTACCCGTGGGACAATTCTTTAAAGTGAAAATTATCGATTCAATAGAATATGATTTAATAGGAGAGTTGGGAGAAAATGAATTTACCGAATAAGATTACTTTGTTCAGAATGATCTGCATTCCGTTTTTTGTGGCGGCAATGGCCATTCAATTTCCGCATCACCAATTGGTGGCGCTGGTTATTTTTGCGATCGCGGCCTATTCCGATCACGTGGATGGCCACATTGCCAGAAGCCGCAACTTGATTACGGATTTTGGCAAGTTTATGGATCCGCTGGCCGATAAGTTACTCACGGCATCCGCTTTTATCTGTCTGGTTCAGACACAGGCGATTCCGGCATGGGTGGTCATCGTGATCATTGCCAGAGAATTCGCTATTACCGGCCTCAGAACATTGGCGGCGAATGACGGCGTGGTCATTGCTGCGAGCAAATGGGGTAAAGCCAAGACCATGTCACAGATGATTGCAATCATCGCACTGATTCTTTACAGCTGGCCGGTCGCCGCTTTTCCGGCACTGGGTATTTTTGGGCAGATTATGATTTATGTAGCGTTAGCTCTGACCTTGATTTCCGGAATTGATTATTTCAGACTCAACAAAGGGGTTATCAAAACCATGTAATGCAAAGCGCCTGCACGACAGGCGCTTTTTTAAAGAAAAAATCTGAAAAGGAAAAGGACCAATGAATTGTGAAATTATTTGTGTCGGCACGGAACTCTTAACCGGAGATACCCTTAACACCAACAGCCAATACATTGCCAGAGAATTGTCCAAAAATGGATTTTCAGTTCATTTTCAAACGACGTTAGGCGATAATCCGGGTCGGTTAAAGGACGTCTTTGAAGCGGCGGTTAAACGCAGTGATGTCGTTGTGGTGACTGGAGGCCTCGGTCCGACGCAGGATGACTTAACCAAAGAAACCGTGGCGGCTTTTTTCGGCATGTCCATGCAGCGGGACGAAGCGCAGGTCCGCAAAATGAAACAACACTTCGACCGGCGCAATTATGTCATGACGGACAACAATTTCAGACAGTGTGACATTCCCGTCGGCGCCAAGGCGATCAATAATACTCAGGGCACAGCACCGGGGATTCATATCGAAAAGAACGGCGTCAGTGTTTTTCTTCTGCCCGGACCGCCGAGCGAAATGAAAGCCATGTTCGATCTTTATGTGATGCCGATCCTCAAGAATCGCACCAGTCAGCTGGTGATTTCCCGTTATTTTAATATCTGCGATTTTGGGGAATCCATGGTGGAAGAAATGATTTTGGATCTGGTGAATCATCAAACCAATCCAACCATTGCGACTTATGCCAAGCCGGGAGAAGTGTTGGTGCGCATCACAGCCAACGGCACCGATGCGGCAGCCATCAATGGCCTGCTGGACAAATATTCAAAGGAAATGGATCGGCGTTTTGGCCGTCATATTTTTGCCCATGCCCAAAAAACATTGGCCGAGACAGTGGGGGATCTGCTGCTCAAGAAGCATCGGACCATGGCCACGGCGGAATCTTGCACCGGCGGCCTCATCGCATCGCAGATGACAGCGATTCCTGGAATTTCGGAAGCTTTTAAAATGGGTGTGGTAACCTATTCTAATGAAGCGAAAATGAGACTGCTCGACGTTCAGAAAAAAACGCTGGATAGGGTAGGCGCCGTTTCTGAAGAAACAGCCCGGGAAATGTGCGAACATCTGGCGACGCTCTCGGAATGTGATGTCAACGTATCGGTGACCGGTATCGCCGGGCCAGACGGCGGCAGCGCGGAAAAGCCGGTAGGATTGGTGTATGTCGGCGTGCACGCCGACGGACGGACACGGATTGAAAAATGCAAATTTGCGGGCAGTCGGCAAACCATTCAAAAACGCTCGGCCAACAAGGCACTTTGTATGGTAAGAGAAGCAATTCTGAACCTGCAATAAAGATTCAACTTTAACGAAAAGGAGGCTCGTATGGCCAAGAAAGAAAAGCCCTTAGATCCGGTGATGGATATTACGGATGCACAAGCACGCAAGAAAGCCCTGGATAATGCCTTAAAAAACATTGAAAAAACTTATGGGAAAGGCGCCGTGATGCGCCTTGGCGACAGTGGCGCCAGAGATGTTGATGTCATTTCGACATCGTCGTTGCGCATTGATATGGCGCTGGGGATTGGCGGCGTGCCCAAGGGGCGAATTATCGAAATTTACGGCCCGGAATCTTCCGGGAAGACGACATTGGCGTTGCACATTATTGCCGAAGCTCAGAAAAAAGGCGGCAATGCGGCCTTTATCGATGCAGAACACGCGCTCGATCCGATTTATGCGGCCAGCCTCGGCGTGGATATCGATAATCTGATCGTTTCCCAGCCGGATACCGGCGAACAGGCCTTGGAAATTTTAGAAGCGCTTTTGCGAAGCGGTGCCATTGATGTGGCGGTTATCGACTCGGTGGCGGCGCTGGTGCCCCGCGCCGAAATTGAAGGGACCATGGGGGATTCCCATGTCGGGCTGCATGCAAGATTGATGTCCCAGGCGCTGCGGAAGTTGACAGGCGTGATCAAAAATTCTAACACGGCGACTATTTTTATCAATCAATTGCGGGAAAAGGTCGGCGTGATGTACGGCAATCCGGAAGTGACGACCGGTGGCCGCGCACTGAAGTTTTATTCTTCGGTCCGCATGGATGTGCGCCGGATTGAAACGCTCAAAAAAGACGGTGAAATGATCGGCAACCGCACCCGCTGCAAGGTGGTTAAGAACAAAATGGCACCGCCGTTTAAAACTGCGGAATTTGACATTATTTATGGCAAGGGGATTTCCCATGAAGGGGATGTGCTGGATATGGCCGTCGAGCTCGACATCATTAAGAAGTCCGGATCCTGGTTCTCCTATAATGGCGAACGGCTGGGGCAGGGGCGTGACAACATTCGCCAGATGCTCGAAGATAATCCCGATCTTTGTGACGAGGTTGAAGGTAAAGTGCGTGATCATTATCTGAATAACGGTGAAGAAACAGCGGCCCCTAAAGAAGTGCCGATGGATGATGCGCAGGAGGCCTTTGAAATGGGGACGTTTAAGGACTGACCGAACGACAAGAGCGGCAATGGCCTCTTGCATTAATTTGGAAAATCGTTATAATAGAGATCTGACTAGGCCGGATAATCGCGGGGCAACCTGAGGAAAGTCCGAGCTCCACAGGGCAGAATGCCGGATAACGTCCGGTGAAGGCAACTTTAAGGCAAGTGCAACAGAAAG
Source organism: Pseudoramibacter alactolyticus ATCC 23263 (assembly GCF_000185505.1). Classification (GTDB taxonomy): domain Bacteria; phylum Bacillota; class Clostridia; order Eubacteriales; family Eubacteriaceae; genus Pseudoramibacter; species Pseudoramibacter alactolyticus. The sequence goes on along the minus strand of NZ_GL622359.1, from coordinate 733,892 downwards.
CAAACCGCCGCATGTCGGTAAGGGTGAAAGGGTGAGGCAAGAGCTCACCAGTGGTTAAAGTAATTGGCCAGCTGGGTAAACCCCATTCGGAGCAAGACCAAGAAAGAGTGTTAAAAGGCGGCGGCCCGTCGCTGCTCAATGGTAGGTCGCTTGAGTCCGCCGGTGACGGCGCGGAACCAGATAGATGATTATCAAGACAGAACTCGGCTTACAGGCTTAGTCGTAAAAAAACCAGGCATATGCCTGGTTTTTTTATGCGCGGATTCAGAGGATACATTGGAGGACAATGCATTTAGTATGAGAAATAAGCTTCCTCAACGTGGCGGCGGTAAACAATCGTGCCGATCGTCTGGACGTGGTGTTTGCGGATATCGTAAACGGCGGCATCCGCATCGGCGTTAAAAGGCTGGGTGATGAGCTTATTGCCCATTAGAATAATTTTGCGGATGATCATAGGTTCCTTGTTGACGTGAAGAGCCACGGTCGCGCCGGATGTGAGTTCGGTATTCAGGCGAATCACGACCAGATCGCCTGCGGTATAGGCTGGCTGCATGGCGTTGTCGGGAATCCGATAGCCGAAGACAGGTCCCCATTCGGTGAGCTTGTCAATGGGAATCGAGAGGTGGTCGGCGGTTTTGTGGTTAGAAAAAATCGGCCGGTCATAGCGAATTTCATCAAACACGGAAATATCGAAGGCGTGCCCCGCCGCGTGGGTATCCCCTAAAATTTCCGATTCATACATCGAGACGGTTTTACCCATCAGCCATTCCGGATTCACGTCAAAATAATCGGCCAAGGCGTAAACCGTGGTCATTTTGGGAGCCATTTCGCCCCGAGTGTATCGGGAGATGCTGGGCGGAGATAAATTGAACTGCTCTGACAGTGAATAGGTGGTTTCGTTAAAATTTTTCATTAATTGTTTGAGCCGCTGTCCGAAAATGGATTTATGAATAGAATTGCTCATGATAGACCTCAGTGTATTGGGATATGATAAAATAAAAAATTCGAAAAGATCAAAAAGTTGTTAAATAATTTCGTTTATTATAGCATATTCTTTGGCAATTGAACGCAAAAAATCTGAAAGAAAGTGGGAAAGATATAACGAAAAAGTGATTTTTCTGAAAGTTCAGCTAAAACGGCGGTGACGCTATTTGCATCCACTAACCCTTTTGAGGTATAATCCTGGGATAGCATTGGCTTAGAAACGCTATAAAGTAGTGAAGGCGTGTGCATGCCACAAGATTTTGGGTGTGACACCGGAAAAAATATAAAAAGCAATAAATCAATAGAAAGAAGTAGCTGAAATGAACTATCGGATGGGATTGGACGTCGGCTCGACCACGATTAAAGTGGTCGTTCTCGATGAAAAAGACAAAATTGTTTTTAGTGATTACCGCAGGCACCGTTCGAATATTAAAATCTCGATGAGCGCCCTGCTCCGCGAGGTTTATGAAACCTTGGGCAATGTGCAAACGCATATATCCGTGACGGGGTCTGGCGGGATGCTCGCGGCCAAATGGCTTGAAATTCCCTTTATTCAGGAAGTGGTGGCTGGGACGCTCGCCGTTGAGAAAAAGATTCCGAAAACGGACTGTGCCATTGAGCTTGGCGGCGAAGATGCCAAGATCACTTTCTTTGAAGGCAGCATCGAACAGCGCATGAACGGGACTTGCGCCGGCGGAACCGGGGCCTTTATCGATCAGATGGCCTCGCTTTTGAAAACGGATGCCGCCGGGCTGAATGAGTTGGCCGAAGCGCACAAAATGATTTATCCGATTGCGTCGCGCTGCGGCGTTTTTGCGAAAACCGACGTACAGCCGCTGATCAACGAAGGGGCAGAACGTGCCGATATTGCGGCTTCGGTGCTTCAGGCGGTGGTCAATCAAACAATCTCGGGCCTGGCCTGCGGGCACACCATTAAAGGCCATGTGGCCTTTTTGGGCGGGCCGCTCTATTTCCTGTCGGAGCTGCGGCAGCGCTTTATTGAAACCTTGGAGCTCACGCCGGATGAGGTGGAATTTCCGGAAAACTCCAATCTTTTTGTGGCGTTGGGTACGGCTTATGCCAGTGAAAAAAAAGAGGCCGTCGATTTTGCCGATGTCATCGACCGGCTGGACAATCCCTTTGCGGATGATTCCGGCGTCGGCCGCTTGGAGCCGCTCTTTGCAGACGATGAAGAACGCCGGGCCTTTATCGAACGTCACGACAAAGACAAGGTCAAGCGTGGGGATTTGTCGACCTACAGCGGACCGGTGTATCTTGGCATCGACGCCGGATCAACCACCACCAAAGCCGCGATTATCGGCAAAGACTGCGAACTGCTTTATAGCTATTATTCGAGCAATGAAGGCAGTCCGCTGGATAAATCCATTGAAATCCTCCGGGATATTTACGGCAAGCTGCCGAAAGATGTTTATATTGCCAAGGCAGCCTCCACAGGGTATGGAGAAGGCCTGATTCAGTCAGCGCTGCATATGGACATTGGCGAGATTGAAACGATGGCCCATTTTAAAGGCGCGCAGTATTTTCGCCCGCAGGTGGATTTCATTCTCGATATCGGCGGCCAGGACATGAAGGCCATGCGCATTCGCTCGGGCACCATTGATAACATCGTGCTGAACGAGGCTTGTTCCTCCGGCTGCGGTTCTTTTCTTGAAACCTTTGCCAAGTCGCTCAATCTGCCGATTTCGGACTTTGTCGAGGCGGCCATGAATGCGGAAAGTCCCTCCAATTTGGGAACGCGCTGCACGGTCTTTATGAATTCAAAGGTCAAGCAGGCCCAAAAGGAAGGCGCTTCCGTCGGGGATATCTCCGCCGGCCTTTCGTATTCTGTGATTCGCAATGCGCTGCAGAAGGTCATCAAAGTGCACAACCCTAAGGAGCTTGGCGAACACATTGTGGTGCAGGGCGGGACCTTCAATAACAACGCGGTGCTGCGTGCTTTTGAAAAGATTACCGAACGCGATGTGGTCCGTCCGGATGTCGCCGGCTTAATGGGTGCCTTCGGTGCGGCGTTAATCGCGAGAGAACGCCGGCACAAAGGCGAAAAGAGCACCATTTTTGGCCTTGAAGATTTAGACAAATTTGATGTGACCATCAAGCATCGCCGGTGCGGCGCCTGCAGCAATAACTGCCAGCTGACCATCAATATTTTTGCAGATGGCAGCCGTCACGTCACTGGCAACCGCTGTGAAGTGGGCGCGGGGGGCAGCAGGCACAAGAAAAGTATTCCCAATTTGTACCAATACAAATACGAACGGCTTTTCAATTATGAGCCTCTGCCGGAAAATCAGGCGCCCCGCGGTGTCATCGGCATTCCCCGGGCGCTCAATCAATACGAAAACTATCCCTTTTGGTTTACGTTTTTAACCTCGCTGGGTTATCGGGTGCTGCTTTCAGCCAGTTCCACGCGCAAAATTTACGAAAAGGGCATGAGCTCGATTCCCTCGGATTCCGTGTGTTATCCGGCCAAGCTGACCCACGGACACATTCAGGATCTGATCGATCAGGGGATTCGCAAAATTTGGTATCCCTGCGTGGCTTATGAAGAACAAGAATTTGATTCGGCGGATAATTGCTATAACTGTCCGATTGTTATGTCTTATCCGGAAACCATCAAATACAATATGGACAGTCTGGCCGAAAACGATATCGATTTTATGAATCCTTTCCTTTCTTTGGAAGATGCGGACCGTCTGAAAGAACGGCTCTGCGAAATTTTCGAACCGGAGGGGGTTTCGTCGGACGAGGTGGCTGCGGCACTGCGCCATGCCTACGGTGAAAAGCATCATGTTGCCAGAGATATGCACGATAAAGGGCTTGAAACCATCGAATGGCTACAAGAACACGGCAAGCGCGGTATCGTTCTGGCCGGCCGGCCCTATCACGTTGATCCGGAAATCAATCACGGTCTCGACAATATCATCACGGCGCTTGACATGGCGGTGCTCACTGAAGATTCGGTGGCCGGCCTGGCCAACGCAGACACGGCCCAGCCCTACCGCGTGCTGGATCAGTGGAAATATCACAGCCGGCTTTACAAAGCGGCGGAGGTTGTCACCAGGCACGACGAACTGGAGCTGGTTCAGCTCACATCCTTCGGATGCGGGCTCGATGCGGTTACCAGCGAACAGACTCAGGAAATTCTTGAACACAAAAGCAAAATTTACACGCTGATCAAAATTGATGAGGTCAGCAATCTCGGCGCCATCCGAATCCGGATGCGTTCATTGAAGGCGGCGATGGAAGAACGGCGGGAAAACGATATTGTGGTGCCGGGGAAGGAATTGACTCAACGCGTCACATTCACAAAAGACATGAAGAAAAAGCACACGATTCTGTGCCCGCAGATGTCGCCGATCCATTTCGATCTGTTCTCCGTGGCGCTCAATGCCAGCGGCTATAATGTGGAAGTGCTGCCCAGCGTGGACGACAAAGCCGTCGACGCGGGGCTCAGCTATGTCAACAACGACGCCTGCTATCCGAGCATTTTGACCGTTGGACAGATCATGGCCGCGCTCAAATCCGGCAAATACGATTTGAACAACGTCTCGGTGCTCATGTCCCAGACCGGCGGACCTTGCCGCGCTTCGAACTATGTGGGCTTTATCCGCAAGGCGCTCAAAGAAGCCGGATTGGAACAGATTCCCGTGATTTCGATCAACACCGTCGGTTTAGAAAGCAATCCCGGTTTTAAGATCACGCCGCAGATGGCCAACCGCATCGCTGTCGCTGCGGTTTATGGCGATTTGTTCCAGCGTGTGCTTTACGCCACCAGACCCTACGAAAAGGAAACCGGCGCGACGGATGCTCTCTATCAGATGTGGCGGCGCAAGGTGAGAAGCAGCATCATTCACCCGAGACCGTCTGCATTTAAGCGCAATGTGCGGGAAATTGTTTCTCAGTTCGATGTGTTGCCGCGGATCGAAAAGACCATTCCTAAAGTTGGTGTCGTTGGGGAGATTTTGGTAAAATATCATCCGACGGCCAACAACAACCTGGTGCAGGTGCTGGAGGACGAAGGGGTCGAAGTGGTCGTGCCGGATATCATTGACTTCTTTTTATATTGTTCCTATAATGCCATTTATAAGCACGACGTTTTATCGGGAAAAGCCAGCGCCAAGCGCAATGGCAAGCTCATTATTCGCGTGATTGAAATGTATCGCAAGAATATGAAGCGCGCTTTGATCAAAAGCCGTCATTTCGGACCGCCGTCGACAATTTACAAGAAGGCGCAGAAAGCGACAGAGCTTATTTCCCTGGGGAACCAGGGCGGCGAAGGCTGGTTTTTAACGGCGGAAATGATGGAGCTCATCGAAGGCGGCGTTGAAAACATTGTTTGTGTTCAGCCTTTTGCCTGTTTGCCAAACCACGTGATGGGCAAGGGGATGATCAAACCCATCCGCAAGCGTTATCCTTATGCCAATATTTCCCCCATCGATTACGATCCCGGCGCGTCGGAAGTCAATCAGATCAATCGGATTAAGCTGATGATCGAGACTTCATGGAAAAATCTTGAAAAGAAACAGGCTTCGGAAGCCTTAGAAGAAAAAATCGGCTGATCAAAGCAGAAAACGGAGAGAGACAAACGCCATGGAAATGTACGGCTGTCAGATAGATGAAAACAGATTGCCGGCCCACGTAGCCATCATTATGGATGGCAACGGCCGTTGGGCCAAACAGCGCAAACGCCCTCGTATTTTCGGGCACTATACGGCAATGAAAGCGGTTCGGGGGACGATTCGCACCGCGTCGGATATGGGGATTCGGGTTTTGACCCTCTATGCCTTTTCAACGGAAAATTGGAAGCGCAGCCAGGAGGAGGTCTCCGGACTGATGAATCTCGCCATTGATTACTTTATTAAAGAGGTGACTAATCTGGACGATCACGATGTGCAGGTTCGGGTGATTGGCGACCAATCGATTTTGCCCGAACGCCTTCAAAAAGCGGCGGCTAATATGGTCGAACAAACCAAGGGCAATACCGGTATGGTGCTCAATATTGCTCTGAATTACGGCGGCCGGGAAGACATTTTGCAGGCGGTTCGCCAGATTGTGGCTGAGGGTATTGTGCCCGAGGCCATTACCGAGCAGGTGTTTGCCGATCATCTTTATACGGCGGGGCTGCCCGATCCTGATTTGGTGATTCGCACCAGCGGCGAAGAACGCTTGAGCAATTTTTTGCTCTGGCAGAACGCCTATGCCGAATTTATTTTTGATCCAGTACTATGGCCGGACTTTGACGAAACACTTTTTTGCAAATTAATCGCGGCCTATCAGCAGCGGGACAGAAGATATGGAGGCGTCAAATAATGGCAAAACGTATTGTGACGGCAGTGGTTGGTCTGCCGATTTTGATTGCACTTTTAGTTTTAGGCGGTTGGTTTGTCTATGCTTTAACGTTAGCATTGGCAGTTATCGGGATGGTTGAATACATTCACGCCATCAATCATCGATTGCCGATTAAAGCCGGTTACTTTTGGCCGATTATTTTTTCGGCATTGCTGGTGACCGTGATGCATTTCGATTATCAGCTGGCGCTTCCGGCATTGTTTATCACCTTTATTTTGACCTTTGTCATTGAAATTGCGGGCAGAAAACATAATGCTTATCGCGCTATGGCGACGGTTTTCGGGTTGGTTTGGGTACCGACCATGCTCGGGCATCTTCAGCTTTTTGATGCCATGCCTCAGGGAATTTACTATCTGTGGATGGTGTTTATCCTCGCCTTTGTGACGGATACCTTTGCGTATTTTGTCGGAAAATTTTTTGGAAAAACGTCGCTGACGCCGGAAATCAGTCCGAATAAAACGGTGGCGGGCGCCGTGGGAGGAACCGTGTCAACCATTATTGCCATGGTGATTTATGGTGTTGTGCTCAAGCATTATTTTGCTTTTGACTTGCCGCTTTATCTCTACGGTATTTTGGGGTTTGTCGGCGCAATTATTTCCCAATGCGGTGATTTGACCGCATCGCTGATCAAGCGGAAATTAGAGATTAAAGATTATGGGAAATTATTGCCGGGACACGGCGGTGTGCTCGATCGCTTTGACAGCATTATTTTTGTTTTGCCCATTGTGTATTTATTTGCTCAGTTGACTTTTTCGAGTTTGGTTTAATACCAATGGATACTTTTCTTTTTATCATATTGACCTTATTCATGCTGACCGTTTTGGTGGTGGTGCATGAGTTTGGCCATTTTATCGTGGCCAAAAGAGCCGACATTTATGTTATTGAATTTGCGATTGGCATGGGGCCTATGCTATTTGCGCATCAGGGGAAAGAAACACGCTTAACGATTCGGGCGTTACCGATCGGCGGTTTTTGTCGCATGTGGGGTGAAGCGGAATCGTCTGGAGACGGTTTGGCTGACGAGGCGGTGTCGGGTCCCAATTTGCCGGCCAATCGGTCTTTTATGCATTTGTCCAAGGGGCGAAAAATGCTCGTGCTTTTGGCGGGGCCGGCAATGAATTTTGTTTTGGCTGTTCTGACGATGATGGCGGTTTATCTGCTGGGAGGCCATGGCGCTGCCTCTGCGATCAAGGGTGCCTTTGCCAGCGTCGCACAATTTACCACGGCCATTTACCAAAGTTTTCGAATGATTTTCGCCGGGCAAGCGGGACTCAACGATTTTGCCGGACCGGTAGGATTGGTCGGTATGGTTGGCAGTTTTTATCGTTATGGGCTGCGGGCGATGCTCAGTTTCACCGCTTTTATTTCAGTGAATTTGGGGGTGCTTAATTTGTTGCCGCTGCCGGCATTGGATGGCGGCCAGATACTCATCGCGGCGATTGAAGCGATCATCCGAAGAGATTTGGATCCGGAAAAGGCGGCTTGGATTAACGGTATTGGCTTTGCGGCGCTGATGGCGCTGGCAGTCGTGATCGCGGTTAATGACGTGCTGCGCTATTTGCATTAAGCGCAAAAGGAAGATGGAAATGAACGAAGACAACTTGACGCAAAGAACAACACGAAGACCGACTCGAGAAGTGGCGATTGGCGGTGTGAAGATTGGCGGGGAAAACCCGGTGGCGATCCAATCCATGTGCAATACAGATACTCGGAATATAGCCGCGACTGTGAATCAAATCAAGGCATTGACGGCGGCAGGCTGCGATATTGTTCGCGTCGCGGTTCCGGATCAGCCGGCGGCGGAGGCTATTTCGGCGATTCGCTCGCAGATTGAGATTCCGCTGGTGGCCGACATTCATTTTGATTATCATCTTGCGCTAACGGCCATTGCAAAGGGGATCGACAAGCTGCGGATTAATCCGGGCAATATCGGCGGGCGCGAAAAGGTTCACGCTGTGGTGGCCGCGGCAAAAGAACGCGGGATCCCGATTCGTATCGGCGTGAACGGGGGTTCGCTGGAAAAAGATCTGCTGATACAATACGGCGGACCGACGGCGGAGGCGCTTGTGGCCAGCGCGGAGCGGCACATGGCCTATCTTCTGGAGGATGATTTTCACGATATTGTGGTGTCGATGAAATCCTCGGACGTGCTGACGACTATTGAGGCGTATACGCTGTTTTCAGAGAAATACGATTACCCGGTGCATCTCGGCGTGACGGAAGCCGGCATTTTAAAAAGTGCGGCGATTAAGTCATCCATCGCGTTGGGGCATTTATTGCTGGCGGGTATTGGCGACACAATGCGGGTGTCTGTCACCGGAGATCCGGTCAGCGAAGTTGAAACGGCGCAAAGCATTCTCAAAGCGGTGGGGCGTTATTCGGCCAAGCGGCCGACGGTCGATGTGGTTTCCTGTCCGACCTGCGGACGCACCGAGATTGATCTGATCGGCATTGCCAAAGAAATGAACAAGCGATTGGCACAGGTTGAAAAAGATATCAAAGTGGCGGTCATGGGGTGTGTGGTGAACGGCCCGGGCGAGGGCAAAGAAGCGGATATCGGCGTGGCCGGCGGCAAAGGCAAAGGCGTTTTGTTTAAAAAGGGCAAAGTTTTTAAAACGGTGAATGAATCCGAGATCATCGATGCGCTGATGACGGAAATTGACAAAATGTAGTGCGGCGGCAAGACATTATTAAAGAAAGAGATGCGATGAGTTTAATTGCAGAAAAACAGGCGGCGTTCAAACAGGTGGTGGCCAAATATCGGCTGATGCCGCAAAAGGTGGAAATCTCCGAAGCACAGCAGGCGCTGACATTGGTCTTTAAAAGTGAAGACGGCAGTTCCTGTGACCGCATGGCGGTGCAGCAGGAGCTTTCCGCCGTTTTTGATTACGCAAAATCGGTTGGAGTGGTGATTGAAGCGCCGTTAAAATCCCAAGCGGATCCGGCAATTTTTGAGGAAGCACAGAAGATCTCTGTGAATTTGCCAGGTGAAAATAGAGAAGATCGTGCAGCAGCCTTTATTGACCAAATGGCCGGGAGTGGAGTTATTCCGACTGTTGCAGAACTTTCTGAAGAGCGGTCGCCCGAGCCGCCGTCCGGCATGCCCGTTGAAGGTTTAACGGAAGTGCCGGAGATGCAAAAATCCGAGGAAGACGAAGCGGCACCGCCTTTCATTCCAGAGACACCCTCGAAATCAGCATCGCGAATCGAAGCGCGGATGCAGACCGCGATGGCCCAGAATGTTGCGATTATGAAAAAGGGAATGGGCACGCCGTTGACGTCCTCCAAAAAAGGCAAAACGGATTTTGAATCGATTACCGGTTCGATGATCATGGGCAAACGCTTTACCGTCGCACCGGAAGGACTTGACACCATTGATTTTGAGGATAACCTGACGACTGATAAAGAACGGCATTGCTACCGAGGGCGAATCTTCGGCTTTAATGCCCGGGAACTGCGAAATGGCAAACAATTATTTGAGTTTAATATCACCGATGAACGGGCATCGATTTCCTGCAAGATTTTTGTGGGGAAAAATGCCAGCGCGATTAAAGAACGGTTGAAAAACGGTATCTGGGTGCAGGTGGAAGGCCAGGTGTCCTTTGACGAATATGCGCACGAAAAGCAGCTGATGCCCCGGGTGATTGAGGAAGTAGATCGCCCTGTGCGCACAGATGATGCGAAGATCAAGCGTGTGGAGCTGCACATGCACAGCCAGTATTCGGCGATGGATGCGGTGAGCAAAGTCAAGAAGATCGTGCGGCAGGCGGTGGATTTCGGACACGATATTTTTGGGATCACCGACCACGGCGTGGTGCAGGCTTATCCGGAAATCATGAAGGAGACCAAGGGCAAGGGCATTAAGGTGCTCTATGGCCTCGAAGGCTATCTGGTGAACGACGATATTCGCATTATTACCGGCGATCAGGATGAACCTTTCGGCGGCGAATTTGTCTTTTTCGATTTGGAAACCACCGGCCTTTATGCCGGGCGCGATGCGATTATCGAAATTGCGGCCGTCAAAATCAAGAATAAACATGTGCTGGATACCTTTCAGACGTTTGTGAATCCCCATCGGCCGATCCCGCAGAAAATCACCGAACTGACGAGCATTACCGATCAGATGGTGGCCCAGGGAAAAGAGGAGGAAGCAGCGGTTCGCGCTTTTCTCGATTTTTGCGACGGCAAAATTCTTGCGGCGCACAACGCTTCTTTTGACATGGGTTTTATGAGTATTGCCTTAGAGCGTTATGGGATCCCCAATACGATCACCTATGTGGATACCCTGCCAATGGCCCGGACATTGATTCCGGATATTGCGCGCCATAATTTGAAAAAATTGGCAAGCTATTTCAAGATTGATATGGGGCACCACCATCGCGCCATTGATGACAGCATTTGTTCGGCTAAAATTTTCGTGCGTTTGATGGGGCTGGCGGAAAAGCAGCATTGCGATCGCGCGGCGGATTTGAATCGGCTGATGCGGTTGGAGCAGATTATTAAGACCGAACGGCCTTATCACGTGATTATTTATGCGAAAGATCAGGACGGGCTGCAGGCGCTTTACGATTTAGTATCGGCCTCCCATGTGGATTATTTTTACAAGAAACCGCGTATTCCAAAATCATTGCTTCAGAAAAAGCGCAAGCATCTTTTGATCGGATCGGCGTGTGAAGCTGGAGAACTTTATACGGCTGTCAAGGAAAACTGGAACGATGCAAGACTGCGGCCGATTCTGGATTTTTATGATTATTACGAAGTGCAGCCCTTGGGCAATAACGCTTATCTCATGCGAAACGGCGACTTAACTCGAGACGATCTGATCGAAATCAACAAGCGCATCATCGCGCTGGGCCGGCAGGAAAATAAATTGGTGGTGGCCACGGGGGATGTGCATTTTGTCGCGCCGACGGATGCCCAGTATCGGCAGATTCTTCAGGCCGGGCAGGGCTACCGTGATGCAGACGAGCAGCCGCCGCTGTATTATCATTCGACTCGGGAAATGCTCGACGAGTTCGATTATCTGCCGGATGATGCGGCTTATGAACTGGTGGTGACCAACACCCGCAAAGTGGCGGACCTGATTGATGATGTGAAGCCAGTGCCCGACGGGACTTTCCCGCCGGTGATCGAAGGCTCGGATGATGAAATCCGCAATTCTGTTTACGCCAATGCGAAAGAACTTTACGGTGATCCGTTGCCGGATATTGTGGCTGACCGCATCCACAAAGAGCTCACGTCCATCATTGGTAACGGCTATTCGGTGCTCTATCTGATTGCCGAGAAACTCGTCAAGCATTCGCTGGATTGCGGTTATCTGGTTGGCTCCCGGGGATCGGTCGGCTCGTCGCTGGTGGCGATGCTCTGCGGCATTACCGAGGTCAATTCGCTCCCGCCGCATTATATCTGTCCTGAATGCAAGCACGTGGAGTGGTTTGACTCCACCAAAGTGGGGGTCGGGCCGGATCTGCCGGACAAAATCTGCCCGGAATGCGGTCATGCGCTCAATAAAGATGGCTTTGACATTCCTTTCGAAACGTTTCTTGGGTTTAAAGGCGATAAAGAGCCGGATATCGATTTGAATTTCTCAGGCGACAATCAAAGTGAAGCTCACCACTATACCGAGGTGATCTTTGGCGAGGGCAAGGTGTTTCGCGCCGGGACCATCGCGACTCTGGCGGACAAGACCGCCTATGGCTATGTCAAGAATTATCTGGAAGAACGGGGAATCGTCGTCAGCCATGCGGAGATGGATCGCCTGATTGAAGGCACAGCCGGTGTGACGCGCACCACCGGGCAGCATCCCGGCGGGGTGATGGTCGTGCCGAAGGACAAAGAGATCACGCAATTCACACCGGTGCAGTATCCAGCCAACGATCGGGACAGTGGCACCCTGACGACGCATTTCGATTATCATTCCATTGAAGGGCGGCTGCTTAAACTCGATATTCTTGGCCACGATGATCCGACGATGCTGCGCATGCTCAAGGACATTACCGGTGTGGATCCGACGACGATTGCATTGGACGATCCCAAGATTATCGGTCTGTTTGAGGGCACGGATTCGCTGGATTTAATTGACGACGATTTTGATGTGCCGCTGGGCACCTGCGGCATTCCGGAATTCGGGACCAGTTTTGCCAGGCAAATGGTGCTCGATGCCCATCCGGATTCCTACGCCGATCTGATTCGATTGTCGGGGTTATCCCATGGGACCGATGTGTGGCTGGGCAATGCTCAGACGCTCATTGAAAACGGTACGGCCACGCTGAAGGAAGTGATCTGCTGCCGTGACGATATTATGCTTGGGCTCATCTCGATGGGACTGGCGCCGGAGCGTGCGTTCTGGATCATGGAACACGTGCGCAAGGGGAAGGGGCTGCTCGACGACGAGGAACCCTATATGCGGAAAAATAACGTGCCGGAGTGGTATATCGATTCCTGTAAAAAAATCAAATACATGTTTCCGAAAGCCCACGCAGCGGCCTATGTGATGATGGCTGTTCGCATCGCGTATTATAAAGTGTATTATCCGCCGGCCTATTATGCGGCATGGTTTTCCATTCGCGCTAAGGAGTTTGATCTCGGTGTTATGAAAGCGGGCAAAGAAGCCGTCGTGCGCAAGATGAACGAAATCAAGGCGCAGGGTAATAAGGCCAGCAATAAAGACAGCAACCTTTATACCTCGCTGGAATTGGCCTGGGAGATGTTCTGCCGGGGCTACAGCTTTGCCAATGTCGATATTTATAAATCCCATTACCGTTATTTCACGCTCGATGGCAAAACGTTGATTCCGCCATTAACCGCAGTGGACGGCATGGGCGAGGTGGTGGCTAAAAGCATTTATGAAGAGGCCAAACGCAAGCCTTTTATGTCTCGGGAGGATATGCAAAACCGCGCCCATGTGAACAAAGCCAATATGGATGCACTGGCGGCCTTTGGCTGTCTGTCGGAATTGCCGGAATCTAATCAGATGTCATTTCTCACTATGCTGGGTTAAGTGATGATAAAATAATAAGCGATAAAATGTGAGAAATGCGGGGAGGGTGCTGTGGTTAATAAAAGCCTGACAAAAAAAAGACGACGAGAAATATTGTTGATTGCGCTTTTATTATTGGTTGTTCTTTTGGTGATGACAAGCGTGCGTGCCTGCACGCGCCGAAAACGTCACGCGGCACAAAAGCAACAGACAAAAACCGAGGCCCAAAGCCCAAAGCAGCCAGCCTTGTCGCCGCAGACAAAACTTAAAAACGCTGCGGCGCAGACCGGCAATACCGCCCAGCTCATTAATAAAACACATACGCTGCCGCCTTCTTATGTGCCGAAAGATCTGGTGAAGGTAAACGCGGCGAGTTATCGCACGGTGTATCTGCGCAAAGAAGCGGCTCAGGCTTTGGCGACCATGTTTAATGCTGGAAAAAAGGCCGGCGTGAATTTGTATTGCTCTTCCGGGTACCGTTCGTATGCCGATCAGCAGAAGATTTTCAGCAATCACATGGCCTCGATGGGTAGAGCCAGAGCCAATGCCATTAGCTCCAAGGCGGGACAAAGCGAACATCAAAGCGGGTTCGCCATGGATGTGACCTGTCGGGCGATGAGCGGTGATTTGCAGGAGCGCTTTATCCAGACCAACGAAGGAAAATGGCTCGCGGCTCACGCCCACGAATACGGCTTCATCGTCCGCTTTCCTAAAGGGAAGGAAGCGAGCACCGGCTACAGCTATGAGCCCTGGCACATTCGCTATCTGGGGAAGGATCTGGCGACAAAGGTGAACGCCAGCGGCCTTTCCTATGAAGAATATCTTGCGAAGAACGCGAAATTGGCCACGGTTATTGACGGACAATAACTGAAAAAGCAGGACCTGAAGGGAGACCTTTGGGTCTTTTTTGATAGGAAGGCACTCCAGTGTTATGAAGAACTTTTTGTCGGTGATTGAAAAAAGAAAATACTTGCGATAGAATATTAAAGCCATTAAAAATCAAGGAAATCCCCATTCAATACAAGCGTTCGTTCGCTGTGCAGGAAAGGATCAATGCATGAAAAAGGAAATGTCGAAAGTTTACGAACCCCATGAGGTTGAAAATAGAATTTATGATTGGTGGCGGAATGCCGGCTATTTCAAACCGGAGGTTCATCCGAACGGCGAGGCCTACACCATCATTATGCCGCCGCCGAATATTACGGGGCAGTTGCATATGGGGCATGCTTTTGACAACACCCTGCAGGATGCGTTGATTCGCTTCAAGCGGATGCAGGGCTACGCGGCGCTTTGGGTGCCGGGAATGGATCACGCGTCCATTGCAACGGAAGTCAAGGTGCTCAATCAAATCAAAGAAGAAGAAAACCGATCCAAAAGCGATTTGACCCGGGAGGAGTTTCTGGAATATGCTTGGGATTGGGCAAAGTTTTATCGCAATCGCATCCGTCAGCAAATCACCAAACTCGGAGCATCCTGCGATTGGGACCGGGAACGCTTCACGATGGACGAAGGCTGTTCCAAAGCGGTAAAATCCACCTTTGTGCGCCTTTACGAAGCCGGTTTGATTTACAAAGGCAGCCGCATCATCAATTGGTGCCCGGATTGTCAGACGGCGCTTTCCGACGCTGAGGTAGAATATGAGGAAGAAAACGGCCATCTTTGGCATCTGCGCTATCCCTATGCCGATGGCGAGGGCGAAGTGGTCGTCGCGACCACCCGGCCGGAAACCATGCTCGGAGATACCGGCGTGGCAGTGAACCCTGCCGACGAGCGCTATACCGATCTGGTGAGCAGGGACGTCATGCTGCCGCTGGTCAACAGACGGATTCCCGTGGTGGCGGATGATTATGTGGATATGGCTTTCGGGACGGGCGTAGTGAAGATGACGCCGGCTCACGACCCCAATGACTATGCGGTTGGCAAGCGCCATAACCTTGAAGAAATCAACATCATGAACGAAGACGGCACGATGAACGACAAATGCGGGAAATACGCCGGGATGGATCGTTATGAATGCCGCGAAGCCATTTTAAAGGACTTGGACGCCCAAGGCTATTTGGTTAAAACCGAAGATCATGTGCACAATGTGGGCCATTGCTACCGCTGCCACACCACGGTGGAGACCATGACTTCCGAGCAGTGGTTTGTGGATATGAAACCGCTGGCGGAGCCGGCCATCGCGGCGGTGCAGCAAAGCAAGACCCGATTCATTCCCGAGCGCTTTGAAAAGATTTATTTTAATTGGATGGAAAATGTCCGCGACTGGTGCATCTCCCGCCAGCTTTGGTGGGGGCATCGCATTCCTGCCTGGACCTGCGACGATTGCGGTGAACTGATCGTGGCGGAAGAAACGCCGGCGGTTTGCCCCAAATGCGGTCACACCCATCTGACACAGGATCCGGATGTGCTCGACACTTGGTTCTCGTCGGCGCTCTGGCCGTTTTCGACCATCGGTTGGCCGGAAGATACGGACGATCTTAAAAAATTCTATCCCAATGATGTGCTGGTTACGGGTTACGATATTATTTTCTTCTGGGTGGCTCGGATGATTTTTATGGGGATAGATGCCATGGGGGAAGTGCCTTTTTCGGATGTGTATATCCATGGACTCATCCGGGACGCGCAGGGCCGCAAGATGAGCAAATCGCTGGGCAACGGCATCGATCCGCTCGAAGTGATTGAAGACTATTCGGCGGATGCGCTGCGCTTTGCCATCATCACCGGAAACTCAGCGGGCAACGACATCCGCTGGACTCAGGATAAAATCGAATCCAGCCGCAATTTTCTGAATAAAATCTGGAACGCTTCTCGTTTTGTGCTGATGAACATGACAGAAGACACGGACCTCGACGTTAAAAATGTGCGGTTGGAGCTCACCGACAAATGGATTTTGAGCCGGCTCAATCAGACCATCGCCGAAGCCACGGCCAATATGGAAAAGTACGAGCTGGGGATCGCCGCTTCCAAGATTTACGATTTTACCTGGAGTGAATTTTGTGACTGGTACATCGAAATGGTCAAGCCGCGTTTTAATTCGGATGATGCCGTCAGCAAAAAGGCTGCGCTGACCACGCTGAATTATGTGCTGCAAAATATTTTAAAGCTCCTGCATCCGGTGACGCCCTTCATCACTGAAGAAATTTACCACTATTTGCCGGCGTCGGATAAGGCTATCATTGTGGCGCCCTGGCCGAAGGCCGACGACGCGCTGATTTTTGAAGCCGAAGAAAAACAGGTGACTTATTTGATGGGCGCGATCCGTGCGATCCGGAAGATCCGCAAGGAAACGGGCGTGCCGTCCAAAAAGCAGGCCGATGTTTTTGTGACGACCGATAATGCAGCGGATATCGCGGTTTTGACGGCTGCCTTGGATATGCTGGGCAAGATGGCCGGCGTGTCTGCCGTGCACGCCATTGATTTGGACGAAGTCAAGGCGGATTATGTCGCGGCAGTGGTGGAGGATTCCACCCTCTATTTGGCACTTAACGATTTGGTAGACAAAGAAAGGGAACTGGCTCGGCTGAACAAAGAAAAGACCAAGATTGAAAAAGATCTGAAACAGACCAGCGGGAAACTCAAAAACGAAAAATTTCTGGCCAATGCGCCGGATGCTGTGATTGAAAAGGAAAAAGGCAAGGATCGGGAAAACCGGGAAAAGCTGGCTCAGGTGTGCGACCGCATCCAGGCACTGGAAGCTTAATTAAGAATCCGGCAGGCTGAATTTTTAAACTTTACATTCGTCAAAAGCTTTGGTATACTACGGTACATTCAAAGGGGAGTAACTCACCCATGGGTTTATCTGATCGTCATTTCGGGCATGTCCCCGGTCAGGTATCAAATGATTATTTGCGAGTAAGACCTTTGTTTCAATGCAATACTGCGTTGAAACAAAGGTCTTTTTTAACGTAGGGGCATCGGGGCGTCCGCGATTCGAGGAGGAAAAATTGAACGAAACAGGAAAATCAGCCTATCTGTTATCGGTTGAAGAGACGGAGCAAATTTATAAGACGGATCACCTTTGCGGGTTGACCGCCGAAGAAGCGACGCGTCGGTTAACCGTTTATGGTAAAAATAAACTGGCCGAGGGAAAAAAGAAATCTCTGATTGTGCGCTTTGCGGAGCAATTTAAAGATTTTTTGATCGTGGTGCTCATCGCCGCGGCGATCATTTCCGGGTTCTTGGGCGAAGTGTCCGATACGGTTCTGATTTTAATGATCGTGGTGCTCAACGCGGTGATCGGTGTGGTGCAGGAGAGCAAAGCTGAATCGGCTATGGAAAGTCTGAAGCAATTGACCATCCCGGAAGCCAAGGTGATTCGGGACGGAGCGCAGACGGTGGTGCGTTCGGAAGATTTGGTGCCGGGAGATCTTGTGGTGCTGGATGCCGGGGATGCCGTTCCGGCTGACGGGCGCATTGTGGCCGAGGCCGCCCTGCAGGTGCAGGAATCAGCATTGACGGGTGAATCGGTGCCCGTTGAAAAGGCGGTTACCGGCGATTTTGATGACAAAACACCGCTGGGCGACCGGGTCGATATGGTTTATATGAGTTCGGCGGTGACCTATGGCCGAGGCCGGTTTGTGGTGACCGGTGCCGGAATGGATACTGAAATCGGAAAAATCGCCGGGATGCTGCAAACTTCTGAAAAATCGGTGACCCCGCTGACCCGCAGCATCAACCAGCTGGGGAAAACCTTGGCGATCGCCGCCTTGGCAGCCTGTATTGTGATTTTTGCTGTCGGGTGGCTTCGCGGCGGCAATCCCATCGAAATGTTCTTGACAGCCGTTTCACTTGCGGTGGCGGCGATCCCGGAAGGGCTTCCGGCAGTGGTAACGGTAGTGCTCGCCATGGGCACAACGCGTTTGGCTGCCAAACATGCCATTATCCGCAAATTGCCTGCCGTGGAAACGCTGGGCTGCGCCTCGGTGATCTGCACTGATAAAACCGGCACCCTGACCCAAAACCGCATGACCATCAAGAAGGTTTATGCCAATGAAGGCATTATCGATGCGGAAAAGATCAAAGAGGATGGTTTTATACCGTCAGAAAAATTTGTGGTGCGCATTGGTGAGCTTTGCAATGATGCATCCATTATCGAAGAAAACGAAAGGGTTTTGGAAATCGGGGATCCGACAGAAGTCGCCATGGTGGCGTATGCCGACGATTTGGGGTTTGATAAGGCGCTGAATATGCATGAAATTCCGCGTATCGGTGAGATCCCCTTTGATTCAGATCGAAAGCTTATGACGACCATTCACGCATATGGCGATACATTTATGAGCTTTACCAAAGGCGCACCGGATGTGCTTTTGGCGCGCTGCACCCAGTATCTTAAGGGCTATGACGTACTGCCGTTGGATGATGGGGCACGCAAAAAAATTATGGCTGCCAACGCCGAGATGGCTGACAACGCCTATCGGGTTTTAGGCTATGCGTTCCGGCAATATCCAGAACAACCTGCGGCGGAAGTCGGCACAGTGGAAGCGAATTTGATTTTTGCTGGGCTCACTGGGATGATCGACCCGCCGCGCGAAGAGGTGAAGCCTTCCATTGATGAATGCCGCCGTGCGGGGATTCAAACCGTGATGATCACCGGTGATCACAAAAACACTGCGGTGGCCATTGCCAGAGATCTCGATATTTACAGGGAAGATTCCCGGGCGCTTTCCGGCGTGGAATTGGATGCTTTGTCAGATGCAGAATTGGACGAGGTTATTGAAAAGACCAGTGTTTATGCACGGGTCTCACCGGAACACAAAGTGCGGATTGTTAATGCCTGGCAGCGGCGGGGAGACGTGGTTGCGATGACCGGCGACGGCGTGAACGATGCACCGGCGCTTAAAAAAGCGGATATCGGTTGTGCGATGGGCATCACCGGGACCGATGTCTCCAAAGAAGCGGCCGATATGATTTTAACGGACGATAACTTTGCAACGATTGTTTCGGCGGTGCGGGAAGGCCGCGGGATTTACAACAATATTAAAAAAGCGGTGCATTTTCTGCTCAGCTGCAATATTGCAGAAATTTTGATTCTCTTTGTCGCGACGATCATCGGCTGGGCGCAGCCACTTTTGCCGGTGCACATTCTTTGGATCAATTTGGTAACGGATTCGCTGCCGGCATTGGCACTTGGCGTCGAAAAAAACGACGATGATATTATGGATTATGAACCGCGCAGCCGTAATGAAAGCATTTTTGCCGGTGGCCTTGGCGGACGCATCGTCTTTCAGGGAATTGTGTTGTCGCTGATTTCCCTGGCGGTTTTCTGGTATGGCACCCATCGTTACAATTTGCTGGCCGGCCGGACGATGGTTTTTGCCGTGCTCGGGCTTTCCCAGCTGACACATGTGCTTAACGTGCGCAGCGAAAGCAAAACGGCATTCCACAACTTGTTCACGAATCGTTATCTGTGGGGAGCTTTATGTATTTCGGCGTTTGTCCAATTAATTGTGATTTTTGTGCCGGGACTGCATTTATTTTTCAGAGTCCGGATGCTTGCGCCAATGCAGTGGCTGATTGTGGCATTGGCAGCGCTGGCGCCTTTGGTCGTGGTGGAGGTGACCAAGTGGCTTGGCCGCCATTTTAAAAATGACTGATATCAGTGTCTGGAATAAAAACAAAAGGCTCCGGCCGCTCCCACTCTCTCTTTGATATGTACCCTCTTTACTGGACATCCAGTAAGGAGGGTATTTTTATGCGATATAGTTATGCGTTCAAAAGAAAATGCGTTGAAATGTATCGTCATCAGAAGCAGTATCCAAAGACACCAAAAGGTGTCAAAGCCCAAACTTTTCAGAAGCATGTAAGAGAGTGGGTGGAACTTGAAGATTGTCATGGGCCAGAGATTTTAAAACACAAGCATGCTAACAAAGTCTGGACAGCGGACGAAAAGTTTGATCTTGTCTCTGAAGTTTTGACAGGTGAATCGGCTCGCTCCGTGGCCATACAAGCTGGGATTAATGATGGTCTTTTATACAGTTGGATACGTAAATATAAGATTTCTGGCTATAATGGGCTTATAAGTTCAAAGAAAGGACGAAAGCCAAAGTACCCAGATATGAAGAAGAAACTCAATATCAATAATCCCAGAAAGCTTGTGGAAACTGAGTATGAAGAACTGGTTCGATTAAGGGCGGAGAATGCTTATATAAAGGCCGAGAACGCAGTGATAAAAAAAGAGATCGCCTTGAGAGAAGAAAAGGAAGCTCTTCGTCTCAAGGCGAAAAAGCAGCGATCGTTAAAGCACTCAAAGCAGAAGGACACCCATTAAAATGTCTGCTAAAGGCCATGGGATTACCCCGATCCACTTATTACTTT
>NZ_GL622359.1:585307-712568 GCF_000185505.1 Pseudoramibacter alactolyticus ATCC 23263 | reverse complement strand
CTTTTTTTTCCTGATTGAAGCGGCCGGAGCCTTTTTATGTGTGGTTTAATTTATCCGCTGATTAAGGTGCTCATGATTTGTGCGTAGATTTTCTGGGTATTGTTTTTCCACGCATTGCAGAGAGCGAGCGCTTCTTCTTTGTTGGGGCAGCTCACAGAGATCTGCATCAAATCGAGATTGTTCTCGCTAAGTCCCAAATGCACCTGAAAATCACCCGGACCGGCCTCATCGTAGGAGGCATCGGTTCGCGTTTCTTTAAAGATAGCCTGTTTGTTGCCGGCAATAAAAGCCGAGAGCATCTCTCGGGTAAAGGCGGGAATTTTATCAACTAGTTGGGCAATCATCGCCGAACCTTTGGAGGAGATGATGAGTTTGCCGGAATGATCCCAGATCATCTTTTCGGCAATCAGAGCATCGATATACATTTGGATATCCAGATAGGCCGTTTGGAGATTTTGGAGAATGATGAAAGCGATCTGTTCCCGGGTCAGCCCCGTTTTGATTTTATCCAGAACATATAATATAATGAGTTTGTCTTCGGTTTTGTGCTGAAAATTTTCCATTGGGAATTAACCTCTTGTGTGTTATTATAGCATAGCTTTTTAATGAAAGCACCAAGATCAAAATAGTTTTAATAAGATAGTGGCAGTCGCCGTTATCTCGATGAAAGGGGTCCCGATGAAATACAGAATTGAAGCTGTAAGGGACAATTCCATATTAGAAGAGATGGGCGTGGAAGCCGGGGATTTTTTGCTTGCGATTAACGGCAATCCCGTGCTTGACGAGCTCGATATCGAATTTTTTGCCGCAGACGAAAATTTGCTTGTGGAAATTGAAAAGCCGGACGGCGAACGATGGGAGCTTGAAATTGAAAAAGACCCGGGAGAAGATCTGGGCTTGACCGAAAAGCCTTCTTATCAGATCCGGCGCTGCAGCAATGGCTGTATTTTCTGCTTTATCGATCAGATGCCGCCGGGAATGCGGGACACCCTTTATATCAAAGATGACGACGAACGCATGTCATTCTTATACGGCAATTATATCACGCTGACTAATTTATCCGAGGCAGAGAAAGAGCGCATCGTACGCTACCACATCATGCCGATCAATATTTCAGTGCACACAACCAACCCGAAACTTCGCCGGCAGATGCTTCATAATCGCTTTGCCGGATCGGTGATGGACGATCTTCAATTCTTTCAAAAACATGAAATTGCAATGAATTCGCAGATCGTGCTGTGCCCGGAAGTCAACGACGGAGAGGAGCTCACGCGCACGCTGGGGGATTTGGCCGGGCTTTACCCGCAGATGCGTTCGGTATCCGTGGTACCGCTGGGGATGACTAAATTCCGAAAGGGACTGACACCGCTAAAGTCGGTTAACCGGGAAAAAGCGCGGGAAACCATTGCCATCATCGAAGCCTGCCAGCGGGAGATGATGGCGGACCACGGTGTCCATTTTGCTTATCCGGCAGATGAATTTTTTTTGTTGGCCGAAATGCCAATTCCCGAAGCGAAATACTACGAAGATTTTACCCAACTGGAAAACGGAGTCGGGATGCTTGCTGCCTTCGAGCAGGAAGTGCGAAGCGGTTTGACAGCGTCGGCCCAATTAGTGCAGGATGCAACGGCGAAAAAAATCGGCATCATCACCGGCGTGCTGGCGAAACCCATGCTGCAAAAAGCGTGTGAAGCCATTCATGCGGCGTTTCCCAGTATTACATTTGAAGTGACGGCCATTCAAAATCGTTTTTTTGGCAAAGCCATCACGGTGGCTGGACTGATTACCGGCCGGGATATTTTATCTCAAATTGACGGAAATACCTGTGATCAGTATTTTTTGCCGGAAAATATGGTCAAATTCGGTACCCATTTATTTTTGGACGATGTCACCACAGAGGATCTGAGCGCCAAGTGGGGAAAACCGGTGACAATTGTACCGGTGGACGGACGGGCTTTTGTGAACCGGGTTCTCGGCGTGCCGGATCCGGCGGACGAGGCTTTTGGGGCTGTTTCCGGTTATGAACCGGAAGCTTGATGTCAGACCCGGTGTTAGAGCGATTGTGATAATAGAAAAGGGAGAAGCAAATGAAACCAATTGTTGCTGTTGTCGGCAAACCAAATGTCGGCAAATCGACACTTTTTAATAAATTGGTGGGTGAACGGATCGCCATTGTGGAAAATACGCCCGGAGTGACGCGGGACCGCATCATTGCAGATGCCGAGTGGCAGAACCATCGGTTCACACTGATCGACACCGGGGGGATAGAACTCAAGACCGGCAACACCATCATGCATCAAATGCGCGTGCAGGCAGAGATCGCCATTGAAACAGCTGATTTGATTTTGTTGCTGTGCGACGGGAGAGAGGGGATGACCGCGGCCGACGAAGATGTCGCCGATATGCTCCGAAAGCAGCATAAAAAGGTGATTGTGGTTGTGAATAAGCTCGATTCGGTCAAATTGGAAGAAAGGCTTTACGAATTCTATAATCTCGGCTTGGGAGATCCGCTGCCCATCTCTGCCGAGCAGGGGCTGGGCCTGGGCGATCTGCTGGATGCGATCGTGGATAACACGGCGGCTTTGTATCAGCTGGCGGACGACGAAGACGGCAGTCTGCACATCGCCGTGGTGGGCAAGCCCAACGCCGGCAAATCCACCTTGGTCAATCAGCTTATCGGTGAAAATCGAATGATCGTTTCGGATATCCCGGGCACGACCCGGGATGCCATTGACAGCAAGATTGAGCGCGGGGGTGTGGAATACACCTTTATCGATACGGCCGGGCTCCGGCGCAAAAGTAAAATTGCCGACGAAGTGGAACGTTATAGCATCATTCGTGCCATTGCCGCAGTGGATCGGGCTGATGTGGTGTTGATGATGGTGAATGCGCAGACCGGTGTTACCGAGCAGGATAGTAAAATTGCCGGCATTGCCCACAACCGCTTCATCCCAACGATCATCGTGGTTAACAAATGGGATTTGATCGAAAAAGATACCAAAACCATGCAGAAAATGACGGGGGACATTCGCAATTCACTGGCCTTTATGCCCTATGCGCCGATGCTCTTTATCTCGGCAAAAACCGGGAAGCGCGCTGAAAAAATATACGATAAAATTCAATACGTGGTGACGCAAAGCCGCAAACGCGTTCTCACGGCAAAACTCAACGAGGCGTTGATTGACTTTGTCAGTTTGAAAGAGCCGCCATCCAAAAACGGACGCCGGCTGAAATTGTTTTACGGTTCGCAGGTAGATATTGCACCGCCGACCTTTGTGATTTTTGTTAATGACGATACCCTGATGCATTTTTCCTATAAGCGTTATCTTGAGAATAAAATCAATGAGACCTTTGATTTTGACGGAACGCCTTTTCGTCTGTTAATTCGCAATCGGGAAAAAGAAGATTAAAGCGAAACAAAAGAACCATAAAATAAGCCCCGGGGGACCATAAACTCACCTGGGGTTTTTGTCATGTGATTTTTGTGGGAGGATCCGATTTAAATAGGGCAGCAGCCGACGGGCAATGATCCCGGTAAGCAGGCCGATGGGAACGGCGATCAGCAGTAGAAACGGCAGATAAAGAAGCATCAGCCGCAGATTTTGAACGATAATGGTGGCGATGCAAAGCTGTCCGATATTGTGAGTCATGGCGCCGATAATGGAAATGCCTATAAGCGAAAAGGGGGCATCCTGTCCTTGGATTTGTCGCTGATGGTTGGTATGGGTCAGTGCGCCCATGACGCTGCAGCTGATAATGCCTCCGGCCAGCGCATAAAGAATGGAAGAAAGAGAGCCGAACATAAAACCGGTCAGGAGAACGCGAGCGATGGCGATCCCCAGTGCAATCGGCGTGTTAAAAAGGGAAAGACTGATCATGGTGACGATATTGGGAAGACCGATTTTGACGCCAGGAATCGGTATAAAACAGGGAAGCAGCGATTCCAGATAACCCAAGATCGCAGCGGTCACGGTCAGCAGAGCAATTAAGACGAGGCGGTGAGTGCGGGACATGGAAGGCGTCAATGAGTTTCTCCTTTCGTGGTAATGGTTAAAATTAAACGATGAGGCAGGCACGCAATGGTTTCGCCATTTTCAGAAATGGGATGGGTGTGAACACAGATTTGATTTTTGCAGTCTGCCTTGCTCACATAAGCGCGACCGTTTTTGATGACGATTGTATTTTGGCCGGCTTTGGTTTTAAAGGTGTGCCGGTAGTCTTGATTCATCGGGAGGACAGCAACGGTTTTGTGTTGCACGGTTACTTTTAAAACCAGTTGCCGATTGTCGATCTGTCGATAAATAAAATAACCGGCAAGGATCAGCAGTGCCAGGATAATCAAACCGCCGATGATTTTGAGTTCTGTCTTTGTCATGAGGATGCCTTTCAAAAAATAAATAATGCAACAAAAATTATACTTGACAATGGATAAAAAAAAGCTTAATATAAACGAGTGTTCAGCAGACAGGGCGTTTGCGAGAGTGTTGGAATAGGCAGACAAGCACGTTTCAGAGGCGTGTGTACTTCGTACGTACGGGTTCGACTCCCGTCTCTCGCACCATATAAAAAATAAACAGACGTTGTGTCTGTTTTTTTTATGCTCGGATTACAGAAGTCGGAAAGCCAAGGATGGTTACTTCTGCTTTGGGATAACTCAGACTTTGTGGATCGAGCTCATTGCGGTCAATGAGTTTGATCCTGCGGCTGGTCATTTCAATTTTTTTTAGACACACAGACGCATCGGGCAATTGAACCAGTGCATCGCCGGTTAAGTTTTCGGATAAATCATCTGTCAGCTTGATAATGACCAGATCCCCTTTGGTATAGCGATCATACATCGAGTTGTCCATCACGGAAACATAAATATAAGCTTGTCCGCGCTTTTGCGTTCGGGGAATTTCATCCCAGGTAGTTTCCGCCCGATCTACAAGATAGGGTGCCGACGGAGCAAACGCTGCGACATTTCGGTTCCATTTCATAAAAATACCTCCGATGGGGATTATAACACGAAGCAGAGGAAAGCAAAATAATTAATTAAGAATCGATGATTATACTAACAACCGGTCTATTGTGAAGCGATTCGCTTTATGGTTATAATGTAGCAATCAAATATACGGGCAAAAATATAACGGCGGTATCCGCCAAAATTGCTGAAAATTTGCAGGCAATACGCGCCGATCGGAGGGAAAAATGGATTACAATAAGGCCGCGTTGGCGGCACATCAAAAACATCAGGGGAAGGTGGCGATTGCTTCAAAACTGCCGGTGACCAATCAAGAGGAACTGAGCATTGCCTACACGCCGGGGGTGGCAGAGCCCTGCCGCAAAATTGCGGAAAACCGAGATGCGGTTTATACCTATACGGCAAAGGGTAATTTGGTGGCGGTGCTTTCCGACGGGTCGGCTGTGCTGGGCCTTGGCAATATCGGCGGGCATGCAGCAATGCCGGTGATGGAGGGCAAAGCGGTTCTTTTTAAAGAATTTGGCGATATCGATGCGTTCCCGATCTGCGTGTCGACCCAGGACGCGGACGCCATTGTGCAGACGGGGATCAACATTGCGCCGACTTTCGGCGGGATTAATCTTGAGGACATCGCGGCTCCGAAGTGTTTTGAAGTGGAGGAAAGGCTGCAGGCAGCACTGGACATTCCAGTATTTCACGATGATCAGCACGGAACAGCCATCGTGGTGGCGTCTAGTTTGATCAACGCGATGAAAGTGGTCGGCAAAGAATTGACCGATATCACCGTGGCGATTAACGGCGCGGGATCGGCGGGAACGGCCATTGCCAAAATGCTTATGACGCTTGGCGTTGGGGACATCGTCGTGTCGGATATCGATGGGATATTGACGCGGGATAAAGAAGGCCTCAATCCTTATATGCGGTGGCTGGCAGAACACACCAATCGAGCGCAGCGCCGCGGCCATTTGGCTGATGCCATGGCCGGTGCCGATGTGCTGATCGGTGTTTCAGCGCCGAATATTGTCAGCGAAGCCATGGTCGCTTCGATGGCTGAAGATGCTGTGATTTTTGCCATGGCCAATCCGGTTCCGGAGATCATGCCGGACGCGGCCAAGCGTGCCGGGGCGCGCGTTGTCGGCACCGGGCGTTCGGATTTCCCCAATCAGATCAATAATGTGTTGGCTTTTCCGGGTATTTTCCGGGGCGCGCTCGACGTTCGTGCCAAGCGCATCACCGAGGCCATGAAAACGGCCGCGGCTTATGCCATCGCCGGCATCATCACCGATGACGAACGGGATGAAGATCATATTATCCCCAGCCCCTTTGATAAACGGGTAACCGAACGGGTGGCTGAAGCGGTGGGCAAAGCCTGGACGGAAGCAAACGAGGCGAAATGAACGCAGGAGAAAATCAGTGATGAGAACATTAGTCATTGTCGAATCGCCGGCAAAGGCCAAAACCATCAAAAAATATTTGCCGAAAGGTTATGAAGTTGAAGCGACCATGGGCCATGTGATCGATTTGCCCAAGAGTCGACTCGGCATCCATGTGGAGAATCGCTTTGAGCCGGACTATATTACCATCCGCGGCAAGGGAAAACTGCTGACAAAGCTTAAACGGCAGGCGAAAAAAAGCGATACGGTTTTACTCGCGACAGACCCGGACCGGGAAGGCGAAGCCATTTCCTGGCACGTGGCCAATGCGTTGGGCATGGATCCCGGCAGTGAATGCCGCATCGAGTTTCACGAAATCACCAAACGCGCCATCAACGAAGCCATTGACCATGTGCGTTCAGTGGATATGGATTTGGTGCAGGCCCAGCAGGCCAGGCGGGTGCTGGACCGTTTGGTGGGGTATTCAGTCAGTCCCTTTTTGTGGAAGAAAGTCAAACGCGGGCTTTCCGGCGGACGTGTGCAGTCGGTGGTAACGCGGATCATCGTCGACCGCGAAAAAGAAATCGAAGCGTTTGTCCCGGAAGAATATTGGAATTTAAATTTGGATCTGCGCAAGCAAGGCGATCCGATACTTTTTTTGACGACGTTCTATTCGGAAAACGGCAAACGCCTAAAGATTGAAAATGCCGAAGAAGCCGATCGGCTGGAACAAATTGTTAAAAACTGTCCGGCCATGCAGGTGGTCAAAGTCGAAAAGAAGCAGTCAAGCCAGAAGCCGCCGCTGCCGTTTACGACGAGCACGCTGCAGCAGACAGCTTATCGTGCACTGGGATTCACCAGTCAGCGGACGATGCGCGTGGCACAGGCCCTTTATGAAAGCGGCCGGGTCACCTATATCCGAACGGACTCGACCCGGCTGGCACCGGAAGCGATTGAACAGACCAAGGATTTTATTGTAAAAACTTTTGGCGAGACCTTTCTGGGCAAGCAGAGGACAGTTAAACGCAGCAATAAAAATGTGCAAGATGCCCATGAAGCGATCCGCCCGGCATCCGTACTGGACACACCGGCTGCGATCCGTGACGCGCTGGATGCCGATCAATATAAGCTTTATAATTTGATATGGAAACAAATGGTGGCCAGCCAGATGGCGGCGGCAACCTACAATGTGATCAAGGCGGATGTTGCCTGCGATACTTTGATTTTTAAAGTGAAGGGGGATACGCTGCTCTTCCCGGGCTTTACAAAAGTGTTGGGCTCTGCGGTGAAAAAGAGCAATCCACTGCCGGAACTGGTCAAAGGGGATGCGGTGGATCTGGTCAAAATTCACAAAGAGCAGAAATTTACCAATCCGCCGCCGCGTTACAATGAAGCGTCGCTGATCAAATTGCTTGAAGATATGGGGATCGGAAGACCGAGTACCTATGCGCCGACGATTGCGACGATTAAAAGCCGCAACTATGTGGAGGTGGAAGACAAACGCTTCCGGCCGACGGAACTTGGCATCACGGTTACGGAGATGATGGAAGTTTTCTTTCCCGATATTGTCGATCCGCAATTCACGGCGAAAATGGAAAGCGGCCTGGATCATGTGGCCAGCGGCACGCAGAACTGGGTAAAACTTATGGATGAATTTTATGGCCCCTTTAAAAAAGAGCTGGATCATGCCCAGGAAACGGCCGAAAAAGTTGAAATCAAAGACGAAGAAACGGATATCGTCTGTGAAAAGTGCGGCCGGCACATGGTGATCAAAAATGGGCGTTACGGTAAATTTTTAGCCTGCCCGGGTTATCCGGAGTGCAAGAACACCAAGCCTTATTTTGAAAAGACGCCGGGCATCTGCCCGAAGTGCGGCGGCGATCTTGTTAAGCGGACGTCAAAGCGGGGACGGACTTTTTACGGCTGTGCGAACTATCCCAGCTGTGATTTCACCTCTTGGGATAAACCGGTGGCGGATCGCTGCCCGATCTGCGGCCACACAATGTTTCAAAAAGGATTTGGCAAACGCAAGCGCCTTTACTGCGCACAGTGTGAGCCGCAGCCGAAAAAAAGAAATACCAAACAGAAGCAATCATAAAGGAGGATCTATGTTAAAAGCAACGACGATTGTCGGTATTCGCCACAATGGCGAAGTGGCTATTGCTGGCGACGGGCAGGTGACCATGGGCGAAGCGGTCATCATGAAGGCGACGGCCAAAAAGGTACGCACGCTTTATAATGGGAAGGTGCTGGCGGGTTTTGCCGGATCGGTGGCCGATGCGTTTACGCTTTGCGAATTATTTGAACACAAGCTCGAAACCTATAACGGGAATTTAAAACGCGCGGCGGTGGAACTGGCCAAAGACTGGCGCCAGGATAAAATCATGCGCAAACTGGAGGCCTTACTGATCGTAATGGACGCGGATACGTTGCTCATTATCTCCGGGACGGGCGAAGTGATTGAACCGGATGACGAAATTGCGGCGATTGGTTCCGGCGGCAATTATGCGCTGGCGGCGGCTCGGGCATTGAAAGCGCATTCGGACCTTTCGGCAAAAAAGATTGCCCACGAGGCGCTGAAGATTGCGTCGCAGATTTGTGTTTACACCAACGATAATATTCGTGTGTTAACCTTGGAGGATGAAGCATGAAACGGGAAATGTCAGAACTGACGCCGAGAATGATTGTTGATGAGCTCAATCGCTATATCATCGGTCAGGAAAAAGCGAAGAAGGCGGTGGCGGTTTCGCTGCGCAACCGTTATCGAAGATCCCTGCTGCCGGATGCAATCCGGGAGGAAATCACACCAAAGAACATCATCATGATGGGGCCGACGGGCGTGGGGAAAACGGAAATCGCCCGGCGCATTGCCAAACTGGTGTCGGCGCCTTTTATTAAAGTCGAAGCGACAAAATTTACCGAGGTAGGCTATGTTGGGCGTGATGTGGAATCGATGATTCGTGATTTGGTGACAACATCGATTCGCATGGTCAAGCAGGAAAAGATGGATGATGTCAAAACACAGGCGGAAGAAAAAGCCAATCGGATTATTCTGGACGCATTGGTGCCGAGACGCAAAAAAGCGCAGAAGCAGGAAAAGCTGATCAACCCCTTTGACTTGCTGAATCAAAACAAATCGCCGGCGGCTGTCGAAGACGCACAGCCTGAGCTTTCGCCAGAAGAAAAGCATCAGATTGAAACCAAACGTTCGGCGATTGCTGAGGAATTGGCCGATGGCAAGCTGGAAGACGAAATGATTGACGTCATGCTCGACGATGACGGCGCCAAATCCATTGGCATCATGGCCGGCATGAGCGAAGATATGAGCATTGAGATCGGCAATATCTTTGAAGGGCTGACCGGCGGCAATAAAAAGAAGAAAAAACGAACGATGAAAGTTTCTGAAGCGCGGAAGGTCATTGCCAATCAGGAAGCGCAGAAGATGATCGACATGGATGAAGTCCAGGAGATCGGGGTGCGCGAGGCAGAACAAAATGGCATTATTTTTATCGATGAAATTGACAAGATCATCGACAGCGGGAGCCATCGCGGCGGTCCGGACGTGTCGCGCGAAGGTGTCCAGCGGGATATTCTGCCCATCGTTGAAGGCAGCACCGTCAATACCAAATACGGCCCGGTCAAAACAGATTTTATTTTGTTTATCGGCGCCGGCGCGTTTAATGTCGCGAATATTGAAGATATGATTCCCGAACTTCAGGGGCGATTTCCCGTTTCGGTGCAGCTTGAGAGCCTGACAGAAGAAAATTTCGTGGAAATTCTCACGAAGCCGGAAAACGCGATCGTGAAACAATATGCGTATTTGCTTCAGACGGAGGGCATTGAATTGCAATTTGAGGAAGAAGCGCTCAAAGCGATCGCATCGATCGCCTACGCAAAGAACGAAGAAGACGAAAATATCGGCGCGAGACGGCTGCACACCGTTTTTGAAGAATTGCTCGAAGAGATTTCATTTTATGCCAGCGACTATGACGAAGATGTATTTGTCATTGACAAAAACTATGTCGATTCGGTTTTTAAAACCCAGGGGAAAGGCCGTTCATACGATCAGTTTTTAATTTAGGATCGAAAGACGAGAATAAATTTGCATCCGGCTGGGGATTATGCTATATTATAAAAGTTACTTATTATACACATTTCCCGAGAGCGGCCTGGTGCCCGAAAATGGGTCTTGGCGCTTGCAGAAGGAAATGGAAGAAAAACCAGGAGGTAAAAATGGCAATTGTAACAATGAAGCAGCTTTTGGAAGCTGGTGTTCACTTCGGTCATCAGACCCGAAGATGGAATCCGAAGATGAAACCTTACATCTTCACCGAAAGAAACGGGATCTACATCATCGATCTGCAGCAGACGGTTAAGATGATCGGCGATGCGTACAATTTTGTGCGCGATTTGGCGGCGGAAGGCAAAGATATTCTTTTTGTCGGGACTAAAAAACAGGCGCAGAACAGCATCGAAAATGAAGCGAAGCGTTCCGGTTCTTTCTATGTCAACCATCGCTGGCTCGGCGGAACCCTGACAAATTGGGAAACCATCAACAAACGCATCAACCGCTTGAAAGATCTGAAGCGCATGGAAGAAGACGGCACTTTTGACCTGCTGCCGAAGAAAGAAGTGATCGGTCTGCGCCGTGAACGGGAAAAGCTTGAAAAATTCCTTGGCGGGATTGAAGATATGCACGGGATGCCCGGCGCCATGGTCATCATCGACTGCAAGAAAGAGCGCATTGCGATTCAAGAAGCCCATAAATTGGGGATTCCGATTATTTCGATCGTCGATACCAACTGCGATCCGGACGACGTGGACTACATTATCCCAGGAAACGACGATGCGATTCGCGCTGTGGCGCTGATTTTACGCGTTTTGGCCGATGCAGTGCTTGAAGGAAAACAGGGCGAACAGGTTTCTGAAACAGAAGAAGCCCCGATGTCAGCGGCTGAAGCAGAAGCGGAAGAAGCTTAATTTTACCAAAGCGGAGGAAAATATGGCGATCTCAGCAAAATTAGTGAAAGAACTCAGAGAAAAAACCGGATCCGGGATGATGGATTGCAAGAAAGCCCTCGAAGAAGCGAATGGCGATGTCGAAAAGGCAGCTGAAATTCTGCGCGAAAAGGGAATGGCCAAGTCTGTGAAAAAGGCCGGCCGCATTGCGGCCGAGGGGATTGTTGTTTCCTACATCCACATGGGAGGGAAAATCGGAGCCATGGTTGAAGTGAACTGCGAAACAGACTTCGTGGCCAAAACCGATGGTTTCCACGATTTTGCAAAAGACATTGCGATGCATGTGGCTGCTGCCAACCCAAAATATCTGAATCCGGAAGATGTACCGGCTGAAGAAGTGGAGCACGAAAGGGAAATTCTGACCATTCAGGCGCAGAACGAAGGCAAGCCGGAAAAAATCATCGAAAAGATGGTCGAGGGACGCTTGAAAAAGTTCTACAGTGAAATCTGCCTGATGGAACAGCCCTTTATTAAAGATCCGGACAAGTCTATCAACGATTTGGTTAAAGAACAGATCATGAACATTGGTGAAAATGTTAAAATTCGTCGCTTTGCTCGCTTTGAAATGGGTGAAGGCCTTGAAAAGAAAGAAGAAAACTTCGCGGAAGAAGTTGCAAAACAGATGGGCGAATAATTTTCGACAATCAGCTCCGGAGTCTTCGGACTTCGGAGTTTTTTGTTATGTTCATTTTTTATTTGATGAATGATAGGCTTTTGAGCGATGAGCAAAGGTGAAGGCAAAAGGATGAAAATTGCAGTAATAACCAATTTATCAGGGGATTATGATCGGGCAGAGGCTGTCGGACATTTCTTTCAGAAACAAGGCGGCGAAGTCACATGGATCTTTTCAGATTTTTTTCATTTAACCAAAGAACGGGTGTCGGAACATAAGCCGGATCACATTTATATACCGACAAAGCCGTATCAGAAAAATTTATCTTTGGCCCGGTTATGGTCTCATCATCGTTTTGCACGAGACGTAAGGCGTTATCTCAAAACGCATCCCTTTGATTTGCTGTACGTGATGATTCCGCCCAATTCATTGCTGCCGGCAATGGTAAAGGTCAAAAAAGAAACGGGATGTTCGCTGGTGGTGGATATTGTCGATCTTTGGCCGGAATCTCTCCCGATGGAAGGGATCAAAAATTGGCCGCCGCTGCGCTATTGGCGCAATTTGCGGGATCGCTATTTGCCCGGGGCGGATCGGGTGCTTACCGAATGTGACTTATATCGTGAGATCATTGCGCTGCCGGCGTCAGCACGAACGCTTCACTGGATCAAAGGCCCGGATGCTCCGGAAATGCACCATGGAAAACAGCGCGACGTGCTTCATCTGGCATATTTAGGATCGCTCAACCACATCGTGGATATTGATCTAATGGTGTCGATTCTCGAACAACTTAAACCATTAAAATCGGTGAAACTGCATATTGTCGGGGAAGGTGAAAATCGACAAAGATTACTCGATTTACTGGAAGAAAAAGGAATCGATTATCAATTTTACGGACCGATTTATGACGACAATCAGAAAAAACAGATTTTCGGACAGTGTACCTTTGGCTTTAATTTGATGATCGACACCGTAAAAGTCGGTCTGACGACCAAGTCTATTGATTATTGGTATTACGGCTTGCCGGTGATTAACAATATCCGCGGCGATACCTGGCAATTTGTCAAAGATGAAGGGGTGGGCGTCAATGTTGAACGCAATGATCTGAAGAATGTTTGTCAAATTTTGTCAGTCCAGGCGGCACAGGTGGATTACGCCGCCGTTCAGCAATTTTATAATCGGCATTTTACGACGGAGATTTTTGAAAACACGCTGACTTCGGTCATGGAGAATTTAAAATGATTGATATTTTAGTGGCGACCTATAACGGCGAACGCTACTTGGGAGCACAGCTGGATTCGTTGATTGACCAAACGGAAAAGGATATCCGGATTTTAATACGAGATGACGGCTCAACCGATCGGACGCCGGAGATGATTGCGGATTATGCCCGGCGCTATTCGGAAAAAATTGAAGCCGTTTCGGTGTCCGCTGCCGCAAGGGGGCCGGTAGGCAATTTTATGGCGCTGACCCGGGCGGCATCGGCCGATTATGTGATGTATTGCGACCAGGACGACGTGTGGTATCCGGAGAAGGCGGAAAAGACGCGAAAAGCCATGGCGGAGGCCGAGCAGCGGTGGGGCAGCCAAACGCCGATTTTGATTTATTCGAATTATGAAACGGTGGACAAAGATCTGACGCCGTTGCCGGTTGACGAGCGCAAAAATCAGGTTTATCGTCCTCATTTGGCCT
This sequence comes from Pseudoramibacter alactolyticus ATCC 23263, assembly GCF_000185505.1. Taxonomy (GTDB): domain Bacteria; phylum Bacillota; class Clostridia; order Eubacteriales; family Eubacteriaceae; genus Pseudoramibacter; species Pseudoramibacter alactolyticus. Next base: position 698,911 of record NZ_GL622359.1, on the reverse strand, counting down.
TTAATCGGCTGTTGGTTCAAAATTATGTAACAGGATGCACGATGATGGTCAATCGCGCGCTCTATCAAAAAGCGACTGCAACGGATGCTGAAATTTTGATGCATGATTGGTGGTTTGCCCTTTATGCCAGTGCGTTTGGAAAAATCGTCCATTTGGATGAAAAACTGATGGCGTATCGCCAGCATTGCGATCAATGCGTGGGCGCGACGGACGTAAAAAGTTTCAATTATCGGTTGACCAAGTTCAAGGACCCGGCGACCCGGGATAAGAAAAACGATTATTATCGGCAAGCGCAGGCGTTTAAAGCGCACTATGGCCGTGACTTGCCGGCCGATCAGGCGCAAATTCTCAATTATTTTTTGGCCATTCCGGCTAAGAATAAATGGGGCCGAATGGCAGCTCTGATCAGGGGAAAGTATTTTAAAAGTGATTTTTTCCGAATTTTAGGACAATTTTATTATATATGAGTCAGCACTGGCGCGTTTGAGCGCAGACAACGCATCTGCTATAATAAAAAAATTAAATTGAAAAGGAGAGAGTGCGATGGGGCGATATTTTGGGACCGATGGTTTTCGCGGGGAAGCCAACAAGGGATTGACGGCAGAACACGCGTATCAAATCGGCCGATTTCTCGGTTGGTATTATGGGGAACTGCGCAAACGGGAAGGGAAAATCGGTGCGCCGAGCGTCGTGATTGGCAAAGACACGCGTCGCTCCAGTTATATGTTCGAGGATATGCTGTCCGGCGGACTGGTGGCCAGCGGAGCCGATGCTTACCTTTTGCATGTGACGACCACCCCGTCGGTGGCCTATGTCGCTCGCGTCGATGATTTTGACGGCGGCATCATGATCTCAGCGAGTCACAATCCCTATTACGACAACGGCATTAAGCTGCTCAATGGACAGGGCGAGAAGATGAGCGAAGACGTGATCGCCCTCATCGAAGATTATCTGGACGGGCGCCTTAATGCGTTTGGCCAAAGCTGGCCGGAAATCCCCTATGCGCAAAGGGATGCCATTGGCCGGACGGTTGACTATGTGGCCGGCCGCAATCGCTATATCGGTTATCTTATTTCACTGGGGGTTTACTCCTTCAAGGGGATGAAAGTGGGGCTCGACTGTGCCAATGGCTCGGCTTGGAATATCGCGCCGTCCATTTTCAATGCGCTGGGCGCGAAAACTTATCTGATGAACGTGGATCCGGACGGCACCAATATCAATCGCGATGCGGGCTCGACCCATATCGAGGGATTGCGACAATTTGTGGCCGACAACGGTTTGGATGTCGGCTTTGCCTACGATGGCGATACGGACCGCTGCCTTGCGGTGGACGAAAAAGGGCAGGTTATCACCGGGGATCACATTCTTTATATTTATGGGCGCTATATGAAAGAGCGAGACAAACTGGTGACGAACACGGTGGTCACCACGGTGATGTCCAATTTTGGTCTGTACAAGGCCTTTGATGAATTGGGGATTGATTATGCAAAGACGGCCGTCGGTGATAAATATGTTTATGAATATATGACCGAAAACGGCTGTCACCTTGGAGGCGAACAGTCAGGCCATATTATTTTTTCCAAATATGCGTCGACGGGCGATGGTATTTTAACCAGTTTAAAACTCATGCAGGTGATGATGAGCCGAAAGAAAAAGCTGTCAGAGCTTGCGGCCCCGCTCAAAATTTATCCGCAGGTGCTCAAAAATGTGAGGGTATCCGACAAGGCGGAAGCGCAGGCTGACGCCGATGTGCAGGCGGCCGTGCAGCAGGTTGCCGCAGCATTGGGAAATACCGGCCGCATTTTAGTGCGCGAATCGGGCACGGAGCCATTGGTGCGGGTTATGGTGGAGGCTGAAGCCGAGGAAATCTGCGAGCGATATGTCGATCAGGTGATCGCCGTTATTAAGGAAAAAGGATACGCGGTGGATTAATCGCGGTTGTAAAGCAAGGTGTTGCCGATCATGACGGCAATGCCTTTTATTTTTTGCGGATAAATGGGAAGCCCAAAGTTGCGCTTAAGCTTTTTCAAGCAATGATTTGTTAGAATAAAAAAAACTTAGAGAATAATGAAAGCACATGAATAAAAAAACTTACAAAAAACGAAAAAAACGCTTGATGCTCAGACAGCCGGTTCGGCAATTGATGGGGGCATTTCTTTTTGTGGTCGAATTTTTGCTTTTTTATAATGTTTGGACGCGCTATTACAATGCCATGGTGCGCTGGCCTTTTTTCTACTATGGCAACATTTTTATCTCGGCGATGTATTTGATTATCATCGTGATGGTGTCGAAGGTCTACGCCGGCACTAAAATCGGTTATTACCGCATATCCGACATTTTAATGAGCCAAGTCATCGTCGTTTTTCTTTCTAACATCGTTGCTTATTTTATATTGGTAACGCCATTGGCCTACGGGTGGATTTCGGCCTGGCCCCTTGTATGGCTGACGATGGTGGATATCGGCGTGATTGTGATTTGGGCGCTGATCAGCCACCGCATTTTTCTGCGAATTTTTCCGCCTCAGCAATTGGTGATCGTCTCGGAAAAGCAGTCGGATACGCTGCTGGATAAGTTTTCCAGGCGGCCGGATCAATACATCGTTCGGGAACGGATCTGTCTGGAATTAACGGATGATTTGGAAGAAAATGAGCGGATTGCCCGCAAGGTTGTAACGCGCTGTGAAGGCTATGACGGCGTCATTATCGGTGATATCCGTGCGATTATTCGCAACGATATCATGAAGATGTGCTTTGCCAAGGGCCTCCGAACCTATACCATGCCCAAGATTTCGGATATTATTTTGCGGTATTCGGAAAATCTGCACATTTTTGATTCGCCGGTGCTGCTCAACCGCAATTTCGGGCTGACAACCGGACAGGCATTTTTTAAGCGTTTGCTGGATTTGCTGTGTTCCGGCATCGGTTTAGTGGTGCTGTCGCCGGTGATGCTCATCACCGCCCTGGCCATTAAACGGGAAGACGGCGGCCCGGTGTTTTATAAGCAGGTGCGCTGTACGATTCGCAATCGAAAATTTAAGATCATTAAATTTCGATCGATGGTGGTCAATGCGGAGAAGGACGGCGTTGCCAGATTGGCCGAAGAGGGCGACAGCCGGATCACCAAGGTCGGCGCGTTCATCCGCAAGGTGCGTATCGATGAAATCCCGCAGTTGATTAATATATTCAAGGGGGATATGAGCGTGGTCGGGCCCAGACCCGAGCGTCCGGAGATCATGACAGCGTATTGCCAAAACATGCCGGAGTTTGCCTTTAGAACAAAAGTGAAGGCCGGACTGACGGGGTTTGCCCAGATTTACGGCAAATACAATACCACGCCCTTTGACAAACTTAAACTCGACCTGATGTATATCATGAATTACAGCATTATTCAGGACGGCCTGCTGATTTTAAAGACCATCAAAACCGTGTTCACCAAAGAAGCGGCTGAAGGTGTGGCCGCCGGTCAGATGACAGCTTCCGATATGGATAATGAAAACCGGTAGTCAGGGGACTTTATGGAACAAAAACAATTGACGGTGTCGGTAGCGGCCTATAATGTGGCGGGGAGTTTGCGCCGGTGTTTGGATTCTTTAATTGGCCCGGACGAGATGATGGCAAGGCTTGAAGTGATCGTTGTGAATGACGGCTCGACAGATGAGACCGTCGCAATGGCACGAACTTATGCCGAGCGTTATCCGCAGACGTTTAAAGTTATTGATAAGGCCAACGGGGGTTACGGATCCACCATTAACGCAAGCATTGCTTGCGCCCACGGAAAATATTTCAAACAATTGGACGGCGACGACTGGTATTGTTTTGAGCATTTGGCCGCCTTTCTGGCATTTCTTGAAACCGCAACGGCTGATTTGGTGTTGTCTCCGTTTTATGAAGTCTATGAAGGCCGTTCGAAAGTACTGCAGGATCGTCATCCGGAAGTGCCGGAAGAAGATGGCCCATTAAAAAAAATGGCGATGGATCAGGATGTCCTGATGCACGAACTGGCCATTCGAACGGAGCTGCTCCAGACGCATTCGGTTGGCATTACCGAGCACTGCTTTTACACCGATCACGAATATACTTTTCTGCCTTTGCTTTTTGCAAAAAGCATTGCACGGTTTCCCCATCCCATTTATTGTTATCAGCTGGGCGTTGAGGGGCAAAGCGTGAGCCTTTCCGGGATGCGCAAACACTTTAAGGATCCGATGCGGGTGGCGGAGAAATTGATGCCGCTTTATGAAACGCAGCTTTCTTCCATTCGCGAACGGGGGATCGAAACGTTAATGCGAAAAAAAATTCTGAGCATCACGGAACTTGCTTATTTTTGCTTTTTGATTCTTGAGCAGCCAGGGTCTCACAAGACGACTTTAAAAAATTTTGATCGGCATATTCGCCGGCAATATCCGCATATTTATCGGATTACGATGAAGTCGCACACCATTGCGCGGCTTCGCAGGCTGCATTTTGTTGGCTACAGCCTATATGCAAAGCATATTGCAAAATTGGCGGAGAGCCGTTAATCATCATCAGAGAGGATGGCCATGTCTTCACGATCGCCGTTAATTAATTTGAAAAAATCCAAAGACACCTTATTTTTAATCGCGTTTGCTGTTTATGGCATTTGGTCGCTGTTATTGCAGACTTTTTTTGCGGCCAGGTGGCCATTGGCATCGTTAGAAAATAAGGTGTTTTTTGCGTGTCTGTTCTTATTGGGGGTTCGGGAAATTATTTTCTGCATGCGACACCAAAACGGTTGGTGTGATTTTGTGTTGCTTTTGGTCTTTGGCGCGATGGCACGCATCGCCGGCTATTTTGGCCATCCCTTCGGGATGATTTTTGTGTTTGTTTTTTGTGCGCGGAAAATTGATTTTAAGCGGGTTGCGAAAACGGCTTTGATGATCAGTGCCGGGGTATTGCTGGGAACGATTCTTGCGCAGCACATGGGTTGGATTCATACGGTGCAGACCGTTCGGGATGGGCAGATCAGGCAATACCTGGGCTTTTTATATGTTTTAACGCCGTCCGTGATTTTTTTCAACATTGTAGCGCTTCATGTTTATTTGCGTCGGATAAACATCAGCTGGGGAGAATTGATCGCGCTGGCGGCGATAAACGTCTGGTTTTATACGAAGACCAACGCGCGTCTGTCCATGATTTTGATCGCTGTTTTGCTTTGCTATGCGATTGTGATCAAATGCCGGCCGGCGGTTCAGAAAAAAATGATTCAAAACAAGTTGGGGGTTCTTTGGCCATTTTCTTTTGTGCTGGGAGCCGTCATGACAGCTGCGGTCACCCGTTTTTATAGTGTCGGGCAGGCTAATTGGCAGCGCTTGAATTTGGCTATCGGCAATCGTCTGTGGTATGGCCAGGCTGCATTTAAAACCTATGGCGTCAAACCCTTTGGCCAAACCATTGCCTGGGTGGGCAATGGTTTGCAGGCGTCCGGCAAACCGGTTGCCGGCATTTACAATTATGTGGATAATTTTTATTTGCACTATCTGCTCAATTTTGGATTTATTTTTTCAATCTTGTTGATTGCAGTGGTGACGATAGCTCTGTGGGTGATGCTTTGCAAGGGGGAAGGCTGTTTGCTGATGATCTTTGCGCTGCTGGCCTGCCACGGCTTGATCGACGATATGATCCTTTATCCGTATTTCAACACGTTTTTACTGATCCTTTCACCCTATTTGCTGCTGGGACTGCGCGCGCTTAGAATTTGCATGAAGCGACAAAGACGGGCGCGTTCAGAAAAGGAGGCATCCGCATGAAGATAGGCGCCGGCATTGTGACGTATCAACCGGATATGGATCGGCTCCGGGAAAATCTAAATGCGGTCGTGGGACAGGTGGATTTTGTCGTTTGCGTGGATAACGGATCCAAGAATATCGCGGCGTTAAAAACTTTTCTGGACGCGTCGACAGATACTCAAAAGGTTACGCTTATTGAGAATCGTGAAAATCTGGGCATCGCGAAGGCGCTCAATCAGATCATGGCGGCGGGACAGCATGCCGGCGCCGGCTGGATGCTGACATTAGATCAGGATTCGGTGGCGGCCGCGGATTTGATCACGGCTTACCGGCCGTATATGGATAATGATCAGATTGGGATGATGACCTGTATTATTCAGGATCGCAATGCCGGGATTATGGTGCCTTTTAAGTCGGGAGACGCGCCTTATGAAACGGAAACGCGCATCATCACCTCCGGCTGCTTGACCAATGTTGCTGCCTGGCAGCATTGCGGCGGTTTTGATGAAAAGCTTTTTATCGATTATGTGGATATTGATCTCTGCCAGACGATGATAGAGCATGGCTATCGAACCATCCGCGTTAATCACGTGGGATTGCTCCACGAATTGGGACAAAGCCGAAAGGTGCGCTTTCTCGGCCGGGAATGGGACGTTTTTAACCATTCGTCTTTTCGGAAGTACTACATCGTGCGCAACAATCTTTATTTTATTCGCAAGCATGCCCGCAACGGCTTGGTGAATAAGCGAAAAGAATATAAAGGATTATTGCTGTATGCCATCTTGGTCTGCCTTTATGAGCCCAATCGGCGCGCCAATATCAAAGCGATGCTCCGCGGGGTTCGCGATGCGCGGAAGATGTCGCTGTGAGTCGGATTAACGGCGCCGTTTGCTTAAAAAGATCCGAAATTAACACCGTCGTTTTAGGCACGGATTTTGTCCTGTGTTATAATGATAAAAATGTGCGGTCTGGTATTGGGACGGCATTCAACAGAACGGAGTTCTTATGTATCGAAAAAATACGAAAGGCTGGCTGAAGCACCTGGATTTTCTGATCTGGGATTTGCTTTTGCTCGAGCTGGCTTTCTTCATTGTTTATGCCTATCGCATCGGCGTGTTTTTCCCGTTTTCTCCGCTATACCAGCGGATGGCCATTGCTATTGTGCCGGCCCATCTGATCACAGTATTTTTTGGCAATAGTTATCGCGATATGATTCGCCGGGATCGTTACGCCGAGTTTAAAAAAGTGTGCGTGCACAGTTTTGTCGTGATTGCACTGCTGATTTTCTGGATGTTCCTCAGTCAGAATTCCTATTATTATTCACGGCTGCTGGTCGTTTCGATGTTGCCTGTTTCAGTGGTGCTGGTTTATATAGAGCGGCTGCTTTGGAAACGCGTCATTCGCAAACGCCTGCGTGAATCGAAAAAGGAGCGGCAGATTCTTGTTATTACCACGAAAGAAGGCTCTGAAGCGATTCTTCAAGCCCTGCAGCAGGATTTTTATCGAACCTATGGCGTTTCGGGGGTTGTTTTATATGACGGCGCCGATGCGACAGGTCAGAGCATTTTAGATGTGCCGGTGGTTGCGGAGATGGCCAGCGTGTTTGATTATATCCGCGCCCATGTGGTCGACGAAATTCTTTTGGATCTGGAGGGCTACGAAGCCGTCGCGGAACAATTGCTCAATCAATTGGTTGATGCAGGGCTCACGGTGCATGTGACCCTGCCGCAGTTCAGCCAGTCCATTCGCAACAAACAAATCCATTCGGTTGGCAACGTGACGATGGTCACTTCCAGTATGAATTTGGTGCCGCAATGGAAGCTGGCGGTCAAGCGGATCATCGATATCGTCGGCGCGTTGGTTGGCCTGCTGTTCACCGGCATTGCCTGCATTATTTTTGCTCCGATCATTAAGCACCAGTCGCCGGGGCCGCTTTTCTTTGCCCAGGAGCGGGTGGGGCGAAACGGCCGGACTTTTAAAATTTATAAATTCCGAACCATGTATCCGGATGCAGAGGAACGCAAGAAGGAACTCATGGCGCAAAATAAAATGCAGGGTTTGATGTTTAAGATGGATAACGATCCGCGGATTTTTCCCATCGGGCATTTTTTGCGCAAGGCCAGCATCGATGAGCTGCCGCAGTTTTTGAATGTGCTTAAGGGCGACATGTCACTGGTGGGGACGCGCCCCCCGACCATGGACGAGTATAAGCAATACGATATGCATCACCTGAAGCGCTTGGCAGCCAAGCCGGGATTAACCGGGATGTGGCAGGCTTCCGGGCGCTCGGACATCACGGATTTTGAAGAGGTCGTGCGTTTGGATGCCTATTATATTGAAAATTGGAAGCTGAGTTTGGATTTTAAATTGATTCTCAAGACGATTCGTGTTGTGTTCAGTGCAAAAGGAGCAGAATAGATGACGGAAGACAAGACCATTGCACGGCGCATTCAGATTATTGTGGCGGCGCACAAGGCTTACCCGATGCCGGAAGACCCCATGTATCTGCCGGTTCATGTCGGGGCGGAAGGGAAAACCGATGCCGGCGGCAACCCGCTGGATCTGGGATACACTAAGGATAATTTCGGCGATAATATTTCAGAAAAAAATTCGGCCTATTGTGAGTTGACCGGACTTTATTGGGCGTGGAAACATCTGGACTGTGATTTTATCGGCCTGGTGCATTATCGCAGGCATTTTACGGACGGAAGCAAAAAAAAGAATCCTTTTGAGTCGGTGTTGACTTATGAAAAACTCGCGCCGATGCTGGACCGGTACCCGGTGTTTGTGCCGAAAAAGCGACATTATTATATCGAGACACTCTATTCGCATTATGCACACACCCATTATGCAGAGCAGCTGGATGTCACGCGTGAGATTATTGCCGAACATTATCGGGATTATTTGGCCGCTTATGATCGGGTGGCGGCACAGCGCTATGGTTATATGTTTAATATGATGATTATGCGCCGGGATTTAACAGATGCTTATTGCACCTGGCTTTTTGCGATTTTGGAGGAACTGGAAAATCGGATTGACGATTCAAAACTCGATGCCTTTCAAGGGCGATTTTATGGGCGCGTCTCTGAGATTTTGCTCAATGTGTGGCTGGATGGTCAGCTGGAAATTGGCGTGCTGCAGTCCTCGGATGTGAAAGAATTGCCTTATGCCAATATGGAGAAAACGAATTGGTGGAAGAAAGGAACGTCTTTTTTAAGAGCGAAGTTTTTTCACAGGCGTTATGAAGGGAGTTTTTGAGTGGGAGAGAAAAATAAGATCGTTGCAGTAGTTGTGACTTTCAATAGAAAAAAGATGCTTAGAGGATGTCTTGAACATTTGCTGAAAATGGATCATGCGTTTTGCGATATCCTCTTGGTTGATAATGCCAGTACAGATGGAACCCATGAATTCATTAATGATTTAATAGAAACAAAAAAGATAATTTATTACAATACAGGAGAGAATCTCGGTGGTGCCGGTGGTTTTCGCGTTGGTATGGAAAAGGCCGTACAGATGGGATATGACTATGTGTGGATCATGGATGATGATACTTATGTCAAATCAGATGCGCTTTATCAGCTGATGCTTGCCGATCAACGCCTTCAAGGTGAATATGGTTTTTTGTCAGGAATTGCGTACTGGACAGATGGTTCTATTTGCAATATGAATCGACAAAGAATCAGTATGCATGGGAAACTTGAAGATTTTAAATCTCAACAGGTTCCCATAACGATGGCGACGTTTGTTTCGTTTTTTATAAAAGCCGAAGTTATAAAAAAGGTTGGCCTACCTATTAAAGAATTTTTTATTTGGTCGGATGATTTAGAATATTCCCGCCGAATATCTTTAAAGATGCCTTGTTATGCAGTTCCGGCAAGTCAAGTTATTCACAAGATGGGAAGCAATTCAAAAGTCGGTATCGAGCAAGACTCAGAAGATCGTTTGTGGCGTTATCGATATATGTATCGTAACGAAGTGGTTCTATATCGACGTGAAGGGTTTAAAGGTTATTGTTATTTATACATAAGAACATTACTTCATCTTTTTAGGGTTTTTTTCAAAGCAAAAGATGCAAAGAAAGAGAAATTAAAAATCATTTTAACTTCGTTTCGTGAGGGATTTAAATTTTACCCACCAATAGAATTTGTGGATCAGAGTGAAACGGAATGACAAAAGTACTCGAAATAAATGTTGATGATATCGGAAATGGCGGCGTTTATTCTTTAGTTAAAAATGTTATTGAAAATAAGCCAAAATCACTTCAGATTGATATTGCGTGTCAGGAACCTTTTGAAAAGCAAGAGAATCTTGATTATTTAAAAAAGTGGGGAACAACGGTTCACTATGTAGGCCATGCGGGAAATAAAATTGTAAAACAATATCATATTTATAAAAATTTAAAGAATTTAATGCAAAACCAAAAATATGATTTTGTGCATATTCATTCAGATGTGTCCAATAAGTTATGGGTTGCAGGAAAAGCTGCAAAGGCAGCGGGTATTAAAAATATTGTTTTGCATTCGCATGCTGCCGGTGTTGACGGTTCTCATAGACAATTCAAAGAGTGTATTCATAAATTTTTTAGGAAAAAGTTAAAGAATATCGGAACTAAATTTGTTGCTTGTTCAGGGCTGGCTAGACAATGGATGTTTCCCAATATTTATCCAGGTCGTGTTTTACTCATTAATAACGGAGTGGATTTAGGAAAATTTAAATACGACGAAGTTGTTAGATTGGCAATTAGAAAAGAAATGGGACTTCAAAACGCATGCGTGATTGGACATGTCGGCCGTTTTGCCTTTCAAAAAAATCATCCTTATCTTATTGAGATTTTTGAACGAGTGAAGAAACATATTCCCAATGCGAAGCTATTGTTAATTGGGGAAGGTGATTCAAAGAGTGAAATTGAAACGCTGGTGGCTCAAAAGAATTTAAAAAAAGATGTTATTTTTTATGGTTCGAGTCAACGTGTGAATCAACTTTTTCAAGCAATGGATATTTTTCTTTTACCATCTCATTTTGAAGGTTTGCCGATTGTTGGTGTTGAGGCGCAAGCGTCTGGATTGCCGGTGATTTTTTCGGATCAGGTAACACGGGAAGCTAAGCTGACAGAAAATGTATCGTTTTTGCCGATAAATAACGAATCACTTGGATTATGGGTAAATAATGTAAAAAAATTTGTCCGGATAGAGCGGCAGGATACGAGTGATGAGATAAGAAAGAAACAATTTAGTATTGAAGATACGGTGCATCAGTTTTTAAATTTATATATTAAAATATGAAAGAACTTAATTTACAAGAGATTCAGAAGATAGGACTAGACATATTATTAATTTTAAAAAAAATTTGCGATGAAGAAAATATCAAACTTTATTTAAGTGGAGGAACTTTATTAGGAGCGATTCGGCATCAGGGATTTATTCCATGGGATGATGATATCGATGTTTGTATGCCAAGACCTGATTATAATAGATTGATTTTCGTCTTGCATCAAAAAGATAAATTGCCGAGGCATCTCCAAATGATTTGTTTTGAAGATGGGAATTTTACGTTACCTTATATGAAGATTTTTGACAAGCGAACCCATTATCAAACACAGTATTTTAAGCATCGTGATGATACAGGAATATGGATTGATATTTTTCCTTATGATGGATTGCCTGAAGATAATAATGAAGTAAAAAAGATATATAAAACAATTGGCAGATATCGAAAATATCTTATGTTAAATATGGCGGTTCCCTCTGAAGGGAAGAATTTTGTTAAACGTATCCTCAAGCCGGCATACATAGCATTGATTAAAAAAATATATCCCGCTCAAAAATCTGGAGAAAAGATTGTCGAGATGGCTCAACGCTATCCCTATGAAGAAACCGAAAAAGTCGGTGCTGTGACATGGGGATTATACGGCCTCGGAGAGTGTGTTAATAAAAGTGAATATGAAATACCGTACAATGTTAATTTTGAAGGTTATTCATTTCAGACGATGTCCTGCTGGGAAACTTATTTAACCGGATTGTACGGCGATTACATGAAACTGCCTCCGAAAGAAAAAAGGACAACACACAATATGGAAGTTTGGTTTGAAGATGGTGAGGAGATATAATTGAATATCGCTGTTATTTTTGCCGGCGGGGCTGGAAAGCGAATGAACTCGAAAGACCGGCCTAAGCAATTTTTGATGGTTCATGGCAAGCCAATTATTGTCCATACAATTGAACACTTCCAAAGGCATTCGGAAATTGATGCCGTCGTCGTCGTTTGTATTGAAGCTTGGATAACATATATGGAGGAGTTGGCTTATCATTATCGATTGGATAAGATAAAAAAAATTGTTCCCGGAGGAAAAACCGGACAATTGTCTATTTACAATGGTCTTAGATGTGCTGCCGAAATGTTTGGTCGAAAAGGAAATATCGTTTTGATTCATGATGGTGTAAGGCCTTTGATCGATAGCGAAACGATTACTAAAAACATCAGAGGAGTCGAAAAAAACGGCTCGGCAGTTACATGCTCGCCGGTTAAAGAGACGGTTATTTTATGTGAAGGAAACCAAAAAGTAGGGGATGTTGTTCCGCGCAGTCAGTCATTTATAGCGAAGGCGCCTCAAAGCTTTTTGCTGGATAAAATTTTGACCGTCGAAGAACAGGCTCTGGCCGACGGATATGTCAATGCAATTGATTCTTGTACATTGATGAAAAATTATGGACAGGAAATATGTATTGTTGAAGGCAGTTATGAAAATATAAAGATAACGACGCCTGAAGATTTTTATACATTCCGGGCAATTTCTGATGCGAGAGAAAATAGACAAATTCTTGGTTGATAATGATGGTGAAAAATAGAATGAACATTGCAATAGTTTTAGTGACATTTAACCGGCTTGAGAAACTTAAGGTTGCCCTGAAGAAATATCAAAGGCAAACTTATTTGCCTAAACATTTGATAGTAGTTGACAATTGCAGCACGGATGGAACACGGGAATTTTTAGAGCAGTGGAAAAAAATCGAAGATAAATATGAAAAACACGTGCTCCGGTTAAGCACGAACACGGGCGGAGCCGGTGGATTTTATGAAGGCATGCGTTATGCCGTGGAAAATCTGCAAACGGATTGGATATGGGTTTCAGATGACGATGCGTATCCAAGGGCAGAAGCATTAAAGGTTTTATCGGATTATTATTCCGGTTTATCTGTTGAGGAACAAAACAAAATCGTCTCCCTTTGTGCGGCAATCTACAATGATGGGAAAATTCATGCAGCGCATCGGCATCATTTAAAGATTACCAAGTTTAAAGTGAAAATATATTCATCGGCCATTGAAGAATATCAACAAAAGGCATTTCCGATAGATATTTTTTCTTATGTTGGAACCATGATAAAAACGGATGCTTTGAAAAAGGTTGGGCTTGATCGCAAAGAATTTTTTATTTACTGCGATGATCAGGAGCATGCCATTCGTTTGGGGCGGTACGGGAAAATTATATGTGTTCCCAATAGCATTGTCGATCACGATACGCCGCCTCACAATCCCAACGTTGTCGATTGGGGACGGTATTATAAAAAACGGAACGATCTGTTAATGATCAAGTATAATTTTCCTAAAAGATATTTCATATTACGATACATGAGGAGGTATTTGAGCGATATTTCTATCTTATCTTCAAATCCAGCTATTCTAAAAAAAATGTTTAGAGAAGCCTATCATGATGCAAAAAATGATAATATGGGTATACACGCATTATATAAACCGGGATGGGTTCCACAAGATTAATAGGAAATAATACGATGGAAAAAGTTTTGATGGAAGATTTAAATTACATTAATAATAAAATAGATTTTTCAATTTTAGCCGGCAAAACGATTGCGATAACCGGTGCAACGGGGCTTATAGGACAGTCCTTAGTAAAAAGTCTTCTTTTTTTTAATCAATATTCTGATCAGAAAATAAACATTGTTGCAATAGTTAGAGATTTAAATAAAGCACATCACATTTTTGGAGAGGAAGACGACACTCTTAAATTTTATGTTTCAGATATACGAGATTTAAGACCGAAGAACATAAATGTTAATTTTGTGATTCATGCAGCGAGCCAGACGGCGAGCAAAAATTTTATTGATCAACCAATAAAAACAATAGAAACGGCTTTAAAAGGAACACAAAACGTTTTAAAATTTGCGAAAGCCAATCCGGTTCAGAGTTTCGTCTATTTATCAAGTATGGAGGTTTATGGGACACCACAGACAGATGAGTTAGTAAGAGAAGATCATCCGACTGATATTAATACAATGGCTATTCGCTCTTGTTATCCCGAAAGTAAAAGAATGTGCGAAAATTTGTGCGTTGCTTATTCACAAGAATTTGGGATACCAATTAAAGTTGTTAGGTTAACACAGACATTTGGTCCAGGGGGAAATTATTGTGATGGTCGTGTTTTTGCTGAATTTGCCAGATGCGCTATTGAAGGAAAAGATATTGTGCTTCACACAAAAGGAGAGACAAAAAGATCCTATCTTTATATAGCAGATGCGGTGACCGCTATTTTTATGGTTCTTTTCTTTGGAAAAACAGGCGAAGCGTATAACGCTGCGAATGCGAATACATATTGTTCTATCTTTGAAATGGCAAAATTAGTTGCCAAGAACAATTCAAAAAATTGTATTAAAGTAAAAATTAAGGAAGAAAAAATTTCAAATTTCGGATATGCACCAACATTGCATATGAATTTATCAACGGAAAAATTAGAAAATTTGGGTTGGAGACCTCAAATTGATTTAAAGGATGCTTTCGACAGGCTAATTAAGAGTATGCAAACAGATAATGAAAAGTTTTTAAAAGAGATTTAGATGCTAAAGAAGACATATCGATTTAACAAATCAGAAATTTTATTTTTTTCGGCATGGATTCTGTTTCTGCTTTCTCTTTTAATCGGTGCGACGACATTGCAGGGAATAAAGTATTTGGTCGTGCTTGCCAAAGGGTTGCGCTACCTTGCTTATTTAATTTGTTGCGCGGAGATATGCAGAACAAAGATAAAAAGAATAAGACTTTTATTTTAATATTTATTTTTTGATTTTTATAATCAGTTGCATTTCATCTACGAACAAAACGTTATTATTATATTTATTGGTATTATTTGCATCTATCAATATTGACAAGCGTAAAATAATGCGTTTAACAATCCGCATACAAGGATTTTTTTTAGCGATTGTTGTTCTTCTAAGTCAAATCGGCATCATGGAAGACCATCTTTTCGGCAGGAATAGTGATCGTATTCGCCATGGCTTGGGCTTTTCATGGACAACAACAGGACCCATTTTATATTTTTATTTTATGTTGGGATACATTTATCTCAGAAAAGAAAAATTCGGCGTCGGCGAAGCAATTTTTCTTGAAGCCATCAACATTTTATTTTATCAGCTGACGGATACGCGAATGGCATTTATGCTGTCAACGCTTTTTTTGATCTTTTTTTCCATTCAAAATCTCAACCGCAGACGCTGGAGAAAATTGTCAAAGCTGAAGGGAATCTATCTATTGATACCGACGGTTTTATGTATTTTAGCGTTTGTTTCGGCCATTTATTTTAATCAGAATCAGCATACCTTTGCCACAGTGAATAAACTGTTATCCAATCGACTCATGCTGGGACATCAGGCGATCAAATCATATGGCTTTACATTTTTTGGACAACCGATCAAATGGATGGGGTATAGCATTAAGCATCCGATGTTGGCAGATTCGCAATATAACTACGTTGACTCCTCATATCTGCAATTGGCGCTTAATTATGGGGTGTTAGTGATTGCAGTTGTGGTCGCAATGTATACTTATGGTATTTACAAGGCGATTCGCCAGCAAGATTATTATCTCGTTTTTGTTTATTTGTTTGTTTTGGTTTTTGCGTTGACAGAACCGAGACTGATGAATTTTGCCTTCAATCCCTTCCCATTAATGATTTTTTCTGGAAAATCTATCAAAAAATGGAAACGCGTTCCGAACTTTCGACAAGAAGAAAGCGGACAACAGGGTAATCAACCGTTGTTAGATGGAGAAATGAATGCCTAAACAAAAATCAATCAAGAAGAATTTTCTGATGAATGCGATTTTGATGATGTCGCAGTTCATTTTTCCGCTGATTACCTTTCCCTATGTCTCGCGGATTCTTTTGCCGGCGGGAACCGGAAAAGTGGCTTTCGCCACGTCATTAATTATGTACTTCACCATGTTTGCCCAGCTCGGGATTCCGACCTATGGGATCCGCAAATGTGCGCAGGTGCGCGACGACAAAATGGCGTTGACGCGTGTTGTGCATGAGCTTTTCTTCATCAATTTGTTGATGAGTATTATTTCTTACGGCATTTTGTTTGGCGCCCTTGCCGTTGTGCCGCGTCTGCAGGGAGACCGCACCCTTTATCTGATTGTCTCCCTTAATATTATTTTTCAGTGTATCGGCATCGAATGGATGTATAAAGGGCTGGAGCAGTACACTTATATTACTGTGCGTTCTATTATTTTTAAATTTATCGCGCTCATCGGGATGTTTGCCTTTATTCATGTCAAAAGTGATTATGTGATTTACGGCGGCATCTCTATTTTTGCGGCATCGGCTTCGCAGTTGCTCAATTTTATCAATGCGCGCCGGTATATTTATTTTAGGCCGGTGGGCAGCTATCGACTTAAGAGACATTTAAAAGCAGTGTTCGTTTTCTTTGCGATGGCGGTGGCTACGACGATCTATACCAATTTGGACACGGTCATGCTAAAGTTTATGAAGACCGATACCGATGTGGGCTATTATAATGCGGCAGTTAGAATTAAAACGATTTTGGTCAGCGTCGTGACGTCGTTAGGCACGGTGCTTTTGCCCCGGGCCTCTTATTATGTAAAGAACGGTGAAATGGCCGAATTCAAGCGCATCGCGGCGAAGGCGCTGAATTTTGTGTTTATTATTGCGACACCGTTGATGCTGTATTTTATCTTCTTCGCACGGCAGGGGATTTTTTTGCTTTCCGGGAGTGCCTATGGCGGCGCAATCGAACCGATGCAATTGATTATGCCGACGCTGCTGTTTATCGGGCTGACCAATATTTTGGGTTTGCAGATGCTCGTACCCCTGGGTAAAGAAAAAGTGGTGCTTTATTCGGAAATTGCGGGAGCACTCGTTGACTTGGTGGTTAACTGGCTGCTGATCCCGAAAATGGCATCATCCGGGGCGGCCATCGGAACAGTCGCGGCGGAGCTCATGGTGCTGATCGTGCAATTTTGGGCGCTGCGCAAAGAAGTGGCACCGCTGTTTAAGCAGATCCAGTATTATAAAATTGCGATCGCCTTGGCATTGGGTTCGGCAGCCAGCTTATGGGTGTCGCGATTGGGATTCGGTAATTTTGTGACATTGGTTATTTCAGCTGTACTGTTTATGGGGGTGTATGCGGCGGCGATGTTTGTTATGAAAGAGCCGCTGGCGAGGGAAATGCTGCAAGTCATCATAGGAAAAGTGTGGAAAAATAAAAAAGTTGATTGAGAAAACGTCAATGAGAAATTTTGAGTTTGCGACTATTGGTGAATTAAGAGAAATAGCGAAACAGTAAAACATTGAATTGGAAGACATGACTATTGCAATGACAGTATATGGGTTTGGAAGTTATAAAGGATTCAACAAATAAAAGTGTCAAGGAGAAGTGATTAAGATGGCATATAAAAATAAAGTATACGTTTCAATGGATGCGGATAATGATTTAAGGTATTATTATTTAATGAAAGCTTGGAAACAAAGCGACTATACATCCTTTAATTTTTATGATGCTCATGACATAAATAATATTTACGATAAGAGTGAGGCATCTATAAAAGCAGGACTTCAAGAGAGATTCAGGAAGACAAAGGTATTTGTACTTTTGGTAGGAGAACATACAAAATATATGTATAAATATGTGAGGTGGGAAATCGAACAAGCAATCAAAAGAAAAATTCCTTGCATTGTTGTTAATTTAAATGGAAAGAGGAGTGAAGATCAAAATCGTTGCCCTGCTTTAATGAGAGATAATTTAGCTGTACATATTAGTTTTAACGCTAAGATATTACAGTATGCTTTGGAAAATTGGCCAGAATTTGATGAAAAATGCCGTAAAGAAGGAAAAACAGGAGCATATTACTATAAAGAAAATGTTTATGAAAAACTTGGCATGTACTAAAATTTATGTCCAATTTCTTTTGCCTTTTTTCAAAAAGCCGTTAGAATATATTTCGACTTTCTTTGCCTTAGTTGGTGGTTATTTTACATTTTGTGAAATAGAGCAAGCTGCATTCAAAACTCAAATGCTAATTGGTATATTTAGAAATCACATTTTAGGATTTTTGGTAATTTTAGCAATGCTTGTATTGTTATTACGTAAAGAAAAGGCGGAAAAAACAGCATATTTGGGTGAAAAAGATACTATTATATCTCTGAAGATGGCGAATTTGTTGAATATAAAAGAGTCTGCAATCGTGATTCCAACAAATACGACTTTTGATACAACTATGAGCGGAGACTTTATCAGCGAGCAAAGTTTGCAAGGACAGTTTCAAAAAATATATACGGTGTTGATTTTTCGGAATTAGATAAGGATATAAAAAACTCGCTTGATGAAAACTACACTAATTATAAAGTTTTGGAAGATAGAAGAAAAACAAATAAGAATAGGTATGAGATAGGGACAGTTGCTAAAATTACTTATAAGAGGCAGCATTACTATTTTCTCGCTGTTGCAGATGTTAGTAAAACTGGAAAGCCGCAAAATGTAACTATGCAAAATATGGCGAAGGCACTTGTTGGGTTATGGGAATATCTATCAAAGGAAGGACATACTGAACCTATAACAATACCTGTAATTGGAACAGGACGAGCAGGATTATGTGATGGAACATTTGAAGATGTAGTTCATGAAACGATTTTCTCTTTTGCTACAAAATCACAAGATGAATTTGTAGCCAGAAAAATGACAATTTGTGTGTATCCACCTGCGCTTTCTGACGCTAATGTTACTTGGGAAAAGTTATGTAACTATTTAGAACTTCAATGCCAGTTTTTTACAGAGAATGAAAAGCGAATTAAGAACTCAAGGATTACTGGCAGTCCAGTTAGTTAATATAATTACATAGTGTAGCTATTATCCATAGTTACGGAGTGAGTGTTATCAACTTCGATAACAAAATGATAGCATTAATTTATATATGCAAGATGGTATGGATACATCAAATAATCAAAAGAATTACGAACACGACAGAAAATAATCACTAAACAAGATTGATTAGTATTTGTCAAGCTGGAATAATCGTCAAATTTGTCTTGTCTTGCCTTTTGGAATTCATTTGCGTCATCAAATAATCTGAAAGCTGATGTGGAGAAGTATGCAAGGAGTTTTGAAAATGAAAACGGCAATTGTCCTGTCAACGTACAATGGAGAAAAATACATTCTGCCACTATTAGATTCATTGAAAGACCAGACAATGTCACCTGATGAAGTTCTGATTTCCGATGATGGCTCAGATGATGACACAGTTTCGATTATTGAACAATATATCCAAGAGCATCATTTATTAAATTGGTCTATTAAAATAAATGAAACAAACCGTGGATGGAGACAAAATTTTATGTCATTGATTCAAAGCACAGATGCCGATTTTATTTTTCCTTGCGATCAGGATGATATTTGGTATCCGGATAAAATTGCTTCAATGACGCACGTAATGGAGGAAAATGAGAGAATTCAATGTCTTGTTTCCGATTATGATATTTTTTATATGGATGATCGATCGGGGCGAGATCATAGAAGTTTAAGGAATGCGATGAACGACAGCAATGCAGTAACATTGATTCCAATGAATGCTTCCTTTATCTATGTAAAACGCCCAGGTTGTACTTATTGCATCCGCAAGGGTATGAAAAAATATATTGTGGATTATTGGGATAAAAACGAAGATGCACATGATGCCTTTTTTTGGCGCGTTGCGTGTATTATGGATGGCCTATACCATTTCGAACGAAAGACAATTAAATATCGTCGTCATGCCGATAGCGTTCTGTCCATGAGGAGAAGGGATAGAAGTTGGTTAATAGATCAAATGGAATATTATATTCGTTTGACAGAACGGCTTATTGCTTTTACGAAAAATATGTTAGAAGCAGAAAATAACCAAAATAAACTTCTCAATCTGAATAAAATGATGAAGACATGGCAATTGAGGCTGCAATTTGCCCAAGGAAGGAATCCAATAATTTATTTGAAGCTGATGAGTTATCAAAAATATTATTTCGGATTTCGATCCTATATCCGAGATTTGATATCGGTTTATTTGAATAGGTAAAAATAATGAGAAATTAATAGTATGGAAAAACCAAAAGATATAAGTTATATTAGTTTTGCCAGCGTGATATCAGCCATAGGAGTCGTTTATCTGCATATAAATGGTTGTTTTTGGCAGTTTAGCAAAACAGCAGGATATTGGCCATCGGCCAATATCATTGAATGTGTGTTTTATTTTGCAGTGCCTGTTTTCTTTATGATCTCAGGTGCGACGTTGATGGATTTTTATGAGCGTTATGATTTAAAAACCTATGCGAAAAAGCGAATCCATAAGACCGTTATTCCGTATCTTTTTTGGAGCATTTTTGGCCTTTTATTCCAAATTTTTATCCTCAAATCCATTGATCCTGCCGGCGTGGGAATCACTTTTATTGTTAAAGGACTGTTGACGGGAAAGCTTGTTGCAATTTACTGGTTTTTTGTGCCGCTGTTTTCGATTTATTTGTGCCTGCCATTGTTTGCGGCGGTTCCCAAGGAGCGAAGAATAAAATTATTTTCATTCCTTGCGATTGCAGCATTCTTTTTAAATGTTTTATTGCCTTTTGCTTTGTCGCTTTATGGCGCAAAAGATGTGGGCACTTTTTCTGTCGGCGTGGGGGCCGGATATCTGATATACATTATGTTGGGATACCTGTTGACGCGGATTGAAATTCCCAGACGATGGCGATTCGGTATTTATGGTTTAGGGCTCATCGGTCTTTTGATGCACATCATCGGAACATACCAGCTATCAATGCCTGCCGGGCAGATCGTATCGACCTATAAAGGTTATGTGAATGTGCCCTGTGTTTTATACTCGATTGCCGTATTCGTCTTTTTTCGCTATGCGGGCACAAAATGGATGGCGCATAAAGGTGTTAATAAAATAGTAGAAGTATTATCGAAATACACTTTTAGCCTGTATTTGCTTCATTGGTATGTGCTGCAGGTGATCGTAAAAGTTTTGGGATTTAATTCATATTCGCTTTTATTTCGATTGATTGTCCCTTTGCTTATTTTAGGAATAGTCGTTATAATCGTAAATGTATTGAGAAAAGTTTGTTTAATGGATAGTTTACTACCGTAAAATGGCGGATCGTGAGATTAAAAGACAAAGGAAAAAGGATGGATCAAATTGCAGTATTAATTCCTTGTTACAACGAGGAGAAGACAATCGAAAAAGTAGTGGCAGATGCAAAGGTTGCGCTCCCCGATGCCGTGATTTATGTCTATGATAACAATTCATCAGATCAGACGGCGGTTTTGGCAGAGCGTGCCGGTGCAGTGGTGCATTATGAATATCAGCAAGGCAAGGGAAATGTGATTCGGCGGATGTTTCGGGAAATTGATGCCCGGTGTTATGTCATGGTTGATGGAGATGATACCTATCCTATGGAGTCTGCTGTTCCAATGGTGGAAAAAGTATTAAACCATCAGGCGGATATGGTGGTGGGCGATCGCCTTTCATCCACATATTTTGCAGAGAATAAACGGCCTTTTCATAATTTTGGCAATTCGATTGTTCGCAGCAGCATTAATCGATTGTTTGGGTGTGATATTCAGGATATTATGACCGGAATGCGCGCTTTTAGTTATAATTTTGTTAAATCCTTTCCGGTATTGTCTGAAGGATTTGAGATCGAAACAGAGATGACCATTCATGCGGTTAACAATCATCTGCAAATTGAAAATGAAATTATTGAATACCGTGATCGGCCGGAGGGCTCTGAGTCGAAGCTCAGCACCTATTCGGATGGAATCAAGGTGTTGGGAACGATCGTGAAATTATATAAAAATTATAAGCCCATGGGTTTCTTTGGTATTTTTGCAGCAATTTTGGCTGCTTTGGCGGCAATTCTTTTCTTCCCAGTGCTGGGAGAATATTTGAAATCGGGAGTAGTGCTCCGTTTTCCGACGTTAATTGTTTCGGGCTTTGCCATGATTGCAGCATTGCAGTCGTTGTTTGCCGGTCTGATTTTATCCAATGAGGCGAAAAATGATCGCCGCCAGTTTGAAATGACCTTAAATCGATTGGAAAAAGAAAAGTAAAAGCCAACTAAAGAAATATAATGAACAGATGAAAGGATAAGGAAATATTTAAATGAAAAAACAGGTATCCGTATGGATACAAAAGTTTTCTATTGATCGAACAGCAGTCTTTGGTGCGATCTTTTTTGATCTGCTGTATTGTTTGGGGATGCTTGCGAATGATCGGCTGATTACTCGAAATAGATTTTTTGATGGATCAGGGATGGGGGGACTCCTCTTTATTGGCTTGTTGTTTTTTGTTTTGGGTTATTTTTTATTAAAAAAGTGCTTTTTATATATTGAGCGTTCCCAGACACAAAGATTGTTCATTCAGACTTCATTGTTAGAAACTTTAAAAGTTTTTTTCTTTCATTATTGGTTTCTTTTTTTACTGGCATGGCTGCCATATTGGTTAATGCGCTTCCCTGGCAATCTTGACCCGGACACATTTTGGCAGATTCTCCAGCCTTATGGTTTAATGGCGGCTTCGGATCATCACCCGTGGTTTGACACAATGCTGTTCTACAAATTTTGGAGAATTGGTGATTTTTTAGGTTCTAATCTCTGGTCTGTTGCGATATATGCATGGCTGCAGATGGCTGCGACAGCTGCTGCCTTTTCTCTTTTTTTGTGTTATATAAAGGCACATGGGGTTCGACCGCGAGTCATTAGAACGGCAACATTTTTTTATGCTCTTTTTCCGGTTATTCCACTCTTCGCACAAACCATGGCAAAGGATATGCTGAACGGCTGGATTTTTGTGCTGTTTTTCCTATCTGTGATTGAATGTGTTCGGAGCCGAGGCGCCGTTTTAAAGTCATTGCGATTTTGCGGCATCTTACTGATATTATTATTTTTAATGGCACTTACTAAAAAAGTGGGTATCTATATTGTAGTGGTTTCATTGTTTGGCGTATTTTGTTATTGCAACAATGGACACAGACGGATTCTATGGATTATGTTTTTTTATCTGGTTTTTTTCTGCGGTTTGTGGAGTCATGTAGTACTGCCCATGTGGGGTGTCGCTTCAGGAGAGCAAAAAGAGATGTTATCTATTCCCTCACAGCAGGTCGCGTGCTTAATCCAAAGAGAGCCGAAGGCACTTTCTGAAAATGATTGGCAGATCATTCAGGGTGTTTATCAAAAACCGAGAGCAATGGCACAAGATTACAATCCGCTCCGAGCAGATGCGACAAAGTCGCATTGGAAAAAGAATGCATCGAATACGGATAGAATGAATTTTATAAAATGGTATCTTAAAGCATGGACGAGATTTCCCAAAACGTTTTGCTTATCTTTAGCGGCGAATGACTATGGCCTTTTAAGTGTTGACGCAACCTGCCAAGGAGATGAAAGCCTGATTTATTACCGAAACAATCTGCCGAATCAAAACGGAGGTTATGCATCTGAAAAAATTTATGCGCGGTGGAGTAATGGAAAAGCATCCATATCACAGGTACATCAGATTTTTAAACGCGCATATCGCAGTATTAAGGTTCAACGATGGGCCGATGCATTTGACATGATGTTGCTCCATGTTGAAAACGCTGCGGCAGTTTTGTTTTCAAAAGTTTTATTCGCAACGTGGCTTCCTTTTGCTTTGGTTTTTTATGCAATTCGATCGCGCCGATGGAATATTTTGATCGCTTTGATTCCCGTTTTGCTCACAACGTTAACTTTATCGGTGGGGCCAGTGATATTGCCACGTTATATGGTCTGTAGTGTTTATGCTGTGCCAATTATTTTTTCGTTACCGTTTTTACTGAAAAAACAAGAAGTATCTGTTGCGACAGATCAAGAATTTGCTTCAGATGGCTACCATAGGATATAGAAGAAAGGATAACAATTGTGCAAAAGATTAACCAAAAACATGCCGTTTTTGCTTTGCTGATCGGAATATATTCGAGTATGGTGTTTTCATTTAATTATGCAGGACCAAAATCTTTCGATTTATTGTCAGAAAGTCGGATAGCAGCAGAAATTTTAAAGATTGAACAATCTTTCAATGGTTATGGTGTGCAATGGGCATTGATTGCGTTGGCGTTGGCATTGTTTTTTTACCTCTTTTTTGAGTGGCGCGTTAAAACGGGACAAAGAGTGAAGGCAGGGCTATCATGTATAAGTGTGGTGTTTGGATTTTTTAATACCTTCGGCCTAATGATGTATTACAGGGACCAAATCCCGGCATTTAATTCTAACAATGCGTTTGTGCTTACCGTTTTTTTGGCTTTTGGGTACGGATTGGTTTTTTATGCGATAGCTGAATTCCTCATTGAAAATATCGGGGATTTGTCTTTTGCGCATACCGAAGAAAAATTTCCAATGTCAAAATGGCGAACATTTTTTGAACGTCATCTTTTTTTTATGTCTTTTATCATTATATTGATGTGTTGGCTGCTTTGGATTATTTCGTACTATCCTGCCAGTGCGGATAACGATGTATTTTGGCAAATGAGTACGTATTTTGGATATGATCATTTAGTGCCGAGCAATCATCATCCATGGTTTTCCACTTTAGTTATCACCTGGTTTTATCAGATTGGAATGAAACTTCATAATGAAAATTTGGGGTTATTTCTATATGTGTTCTGCCGGGATGTGCTGATGGCGGCGATGTTGGCACATGGCATTAAAATTCTTAAACAAAATGGTATCCGGTTTAGTTTGTGCATATTAGTCTTATTGTTTTTTGCGATTACCCCAGTTTGGGGCGCCTATGCAAAACATGCATTTAAAGATACATTTGCATATGGTTTGTTTAGCTATGCAATATTGAACCTGATAATATTAACCATGAATTTAAAAAAGAATATATTTTCTTGTCGACAGGGAATAGTGACGGCAATTGCTTTGCTGCTGTCCTGTCTGTTCCGGAATAATTTTGTATATGCACTTTTACCGACTGTATTTTTCTTAGCAATTTTTGCTCTATACAAAAAGAAAACATGGGCTATTTTATTGTTGGTTTTGCCATTTATTGTGTTTTGGGGATTTCAGAAATATATTCATTATACAGGGGTAAAACCGTCTGAAAAACAGGAGGCAATGTCATTGCCGCTTCAACAAACAGCCCGAACGGTAAAAAATTATCATGAAACGCTGCCTTTAAAATACAGGAAGCAAGTTGAACATTTTTTTCAAAAAAAAGATTTTTACAAAAGATATGATCCGATATGCTCGGATCCGATAAAAAATAATTTTCGAGGAAGCGGGAGAAAGTATCTGAGGCTTTGGTTTGAAATGTCCAGGCAGTATCCCAAAATGTATTGTGAAGCAGGCATTGGTTTGAATTCTGGATACTATGCCTTTATTCCCCAATTTCCTACAGGCGCTGGTA
Organism: Pseudoramibacter alactolyticus ATCC 23263; assembly: GCF_000185505.1. Lineage (GTDB taxonomy): Bacteria > Bacillota > Clostridia > Eubacteriales > Eubacteriaceae > Pseudoramibacter > Pseudoramibacter alactolyticus. The sequence continues at coordinate 673,476 of NZ_GL622359.1, read as the reverse complement.
ACTGGAATTCAGGAATGACTATTTTCAATTGGTTGGGCGGCATAACAGATAAACATTATCATGTTTATACTAATAAAAGTTTTCAAAAAGAACGAGAAATTTTAGACGCTTATTCTAAATGTTGGGATAAAGTACCGCTATTAAGCCTCACTGATGTTTGTGCGTTTTATACATGGTTGATTATTTTATTATGTTATGATTTAATTCGGAGAAGAAAATGGGTTATGGTAATTCCGTGCATTGCCTTGGTTTTATTGATCGGAACGTGTATGATGTCCCCGATTAATAATTGCTTTAGATATTATGCCCCCATAGCGGCCAGTTGCCCGTGGTTGTTGCTATTGGTTCCTCAAAAAAATCGAAAAGTTTTTTAAAAAGGATGGCTCATGATTTATCTTTTTTGTTTTGCTTTATCCTTTGGGATTTGCTGGATTGGCGAAAAACAGCTTAAAAAAAAGAATAAAATACGAGGCGGTATGATCCTTTTGTTGGCAGCCGTGCTCTCGGCTGTTTTAGCTGCCCTTCGCGATGACACCATCGGCACCGACATTCATTATTACGGCAATCCGCAGTTTTTTTGGTGCCTGCAAAATCACGATCTGAAATGGCTGATTCAGTCCCAGATCAAAACCGTGGAGCCGCTTTATGTGTTGCTCAATTTCCTGATCACACGGGTGACGGCCAATCCCCATTGGCTCTATTTTGTGATTAGCCTGCTGATCAATGGATTATTCATGGCGGGACTTTATGCCTATCGCGATGAAATTTCACTGCCGATGGGTTGGCTGTGTTTTTTATGTTTGTTTTACGGGGATAGTCTGAACCTCATGCGTCAATACATTGCCATGGGTTTTCTTTTCTGGGGCTTTCACTTTTTCCTTGAGAAAAGATATTGGCCTTATGGATTAACCTTTGCTGCGGCGGTGTTGTTTCATTATACGGCGGTCATCGGTGTGGCACTGCCGGTGCTCTATCTGATTTTTAAGCGTTGGGAGCGGATTTGGGTCAAGGTGGCCATTGTCGGCGTTGTGGCGCTGGCGATGATTTTTTACAAACCGCTGCTGGCCCATGCTCTGGCCTGGGGAATGCTGCCGCCGAAATACCAGCTTTATCTCAGCGATGTCTTTAAAATGGCGACGATCAAATCCAACCTCATGATTTGCATTTTTTGGCTGCCGGGAATCATTTTATCCTTGCACAAGCGCGATGCATTTTTGACTTTTGATGATGCGCGAGGCCCTTCGGAGGGAAGTTTTTATATTTTTCTGCTGGTTTTAGAAGTGGTGATCTTTCAGCTGCGGCTTATCGTCTTTTTCTTGTATCGCATCAGTCTGTACTTTGGGATGTATAAAAGCGTAGCATATGCGCGGCTGATTCGCATCAGCGAGGGAAAAGAAAAGATCGTTTGGACGCTGCTTCTGGGCTTGCTATTGCTGACGATCTGGGGATTTCGAACGGTGTATCTCAAAGAGAATCAAATTTATCCATATACGTCGCAGATGATGCGGCAGTTTATTGTAAATCTTCGGCATTGGTAAGATTAAAAGGGCGCTTGGATCTGATGTGACCCCCAAAAGTTAGACCAAAATCTAACGATTGGGAGGTCGGTACAATCCTTTCCAAACGCCTTTTTGTGTGCCTTTAAAAATTTTTTTTCTTAAAAACGAAGAATTTACTGAAAATATAATTAGCGATGGTAACAACAACCTGAGAGATGAGTTTGGCGATTTTGTCGTTCATACCGCTGAGGGTTACAGCTAAAAACATCACGCCCATGTCCATCAATAAGGTGCTGACGCGAGAAAGAAAGAAAGCGAATGCCTCCCGCATCATGTTGGGATTTCGGCTGGCAAAAACATATTTGCGGTTGGTGAAGTAGGCAAAAGTTACGGCGGCGATCCAAGAAATCACATTGGCGGCTTGGAGCTGCAAGCCGTTGTCCGGATTGAGGAAAGTGGCAACGCAAAGATAATACACGCCGAGGCTGACAATGGTCGTCAGAACACCGACGACCAAATAGTTGATGATTTCGCGATATTTTTGGTAGAGTTTTTGAATCATTGAAGACTTCCTTTTTCCATTGATATTGATGTTGTAACTCTATCACATTGTGCCCGGCTTCACAAGTAAGAGCGCGTCTTGCGAAAGCATCCGAATTCCGTTATAATTGAATCAAATATTTTGGTTAAAGGAGACAAAATGGAAGATTATAATCTGGTGCAGGACGAAGGTTCTGTCAGTATTGATATTCGGGATGTGTGGGTAGCGTTTAAACATAATATTCCTGCGATTATTTTGATCACCTTTGTTTGTGTCCTGCTTGGTTTCGGCGGCGCTCGTCTGATGCAGACGCCCTCCTATAGCGCCAAGATGACGATGATTGTCAATTCCCCCAACGGCATCGATCAGCCGGGAACGATGGCCGCCGTTCAGGCACAAAGCATCAAAGCTGTATTGCAGAATAAAAGTATGATGCAGCCGGCGTATAGTGGATTAACCAAGTCAGCTCAGAAAAGTGCATTATCCGTTAAAATTAAAGCGGATGACGAAGATACTACCGCGGCTTACACCCATGTGTTGAAATTGACATTGTCTGGCAGCGACCGTGCATCCGTCAAAATGGGGGGACAGACGCTGAGCCAAACGGCAAAAAAGATCTTGCCGGAAAATTTAAATACCGTTGAATCCGTTAAAATGACGAAAGCCGATATTGCGGAAAGGCATTCGCCGTCGACTAAGAAAATGATGGTATTAGCAGGCGGTTTGGGCTTTGTGCTGTCTGTTTTTTATGTGCTTTTTCGGATTTTGCGCGACACCACATATCGCTCGAAGGGGCTGTTGGAGGAAGATACCGAACTGCCGGTTTTAGGCACGATTCCATCGATGGACAGTGCCAGACGTTTTGATATCAAGCATTAGAAATAAAGGAAAAGAAGATGGGCCTTTTTAAATTTGGAAATAATAAACACACGCCTTTAAGCGAACTTGGAATGGATCACGTGCAGCCAGCTGTTTATGCAGAAGCATACCGATCGCTGGCGGCGAACGTAATGCATCGTGCAGAAACACAAAATGTTAAAAGCATCCTGATCACATCGGCCATTGCGAGAGAAGGCAAAACGGCAACCGCTATTAATCTGGCTTTGGTTATGAGCCGAGCCGGGAAAAAAGTGCTGCTGATAGATGGCAATACCCATTCGCCGAAAGTTGGTGCTTGCTTGGCGGTGCCGGATGATCAGCCGGGCCTTTCCAATTGGCTGGCTGCCGGCGGCTATGACTGGGATCAATATATCGCGGAGAAAGGCGCGCTTTGGATCATGCCCCTTGGAACAGAAGCGCAAATGCGTATTGAAACGGTCAAAATGCAGGCGATGTTATCAGCGCTTTCAAAGGAATATGATTATATTTTGGTTGATGGTCCCTCGATTGGCGCTTATGCGGACGCCTCAACCCTGGCGGAAGCGGTGGATGCGGTCTTGTGGGTTGTTAAACAATACGGTGCGAATCGAGAAGAGGTGATTGCTGCGAAACAGCGGTTGGATATTTTGGGGGCAGAGGTGATTGGAACGACCCTGACGCAATTTGATATCATGGAAAACAAAAATATCAGAGAACAATATCACCGCGCATTCGGTTAAAATAATTGCGAAAATTAATATTATCATATAAATTGATCAAATAATATATCGCAAAGCATTAAATGAAGATCTGAAATCAAATAATCGATCAAAACCTTAAAATCCCTTTACCGAAAGGGATTTTTTCGTTATAATTAAAGGCAATTTGAAAGTGGAATTTAAAAATAAGTAAAAATAATAACGCAATATTTTGATTAAGAAGGGATGGGAGCATGGCACTCAGAAAAAGAATTGAATTATTGGCCATTATAACAATAACGATATCTTTATTATCGGGGATGATGTTGGTCCGGAGCGTGCAGGCATCTAACGTGCCGAGTTCTTCAATGTTTACAGCGCAGATACTGATAGGGGATCAGGCTGTGTCCAAAAATGAGAACAATGTGGTCGTTCTGGAAAAAAATGAATACAGCACAGATCAATACTGGGAGTTTATTCCTGTAGACAATGGCTATTATAAGATCATCAATAAATCGAATGGTCAGGCTCTGGATGTTTCGGGTGCTTTGGATAAAAATGGAAGTAATGTTCAACTTTATAATGACAATGGAACAAAAGCGCAGCAATGGCGGCTGCTTTTAAATACAGATGGTTCCTATAATTTAAAGCCGGCATGTTCCAATGCTCGAGTTATGGATGTGGTCGGCGGAGAAATTAATAAAAGCGGGACAAATGTTCAGCTTTATCAGGATAATAATACGAAAGCTCAAAATTTTAAGGTTGTTGTAAGTCATTCCGTTCAAAGCAGCGATTTGGGAAATTTCACAGCGCGATTAACCTCTAATAATCGTGCGCTTTCAATTGATGGAAGCAATGCAGTTGTCCAGCCGCGCAAAATTGGCAAAGATCAAGTATGGCGTTTTGTTTACAGCCGTGGCTCCGGAACCTACACCATTACTAATGTTTTGAACGGAAAATGTTTGGATGTTTCGGGCGGCGCAGATAGAAACGGCGCGAACATTCAAACATATGCCGCCAATAATACAAATGCACAACGCTGGTATTTGCTTAAGCACGGCGACGGCAGTTATTATCTGCGCCCGGCTATTTCCGGATCGCGCACAATGGATATTAGCGGTAATGGCTCAAAGGCAGGAACAAATGTTCAACTTTATACCATGAATAAATCGGGGGCTCAAAAGTTTTCGATTGAAAAATGTGCATCTGATGACGGTCAAATGGAATCGGTCAATTTAGGAAATGATTTTACGGCAAAATTGACAAATATTAATAGCGGTAAAGTTGTGGCAGAAAGCGCTACGTCTACGGCTACTCAACAAACCTACGCCGGGGGTATCAGTCAGCAATTCTGGCGCTTTACCTACAAAGATGGCTCATATACGATTACGAATGCAGCATCTGGAAAAGCTTTGGATGTTAAAGGGGCAATAGATAAAAACGGAACAATTATTCAAACTTACGCTTCAAATAATACAAATGCACAAAAATGGGTTATAGAAAAAAATGGTTCTGTTTATAATTTAAAGCCGGCTTCTTCATTGACGCGTGTGCTCGATATTTCGGGGGCGACGAAAGATGAGGGAGCAAAAGCTCAGCTTTACACTTCAAATGGCTCTGCTGCGCAAGGTTTTTTGATTGAGAAAACAAGCGTGACTAACGCGGTTAAGGCAGAAAATTTGGGCGATGGATTTACAGCTCGCATTACCAATTCAAATAGCGGTAAATCAGTGACGATTAACGGGACAACAGTTGATCAGCAGAATAGGATGACCTCGAAAAATCAAGGTTGGACTTTCAAGCGGAACGCAGATAATTCGTATACGATTGTCAGCTTAACTAATGCATCAAAGGCATTAGATGTTAAGGGCGCGGCGGATAAGGATTCAACAGATATTCAAATTTATACTTCTAATGGGACGAAAGCTCAGAGGTGGATCGTTGTTAAATCGGGGAATCTCTATCTATTAAAGCCGGAATCGTCGATGACCCGTGTGATGGACATTAATGGCGCCAGCAAGAATAATCATGCCAATGTGCAGCTTTATACCGCTAATAATACAGGGGCTCAAAAATTTACAATTAATAAAGCGGATAAAAATAGTTTTGGATCAACGGTTTCCATTGGAGATAAAGGCGTTGACGTGTCGGAATGGCAGGGATACATCAGCCAGGCAAATTGGAAAAAAGCCAAAAATGCCGGCATCAAATACGCGATGCTGAGAATTGCCTGGGGTCATAAGGGCAATGGCGCCGCGGACAAGCAGTTTAACAATAATTATCAAAATACAAAGGCAAATGGGATTCCGGTAGGCGTGTATGTTTACAGCTATGCGGATACCGAGGCGGAGGCACGCGAAGAAGCCGATTATGCCGTCAGCCTTCTTGCGGGGAAAAAGCTGCAGCTTCCGGTTTGCATTGATGTTGAAGATAAGCGCATTGAATATTTAAGCAAGACACAGCAGGCGAAAAACATTGTGGCTTTCTGCGAGCGGGTCAAGTCGAGAGGTTATACGCCGATGCTTTATGCGAATCAGAACTGGCTGAAGAATAAGATTGAATACAACCGGATTAAAAATTACCGTATCTGGTATGCACAGTATCCCTATCACTGGTCGGAAAGCAGCAAGCCATCCTATGGGAACCACATTGATATCTGGCAGTATTCGTCAAGCGGCAGGGTCAGCGGTCTTAGCGGCAATATTGATATGAACAAGGCTTATGCGGCGTTTTAAAAGAGATTGCCGAGGGTTAAAAAGAGCTGTCTTTATAAAAGATGGCTCTTTTTTGTATGAAGGTAATCACGGATCATCGTGTATGAAATGAATTACCAATGTAAAGATTGAAGTGATATTTTCTTTTCGCTGTGAAATCGCTTTGATCTGTGGTAGAATAAATCCACAAATTAGGGAGGAAAAAATGAAGGATAAGAAGCAGTGGATCACACAAATTCTATTGGTTGGAAGCAACGCGATTCTTTTTGCACTCTTCTGGTACCGCTTTTATAATTATCAGGTGTTTACCTATTATTCTCGGCCGGGATATGTGCTGGTCAATATCATATTTTGGGCAGCTTTTTTAAATCTGGCCTTTTTTCATGGCGCTTTTAGAATCCAGCAGTACAATCGCGGCCGGTTGATCTTTGCTAATATCCTGACGCTGGGGACGGCGGATATCATGATTTACATCGGCGGTTGTCTGTTTAAGGGGGGGTATATGGATGTTAAGCCGGGATTTGTGATGGCGCTGCTTCAGGGGATTTGCGCCTTAGCGGTCGTGCTTTGGGCGACGCGTCAGAATGCGAAATAAAATTGAAGAAAATAAGAAGAGCCTGCCGGCTCTTTTTTTATAGATTAGGTTGTGAGAGTGAACATGGTCACTTTGGAAACATTTAATGAAATCAGGGTATAATTTGTCATAAATCAATTACGGAGTGTGAAGTATTTTGGTAAATGTATTTTTGCCCCTTGCCCGATGGCTCAACCGGGCGTTGTTGATCCTTTCAACAAAGATTTATCAGACGGATATGAGCAATTTAACTGAAGATATTTGGGAGGGATACCGGCCCAATTGGACACCCGGCACGATCGGATTGGGAATGGTCATTTTGATCGTCACATTGATTGTTCTGATTGTCTTGCACCATCGAAAGAAGATTACTTTTGGCCAGGGTCTGGCGGCTGTCTTTTTTGTGATTTATTTATATCTGATGTTTGGTTCTACGGTTTTTACGCGAACATCGGATGCGGTGGCACATGTGAATACGGATTTTTTATGGGAATACCGAAAAATCTTGGTGGATCACAGCTGGCACTATGTGAAAGAAGTGCTGCTTAACATGTTGATGCTTGTGCCCGTGGGGTTCATGTTTCCCTTGGTTCGCGGCAAACGGGGTGTGGTGCTGGCCGTGCTCTTCGGATTTGTCTGCTCGCTCAGCATCGAGGGATTGCAATGGCTCTTTAAATGCGGCCTGTTTGAATATGACGATTTGTTTAACAATACCGTTGGGGCTTTGTTAGGATATGTGCTGTATCGCATCTTGATGCCTTGGCACGGCAGAAAGAAAAAAATTGGGCGGCAATCGAAGCGTGCGGCATAAAAAGCAGCTTAAAAATAAGAAAAGTGACAGTTTTTTCATTTATACTGTTAAAATAATACGAATTTAAAAAGACGGAGGCAATGACGTGGTAATTTTATTAGCCGGGGGCGCAGGATATATTGGTTCTCACACGGCAGTCCAGCTTTTGAACGCAGGCCATCAGGTCGTGGTGATCGATAACTTTTGCAACAGCAGCCCCGAGGCGATTAAGCGGGTGGAGAAACTCACCGGGAAAAAGATAGTCCTTTATCAGGGCGACGTTAAAGATCATGCGGTGGTGCGCCGAGCCCTGAAGGAAAACGCAGTGGACTGTGCGATTCATTTTGCCGGACTGAAGGCTGTCGGCGAATCAGTCGTCAAACCGGTTGCGTATTATCGCAATAATATCGATACAACTTTAACGTTATTGGAATGCATGCAAGAAGCTGATGTGCATCAAATAGTATTTTCGTCGTCGGCAACCGTTTATGGCGAAGAAAACCCGGTGCCCTACGAAGAAACCATGCCCCGGGGACGCTGCTCCAATCCCTACGGTTGGACCAAAGCCATGATGGAGCAAATTTTGCAGGATGCGGCGGCAGCGGATTCGGCGTTATCGGTGGTTTTGCTGCGCTACTTTAATCCCATTGGGGCCCATCCTTCCGGTGAAATCGGGGAGGATCCTCAGGGTATTCCCAATAACCTGATGCCCTATGTCTCCCAAGTGGCGGTGGGGCGCCGTGAACGTCTGACCATTTTTGGCGATGACTACGAAACCCCGGACGGCACCTGCACCCGAGACTACATTCATGTGATGGACTTGGCAGACGGCCATGTCAAGGCGGTGATGTACGCAGCGAAGCATCCCGGGGTTGAAATCTTTAATCTTGGAACCGGCAAGCCTTATTCGGTTTTGGAAATGGTCAAAACGTTTGAACGGGCAAACGGAATTCGCGTGCCCTATCAGATCGGAGAACGGCGAGCCGGTGATTTGCCGGCATGCTGGGCTAATGTGGATAAAACCAAAACGATTTTAGGGTGGGAAGCGAAGCGATCTTTGGAAGACATGTGTCGGGATTCCTGGAACTGGCAGAAGAAAAATCCCCAGGGCTATTCGGATGCGGAAGCTTAAATGAATGGAGGCTGCTGATGTTACAAAAGCATAGAAGATTAGGTTTTGCGTTAGCGATAACGATGGTGTGCATTGGCTTGCTCAGCGCTTGCGACAGTCAGCCGCGACAACAGAAAAGTCGTTCAACCGGGAAAAAGACGTCTGAAAAAACGGCATCCGCACAGAGTGCATCAACGACATCAGCTCAAAATTATTATACGAATACGTTGTATCAAAATATTTTTTTGCAGTTCCAAGGCTCTGTGGCAGAAAGTCAGTTGGCTAAAGAAGTGAAACAAAATCTATCGGTTCTCAACACGGATACGTTTTCGGTGAGCAAAGCTAAAGCGTCGGCATCGCATCAAGCGACGATTACCGTCACCGAGAAAGGAAAAACCGATCCGGTTGTGACATTTATCTTTAAAATGGTTGGGGATGTGCCGTCTGACGAGGACGAATGTACGGGCATTCAATACAGCAGCATTGCCAAAGCCGTGCTGGTAAACAATCAAGACGGAGCACCGACTTATTACAAGATTCAAAATGGCAAGAAGACAAAGGTGCATGCCATCGAATCACTGACGGCTTCTGTCAAAAAATGGTAGTGGCTATACAATTTTAAATGGACGTTGCACAACAAAGCGATCTTAAATCTTTTAGGATAGATCGCTTTAATTTTTGAAAAGCATAAAAGGGGCAAAAAAACATCCGACATGAAAGAAAAAGCAATTCATTGGCTCAATCATGACATCAACGATTATTTATTCTATGTGGCATACGGCCTTTATCTGGTGATTTCTATTCTTAACAATTCACGGTTTGTCTCCACTTTCCCCAATTGGCCCATTAACAAACTCTTGACATTGGCTATTTTATTGCTAATGTTAAAAGCGTTTTTGAATCGAACCTATGCTTATCAGGAAAGATTAGGGATTTGTTTGGCTTTTGGCATTCTGGTCTGGATTAATTTTTCAATCGGTGATGTGGTGACCAATCCGATCACTTGGATTGTTGCTTTTATTTTGAGTGCGAGGGATATTGAGTTTCAAAAAATTGTCAAAATGACGATTGTGATTTCATCCATCATGCTGGGGTTGGTCATTTTTTGCAGTTTGCTCAAAGTGATTCCCAACGATGTCATGGGCTATCCGGATCGGACCCGTTATTTTTTGGGCTTTACCTATCCGTCATTGCCGCCAACCCTATTGTTTAATATTACGGCGCTGTTGGTGTATTTAAAACGCAATTCGCTGGGGAAGGCGGCATTGATTACATTGCTGGCCGTCAATATTCTCCTCTTTATTTTCACCGACTCCCGCAACCCATTCATTTTGGTGTGTATTGCCCTGGCAACAGTGCTTTTGTTGCAGCATCGGTCATCGCTGTTGGAAAATATGCATGTGCTTGGCTGGATAATGGTTTTTTCGACGTTGATTTTCGGTGTGCTGAGCATTTACCTGGCGTATATTTACGATCCCAATGTGCATTGGCTGGCTACGCTTAACGGCTGGCTTTCAGGACGTTTGCGATTAGGGCACGTGTCAATCGTAACGCGGGGCATTAAATGGTTTCCCAGGCCCTTTCCGATGTCGACTGCCGGCGGTTCCAGCAGTCCGACATATAATTATATCGATAGTGCTTATTTGCAGGTACTTCAGGAATACGGGATTTTGCTTTCTGCAGCCTTCGAAGGTGTGCTGATCTGGGGTTATTGGAAGATCTGGAAACAAAAAGAATACTATTTGTTGATCGTGCTGACCTTTATGGCTTTGAATGCCATGATCGATCGGAATTTGATGAGATTGCATTTTAATACGTTCTGGATGGCGCTGGGCGTGGCCCTTTTTGCTTCCAGCGAAGAACGGGATTTATTGACGGCCCACACACGCTACATACCGGTCGATCAAATTAATGCAGTGGTCAATCAATATGGTGCAAGCCCCGGAAAAGAACAGAAAGCCGCCGTCGAAAGGGCCAGGAAACAGGTCCGTGAGCGGGCGAAGTCCGAAGCGGAGGGGTGGATGTCGGCTTCAAGTGGCAGCACGAATGAGGTCCGGCGAGCGAAGCAAATGGATGATCAGGCGGCGCGCATTGCCAAAGATATTTTAAAGCGGCAGCGAACAAAGTCATCGACTGGCCTTTTCAATGCCGACCGTGCCGCACCGAATGAAAAGACCGCAAAGAATGGGCGGCCGGGTCACACGCGACATTACCGAAGAGACGAGGAGCAATCATGATTAAAATTCAAGATTTGTTTGATTTAGAGCATTCCATGGCAAAAGGTTTCCTCGAACGGCTGACTTATCCTTGGGAGGCTTTGGCTGATCTTTCCGATTGGATTGTGACGACGGGGAAAAATCTGAACCCTGAGCTGTATGAGGAACGTGCGGAGCACGTTTGGGTGCATAAAACAGCGGAGGTGATGCCGTCGGCATTTTTAGGCGCGCCCTCCATCATCGGACCGCGCACGCAGGTGCGTCACGGGGCTTTTATCCGCGGGTCGGCGCTGGTGGGCGCGGACTGCGTGGTCGGCAATTCGGCGGAACTTAAAAATGTGATATTGTTTGATAACGTAGAAACACCGCACTATAATTATGTGGGCGACAGCATCCTGGGCTTTCACGCTCATATGGGGGCCGGCTCCATCACGTCTAATGTCAAAGCGGATCGGCAAAATATCACGATCAAAACAGCAGAGGGCGCATTGGAAACCGGTCTGCGGAAAATTGGCGCAATGGTGGGCGATTGGGTTGAAGTGGGCTGTAATGCCGTGTTAAATCCGGGGACGATTATCGGACCGCGCACGAATATTTATCCCACGGTCTCTCTGCGCGGGGTGATTCCGGCGGACCACATTGTGAAGGCCAGTGGAACCGTGGTGCCGAAGCGTTAACAGATTATGAGAACAGAAGGAGGCGATTGAATGCAAAATCTTCTTTCATTTATATTATCGGCGATTATTCTGCTTGTGGCCATCCGCATAGAACTGAAGATTGCGGGTTGCTTATTGCGAGTGCTGGTCGCGTTGGCGGCCGTCGCTTTGATCATTTGGTGTTTCGCAGCGCTCTTGACGATTTAAATGGCATCGCTCATCGTTCTGTGCTATAATAATGGCGTTAATTTTAGAGTATTGAGTGAGGATCAAACCAATGAAATATGATTATCTGGTGGTCGGCGCAGGCCTTTACGGCGCTGTTTTTGCGCAGGAAGCGAAAAAAGCGGGGAAATCGGTTCTGGTGATCGACAAACGGCCGCATATCGCCGGCAATGTTTATACAGAGGCGGTAGCCGGTATTCAGGTGCATCGTTATGGCGCGCACATCTTCCATACCAACAATGAAGCAGTATGGCAATATGTTAATCACTTTGCGACGTTCAACCGTTTTACCAATTCGCCGGTGGCCAATTATAAAGGAGAGCTTTATTCGTTGCCCTTTAACATGTACACTTTTAATAAAATGTGGGGCGTGGTGACACCGCAGGAAGCGGCGAATAAAATCGCGGAGCAGAGAAAAGAAGCGGGTATTGCCAAACCGAAAAATCTGGAAGAACAGGCGATCAGCCTGGTCGGGACCGATATTTATGAAAAGCTCATCAAGGGCTATACCGAAAAACAATGGGGCAGATCCTGCATAGAACTGCCGAGCTTTATCATCAAGCGACTGCCGGTTCGTTTGACTTTTGATAATAATTATTTTAACGCTTTGTATCAGGGAATTCCGATTGGCGGATATACGCAGATGGTTGCAAACATGCTCGATGGCATTGATGTGCGGCTGGAACAGGATTATTTTGATGATAAGGTCCGTTGGGATGGAATGGCCGATCAAGTGATTTACACGGGCGCCGTCGATGCTTATTTCGACTTTAAACTCGGGCATTTGGAATATCGTTCGGTGCGTTTTGAAACAGAAGAACTCAATATGGATAATTTTCAGGGTAATGCGGCGGTTAATTACACCGATCGCGAAACACCCTGGACGCGGATTATCGAACATAAGTGGTTTGAGTTTGGCAAATCCGATCCGGGGAAAACAGTCATCAGTCGGGAATACTCTTCGGAATGGCAACCGGGCGATGAACCGTATTATCCCGTGAATGACGAAAGGAACAGCGCCCTTTATGAAGCGTACCGCAAACTGGCCGAAAAAGAAGCGCATGTGGTTTTCGGCGGCCGATTGGGTGAATATAAATATTATGATATGGATGCTGTGATCGCAGCCGCTCTTGAAAAAAGCCATCAGATTTTGGCATGAGCCTATTTTGGTTGACGAAAGTAAGAAGGAGAGAAAATGCTTAAAATATATCCAGCTGTTTATCACACTGAAGATGGAAAGATAATCTGCCACTTCCCGGATTTGCCGGAAGTACCCGCCTTTTCGGGAGAGGACAAGGAAAGTGTGGCTGAAAAAGCCAAAGAAGTGCTGGGACGTTATTATGTTAAAAAGTCTCAGGATCGTGAAACCATTCCGGATCCTTCAAATGCGCGTTTGATGCAGGCCGAAGGTGACGATGTGATCGAATATGTTTATACCGATATCGATCAGTATTGGGACAACACCAAAGCAAAAGAGATTTGGGTGTAAAAAGTCTCCGCGATATAATTAAGAAAGCTGCCTTTGGCAGCTTTTTTCAAGCGAATTATACCAATCAAAATGATAGGTATGATTTGAAAGAGATGATCATTAATGATGAAAGATTATTTTACAATTGAAAATATTCAACGCGTTGTATCTTCAGATGCTTTACTGGCCGGCTCTTTTGGCATTGAGCGCGAAGGACTGCGGGTGAAAGCAGACGGGGCGTTGGCTTTGACACCGCACCCTGCCGTTTTTGGCAATAAGTTAACCAATCCACTGATCACGACGGATTTTTCGGAAAGCCAAATTGAAATTGTCACACCGGCGTTAAGCAGTGTTGAAAAAACTTATCAGCTTTTGTCCCATTTGACGGACTTGGTGGAAATCGCGTTGCCCCGGGGCGAATTTTTTTGGCCCAATTCGATGCCTTGCGTTTTGCCGCCGTTAGATCAAATTCCCATTGCGCATTATGAAGGAGCCCCCGATGCGGAAGCTTCAATGCTTTATCGCCGGGGCTTAGCCCAAAAATACGGTGCCCAGAAACAAATGCTTTCGGGGATTCACTTCAATTATTCTTTGGCGGAAGAAACGATTAAGACGTTGTATTGTGACGCAAAACAAAAGGAGAGCTCACTTTCTTATCAAGCGTTTAAAGATGAACTTTATTTAAAAATAGCCCGCAATTATCTGCGTTATCGTTGGCTGATAATCTATCTGAGCGGTGCCACTTCGGCTGCCCATGCGACTTTTGCAAAGGAGTGTCTGCGGCTTATGCCCAATCAGGATGGCGCCCAAGGGCATTTCAGTGAGGCAGGTCCCAGTTATCGCAACGGGACAACCGGGTATAAAAACATTGACCCGCTGTATCCGCGTTACGATAGCTGTGTACATTTTGCGGGTGATGTGGCCGCATTTGTGCAGGAGGGAAAACTTTCCCAGCCGAAGGAATTGTACGCGCAGGTGCGCCTGAAGCCCAAGGATCCCAAGGATTGGCTGCATTCGCTGGCAAAGGATGGGATCGACTATATCGAAATGCGCACGATGGATCTCAATCCTTTTGATAAATGCGGCATCAGTCTGATTGATATGCAGCTCATGCATCAAATGATGCTCTATTGTTTGCTAAAGCCAGAATCGGATACGGATTTTGCGGCCGTTCAGGTAGAAGCCGTTCGCAATGAAAACCTGGCAGCCGAGCGCGGATTTTGCGACGATTTAATGCTGAGCCGGGATGGGGAAGCAGTTGGTTTTAAAACCTGGGCCCTTGAATTAATTGATGAAATGCTGGACATGGATGATCGCTTGTCGTTGGGCCGACAGAAAATGCTTAAAACAATAAGACGTCGTATAACCCATCCGGAAACGACTTATGCTGCTAAATTGAACGCATCTATCAAGGAGATGAGTTTTCTTGAAACAAACCTGGCACTGGCAGCAGAGTATCGAATCGAAAGCAAAGTTGCGACGCAATTGGGTTTGCAAAAGGGTGATGCGTGGCTTGCACAATACGACGGGCCGGCACTCCCGGGACGCCGCATTGCGGCCGAATAACAGGGTGACTTATGGGAAAGATTTTTGAGAGGCCGCAGGCCATTGCGACATATGACTGCCTGGAGGATCATCATTTGTCGCCGGTTGCCGTGATGAATTATTTTCAGCAGATTTCGCTGGAGCACAGCGCGTCTTTAAAAGCCGGGCCTTATGAGCTCAGTGCGTTGGATCTGACATGGATCGTCGTAAAGTATCATGTCGATTTTTGGCAGATGCCCCGGTTTCTGGATCAGTTGCAGCTGGGGACCTGGGCCTCGGCCTTTAAAGGGTTTACGGCCCATCGCGGATTTTTTTTGAAAAATCAATCGGGGGAGCACATGGTGGATGGCCAGTCTCATTGGATGATGGTGGACCGTCGGCAGAATCACATTGTCCGCGTTAATGAAGTGCCGATCAATGCGGTTTATGATGTGGAAGATCAGGGGCCAAGGTTTAAAATGCCGCGGTTGGCGAGAATCAAAGATTGGGAAAATGTGCGTCAGTTTAGCGTGCGCTATTTGGATATTGACTATAACGGTCACGTAAACAATGTGTGCTATTTGGCTTGGGCGTTGGCGTGTTTGCCGGCTGTGGTACTTCAAACCAGAACGTTAAAGACGCTGGATATCGTCTTTAAAGAACAGGCCCTCTATGGGGATGTGGTTACCGTGAAGGATCGGGAGATCGCTCCGAATTGTTATCGGGTTGATATCTTCAATGCCAATGAGACATTGCTCACGCAACTGCAATTGCAATTTTAAAGACAAAAAATAAAAACCACCAGATCAATGTGAGCTGGCGATTTTTATTTGTCATAGTTTTGCAATTGTTAAGCCTTTTCAGGGCCGATTTGGTTGATGGCGGAGACAAGGCCCTTGATCGACGCGACGATAATATCGTTGTCGATGCCGGCCCCCCACACAATGCGCCCATCGCCGAGGGTTAAGCCGATATAAGCCACTGCCCGAGCCTTTGAACCGCTTTCCAATGCGTGTTCGCTGTAGGCCAGGTCGACGATGGGGGTGTGGATGTGGCGGATGACCGTGTTAAACACCGCGTCGATACGGCCGTTTCCGTCTTCCTCATAGTCACCGATATCCCCCTCATTATTGATGGTTAAATGGGCACGGATCCGTCCGTTCTCCAATTGTTCAAAATGCGCTTTTGGGATGCCGAAGTAGTCTTCTTTATTGACATAGGTATCCATAAAGATCTGATAGACTTCGTCCGGCATGAGTTCTTTGTGGGCATGGTCTGAAACGTCTTTGACTGCATATCCAAAGTTTTCGCGCATTTTTTTTGGCAGATTAAAACCGTATTTCTGTTCGAGCACATAGCCGATGCCGCCTTTGCCGGACTGGGAATTGATGCGAATGACATCCTTTTCGTACCTGCGGCCGATATCCGTGGGGTCAATGGCGAGATAGGGGACATCCCAGGTGTTTTTATGGTCTTCTTCCCGCAGATGCATGCCCTTGGCAATGGCATCCTGATGAGAGCCGGAGAAGGCGGCAAAAACCAATTGCCCGGAATAAGGCTGGCGTTCATAAACTTGCATGCGGGTATCGCGTTCGTAGGCTTCCACCAGTTCCGGCAGATTGCTGAAGTCAAGTTTGGGATCGACCCCGTGGGTGTACATATTGAGCGCCAGGGTAATCACATCGACGTTTCCGGTGCGTTCCCCATTGCCGAAAAGCGTCCCTTCGACGCGGTCAGCGCCGGCAAGAAGCCCCAATTCCGTATCGGCAACGCCGCAGCCTCGGTCGTTGTGCGGGTGAAGCGAAAGCAGAACGTTGTCGCGGTATTTGAGGTGCTTGCTCATGTATTCGATTTGACTGGCATAAACATGGGGCATCGATAATTGAACGGTAACCGGGAGGTTGATGATGACCTTGTTGTCGGGGGTGGGCTGCCATACGTCGAGCACGGCGTTGCACACATCGAGGGCGTAATCAATTTCTGTGCCGGTGAAACTTTCCGGGGAGTATTCAAATTGGAAATTGCCATTGGTTTCCTTGGCCAGACGATCGAGGAGCTCGGCACCATCGACGGCGATTTTTAAAATTTCGTCCTTTGGCTTGCGAAAAACCTGTTCGCGCTGGGCCTTCGAAGTGGAATTGTAGAGGTGGACAATGGCCCCTCTGCAGCCGTCCAGAGCTTCAAAAGTCTTTTTGATGATATGCTCTCTGGCCTGAGTCAGCACCTGAACGGTCACGTCGTCGGGGATCATGTCCCGTTCAATCAGCGTGCGCAAAAATTCGTATTCCGTTTCTGAAGCGGCAGGAAAGCCGACTTCAATTTCTTTAAAGCCGACCTTCACTAAGTAATTAAAATAGTCCAGTTTTTCTTCGAGGCTCATCGGGATGATCAGCGCCTGATTGCCGTCGCGCAAGTCGACAGAACACCAGATAGGCGCGTGATCGATGTATTCCTTGGCAACCCAATCGTTGGACGGTTCCGGGGGCATAAAATATTGGCGGCGGTATTTTTTGTAATTCATCATTTTGGGTTCCTCCTGATAGATAAATGGGCGGGCGGCAGGAGCCATTAAAAAACGCCTCCATGCCAGATGCATAGAGGCGAGGACGCATCGTTGAGATGCGGTTTCGCGGTACCACTCTATTTCGCAGCGAATATTGATTGCATATTCATTGCCTCATTATCGGATACGTCCCGGCAAGCATTGCTAAGATTATATCCTCCCAGGATAACGGATGGGATCCGGTTTGCCTAATGATTAAAACGTTCAGCTTACCGCTCGAGGGCCAGTTCAAATTCCTTTCACAACCGCTTCACATCGGCCAGCGGCTTTCTGGATACTCGGAGGAAATTTACTACTCCCTGTCAATGCGTTGGATTTATATTAGCGTTCACATATACAATTGTCAAGAAGTTCGGCAAAAATATGCAATAAAAAAACCGATTTTTTTCAAGATCGATTAAAAAATCTTCCGTAAATAAAAGTTTCCAATTCTGTTAAAGAAAAAAAGCTATGTTATAATAAAAAGCATTAAGAAAATGAAAGGGCTGAACATTTGATGAGAGGCATTTAAATGGACAGCACAATCAACACTTCAAGTGATAAGGAAAGGATGACTGATGAAAATATCCTTTATTCATACGGGAGATATTCATTTAGGGCGTCAGTTTCATTTTAAAGGCGGTGATCCGGAACTTGGTGAAAGACGACGCATGGAGCTCTGGAAAACTTTTGATAAAATCATTCAAACGGCCGAAAAAAATCATATTCATTATCTGATTATCAGCGGTGATCTTTTTGATTCGCTGGAGACGGATATCAAATTATTAAAAATGGTTTCGGAACGACTGAGCCGGCTCACCGTGTCGAAGGTGATCATTTGCCCGGGCAATCACGATTATTACAGTCCGGCGAGCCTTTATGGGCTGGTGGCCTGGCCGGAGAACGTCACGATTTTTAAAAGCGGCAAGATGGAAGACGTGTATTTCGAAGACACACAGACCCATATTTACGGGCTTGGGTGGACGCGCGATACCTACAAGCAAATGCCGTTTAACGCCGGCCATTTGCCGGTCCAGGAAACGGATAATAATATTTTGGTCTTGCATGGAGATGCTTTCAATGTTCAGAGCCCCTTTATGCCGATCGATCTCAGCCTGTTTGATTATTTTGATTACGTGGCGTTGGGGCATATTCACAAAGGTACTTTTTTAAACAAGCGCGCGGCTTATTGCGGTTGCCCCGAACCTTTGAGTTTTAAAGATGGCGGCGATTGCGGCATCGTCGTTGGGCAAATTGATCGGCATCATCTGCAGACACAAAACGTCTTGACGCAGAAACGGCGGTTTATCACGCGGATCATTGGCGTTGAGCCGGGAATGACAATGGATGATTTACGGCGCATTTGCACCGGCGTCGATAAGGAACCTGCGCGGATGCGTCATTTGTATCGGCTTAAGCTGGAGGGCTATCACAATGTGGATCTTTCGCTCGAATGGCTGCAGGAAGAGCTGTCCCATCTTTTTTATTATTTGGAATTGGACGGGAACGCCTTAGAGCCGGATCTCGATATTGACCGTCTGCTGGAAGAAAATGCGGATAATATCATCGGCCGTTTCATTCAGGAAATGCGGCGCAATGGGACGGATCCCGTTGCAAAAAAAGCTCTTTACTATGGGGTTGAAGGGCTGCTGCAGCACGGAGGCAATCATGAAAATTAAAACGCTGAATCTCCATGCCTTCGGTAGATTTAAAAACACAACCATTGAAGTGTTGGATGGCTTTAATTTGATTTTCGGGCCCAATGAAGCGGGAAAATCAACGATTCAGGCCTTTATCGAGGGGATGTTTTTTGGCTTTTACAAACCCTATCGCAAACGCCGGACGTATAGTGATGATTACGAACGTTATCGGCCGTTGCACAGTGATAAATATTACGGATCTATCATTATCGAAGATAATGCCGGGCGAGAAATTCGCATTGAACGGGATTTTTTGCAGGAGCGAGATGGCGTTCGCATTTTTGACAACATCACCGGGGAAGATATTTCGGAGACTTATCCTTACGATCCGGTGACCAAGCAGTATATACCGCTGGGATACAACGCTGTTAATTCTTCTGTGTATAATAACACGGTTAATTTTAAACAAATGGCAACCCGTTCTGATGAAGATCTCGCAGCGGAAATCAACAGCCGGCTGATTAACATGGCTGGTGACCAGACCGGGGATATTTCGGTGACGGGTGTACTGGATTATCTGGCGCAGAAAAAAGAGGCCATCGGCACCTTTCGACGAAGTCAGTCCAATTATGGGATAACCGTTCGCAAGCGCGATGCCTATGAAGAAGCATTAGATCTCGCACAGAAAAAGTATCAGCGGATTCGGACCAATCAAAAGCGAATTTTGCAGTATCAGGATCATTTGGCGATACTGGCAGATAAACAGAGCAAGCTGGAAACGGCTAAGCGTGATCGCGAGCAGCAGGCAGTGGACGCTCAGCGAAGAAAAGTTGAAGCGGTTCGGACTGAAGGGAAGAAGCTTCAGAATCAGATTGATGTCCTAACGGCACAAACTGCCTATTACAAGCCGGAAATAGACGATCAGCTTCGATTGATGGCAAAGCATCGCGAAGATCTGACGCGAAAGAAGACCGCAATTCAAAAAGAATTAACCAGTGCAAAAGACAAATTGGAACAGGCAACGCATCGGGAAGCGCAGCTGTCGCAAAAGCTGAGCGGCATCGACGAGGCCAGTGTCAATGACGACTGGGCTTTGTATCGGCAGTGTATGGGTCAGCCTTTGGCGGAAGATGGAGCGGCTGAAAGGAAAACGGGTCGGACTTTTGCCGGCGGTCAGGGTCTTTTGGGAATCAGTCCCTTCGTTTGGGGCGGCGTGGTATCGGTCGGAATCGTATTGCTGGTTGTCGCCTTGTTAAATCCTAATGCGATGCTCAATTTTGGGTTGCAGGTGTTTCTTTCAGCGTTGGGATTAGCCGGAATGCTGGCCGGCGGAGGCTTCTTGCTGGTGCATCGATTGGGACAGACTTCGTCAAGCGAGCATCGAATATCGCAACAGCCGAAAACAACTTCTGAGACGGATGAAGCGGACTGGCTGGTAACGCAAATCATGGCCACTTATGGCCAGCGGCATCGCGTCGGATTTGAAAAAATCATGAAACGTTTGATAAATGCTTTTGAAGAACAGAAGCTGTTGAAAAAACAGGTGACGGATCTTCACTATCAAATTGATCGGCTGTCCGATGATGCGGCGGATTGCAGCGATGTGATACAACAGGAGACGGCCGCGATTCAGGCGATTTTATCGCCGCTGGAGTTGAATTCGATCGAGGATTACCGTGCCGGTGCCGGCATTCAGGAACAGATTCGGGATCTGCAGGCAAAACGCCAGGCCAATGCGGAACTGTACGAGAGTTTGTCCGGTGAAGATTATGTGCGTATGCCCAAACGGTCAGATTTGTTTGAAACAGACCGATCCGAAGATCGCAAATTAGCACAATCGATGGAAAGTGCCAAACGGGAGATTGCGAGTTTAGAAGGCGAGAACCAGACGCTCGCAGAGGAAACCGAATCCCCGGTGGTATTGAAAGAAAAAATTGAGGCACTCAACGATCAGATTGAGGCCTACGAAATCGAGCTTAAGGCTTGCGATATGGCCGAAGCCTTCTTCAATCAATATCAGAAGGAAAGCCACTATATGCGGGCCGGCGATCTCAATCAGAAGATTGGGGATATTTTGGGAAAAATCACACACAAATATCGCGAAGTCAAAGTGGATGATCAGCTGAATATCCGGGTGGTGAGCCCGGGCAGCGGGGCATTGATCGACCTGAAGCAATTATCCGGCGGGACCATCGATCAAATTTATTTTGCACTGCGATTTGGCGTGCGGGATATTGTGGATCGTGGCAGAAACTTGCCTTTTATTTTGGACGATCCCTTTGTTCAATACGACGATGTTCGCAAGAAAGCGGCGATTCAATTTTTGAATCAGGTGAGTAGGGACGATCAGGTTTTGCTTTTTACCTGCAGCAGTGATGAAAAAAATATCATGGATGAAGCCGGCATGCCATATGTTGGTATCGGCATTTAAAAAAGACCTCGAAAGCGGTTGCCTTTCGGGGTCTTTTTGTGTGGCACTGGGCACAAATATACGGTTTAGAGTTGAAAAGCGGATCGCGGATGATGCACGGTCAACGTTTTTAAATAATGGGTGAAAGCGGCCATATTTGGCGGTGCGATGCGATTGGTGAATAGATCTTCAAAAATGGTCAGCATGAGCAAAGTCGGGTAGAGGCGATTTTCGCCAAGGCGTTTCAGATCATGGCATAAAGCGGGATCCGGAAGACGGGAAGTGGCGTTGATCGCCATGAAAAGCAATGCTTCTTTGAAATGCGCCAAAAGATAATGATCGACATCCAGATGCTGCAGGGGATAATTGATTGCCTTATTGGCTTCGACCAGTCGTCTGAAGGTTTGATCGAAGCTGTCATAAAGAGCGATCATTTGGTTGATCAAATAAGCTTGGAAGGCTGAAACGTCTTTGGAATTCGCCTGTCTATCGCCATACCAGGAGAGATAGTTGAGAACAAAGGATGCGGTAAAGCGTCCGAGATCCTGGGCGATGGGGCCAAAGCCGGCGAATTCCGTGTCGATGACTTTGATGTGTTCGGCATCAACCATGATATTTGACGCGTGAATGTCCGTGTGAATTAAACATTCTTTGGCATTTAAAAAGCGGTCGGCCAATCGTTTGATTTTTTGCTGGATGGTCGGATTATCGATAATGCGCTGGCGAAGAGGCCGTGTTTCGAGCTGCATCGGCCGTTCCAAGGTTACGACACTGTTGCTTTGAAAGACGGAGAAAAACAAGGTGTCGTAAGCGCCGTTTTTAAAATAGCGACAAAGTTTTTCAAAGCGGTAACGCGTCATGTTGAGTGCAGACGAGTCGAAAAGATTCCGGGTAAAAAAGCGGCCCATTCGTGAAGCCAGCATCGGATATTGATGCATCCGGCTGTTTTCGTGGCGCAGCATTTTCAGCGCGCTCAGGTCTTCCATGACGGTGATGCCCAGGGGCTCGTCATAAAGGTAAATTTCCGGACAGATACCGGGAGAAACTTGATTCCAAAAAATTAAAACGGCGTTTTCGTTGCGGATGCGGGTGGGATCGATCGGTGGTTTAGCACGGTCTTCCGGGCTGTCCGTGCGGCTGATAGGAATGGCGCAGACGCGTTTAATAACAACCGAACGGCCGTTGGATCCGCTGACCCGAAAAAGTTCGTTCATAAAACCTTCGGCGCTTTCTTTAACGTTGTGCAAATCTTCAATGCTTAAGGTGCAGCTTTGAGGGAAAAGCTTATGGTCCTTCAGGTATTGACCGATCCAAGAGATCGTTGCCGGGTGTTTTTGCTCTTTTGCCATGGAAACTCCTCAAAAAAGCCCGGATGTTCCGGGCTCAGGTTTAACGAAAAATATTGTCTTTGACATCGAGATAACGATGAATCTCTTCGGTGAGTTCGGGAATGCCCTCCCCAGAAAAGGAGGAGACTTCAAAAATTTTGTCTTTTTTAATGCCGGCGTACTCGAGATAGTGATGACTTCGGGCGATATCGGCTTTTTCGTCGTTTCGCCGATCGATTTTTGTGACAACGCCGATTACGGGGACATTAAAGAACGAAATAAAATTCGGACGGATGGAGTTCATGGTGTCCACACAGGAACTGACCATGATGATCAGGGCACTGTCCAATGAAACGGAAACGGCCTGATGGGAAAAAATGGACATCTCGATGAATTCGCCCGGCGTATCGATAAAATTATCGGTGTAGGTAACCTGCTGGGTTTTGGCGTATTTCAATTCTTTTTGCTGGAGACACTGCATCAATGTGGTTTTGCCGCTTCTGATTCTGCCCATTAGAGCGACACGATTGCGATTGCTGGCCATCGATTAAGAGTGGGTGATATGATCGGGGACGTCGAATCCCAAAGTGTTTTTGAGGAATTCAATGATGGCGCGAACGGCAGAGTTCACATCGCTGATGGCCCCGGTGATGACGAGAGAACCGCTGAATCGGTCGAGAAAACCGATTTGAACGGCGGCAGCCTTGGTGCCGACATCCGCTGAGATAATGGACGCTTCGCTTGGTGTGATGGTTAGGATGCCGATGGCATCGTTGCGGTCGTCTTCAAGGCCGAGCTTGACATAGACGTCGTGTTTGGGATTGGCAATCACGTGCGCAAGGGTCACTTGCTTCCCGGGGACGTATTCTTGTATTGAGCGTTCAATGCCTTCGCGATCTTTATCTAAACTGGGCATGGGGTTCTCCTTGTGTCTTGATGATTTGTTTGTATTCTACCATATTTTGGTTTCGATTACTCATGGAGCGCCAATATTTTTCCCTAATAGACAAAATACTCCTAAAATGTTTTTCACGCTTGTATTCTTTTAGACGGTCGTATTATAATAGGCCTCATGACAAGGGGCGGATGGACCGGCCATGACTGGCAGTGTATCGAATCAGCATTAAAAGAAAGGATAGCGCGATGAATTGGAAGGAAGTCCGTGTGACAACGTCTCAGGAAGCGGAGGAAGCCGTGGTCAATTTGTTTTATGAGGCAGGCGCCAAGGGAACCGCCATAGAATCGGCAGCCAATCTCAGCGCGATTCGAGATAATAAAACCGTCAATTATGTGGATGATCGGATTCTTGCCATGGATCCGGAGACGTCTTGTGTGACCGGTTATCTTCCGGATGACGAAAACTTTGAAACACAATTGCGGCAGATTAAGCAAGGGCTGAGCCATCTTTTGGAATGGGGACTGGATCCCGGCGCACGCACCGTCACGGTGCGGGAGATGGCTGAAGAAGATTGGGCCAATTCCTGGAAACAATTTTACAAACCGACCAAAATCGGCGATAAAATTGTGATTAAACCGACCTGGGAGCCTTATACGGCGCAAGCCGGTGAAATGATTGTCAATATGGATCCGGGGATGGCCTTCGGCACCGGAACACACGAAACAACGCAGCTTTGCGTGCTCGCATTAGAAAAATATCTGCATCCGGATGACCTGGTGTATGATGTTGGCTGTGGTTCGGGAATTTTGTCCATTGTGGCCGGGAAATTAGGGGCGCAAAAAGTCGTGGGCGTGGATTTTGATCCGGTTGCGGTGGATGCCGCTCGATCCAATGTGGCCCTCAATGATTTGAGTGAACAGGTTGGCATTGAAGAAGGAGATTTGCTCGAGGTCATTTCCCAGGATCATCAGGCAGATCTTGTCGTTTCGAATATTCTGGCAGAAGTGATCATTCGTCTGGCGGATTCCATTCGGCTGTATCTGAAAGACGATGGCATTTTTATCGCATCCGGCATTATTCACGAGCATTTGAATGAAGTAAAAAATGCTTTGAAGATCAGGGCATTTGACATCGTGGCGACAGACGCGATGGGCGAATGGGACGTGGTGGTCGCGCGGAAGCTGGTCCAATAATGCATCGTTTTTTTGTGAAGCCGGAACAGATTCACGGCGATCAAATTATAATTGACGGCGAAGAATTTAAACATGCTGCTAAGGCGGTGCGGATTCGCGACAATGAGCTTTTTGAAGTGTGTGATGGCAGCGGTTTTGACTATCATTGTTTGATCACCTGTCGGGAAAAGGAACAATTAACGGCGGTGATTCAAGAGAAACGGCCGTCTGCGGGTGAATTGCCCTACACGGTGACGTTGTTTCAAGGATTGCCCAAAGGTCAGAAAATGGATGAAATCGTCCAGAAAAACACAGAATTGGGAATCAGCAGCGTAGTGCCTTTTGTTTCGGCCTTTTGTGTGGCCAAACTGGAGGAGCCGGATAAGGTGGCCAGGAAATGCGGTCGGTGGCAGCGCATAGCCTTTGAGGCGGCTAAGCAATCCAAACGAGGGAAAATACCACAGGTGCACGAGCCTGTCGCCTTTCAAAGAATGTGTGAGATCGCGGCAGATTTTGATTTGGTGATCATAGCCTATGAACACGAGATGGACAGGCCTCTTCAAACCGTGCTTGAAGGGCGAACACAGTACCGAAACATCGCCGTGATTGTGGGATCGGAAGGTGGATTTTCCCGTGAAGAAGTCGAAAGGCTGGAGGCAGCGGGTGCAAAGAGCGTTTCGTTGGGCAGGCGCATCTTGAGAACGGAAACAGCCGGCATGGTCTTACTGGCTCAAATCAATTATGCATTTGGCCAATAATAAGCGGATGAGTAATAAAAGAGAATATGAAAAAAAAAGTTGCATTTTATAATTTGGGATGTAAAGTTAACGATTTTGATACCGAATCGATGAAAGCCTGCTTTTTAAAAGTCGGTTATGAAGTGGTTCCTTTTGATACAGCGGCGGACGTATATGTGGTGAACACCTGCACTGTGACCCATCTCGGCGATCGTAAGAGCCGGCAGATGTTGCGCAAGGCGCGGCGAAAAAATCCCAATGCGGTTATTGTCGCTGCTGGCTGTTATGCCCAGGTTGCCCCCGAAGAAATATCAAAAATTGAAGAGGTGGATTTGATTTTGGGCACGGCCCATCGTAATCGTGTGGTCGATGAGGTGGCGCGGTTCCAAGAAGACCATCATCGTCAAGTTTATGTGTCGGATATTAGTGAACAGCATATTTTCGAGGATATGCCCATTGCCGAACACCGTCGGCATACGCGGGCGTTTTTAAAAGTACAGGACGGCTGCAATCAATTCTGCACCTATTGCATCGTGCCCTACGCCCGCGGGCGCATCCGCAGCCGCAGGATCGATTCTGTTTGTGAGGAAGTCCAGCTTTTGGCTTCGGATGGATTTAAAGAGTTTGTGCTTTCGGGCATTCACATTGCGTCCTACGGCAAGGATATGCCGGGAGGCCCCGATTTACTCACCTTGATTCGCGCCGTGGATGCGATTCCCGGTGTGGCGCGCATTCGTCTGGGATCCATTGAACCGCTTTTGATGACGGAGACTTTTGTCGCGGGGCTCAGTGAGATTAAAAGCTTTTGTCCTCATTTTCATTTGTCGCTGCAAAGCGGCTGCGATGCCGTGCTCCGACGTATGAATCGCCATTATACGACGGAGCAGTATTTCGAAATTGTCCAACGGATCCGCCGGTATTTTTCAAAGCCGGCCATTACGACAGATGTTATCGTCGGTTTTCCGGGCGAAACCGATGAAGAATTCCAAGCGACAAAAGATTTTATGACTGCTGTTAATTTTTATAAGGTGCACGTTTTTAAATATTCTAAGCGGCATGGAAC
The DNA here is from genome assembly GCF_000185505.1 of Pseudoramibacter alactolyticus ATCC 23263. Taxonomy (GTDB): domain Bacteria; phylum Bacillota; class Clostridia; order Eubacteriales; family Eubacteriaceae; genus Pseudoramibacter; species Pseudoramibacter alactolyticus. Next base: position 646,812 of record NZ_GL622359.1, on the reverse strand, counting down.
CCCGGCGGCCGATTTCGAAGGTCAAGTGGATGAGACAACGAAGCACCGGCGCAGTCAGGACCTTATTGCTTTGTCCCGCGAGCAAGAACAAGCATTTCTTAAAGAGAATGCGGGTGAGCGCATGCCAGTGCTGTTCGAGCAATTGCAAGCGAATCACCGCATCGAAGGACACACCCCTAATTATATTCCGGTGCGGATGTTCGCCGACGGAAAAAAAATAGGACAAATTCAAGAATTGATGTTACAATATTCAAAAGATCAAGCCTATATGGTGGGTGAATAGAGGGGAGAATGACCCATGGCAGAAGATTGCATTTTTTGCAGAATCGCTGAAGGCGAGATTCCGTCAGAAATTGTTTATGAAGACAAAGATATTATCGCTTTTAAGGATGTGAGTCCTCAGGCACCGATTCATATTGTGATCATTCCCAGAAAGCATTACACTTCAATTTTGGCAATTCCGGCAGGAGATGCCATCATGGGAAAGATTCAAACCGTGATCAGCCGTTTGGCGATTAAATTTGGTGTGGCGGAAGATGGTTTTCGGGTTGTTAACAATTGCGGAGAGGCTGGCGGACAAACGGTGCCGCATGTGCATTTTCATTTTCTGGCGGGCAGAAATATGGCTTGGCCACCAGGCTAATTCGGTTGAACGAAGGGCAAGAAATTGCCCTTTTTTATTGACAAAATTTAAGGATTGAAATATAATGTCTATTGCCCAACCCATATCAACTGATTTCCAAGGGTAGTTTTAACCAAGGAAGGGGGGATAAGAATGTCAGAAGTTAGAGTACGTGAGAATGAATCTCTGGAAAGCGCGTTAAGACGTTTCAAAAGAAAGACGGCCATGGCAGGTGTCATGTCTGAAATTCGCAAACGTGAGCACTACGAAAAACCGAGTGTTAAGCGCAAAAAGAAGTCTGAAGCGGCCAGAAAAAGAAAAATGAAGAAACACAGATAAAGGATGTGGCATAAGTTTGGCATTAAAAGAGCAGCTTCTTGCTGATCTGAAAACAGCGATGAAAGCCAAGGATAAAGTCCGCAAATCGACAATTACAATGATGCGCGCGGCGATTCTTCAGAAAGAGAAGGATCAACGTGTTGATGTATTGCCGGAAACGGATATTCGGGCCATCATCAGCAAACAGTACAAACAGCGCAAAGATGCGCTGGACGAGTTTACAAAAGCTGGACGAGATGATTTAATCGAACAGACAAGGGCCGAAATGGCAATCATTGAAGCCTACCTTCCAAAACAATTGTCGCAAGCGGAAATTGCAGCAATTGTTGATGAAACCATTCAGGAAGTCGGTGCCGCGAGCATGAAAGATATGGGAAATGTCATGAAAGCACTGATGCCAAAAATCAAAGGTGCAGCTGACGGGAAGATTGTCAATCAGATTGTCCGAGCAAAATTAGCCTAAGTGATAAAAGGGGAATGCAGAATTGCATTTCCCTTTTTATTTGATTTTAAAAGGATTTTTACAATAAATATAGAATCTTTTGTGGCGATGAAAGGCAGACGATGATATAATTAAAAAATAATTGAGTTTGTATTTTGAATCGTAGGGATTGAACAAATGAAAAGACCGGCCATTTGGATCATAGCAGGCATGATATTTATGATCCTTTGTGTCGGTTTTTTTGATGGAAAATCAACGGTTTATGATGCCTATATCGGGAAAACAATTCGAATTACTGGGGTTGTTGAAACGCTCCCGACTCGTCATAGACAGCAGGTGCGCTTTGTATTGGGCAAACCGGTTATCAATGGGGAACGGATTCATGGCAAGGTCATGACATCTGTGTCATGTTTTGGCAGAAAAGGCTATTTAAAGACGCTGCAGCCTGGAGATATCGTCAGAACCGAAGGAGCGCTGACGCTTCCAAATGGACGTCGGAATCCCGGCGGTTTTGATTACCGACGCTATTTAAAATCAAGGGGGATTTCAGCACAAATTTATGTGCCATATAAACATAAAGTGACCATCGCGGGGCAATGGTATTCACCGATTTTTTCGATATTGAAATTAAGAAAAAGTTTGACAGCGGCTTGTAATCAATATTTTAATCAACGCGTGGCTCATTTGTTAACAGGCATTCTTTTTGGTGATCTTCAGGGAGATACCCAATTGCGGGAAACATTTGCTGATGCTGGGATTGCGCATGTGTTAGCTGTTTCGGGACTGCATGTTGGTTATCTATGTGTAGCCGTCTGGTGGTTGTTCAAGGCGATGGGGCGCAAAGAAGCACAGGTCATGGCGATGACCGCTGTGGCCGTTGGCTTTTATATTGTATTGACCGGCTTTGCGGTATCCGTGGTTCGGGCGGCAATCATGCTGATGATTCCGTTTTGGGGACGGATAACAAAACGTCATGTGGATCGGCTTTCGGCTTTGTGTGTGGCGGCGATGATCATTCTTGCCGTTGCGCCGTATCAACTCTGGAGTGTCAGCTTTCAGATGAGCTTCGGGGCGGTGTTGGGGATCATTCTGCTGTACCGACCGTTGGTTTATCGCGTGACCCGCGGCTTGGACATTCGGTCACGTTGCGGGAAATGGCTCGTTCAGTCTATCGGCTTGACAATAGCAGCCACGATCGGCACCTTGCCGGCGACGTTATATTATTTTCAAACGGTGAATGTGATTGGGCTCGTGGGAAATCTGCTTGTGGTGCCGCTTGTCGGCATTTTATTAATCCTGGCCTTTGTTGTGATTCCTTTCCTGATGGTGTTTCCGGAGCTGGCACAGGTGATGGTCATTTTGCCATCGCTATTGGCAAAGTTCATTTTTGCGTTGACTGATCGGTTGCGTGCATTGGCTTTTTTCAACTTTCACGGTGGAGCACTGTCGCTTGCGGCATTTCTTTTGATTGTCATGTTTGCGTTGCTCGCTGCGGGCTATTTTAACCTTCGGCATTATCGGCAGGTTATGGTGGTTTCGATCGGGCTGCCGCTTTTAATTTTTTTGACCTTATTGCCGGGATGGCTGCCGCAGGGGTTAAAGATTACCTATTTGGATGTGGGGCAGGGCGACGCCGCATTGATTGAAACGCCGGCCGGCGGCGCTTATCTGATTGATGGCGGCGGATATGAAGACAGAATTCCGGGGGAAAATGCAGAGCGAACGCCCATATCCGAACAGGTGCTCTTGCCGGCACTTTACAGCAAGGGAATTACGCATCTGGATGGCGCGTTTATTTCTCACAATCACGCCGACCACGCCCAGGGGATTGAGGAGCTGGCTTGGAAGATTCCGATTGATAAGATTTATGTTTCGACGAAATACAATGGATGGTTGAGGCGTCAAAAGAAAATTCCGGTGGCTGTGTTGGCCCAAGGCGACGATTTAAAGACGAAAGATGGCTTGCAGGTGGCGGTGCTGTGGCCGGAGCGCAATATTGAAGCGGTTCCTGATGACCAACAAAATGAAGTTTCAATGATTTTGCGTCTGCAGTATGGGCGGCGATCATTTTTATTTACAGGCGATGCCGGTATTGAAACGGAGCTCCGATTGGATCCGCAGGCCATTGATGTGGACGTGTTGAAGGTCGGGCATCATGGGAGTGCCAGCGCGACATCTGCCGCTTTTTTAAAGTCTGTCACGCCGGTGATTGCGGTCATCTCTGTGGGACAGCACAATTGGTACGGGCATCCGACATCGGCAGTGCTTAAAAGAATCCGCCGATCAGGGGCACAATGTTATCGAACGGATCAAAACGGTGCTGTCGAATTGATCACAAATGGGAAAGCACTTAAAATTAAAACCTACGAATGAATAAAAAGTTTCAAGAAAGATTAAACAGCATCAAAAGGAAATATATGAAATATCAAGAATTGATGAAGCAAATGCGCAGCGGCCAGCCGGCCAATATCTATTTGTTTACCGGCCCGGAAGAATACATTGCTAAAATGATGGAAAAACAGCTGATTCAAACGGTTATTCCCGAGGGACTTAACCAGCTGAACGTCATGTATTTTAAAAATAAAGATTTTGAAATCGGGGAAGTGATTGCCAGTTGCCGCCAGCTGCCGATGATGAGCGAGCATCGTGTTGTTGTGCTGCGAGAAGAGACCGGACTTTGTCACAGCTCGGACACCAAAACCGCGGATGCTTTCTGTGCGTATCTGGAGAATCCGGAGCCGTCGACGATTTTGATCGTGCACGACAGCAAACCGGATAAACGAAAAAAAGTTTATAAAACACTTAAAAAGGTCGCTGCGGTTGTCGATTATGAAAAGCTGAATATGGTGGAACTTGAAAACTGGATTGCGATGCGCTTTAAACGCGCGCATAAAAAAATCGGCACACGCACGCTGCGAAATCTGATCGAAAGGACCCGATATCTCACCAGTGATGCCTGTGACATGGCGATGATCGATAACCGCGTGGCCCAGTTGATTGACTATCTGGGAGCTGAAGAGCTGGTACAACACCAGGATGTGGCAGAGGTGGTGCCGGACGCCGTTGATGATAATATTTTTAAAATGATTGATCATGCGCTGGGAGGCAATATGGCCGGAGCGATTGAAATGCTCGGGCGTTTTTATCTTCAGGGGGAATCGCCTTTTGGGGTTTTTGGATTATTGGCAGGGCAAATCCGGACGATGATGCAGGTGTGTTTACTGTCGCATCGGCGTATGCCGGTGAACATGATTGCCAAAAAAGTGGGGCGTCCGGTTTTTGTGGTCAAAAAGATGGCCGACCGCTCCAGAAAATACGGTTTTAACAAGCTTCGGGGATTGATGATTGCACTCGGAGACCTGGATCTGTCAATGAAAACCGGTGCCATCGATCCGGAACTGGGCATCGAACTGTTTATGATGCGCCTGGCATAGGAAAACGGACAAATAAAAAAGCGGCCGAACGGCCGCCCGAGACACGTGTTAGGGAATAAACGAGATTAGGCAGTGACTTTGTTGAGCGCTTTTGCCAACTGGCTCTTTTTGCGCGATGCCGCATTTTTGTGAATGACATGTTTGGCAACAGCCTGATCCAAACGCTTTGCAGCTGTGTTGAATGCATCCTGAGCCCTTGCCGCGTCGCCTTCTGAAATAACAGCCTTAAATTGCTTTTCGACTGTCTTTAGGTTCGTGCGAACAGCTTTGTTGCGCATGCGGGCAATTTCGTTGGTTTTTGCTCTCTTCATTGCTGATTTGATATTAGCCATTGAAGTACCGTACCTCCTCATTTATTGTTAACGTGAAAAGTATAGCACAGGCCGTTATTGAAAACAAGAAAAATTTTCAATCGCCCCTGGATTTACAAATGACTTTCATCAAGTATATTTGTGAGCCGGAGAGGGGGTATTTGCAAGCGAAAGCGGCTCTGTGTTAAGATAACAACGCCCATTCGGATGTAGAAAAAAATTAAAAGAAGGATTGATACATGTCTTTGACACAACAGGAAAGAACGCGCAATTTTTCGATTATTGCACATATCGATCACGGCAAATCGACGCTGGCCGATCGGCTTATCGAAAAGACAGGACTGATCTCGGCCCATGATATGGAAGATCAGCTTTTGGACAATATGGAATTGGAACGGGAACGCGGAATCACCATCAAGCTGCAGGCCATTCGCCTTTTGTACAAAGCAAAAGACGGCAATGAGTATATCTTGAATCTGATCGACACGCCGGGTCACGTTGACTTTACCTATGAAGTTTCCCGGTCACTCGCAGCTTGTGAGGGAGCCGTTTTGGTGGTGGATGCTTCTCAGGGGATTGAGGCACAAACCATTGCCAACGTCTATTTGGCATTGGACAATGATCTGGAAATTCTGCCGGTGATCAATAAAATTGATTTGGCATCGGCTGAACCGGACCGCGTTAAAGGGGAAATTGAGGACATCGTTGGTCTGCCGGCAGAAGATGCGCCGCTGATTTCTGCAAAAGCCGATATCAATATTGACGAAGTACTTGAAGATATTGTTCACAATGTGCCGGCACCGACCGGAGATGTCGACGCCCCATTAAAGGCTTTGATTTTCGACTCGTATTACGATCAATATCGCGGTGTGATTGCCTCGGTGCGCATTGTCGAGGGGACCATCAAAGCCGGTATGCGCTGTCATTTGATGGCCGGAAATTTGCAGTTTGATGTAGAAGAAGTCGGTTTTTTTGAAAATCAATTGTATCCGGGAGATAGATTGCAGGCCGGCGATGTCGGCTATGTGGTGGCCGGCGTTAAAACCGTCGGTGATATTGGTGTCGGTGATACCATCACGGAAGTGACGCGCCCGGCAGCAGATCCGCTTCCCGGATATAAAAAAGTGATTCCTATGGTATATTGCGGGATTTATCCGGCAGATGGTGCCAAATATGAAGATCTCAAAGAAGCATTGGCAAGGCTCCAGCTCAACGACGCGTCACTGCTGTACGAAGCAGAAACGTCTATCGCTTTGGGGTTTGGTTTCCGTTGCGGTTTTTTGGGACTTCTGCACATGGATGTCATCCAGGAACGGTTAGAGCGGGAATTTAATTTGGATTTAGTGACGACGGCACCTTCCGTGATTTATAAAGTGCTTAAAACCGACGGTGAATTGCTTTGGGTGGATAATCCTGCCAATTTGCCGGATCCCTCGGAGATTGAACACATGGAAGAGCCGATTGTCAATGCGACGATCATGGTGCCCAGCGATTATCTGGGGACGGTGATGGAACTGTGCCAGGAGCGCCGAGGAATCTATATCAATATAGAATATCTGGAGGAAACACGGGTTTCGGTGCATTATGAATTGCCGCTGAACGAAATTGTCTACGACTTTTTTGATGCGCTCAAATCGCGAACCCGGGGCTATGCCTCGCTGGATTATGAGGTGAAAGAATACCGCGAAGCTGATTTGGTGAAAATGGATATTTTGCTCAACGGAGATATTGTGGACGCCTTGTCGTTTATTTTCCCCAAAGAAAAAGCCATTACCAGAGGCCGCGTCATTTGCAAAAAACTCAAGGAAACCATTCCGAGACAAATGTTTGAGATTCCGATTCAGGCTGCTATCGGCAATAAAATTGTCGCGCGGCAGACGCTTTCCGCTTTGCGAAAGGACGTCTTGGCCAAATGCTATGGCGGAGATATCACCCGCAAACGCAAGCTGCTGGAAAAACAAAAAGCCGGGAAAAAACGAATGCGGCAGGTTGGCAGCGTGGAAGTGCCCCAGGAAGCCTTTATGGCGGTATTGAAGCTTGACAGTTAGGAATGAGAGAATAAGAAAGATCCTCCACGATGGTCATAATGATCATCGTGGAGGATTTTTATTGCTTCTGAGGTTTCAGGCGTTTATAGATGCGATTCATTTCAAAGAGCCAATGGCTGTCGGCACTGTCCAAAGCCTCCTGAGGAATCCGGAAACACCAATTGCCGCCGGCTTCGCCCGGACGATTCATGCGCGTGTCAGCGCCGTAGCCCAGGAAATCCTGCATGGGGACAATGGTCAGTTTTGCGGCACTCATCCACAAATGGCGGATAAAGGCGTGGCAAACCGGACTTTTCGGACCGCCCTGTTGCCAGGCGTCATCTTCGCAAAGATAATTGATATATTCAAAGGCGAATTGTCTGGCGCCGTCGTTGAGATCCCAGAGGTAGCCCAGGAGGGTGTTATTGTCGTGAGTGCCGGTGTAAGCGACGGTGTTGGGCAAATAATTGTGGGGCCAGTGGATGCCGTCGCCGGTGTCGATAAAAGCAAACTGCATGACGCGCATGCCGGGAAAACCGCTATCCCCAAGCAGTTGAAGAACGTCGTCATCCAATACGCCAAGATCCTCCGCAATGATACGCGGCGTCGCAAAATTAAAAGCGGCATAAACTTCATTGAAAAAGTCCATACCAGGGCCGGGAAGCCACTTGCCATTCTGGGCGGTTTCTTCATCTGCGGGGACGGCCCAATAGGCAGAAAATGCCCGAAAATGGTCGATGCGAACCGTGTCGAACAACGTTAAAGCCATGCCCAGCCGATCAAGCCACCAACGATAGCGATCTCTTTTCATTGCCTGCCAGTCGTAAAGGGGGTTGCCCCAAAGTTGACCGGTTTCGGAAAAATAATCCGGCGGAACACCGGCGACGCGGCGTGGCCGACCGTTTTGATCTAAATCGAAAAGTTCCGGATGGGCCCAGACGTCGGCAGAACCCAAAGCGACATAGATGGGCATATCGCCGATAATGGCAATTCCTTTCTGATTCGCATAGGATTTGATATCTTGCCACTGTGTGAAAAAAAGATACTGCAAAAAAATTTCATAGGCAATGGCATCAGCTAATTTTTCTTTGATTGTGTCAAGCGTCTTGGGGTCGCGTTTGCGAAGCGTTTTATTTGGCCAGTCCGCCCAGCAGGCAATGCCGAAGTCTTTGGCAATTGCCGTATAAAGCGCATAGTCTTCGAGCCAGGGCTGATCAGCGGTAAAAGCGTCGATTTTTTGCTGAAGGGCCGTGTCAACACGAGAAAAAGCTTTATGAAACAAAGCGGGCCGCGTGTCTTTAATCCAATTGTAGGCGGTGGCCCAGGGGGAACCATCGTATCGGGCGTCAGCGATTTCTTGCTCTGTGAGCAGTCCTGCGGTGTGCAGCGCATCAGGATCGATGAAATAAGGGTTGCCGGCAAAGGCGGACAGGCTTTGATAGGGCGAATTAAATCCATCGATAGGGCCGAGGGGTAAGACCTGCCAATACGCACAGCCGCAATGATCTAAGAAATCAACGAAATCTTTGGCGGATTGGCCCAAAGTGCCGATGCCGTAGGGTCCGGGAAGAGAGGCAATGTGCATTAGAATTCCGGAAGCACGGCCGAATTGCGGCGGTTTTTGAATAGCCGGTTGCGTTGAAACAACGGTATTAATTTTATTTATTAAGTGCTTCAATGGAGTCCCTCCTTTTGATGATGCGTGCGTAATTTATCCGCTGCTGATGCGACAAAATCCGAAAGGTCGCTGACGGACCGGGCAATAAAGAGCGGATGATATTTTTCGGCTGCTTCGTAATTGGCGAAACCGTAGCCATAGGTTACGGCGGCAAATGTGACATGGGTTTCCCAGGCGCCGATAGCGTCGTAATGGCTGTCGCCGATGAGCAGCGCTTCCTGCGGCTGTGTTTTTAATGTGTGAAGGGCGCGATCGATGATGGCTGCTTTTGTCGGGTTACTCCCATCGTGTTGCACACCGTGAATACAATCGAAGTAATGCGCAAGATGGCCGGTTTCGAGTGTTTTCCGGGCGATGGCTTCGCCCTTGAGCGTTGTGACACCAAGTTTGCAGCGGGCATCTTTCAGACTTTGGAGAAAACTGGCGATGCCAGGATAAGGCGAAGCAAGCCGATAACTCTTTTGGATTTGAAACCGGCGATGCATGATGGCCGCTTGACGCCCCTCTTCCGGCGTAAGCCCAAACGTCTTAACATAAGAGTCGATCAAAGGGGGGCCGACGAGCGCACGGAGCTGCTTGTCGGTCAAGGCCGGCCACTTCATGCTTTGCTGAACATGGCGAAAGGCGGCAAAGATGCCGGGGCCGGTATCCATCAAAGTGCCGTCGAGATCGAAAAGCACTGTGCGGTATTGAAATGTGTTCATGCCGTTGGGAGACGCCATCCCTGCCAGGAAAAAGATTCATATTCAGTTTTCAATAATTTCTTTGCCTCTTTCAAGATCTCTTTTTCGGACAGTGGCAGACGGATGTCTCGAATCTCAATGATCTCCAGCGGATAATCGAGGACGCGCTTGGTAAGTGTGTAGCCGTCGTCATAGATTTTGGGGGTAACTTCAACTTCAAAATGATCGTCGGACACCAATATGCTGGCGCCGCGTTTGTCTATTTTTTCAAACATAATAATCTCCTTTGTGAATACCTGTCCATTATAGCAAAAATAAAAGCTGCTGCCGAAAGGTTTTGTCATTTAAGGGCAAAAAAATTTTAAAAGATTGCCAAAAGGCAATTTATTGACTATATTATAAATAATTATTTTATATAATGACGATTAAAACAGACGAATTGAATAGAGGAAGTGACGCGATGTATAATCGTGATAATTTGAAAAATATTCCCAAGCGCCCGGGCATTTACATTATGCACAACCACGCCGGGGATATTATTTATGTGGGAAAGGCGAAAAATCTTTTCAACCGGGTGCATCAATACTTTCAAAATCCTAAGAAGCTGCCGCTCAAGACGCAAATCCAGGTTTCCCATGTTGAATCGATTGAAACCATTGTGGTCGATACAGAAATGGAGGCTTTGATCTTAGAATGCAATTTGATCAAGGAGCATCGGCCGCGTTACAATATCATGCTGAAGGATGATAAAAGTTATCCCTATATTAAAGTGACGGTTCAGGACAGATTTCCCAAGATTTTTATGACCCGAAATCACAAAAGGGACGGGGGGAAATATTTCGGCCCGTTCACCAATAGCATGGCCGTGCGCCAAACCATCGAAGCCCTTCAGAAGGTTTATCCGCTGCATCGGTGCAATCGTAAGCTCGCTTATGGCGTTCGCCGTGGGCGTCCCTGCATGTATTACCATATCGGGCAATGCACGGCTCCTTGTACCGGGAAGCTCACGGAAGAAGCTTATCGCGAGAATGTAAATGCCGTACTTGATATCCTCAACGGGAAAGAAAAAGAGCTGATTGATCGGTTGTCACAAGAGATGGCGGCGGCCAGTAAGCGCCTGGATTTTGAAACAGCGGCGAGCAAACGCGATCAAATTCAGGGAATCCAGATGGTGGTATCCCGGCAGAAGATCATCTCAGAAAATGAACAGGATCAGGATTTCATTGCTTACGCGGTGCAGGAAACGCCGGAAAAAAATGATGCGAAAGCGGCAGAGGGGCTGGCAAGCGTTCAGATTTTTAACGTCAGAGATGGCAAGCTTTTGGGCCGGCATCCTTCGATGATGACGGGCGTGGCCGGTGAATCATCGGAGAGTATCATGACCAATATCGTTAAACAATATTATGCGGGAGCGCATTTTATTCCGAAAGAAATTGTTTTATCGGGTGATTTGGCAGTCGATGAAGCAAAAACCATTCAGGCGTGGCTGTCCAGCCAGCGCGGCAGCAGGGTGACCTTGACGGTGCCGCAAAAGGGCGATAAGCAGCGGTTGATTGCCATGGTGCAAAAGAATGCAGATTTGGCGTTGAGCCAGTATTTGCTCGAAAAGCATCAGAAAGAGGAGAAAAAGAAAAGCCGCTTGGATTCGCTGCGGGATCTGTTGGATATCGACGCGATTCCCCATCGCATCGAGGCCTATGATATTTCAAATATTTCCGGGAGTGACAATGTGGGGGGCATGGTCGTTTTTGAAGAGGGGCGCCCTCAGCGAAAGGCTTATCGGCGCTTTAAAATCAAAACGGTCGAAGGACAAAATGATTACGGCAGTATGCAAGAGATGCTGTTTCGCCGCATTGAACATGGGATTCGTGAAATGAAAGAAGGAAAGGATTCCGGCGCGAGCTCTTTTCTGCCCTTTCCGGAAATTTTTATGATCGATGGCGGCAAGACCCATGTGGATGCGGCAAAGGCGATCCTCGCAATGTATCCTGAAATTAAAAGCGCTGTCTGCGGTTTGGTCAAAGACGATCATCATCAGCTTCGCGGATTGGTTTATCGGGACGAGGAATACAAAGTCGTTAAAGGAACGCCGTTAAGCACGTTAATGAATGAGATTTCAGAAGAAGTGCATCGGTTTGCGATTGGTTACCATCGGACGCTTCGTAAAAAAGGAATGTTGGCATCCCAGTTGGAGAGCATTCCGGGCATTGGCAAAAAACGACGGGAAGCGTTGATGCGCTATTATGGCAATATTCAAAATATTCGCAATGCGACTGTGGATGAAATGTGTGCTGTGAATGGGATGAACCAAAAATCGGCAGAAGCGGTTGTCGATTTTTTCAGTCGCCGGGCTGCAGAGAATCAAACGAAGGAAGAAGAATGAACGATGGGAAAGGGAAAGCGTGACATGAGTGAAAAAAAGCCATTATGCACCATCAATGTGGATGCGTTTTGCAAAGCGCTGGAGTTGGAAAAATTATACAGTCCAAGTGAGGACTTTGATTTATGGGATTCGGGGACAAACAGACCCGGGCTGCAATTGCACGGATACTATGAATATTTCGATGAAAGCCGGATCCAATTGGTTGGCAAGGTTGAAACATCGTATTTGATATCGCTCGACCCAAGGCTGCGAGAAAAACGTGTTGACGATTTGTTCAGCTATGATATACCGTGTTTGATTGTGTGCTGGGATTTGCCGGAAGCGGCGCTCTTTGAGAAGGCGGCAGCTAAATATCATCGTGTGTTGTTGAGAAGCAAGGAAAAAACGACTTCCTTGGTTTATCGTTTGGTGGATTATATCGATGATATAACGGCTCCTAAAACGGGTATTCACGGGGTATTGGTAGAAGTGCACGGCGTTGGTGTTGTGATTACGGGCGCCAGCGGCATCGGCAAAAGTGAAACAGCTTTGGAGCTGCTGAAGCGCGGCAGCAATTTTGTGGCTGATGACGTTGTAGAGATCACCTGTCATCACGGACATGAGCTCATTGGCGAAGCGCCGGAGATGTTACGCTATTATATGGAGGTCCGCGGGATCGGCATCATCGATGTCCGTATGCTCTACGGAGCGAAATCGGTTAAGCGGGAAGTCAATATCGATTTGGTGATTCGCCTGGAAAATTGGGATGATCATTCGCCCTATGATCGGCTGGGTTTGGATGAACAAACGACGAATATTTTAGGTGTGGAGGTGCCGTTGGTGACCATTCCCGTTTCCAGCGGACGCAATTTAGCGGCAATTATTGAAACAGCAGCCATTAATGCGCGATTAAAAGACGCCGGATACCGCTCGGCACAAATTTTTGTCGATAATATTGCCAAACACAACAAAAAAGAAGGCGAAAAAAAGGAACGGGAAGCCGCGCGGCAAAAAGAAAGGGAGACGATGCAGAAACTTGAAGAAAAGGCGCGTGAGAAAACGGAGGATCTTCAAGCAGATTTGAAAAAGCTTGCGCAGAAACAGAGCGCTGAAGAGCATTCGTAATCTGGATGGTTTAGATAAAAGGATGAATATGAAAAAAATTCACATTATAACAGATTCGGCCTGCGATCTGCCCGTAGAGCGCCTGCGTTCGTATGACGTTGAAGTATTGCCGCTGTATGTTACCCAGGGGGAGATCATCTTCCGCGATGGTATTGATATTTTGCCGGAAACCATTTACCGGCAGATGGCAGAAGGGGTTATTTACAAAACGTCGCAGATTCCTTATATGGATTATTTCCAATGTTTTGAGCGGCATGCCCAGGCAAAACAGCCGGCTTTATACCTTTGCTTTTCCAGTGGATTGTCGGGAACTTTTCAAACGGCCCAGCTGGCCTGTCACGATGTGTGTGAATGCTATCCGGATGCTGATATTCGCGTGATTGATACCAAGGCAGTGACCGGCGGCCTCGGGATGATTGTGGATGTGGTGGCTCTTGAAGCGCAAAAAGGACGTTCAATGAACGAATTGATCACACTGACGCAGCGGTGCACCGCTCATATTCACCATATTTTTACGGTGACCAATCTGGATTATGTGTATCGCGGCGGTCGGCTGAGTAAAACGTCGGCGGTATTAGGCAATGCGTTAAAGATTCACCCTTTTATGGAGGTGGATCGCGATGGCAAATTGCAGATCACGGATAAATGTCGGGGCGAAAAGCGCTTGCTGAAGAAATTTGTGTCTTATATGGAAACACATACTTATGATCTGGCGCATCAGAAAATATATTTTGTAGACGCGGTTCAACAGCCATTGGTCGATGCGCTGCAGGCCATGATCACGAAAAAAACCGGCAATACCAATTTTGAACAGACAACCTTGGCACCGGTGATCGGAACGCATATTGGTCCCGGCTCGATGACAGTTTTCTTTTTTGATGAAAATCCTTTGTAGCAGCGATGCGAATTGGTCGTTGGATGCACGTTCATTTTAGAAAAGCATTTGATTTCTCGAAGAATCGCTGGCAATGGGAGAAAAAATGCAGACGTGCAATGTAATGAAGCAAGATCAAGGTTTTGCTCACCGAAAAGGAGAACAAGATGTTAGAAAAATTGGATTTTTTAGAAGAAAAATATCAAAAGTTAAATCAGGAAATTTCGGATCCGGCGGTGATTGCCGACCAGGCCAAATGGCAGGATTTGATGAAAGAGCATGCCCATATGGAGCCGATCATTCAAAAATACAAAGCCTATCGGGAAGCGGATCAAGCGATCGCCGACAGCAAGGAAATGTTGGCCGATAAGTCCATCGATCCTGAATTCAAGGCCATGTGCGAAGACGAGCTGGCCGAGCAAACGGCACAATTGGCAACATTGGAAGAAGAACTGAAGATCTTGCTCCTGCCAAAGGATCCCAATGATGAACGCAATGTTATTGTGGAAATTCGCGCCGGAGCCGGCGGCGATGAGGCAGCGTTGTTTGCGGGCGATTTATTCCGGATGTACTCCCGCTATGCCGAGCGGCAGAGCTGGAAGATCGAAATTTTAAGCTCCAATATCCTGGATCTTGGCGGCATTAAGGAAATCAACTTTGCGATTCAGGGACAGGGAGCGTACAGCCGCCTGAAATACGAAAGCGGCGTTCATCGGGTGCAGCGCGTGCCGGAAACAGAATCCGGCGGGCGTATTCATACGTCGACGGCAACGGTGGCGGTGTTGCCGGAGGCAGACGATGTGGAGGTGGATCTCAATCCCAACGATATTCGCGTGGATGTGTATCGCAGCTCCGGCAACGGTGGACAATGTGTCAACACGACGGATTCGGCTGTCCGCCTGACGCATATTCCTTCCGGTCTGGTGGTAACCTGTCAGGATGAAAAGTCCCAAATTAAAAACAAGGCGAAGGCGATGAAGGTGCTTAAAGCGCGGTTGTACGATTTGGAAATGCAAAAGCAGCAAAGTGCGATTTCAGAAGAACGCAAAAGCCAGGTGGGGACCGGTGACCGCAGTGAACGCATTCGGACCTATAATTTTCCGCAGGGGCGCATTACCGATCACCGCATCGGGCAAACCGTGCATCAGCTGGAGGCTTTTCTCGACGGAGAGATTGATGAAATGATCAATGCGTTGATTACGACGGATCAAGCCAAAAAATTAGAACAGGCCGGATAAAACACGCAATTAAAAAGGCAGCTGTTTGCAGTTGCCTTTTTTGTGTTTAAAGTTTGCAAATGAAATTTTCCATAATGGTGCTGCCATCTGGCGTTAAAATGGATTCCGGATGAAATTGGACGCCAAAAACGGGATACTCCCGATGGCGGACGGCCATCACTTCCCCCAGATCATCGGTAGCGGTGACGATAAGTATTTCCGGCAAATGATCTGCGATAAGCGAATGATATCGAGCTACCTTAATGGTGTTTGATAGACCGACGAACAAAGGATCGCGGGCCTGTATCTGAATCGTACTTTGTTTCCCGTGCATGAGCTGTTTGGCGTGACGGATGGTCGCGCCATAGACCTCGCAGATGGCCTGATGTCCGAGACAAATGCCCAGAATGGGAATTCGCGGACCGAACCGGCGAATGACAGCTTCGCAGATGCCGGCATCCGACGGATATTTGGGTCCCGGGGACAGCACGATTTTGGCTGGTGCGAGCTGTTCAATAACGTCGGGTGTTATGGCATCGTTGCGATAAACGATAATATCCTTATTTAAAGCTGCGATTTGCTGGTACACATTATAGGAAAAAGAATCATAGTTATCAATGAGTAAAATCATTGTTGGTCAACCTCCCAGGCATGTTCAATGGCGTCAATGACGGCCCTGGCTTTATTGGCACTTTCCATAAATTCATTATGCGGTATAGAATCGGCGACGATGCCGCCGCCGGCTTGGACCGTGACCACATCGTTTTTCTTGGACGCCATGCGAATGGCGATGCAAGTGTCCATGTTGCCGGTGAAATCCAGATAACCCAGTGCGCCGCCGTAAATACCGCGGGGCGTCTTTTCGAAAGCCTCGATGATTTCGCAGGCACGAATTTTCGGCGCACCGGATAAAGTGCCGGCGGGCAAAACGGACAAAATGGCATCGCAGGCATCAAGATCCTCTCGCAGATCGCCCTCCACCTGGGAGCAGATGTGCATGATTTTGGAATAGCGGTGGATCATCATGTATTTGGTAACCATCACCGAGTTGATTTTAGCGATGCGGCCGATATCGTTGCGGCCAAGATCGACAAGCATGTTGTGTTCAGACAGTTCTTTCTCGTCGCTCAGCAGTTCCTTTTCAAGGGCGAAATCCTCTGTTTGGGTTTTGCCCCGGGGGCGCGAGCCGGCGACGGGGAAGGTTGTTAAATGGCCGTTTTGAAGCCGGACCAGGGTTTCGGGAGACGAGCAGATAATTTCGTCATCATCGATGCTCATGAAAACCATATAAGGCGAAGGATTGGTCGTGCGCAACACGCGATAGGCGCTGAGTAAGCTGCCGCGATAAGAACTTGAAAAGGGCCGGCTTTGAACGGCCTGAAAAATATCGCCGTCTCGAATCAACGCTTTGGTCTGCTCGACCATCTGCGCATAATTGGCCTCGGAAACGGGACACTCAAAATGAACGTGACGGTCGGGATGCGCTTTGGGCAGGGGCGACACATCGCAGACCAATTTTTTCATCTTTTCGATTTCGGCACAAGCTTGGCCATAGGCAGCCATGATATTTTCGGTTTCCATGTTGACAATCAGCTGTATTTTTTGCTTTAAATGATCGTAGGCGATGATTTTGTTAAAAAACAGAAGATCGTAATCATTCCAGGCGCTGTTTTTGATTTGAATCGTCGGTTCGCTATAGCCGATCATGGCGTAAGCAAAGTAGCCAACGAAACCACCGGTAAAAGGCGGCAAACCTTCAATGCGCGGGGATCGGTGCGCGGCGAGGATCTGGCGAACGGCCGCGATGGGATCCGTTGTCGTTTCCGAATGCACCTCTCGCTTGGCATAATTTTCAACTGTAACTTGGTGGTTTTTTAATTGGATGCGTATTTTCGGATCAAAGCCTAAGAAGGAATAGCGCCCCCAGGCCTCGCCGCCTTCTACGCTTTCGAGAAGAAAAAAGTGTTGGGACTGAGCCTGAATGCGGCGCAGCAGGGTGATGGGCGTAATAATATCGGCATAAATTTCACAGCATAGAGGAATGGTGGTGTATTCCTGCGATAATTTTTTGATTTGTTCAACACTGGGAATCATCGGGATGAAGCCTCTCTTTCATAAATGTTGATTTTGGACAAAGAAAAAAGCCTTTGTTCCAATATTTTACAAGGGACAAAAGCTCAGAGAATCAAAAATCAGCTTCTGCGGTGCCACCCAAATTGGTATTCAAAAATACCCGCTCAGCAGCGTGCCAACACACGCTTTCCCGTGATAACGGCGGGAAGCCCGTTCATCTTACAACGATAATATCGCTTCAGATAACCCTCACAGGTCCATTGGGAAACGCTTCACATTCTGCCTTACACCAGCCGGCAGATCTCTGTCATGCACGCGCGCTCTTACTTGCTCCTGATCGTCAGTTTATTTACGATTACAGTAGACCTTTCGAAAATAAATGTCAAGTTTTTTCAGTAGAACATAATAAAGAAAAGTCATTAATGAAAAAGTTTACGAATTGTGTTATAATAATTTAAAATTAGTAGATAGGAGGCGGCATTATGGGTAAAGTCATAACAATCGGAAGGGAATTCGGCAGTAATGGCCGCGCAATTGCTCGGGAATTGTCAGAAGCGCTTGGCATCCAGTTTTATGATAAAGAACTCATTGAGATGGCAGCTAAAAAAAGTAAGTTATCAGATGAGGATCTGGCAGAAATTGATGAAACGCGCGCCAATCCTTGGATTTATTCTTCAGTGGGGTATCAGGTTGGCAGCGGCTACACAACAGTCGAGCCCATTAACGATTTGCTTTATCAGGCAGAAGCTTCGGTGATTCGCGATGTGGCTGAATCAGAAAACTGTATTATTGTCGGCCGATGTTCGGATTACGTGTTAAAAGATAAAATTGACAGTCGCCATGTTTTCGTCTATGCACCCCTCAATTATCGTTTGAGCGTGGTGATGAACCGCGATAATCTGGATGAAAAAAAAGCTCGAAGCGTCATCAAAAAAGTCGATAAGCGACGCCGGCTATATTATAATTTTTACACAGATCGCAATTGGAACGATTTGCGAAATTATGATCTGTCACTCGACAGTTCCATTTTTTCGATGCAAGATATTATTGGCATTTTGACAGAAGTTTATGAAACAATGTAGCATGATAATTACTTTTATAAAGGCGCCAATCTCGGCGCCTTTTTATATGCTGAAAACCATACGTTTGACACGTGGACGGATTATAATGTTTGAGATTTTAATGAGAATATTTTTTGGTGATTTACATCAATCGCTTTCCGTGATAAGATATAGAAGCTTTCAACAACAAGATATTGTGTTTTATAAACTGAAATATACAATTTTAGGCAAATAAAAAATAAGATAATCTATTGTTGAGGCAAGAGAAATTTAAAGGATAAAAGACAGGGAGACAATGGTGAAACAAATTTCGGATTTATTTATGCGTCATTTTACAGGTGATTTGGCGAATGGCACCAAAACGGTTTACGACTTGTTTGAATGGCAAACGGTTGACGTGGTGATGACCAATTATCGAACGGGGGAAACCCTGTTGGAAATGAATGATTTGGAGTTTCCAGCCAATTATTCTCAAAACGCCTGCAACATCATTGCCAGTAAATATTTTCGTAAAAGTGGTGTACCCGGACGCGGTTATGAATATTCGATGCGCCAGGTCACGGATCGCATGGTGGGATTTTGGGCGGATGCGCTTAAAGAAGAAGGCTTGATCGAGACGAACGATCAATGGCAGACATTTTACGATGAACTGGTTTTTGCATTGTTGGCACAAATGTGGGCGCCTAATTCACCCCAGTGGTTTAACACCGGCATTGAACGCAATTATCACATCGGTGCGGAATCGGATGCCCTTTATTATTATGATCCGGCCTTGAAAAAAGTGGTAGAATCTCGAGATCGTTACACAAGAACGCAGGCATCGGCGTGTTTTATTCTGTCGATCAAGGATCAGCTTTTGGGACATCGTTCCATATCGGACCATTACGTTTCAGAAACGAAATTATTTAAAGGCGGCTCCGGTGTCGGCACGAATTTTTCACCCCTGCGGGGAGAAAATGAAGCTTTGTCTTCCGGAGGGAAATCCTCCGGGATGATGAGCTTTCTGCAAGGGCTCGATCGGAATGCTGGCGCGATCAAATCCGGCGGAACAACCCGCCGCGCGGCAAAGATGGTGATCGTTGATGTTGATCACCCAGAGATTGAAGATTACATCAATTGGAAAGTCAAAGAAGAAGAAAAAGTGCGCGCACTGGGGAAAATGGGCTACGACATGGGCATGGATGGCGAAGCCTACCAGACGGTTGCCGGTCAAAATGCGAATAATTCGGTACGTGTTGACCGTGAATTTATGGATAAAGTGATGCATTTGGATGAAGATCCGGAAGCCACAATCACCTTGACGGGCCGAAAAGATCACAAGGTCGATCGTAAAATCAAAGTGAGCAAATTGTGGGATGAAATCAATGAAGCGGCTTGGGCATGTGCAGATCCCGGACTTCAGTTTGACAACATCTTTAATAATTGGCACACCTGTCCGGCGGGGGAAGACGGAGACGTCGGGGCGAAGCACAACCGTATCAACGCGACGAATCCCTGCTCGGAATACGCTTTTCTCGACGATACGGCATGCAATCTTGCATCTATTAATATTTTTCGCTTTTTTGATCCAAAAACGAAAAAGATTGACATCGAACGCTTCAGCCATTTGGCAGGACTCATTCAGTTGGTTTTGGAAGCTTCCATTTATTGGGGGCAGTTTCCCACAGAAGACGTGGCGGAGAAGAGTTATAAATTTCGGACGACGGGGCTTGGCATTGCCAACACCGCTTCTTTGATTCTGGCGTTGGGCTATCCCTACGATTCAGATGAAGCGCGCAATCTGACGGCGGCTCTTGCCGGACTGATGACCGGCCATTCCTATTTTGTTTCGGCACTGATGGCGAGCAAAGTCGGGGCCTTTGAATGTTACAAGATCAACGAGCCCTATATGATGCGGGTGATGCGCAATCATGCCCGAATTGCCGGTACCTTGACCGATGCTTTTGAGGGATTGGATTACGATCCTTATATTATTGATCACCCGATTTTAAAGCGCATGGGCTTTAAAAATCTGTCGATGCGCATCAAGGATGCCTGGCAGGAAGCTCTTGACTATGGCGAAGTCTATGGGTATCGCAATGCGCAGGTGTCTGTGATTGCCCCGACGGGGACCATTTCCTTTGCGATGGACTGTGGTGCGACATCCATCGAACCCTTTTACAGCCATGTGGTTTTTAAGAAGTTGGTTGGCGGCGGATCGATTGAAATCGTCAATCCGGTGATGGAAATGGCGTTGAAAAATTTGGGTTATACTAAGCCCCAGATTCAAGACGTCATGGCCTACATGCTCGAAAAGGATGAAAACGGCATGACGTTGCACCAGGGGCTTGAAGATGCTCCGCATATTAAAAAAGAGCATCTGCCGATTTTTGACACGGCTAATACCATCCGCCCGGAAGGCCATGTGCTGATGGTCAGTTCTATCACACCGATGATTTCTGGCTCGGTAAGCAAAACGGTCAATCTGCCCAATGCGGCCACGGTGCAGGATATTGCCGATATCCATTTGCTGGCATACCGCACCGGCGCCAAGGCGATTGCCACCTACCGCGACGGCTGCAAGGCGGCACAGCCGCTGTCGAGCGGCAGTGACAGCCAGGGTGACCGCGACCTTGAAGACCTGACCTATCAGGAACTGCTTGCTTATGCCAAGCAGCGGGAAATCGGCGTGCCGGAGCGTAGAAAGCCGCGGGGCATTCGCAACAGCCGCACGCATACAGCCAAAATTGGCGACATCGAGCTTTATATTACCATTTCGTTTTATGATGACGATCGCATTTCGGAACTTTTTGTTTCGACCGATCGGGAGGGCACGGTGATCAAAGGATTATTGGCTTCGTTATCCAAATCGATTTCGCACATGTTGCAATACGGCATTTCGCCTCAGGATATCGCGACGATGCTCCGCGGCCAGAAGTATGAGCCTTCGGGGTTCGTGTCTCGCCATCCGTATATCAAAAATGCGAGTTCGATATCGGATTTGATCTCGAAAATTATTGACATCGAATGCGGGGATTATTCCCGCTGCCAGGTGAAGCCGGCGCATCATTATAAGCGCTCCGAAAGCCAGCCGCACCAAATCGAAATGGCGCAGGTGGCGCAGATTGCGGAAGCACCGATTGATTTGGATGATGAATCACTGGAGCATGTGTACGGTGAAATCTGTTCAAGTTGCGGCTCTGACCGCTTGGTTCGCAACGGGACGTGCAAGGTTTGTCTGGATTGCGGAACGACCACCGGCTGCAGTTGATTGCTTCAGAACAAAATAAAGGCTCGTGTGTTTATTTCGAGCCTTTTTTGCTTGTGAGATTTTATAGATTATGCTTTGGCATGCGTCCTTCAAAAATATCGTTGAAATTTTTAAAATTCATTTTGGTATCAAAAGCAAGAAGCGAGGCTTATTCATTTTGATGCAGATACCGGAAAATTTCTGGACGATGAGCCCGCGGGTTTTGCCGATGGCGTGTTTGCGAATAAAGAAAGGATGCGCTTTAATAAACAGGGCTCATCGGTGTCAGAATGCGGTCGTTTGCCTGCGGATTGATTCTCATTAGGAGCTTTTATTTTTGTAGGACTGAATTCAAGCTGATAAAATGACGGAGAAACGAAAAGGGTATTATTTCTTTAGTGATTTTGAAATCAAAAGGGAAAAAGGCAGGAAAATTTGATAAAAGTGTAAAAATTATGTAAAATATATTCTATCATTTTGAGAAAAAGGAGGGAAGCTTTGTTGCCATCTTTTAAAAAGATAGCGGCCGGAGTTCTGGTGTTGTCCCTATTGCTCCCGACGACGCCGGCATTGGCGGTTACACAACAAGACATTACAAAATCAAAGCAGGCATTATCAGCCACGGAAAAACAATTGACAGATATTCAAAAGGAGATTGACAAAGCCAACCAGGAGCTGACCATTAATAAGGCATTGTTGCCGCAAAGGCAGGCCGAATATGAAAAAAGCGAGAAACAATTGGCGGCTTTGATGCGCAATGAATACGAATCGGGCGGGGATTCCCTTTTGGTTTGCTTATTTTCGGCCAAGACGCCGATTCAGGCCCTCTCCAACATGCAGAGCATGCGCTATGTGCAGGTGAATAAGAAAAAGGTGCTGACTGAGCAAAGAAAAGCCAAGGAAGAACTGGAAGCATCGACTAAAGCGATCGAAACCAACGCCAAGAAACTGGAGGCGCAAAAGGCGGCGCTTGCCAAGATCAAAGTGTCTCAGCAATCAAAGTTGGCAAAGCAAGTTTCAGAATTGAATTCGGCGGCCAGCAGTGCAGGAGCTTTTGCCCCTGGCGCGGATATTTCCAATATTGCATCGTCGAACAGTCCCAAGCTGCAGAAATTTATCAGCATTATGATTGCGCTTTGCAATGACAACTCGCATGGCTACTCTCAGAGTAATCGCTGGGGTCCGAATTTTGACTGTTCTTCTTCGATTATCTACTCGTTGCGGATGGCAGGATTGCAAACTGGGTCGGCAAACTATACAGGCAATATGGACGTGCTTTGCAGGTACGGTTGGAAAAAGATTTCTTCATCTTCTGCGGGCAGAGGCGATATTTTAGTATGCTCTTCGCATGCGGCCTTGTATTTGGGAAATGGCCAAACGGCGGAATTTCATCGAGATTATGATGGAAGGTCGGGAGATTCCTCGGGTAGGGAGTCGAATGTTGGCAAATCGTGGAAGCCGAGCAGTTCATATTCCTATGCGTTGCGTTATACAGGAAATTAATCACGATATTAAAAAAGACATTCCCTTGGGGATGTCTTTTTTGATGCGCTGAAATTTCCTCAGTTTTCAATCCCATCGGAAGATGATATAATGAAGCCGTTCTTTTTGAAGAGATAAAAAGAGAAATGAGATGACTTAAGGAGTGCGAAATGAAATATAAAGCAGCAATTTTTGATATGGACGGAACGATTCTTAACACTCTGGACGATCTGGCCGATGCGACCAATGCGGCCTTGGCGCATTTTGGCTATCCAAAGCGTAGCGTGGATGAGGTCCGACAATTTGTGGGCAATGGCACCCGCAGGTTGATCGAACAGGCAGCGCCGCTAAACATATCAGAAGCCGATATTGAAACGGTGTTTAAATGGTTTGGCCCGTATTATCAGGCGCATGCGGATATCAAGACAAAAGCTTACTCGGGCGTTGAAACACTGCTTCGGGATTTGCGGACAAACGGTGTTAAAACAGCCGTGGTCTCCAATAAGCCGGATGCCGCGGTGAAAAAACTTGCCGTTCAATATTTTGACGGATTGTTCGACATCGCCATCGGCGAAAACGAAGCAGCCGGCGTCCGCCGCAAGCCGGCTCCGGATTCGGTGGATGCCGCGCTTGACGCGTTGGGATTGGACCGGGCAAGCGCGGTTTATATCGGCGATTCGGATGTGGATCTGGCAACGGCGCGAAACGCGGGCATGGATCATATTTTGGTGACATGGGGCTTTCGTGATAAGCCTTTTTTAAAATCCTGCGGCGCGAAAGTTTTTGCCGATACGCCGCAGGCTGTTTTGGCCCTGATTTTAGACGAAAAGCATAAAGGAGAAGCCGATGCATGAAAAATACCGGGGAATCATCTTTGATATGGATGGTGTGTTAATTGATTCCGAACCCATGTATAAAACCATTGAGGACGAGATGTATCGATCGCTGGGGATTGCTCCGACACCGGAAATGATTCGAAAGAGCATGGGGCGGGGCTGTGAAAATTGGTGGCGCGATTTAAAAGACTGGTATCATCTGGAGATCGATCCTGCGGTTCAAGCGGAAAAAGAAACTGCGTTTTATCTCGCTCATTTGGAAGATCCCGTTCGGAGGCCGGCGCTTTTTCCAGATGTCCGGCGCTGCTTTGAGTCGCTTTACAAAACAGGATACCATTTGGCCATCGCTTCAGGATCGGCGCGAAAAGTCGTCGAGAAAGTCGTGGCGCTTTTGGGTGTTTCCGATTGGATCGACGGTTTTTTGACGTCGGAGGATGTGGCTGATGGCAAACCGCATCCCGCCATCATGCTGCAGTCCGCTCAAAATATGGGAGTAATGCCGGAGACGTGCTTGGTGATCGACGATGCGACCAATGGTCTAAAAGCCGCTCAACGCGCCGGTATGGATTGCTGGCTTTTTGCTTCGGCGGCGGAAGGGATAGCGGATGCTTCTCTGGCAAACGATGTGGTGGAATCCCATCGGGAGATCATGGATCGACTTCTGAGGTGATCCGTGCGCACAGACTATCCCATTTTTTATCAGCAGCTGACGACTTGGTTTCGGGAAAAGCCCGCTCGCGTGCGAGGCTTGAATGTGCTCAACGAAGGGCTGAAATGGTTTGTTTTTGGATCCTATGGCCTGTTATGCGTGCTTTTGTGGTGTTTTCAGCGCGGAGATCTTCCAATCAGTTTGGCAGTGCCGGCGGCGACGTTTGTGCTGCTTTCTTTTGTCCGGGCGAAGATCAATCGTCAAAGGCCCTACGAAACTTACGAGTTGGATCCGCTGATTCATAAAACAACCAAAGGGCACGGCATGCCCAGCCGCCATATTTTTTCGGCAGCGGTTATCGCGATGGCCTGGCTTCATTATCATACTGCGATGGGAATTGTGATGTTGAGCCTTACGCTTTTGGATGCGACGATTCGAGTGATCGGGGGCGTGCACTATCCGACGGATGTGGCCGCCGGTTATCTGAGCGGCGTGCTGGCCGGCCTTTTTATTTTTCTGATTTTATAAGGGCAATAGGAAAGCAGGGGAGGTATTTTTGAAATCTGAGACGTCTATGCCGACAAATTCTAAAAATAAAACGGTGCCGAAATTATCGGCACCTGAGGGGACATCGGTCAAACTGAAAGCGTTCAAGGCGGCATTTCCGCACACCATTCCTATTTTTGCGGGGTTTTGGTTTTTAGGCCTGACCTACGGCATTTACATGCGCGCATCGGGTTTTTCTTTTTGGTATCCGATGGTGATGAGCTTGGTGATTTTTGCCGGCAGCATTGAGTTTGTAACCGTATCGATGCTGCTTGCGCCTTTTCATCCGCTGTCGGCGCTGGTGATGACCTTGATGGTGAACGCCCGCCATCTGTTTTACGGCATTGCCATGCTGGATCGTTACCGTGATGTGGGGATTAAAAAATATTATTTGATTTTTGGGCTGTGTGACGAAAGCTTTTCAATTAATTATACGGCGGATATTCCAGAGGATGTGGATGCCGGTTGGTTTATGTTTTTTGTGACGCTGCTCAATCATGGCTATTGGTTTTCCGGGGCGACGTTGGGAGGCCTTTTTGGATCGCTGCTGCATTTTAATACCAAAGGACTTGCATTTGTGATGACGGCCATGTTTGTCGTAATCTTTATGGATCAATGGGGAAAAGAAAAAAATCACGTCAGTTCTCTGACGGGCATTGCCGTGTCGCTGATTTGTTTGCTGCTCTTTGGCGCAGACCATTTTATCATTCCGGCGATGGCGGCGATTTTAGGCCTGTTAAGTTTGTTGCGAAATCCTCTGGAGCGTCAGGAGCTGGGAAAGAAGGACTGAACGAATGAAGATGACACTGGTCCAGCAATGCATCACCATCGGCATGGTGGTGCTCGGCACTTTAATGACCCGCTTTTTGCCCTTCGTGGCTTTTCCTTCTGGAAAGCCGACCCCCAAATACATTCAGTATCTCGGAAAAGTGTTGCCTGCCGCGGTATTTGGTTTATTGGTGGTGTACTGCCTGAAGGATGTGAATGTATTGGCGGGTTCCCACGGTTTGCCGGAATTTATTGCCATTTTGGTGGTCATCGGGCTGCATCGATGGCAAAAGCAGATGCTTTTATCCATTGCCGGCGGCACCATTTGCTATATGCTGTTGCTGCAATTGGTTTTTTAGTTTTTTAATCGCTTTTTTTATTTAGGGCCCGGACACGGGCCTCTTTTTTTGTTCGGTCTTGCATATGAAAATAAAAAATAATTATTTTGTAGTGTGTTGGACAGACAACATTCTTTTTAAACCATTGGCATATAATAAAGACTAACGAATAAAAAGATTGGAGTAAAAGCAATGCAATATGCAAAGGAACAAAAAGATTGGCTGCGTCAGGCCGAGACATTTCAAGTGATTGATGTCCGCCACAAAACAGGAAATTTTTTTCCGGGAATTCGCAGGAAAGCGGCCGATCTCGCCGTTGGCGAAGGCTTGATTGTGCTGCAGACTTTTGAGCCGCATCCGCTTTGCTTGGCGCTGAAAAAGATGGGGTTTGATTATTGGGTTGAAACGCCGGAGCCCAATTGCTTTAAGACTTATTTTTACCGCGAGGCCATCCCGTCGGAGGATACGCCGGCTCCCTATGCGCCGCTGGCACTGCTCAATTATCCGATGATTGACGAAAAGCTCGGTCAAGTTGCCGTTGATTTTTGGGATTTAACCTGGAACGATGAAAAGCGTTATCTCCCCTATGAAATGCGCTTGCTTTTATCGCTGGCGAATGCTGTGGGGGCGGGCAGAATGCGCCAGGCCGGCCGGGAATTGGTGAAGGCCTACGCCCATGGTTTGGATGTCCGCGCGTTGGACGATGTGTTTGAATTGCTTGCCTGGAACCAAGGCATTGGCCATTTTTCATCAGAAATCGGACCTTCGGCGTTGTTTCGCGCTTATAAGTTCATCAAATCGGAAGAATCCAAAGGGACTGCGCGCGCTGAGATCGTGATGAAATTAAAAGAAAATTTTGGAGAAAAGAATCCGGAAGTCGGCGTCGACAATCATTAATGCAGCCTTTCAACACATTCGTGTTATAATCAACACAAAAGGAGGCTATTATGATTGAAAAGCTGCAATGGATCCTGGTGGGTTCAGAACTGCCGGATCGTCAAATAAATTGTCTGGTCAGCGTAGTGCATTATCCCATGGCACAGACCATCGGCGGGGCAGCCGGCGAAGCTAAGCGCGAAATCGCATTGGCGACGTTTATTCCTGCCTTTAAACAGGGTGGCCAGACAATCTTTTTAACCCATTCCACCAGCGAGGATATGAACAATGTGCTTTTTAACGACAGCAAAATTTTAACGGATGATGGCGGGTGTATCGCAGAGATTACGGCTTGGATGCGGTTGCCCGATCCCTATGAACCGAAAGCGCAATGACCGTTCAAAATCAGGAAATGATACGACCGGCGGATTCGTCTGAAGAAGATGCGCGCACGATTCATCTGTCGGTGAAAGATCTGGTGGCGTTAGTTCTTCGAAGCGGCAGCATCGACAATCGCTTCGGCGGTTTTGATCGAGCCCAGGAAGGGGCAGCGATACATCGTCGTCTTCAGAAGATGGCGGGGGAACATTACGAGCCGGAAGTCACCTTGCGCAGATGTGTCCGTTTTGAATCCTATCGTTTTGATCTGCAGGGCCGTGCGGACGGGATTATCCGCGAGGCAGGAGCCGTTCTTATCGATGAAATTAAGACCGTTTCAAAGGACGTGATGGCGTTGACGGAAGCCGACGATCCGGACTTTTGGGCTCAAGTTAAGCTTTATGGCTGGATGGTTGCCGAGGAAGAAGACCTTGAATCGATTGGAACGCAATTGACGTATTATCAGGTGCCCTCCGGGACCTTCCGCACCCTTCGCCAAGATTTTACGCGAGAAGAACTCGAGACTTTCACCAAAACGCTTTTGGCGGATTTTATGAAGTGGGTGCGGCTGCGTACGGAGAATGTGATTGCAAGAAACCGCAGTCTTTCGCATTTGCCGTTTCCCTTTGCCCGGTGGCGGAGCGGTCAGCGGGAAATGGCCATTGCCGTTTATCGCTCAGTATTGCAGAAACGTGCGCTGCTTTGTCAGGCACCGACGGGTATTGGCAAAACCTTAGCCGTTTTATACGGTGCGTTGGCCGCCATTGGTCAGGAAAAGGGCGAGCGCATTTTTTACGCGACGGCTAAAACGACGAATGCCTTCGCGGCAGAAAAAGCGGCGTATTTGCTTCGGCAGCGGGGAGCCGTTTTCAAATCGGTGACACTCACGGCAAAGGATGCCGTTTGTTTTTTGGAAAAACGTGAATGTAATCCGGATGCGTGTCCCTACGCGGCACATTATTATGATCGGGCAGGAGTCGTGGTTTATGAAGCATTGCACCGGCATGACCATTTTGACCGCTCTCAGATTGAAGCTCTGGCAAGAGATTATGCATTATGTCCTTTTGAGCTGTCCCTTGATTTGGCGGATTGGTGCGACATGATCATCGGCGATTATAACTATCTCTTTG
Source organism: Pseudoramibacter alactolyticus ATCC 23263 (assembly GCF_000185505.1). GTDB lineage: Bacteria > Bacillota > Clostridia > Eubacteriales > Eubacteriaceae > Pseudoramibacter > Pseudoramibacter alactolyticus. The sequence continues at coordinate 618,332 of NZ_GL622359.1, read as the reverse complement.
ATCCGCATATCGCTTTGGAGCGCTTGTCCGGTCCGAAAAATGATTTTGGACAGACGATTGCCTTAATTGATGAAGCGCATAATCTGCCGGATAGAGCTCGCGGAATGTTTTCCGCAGCGATTTATAAAGCAGACGCTCTGGCAGTACGCAGGACAATTTCCAGACAGGATTCGTCTTTCCGAAAAGCATTGACCAAACTCAACAATGCGTTTTTAGCCTTACTTCAAAGTCAGGAATCAGATTTTGAGGTGGTGTCATCCTCCCAAATTGCGCCTCTGAATGAAAGCCTGCAATACGCTTGCTTTGCCTGCGAAGCCTATACAAAATCGGCGCGGGAACATGGGAATGTCGTGGAGGATTCGGTCATGGATTGGTATTTTAACGCCAGAAGGTATCTTGATCTGGCGGAAATAGCGGGTGCGGAAAGTGTTGTCACCTGTGAAAAGAAAAGAAAAAATCTGATCATCACGCAAAGGTGTCTGGATCCTTCCAGGCATATTGGTGAAAAAGCGGCCATGCTTCGAACGGTGATTTATTTTTCGGCGACATTGGTGCCCAAGGATTATTATGCTTATTTTCTGGGCAGCGGCCGGGAGACGGCGGCGATCCAGCTGCCTTCACCCTTTGATGCCGACCGTTTTGGCGTTGTCGTGGCTAATCATATTTCGACCAAATATCGCGATCGGGAAGCGAGTGCAGAGGCAGTTGCCCAACTGATCAAAACCTTTGTGTCCGGCAGAAGCGGCAATTATTTGGTTTTTTTACCGTCGTATGCTTATCTGACACTAATGGTTGATCGTTTGGGCGAAGATAACTCGTTTGAACTTTTAGTGCAGGATCCGGCAATGACGGTTGATAAACGGGAAGTTTTCTTATCGCGGTTTCAGGAAAAAAGCAAGAAGACTTTGGTTGGGTTTTGCGTGCTTGGAGGATTTTTTGGCGAGGGGATTGATCTCAGCGGGGATCGACTGATCGGCACGGTGATTGTCGGTGTGGGATTGCCCATGGTTTGCCCGGAAAATGATCTGCTCAAACGGTATTTTGATGAACAATTGCAGTCCGGATTTGATTATGCCTATCGGTATCCGGGGATGAATAAAGTAATTCAGGCCATGGGGCGGGTGATCCGGGCGGAAAGGGATCGCGGCATGGCGCTTCTAATTGATTCCCGGTTTTCCCAAAAGGCTTATCGAAGTCTGCTGCCAGTTGCAGATCAAAAAATTCATTTGGTTCAAAATGCAGAAGCACTGCGACAAGTGGTCGGCCATTTTTGGTCATAAGACAATGACCAAGAGACGCAAGTGCAAAAAACAAAATAGAGATCTCGAAAGTTCTCGAGATCTCTATTTTGAAGATTTTTATAAGCCCAATTTGATATTGACGTGATACTGTTTTTTCAGATCTTCTGCCTCTGCAACGTAACGGCGATTTTGCTTTTGTCCTAGAAGGAAACGATGAAGACTGTCGCGGGCGGCTTCATAGGGAACTATCTCGTTTGTCTTGTGATCAGTGCATTGAATGATGTGCCAGCCGAACTGCGTTTGGACGGGGGCGCTGGTCATCTCTCCGGGGTTCAGCGAAAAGGCAGCCATTTCAAATTCGGCAACCATTTGTCCTTTATGGAAATAGCCGAGATCACCGCCGCGGTCTTTATTGGAAGCGTCGGCAGAATAAGCCTTTGCCGCCTGTTCAAAGGTTTTTCCGCCAGTATCGATTTCTTCAATGATATCGATGGCCTGCTGTTTGGCCGGAACTAAAATGTGACTGCAGCGAACGGAATCCGGCGCGATAAATTTGTCCTGGTTTTCATTGTAATACTGGCGAAGCTCGTCTTCTTCAACTTTTACGGAAGACATAAAATGTGAAATCATGTATGATTTTAAAAATTTTTCAGTCATTTCTGCAAATTCTTTTTGATATTCTTCCGTTTCTTCGATTTTTTCAGCTTTGCCTTTTAAATAAAAAAGTTCTTGCGCAATCATCTCGTTGAGCAGTTGACGGCGGCCTTCATGGGTGCGAAATTGCATTTGCTGATCCTGCGGCGCCTGTTCAATGAGCAAATCCAGTTGGCTCTGCGTGATTTCTTTGCCTTCAACAGTGGCAAGGACTTGATCCTTTTCTGACATGTGATCCTCCTGTGATCGGTGATTTAATGCCATTTAGTCTATCGTTTGCGTTTTTTTTTGTCAAGCTGCGATTAATAAGCAAGAATCAGGATAAATAGGCGCGTTTTTTAAGAAGCTAAGTGTAAACGGCTTGCAAAAGCGCGCTGGAGATGTTAAAGTGAAAGGAATTATTCAGAAACGATACATTTGTTAAGGAGAACGCCATGCAGGAAGACCAGCAGCCAAAGAAACATTATCAAATTCCATCGGGGGTGAACTACGGAAAGACCGTTGTGATCTCAAGCGATCATAACGTTCGTTTCAATTGCAAAATTGTGATTGACGCGGTGCGTCAAGATCCATTTTTGGCCCAATTGGTTAATGTAAAAGTGGGAGACGTGGTTTTGCGGGGAAACAGGCATTATCGCGTCAATCGAATCGATATGATCCGAAATCCTTCAAGTTAACGAGTTTCTTCTTTACTTTTTTTGAATATCGTGTATAATAAAAATAATCGTTGTGTGGTTTTAGCGCGCAATAAAACACGAAAAATTTCGGGAAGGGCACATTTTGTGTTCTTTTTTTTCAGATAAAGTCTCGTTCACTTTTCCGATTTTATCTGGAGACAAACACCATCTTTAAATTTGGGAGGTTCTTTTGGACGCAAAGTATAAAAGGGTTATGATCAAGCTCTCTGGTGAAGCCTTGGCTGGTGAGCAGGAATTCGGAATTGATCCGGCAACCGTTCAGCAAATCAGTGAATCCGTAAAAGAAGTCTATGTTCATGATGTGGAAATCTCTGTTGTTGTTGGTGGCGGCAATTTTTGGCGCGGTCGTCAGGGATTCGGTATGGATAAATCGACAGCCGATTATATGGGAATGTTATCAACCGTGTTGAATGCTTTAGCGTTGCAGGATGCATTAGAACAAATGGGCGTTCCGGTCCGCGTTCAGACAGCCATCGAAATGAAGGAAATTGCGGAACCCTATATCAAGCGTAAGGCTATGCGTCACCTTGAAAAGAGGCGCGTCGTTATTTTTGCGGCGGGAACTGGGAATCCATTTTTCACCACAGATACTACGGCGGCGCTTAGAGCAGCAGAAATTGATGCCGATATCATCCTGCTGGCGAAAAATGTAGATGCTGTTTATGATTCTGATCCGGCGATCAATCCAAATGCTCAGAAATTTGATCATCTGAGTTATTTGGATGTGATTAACAAAGGGCTTAAAGTAATGGATTCGACGGCCATCACCCTTTGTATGGATAATGATATTCCAATTTTGGTTTTCGGTTTGGATAATCCGGATAATATTTTGCGCGCAGTTAATGGCGAACAGATTGGCACATTAATTGAGGGGGGAAACTAAGATGGTTAATGAAATGATGCAGCGTGCCGAAGAAAAAATGAATAAGGCATTAGAAAATTTGAGCGGCAGTTTGAACACTTTGCGTGCGGGACGGGCCAATGCGCATATTCTCGATAAAGTGACCGTCGACTATTATGGGGCACCAACAGCGATTAATCAGCTGGCCACGGTTGCGGCACCGGAAGCACGACTGATCACAGTTCAGCCTTATGACACAACAGCGCTGCCGGCGATCGAAAAGGCCATTCTTACAGCAGATTTGGGATTTAATCCATCCAACGACGGCAAGATTATTCGTTTAGCGGTGCCGCAATTAACCGAAGAACGCCGAAAAGAATTGGTCAAACTCACCAAAAAATATGGAGAAGAATGCAAGGTCGCCATGCGCAACATCCGTCGCAAGTCAGATCAAAAACTTAAAACGGCGCAAAAGGACGGGGACATCAGCGAAGACGAAATGCACGATGGCCAGAATTCTGTTCAGAAATTAACCGACAAAAAGATCAAAGAGATCGATGCGGTTCTGAAAGCTAAGGAAGAAGAAATTCTGGCGGTATAACGGATAAAACCAAATAGATCTGGTTCAAGAGTGGGGTGACCCGCTCTTGTGTTTTTATGAGAATGATACAATATTCTCAAAGGAGAAAAATGGCAAGGAAAGACGCGATTTATGAGTTGCTCAAGCCACAGGTGACGACTTTGGGCTATGAACTTTACGATGTGGATTTTGAAAAGGCCGGGAAAAAACGCATTTTAACGGTCTACATTGATCGGAAGGAAGGGATCAGCTTGGAAGACTGCGAAAAAGTCAGCCGAGAAATCAGTGCGTTTTTGGACGCAGCGGATCCAATCGCTGAAACATATACCCTTCAGGTGTCTTCGCCGGGATTAGAACGTAAACTGACGAGATTGAAACATTATCGGGCAGTTGTCGGCGAAATGATTGATTTAAAACTTTTTGAGGCCATCGATGGGCAAAAACAATTATGTGCTGTTTTGCGCTTTGTTGATGATGAAAAAATTGTGGTTCAAGAGGGTGACGCTGAGCCGTTAACGATCCCGTTTAAATCAATTGCAAAAGCATCTCTTCATTTTGAATTTTAGGAGTAGAAAATGAATGCAGAATTTTTAGCGGCCCTGGACGTTTTAGAAAAGGAAAAGGGCATTAATAAAGAAGAATTGATAGAGGCAATCGAAAGCTCGATTGAACAGGCTTATCGCAAGAATTATGGGTCTGAACAAAATGTTGAGGTGAGGTTTGACCGGTCTTCTGGTGAGATTCAGGTATACACTACCTGGCTGGTTGTCGATGAGGTGATGGATCCCGATAAGGAAAAGACATTGGCAGAGGCCTTGGCGATTGATGAAGCGGCGGAAATCGGTCAAATGATTGAGAAAAAAATTGCACCGAGGCATTTTGGCCGCATTGCAGCCCAAAATGCCAAACAAATGATTTATCAAAAGATTAAGGAGCAGGAACGTAAAAATATTTACGACACATTTATTGAACGCCAAGATGAAGTTGTGACAGGAAAAATTGATCATGTGGATCGCCGAATGGTCTATGTGGATATCGGCGATGCGACGGGGTTGATGCCGCTTTCCGAGCAGATTCCGACCGAGCATTATAAAGCGGGACAGCGCATTCGTGTTTACATTACTTCAGTCAAGGAAACGAGCAAAGGACCGGAAATTATGGTGTCCAGAACGCATTCCGGATTGCTTAAACGGCTTCTCGAAGAGGAGGTACCGGAAATTTACGATGGCGTGGTCGATGTTGAAAGCATCGCTCGAGAAGCGGGTTCACGTTCAAAAATTGCGGTTAAATCGAATGACAGCACGGTTGATCCGGTTGGATCCTGTGTGGGATACCGTGGCACGCGCATCCAAAATATTATTGATGAATTGGGCGGTGAAAAAATTGATGTCATTCGCTATAACGAAGATATTCATGAATTTATCGCCAACGCTTTGAGTCCGGCCAACGTTATTGAGGTTTTGGCTAATCCTCGCGATAAACAGGCGTATGCTGTGGTTGACGATTTTCAATTTTCGTTGGCGATTGGCAAAGAAGGACAAAATGTTCGCTTGGCGGTTCGATTGACTGGCTGGAAGATTGATATTAAAAGTGCCAGTGATTTTCAGGCGATGCTGGATGAAAATCCGAATTTGAGAGAGGAATTTTCCCAGGAAAAAGAAACCGAGAAATTGGTGGATGATATCCTGCAAGAGATGGATGAAGTGCTCAGTGATGATGCCGGCGCTGGATTGCTGGACGACGATTCAGATACAGAGACCGATGTTTTGGCAGATGATCCTATTGAAGCAGAAACGCTTCCGAACGATTGAAATGATGAAAAAAATACCGATGCGAACATGCATTGCATGTAAAGAGAAACAACCCAAGAAAGATTTAATTCGAATCGTATATAACGAAACCGAAGGGTTGACATATGATCTGACAGGGAAGAAGAACGGTCGGGGAGCCTATATCTGTCGGAACTTGCAGTGTCTTGATAAATTAAAAAAAGAAACCCTTCAATCGGCTTTAAAACAGTCGATCAGTAATGAAGCGTTTGACCAACTGATAGTTGCATTACGTAAGGAAATACAGCCCATGTAAATATAATAAAGGAGGAAATTATATGGCAAAATTGAGAGTATATCAATTAGCAAGTCAGTATGATATTCCAAGCAGAGAATTTGTCCAGATCTTAAACCGATTTGAAATCCCGGTTAAAAATCATATGAGTGCGCTGACAGATCAACAAGTTGAAAATTTTAAAAAACAATTTGATCCCGAGAAGGACCGGCGCACTGAAGAACAGACGCCGGCTAAAAAGAAAAAAGTGCCTTCTAAGAAAACCTCCGCTGCAAAAGAAGAAGCCAAGACGGCATCACAAAAATCAAAACAAGTTCCGAAACAAAAGATAAAACAATCGCACGCAGATCATTCGGAAAAAGCTCAGGGTGCGGATAAAAAGCGTACTGAAAAGAAAAAAACAGCTGATATAAAGCAGAAATCGGCTAAGCCAAAACAATCAGGGCCTCAAGAACATGCGTCGGGATTAAAAAAGAAAAATGGTGCGGAGGCATTGCCGAAACAAAATGGCGAAAATAAAAAAAATCGCAAAAAGAAAAATAAAAAGGATCGCGCCAACCGCCAAAATGAGCCGGCTCTTAAGGTGAAAGATCACAGTAAAAAGGGAAAAACCTCTCACGCGGTCTACAAAAAGAAAAAAGACGAAAAGAAAACGGAACAGGCAAAAAATAAAGTCTATGCCATCCCGGAAAACATTACAGTTAGTGAGCTGGCTGAGACATTAGATGTTGCAGCGACCGAAATCATTAAAATTTTGATGCTCGCCGGAACCATGGCCACGATCAATCAAAGGATCGACTTTGATACAGCGCAATTGGTTTGTGATGAACTGGGGTATGAAGTTGAAGCCGTTAAAGTTGAAGATGTTTTTGAAAAAATGCTCGAGGAATATGACGAAGAGGAAACGGGTAATGAAGAAATCCGACCGCCAGTTGTCACCGTCATGGGGCATGTTGATCACGGTAAAACATCGCTGCTTGACCGTATCCGGAAATCACATGTAACAGCGGGTGAAGCCGGCGGCATCACCCAGCATATTGGGGCGTACACGGTTAAGATTCAAGGGAAGTCGATCACTTTTATTGACACCCCGGGCCACGCCGCGTTTACGGCCATGCGCTCACGCGGTGCTCAAATGACGGACATTGCTGTTTTGGTTGTGGCTGCGGATGATGGTGTGATGCCGCAGACGATAGAAGCCATCAATCATGCCAAGGCGGCAAAAGTGCCGATCATTGTTGCAATCAATAAAATCGATAAAGAAGGTGCCAATCCCGAACGCGTCAAGCAGGAGTTGGTCGATCAAGGTGTGATTGTTGAAGAATGGGGCGGTGATGTTATCGCGGTTCCGGTTTCGGCCAAAAAAGGCAAAAATATCGACGAATTGTTAGAAAACATTTTGTTGGTTGCCGAAATCGAAGAATTGAAGGCAGATCCCGATCGGCCGGCGCGCGGTTGTGTGATTGAAGCGCGGGTGAAAAAGGGCAAAGGCTCAACCGCTTCCATTTTGGTTCAGCAGGGGACGCTTCACCTCGGCGATGCGATCCTCTCTGGAACGACCTATGGCCGCGTGCGAACCATGGTTGATGATAAAGGCCGTCGAATCAAAAAGGCAGGTCCGTCGAGACCCGTTGAAATTTCAGGCCTTTCCGGAACACCGGAGGCCGGCGATGACTTTATCGTTATGCCGTCAGACAAGGAAGCAAGACAAATGGCGGAACAGCGCCTCGAACAGGAAAAGAACAACCGTCAGGCAAAAGCGAAAGTTTCGTTGGATGATCTGTTCTCTCGAATTCAGGAAGGCGATGTCAAAGATATCAATCTGATTGTAAAAGCGGATGTTCAGGGATCGGTTGAAGCATTGTCGCAATCGCTTCAAAAATTGAGTAATGACGAAGTTAAAGTCAATGTCATTCATGGTGCTGTTGGTGCGGTCAATGAATCAGACGTATTGCTGGCGACCACCTCCGACGCGATTATTATTGGATTTAATGTGCGTCCGGATAAAAATGCATTGGCGGCTGCTGAAAATGAAAAAATCGATATTCACCTCTATCGTGTTATTTACGATGCGATTGACGATGTGAAGAAAGCCATGGAAGGGCTGCTCGATCCGGAGTTTGTGGAAAAAGTAACCGGAGATGCGGAAGTGCGCTCTACCTTCAGAATTCCGGGAGGCGTCATTATCGCCGGTGCTTATGTTACAGACGGGAAGATCAGTCGCTCCGATGAAGTGCGTGTCGCACGAGACGGCATTGTTGTTTTTGAAGGGAAGATCGCTTCACTGCGCCGATTCAAAGACGATGTGAAAGAAGTCAACCAAGGTTACGAATGCGGTATCGGTATCGAAAACTACAACGATATTAAAGAAGGCGATGTGATCGAAACTTTTGTCAATGAAGCTGTTAAGCGCGAACTTTAGAGTTTTACCCTCATTGGGACTGAAAATCAAAAATAGAAAGGGCTAATCAAGATGGCTTCTCATAGAAAAGAAAAGATTGACGCTCAGATTCAAAGAGAACTGAGTTTGATCATTCGACAGAAAACGAAAGATAAACGCCTGCACAACAATACTTTAAGTATTACTGGCGTCAAGGCAACACCTGATTTAAAAGTGGCCACAGTGTACATCAGTGTGCTTGGATCGGAAGAGGATGCGCAAGGTGTTATGGAGGCCCTGAAAAAGGCGAAGGGATTTTTGCGCAGCAGCCTTGGAAAAATCATGAAAACACATATGATTCCGGAACTGCACTTTAAACGGGATGAATCGGTTGCTTACGGCATGCACATTGATGCCATTTTAAATGAACTGCATCAGCAGGAAAGTGAAAAGGCATGATCAGACCCATCTCACAGGAAATTGCAGATTATCTGAAAACTCATGATCGTTTTTTGATCATGGCTCATCAAAAACCGGATGGCGATGCTATTGGTTCCGCCATTGCTTTGGGACTGGGGTTGAAAAAATGTCGTAAAAAAGTCGATTATTATGTACAGACGCCAGTGGAGCAAAAGCTTGCCGGGTTGCCAGAAATCAACTGCTTTAATCGCAACATGGCTGATCACTATGACGCACTGGTTTTTGTGGACTGTTCGACTTTGTCCTTTGCTTTTAAACCAAAGGAATTGCCCCCTCATGATTGCAGTATCGTCATAGACCATCATCAAAGCAATGAGGGCTATGGCGTTCTCAATCATGTGGAAATTACCTCGGCGACAGCCGAATTGGTTTTTCGGCTGTTGATGCAAATGAATATTGAATTGGACGCAGAAATTGCAGATGCTGTTTTCGCCGGTATTTCGACGGATACCGGCTCGTTTCAATTTTCAAATGTGACAGCTGAGACCCATGAAATTGTAGCGCAGCTTTACGCTTATCGGAATGACTTCGCCGTTCTATCGAAACAGTTGCATTGTGAAAAATCCTACGATCAAATGAAAATGTACGGGGCGGCGGCTTCGGTGCTGAAAGTCTTGGACAACGGCCGGATTGGATGGGTATTGCTTGATCATGCAACGATTCAAAAATATGGCGGTGATATTAATATCACAGATGACATTGCCAATATCGGCATGAATACCTTGGGAATCATGGTGGCTGCAACCATTAAAGAAATCACGCCGGGGCAATACCGCATTTCGCTCAGATCGCGTTCTCCGTTTGATATTGATGTTTCGGTTATTGCCAAGCGTTATGGAGGCGGTGGTCATAAACGAGCGGCCGGGTTGACATTTGCCGGTGATTTGATGGAAATCCAAAACGCATTGATTGATTTGGTGGCCGGTAGCATTGACAGATGACGAATAAATCAGTGAAACAGCCAAACGGCGTATTGATTGTGGATAAACCCAAGGGAGTGACCTCTCATGATGTTATCAATAGTCTGCGTCGACTTTACCAATTCAAAAAAATCGGACATACTGGCACGTTGGATCCTAATGCGTCTGGTGTGATGCTGGTGTGTTTTGGGCCGGCTACCAAATTTATTCAATATTTTACAGATACAGATAAAACCTATCAGGCCGAAGTAATTTTTGGTTTGGAAACAGATACTTATGATGCGACAGGGAAAGTGCTCCGAGTATGCACACCGGATTTTTCTATTGCTGCATTGCATCACGCGTTGCAGCAATTTAAGGGCGATTTAATGCAAAAACCGCCGATTTATTCGGCTTTAAAAAAAGACGGAAAAAAATATTACGATTATGCGCGAGCCGGCCGAATGGTTGAGATGCCGGAGAGAGCGATCCGTATTTATCAAATAGAAATTCGAAAAATCGATGCATTGCCCCAGCGCTGCGAATTTTTGGTCCACTGTTCGTCGGGAACCTACATCCGCAGCTTGTGTCATGATCTGGGAACGGTGATGAATACCTGTGCTTGTATGGGTGATTTGAGACGCACGGCGGTCGGGCGGTGGCGTATTGAAAATGCGCATACCTTGAGCAACCTTGAAAAAATGTCGATGGCAGAGCGTTTCGAAAGGCTTCAGTCAGCTGAACGCTTTTTAGATCAATATGATTCGGTGCAAAGCAATGCATGGGGCGATCGCTTTATTGGAAACGGCGCAGAACTTTACGCTTGGAACAGTATGACCGGTTTTGAAAAATTGGAAGCCGACCAATTGCTGCGTATCTACGATAGCCAAGGCAGATTTAAAGGAATCGGCCAATTTAGATTAAACGGTAAAGTCCAGCCGACTGAACCTTGCGTGCGTCCGCTGAAAATGATGAATTCAGAATAATATGATGACAGAAGAATATATAAATCAGGAAATTGCATTAGCTTTAGGTTTCTTTGACGGCGTTCACAAGGGACATCAAAAGCTTTTAGAAAAGACGATGGTCATTGCCGAAGCAAATCATTGGCTGTCCGGTGTGATGACCTTTGAAAGTCACCCGCTCAAGTTGATCTTCCCGGCCTATGCGCCCAAAATGATTACAACCAATGCTCAAAAGACAGCTGCGATGAAGGCCATGGGGATTGATCGAATCTTTATCAATCAATTCACGGAAGAATTGATGAACCTATCGCCGGAAGCTTTTATTCGCGATTATTTATTGCTGAAATACAATGTTAGGCATTTGGTGGTCGGCTTTAATTATACTTTCGGCTATAAAGGTGCCGGAATGACTAAGGATCTGGTGGATTTTGGAAGTGAATACGGCTTTACGGTTTCTGTGATGCCGCCGTGTGTCATCGGGGGGGAAACAGTAAGTTCAACGCGCATTCGCGAATTAGTTGCCACGGGGAAAGTGGAGGATGTGCCGCCGCTTTTGGGCCGACCTTATGCCGTCGAGGGAAAGATTGTGACCGGGAAACGCCTTGGACATACCTTCGATGTGCCAACAGCTAATTTGCAGTCGGATGTTTCCGTTATTATGCCAAGCACCGGTGTTTATTTTACAAAAGTGGAACTTGACGGCAAGCAGTATGACGGATTGACCAATTTAGGATATAATCCAACATTTGATAAACATCCATACAGCATTGAAACCTATATTTATGATTTTAATCAAAATATTTACGGACATCATCTGAAGGTGTCATTTTTAAAAAAGATCCGGGATGAAATTAAGTTTGAGTCTGTGGATGCACTTATTGCGCGTATCAAGCACGATATCCATTTTATAGACCAAATGTATCGCAAAAAATAAAAGGATTCTTTAAATAGAGGGCGAAAGGGGATGATTGAATGCCGAAATATTCGGAAGAGATCATTCAGCGTGTCATAGAAGCCAATGATATTATCGATGTGGTCTCCCAATACGTTCAACTGAAAAAATCAGGCCATTCATATATGGGATGTTGTCCATTTCACAATGAACGAACACCATCATTTTCAGTGTCGCAAGATAAACAGCTGTATCATTGCTTTGGCTGTGGTGTGGGGGGAAATGTCATTTCCTTTGTAATGGACAAAGAGAATATGAGCTTTCCGGAAGCGATCCAATATCTGGCGGAACGAGCCAATATTCATTTACCTAAAAGCACTTCCGAAGACGATGCGAAATATCAAAGAAAAGAAACGCTCTATGAGTTAAACCGTGTGTTGGCCAACCATTATTATACACTGCTCAAGCATCAACCCGATGCTCTGGCATATCTTAAAGAAAGAGGCATTGATATCCGAACTATTAAGACCTTCGGATTGGGATACGCAGCGGACCAGTGGCGCGAAGCGTGCCAGTATCTGACGGCAAGGCAATTTAAAATTGACGATATTGTCGATAGTGGTGTGGAAATTAAAAATGACCGTGGGCGATTTTACGATCGCTTTCGCAATCGATTGATGATACCCATTCAAAACGCCAGAGACAAGATCATTGGATTTGGAGGCCGCATTCTTTCCAATGAGGAACATGGCCCGAAATATTTGAATTCTCCCGAGTCGCTGATTTTTTCTAAGGGGACGGAACTTTTTAATTTAAATCGGGCCAAGAAAAACATCGTCGACAATCAGTTGGTGGTGGTAGAAGGCTATATGGATGTTATTGCCCTGTATCAGCGCGGCATTAAAAATACAGTGGCGGCATTGGGAACGGCCTTTACATCCCATCATGCCAAACTTTTAAGCCGCTATGTCGACGAAATCGTTTTGTGCTTTGACGGCGATCAGGCCGGAGAAAACGCAACGAATAAAGCGATCGCGATTCTAAAAAATTCACCGCTTAAAATTAAAGTGGTGCGGCTCAATGCCGAGGATGACCCGGATTCTTATATTCGCAGAAATGGCGTTGACGCTTTCAGACAACAAGTGCGGGAAGCCCAAACAGCCATTGAATATCAGCTGACCTGTCTGAAGAAGGATAATCCATTAAAAACGAATGATGATCGCTTGACCTATGTGAGTCAGGCTGTTCCCATTATTCGGGAAGCGAGGTCTGATATTGAAAAAAACTTTTTTTCCAAATTGGTCGCGCAGAGCACAGGAATTTCTGCTAAAATGATTTATAATGCTGCAATTAAAAACATCGGATATTCAGAAGATCAGATAATGCCGGCTTTTAAAAAATATTTAGCGGAACAAAAGAAAAAAACGCCCAAGGCTGTGCTCCAAGCTGAAAAGAATATCATTATTGGTCTTTTAAACCAAACCATCCCTTTTAATGCGCTTGATTTAACAGAATCACATTTTTCTGATGCGATGTTTCGACAAGCTTTTCACGAAATCAAAAAATGTTATCAGGAAAGAAAACCCATGACAGGGGCCACGGTTATTGCCGCTCTTGATCAGCCAGAAGCGCAGCAAGCATTAACCGCGCTCATCATGGAAAGTTCGAATGGCGAAGCAAGTCCCAAAGAAAGCATTCGCGTGCTTAAGCAATACAAAGATGCTGCAGCGATGCGTGCACTGCAGAAGAAACTTAAAACATTGGATCCGAGCGATCCAGAAGTTGCACGGACATTGAATGCATTAATGGAATTGAAAAAACGAAAAGATAGCATGCAGGAGGTGGAAGATGGCAGATAAAAAAAACACACTGACAAAAGACGGTGTCCTGAAACAAATGGATACCCTTCAGTCTTTGTCGGAAGAGGAAGTCACCCCAGAAATCCAGAATTTGCCCGAAATTCAATCCTTGATCGAAAGAGGCAAACAAAAAGGGATTCTTAATAGCGAAGACATTGAGCACGCCCTATCAGAAAAGGATTTTGACTCCGATGAGATCGATGCAGTGTATCTGTATCTTCAAAAACAAAATATTCGTTTGACATTTAAAGATATGGATATGACGGATTTGGACGATGCCAGTATCGCAGAATTACGTTCCATCGAAAAAGACGAAAAGACGAACAAAAAAGAAGATCTGACGGAAAATGTCAATGTGAATGATCCGGTGCGGCTGTATCTAAAGGAAATCGGTCGTGTGTCGCTATTGACAGCTGACGAAGAAATGGCTATCGCCAAACGGATGGCCGCCGGAGATGAAGATGCCAAAAAGGAATTGGCAGAAGCTAATTTGCGCCTGGTAGTCTCCATCGCTAAGCGTTATGTGGGGCGGGGAATGTCGTTTCTTGATTTAATTCAAGAAGGGAACCTGGGTCTCATCAAGGCGGTTGAAAAATTTGATTATACCAAGGGCTTTAAATTCTCTACCTATGCGACTTGGTGGATCCGCCAGGCCATTACAAGAGCCATTGCCGATCAGGCGAGAACCATCCGCATCCCGGTGCACATGGTTGAAACCATCAATAAATTGATTCGCGTTTCTCGGCAACTTCTGCAGGAATATGGAAGAGAGCCAACTCCGGCTGAAATTGGCAAGGAAATGGGCTTTTCGGAAGATAAAGTGCGGGAAATTCAAAAAATTGCCCAAGATCCGGTTTCGCTTGAAACGCCGATTGGTGAAGAAGAAGACAGCCATTTAGGTGATTTTATTCCGGACGATGAAGCGCCGGCGCCATCAGAAGCGGCATCGTATGCCCTATTAAAAGAACAGTTGATTGATGTTTTGAGCACGTTAACCGACCGGGAAGAAAAAGTGTTGCGGCTGCGCTTCGGTTTGGATGACGGCCGTGCAAGAACACTCGAAGAGGTTGGCAAAGAATTCGATGTCACGCGGGAAAGAATTCGACAAATCGAAGCAAAAGCGCTGCGGAAGCTTCGTCATCCCAGCAGAAGTAAAAAATTAAAGGACTACCTGACCTAAATGTTATCAGAACGGCTGCAGTGTATTGTTGAAGCTGTCGGCAGGGCCGAATGCGTTTTAGACGTCGGAACGGATCACGGTTATGTGCCGATCGCGTTGATTCAAAACGGACAATCAGAACGTGCCATTGCTTCAGATATTTCAATATCTTCACTCCAAAAGACGAAGAAGCAAATTACTCACCGCGGAATGACTGGTATTGAAACTCGGTTAGGATTTGGTTTGGATATTATCGCTCCAGGAGAATGCGATGCGATTGTGATAGCAGGAATGGGCGGCTTGCTGATGGCCGACATTTTGCTGAAAGGCAAAATAAAATTAGGACATCATTTTCATTTGGTTTTGCAACCTATGAATAATGTTCAGACTGTGCGCTTAGCGCTTGAAGCCATCGGCGCTCGTCTTATTCTTGAAAAAATGGTTTTTGAAGATGGTCATTATTATCAGATTATGGCGGCAGAACCGGGAAAAATGCAAATTTCAACGCCCATCGATTATTGGATTGGCCTTGCCGATATTCGCGAGGAAAATAAAACTTTTGAGGAATTTGTGCATCACTTGATTCAAAAGGAAAAACATATCTTGGTTCAGGTGTCTGCCATTAATACGGATGGTGCCCGACGCAAGTGGCATCAGTCTCAAGGAATGCTTGATATGCTAAAGGAGGTTGTTGCTCGTGGATAGCGTTAAGAAAGAACAATACCGAAACAGTGATATTTTTAAAGCTATTGAGCGAAATGCGCCGCGATACTTGGCAGAAAAATGGGATAATGTGGGACTTCAGGTCGGGTCTTATTCACATCCGGTTTGCCGAGTTCTTCTGACCTTGGATGTGACACCCGATGTTGTGGAAGAGGCGATTGAAAAAGATATTGATTTGATCGTTTCCCATCATCCTTTTTTGTTTAACGGTGTGAAGTCTATTTGTGTGGATGATGGCAAGGGTCAGCTCATTGACGCATTGATCGCCCATAAAATATCCGTTTATTCGGCGCATACCAATTTAGATGCCGCCGAATATGGGCTCAATTATTTTATCGCGAAAGCGTTGGGCTTAGAGGAAATGCGTCCGCTTTCTAACAGCCCCAAGGATCGATTGTATAAATTAGTGGTTTTTGTACCGGAGTCACATACGGAGGCCATTCTTCAAGTAATGGGCGATAATGGCGCCGGCTATGTCGGGAAATACAGCCATTGTTCATTCCGTGCGGTCGGCAAGGGAACCTTTAAGCCCCTTTCGGAATCGAAACCATTCATCGGCAGTGAAAATCAAGTGGAAACCGTAGCAGAAGATCGCATCGAGACCGTTATTGATAATGAAATGGCGAAATCTTTGATTCAAAAGATCAAAGCGGTTCATCCCTATGAGACCATGGCCTATGATCTTTATCCTATGGATGAATCATTGACAAAAGAGGCCAACGGTCCGGGAAAAATTGGCGATTTGTCAACGGCATTATTACCCCAGGATTTTTTGGAAAAACTAAAATCTGCTTTGGGCTTGAAGCTTGTTCGCACGGCCGGAAAACCACCCCAGGTAATTAAACGCATCGCTCTTTGCACTGGTGCCGGTGCTGAATTTATGGGATTGGCCAAAGTGCGGAATGCCGATGTTTATGTAACCGGAGATCTCAAATACCATGAGGCCCAAAGCGCACATGAAAATCATCTTTGGGTGGTGGATGCCGGGCATTATGGAACAGAGCACCAGGTAGTGCTTCTTTTAAAAGAAATGATTGCGGCTAACTGCCCGGGTGTCGAAACGATTATTTCAGAAAAAATGTGTGATTTTTTGGAAATCCATTAATGGTTTGTTTACAAACTGCTAAGGTGGCGTATAAATAGATGGGGACTTTAGCACAGCATCAAAGTAGGAGGACGCTATGAAAAAATTATTTACGGGCAACGAAGCCGCCGCGCGCGGTGCGTGGGAAGCTGGGGTAAAATTTGCATCGGCTTATCCGGGCACTCCCAGTACAGAGATCCTGGAGAATCTGGCACTTTATGATGAAGTTCAGACGGAATGGGCGCCTAACGAGAAAGTGGCCGTGGAAGCGGTTGCTGGGGCCTCTATCGCCGGCATTAGAACCTTGGCCTGCATGAAGCATGTGGGCATGAACGTGGCCGCCGATCCCATGTTTACTTTTGCGTATTTGGGTGTCAACGGAGGATCCGTTATTTTGACGGCCGACGAACCCGGAATGTTCTCGTCTCAAAATGAACAGGACAATCGCCGGTATGCGCGCCATGCCAAATTGGCCATGTTTGAACCTTCGGATTCACAGGAGACCAAAGATATGATGAAGGATGCTTATGATGTGTCTGAAACTTTCGACATCCCTGTGTTGTTCAGAATGACCACCCGTGTTGACCATTCCAAGAGCATTGTTGAATGCTCAGATCGCACGGAGGTTGCCGATAAGCCTTACGAAAAAAATATTCAAAAATATTGCCCGCTGCCGGCGTTCACACCGGGAATGCAGCAAAAGTTAGCCCAAAATTTTGAACGCTTAAAAACATTCACCAATGAATGTAAGTGGAATTATTATGAAGATAATCATCAAGATATCGGGATCATTGCATCCGGGGTTTCATATCGCTATGCGAAAGAAGTCTTTGGCGATCAGGCATCCTATTGCAAGATTGGTTTTTCTTATCCTATGCCGATGGACATGATTAAGGCATTTGCTTCCAAGGTCAAGACGATTTATGTTTTGGAAGAAAATGATCCCATCATGGAAACGGAGATCAAAGCAGCCGGGATTGACTGCATTGGGAAAGACTTGTTCCCGCAGATGGGAGAACTGCTCCCGGAAAAGATTCGCGAGGCTGCCTTTGGTAAAAGCCAGGAAGTATTGGCGCCGAACGAAAAAACCGTTGTCGGCCGACCGCCGGCACTTTGTGCGGGCTGCCCGCATCGTGGTTTTTTCTATGAATTAGGCAAATTGAAGAACACCATGATTTTTGGCGACATCGGTTGCTATACTTTAGGGCTTTCCGCGCCGTATAATGCAACGGATGCGCTGATCTGCATGGGTGCTTCAATCTCTGGCGGACACGGCGTGGCGCAGGCCTTTAAAATAAAAGGCGAAGACAAAAAAGTCGTCTCCGTAATCGGGGATTCTACTTTCTTTCATTCCGGCATCACATCCTTGATGGATGCGGCTTATAATAAGAGCTCTTATTTGACCGTGATTTTGGATAACCGCATTACCGGCATGACCGGTCATCAGGAAAATCCGGGAAGCGGTTACGATTTAAAGGGCAATGCAGCGCCGATTGTCGATATTGAAGCGGTTTGCCGGGCTTTAAATATCGAGAATATTCGAACCATCGATCCCAACAATTTGGAAGAAACCAAGGCCGCGCTGGAATGGGGGATTGCCTGCGAAGGACCGGCGGTTATCATCACGCGTTGGCCCTGCGCTTTAAAACGGCTTTCAATGGAAGACAAGAAAGAATTTCCTCAGGTATTTACCGAAAAATACGAAGTCCTCATGGATAAGTGCATCGGATGCAAGCAATGCATCGGAACGGGCTGTCCGGCGTTGGAATTTGGCCGCATTGAAGACCAAAAAATGACCATTACCAATGCCTGTGTGGGCTGCGGCGTTTGTGGCCAGGTTTGTCCGGTCGATGCAATTGTTAAGAAAGCGTGATTATCATGAAGACAAAAAATATTTTATTGGCAGGTGTCGGCGGACAGGGAACGATCACGGCAGCCAAATTGCTGACGACGGGCTTAATGCAGGCCGGCTACGACGTCAAGATGAGTGAAATCCATGGGATGAGCCAGCGAGGCGGTTCGGTCAGTTCGCAGGTGCGCTATGGGGATGAAGTGCAGTCTCCGGTTATCGAATTGGGAACGGCCGATATCCTTGTTGCCTTTGAAAAGATGGAAGCCATGCGCTACATCAATTATCTGAAAGCAGATGGTAAAGTGATTGTTAATGACACGGAAATCTGGCCGATGCCGGTCGTGATCGGCCAGGCGGAATATCATCCGGATATTTTGGGGGAACTTGCTAAAATCGCTGATGCAAAAGTGATTCCGGCTTCAGATATTGCGACGCAAATGGGCAATGAAAAAGTGACAAATGTGATCCTGTTGGGAACAATCGTTAAGGCAATGGGCCTGGAACATATCGATTGGAACCGGATTATCGAAGATAATGTTAAACCGAAATTTGTTGAATTAAACAAAGCGGCAATGGCCAAAGGCATGGCCTTGGTTGCAGAACGAGCCAGCCATTGAAGACAGACCATTATAAATTTTTTCAGCATCGGGAATGCGAATACTTTCCATGCCATCCAATGGAGAACTTGGAGGATTTTAATTGTCTGTTTTGTTATTGTCCTCTTTATGCCTTGGGCAAAGACTGCGGAGGTAATTATACTATTTCGGATAAAGGGGTAAAGATCTGTACCAATTGTTGTTTTCCGCATTATCGGCAAAATTACGATCGTGTCATTCAAAAATTGATGACACTTTTGGAACGAATGAAGCAAGCAAACTTAGCATCAATGCAGAAAGATCAGAAAAAAGAATAAAATCCGTTATCGGGAGAATTGAAGGAGGATAACAGATGAATGTCGCGTGGGGTGTGTTGTTGCTCATAGCATCTTATTTTGTGGGCAATCTCGATTTTGCCTATATCGTTGTTAAAGCTGTTCGCGGTGAGGATATTCGAAATTTTGGCAGCGGTAATGCCGGTACAACAAATGTTCTGAGGACAATGGGACTCAAATACGCTGGTTTAGTTTTACTGTTGGATGCTTTGAAAGGGTCATTATGCATTGTGATAGCACGTTTATTGGAAAGCCATCTGGGATTAAGTCCTTGGTGGACCGCCGGAACGGGTATTGCTGTTTTATGCGGCCACAATTGGCCGGCGCTTTTAAAATTTCGCGGCGGTAAAGGAACCGCGACGTCTATCGGTTTATTTCTCGTCTACGATTGGCGCATTGCGCTTATTTGCATTGCGGTTGGATTGATTTTATTGGTCATTTTTAAAATGGTTTCTCTTTCATCAATGATGGGGATGACCATTTTGCCGTTTGTAGCCCTCGGCTTTTTTGGCGCGCATAATCTTCCGGCTTTGGCACTGACAATTTTTATGGCATTGTCAACAGACATTCAGCATCGCAGCAACATCAAACGAATTTTGAACGGCACTGAAAGCAAAATTGGTCAGCGTGTGGACATGAAAAAATAATATTTCATTCGATTACCGCTGCATAAAAGACCTGAGAGCGTGTTTGCGCTTTTCAGGTCTTTTTGTTATGATGATCAACAGATCAAAAGGATCGAATTAATAAAACGGAACGGAATGAGCTTATGGGTATAAACTATTTTTACAATCATTATTTTAAGCCGCAGGATGTCATTCGGCAGAATCGCGTGTTTTCCCAAGCACATATTGTGCTGGCAACACTGATTGTCTGCGCGATTGTGACCATTATGGCCGTTCAGAAACGAAAGCAGAATCCCTATTTTAGCCAAAAAATTTTGATAGTTTTGGGCGTTTTGATGCTGTTGTTGGAATTGTTCCGAATTGTATGGCGCACGCATTACTACGGTATGCATTGGACGAATTTTCGTTTCGATTGGTGCAATCAAATTTGCATGGTTTTGCCGTTTATAGCAATGTTTCGGATTGAAAAACTCTATCCTTATGTTGATGTGGCAGCATTTCTTGGTGGTGTTGCGGTATTGATTTATCCGCTTTGGGTCTTTTACGATTACGCTGGTATTCATGTGATGTCCGTTCAGAGCATGGTTTCCCATGGTTTAATGGTTACCATTGCGCTGAGTATGCCGATGTCGTCAAAGCAGGGGTATCATCGTTCTCTCAAACAGATGGGAAAGCGACTGATCGGCATGGGTATTATTTTGGCGGTTGCTTTTTGGGCGTCGACATTTTTTAATGCAAATTATCTTTTGATGCGCAATGCAAGGGGGGTCCCGGTAATCAGCGCAATTGCGGCTCCTTATTATTGGCTCGTCGTGCTGCCGATTCTGATTTTTGGGATGGATTTTGCAACAAGATTGCTTCGGCGGTTCGATTTTTGGATGGCCAATCATCGGCCGTATCCGCCGGAAAAAAGAAAGGTGGCATTTTTACATGGCCGCGTATGAACATATTGAGCACACGTTGGTTCCTTTTTACGATGCGCACTCACAGATTTTAATCTTAGGTTCTTTGCCATCTCCCAAATCGCGGGAAGCCGGATTTTATTATGGTCATCCGCGCAATCGCTTTTGGAAAACGTTGGCCGGTGTTTATCAGGAAACGATACCGGAGAGTATCGAGCAGAAACAGTTATTTCTCAAAAAACATTCACTGGCATTGTGGGATGTGATTGGCAGTTGTGATATTCGAGGGGCATCGGATGCATCTATCAAAAATGTACATTACAATGATTTGACGACGATCGTATCACAAACTTCCATTCGGGGAATTGTTACTACCGGGGGAAAAGCGACAAAATTATTCCGAGAGCATTGGGGCTTAAATCCACAGATCAGTAGACTGTCGCATTTGGGGCTCCCGTCCACCAGTCCGGCCAATGCCAAAATGCACCTGGAGGATTTGATCGATGCATATCGATCGATATTATCGTTATAATGAGCCGCTGGTAAGTGGCTTTTTTTGTTAGTAAAAAACAATTGAATCTGCTTAATAACTTCGGAAGAATATAAAATGACAATTATGTCATCTTTGCTTCGAGAAAATAAGCCCCAAATATTGATGTTTTCAAATCTACAAACACAAAATATAGAGTTCAGTTTCGATTTTACTTGAATCTCAATCATGGCGGGCGTATAATAACACTTGTCCCAAACTTTGGAGAAAATGAAAAGATGGAGAATTTTCATGAAGAATGTGATTAAGCGAAACGGCGAAGAAGTTTTATTCAATATCGATAAAATCGTTAACGCGATTACGAAAGCCAATGCAGAAGTGAAACCCATTCGTCAGTTAAATGCGGCCCAAATTCAGGCGGTAGCTGACAATGTGGAAAAACAAATTTCTGCCTATCAGCATGCGGCCGGTGTTGAAGATATTCAGGATTTGGTCGAAACGGGCATTATGGAAATGCGTGGGTATGAGGTGGCCCAGGCGTATATGCATTACCGGGATAAGCGGACGGCCCTCCGCCGGTCAAATACAACAGATCGCAAAATTTTAGCGTTGATTAATCGTGAAAATGAATTGGTCAAACAGGAGAATGCCAATAAAAATCCCACAATTAATTCTACGCAGCGGGACTATATCGCCGGGGAAGTCAGCAAGGATTTATCCAAACGGCTTTTCTTGCCGGAAGATGTGGTGAAAGCCCACGAAGAAGGGATTATCCATTTTCACGACGCTGATTATTTTGCCATGCGCGAGCATAACTGCGATTTGATCAACCTGGAAGATATGCTGCAAAATGGGACGGTTATTTCCGGCACGAAGATTGATAAACCTCATAGTTTTTATACCGCATGCAATATTACTACGCAGATTGTAGCGCAGGTAGCGTCCAACCAATATGGTGGGCAATCCTTTACACTTTCACATCTGGCGCCATTTGTCGACGTGAGCCGGCAAAAAATCCGTCAGCAAGTGATTGAAGAACGCAGGCTCTGCGGTGAAGTTATGAATCGTGAAATTATCGAAAAAATCGTTTTTGCACGCTTAAAAGAAGAAATTAAAAGCGGTATTCAAACCATTCAGTACCAATTGATCACATTGATGACCTGTAATGGGCAGGCGCCGTTTGTTACAATGTTTATGTATTTGGATGAAGTGCCGGACGGGCAGGTGCGTAAGGATCTGGCCCTTATCATTGAAGAAGTGCTCAATCAGCGCATCACAGGCGTTAAAAATGAACAGGATGTCTGGGTTACACCGACATTCCCCAAGTTGATTTATGTGCTGGATGAAGACAATATTTACGAATCAGCCCCGTATTGGTATTTGACCGATTTGGCGGCGCGATGCACGGCCAAACGCATGGTGCCGGACTATATTTCGGCTAAAATCATGAAACAACTCAAACAAGGCAATGTCTATACCTGCATGGGATGTCGCAGTTTTTTAACGGTGGAAGATTCACAGCGCAATTCAGATGGCAGCCACAAATTTTACGGTCGCTTCAATCAAGGCGTGGTGACGGTTAATTTGGTGGATGTAGCGTGTTCATCCGGCGGGGATATGGCCCAATTCTGGGAGATCTTAGACGAAAGGCTGGAACTTTGTCACAAAGCTTTGCGCTGCCGTCACGAACGGCTTTTGGGAACGCCTTCTGATGTGGCGCCGATTTTATGGCAGCATGGTGCGTTGGCGCGACTAAAGTCGGGAGAAACGATTGATGCACTGCTTTATGGTGGTTACAGCACGATTTCCTTGGGATATGCCGGGTTGTATGAAATGTGTCGTTATATGACGGGTAAATCGCACACGGACGATCAAGCGAAAAACTTCGCATTGGCCGTGATGCAAAAGTTGAATGATAAATGTCAAGAGTGGCGGGCAGAAGAAAACATTGCCTATTCGGTTTATGGGACGCCGATGGAATCAACGACCTATAAATTTGCCAAGTGTTTGCAAAAACGATTTGGAATCATCGAAGGGGTGACGGATAAAAACTACATCACCAATTCTTATCATGTCCATGTGACAGAACCCATTGACGCTTTCAGCAAATTAACGTTTGAAGCGGATTTTCAGCGTTTGTCGCCGGGAGGCGCTATCTCCTACGTGGAGGTGCCGAACATGCAGAATAACATTCCGGCAGTTTTGGAAGTGATGAAGCATATTTACAATCATATTACCTATGCTGAATTAAACACGAAGAGTGACTTTTGCGAAGTGTGTGGCTACGATGGTGAAATTAAAGCTGTGGAAAACGAAGCCGGTAAACTTATCTGGGAATGCCCTAATTGCGGCAATCGCGAATTAAATAAAATGTCAGTGGTGCGGCGTGTTTGCGGTTATCTCGGTGGTGCGACGGGCTTTAATCAGGGACGAACGCAGGAGATTAAGGAACGCGTGCTGCATTTGTAACCCGCATGAATTTTATTGAGGATTTGGGAAGTCAGGAAAAAAATGATGCATTACGCTTCGATTCATGAGCATGATATTGCCAATGGCCCGGGCATTCGTTTGAGCTTGTTTGTGTCGGGCTGTCGTCACGCATGTCCGGGTTGTTTCAATCAAGTGGCTTGGGATTTTAATTACGGAGAAGTCTTTTCGAAGCCGGTTTATGAAAAGATTTTATCCGATCTCCGGGAACCTTGCTATCGTGGCCTGACGTTGCTGGGCGGGGAGCCGATGGAACCGGAGAATCAACGAGCGTTGCTTCCTTTTCTGAGGCGTTTTAAACAAGTCTTCCCCCGGATGGATTTGTGGATTTACACTGGGTTTACCTATGAGGTGCTATCAACGGATCCGTCCGAAACGACACAGGCGATCCTTGACTTGACGGATGTGCTGGTGGATGGTCGTTTTATGCAAGAACAAAAGGACATTACTTTATTGTACCGCGGCAGTGCCAATCAGCGGATCATTGACGTTAAAAATTCTCGACAAAAGCAGAAGGTGGTTTTGTGGGATGACCGAAACGTTTCGATCTCCAATCAGGCGTACTGAGCGATGTCAATTCAAACGGATTGGTATTTGAGAATGTCATGATTTGATCCTTTTCATCAGAGAATCTTGCGATAAAGTAAAGTGTTTCTTTAGATACTCGGATTGGGAGCCGCCAGATGTGGCGGCATTTTTTATGGCAGAAATTCAGAATAAAAATTATGCATAGAAAAGTAAGGTGAAATCGAAGGCAGATTTTGATCAGGGCTTGAACACCTTAGAAGAGCAAATAAAGATATATTCGATGGCGAATGCCATTGTGTTATGCGAATAAAAATGAAATTTATTTAGAAAAACTGCGCAAGGAAAATAGATTATAAAACTTCCGAAATGGTGATCATGACACCCTTTTGTGCTGACGTTAATGGGAGATCTGTCAAAGGTGTTGGTTCGGGGAGTGGCGTTCCAAAAATTAAGGATTCCGAAATGTAATTCCCTAAAACAGTCGCGGCGTGATCGAAGGATTCAGCGATCTCCTCAGCCGCGAATCGGATTGGTTCGATCGGCAGATCCGGAAAAGTGATGGTGAAAAAAGTGGGATGAATATCAAAAACGGCAGGATAACTGTATTGACGAGACATAAGGGAGTCCTTTCATTAATTTAGGCCAATTGCCAAGCAAAAATATAGCAGCTTTATTCGTGAAATTGTAAGAACATCAATTATTTGTTATTATATCACAGATTGTAAACTTGAATTTTGATTGTCTGATTGGATATAAGTACTGAAAGGAATAATAATGAAATTATTGATGGTGGACACGGCAACGATTGTGGCCAGTGCTGCAGTGATCGATGATGATCGTTTGATGGCAGAAATGATTGTCAATTATCGCAGAAAGCATTCCGAAAAAATGTTGCCGGCGATTGACCATATGCTGCAGGATTCTGGATTATCTATTCAAGAGATCGATGTTTTCGGCGTGGTGAACGGCCCCGGCTCTTTTACCGGCTTGCGCATTGGTATGGCGACGGTCAAGGGATTTGCTCAGGCTCTTCACAAACCGATGGTAACCGTTTCGACATTGGAGGCGTTGGCGGCTAATTTGTATTGTGCGGATGGGTTGGTTTGTCCCGTTTTGGATGCACAGCGGCAGCAAGTGTACACGGCGACTTATCGGTCGACGGCCGATAGTTTGCAAACGGTATTATCAGAACGGGTATGTACGGTCGATGTGTTGGCGGATATCTTAAAGGATTATGCTGGCCCCATTTATTTTGTGGGAGACGGTGTAAAAAAATATGGCGAGCATTTATGTGAATTGCTATCCGAAGGTATTTGTGCACCGCCATTTATACGGATGAATCGAGCTTCTTCTGCAGCCCAAATCGGGATGCAGAAAATCACTGCAGGTCAAACGACAGATTGCATGCTGGCCACGTTAAATTATATTCGCAAATCCTCTGCGGAAGAAAGATTTGGCTAATAAAATGGCAGATGAAGTTTTGAGCCTGTCTTTTTTTAGCCTTCGACCGATGACTCGTGGTGACATTGCTCAGGTCTTGACGATCGACCGAGCCGCAGGGCTAATTCCCTGGAAGGAGACCTCGTTTTTGCAGGAGATTAAAAATCCATTGGCTCATTATATGGTCATCGAGCATTCGTCAGAGCAGGAACAGGCGTTGCAAATGGTTGGCTTTGCCGGTGAATGGTGTGTGGTGGATGAAGCGCAGATCATGAAGGTTGCCGTGTTGCCGGATTGGCAGCAGCGTGGTCTCGGTCGACGATTGATGAAAGTCATGATGGATCATGCACGCCTAAACGGCTGCACAAAAATGACTTTGGAAGTCAAGCAAAAAAATCATCAAGCCCTTAAACTTTATCGTCACCTGGGATTTGAAATAATTGGAAAGCGTGAGCAATATTATCCCGATGGCTCGAACGCTTATCTGATGTCGGTCCCGTTATGAATAGAGAAATGGAATGTGAATATGAAAATTTTGAGCATTGAAACATCTTGCGACGAAACATCTGTTGCCATCGTCGAAGACGGTCGAAAAATTTTGACAGATCAAATTTATACGCAAATCGCGATCCATCGCAAATACGGTGGTGTGGTTCCGGAGATTGCATCGCGTAATCACGTTATTAAACTGCCCTATGTGATTCAAGATGCATTGGATGATATCGGTTTAATCCTTGAAGCGGTTGACGCGATCGCCGTGACCCGCGGCCCGGGATTGGTCGGGGCGCTTTTGGTGGGGGTTTCGGAAGCCAAGGCGCTGGCCTACGCGTTGGGAAAGCCGTTGATTGGTGTCAATCATATCGAAGGGCATATTGCGGCCAATTATTTGGCTTTTCCTACGTTAACACCACCGTTTTTGGCGTTGGTGGTTTCCGGCGGTCATACAAATTTGGTTTTGGTAGAAAATTACGAGAGCAATATTATTTTGGGACAAACAAGGGATGATGCGGCTGGGGAAGCATTTGACAAAGTGGCTCGTGTTTTGGGCTATCCTTACCCCGGCGGTCCAGCTATCGACCGAGCCGCCGAAATGGGTGATCCGGATTTTGTGGATTTTCCACGCGTCTTTTTGGAAAAAGATACCTTTGATTTTAGTTTTTCCGGATTAAAATCCGCCGTTTTAAACTATTTGAATCATTGCAAGATGAAAAATATCGCTTATAAGCCGGAGGACATTGCCGCGTCTTTTCAGGCGTCTGTGGTTGAAGTGCTTGTGAAGAAAACCATAGACTGCGTCAGATCAACCGGAATGAATAAAATTTGTGTCGCCGGCGGCGTGTCTGCCAATCGGGGACTTCGCGACGCTTTGAAGCAGGCATGCCAGGAGAATGGATGGGAACTGTATTATCCACCGTTGACGTTGTGCACGGATAATGCCGCAATGATTGGGGCACGCGCTTACTATGATTTTAAAGCCGGCCGACTGTCCGGTTGGGATTTAAATGCAGAACCGGGATTGGAACTGCCGGCGCAATTTGCCGATTCTTTATCTTAAAAGAAATAAAAAAACTGAAAAAATGATTGCAAAAATTCAGCCAATCGATTAACATACTATTAGCACTCGGATATATTGAGTGCTAATAGAGAAATGCTATTTTATTAATTTATTAGGAGGCATTAATATGAAGTTAAGACCTTTGGGTGATAAGCTCGTCGTTAAAGTCAAGGAAGAAGAAGCAAAAACCAGTTCTGGTATTGTTTTGCCGGATTCCGCACAGGAAAAACCCCAACAGGGAGAAGTTATCGCTGTCGGCTCCGGCGAAGTGATCGACGGGAAAAAAGTGCCGCTGGACGTTCGGGTCGGTGATCAGGTGATTTATTCCAAATATTCAGGCAACGAAGTCAAAGTGGAAGGTGAACAATTTTTGATCATCAAACAAAGCGACGTTTTAGCGATTGTTGAATAAAGAAAAAAGAACGTGTTCTATTTATAATTTAAATTGAGGAGGCTATTTGTATGGCAAAAGATGTTAAATACCGCGCAGACGCAAGAGAAGCTTTAATCAGTGGCGTCGATCAGCTGGCAGATGCAGTTAAAATTACTTTGGGACCAAAGGGCAGAAATGTATTGCTTTCAAAAACATATGGTGCCCCGACAATCACCAATGATGGTGTGACCATTGCAAAGGAAATCGAATTAGAAGACGCTTTTGAAAATATGGGCGCACAGCTGGTGAAGGAAGTTGCTACCAAAACCAACGATGTTGCTGGTGACGGAACAACGACGGCAACCCTTTTGGCACAGGCGATTGTTCGGGAAGGCAATCGCAATGTGGTGGCTGGTGCGAATCCGATAGTTTTGAAGAAAGGGATTGAAAAAGCGGTCGATGTGGTTGTCGATGGCTTGAAGGCATTGTCTCAGCCGGTTCAATCCGAAAAATCCAAAGAACAGGTTGCGTCGATTTCCGCGCAAAATGAAAAAATCGGTCAGCTGATTGCTGAAGCCATGGCCAAGGTTGGCGATGATGGCGTGATCACGGTTGAAGAAGGTAAAGGGATGGGAACCGAACTTGACTTTACCGAAGGGATGCAGTTTGATCGCGGGTATTTATCGGGTTATATGGTAACGGATACCGAAAAAATGGTTTCCGAATTGGATAACCCGTATATCTTAATTACAGATAAAAAGATTTCCAATATCCAGGAAATTTTGCCGGTGCTCGAACAGATTGTCCAGCAGGGCGGAAAGCTCCTCATTATTGCTGAAGATGTCGAAGGCGAAGCTTTAACCACATTGGTTTTGAACAAATTGCGCGGGACCTTCAATTGTGTGGCCGTTAAAGCGCCTGGCTTCGGCGACAGAAGAAAGGCCATGCTTCAGGATATCGCCATTTTAACCGGCGGGCAGGTCATTTCCGAAGAAGTCGGTCTTGAATTAAAAGATACCACCGTTGAACAATTAGGCCGCGCTCGTCAGGTGAAAGTCGATAAAGAAAATACAATCATTGTTGACGGCCAGGGCGACAAAGTTGCTGTGGAAGAACGCGTTGCGCAGATTAAAGCGCAGATTCCGGCCACCGACTCCGACTATGACCGTGAAAAGCTTCAGGAACGCTTGGCAAAACTGGCTGGTGGTGTTGCCGTGATTCAGGTTGGTGCAGCCACAGAAGTTGAACTGAAGGAAATGAAATATCGCATTGAAGACGCGCTGAATGCAACCAGGGCTGCCGTTCAGGAAGGGATTGTTCCCGGCGGCGGAACCGCATTGCTCGACACCGTTGACGATGTTGATAAATTGGTTGCCACGTTAGAAGGCGATGAAAAAATTGGTGCGGCCATCATCCGCAGAGCCATTGAAGAACCGGTTCGCCAGATTGCAGAAAATGCTGGTGTGGAAGGTTCTGTCATTGTCAATGAACTTCGGAAAAAGGAAAAGGGCATTGGCTATGATGTCTTGACCGACAGATATGTCGACATGGTCGAAAAGGGCATTATTGATCCGACCAAAGTCACCAGAATAGCCATTCAAAATGCGGCTTCCATTACAGCCATGCTCTTGACAACGGAAGTGGCCGTGGCAGACCATCCTGAAGAAAATCCGGCTCCGGCCATGCCAGCAGGTGCCGGTATGGGCGGCATGATGTAATTGCTGATTATATATTTGAAAAATCATTCAAGGCTGTAGACGAATGTCTGCAGTCTTGTTTTTAATTTAGTGCAAATAAACTTTAAAATCATGTAAAATAAGAAATATGGTATGATAGAAAACTACTACGAAACTATCAGGAGGTTAGGTCATGCCGATTTTAGTTCAGAATGATTTGCCGGCAAAAAAAATTTTAGAATCCGAAAATATTTTTGTGATGGATGAACGGCGTGCACACACACAGCAGATTCGGCCATTGCAAATTTGCATATTGAATCTGATGCCATTAAAAGAAGATACGGAACTGGATCTGCTGCGCGTGCTGTCCAATTTTCCGATTCAAACGCAGATCACTTTTATGAAAACAGAAAGTTATGAACCAACACATACGGCGACCTCTCATCTCAATAAATTTTATCAGACTTTTTCTGAGTTAAAGAACGAGCGCTTTGATGGACTCGTTATTACTGGCGCGCCAGTTGAAAAAATGTCCTTTGAAAAAGTGGAGTACTGGGATGAGATTACGGCCATTATGACATGGTCAAAAACCCATGTTTTCACAACGTTTCATATTTGTTGGGGTGCTCAGGCCGGCCTTTATTATCATCACGGGATTCAAAAGGTTGCGCTGGAGAAAAAAATTTCGGGGATTTATGAGCATCGGGTTTTGCATCATAAAAAAATGTTGATGCGCGGCATGGACGATGTTTTTTATATCCCGCATTCGCGCTATACGGGGATTGATGAAGCGGCTGTTGCCCAAAATTCGGAACTTTATGTTTGCGCAAGCGGAGAAGAAGTCGGATCGACCATTATTCTGGCTTATTCTTCTCGGCAGATTTTTGTTTTAGGCCATACTGAATACGATCGGATGGAATTAGATAAAGAGTATAAGCGCGACATGAAGGCAGGACTTGATCCGGATATCCCGGTGAATTATTATCCCAACGATGATCCCTCGCGGGGACCGCTTTTACGCTGGCGATCCGTTTCTAATTGCCTGTATACCAATTGGCTCCATTTTATGTATCAGGGAACGCCTTATGAACTCAATAATCTGACACCGGTCGAGACCGATTGTTATGCGGGTAAAACGGGCAGCACAGATCAAATCTGAGCGAATACAGCAAAGTTAAAATCAAAGATAAAAACACAATCCTTTTGGATTCTGGTCGGTAGTCCAGAAATGTGAAAACATTCAGTAGCCTTCCCAATTGGGCCAAAAGCAAGAGCGCTAAAAAAGCAAGTGCCTATGTGGTTGCCGGCACGAAAATTGCAGTCAATGTCATCAAAGACGGTATTGAAAAGTGTCAGGCTGGTTATGGCGATATCGCGGCGGATGCCGATATGATCACAGAAAAATATTATGCAGATAAAGAAGCTGAAGAATCGGCAGAAAAAATTGCTCAGAAAACTGCAGAAGTAAGCGAATGATGGGAAGGGCGTAGCGCCATGAAATTTCGACTGATTCATCAAAGCCCGAATCGTTTTCATTTGGATTTAACGAAAAAACGTTTGACAGAAAGCGAAGCGGACGTGCTTTATTACACCTTGATTGAAATGTCCGGTGTTACGCATGTGAAAGTTTATACGCGGACGGCGCAATTAGCGGTGATTTATAACGGTGTGCGTTCAGCACTATTGGATTACATTTCGGCGATGGATTTAGATGATCCGGCACTGAAAGAGAATGTGCCGACAGTGTCATCTCGGGCAACCAATGAACATTTTAAAGAAAAAATCATCAATAAAATTATTTCAAAAGCCTTTAGAACGTTGTGTCTGCCGGTGCCGATTCGGACAGCTGTGACCATTATCCACGCGACGCCTTTTGTTTTTCGCGGATTAAAGGATTTATGGCAGAAAAATTTTTCGGCGGAGATCATCCATGCAGCAGCCGTTTTGGCAGCGCTTTTGACTGGCGAATTTGAAACGGCAAGCTCTGTGGTTTTCCTAACGGAAATTGGTGAAATTCTTGAAGAATGGACTTATAAAAAGTCTGTGGACGATTTGGCCCAGTCTTTGTCGCTGAATGTTGAAAAGGTTTGGAAAGTCGAAGCAGATGGTTCGGAACATCAGGTTTCCCTTAACCATATGCAAAACGGCGATCGATTCCGAATCACCATGGGGAACATGATTCCGTTGGACGGCAAGGTGACCGATGGGGAAGCTTTGGTCAATCAAGCCGCGCTGACGGGAGAACCTTTAGCGGTCAGTAAATATCCCGGCGTGACGGTTTATGCCGGCACCGTCTTGGAAGAGGGGGAATTGACCGTGCAGGTGGTCTCTGCCACGGGGGAAACGCGCTATGACAAGATTGTCAAAATGATTGAGCAGTCGGAAAACATGGCGGCTTTGACCCAGATGAAAGCCGTTTCGGTTGCAGATAAATTGGTGCCCTGGACCTTTGGGGCCGCGCTTCTGGCATTCGTCTTGACCCGGGATGTCATGAAAGCAGCATCGGTGCTTATGGCGGACTTCTCTTGCGCGGTTGAGGTGGCGATGCCTATTGCCGTGCTTTCCGCTATGCGGGAAGCCGGCCGCCATCAAATGACGGTTAAGGGCGGCAAGTTTTTGGAATCCATTGCGAAAGCAGACACGATTATTTTCGATAAAACCGGCACTTTAACCAAAGCCACGCCAGTAGTTCGAAAGGTCATGACATTCGGCGACCGCGATCCAGATGAGATGCTGCGCATTGCCGCCTGTCTGGAGGAACATTTCCCGCATTCTCTGGCCAATGCCGTGGTTAAAGCCGCCGCAGCAAAGAATCTTGAACATAAAGAAATGCACACTAAGGCTGAATATATTGTGGCACATGGTATTGCCGCGGAAATTGACGATCAGCGAGTGGTGATCGGCTCTTATCATTTTCTTTTCGAAGACGAAGGCGTGAAGATGAGCGACAGCATTCAAGCATCACTGGCAGCCATGCCGCCAGAATACAGTCATCTTTATATGGCGATCGGCGGAGAATTGGTTGCGGCACTCGGCATCTCTGACCCGATCAAAGCAGAAGCACCGCAAATTATCCAAGCGTTAAAAACCGTTGGATTCCATCACATCGTGATGATGACAGGAGATAGCGACAAAACGGCAAAAGTGATCGCCGCGCAGGCCGGTATTGAAGAATACTATTCTGAAGTGTTGCCGGAAGATAAGGCCCGTTATGTGGAAAAACAACGGGCCACCGGGCGCAAAGTAATCATGATCGGCGACGGCATTAACGATTCACCGGCACTATCAGCGGCGGATGTCGGGGTTGCGATTAAAGAGGGAGCGGATATCGCGCAGGAAATTGCGGATGTAACCATCTCTGGATCCGATTTGGATCAGCTGGTGGTTTTGAAAAAGATATCGGATCAGCTGATGAAGCGCATGCATCATACGTATGTGATCGGCAATGTTTTAAATGGAAGTATTTTGGCCGGGGGCATTGCCGGCATCATCGTTCCCCAAACGGGAGCCATTTTGCATAATGCTTCAACCATTGGGCTGTGTCTGAACAATATGCGGGATTTATCGCCGGAAAATGATGATACGGATGTAGTCTGTGTCGTTTAAACATATAATAAAAAAAGCTCTGCAAAATGATGTGCCCCCC
>NZ_GL622359.1:524541-584092 GCF_000185505.1 Pseudoramibacter alactolyticus ATCC 23263 | reverse complement strand
TCGGTACATTTTGCAGAGCTTTTTTTAATCGTGTCGCATCTTAATTTGTAAAGCGATTATTTATTGGGGACGGCGAATCACTTCGATTTGGTAACCGTCCGGATCGGTTAGGAAATAATAATTTTTTCGGCCGTCACCGGAAAGTCCTTTCAGAGGTCCGACCGCATATCCTTTTTGTTGATGTTCTTTATAGGTTGCCTCTAAATCATCCACCCATACGGCCAAATGCCCGTAACCTGTTCCGTGAGTGTAGGGCACCTCCGGATCATAATTGTAGGTGAGTTCCAATTCAAAATCGCTTTCTCCGTCCGATAAAAAAACCAAGGTAAATTTTCCGGCAGGTTGTTCTTTCCGTCTGGATTCATGCATATCTAATGCGTCGGCATAAAAGGCTATCGACCGTTCTAAATCAAATACGCGAATCATTTCATGCGTCATTTTACAATGTGCCATGGTATCCTCCTTTGTTTTTATAACTTCATTCTAAAATAACAAATTAGAATTTGTCAATATAATTCAAAAAAGCACCGTTAGTTACGATGCTTTTTAATGAGGATGCTTAAATTATTTTTGTCCGGATTCAATGAATTGATGCAGCCGTTTATCACTGCGCTTGTGCAGGATGATGAGCAAGCCGATCAGCGCGCAAAGACCAGTACCCAGAGTGGCGAAGACATTGCCATATGTTAGTCCAGCAACCAGATAGCCCAAGAAACTGCAACCAGCAACAACCGTGGCGTAAGGAAGTTGGGTTGATACATGTTGCAGATGGTTGCACCCCGCGCCTGTCGACGACAAAATGGTCGTATCTGAAATAGGGGAGCAATGGTCACCGAAAACGGAGCCTGCCAGTGTTGCTGAGAGCGTGACGGTCATCAATTCGGGGGCGCTGGCTTGACATATAAAAACAACGATGGGAATAAAGATGGCGAAGGTTCCCCAAGCGGTTCCAATGGAGAAAGAGAGCCCGGCAGCAACGGCAAAAACGATAGCCGGGATCAACTGTAGGGGCATGTGTGATGCCCGAATGAGCTGGCCGACAAAAACGCCGGTATTTAAATAATCCTGGCAAAGAGCGCCGATGGTCCAAGCCAGGGTCAGGATAATATAGGCAGGAACCATACTCTTGATCCCTTCGGCAACACCATTAAAAAATTCGTGGAAAGAAATCAACTTTCGCGGAACAAAAAGCAGGAAGGTTAAAACCAATGCCCAAAATCCACCGAGCACTAAAGCGGCAGATGCATTACATCGGCCAAATGCTTCTGAGATAGAGACACCCTTGCCCGACCAAAGACCACCGTTCCACAGCATCGAGAGGACAGAAAAAATAATTAATGCGATGATCGGAATGACGAGATCCAGCACGGTACCTTTTTTTTCGGCTTTTTCATCCCGATCAATCTGGTCAACGGCTCCCAGTTTGCCATGTTTTTGCGCTTCGTATTCGACTTTTTCCATCGGCCCGAATTCCAAATTGGTAACAGAAAGCGTCAAAACCATAATAATGGTTAAAAGGGCATAAAGGTTATAGGGGATAGTCGCAACGAACGCGCCTAATTCGTTGGAGAATTTTCCGGCTTTGACAAGCGTTGATCCAACAGCAGCCGCCCAGCTGGAAATCGGTGCAATAATGCATACGGGCGCGGCTGTCGCATCGATAATATAGGCCAGCTTTGCTCTCGAAATCTTGAATTTGTCCGTGACAGGTTTCATAACCGTTCCAACGGTCAGACAATTAAAATAATCGTCGATGAAAATTAAAACACCCAGAGCGCTGGTAGCCAACTGAACGGCTCTTCGGCTTTTCATTTTAGCGGCAGCCCATTCTCCGTATGCGCGGGAACCTCCGGCTTTCGTAACGACATAAACCAATGTGCCCAATAATGCCAAAAATAATATGATATTGAACTTGTCAGGGGAACCAACGGTTTTGGATACGGTGCCAAATGCCACACCTGCCATCTCGATAATGCCGCCGCCCGTATAAGCGGCGTAGATCATCGAGCCGGAAAGAATGCCAATTAATAAAGATGAGACCACCTCTTTGGTGCAAAGTGCTAAGACAATGGCAAGAATTGGCGGTAAAAGAGACAAAAATCCTACGTTAACTGCATGCATAAAAACCTCTCTTAAAATATAATAGCGAAAATATTTTATCATAATTTAAAGTAAAATTTAAGTTGTTATTGAAAAAATAATCAAATCAAAAATTTAAATTTTAATTTGAATCCAGTTAGAATATTTCATAAAGATTCAAAAGAAATGTCAACACAGCTTGACGCTCATAAACGATTCTGATATGATGTAGCAGTTAAGTAGCCGCACACTGTGGGTCATAAGGTTTAACACCCATTGTGGCGAGACTGGTATGAGGAGGTTTAACCATGTACGCTATTATTAAAACAGGCGGTAAACAATACCGTGTTGCAAAAGATGATGTTATTGAAATTGAAAAGCTGAAGGACAAAACCACGAATGATAAGGTCGTTTTTGATCAGGTTTTGGCTGTTGGTGAAGGCGCTGACTTGAAGATTGGAACACCGGTTGTTAACGGGGCCGCTGTCGAGGCTGAAGTCGTTGAAGCTGGAAAAAGCGATAAAGTCATTGTCTACAAGTACAAGGCGAAAAAAGACTATCGCCGTAAACAAGGACATCGTCAACCCTATATGAAAGTTAAAGTCACGGCAATCGAAGCATAATGATTACAGTTCGCTTTGAAAAATGCGATGGCAACATTCAATCGGTTCGGGTGACGGGACACAGCGGTTATGCAGATGTAGGAGAAGATATTGTTTGCTCTGGCATTTCCGCACTAACAATTGCCGTTATTAATGGATTGACCGAAGTTGTTGGGCTAAAGAATGAAGCGGTTATTGTCTCCCTCGAGCCGGGGCATACGATTTTTAATGTGCCGCTCTCGAACGACCCTCAAAAGAAAGCAGCCATTGCAGCCTTGATAGATACCTATGAACTCAATGTCAGGGCAACAGCGGACGAATATCAAGATTATGTAAAGGTGATAGAGAAAAATACGATAAGCGGAGGTCAATACCATGATTAGAATGAATTTACAATTATTTGCCCATAAAAAAGGAGTTGGGAGTTCTAAGAACGGCCGTGATTCCGAATCTAAGAGATTGGGTGTCAAAAAAGGTGACGGCGCTCACGTAATTGCAGGTAATGTGCTTGTGAGACAGCGTGGTACCAAAATCCATCCTGGGGTCAATGTGGGCAAAGGTGGCGATGATACTTTATTCGCAATGTGCGATGGCGTTGTGGCCTTTGAACACAAGGGCCGTGACCAAAAGCAATGCTCGGTGTATCCGAGAGAAGCTGTTAATTAAAAGTGTCTTTCAAAAGGCTGTCGCATCATGTGTGACAGCCTTTTGTTCATATTACAAAGTAATTGATACCAAAAGGAAATGCAGGTGATGCGCATTGATAGACCAAGTTCAAATTTATGTCAAAGCGGGCCACGGCGGCCACGGCGGCATGACCTTTCACCGAGCGAAATATATCCCAAAAGGCGGACCGGACGGTGGCAACGGCGGCAAAGGCGGCGATGTAATTTTGCAGGCGACCCGCGGTTTAAGGACGCTGGCCCCCTTTAAATATAAAAAGAAATACAAAGCCGGCAACGGTGATGATGGCTCTGCAAGCAAAAGCTCGGGAAAAATGGGAGAAAATATTATCGTCCATGTCCCGGTTGGAACTATTGTTAAAGATAGAAGCACCGGTCGCGTTTTATGTGATCTTAATAAAGATGAACAGCAATGTACCGTTGCCAAAGGCGGCCGGGGTGGTCTCGGAAATTATAATTTTACAACATCGACGAGACAATCCCCGCGATTTGCTCAAGGTGGTTCTAAGGGCGAAGAAAAAACTTTGATTTTAGAACTTAAATTATTGGCGGACGTGGGATTGCTTGGTTTGCCGAATGTTGGCAAATCAACTTTTCTTTCGATTGTTACCAAGGCAAATCCCAAAATTGGAAATTACCCTTTTACGACATTGGAACCTAATTTGGGCGTCGTCGAGTGGAAGAATTTTGATACTTTTGTTGTCGCCGATATTCCCGGTGTCATTGAAGGTGCCTCGGAGGGCGCCGGCATCGGTTTATCTTTTTTGCGACACGTTGAACGCACGAAAATGTTAATTCATTTCCTGGATGTGTCGGAGGACTGTTTTGCCGCAGGCCGAGATCCTTTAGAAGATTTTAATACGATTAATCGGGAATTGGCTGCATATAGCGATCAATTAAAACAAAAACCGCAAATTGTTGCCTTGACAAAATGCGATGTGTCTGATGAAAGAAAAATTCAACGGGTCAAAGAAACACTTGAATTAAAAGGATATGAAGTTTTCTGCATTTCGTCAGTTACCCGGGATGGGATCGATGCATTATTAAGCCGGACGCTTCAGCTGCTTTCCGAAATTCCGGAAACTGAAATTTTTTCTGAAGAAATTTCAGCAGATGACGTGACTTATACCCTGCCGGATCGGCTGCACCGTTCCTTTGATATTAAAAAAGAACAGCGTAGCGGTGGCGAAATGGTCTATTATGTTGAGGCAGACTTCTTAGATCAGCTCATTCATTCGGTTAATTTTGACGATTTGACATCTGTTGGCTATTTCCAAAAACGGCTGAAGGATGCCGGTATCTTTAAAGCATTGGAGGATGCCGGCATTCAAGAAGAAGATATTGTTTCAATCGAAGGCATTGAATTCGAATATTTTAAATAAAGGTGATTTTATTATGTTAACCAGCAAACAACGCAGTCATTTACGGGGCTTGGCATCAAAAGAACAGCCCGTGATTTTAATCGGTAAAAAAGAGATCGAACCGTCACTGATTAATCAGGCAAAAGATGCACTGGTCGCAAGGGAATTGATTAAAGGCAAGGTCCAACAAAATGCGATGATGGATGCCGGAGAAGCTGCTGAACTTCTGGCGAAGGCTCTAAAAGCCGATATTGTCAACGTGATGGGATCAACCTTTGTGCTCTTTAAACGGAATCCGCAAAATATCAAGATAAACATTCCGACTAAAAAAAATCCGAATCCAAAAGCATAACGCTTGCGTTTCTAATGCGAGAAAAAACTATCGAAAAAACTATCATGGAAAAAATCGGTATTATGGGCGGCAGTTTCAATCCCATTCATCTGGGACATTTACATTTGGCTGAATCAGCACGTGTCGAATTTCATTTAGACAAGGTAATCTTTATTCCGGCAGGGGATAATCCTTTTAAGCAAACGAATGTGTCGGTCACGCGCCAACAACGTTTTGAGATGGTTAATATGGCCATTGCATCAAATGCGAAATTTGCCTCTGCATCGATTGAGCTCGATCGTCACGGCAAATCTTATACCATTGATACCATCCGTGAAATCAAAAAAATGTATCCCCGAAGTGAGCTGTATTTCATTACAGGGGCAGATATTATGTTTGAGATTACTCAATGGCGTTCGGCAGAAGAACTTTTGCAAAGCATCAATTTTATCACAGCAACCCGTCCGGGCTATCCAGTTTCTAAATGGCGGCGGCGTGTCCGGCGCTTGCGCAAAAAATACCATGCCAATATCTATGGATTGATGTCGGCAGAAATGGACATCACGTCCACTGAAATTCGCAATCGGATCGCTTCGGGACAGTCTATTAAATATTTAATTCCTGAACCCGTAGAAGCCTATATCGAAACACATCATCTTTACCAAATCAAAGAAGACCGATAATATGACAAACGAGGAATTTTTAAATTTACAAAATCGGCTCAAACAGACATTAAAGCCCCGTCGTTTTATCCATACCCTCGGCGTCATCAAAAGTGCAGAGCAAATGGCGAGGCATTTTAACATTGATAATGAAAAGGCGCGCGTTGCGGCCTTGCTTCACGACTGCGCTAAAAACTATGCAAATGAGAAAATGCTCGACATTGCGCGGGCAGCAAAGCTGCCGCTGGATGAGATCACACTTGCGGAGCCTCAACTGCTCCATGGCCCGGTTGGCGCTGTTGTTGCACGCCAAATATATGGAATCAAAGACGAAGCAATTTTGTCGGCCATTGCGTATCACACGACGGGACGCGAAAACATGCAGCCGCTCGAAAAAATTATTTATCTGGCGGATTTTATCGAACCCGGCCGGCATTATCCCGGTGTCGAGAGCTTGAGGGAAGCCTGCAAAGAAAATGACTTGGATGAAGCGTGTCTCATGGCTTTCTCAAATACCATCAACTATATCAATGCGATCGGAGGGCTCATTCACCCACGAACGATCAATGCACGCAATGCGTTAATTTTAAAAAAGAAATATCAGCCATTAAAAGGAGAAAAGTATCGTGAATCAGGAAAATAACAATCAAATTTTTGATATTTCATCGGAAGCGTTTGCTGATTTGGCACAGTCTTGGATCGAAGACCGCAAAGGGATTCGGACAAAAATCATCGATGTGCGCGGCTCTGCTTCGTATGCGGATTTTTTTGTGATTACCAGCGGTGGGAGCGAACGTCAAGTTCATGCCATTGCCGAAAATATTCAATACGAAGCCTCGAAGCGGGGGATGACGCCCAAAAGCGTCGAGGGAGAACGCACGTCGCGTTGGATCCTATTGGACTATTACGATGTGATCATTCACGTTTTTCATGAGCAGGATCGTGAGTTTTACGATTTGGAGCGGCTTTGGCAGGATAATTTGCGCCCGGCGGCTGAACAATAAATTTTTGATCAAAATGCGAGCGTGTGAAAGAAGGTAACCATGCAAATTGGAATTATTGGTCTGCCAAATGTCGGCAAAAGTACTATTTTTAATGCGATTACAAAAGCGGGTGCAGAATCTGCAAACTATCCCTTTTGCACCATCGATCCCAATGTGGGCGTCGTTTCCGTGCCGGATGAGCGTTTGAAGGTCCTGGGGGAAATGTACCAAACGAAAAAAATCGTTCCGACCACGATTGAATTTGTCGATATTGCTGGTTTGGTTAAAGGAGCCAGCAAAGGGGAAGGTCTGGGCAATAAATTTTTAGCCAATATACGCGAAGTGGATGCAGTTGCCCATGTGGTTCGCTGCTTTGATGATGATAATGTGGTTCACGTATCGGGAAAGATTGACCCCATCGATGACATTGAAACCATTAACTTGGAATTGATTTTTGCAGATTTGGAAATGATTGATCGCCGAATCGATAAGACACGCCGGGCAGCAAAGGCCTCCAAAGAGGCAAAAACACAATTGGCTGTTTTAGAGAAGGTTAAATCCTATTTGGAAGATGGGAAAAAGCCGGATAAAACGGCCTTTAATGATGACGAATGGCATTGGATTTCCCAGCTTCAGATGATCTGCACCAAGCCATTTTTTTATATTGCCAATGTCGCTGAGGATGAATTGCAGGAAGATAACGCTTATGTCACAGCGTTAAAGGGAAAAGTGGCACCGGCGGAAGTGATTAAAATTTCGGCAAAAATAGAAGAAGAAATCGCGATTTTGGATGATGAAGAGCGTGAAGAATTTTTAGCGGCAATGGGCATGTCGTCATCGGGACTCGATCGCGTGATTACCGTAGCCTATCGGCTTTTGGGGCTGATTTCTTTCTTGACGGCCGGACCGGACGAATGCCGTGCTTGGACCGTCCCAAAAGGGACCAAAGCACCAAAAGCGGCGGGAAAAATTCATACGGATATTGAACGGGGATTCATTAAGGCTGAAATCACCTCCTACGATGATTTGATTCAGGCGGGATCCGAAGCAAAGGCAAGAGAGCAGGGCGTCACCCGAACAGAGGGTAAAGATTATATCATGCAGGACGGCGATGTGACTTTTTTCCGGTTTAATGTGTAAATGACAAGGCAGACGATAACCATCAACAAAAAACTGCACCTGTGATTCATAGATCGCGGTGCAGTTTTTGTTTGAAATTTTATTTGCCCATGATACTGCTTTTTTCAGTTGCAGCAATCACAGCATCGGCGACCGCACTGCGGAAACCATTGGCTTCAAGGGAAAGAACCCCTTCAATGGTTGTGCCGGCGGGAGAGGTAACCATATCTTTGAGTTCGCCCGGATGTTTGCCGCTTTCCAGCAGCATTTTGGCAGAACCCAAAACAGTTTGTTCCGCAAAGGTATAGGCCTGCGTTCTCGGCATCCCGGTCTGCACGGCACCATCCGCCAGGGCTTCAATAAACATAAAGACAAAAGCGGGCGCTGAACCGGACAGGCCGGTAACCGCGTCCATTAAAGTTTCCGGTACAATTTCAGCCTTCCCCAAAGAACGGAAAATGGAAAGCACCAAAGCCAATTCCGCATCAGTGACCAGTGCATTGGCCGTCAGAGCGGCCATGCCTTCGCCGACCAGGGCAGGGGTGTTGGGCATAACGCGGATGAGATGAATCTTTTTTTCAAAGCGCGATTCTGTTCGGCGAATGGATTGCCCCGCGGCAATGGTGACAATGACTGTATTCACGTCAACAGCCGATTTGATTTCGTTGATGATCGTCGGATAAACGTTGGGCTTTGTACATAGAAAAAGCACATCGGCATGAGTACAAACATGGATATTAGAAGCTTCACCAATCACGCCGTATGCTTCTGTCAGTTGTCGAAGCTTGTCGCCGTCCGGATCATAAATGTGAATATCGGTTGCGGCAAATTTTTTTGTTTTTAAAATACCTTTAAAAATGGCCTGAGCCATATTACCGGCACCGATAAAGCCGAGTTGTTCCGCCATGAAAATCTCCTTTTAAACTTTAAATACAATGATTGAAAATCTATTTTCATTATAGATATTTTTTTCCATCGATTCAATATAAAATCCTTGACAGATTTTATTCTCCAGTTTACAATATTGAAAGTGATCGTTTGGAGAAGTATCGAAGTGGTCATAACGAGCCGCACTCGAAATGCGGTTGCCCTCCGGGGCACGTGGGTTCGAATCCCACCTTCTCCGCCAGTTTAAATAATTCAATAGCCTCGTGGGGGTGTAGCTCAGCTGGGAGAGCGCGTGATTCGCATTTACGAGGTCAGGG
Source organism: Pseudoramibacter alactolyticus ATCC 23263 (assembly GCF_000185505.1). Lineage (GTDB taxonomy): Bacteria > Bacillota > Clostridia > Eubacteriales > Eubacteriaceae > Pseudoramibacter > Pseudoramibacter alactolyticus. The sequence continues at coordinate 575,067 of NZ_GL622359.1, read as the reverse complement.
GTTCGAATCCCCTCATCTCCACCATTTTTGAAAGAATAGCTTGGTTTCGGCCAAGTTTTTTTGTGGGAAGATGATTTGGCCGCGACCCGGGTTGTCTTTTTCCTTTTGCATCAGGTCATTGTGATACTGATGCAATTTTTTTATTCTTTCTAAAAAGAAAAATATTCCTTGAGATGATTTGAAGATCCGCTAAAAGCTGTACCGTATTCTGTTTTTTAATTTTATATTGTCATCGTCTTTGGGGAGAACATAAAATCGACACGGATGTCACTTCAAATAGCCGCATAACAAACGCAAGGTTTAACTAAAGGGGTCAGCGCCGCCCAAAATTGTTCCTCCGTTGTTCAGCTCCTTTCTTGGGGATTCAAACTATTTTTATGCGCTCTATCAAAGAAATAATGGATAGAAATAAAAGGACCGTCCCTGAATTTTTAAATACTGATATATTTCCTGAAAATCGTCAGGTCCTTCTTAAAAAATAATTAATTGATAACATTGATTTCCCTTTTTCGCTAAAAATTTTAAGAAATTTTAAGAAAAAGCTTTGGAGAAGCAAAGGTATATGTATTTAACTGAAATTCTACATTTTTTTAAGTTTCAAAAATTGCGATCAAAAGGCATTTCAATTCGTCTGAGAGGAAAACATATTGACAGTTCACCCGGGCGAACAGTAGAATTTATTTTGTAAGGATTTCGAGTCTCCGCTTTTATAATGCACATAAATAGAATTTATTTTAGATATTTGGCGAAAAGTATTGGATGAATGCAACAGAAGGATCATTAGGAGCCCGATACAAAGAAGCCGGGAGACGGTTGTAATCTTTGCCAAGACTGCTGATATGGATAAATGTGTCCAAGCAATGCCAATAATAAAAATAATTTTAATTAAAAAAGTATTTAAAAATGCTTTTTTAATTAAAAACATATGCTATAATAGAGTCATTAAAACATATATGTTATAATTAAATTTTTAGCTCAAAAAATATGGGAGGAAAGAGTGAACGGTAAAGAAAATTTGATGACAATCAAAAGACATGCATTAATGATGATAGCGGCCCTGGCGTTTATGATGATATTTCTGATCCCGGCAACGATGACATCTGTTCATGCTGAAGGTGAAATTACGAGTAAATCAGTTGGGAAATGGGAGGGACAAGAAGCGACCGTTTTTGAATATAATGGCATGAAGTGCTTTTGTGTTGAATCGGACAATAGCGGGCCGAATAAAGCCTTAGGTGAAGATATCAGTAAGAATCCCGATGTGTTTAAAGCGCTTTATTACGGACAATATGGTCAAAAGCCATGGAGTGGCTTTGAAGGCAATGAGGCGAAAGGGGTTGTCGTTACTTCCCGCGTACTCAGCGATTTTTACAAAAATACCAATAATGACGGAATTAAAGGTGTGAAGGAATTTAAAGAATTTCTCAAAACTCAGCCGGCACCGCCGACTAAAGCCACACAGTTCGCGAAATCAGAACTTAAGGTCTCGTGGAATTCAGCGAAAAAGGTTCAGGTTACCGAAGAAAACGAAGTTAAAGGAGACGCGGGTCAAACATTAAGTTTTGTTCTGCCGGAAGGCGTCAGACTGATCAAAAAAGACGGGACGGTCTTAATCAAAAACATCACGCTTTCTGTGGGAGATTCCTTCCATTTAGAAGCTGATGCCGGTGTGACCGGAGAATACAGCACAGGAAGTGTTGGCAAAAATTTTGTTTATCAGCCGTTAATCGTTAAGACAGCGCCCGAAAAACAAAACTTGGGGCACCTTAAAGTTATAAAGGATACTGCAGCGGCTACTTCGTTTAAAGCGCAATGGCTCAAGTTCAGCAATGTGTCCGTCACTAAAAAAGACATCACCAGCAAAAAGGAACTTCCCGGGGCAAAGATGAAAGTCTTGGATGCAAAAACCGGTGATTTGGTCGACGAATGGACCTCTACGCAGAATGCTCACTTCATTAAGAATCTCATAACCGGGAGAGAATACATTCTCAAAGAAGTCGTGGCTCCAAAAGATTACGAGCTGAATCACGAATCGATTAAATTTGTGGCAGGACAGGATCAAACCGTCACGATGTATGATAAACATGTGGCAAAGCCTGTAAAATCTGCGACGAAACCCGGGAAATCTGTAAAAACCGGCGACAACACATCGTTGCTGCTTCCTGTGGCGACCTTCTTGACAGGAGCGGCCGTCTTAATCGTATTGGGCGTGATTGCAAATAAAAGAAAGATGAACAAGAGGGGATAAAAGAATATTTTATTAAGTAAAAAAGCTGAATCTCATTGAATTGAGATTCAGCTTTTTTGTATGCCGAAAACCACGCCTTGGACGCGCGGATGGCTTTTTATATTATGAAGTTGTACCTGATGATTTGGATTTCGCACACTTGGTTTGTGATCCGCTTTAGCAGATATCCTGTTTTGATTTTAACGGAATTATCGGTCGATTAAACCATGGAAAAAACGATATTGATAAAGGGACATTTTTGTCTCATGATTGAAAGTGGCAGACTACAGCAATGAAGAAAAACTGAAACTGACAAAACGTCTGCATATTTTTTATATCGTGGCATTGATTTCGATAGTTATATACTTCATTACTTTGTTTTTTGAACCGGAAACGCCGAGTGCTGTGTTTGATTTTGCCCAGGGTGTGATGCTGGGAATTGCTTTTGGTATGATCGTTATTGGCGTTCTGATGACCAGCACACGTGGACAGCAGCTGCGGAAAATTAAACTGCGACTGTTAAAAAAACACGATGCTGACAATACAATGACACGTTGAATAATGGCGTTGCTTTAACCGGCTGATTTTCCGAGGGAAGGTCAGCCGGGGTTTATTAGGACCGGGGATTTCTTTCCCTCGCGGGAACACTTAAATTATGTAGGGGCTATTGCAGATATGGAATTATCATTTCATCGGTATTTATTTTTATCACTTTGAATTTGGAAATAAAAAAACCACCAGCATTTCATATTTATCCTGATGGTATCTTTTGGTTTGGCGCGCAATTAAATATTTAATGCTGAGCTTTGCCGACAACCTTTCCCACGATTCGAAACTGATCAGAACCTGTAATTAATATGGGATCGTATTTAGTATTGAGCGAAATAAGAGAATGCCCCTTTCGGTCCATCTGCTTGATGTATCCTTCACCGTTAAAAACAAAAATACCAATTTGCCCATCTTCAAGATCTGGTTGCTGGTGAACAAAAACGGTTTCTTCATCGGAAAATTTCGGCTCCATGGAGTCGCCGGAAATCTTCAGTGCAAAATCGGCACTGACTGGTGGATTTTTAAATGCCCGCATTTCAAAGTTTTCGGCATCCAAAAACTGACCGGATCCCGCCGAGGCTTTAAGCAGTTGAAAGGGAAGATCCACCCATCTGGCCACGTCAGAATTGGGTTCCTTTTGCAAAATCCGTTCGAATTCAATATCGATTAAGGTATTCACAGCTTTTCGTCCATAAGGATCCATTTTTCGGATTTTTCTTATCTGTTCCCGCTCTGAATTGGAAATACTCAAATCAAAGGTATCCAGTGCGCCGAAATCATTAAGAGAACATTCAAAAACGTTGGCCAAAGCCTGAAGATTTTTAAGCGTTGGGTTATTGCTTTCGCCTGTTAATAATTTGCTCAATGTGCTGATCGGAATACCGGAGCGGTTCGATAGTTCTTTGGTTGTCAGACGCATCTTTTTCTTGTATTCACTAATTTTTTCAAGTCCCATTTTTTTATTCCTTTCATCACTATTTTGCAATATGACTAAAAAATTGTCAATAAAAAGAAAGAATAAAATTTAATCTTCTTTACGCTCTCTTTTGTTTACAGTATAATATTTAATAAAATCGATATTCAACGGCAAATATATATTTTAAAAATTAATCATGTGATTGGAAGGGATTTTTTATGAAGAAAAAAATTGTGTTGCTTGTTATTTTGATTTTGATAGCCGCCGCCGCCGCGGGGTTTAATGTGTGGAAGCATTACCGACAAAAGGATAGGGTTTCTTCAAAAAGCGTTGGCCAACCAGAAGTGACGGTGCCTAAGGATACAAACAAATCTTTACAGAAAAAGACGACAAAAAACAACACATTGTCACAGGATCAAATTGATCAAATGAAAAAAGATGCAGTGGCCTTTTATCAGGCTGCCCATCAAAAAGATTTTACCAAGGCTAAAACCTATATGACGACTGTTTTTGCAAAGGATCTGGACACAATGCTTTCCGGCGGCGATGCAGCCAATGGCGTTGATGTCGTCCGGGATATCAGCACCTATACAGATGTGAGCTCTCCGATTAATGTTTCAAACCCGTCGGTTATTGCGAAGAACCGAGAGTATCAGATTACATTAAAATTAACAGACCGTTATCAGGCAAAGGTTGGCTTTCAAAAAGTAAATGCAACCTATAAGGTATTTAGCTTCAGCGCTCAAGATTCGGACCTGGGAAACGGCGGATACGCCGGTTCCAGTCAAAAGGGGCAATAAACTTTGAGCTGTACTGTAGATTTTCATTTTTTCAAAAAGATTTGATTTTATGTAAAACTTTGACTATAATAAGACTCAATCATTAAAAATGCTTTGAAAAGGACCGAAGAAAATGGATTCTTCAAGAGAGGGATTGGTTGCTGTGAAAATCCTAAGAATTATTTTCGTGAGACCGCCTTGGAGCAGACCGGGATTGACCGGCTCCGGACGCTGACCGTTACTCAGATAATAAAGAGGGCACCGTTCGTGCCAAAAAGGGTGGAACCGCGTTCAAATCGTCCCTTTATATTCGATATCGAATATAAAGGGATTTTTTTTATTTTAACAATGGAGGATAACATGAAAATCACATTACTTGACGGTGACATCAAAGACTTTGAAAATGGATTGAGTATTTACGAAATGGCTAAATCGCTGAGCATGGGATTAGCTAAAAAAGTGATGGCCGGAATGATTGACGGCAAAGCGGTGGATCTGCGAACCAAGGTTGATCATGATTGTAAGGTCCGTTTTTTAACCTTTGACGACACTGAAGGGAAGAAAGCATTTTGGCATTCGGCATCACATGTCATGGGCCAGGCCATTAAGCGCGTTTGGCCGGATGCCCAGCTGACAATCGGTCCGGCTGTTGACAATGGCTTTTATTACGATGTCGATTTGGAACACGCCATTACGCCGGATGATTACCCAATCATTGAAGCCGAGATGAAAAAGATCGTTAAAGCTGATTATCCCATCGAATATACGGTCAAAAGCCGTGAAGAGGCTCTGGCTTGGGCTGAAAAAGAACATGAAACTTATAAAACGGAACTCATTGAAGCCCTACCGGAAGATGAAACGATTTCTTTTTACGGTCAGGGAGAATGGGCTGACCTTTGCGCCGGACCACATATTCGAAGCACCGGACAAATCAAAGCTTTTAAAATCATGAGCCTGGCCGGCGCTTACTGGCATGGTGATGAAAATAACAAGATGCTGCAGCGGGTTTATGGGGTTGCCTTCCCGAAGAAATCTTTGCTGGATGAACACCTGGCTAAATTAGAAGAGGCTCAAAAGCGCGACCATCGCAAACTTGGCCCGCAGCTGGATTTGTTTTTCTTGGACGATACTGCCCCGGGAATGCCTTACTGGCTGCCGAAAGGATGGAAACTTTTTAATACCTTATTGGAATTCTGGCGGGATGAACACGAAAAACGCGGTTATCAGGAAATTTCCTCGCCCCAGATCAATTACAATAAACTTTGGCGCCAGTCTGGCCATTGGGACCATTACAAAGATAATATGTTTGTGATCCCGGTCAGCGAAAATGAAATTTATGGCGTTAAGCCGATGAACTGCCCGAATGCCATCGTGGTTTACAAACGCAAAACCAGAAGCTATCGCGATCTGCCCCTGCGCTTATCAGATTGTGATGTGCTCCACCGGAAGGAAAAATCCGGCCAGCTGCACGGGTTATTGCGCGTACAGATGTTTCGTCAGGATGATTCGCATAACTTCATTACAGAAGATCAGATCTATGATGAAATTAATGAAATCTTGGATATTGCCGATTTGTTCTACGGTATTTTCGGACTGGAGTATCGCCCGGAATTATCGACACGGCCGGCGGATTTCATGGGAGACATCGCCCTCTGGGATAAAGCGGAAGCCGCATTAAAAGAAATCTTAGATAAGCGTTATGGCGAAGGCGGTTATGATGTCAATGAAGGCGACGGCGCATTTTACGGCCCGAAAATCGATATCATGATGAAAGATGCCCTGGATCGAACCTGGCAGATGGGGACCATTCAGGTGGACTTCCAATTGCCGAGAAACTTTGACTTGACTTATATGGACAAAGACGGAGAACTTAAAGTGCCGGTGATGATTCACCGCGTTATTTATGGTTCGTTGGAAAGATTTATTGGATTGCTTATCGAGAGCACTGCCGGCAAGTTCCCGTTCTGGCTGTCACCCGTGCAGGTTGGGATCGTTCCAGTGAGAGAATTCCACAATGAATATGCCCAGAGCATTGCAGATCAGCTGCGCGACCATCGCATCCGCGTTGAAGTCGACGATCGCGATGCCCAGATGGGGGGGAAAATTTCCAAATTCCGAAAAGAGCTCCTGCCGTATATTCTGATTGTCGGCGACAAGGAAAAAGAAGCCAACGCCGTTTCAGTTCGAATCCGAGATGGCGTGCAGCTGCATGATATCCCCGTGGATGCTTTTCTGAAAGTCGTCGATGTCATGAATAAAAAACGGGAACTGCAGCTGCGGGATTCCTTCGCATAAATTATAATTAGCACTTGACATCGGCGAAGGGCTTTTCTATAATGATCAAAGAAACAAAGTGGAGGCGACGCCTCTCACCTATCTCGTTGGGAGAATGGGTCATAAGACTTTAACAAGCTTTTGATGCAGGTGATTTGTTTCACCTGCTTTTTTTATTTGTGTAATGGGAGGTGTATTACAATAGCAAAGAGAAAAGACATGCAGCACGAAATCAACGAACGAATTCGTGATCGCGAAGTCAGGGTCGTCGGCCCTAATGGGGATATGCTCGGCGTCATGGCTCCAAGGGATGCTCAGAAAATTGCCGATGAAAATGATTTAGATCTGGTTAAAGTATCTCCACACGCAAAACCGCCGGTTTGTAAAATTTTAGACTACGGGAAATTTCGCTATGAAGAAGAACGCAGGTTAAAAGAAGCCAAAAAGAAACAAAAAGCCGTCAGCATTAAAGAAATCCGGATGTCCGTCCGTGTTGAGGAACACGATATTCAGGTTAAGGCGAAAAATGCCGAAAAATTTTTAATGCAAGGGCATCGCGTCAAATTGACTATTCGATTCAGAGGTCGTGAAATGGCCTATACCAATCAGGGAAAACAGGTGCTTCTCGATTTTGCCAAGCGGCTTGAAGAAGTCGGAACAGTCGAGAAAAATCCGAAACTGGAAGGCCGCAATATGTCCATTTTCTTAACGCCAAAGGGCCATAAGGATAAATCAAAGAAAAAACAAGGAAAAGAAGAATAAAAGTTACGCAAGTATAGGAGGAAGAATCATGCCAAAGATGAAATCACATCGCGGGTCTGCGAAACGTTTTAAAATTAAGAAATCCGGTGTTATCAAACGAGCAAAAGCTTATAAAAGTCACATTTTAAACAAGAAAACTCAAAAGCGGAAAAGAAAGCTGAGAAAGGCCGGTTATTTGGTCCCCAGCAATGCCAAAAATATTCGCAAAATGTTGTTAAAATAACCGTGGGAACAAGGAGGAAATAAAATGGCTCGAATTAAAAAAGGGGTTAATGCCCATAAAAAACATAAAAAGATTTTAAAGCTTGCAAAGGGTTATTACGGCGCAAAGAGCAAATTATACCGCCCGGCCAACGAAGCGGTTATGCGAGCTCTGCGCTCTGCTTACAGCGGCCGTAAACAGAAGAAACGTGATTATCGCAAACTTTGGATCACCAGGATCAATGCTGCTGCACATTTGAACGATCTGAGCTATAGCAAGATGATGCATGGTTTGAAAGTTGCCAATGTAGCCATTGACCGCAAAATTCTGGCTGACCTGGCGATGAATGACGCCGCTGCGTTTAGTAAGCTGGCAGAAGTCGCAAAAGAAAATCTTTAAATGTGTCGGCCGACCCGGAGAATTCAGTATTTTACCGGATTTCGATCTGTTTTTGAAACACAATTTATGCAAAAATTTCCAGACATTATCTCGTCAAAACAAAATCCGCTGATTAAGGAAATTAGGGCTCTATCTCGGCGGAAAAACAGAGACCTGAGCGGCCGCTATTTTTTTGAAGGGTGGAAACTGACCCGGGAGGCAATAGCGGCTCAAATTCCCATCGACCATATTTTGGTCAGTCAAAGCTGGCTTCAAAAGAACGCGGCATTAACGGCTGCTTTCCCGCTTGAACACACGGTCGTTGCAGATACCGTGATGACCCATTTGTCGTCTCAGATGCATCCGGAAGGTATTTTGTGCGTGGCCAGAAAAAAGGAAGCAAAAGAGGGGATTTGTCATAAATACATCCTATTGGACGGGGTGTCTGATCCCGGGAATATGGGAGCCATCATTCGAACGGCTGATGCTGCCGGTTTTGATATCGTTGTTTGTTTAGATAATTGTGTGGATATTTACAATGAAAAAACGTTGCGCGCGTCAATGGGATCCTGCTTTCATTTGCCGATAAAGACCAATCGGCTGTTACAGACTGTTATTGACGAATTAAAAGAAAACAAGATTCAGATCATCGGCGCTTCGCTTCAGGGAAAAACGTCTCTGAGGCCGCCGCAGGCAACCGGATGTTTATCCGGATTCGCATTGATTTTGGGCAGTGAATCCCATGGGATTCGCCCTGAAATAGAGGCACAATGCGATTCTCTTTGGAAACTGCCTATCTTAGGGAAGGCTGAGTCTTTGAATGTTGCCGTTGCTGCAGGCATTATGATGTATGCTTGTCAATCATATTTTTGCAATGAAGAAGTTTGTACCGCAAATGGTGAAGGTTCTTAAGAGAGAATACCAGTCGCTGGGAGGTATTTGAACCCTTTGCGGGAAGTTTCGCTTCTGAGCATTTCGGCTGAAACTGAGTAGGCCGAAACGTACGACCTGCGTTATGTGTTTGAGTGATTCGGCATGAATATTTTTTTGTGTCGGGTAAGCAAGGTGGTACCGCGGAATTTTCGTCCTTATATTTTTGAGAATATTTGAGAATATAAGGATTTTTTTATTTGAAAGGAGTTTATGCCGTGAAAGATCAATTAGATCAAATAAAGAAGAAATTTCAGGAAGAAATGGCCAAAGTCAAGGATATGAAAGAGCTGGATCGTGTCCGCATTCAATTCCTGGGGAAAAGGGGAGCGATGACGCAATTCATGAAAGGAATGGGAAAGCTTTCCAAAGAAGAGCGCCCCGTCATCGGCAAATTGGCTAACGACGTTCGTCAGGAAATTCAAAACGGACTGAACAGCTTCAAACACGAAATGGAGACAAAGGCTCTGGAGGCCCGCCTGACAAAAGAGCGCATCGATGTGACCCTCCCCGGAAAAGCGCCGGCAATCGGCGGCCATCATCCTTTGGATATCGTTACGGATGAATTGGAAAATATATTTCTGGGAATGGGATTTTCGATTGTCGAAGGGCCGGAAATTGAGTGGGTTAAGTATAATTTTGACGATTTGAACATGCCTTTGGATCATTCGTCGCGAGACAAACAGGAATCTTTTTATTATCGGGAAAATATGGTGCTAAGAACGCAAACGTCGCCGGTTCAGGTTCGGACCATGCTCGAGCAAAAGCCGCCGCTGCGCATTATTTCCCCCGGGCGCGTGTATCGCTCCGATGAAATTGACGCGACGCATTCTCCGGTCTTCCACCAAATGGAAGGGCTTGTGATCGATAAGGGGATTACCATGTCTGATCTGAAGGGAACGATGGATCTTTTCGCCAAGCAGTTATTTGGCAACAAAACAAAAACCAAATTTCGCCCCCATCAGTTCTATTTCACAGAACCCTCGGCTGAAATGGACGTGACCTGTTTCAGATGCGGCGGTGAAGGCTGTTCCGTTTGTGACGATTCCGGCTGGGTCGAACTTTTGGGATGCGGGATGGTGCATCCCAATGTGCTCAAGGCCTGCGGCATTGATCCGAAAGTTTATTCCGGTTTTGCCTTTGGCCTCGGCCTCGACCGCATCGCACTGACCAAATACGGTATTACAGACTTGCGGATTTTATTTGAAAATGATATCCGTTTTTTAGAACAATTTAAATAATCGGAGGGAAAACATGCTTGTATCTTTAAATTGGTTAAAAGAATATGTCAACGTTGATCAGGATGTTAAGACCTTTGGGGATATTCTGACCATGACCGGCACGAAGGTCGAAACGATCCAGCCGGTTAATCCCAATGTTCAAGGCATTTTAACGGGTAAAATCACAAGGATTGCCAAACATCCCAATTCCGATAAATTGCAGATTTGCGATGTCGATTTTGGCGATCAGACGCTTCCGATTATTACCAGCGCAAAAAATGTTTTTGTGGGCGCCGTGGTTCCCGTTGCCGTGGCCGGGTCTGTTATCGCAGACGGCTCAAAAATGAAGCCAACCTCATTCCGTGGGATTGAATCGCCGGGAATGATGTGCTCGGTGGAAGAGATGGGACTGGATACCGGCCTTTTTAGCCAGGAAATCATGAACGGCATTTATATTTTGCCCGAAGATACGAAACTGGGGCAGGAAATTCGAGATCTTTTTTGGGTTAACGACCAAATCATCGATGTGGAATTAACGGCCAACCGCAGCGACTGCCAATCGATTTATGGGATTGCCCGGGAAGCCGCGGCGGCCTTGGACGAACCCATTGAGCCGATCACGCTTTATCAGGAGGCACAGGAAATTCAGGATGTGCTGCCGATTGAAAATTTCCTGAAGGTCTCCGTTGAAAGCGATCTGTGCCCCCGTTACACCGCGCGGATGTTTAAAGTCAATAAAATTGAACCCTCACCCATCTGGATGCAGCGTAAATTGCTGAACAGCGGCGTTCGGCCGATTAATAATATTGTGGATGTGACCAATTATGTGATGCTGGAAGTCGGTCAGCCCCTCCATGCTTTTGATTATCAAAGCATCGGCAGTCAGGAAATCATTGTCAAACAATGTGACGATCAATCTGTCACGACATTGGATGGTCAGGAACGTGCCATTGATGCCGAAATGTTGATGATTACCAATGGGCGAAAACCGATTGCCGTCGCTGGCATCATGGGCGGACTCAACTCAGAAATCACCGATCAAACAGAATATGTCGTGCTGGAATCAGCCTGCTTCGATAAAACGAGCGTCCGCAAAACTTCCCGCAAGACGGGGCTCAGAACAGAAACCTCTGCGCGCTACGAAAAGGGAACTTTTCCGGGATTGTGTGAAGTCGCCGCGCTCAGAGCTGCCTATCTCTTTGAATCCACTGGCGCTTGCGAGGTCATTCCAGGGATGATTGATATTTATCCGCATCCGGAAGAAGCCCATACCATTACAGTGGATCCGCAATGGATCAGCCGGTTTCTGGGCATTGATATTTCAGCCGATGACATTGTAAAAATTTTAAATCGGCTGTTCCTTGAAGTTCAGCCCGCAGACGGTCAACGGTTGAAAGTCATCGTCCCCGAATATCGCCGGGATCTGCGCATTCGTGAAGATATCGCTGAAGAAGTGGCGCGCATTTATGGCTATGACCACATCCCAAACACCATCATGGGCGGAACGACTTTGGTCGGCCTTAAAACCGACGCGCAGGTATTTAAAACGAAGATTGAAGACCTGCTCATTGGTTCGGGCTATTTCCAAACCATGACCACGTCATTCACATCGCTTAAAACCATTCATGACATGCAGATGGATGAGGTGGAAGCACCGGTGGTCATCATGAATCCCCTGGGCGAAGACAGTGCCGTGATGCGCTTCACTTTGGCCGGCGAGCAATTGTCGCTGATTGCTCTGAACCACAGCCGAAAAAATCCGTCAGGCCGTTTTTTCGAGATCGCATCGACCTATCATGTGAATTCGGATACCAGTGATTTGCCGATTGAAACCAAACATCTGGTGATGACAAGCTATAATGCTGACGATTTCTACAGCTTTAAAGGGGTGACGGAGCGCATTCTTGCGGAAGTCGGCCGAACATCCGTTCGCTTTGAAGCCGGCGGGGACCATTTGTTCCATCCGGGGAGAAAGGCGATCATTTCAATCGATGGCGTATCGGTCGGGCAGATGGGTGAAATTCATCCAATCGTCGCGAAAAAATTCGCATTGCCGAAGCATACGCTCCTGGCAGAATTCGATTTTAACATCCTGACCGAAATGGCATCCGACCGAATCATTCATTTTGATGATTTGCCGAAATATCCTTCTTCAAACCGGGATTTGGCAGTGATCGTGCCGGAAGCATTGCCATCTTCAGCGGTCTGGGAAATTATCGAAGATCATCATGCCGACATCATGGAATCCATTGATCTCTTTGATGTCTACCGCGGGGAACAAATCGGCGAAGGCAAGAAGAGTTTGGCATTTTCCATGACGTTCCGCCATGCTGAACGAACATTAACCGACGACGACATTAATCCGATTGTCGACGCCATCGTGTCTGATTTGGAAACGAAACTTCACGCCCAACTGCGCGATGAATAATTCAAATACGACGGAAGCGCTGCTGGCCATTTCCCGATTAGAGGGGATGAGCCGACGGCGCTTTGCGCAATTTGTGCGCCAACTTAAAAAACAAGTCTTACCTGCAAATCAGCATCTGACCTATTTGGATCTGATCGATTTTGGGATGCGCGCCAATCTATTTTCACCAATGCTGCCAATCTCTTTCTTTATGGCTGGGTATCAATCGGCTCAGCAGATTTTAGAACTTTGCAGCAAAGCGGCCATCCATATGATTTCACCCTTCGATGAGATATTTCCCACATGTTTTCAAGCATCCGATGCCCCTGTTCTTCTGTTTTATCAGGGAGAGCTTCGCTGTCTCGGGCAAAGACGCATGGCTGTGATCGGGACTCGCACACCTTCAGCCAGCGGGAAGACTTTCGCACACAATATGGGCCGAGAGCTCGCAAAACGCGATATCTGCGTGATTAGTGGTTTGGCAAAGGGATGTGATACGGCGGCGCATCTGGGCTGTCTGGAAAATGGCGGAAAAACGGTGGCTTTTTTGCCAGCTTCACTGACAGCTGTTGCGCCGTCAAGCAATCAGGAACTGGCGAATGAAATTGTTAAGGGCGGGGGATGTTTAATTTCAGAATATTCACCCCTCGAAGAGATGCCTCGAAAACATTATTATATCGCGCGGGATCGCTTGCAAGCCATGAGTGCTCAGGCTCTCATTGTGTCCGAATTTGATAAAAACAGCGGAACCGTGCACACTTTGCGTTTTGCCGAAAAGTATAAGCGCCCGATCATCACGGATCATGCCATTGCCGCATCTGCACCGGAAATAGAAGATTTGCTGTCTAAACTGAAAACAGATATCCGAATTCTTGCAATGGCGGAAATAAAAATCTTTTTAAATAATATGCGAAAAAATTGAAAACCCTTCTCATTTTATCTATAATAAAATTGAACAAAGCATGGAGGAAGATCGGAGGGAACAAAGAGAGATATGGCAAATGATAAAAAGTCGATTGAACTAACCATTATGGGCACACCCTTGCCGGTTAAAGTGGATGGCAATGAGGATTATATTCGCGGATTGGCAGATTTTGTCAATCAGGAACTACAAGAAATCCAGAACAGCAATCCGCATATCAATCGCATTCAGCTAATGCTTATCGGATGCATGAATATTTCGGAAAAATATTTTCAGGCACAGCGCGATATTGCTGAAATGAAAGATCGACTGTCACAGGCAAAAAAAGAACAATCTGCCATCAATGAACATTTAGCCAATGAAAAAGAACAATCTAATCAATTGGAACAGGAGAAAAAAGAAATTCTCAAGGATTTGCAAGCCTGTCAGCGTCAGCTTGAAGAAAAAAATGAGTTGCTCAATCAATATCGCGAACACTTGAAGCAGGCGAAGGAAGAAAGCGAATCCAACCGCAAATCGATTTTAAATCTTCAAAATAAATTGTTCGAAAGCCAAATAGAACTCAGTAAATCCAAGGACCATCAATCGTGATGCAAAAAGCAGCTCATCGCTGCTTTTTTATATTTAAAGCATAAAAGCAATCGCTATATCAATGATTAAATCTGTGATAAAATAAAAATCTATATATGATCTAATTGATCTTTCACGGCATAAACTCCTTATGGCAATTCAAGTGAATGATTTGAATGATTTAAAAATTATTGGGATTTAAAACGTAAAGATATATTTATACGAAAAATAGATAAATTTCAATTCGAAATGCACCGAATTTAAAGAAATTTTTTAATAAGATAGGAGAAGGAAATGAATTGGTTATTTGTATTGGTTGATAAAGGGACATCTGAACAAAGATGGTTATTGAAGATCCGCAATCTCCAACAGCTCGTTGCTTATCATCAAGCGATTCGTTTGGCCGGCACCGGCCTTAAGGATGACATCAGCAACCGCATTAAAAATCTCGATCTTGAACATGCCAGTCATCATACAAGCGATGAAGATTTAGATCGACAATTCGTCGCGATTACGAGCCAGAAAAATATTTATTACGACGCCGATGGCAATTGGTCAACCGATGAACATGTGGCAGATAATTTTTTATATCGCAAGTTTTTAGAATTCCCGCATTTTACCGAGGACGATATTGTCATTAAATCATTTAATGATGGGACACATTCTTATGCGCGTTTGGGCGATTTGGAAGTCCGGGAAGGAGATGTTGTCAAATGGGATACCTTTGACGAAGCGTATCAAGCTTGTCTGCGTATCATTGGTCAATGATAAAAATCTGTCACTCCGGCAAAAGAGGAAGAGAGATATTATCGCGTATAACACCAATTATACGCGATAATATCTCAGTCTTTAGCAAAAGAGCTCCCAGCGGGCAAAACCCGTCGGGAGCTCTTGTCTTAGAATAATCTGCCGCCTTCGTCATCATTATCATTGCCGCCATTTGAGTTGTCTGATGCGTTTGCGTTGCTGATTGAACTGTTATTTTTCGTTGCTTCTTTTAAAGTAACAATCACCGTTTTTGAAGAGCCGTCCCTTGAAATGGTAATCTTGATTTTATCACCAACAGATTTTTTTTGGACAGCGGCCGTGACGTCAGCGGCCTCAGATACCTTTTTCCCGGAAACGGCCGTAATAACGTCGCCGGATTGCAGCCCGGCCCGATCTGCTGCGGAATTTTTTGTCACGCTGGCGATCACAACGCCCGTTTGACCGGCACCATATCGCATAGCGCTTTGAGCGCTGGTTGCATCTACAATTGTAACGCCTAAACTCGGCCGACCTTTAACATAGCCATTGGTTTTTAACGACTCGATCACCTTGGCTGCGGTATCTATAGGAACGGCGAATCCAAGCCCTTCGACGCCGCTGCCGGATGATTTTGATTCAACAATACCAACCAATTCGCCATATTGATTAAACAGGCCGCCGCCGGAATTGCCCGGATTCACTTGAGCGGAAGTTTGAATCAAAGTCATTTTATGGCCCGAAATGGTTATTTGACGTTCCTTGGCTGAAATAATGCCTTCTGTGACCGTTCCGCTCAATTCACCCAGCGGATTACCAATGGCCACGGCCGTTTCGCCGGCATCCAGCTCACTGGATTTACCGATGACAGCTGGTGTTAAATTTGACGCCGATATTTTGATGAGCGCGATATCTGTTTGTGAATCGCTGCCAATTACTTTGGCGGTATATTCTTTGTTATCAGAGGTTTTCACTTTGATGGTGGTCGCGTTATCCACAACGTGCGCACAGGTAACGATATAGCCGTCTTTTGTTAAAATAACGCCGGATCCAGCACCCTTTGTGACTAAATCCGAATAAACGGAAGATGTTTCCTTGGATTCAGTGGTGATGGAAACAACGGTTGAAGTTGCCGCTTTCGCAACTTGCTCTGTCGTCAACGTACCATTTCTTGAAGAAGAAGATTTGGTACTGGTTGTTTCGGTGTGGCCAACTGTTCTATACATAATTGTCGTTGATTTGCCGGTTATGCGATTGGCCAAAATAGAACCGCCAAAGCCGCTCAAACCGCCGACGACCAAACAACCCGCGACGAGTAAAGCCGTGGATCGCTTCCGAAATCCTTTTTTTGGATTCTGTGCGTTCCATGGTGTTTCGGGATTGGTCTTTTCATGAATCTCTTCGTACGGTGTTAAACCGTCATTGAGATTATGATGATTATATGGATTGGTCATATCATTTTCTGATCAGAAATATTTAATCAAATAAAAAATGATAGCAAGAATAATTCTGATCTCTCCTTTCAAAACATATGATAAAGACTAAATCTTTAGAGTATTTGAGAATTAAGTTGTTTTTATTTTTGAATGGTTTTTATTTAAGAGAAGCAAAAAACAGATGTTTTTTAGCCGTTATTGCGTATAATCTATTATATAAATATCAAAGGAGAAGCCAAATTGTTGCCTGAAGATAAAACAAATGCCCCCAAAATACCGTCCAAACGTCAAAATGCAATTTTAACGGATTTGGCTGATTATTTAATTTCCGCCAAGGGTTATTCCTTAAATACAATCCGTTCTTATCAAAATGATCTCATTCAATTTTTTAGATTTTTACGGCGCCGATTCGGCCAGGTCGATCGCGACTGCCCTTTTGAAGCCATTGATATCTCCCCCATCGATTTTTCCCTACTCTCAGCGGTACAGCTGGCAGATATTTATGCCTTTTTAGGCTATGCTTCTGTCCAACGAGGCAACGGCAACACAACGCGAAAAAGAAAAACGGCTGCCATTCGTGCGTTATATCATTATTTAACCGTCGTTTTACAATTGGATATGAGCGATCCAACTCAAAATTTGGAGGTCCCTAAAATTAAACAGCGGGATCCCATTTATCTGACACTGGACGAAGCCATGAGTCTTCTTAATGCTATCGACGGTCGGAATAAAGAAAGAGATTTGGCTATTGTCACTCTTTTTTTAAACTGCGGGATGCGTTTATCAGAATTAACCAACCTCCGGCTAAAAGACATTCAAGATGAAACGCTGCACATTGTCGGCAAGGGCAACAAAGAACGGGATGTGATTTTAAACGATGCCTGTGTCAATGCACTGGAAGCTTACTATCCCATTCGCAAACAACAGATCGAAAGAATAGAAGCACAGAGTGACAAGGTCGTTAAAGTAGATGATCACCTTTTTTTAAGCAGTCGCGGGAGGGGGATCTCCAATCGCATGGTGGAAGGAATGGTTCACAAATATATTTTAAAGGCTGGATTAGATGCCAACAAAATTACCGTTCACAAACTGCGACACACGGCCGCCACGCTCATGTATAAATATGGGCAGGTAGATATTCGAACATTGCAAAAAGTATTGGGGCACGAAAATGTCTCAACGACCGAAATATATACACATATTGAAGATGATGATGTGCGTGCCGCCCTGTATAAAAATCCCCTGGCTGAGTTTTCGCCAAAATAAATTCTCTTAATTTTTTAGCAGACGATCAAAAACAAACGTTTGGATCAAAAAACGATCCAAACGTTTGTTTTTAATGGCTATTATTTTTTATTCAAATTCGATAGTTCTTTATTCGACGGTGACGCTTTTAGCGAGATTTTTGGGCTTATCAACATCGCATCCCCGGGCGACCGCCAAATAATAAGCTAAAATTTGCAGATAAATCACAGCTGTTATCGGCGTCAGTTCCTCGCATTCGTCGGGGATGAAGAAAGCCTCGTCAACTTCCGAGTTGATTTCTTGATGTTTATCTTGGGCAATGGCAATAACGTGGGCGCCTCTGGCCTTTACTTCTTTGATGTTGGACAACATTTTTTCAAATACGTTGTCTTGCGTACAAACAGCGATCACGACCGAACCATTTTCAATCAGTGCGATCGGCCCATGTTTCAATTCACCGGCCGAATAGGCTTCTGAATGAATGTACGATACTTCTTTCATTTTAAGACTGCCTTCGAGACAAGTATCATAATCCAAACCTCTGCCGATGAAGTAAGCATCTTCCATTTTAAAATGTTCAAGCGCCAGATTTTTTAAAGCTGGTTGGGCTTTTAAAATAGCCGCCGCTAAATCCGGCACGTTCAGCAGATCTTTCGCCAGCTTTGCAAAATAAGCATCGTCCAATTGCTGCGTCAATCTTCCGAGGTGCATAGCGAAAAGCAGTATGCACGCTACTTGTGTAACATAAGCCTTGGTTGAAGCCACCGCAATTTCCGGCCCGGCATTGGTATAGAGCACATCGTCAGCCTCTCTGGCAACGGAACTGCCGATCACATTCGTAATGGCAACGATTCTCGCCTTTGCAGCTTTAGCCAATCGAATGGCTGCCATGGTGTCGGCGGTTTCACCCGATTGAGAAATCACAATTAAAAGTGTTTTATCGGTAATAATCGGATTTTTATAACGGTATTCCGAGCCGGTTTCCGTTTCAACCGGAATTCGGGCGAATTTTTCAATGTAGTGTTTCCCGGCCATAGCCGCATGATAGGCCGTGCCGCAGGCAACGATTTGAATACGATCGATTTCTTTTAGCATGGATTCCGTCAGATGGATATCATCCAGAATAATTCGATCCGCAAAGCAACGCCCGGTCAGCGTATCTTTTAAAGCCTTGGGCTGCTCGTTGATTTCTTTTGCCATAAAATGGTCGTAGCCGCCTTTTTCGGCATCACCGGGATCCCAGGTCACTTTAAAAACCTGTTTGCCGACCGATTCGCCATAACGATCCAAAACGGTAACGGAGTCACAGGTTAAAACGGCAATTTCATCATTATCCAACAGATAAACATCCCGGGTTTGATCCAAAATGGCCGGGATATCTGAAGCGATAAAATTCTCGCCGCTTCCGAGGCCCACAATCAAAGGGCTGTCCTTGCGAACAGCAATTAATTTATCAGGCTCATCTGCACATAAAACGCCCAAAGAATAGGAACCCTTCAATTTTCTTTTGGCTTGAATCACCGTGTTAGTGATATCGCCATCATAGAGCTCTCGAATCAAATGGACAACCACTTCCGTATCCGTATCCGATAAGAAGCGATGGCCTGCCTGGATTAATTTTTCTTTTAATTCGATATAATTTTCGATGATGCCGTTATGAACAACGGCAATCTTTTGATCCTGACTCAAATGAGGATGGGCATTAATATCCGACGGTTCCCCATGTGTCGCCCAACGCGTATGTCCGATACCGACGGTGCCTGTCAATGGTGTCTCATCAAGGATCCCCTGTAAATTGGCCAAACGTCCCTTTTTCTTTTTAAATGCAATTTGAGAATCGTTGACCACCGCAATGCCCGCCGAGTCATAACCCCGATACTCCAATTTTGCCAATCCACTCATCAAAATATCTTGCGCCTGCTGATGGCCAATATAGCCAACAATTCCACACATAATAACACCTCGCTATATGATTATTTCGATTTCTTTGTGAAGGGGATCACTCCCCCTTTTTCAAATCGATATTCCAGGGCATCCGCCGAACTTTCGATACTCCCTGACCTCGTCAACTCATTCAGTGCGGATCCGGCATGAGTTCTGGCGCTCAAATTGAGACGGTCAATACGATTGTGGATCCAAATATTTATCGCATCATCTCAATAATGGCTGTATTATAACACAAACAGAAAAAACCACAAATAAAGCGGATAAAACAGCATTGGGACTTTTTTCATCTTCAATTTATGATAAAATATTTTTTAAAAGTAAATTAATCGACAGGAGTCATGAATGGAAAACAACAACGAAAAGAAAAGCAACTTTATCATTAACTATATCGATGAAGATCTTAAAAATGGTGTTTATACTGATCATCGCGTTCATACGCGCTTTCCGCCTGAACCCAATGGTTATCTGCACATTGGTCATGCTAAATCTTCACTGTTAAATTATAAAATCGCTCAACAATACGGCGGTACTTTCAACTTGCGTTTTGACGACACCAACCCGGAAAAAGAAAACATGGAATATGTTGAATCCATCAAAGAAGATTTGACCTGGCTCGGAATCGAATGGGGGGATAATCTTTTCTTTGCATCTTCATATTTTAAAAAAATGGTCGAATTGGCTAAGGAATTAATCCGCAAAGGTTTGGCTTATGTCGACGATCAGGATTCGGAAACGATTCGTCAAACTCGAGGCACGTTGACAGAAGCCGGTCAGCCCAGCCCTTTTAGAGATAGAGCACCGGAAACCAACATGGCTTTATTCGACGCGATGATCCGCGGAGACGTTGAAGAGGGCGCTCAGGTGCTTCGAGCCAAAATTGATATGGCCAGTCCCAACATGAACATGCGAGATCCGATTATTTACCGAGTGCGTCACATGGTGCATCCTAATTCCGGCGAAGAATGGCATGTCTATCCCATGTATGACTTTGCCCATCCGGTAGAGGATGCCATTGAAGGGATTACCCATTCCCTCTGCACTCTTGAATTTGAAGACCATCGCCCAATTTACAACTGGTTTATTGAACATCTGGACGAATTTCAAAGAGAACCGCCGCGTCAGATTGAATTCGCGAAACTCAACCTGAGTAAAACCATTATGGGCAAGCGCTACATAAAAAAATTGGTTGACGAGGGCGTGATTGACGGCTGGGATGATCCGCGGATGACAACCATCGCCGGTTTGCGGCGCCGTGGCTACACGCCGGAAGCCATTCAGGATTTCTGTGATGAAATCGGTGTGGCCAAGGCGAATTCCACCGTGGACATGGCCATGCTGGAACATTTTGTCCGCAACGATTTGAAATTAAAAGCGCCGCGTTACAACTGTGTGCTCCATCCTCTAAAAGTGACCATCACCAATTGGCCTGAAGACAAAGTTGAATGGCTGAACATTGAAACCAATCAGGATGTTGAAGCCATGGGAACGCATCAAATGCCTTTTACCCGTGAATTGTATGTTGAACAATCCGATTTTATGAAAGAACCCGTCAAAAAGTATTTTAGACTTTTCCCCGGGAATGAAGTTCGGCTTCGCGGTGCTTACTTTGTTAAATGTAACGATTTTATCGAAGATGAGAATGGCAATGTGATTGAATTAAAATGTACCTATGATCCAGAAACAAAATGTGGAACCGGTTTTACCGGGCGAAAAGTCAAGGGAACCATTCATTGGGTTTCAGCGACGCAGTGTCAGCCGGTGGAAGTACATATGCTCAAAACATTGCTCAAAGATGATAGTAAATACACCTTGGATAACCTGATGGAAAAAATTGATCCGCAATCCCTTGAAATTATTACGGCAATGGCGGAACCTGAGGTGATCAAAGCCGAACCTTACGATAAAATGCAATTCGTGCGCAATGGTTATTTTTCGGCTGATCCCAAATATTCAAAGCCTGGCAAACCCGTGTTTAATCAGATTGTTCCCTTAAAAAGCGGTTGGCGCCCCCCGAAAAAGTAATTGACTTTTATTTTTGGATTAAGAAGAGGAAAAGAGAGGCACTCATCATGATATGGTCGACAACGGAAACATTGGATCGAACCGAGCTTCGGCTCATTCAGCTGGAAAAACTCAAGAAAACTATTCGTTACGCATATAACCGCGTTCCTTTTTACCAGCAAAAGTTTCATGAGGCAAATATTACGCCGGATGATATCCAAACGTTAGATGATTTGAAAAAAATTCCTTTTACGACTAAGGATGATTTCAGAGACCACTATCCTTTCGATCTATTCGCCGTTCCCAAAGAAGAAATCATTCGTTACCACGCTTCTTCCGGAACAACAGGCAATCCCACCGTTGTCGGTTATACCCAAAACGATATGGCGGTTTGGAAAGAATGCATCGCCCGCATTGCTGCCATGGCCGGGGTAACTTATCATGATACGGCCCAGATTGCATTTGGCTACGGTCTCTTTACCGGTGCTCTCGGATTGCATCAGGGACTTGAGACCATCGGTGCCAGTGTGATTCCCATGTCCAGCGGCAACTCTAAAAAACAAATCAAAATCATGAAAGACTGGGGCACGACAGCGTTGATTGCCACCCCCTCCTACGCCCTGCACCTTTCTGAAGTTGCGCAGTCCATGGAGATTGATCCACGAACAGATTTAAAAGTACGTTATGGGGTGCTTGGCAGTGAACCGTCAACCGAAGCCATGCGCGCTAAATTGAATCAGAATTGGGGGATGCAGGCCACAGAAAATTACGGCATGTCCGAATTGGGCGGCCCCGGCGTAGCCGGCGAATGCCTCCATTATCATGGAATGCACATCAACGAGGACTATTTTATTTGTGAAATCATTGATCCCGCGACCGGCGAAGTTTTACCTGAAGGCGAACAAGGCGAGCTTGTGGTGACACCGTTATTCCGTGAAGCCACACCGGTTTTGCGGTATCGAACAAAAGACATCACAAGTCTGGACAGCTCCCCTTGCACCTGCGGCAGAACCACTATGCGGATGTCGAAAATTGCCGGCCGAACCGATGACATGCTCATTATCAGCGGCGTCAATGTTTTCCCGTCTCAAATCGAAGAAGTTTTGTTATCCATTGATGGTATCGGCAGCAATTATTTAATTACTATCAGTAAAAAAGGCTATCTCGATCGCATGGACATTAATGTTGAAGTCACAGATGCGTCCTTGTTGGATTCGGCTTCCCGGCTGGATCAACTATTGGGCACCGTCAAGACACAGCTTCACACGGTTTTGGGCATTCACCCGGTGATCCATCTGGTGGAACCTTTGAGTATGGAAGCTTCCAAAGGCAAAGCTGTTCGTGTTATCGACAAGCGAAACGAAAAATAAAAAGGTGATATAAGATGTTAGCAAAAGAAAAACAACTTTCGGTATTTATCGAAAATAAAGTTGGTCATTTGGCGGCCGCAACGGACATTTTGGCTCAAAATAATATCAGTATTCGCGCTCTTTTTGTTTATGATTCTACAGAGTATGCGATTTTGCGATTAATCGTCGATGATCCTTATAAAGCCATGGCGCTCTTCCAGGAAGCCGGCAAAGTGGTTCGCATGATTGACATTATGGTCGTTGAACCCATTGACGAACCAGGCATGATGAACCGCATTTTCCACTTGCTTTCAAACAATAACATCAACGTGGACTATGCCTATCCCTATGCCGTCAAAGATGCGCCCTATATGCTGATTATGGCCACATCTGACCAGGAAAAGGCTTTTGATTTGATCCGAGAAAGTGGCTTTGCTGTCGTATAAACCATTTTATTCATTGAAAATTGAAAAAATAAACCATATGTCGGCATCAAAGCGATGCGTGATCTAAATAAATTTAGTGAACCCCGCCTATTAAATAAAAAAGATACAGTTGAAACTGTATCTTTTTTATTGCGTTACTGCATTGTTTAATTGATCAATAATTGGGAGAGGCATATCCGAAAATATAGCTGCTCCTATAATTGATGGTACGTTGTTTAACCTGGTCGCTATAGTTGCCTTCAACGGTGGCAATAGTGCCTTTATTGTAGGAAGCAACCAAACCAACGTGATCGGTCACGGAATCGCCGTTCCAATCGTAATAGACAATGTCCCCGGATTTTGGTGTATAGCCCTTCCAATGCCATTGTTTCTTATTCTGATACCAACTGACGCCCGACGGGCAATAGGCATGGTAATAGAAAGTGCCACTTGAAAGGCCCGCCTGATTGCCGCACCAAGAGACAAACATGGCACACCAGGCCGCATTGCTAAAAGCATATTTTGATTTCACATAGTTGCCGTACCAAGCGCCGTATTTGGTCCACCCATTATTGCTTTCCCTGGTGCCAATCTGGCTCTTCGCAATAGCAATCACTTTCTGACGGCCTGTCTGTCTGGCCGAATAACTGCCGGCACTCGCTTTGTTAATGATAAATTGTTGTGCCTTCGAATTATTTTTCGCGTAAAGCTGGATATTCGTATTATCAGCCGATCCATTCCCATTGACATCCATCACCCGCGTTGACGATGATGCCGGCATTAAATAATAAGTATATCCGGTCGCCGCACTGTATTGCGTGCGAATATAAAACCGCTGTGCCTTCGAATTATTTTTCGCATAAACGCGAATATTGGTGCCATTAGCGTCCGTGCCGTTGGCTAAATCAAGCGCTTTCCCGTCCGCTAAGGAGGTAATAAGATAGGAACCGTCGCTGTTGCGAGTGAACCGCCATCCCTGATCTTTGTAGGATTTGTTAGTTTGAATTACCACGTTACCGGAACTTTCAGTGACAGCTTTGCCGCTGGACAAATGCTTAACCGTTGCCACAAAGGAATTGCCCAAATTCACATTCGCCGTCGAAGCGCTGTTGGCTTTTACAATAGTCAGCTTTTGTGCCTCGTTGTCATTGCTGTCGTAGAGATGGATATTGGTGCCGTCCGATGTTTTGTTATTCGCAATATCCAAAACCCGCGCTGCAGAGGATTTCGGCATCAGATAATAAGTGCCGTCTGCGCGCTGATAAATACACCATTTTTGCGCATTGGAACTATTCTTTGCATAAGTTTGAATATTGGTGCCGTTAGCATCTTTGCCGCTGGCCAGATCTAAACATTTGCTGTTGGCCGCATTGGTAATGCGATAAGAGCCGTCACCGTTGCGCACAAAATGCCATAATTGATCAAGGGCGTTATTGCCGCTGTAAAGCGCTGCGTTTCCGGACGATTCCGCCGCAACGTAATGGCTGCCACTGTTCTTTTTAATCTGACCCCAAAAATCTGTTCCCAGATTGACCAAAGTCGGCGCAGTTGCTGCTTTCGTTGCAGACGTGTCAGCCGGTGTTGAAGCGTTCGCACTGCCATTGGCGTTGGCCGCATTGGCCGAAGTCGATGTATTAGACGTATTATTATTGGTCGCTGCTGGCTTTGCTGTCGATGTATTTTCCGGGGTTGCCACCTTCTCGGTTGTTTTTGCCGGTGCTGTGTCTTTAACCGTTGACGCCGTCTTCAGACTGCTTAGTTCTGAAGCGGACAGGATCTTAATTTTAAACGACTGACCGGTTGCGTTTTGATCGGCTTTGATTTGAACAGTACCGTCACTCGCGGCGCTCAGCACATTGCAGGCAGAGCTTGCCGGCATCAGTGAGAAGGTATTGTTCTTTTCCAGATAGATTTTCCAGCGTTGACCGCTGGTATTATTGGCTGTGGTTGCCTGAACAGACGCATTGTTTTGATCTGAAGCCACAGTTAACAGTTGACCGGTCGCTTTTGAGGTTAGCGCGTAGGTTCCTTTGACTTCATTGTAAACAAACTGCCACACTTGGTCAGCTGTGTTGGCATCGTCCTTGAGCGAAACATTATTTTGCCCGGCCGAAACGACCTTCATGCCGTCCGTGGTTGTGATTTTAGCCGAAAATGCCACGCCGTCATTCAGTTCTGCGGCGAATGTGACTGTTGGAACCATCATCAGCGTCAAACTGAGCGTAAAGATGGTGGTGATCACTGCAATGGCGATTCGGCTGGTGATTGCTCGTTTTTGCATGGGATTTATTTCCCTTCCTTTCTTTTCGTTTATCGACCTATGACCATGGATTATCGGTAAGAATTACCGCCGCAATTCCAAACGCCGTAGGAGCTGCCGGCGCGAAAACTTTGATAATTGTGGTTACGGATACCTTTGGTCATACAATCAGTGACGGCTTGTTTAACGTATGGCGGATAATGGCCATTTAAATAACGTTTGTAAGGACCATCCAGGTAACCGGCAAATTGTCCCGGTGCCGTCAAAACCGAAACGGCGTCCTTGCCGCCCCATCTGCCGGAATCCACACGATTCATAACGCAGGAAATGACGGCTAATGCACCTTCATAGTTGACATTGCATTCTGATGCAACAATGGCGCAGATAAAATCCATCTGATCGGTAACTTCTGTTTTATTTCCCGTTGACGCGTATTGCTGAAGTTTCTTCTGAACTTCCTTAAGCTTTTTGTTGAGATCATCTTGAGTCGCCTTGGCTTCCCTTCGCTCTGCTTTAAGCGAAGCTTCCAGGGTTTCAATCTTTTGGACCTTCTCCCGATCGGCGCGAACCACATTGGTGATTTGATCGGCATTGGTAAAAAAATCCGAAACGTTTTTGGAAGAGAAAAGATACTGTAAATATCCATCCATTCCGTACATATACATCGAGCGAACGCGATTGCTCATAGAACTTTGGGCAATCGCCAATTCTTTGGAATTGTTTGCCAGTTCATGATTGATCTTACTGAGTTTTTCTGCTTGCGCATCTACTTGCTTTTGAATTTGTGTAATCTGATTTGAAAGGGTTGACGCATCGTCTGCAGCGAAAACCGGCGGCATCGAGCTTATGGCCATGGTGGCTGCGATGCTCAGACAGACTAAACGTCTTTGGATTGAATGATGCATGGCTTAAAGCCCACCTCCTTTAATTTTTAGAAATAATAGTTAGCGCCGATTTTTTTAGAGTCTTTGACCGAACCGGCTCTAAACGATGTGTAGCTGTGATTGCGCAGGCCGCAGGTCATGCAGTCCGATACGGCCGCTTTAACATAAGACGGCGCTTTGCCGTCGGCATATTTTTTGTAATTGCCATAAATATAGGCAGAAAATTGTCCCTTTGCCGTAATCACAGCAACTGGTGTGGCGCCTCCCCATCTGCCGGAATCGGCACGATTCATGATGCAGGATGCGACAGCCAGGGCGCCGGTATAAGAAGTATTATCTTCTGCGGCAACCACCGCACAAATCAAATTATAATTGGCGGTATTTAGGCCGGTGGTTTTATGCCCCGACGTAGCGCCACTTTTAAGTGCCGCTGTGCCATTGGCACTAAGCTTGCTGCCGTTCACCGATGTTGTTTCTACAGCAGTCTTTTGAACCGGCGCCTTTGCGGCTGTGGCGTTTGCAGTTGTTGTTGCACTCGTCGGCGATGTTGTCGCTGGAGAAGTCGAAGAAGGGGGTGTTTTGGCGGATGCACCGGTCGAATTAGCATTGGCTGCGGCATTATTAGTTGATGTGCTATTGGATACCGAAGCCGCCGAACTGTCGGATCCGTTATTAGGCGTCTGAACCGAATTGTTAACAGTGTTCGCCTTATTCTCTTCGGTGGTTGTCGCTGTATTGTTGGTGGAAGCCTGTGTTGTGTTTTCTGTTTTGACCGTATCGTTTGAAGCTGGTGTTTGCGTCCCCACGGCGATGATCTGAGGTTTTGCATCCGTGGCAGAGACCACCGTACTTTCCGTAGCGATAACCTGACCACCTTTGATTGTTGTTTTGGTTTGGATGGTCTTAGTGCCATTGACACCTGCTTGCTGTTCTTTTTGTTGCCCGACTTGCATATTGGCAACATGAACCTTAATGGTTTCGAAAGGAATCGTCTGCTTTGTTACGGTTGTTTCAATTTTAGCAGTATCTTCTTTTCCCGGAGTTGCCGTTGTCTTATTGTCGGTTGACGCGGGCGCAGTGCTTGCTTTATCTTTAGAAGCGGTATCTGAATTATTATTCGTGGATGAAGGCAATGCGGCCGTTCCGGCAGATTTGGCATTTTCTTTGGTTTTCACCGCTTCCGATGCGGCTTTATAATCCTGAGGATTAACTTGAACCTTCATATCCGTCGCCACTTTAGCAATATCTTTGGATTTCTCCTTTTCTGAAACTAAAACGCCGTTGTGACGGGTCACAACCGTTTTTACGTTCTGAATGCCGGTATTCCCCGATTGCAAAACTTTGACCGTTCCTTGAGGAACCGCATCACTGCTGACAACCTTCGTTTGATATGGCAACGTTACTTCGGATTTCACCGTCGATTTAGTTACGCGAACCACCTGAACCTTCTTGACAGTGGTGTTCATCGGCGAAGATTTTGACGGCGTCACAATATCGTTCTGTCCCACCGTGATATTTTTTTCTGCAAGCATACCGCCGACGGTTTTTTTTGCCGTGCTGTAATACTGCGTTTGATCACCGACGACCAACGTCCCCTTTGCTTTTTTGGTAATGGTCACTTTCGCGATATCGGAAGCCCGTTTATTTAAATTGACGGAATAGGCATAGATATCCTTATCGATGGTGTAGCCATTGTCCTTTAATAAGGTTTGAATTGTCTCCGTGCCTTTTGCGGTGACAGCTTTTGTGGCTGCATCATCGGATTGACCAGTATTTTCGTCGTATACAACGGTAATTTTTTTGTTGTGATTGCGCCGTGAATTAACCACAAAGCCTGTAACAGCCAAAGTAGCAGCTGCGATCAAAACAAGAAAAATTGCTCTTTTAATACGTGTTGACATGTTAAACCCTTTCATAAAAAATTGATTTTTTGTGATGAGAATGAAAATCTCTAAGGTGAAAATTATCGAAATTGTAAAAAATCATCACAAAATTGTTATCTTTATGCTATCAAGCCGTTCTGTTATGGTCAATGAGGCGCAAACATTTAATGGACCATATGATTTTGAACAATTATTTATTTATTAATATTTACACCAAAACGGTTCTTTTTGCACCGAATTATCAATTATTTT
Source organism: Pseudoramibacter alactolyticus ATCC 23263 (assembly GCF_000185505.1). Taxonomy (GTDB): domain Bacteria; phylum Bacillota; class Clostridia; order Eubacteriales; family Eubacteriaceae; genus Pseudoramibacter; species Pseudoramibacter alactolyticus. The sequence goes on along the minus strand of NZ_GL622359.1, from coordinate 546,505 downwards.
ATTTTAATATTGCGAAAATCATTTTTAAATCAAAAGGAACATACATTGCAAAAAACGATGATTTTATTCCTTAAAAACATCCTGCATCAAAAATGTATCAAATCCGTCACAGGATTCATGAAGAATGTTGTTTTTATGATTAAGCTTTTTCTATGATAATATGGCAGCGCTCATTTTGATGAAACACATGCGTGCGGCTTCTCGGCAATAGGGTATCAAAGAGAAATTGGCTATTCATATTGTTTGTCTCATAGTCAAAGCGCATTTCCTCGATGCCACGTTAACAATTAAAAAAAGCCTCGAGACAATCTCTTGCCTCAAGGCTTTTGGGTATTATTTTTCAGTTATAGCGAAGCGGATGATGATTATTTTGCTTGCTTGATTGCTGCCTGAGCTGCCGCCAATCTTGCAATCGGCACTCTGAAGGGCGAGCAGGAAACATAATCCAAGCCGATGCTGTTGCAGAACTCAACAGATATCGGATCGCCGCCGTGTTCGCCGCAGATCCCGCAGTGAAGCTCCGGACGAGCCTTTCGCCCATCAATAACAGCCATTTCCATCAGACGGCCAACGCCGGTTTGATCCAATCGGGAGAAAGGATCGTTTTCGTAAATTTTGGCATCATAGTAGGAATCAAGGAATTTACCGGCGTCATCTCGAGAGAAACCAAAGGTCATCTGCGTTAAGTCATTGGTTCCAAAGCAGAAGAATTCGGCTTCATTGGCCACAGCATCTGCTGTTAAGCAAGCACGTGGAATTTCTATCATTGTTCCAACCTTGTATGCCATTTTGGAACCAGCCGTTTCTAATTCGGCATCAGCCGTTTTAACGACGATATCTTTGACAAATTTCATTTCCTTGACATCGCCGATCAACGGAATCATGATTTCTGGAACGATGGTCCATTCCGGATGCGCAGCCTGAACCTTTAACGCTGCGCGAATAATCGCCTTCGTCTGTATCACACCGATTTCCGGATAAGTCACGGTCAAGCGGCAGCCTCTGTGCCCCATCATCGGATTAAATTCGTGTAAGCTCGCAATAATCGCTTTAATCTGAGCAACCGATTTGCCCTTGGCATCCGCCAATTTTTTAATATCTTCTTCGTCTGTCGGAACAAATTCATGCAGCGGCGGATCGAGGAAGCGAATCGTTACCGGACGGCCTTCCAGCGTTTCAAAGAGTTGTTCAAAGTCGTTCTGCTGGAGCGGCAAAATTTTTTCGAGCGCTTCTTCCCGCTCTTCAACGGTATCCGAGCAAATCATTTCACGGAACGGATCAATGCGGTCACCCGAGAAAAACATATGTTCTGTCCGGCAAAGACCAATCCCTTCAGCCCCTAATTCAACAGCCTGTTTGGCATCTTCTGGCGTGTCTGCATTGGTTCTGACTTCCATTGTCCGGAATTCATCAGCCCAACTCATTATCGTGGCAAAGTCTTCGTCTTCAACGGAACCGGCCTGAACTTCAAGCGCACCGTCATAAATATTCCCGGTGGAACCGTCGAAGGAAATGACATCGCCTTCGTGATAGGTGTGACCGCCGAGAGTAAAGGTTCTGTTCTCTTCGTCCATGATCAGATCTGTACAACCAGCAACGCAGCAGGAACCCATCCCGCGGGCAACGACAGCAGCGTGGGATGTCATACCGCCGCGAGCGGTCAAAATCCCCTGTGCGGCTTTCATGCCTTCGATATCTTCCGGCGAGGTTTCCAGACGGACCAAGACGACTTTTTCACCGTTTTCGCCTGCTTCCTTCGCATCTTCTGCCGTGAAGACCACTTTGCCGGAAGCAGCGCCCGGTGCAGCCGGAAGCCCTTTACCAATTTGTTCAGTTTTTTTGAGATCGTTTTTGTCAAAGGAACCATGGAGCAAGGTATCCAAATTTCTTGGATCGACTGCCAGAATCGCCTGTTTCTTGTCAATCTGACCTTCCTGAACCAAATCGTTGGCAATCTTTAATGCGGCTTTTGCGGTCCGTTTCCCATTGCGGGTTTGCAACATATAGAGCTTACCTTCCTCAATGGTAAATTCCATATCCTGCATATCATGATAGTGGTTTTCCAACTTGCGTGCAATGGCAATCAGTTCTTCATAAATTTCAGGCAGATTTTCTTTGATGGATTCGATTTTCAGCGGAGTGCGGACACCAGCAACGACATCCTCGCCTTGAGCGTTCATCAAAACTTCTGCATAAAAACTGTTCTCACCGGTCGCCGGATCCCGGGTAAAGGCAACGCCCGAACCGGAAGTATCACCCATGTTCCCAAAGGCCATCATTTGAACGTTAACAGCGGTCCCCCATGAATACGGAATATCGTTGTCACGACGGTAAACATTCGCACGCGGGTTGTCCCAGGAGCGGAATACGGCCTGAACCGCTTCGATAAGCTGTTCCTTTGGATCGTCCGGGAAATCTTTTCCGATCTGATTTCTATATTCAGCTTTGAATTGCGATGCCAATTCTTTCAAATCGTCCGCATTCAAATCGACATCTTCAGTGACACCTTTTACCACTTTCATTTTGTCGATCAGCTGTTCAAAATGCTTCTTGCCGACTTCCATAACGACGTCCGAGAACATCTGGATGAAACGGCGATAGCAGTCCCACGCCCATCTCGGATTACCCGATTTAGCGGCCATGGTATTCACAACATCTTCGTTCAGACCTAAGTTTAAAATCGTATCCATCATGCCGGGCATTGAAGCTCTTGCACCGGAACGAACAGAAACCAACAACGGGTTTTCTTTGTCACCGAATTTTTTCCCGGTGATGTCTTCCATCTTGCCGATATATTCGGCAATTTGGCCTTTAATTTCGTCGTTGATCTTGCGACCGTCTTCGTAGTATTGCGTACATGCTTCGGTCGTAATGGTAAAACCTTGAGGCACCGGCAGACCTAAATTGGTCATTTCAGCCAGATTAGCCCCTTTTCCCCCGAGAAGTTCACGCATATTTGCGTTGCCTTCTGTAAACAGGTAAACCCATTTGTTCATAAAAAACCTCCTCAACACTTTTTTACACATAAAGTTTTATCTGAATATCCCTTCAAGGACAATTCATTCAATGTTCAATCATCGTTTCCGAGATTAACGACATAACGCGTGATATTGGTCCGAGAAATTTTTCCGATTAGTCTTAACCGCTCGATAGCATTTTGATCCTGTGTCTTACGGATAATCGGCAATGATTCAACCTCGTATTTAATGGTCTTTTTCGCCGCATCGTAAACTGATTCTGTCTCTTCCAGATAAATGATGTTGGGCATGCGCGTCATGATAATGGATATTGGCAACGTTTCAATATTTTCTTTGCCAATCATGGACTTCATAAAATCTTTTCGACTGACAATTCCCATCAGATAATCCTGATCTGTTACATAAATCGTACCAGCATTTTGCGTAAACATGGTGATAATCCCGTCGTAAATGGTGGTATTCATTGGAACTGTTGTGGGTTCTGTCTGAATATCCATGACTGAAATGGTCTTAATATACGAGCCGATCATGTGCAAAATGGATTTTCCCGTGTAGGAATAGCCAACTTTACGTTTGGCTTCTAAGACACCGATCATCGTTAACAACGTTAAATCCGGGCGGATTGTTGCACGGTTAATGCCAATTTTTTCAGCAATATCTTCACTTTTAATCGGCTCATGATCTTTGACAATCTCAATAATTTCTTTTTGTCTTTCCGTCAACTCCAATTTGTCACCATCCATAACATTTATCATATTAAGTATAACACTTTTATAAATTAAGCAAAGCGTTATCATGTGTAAAATCTCGTTTTGAAGGTAACAAAATAATATCTGAATGTAATTACGTCAAAATATGCATTGAAATTTTCAAATATTTTTTTCAATATTTTCAATGGATTGAACGGTCCATCTCCCCTCTTTTAAAATCATCATTTCTTTTATTTGCAATTGCGATAAAATATCCGGTAAAAATGTTTTAAAGCCGTAGTCAATCATCGGCAAATCGTGACTATCGCCGCTGATTGTGATCGGAATCTTTAAGCGGTGCGCTTCTTTTAAAATATCGACAGAAGGATATAAACACGACGGTCCATAGCGATAAATGCCGCCCGTGTTGATTTCTAAAATAGAGCCTGACTGGGCAATGGCTCCCAAGGCACTGTGCCAGCAGTCACGATACCAAGACGTCTGTTCTTCAAAGAAAATCTGATGGGCATTGTTTTTCTTGATCAAATCAAAATGAGCGACGATATCCGGTTTTAAGTCGGTAGCCATCTGGGCAATTCCCTGATAATAATCGCCAACCATCTGAGCCACATTGTTATTATATAATGCCATTAGACCCGCCCGCATACTTTCGGGGGTATCATCAAAATAAGCTATTTCTCCGTCCGGCAGAGCCCCCATACAATGGATGCTGCCAATCCAGTAGTCCAGTGCCGGCAATGTTTTTTGAGCTCGTTCCGAAATTCCTTGTGTATCCATATAATAATCAATTTCCAGTCCGGTATAAATCTTGATTTGATTTTTAAACCGTACTTTGAGCGATTCAATGGTTTGGAGATACCTGGGCAAATCATCACCTGCCATGGTCCAATCGTTTGAATACTTTAAAGGTGCATGACTTGAGAATCCGATGCTGGTCAATCCGGCCTGAATAGCAGCCTTAGTCATTGCCGCTGCAGACTGTTTGCCGTCACAAAAATCCGTATGGATATGGTAGTTACTTTGGATCATCGATTTCCTTTCTAAAAAAGAGCACCTCTCCGTTGAAAGATGCTCTTAAATTGGTTCATTACAATATTTTATTCAGAAAACTTTTGGTGCGTTCTTCCTTGGGATGATCGATCACTTCTTCCGGCGCTCCTTCTTCGCAAATGACGCCATCATCCATGAAAATCACGCGATCAGCCACTTCTCGAGCAAAGCCGATTTCATGCGTGACAATGATCATGGTCATCCCCGCTTGAGCCAATGCTTTCATGGTTTCCAATACATCGCCGACCAACTCCGGGTCCAAAGCTGATGTCGGTTCATCAAAAAGCATAATCTTCGGATCCATGGCCAAAGCCCGGGCAATTGCAACACGCTGTTGTTGCCCGCCGGACAAACGAATCGGAAATTCATTCGCACGATCTTTCAGGCCAACCATGTCCAAAAGTTCTAATCCCCGTGCCTGAATTTGTTGCTTGTTCACCTTTTTAACGGTAACCGGCGCAACGGTCACATTATCAATCACCGATAAATGCGGAAACAAATTAAAATTCTGGAACACCATCCCCAAATCGCAACGAAGTTTTTGCAGCCGGTTTCCGTCGATATGGGCGATGGTCTTGTCTTTTTTCCGCTTGTCCATCAGCTCTTCTTCAATATAGATTTCCCCATCGGTAATGCGTTCTAATTGGTTGAGACAGCGGAGCATCGTGCTCTTTCCGGAACCGGATGGACCGATAATGCAGACCACTTCTCCCCGCTTCACGGAAAAATCGACTCCCTTTAAAACTTCCAAATCGCCAAAATACTTCGTCAGTCCTTTAACGCGCACCATGATTTCTTCGTTGTTCGTTTGTGTTGTTTGTGCCATACGCTTACCTTCTTTCATACGCGCCAAAGCGAGTTTCTAACTTATCAAAAATGACTTGAAGAATAGTCGTTAAGAATAAATAAATCGCGGCAGCATAAAGATAATAAATCCAGTTCCCCGTCGAGCTGGCCATGGTTTTGACCGTTCGCAGGACATCAAAAAGAGCAATGGTTGAAACCAATGAAGTATCTTTCAGCAGCATGATCAGTTCGTTGCCTAACGGCGCCACTAAACGTTTAAACGTCTGCGGGATAATAATCTTTCGCATGGCCTGATGATAGCTCATCCCCAACGCTTTGGCAGCTTCCATTTGACCTTCCGGAATGGATTCGATTGCAGCCCGAATGATTTCAGCCATATATGCGGTCGAATTCAATGAGAAGGTTACAAAGGCACAGAACATCGGATCAATCACAAAAGTCGATCCTGTCGCATTGAGATAAATGATCGGAACGGCAAAATAAACAATAAATAATTGCAAAAGCAATGGGGTTCCGCGAAAAAACCATACATAAAACCAAGTTACCGCATTAGCAACTTTATTGTGAGATATTCGCCCGAGTGCCACAACAATGCCCAAGATCGCACCAAAGACAACAGCAACAATTGCTACCTCAATGGTTAAGACGGTCCCGCTAAAAATAGCCCACATTTGGGTAGAGGTCAACAAATAAAACGCCTCGCTTCCTTGAAAAGTATTTTTAAACAAATTTACAAATAATTATACATGATATGAAAGGCGGCTGCAATAAACAAAAATATTTATTCACATCGCAGGCCCATGCCCTCTTACGTTAAAACAATGTGCGCAAAAACACCTGAATGATGTGAAGACTTCCGACAATATTTCCCAAAGCGCAGCCTAAATTAGTCAGAATAACAACCAGCAGCACCCGTGTGATTTGATTATGCCAAATGCCCTTCAAATGGTTCAAATCATGCGAAAGATTTTCAAAATCGGTCACCCTCGGCTTGCGCCAATGGGCTTCGCTGATGCCGGCGAACCAGCCGGTTGCCAAGACGGGACTCAATGCCGAAATCGGCGCCATTCCGATCGATACGAGAATGGTCAGCGGATGTGCCAAAGATATCAATGCGCCAACGCCTGCGCCGCCCATGGTTAAAAGAAGCCAATTACGTGTTTGTGCCCATCCGGCTTGCGGACTGATCGACAGCGTTAAAATCACCATGAGCACCAACAGAGCGGACACGGTCCAACCGATGACTTTTCCAGTTTTTGATTTTGGCGGTGCTGTTTCCAGCGGTTCCAAGTTATGTGTCTCTTTCCAATTTTTTAGAATCCCGGGAATATGAGCGGCCCCCACAACGGCAACGATATACTGCCCCGGCGCACGTTTGATTTTTTCACAGAGGTAAGTGTCCCTTTCGTCGACGAGATATCGCTTAATTCCATGATAATGCTCTGACAACGCCATCAGCGAAGCATTGAGCATATCTTCTTGTTTTAATTGCTCAATGTCTTCCTCGGATAAAGTCTCATTATCAAAAAGACTCAAAACAATCGAGACCATTAATTTGCATTTTTCCCAGAGAGAAGAACCCTGCCAAATGCGGTTAAAGGTGATTTGAATATCTCGATCTGCCAAAACAATATCCGCACCGACATCTTTGGCGGAATCGATGGCCTTCAGCATCTCTCCTCCGGTCTGAACCCCAAGCTGTTCGGCGATCTTTTGCTGATAATGGGATAGGAGAATGTTTATGAACATAAAACCGGCACGCCCGTCTTTAAGCACCTGGGCAAAAGCCGTGTCAGACCAAGCCTGTTTTTGAGTGATCGTTTGAAAGCGTCCCTGATCCAACTCGATACAGACCGTGTCTGGCATCTGCTCATCAATCACCTGCTGAACTAATTTTGCACTCTCTGACGAAACATGGGCGGTCCCAATCAAAATATATTCTTTGTTTTCATCCGTTATTTGGATGGTTCCATTCTCCAGATATTCGATATTTTTTTTCATAATTAGTGAAACTCCGACAAAAAAAGCATGTTTGAATTTAAACATGCTTTTCAAATATCAAGGCATAATTTTTTTATGCTTTACGAACATCTTTCAAAGATTCGCGAATTTTCAAATCGTAAGGAACGTACAGCGTTTTGGTTTCTGTTTCTTCTTTTTCACACATTTTAATGAGCATGCGCGTAGCCACAGCCCCAATATCATACATCGGCTGGGAAATCGTCGTGATTTTAGGGCTGACCCACTCGGCGACCCAGAAATTATTAAACCCACAAACAGAAATATCATCCGGTACTTTTTTCCCGCTTTGCTCCGCTTCGCGAATCGCGCCCAAGGCCATCTGATCGTTATAACAGAATACATTGGTAAAGGGCACGTCTTTTTCCAAGGCATTGTGCATCATATGTGCACCGCTAAGAACGCTGCTGTTGCCGTAAAGCACCAATGCCGAATCAAAATCCAGCCCCTTTTCGGCATATGCGCGCTTAAACCCCTCCATGCGTTTGAGGGTGATATAACCGTTTTCGCTGTTGTCGTTAAAAATGGCGTTGTGTGTGTGTCCCGCTTCAATTGCTTTGATTGCCAAATCATAAGCCGCTGCTTCATTGTCGATCAGAACCTCCGATAATTTCGCGGAATCATCCGGCACGCAGCCCAAAACGACTTCGCAAGATGCATCAATAAGTTCCTGACGCATTTCTTCCGTCAAGTCCTTGCCGACATAAATGACGCCGTCGCATTGCTTTTCCACCAATACATCCAGAGACTTCTTTTCCTTTTCGGGATCGAAATCGGTATTGCTCAAAATAATATTGTAGTTATAAATGCCGCAAACATCTTCGGCTCCGCGAACCATTTCGGTGTAAAAAGGATCCGTGATATTGGGGATCATAATTCCAAGTGTGTTGGTTTTTTGAATTTTAAGGCTCCGTGCAATGGCATTCGGTTTATAGCCGGTCTTTTTAATCGCAGCCAGAACACGTTCTCGCGTTTCCTCATTGACCAACGGAATATTATTGACAACACGTGATACCGTTGCAACAGAAACGTTGGCTTCTCTGGCAACATCAACAATTTTAACTTTCATTTTGTAGCCTCCTTAAGGGGTTAGCCGTCGATTTCCACTAAAGCTTTTTTAATCAGGGCCGGTGCTTTGTGACATTTTTCTTCATTGACTGCACAAAGGGCAAAACGCAACCCCTTTGCCAAAGCCACCAGGAAGAAATCCTCTTTTATCAAATAGTCACGCACTGCTTCTGGATTTTTGCTGGGAACCGACAAGAAGAATCCATCACGATAGGTACAGGTTTTTAAGCCGACTTCTTTTGCAGCGTTCATGAAGGCTTTGGCACGCATTTGAAGAATGCCACGCCATTTTGCCTGTTCCGTTTCAAATCGATTCAGCAAGGTCGGATCCGAAACAATATTAGCCAGGGTCGTCTGTGCAACGTGGGTGCCGTTAGACCAAGTCCCTCGGTTGGAGTAGGCTCCCGCTGCGGCAAACTCGTTGGCAATTTCTTCCGTCGGTGACACACAAAGCAGCGCTCCATTGCGCAGGCCGTACATGGTGTACGCTTTCGAAGCTGAATAAGCATACAGTGGCAACACATTTTCCGGCATGCCAGTTAACAATTCCATAAATGCCCGGGCTTCTTCACCTTGGCCGGCAAAATCAATATAAGCAATATCGCAGAGCACAATAATTCGCCATTCGGGATGCGCCTTGGCCTGTTCAGTATAGAAAGCAATTAATTCTCTCCATTCATCATCGGAGATACTGTAGCCCGTTGGATTGTGGGCCGGTGTGTTCAAGATAGATAAAACGCGGTGCTGGCTTCTAAAAAGCTTCAAGAATTCTTTTTTATAAGATTCCATATTGAAATTGCCTTCATCGTTAAACAGTTGAAATGTTGTGATCTTGCGATGGTTTTCATCAGCAATGGTACCATAAGGCGCCCAATGCCAATCCTGAACCAAAATGGTGTCGTCAACTTCTGAATAATTGGCAATTGCATTGCGAACCGCACCTGTTCCGCCCGGTGTCGCCACCGCTTTGATATAACCTTCCGGCTTATGATGTTTGAAACATGCATAAACCACATTTTCCAAAAATTCCGGCGTCCCCGCAATCCCGGCGTAGGCCGCAATCCCGGCGTCTGGAATATTTCTGAATACAGAATAAACAGAATCAAAAGTCACAAGCTTGCCATCGTCATCCATAAATGCGCCCAGGGTCGAATTAATGACTTTATCTCGGCCAATTTCCGCAATACGTTTGTTGGCTTCAGAGGCCACCTGAAAAATCGGATCCGTTCCTTGAGCTCTCACAGATGTTTCGATCACCATTCTATTCATAATCTTGCCCTCCATTCGTGTAGTTTCTATATTTCTTTATACCTTTCTGATATATATTGTTTCCTTTTGCATCAATCGCCACGATAACCGGAAAATCTTTTACCCTTAATTTCCGAATGGCTTCTGTTCCCAAGTCATCGTAAGCGATAATTTCAACCGCTTGAATATGGTCGGCACATAAGCTGCCTGTCCCGCCTACACAAGAAAAATAAACAGCCTTTTTTTGTTTTATCGCTTCAATAACCGCCTCTGTCCGATTGCCCTTGCCAATCATCCCTTTTAATCCACGAGCCAAAAGCTGAGGTGTATAAGCATCCATTCGGTGACTGGTTGTGGGGCCAGCCGGCCCGATGATTTCGCCTGGTGCCGCTGGACACGGTCCCATATAAAAAATAATCTGATCACGTATATCAATGGGCAGCGGCTTCCCGCAGTTCAAGTTTTCAATCATGCGCTTGTGCGCCGCGTCCCTTGCTGTATAAATGATGCCGTCAATAAATACCTGTTCGCCGGCTGTTAATGAGGCAATGTCTTCCGATGACAGAGGTGTTTGCAAGTGTTTCATCAAATCGCAACCTTTCCATGTCGATCGACATAGCAACAAAGATTAACAGCAACCGGCAGACCAGCAATATGGGTCGGATAATCTAAAATGTGAACACCCAACACTGTGTTAAGACCGCCCATTCCCATGGGGCCGATTCCCAATGCATTGCCCTGCGTTAAAATTTCATTTTCCAACGTTGCAAGATGCTTTTTGGGATGTTTTCGATTTAAGGGAATCGTCAATGCCTCTTTTGACAAAAGCGCTGCCTTTTCAAAGGTTCCGCCCAATCCCACACCGACAATAATCGGCGCGCATGCATTGGGAGCTCCTCTACTAATGGTTTCCAGCACGAATTTTTTCACACCTTCAATACCGTCTGATGGTTTCAGCATTTTAAGTGCACTGGTGTTTTCACTGCCAAATCCCTTGGCCATCACTGTTATTTCCAGCGATTCACCTTCGACAATCTGATAATGGATAATCGCCGGCGTATTGTCATTGGTATTCGTCCGCAATAATGGATCTGCCACCACCGATTTGCGAAGAAATCCCTCTACATAGCCCTTGCGAACCCCCGCCTGAATGGTGTTTTCTAAGCAGCCGCCTTCAATGTGAACATCTTGTCCGAGTTTGACAAAAACGATCGTCATCCCCGTATCCTGGCAGATGGGACGATGGCGTTCTTGCGCCAAATCGATATTTTGATGTATGAGCGCTAAAATGCCCTGTCCCGTTTCAGAAATTTCCGATGCCTCAGCTGCTTGGAGCGCTTCAAGAACATCCGGATTAAGCTTGGCATTAATATCAATACACAATTTTGCAATTTTTTCCTCGATGACATCTGTTTGAATTATTTTCATGGTGCCTCTTAACAACGCATTTTTAAAAATCACTTTCAGAATAACAGCATTATTATAACATAATTTAAAAGGCTTTCATCGATTTATTTGAAATTTTTTCACTTTTTTCACTTTTTTCAAGTTTTTCATTTCGATCTTTAAATTAATCCGTTTATATTAAATTGAAAAACTGATTTTGTCTTAATGCCTCATATAAAACAATATTCACCGAATTGGCCAAATTTAATGAACGTGCGTGGGGATGATTTTTCATAGGGATGCGAAAACGTTTATTCGGATACCGCGCATGAATCGCCTTTGGCAGCCCCGCCGTTTCTCTCCCAAACATGATGTAGTCATCGTTTTTAAAAACAATATCTGCATAATTTTGATTGCCATGCGTTGTTAACAGATACAGCTCCGGATCATTATTTTCTTCCAAAAATGTTTCAAAATCGAGATAAGCTGTTACATCGACCATATCCCAGTAATCCAGACCCGCTCGCTTAACCGCCTTGTCGCCAATTGAAAATCCCAGCGGCTCGATCAAATGAAGCTTTGTTTCGGTCAATGCGCAAGTTCGGGCGATATTGCCGGTATTTTGCGGAATTTCCGGTTCGAATAATACAATATTGAACATGTTTAACCCTTTCTTCTTTCACTTTTTATATTATAAAAGAATTATGTGCAATAAAAAAGATGGATTTGTAAAATTTACAGTTCCATCTTATCATTAATTTTAAATTATAGGGTGAGCCTTGGCAATACGATTGAAAAGGTACTGCCTTCATTCAATTTGGAATCAATTTTGATATGGCCACCATGTTGATTAACAACCATATCAGCAATATTTAATCCCAAACCGAAGCCTCCAGATTCGCGATTACGCGCATCGTCCACACGGAAAAATCGGCTGAAAATTTTCTTTTTATTTTCTTCCGAAAGCCCTACTCCCGTATCGCTGATGGCGATCACGACATTGCGAACACCTTCACGCAGTTTAATGGTTACCTTGCCTTTTCCGGGCGTATATTTAATGGCATTGTCCACCAAAATGCGAATGGCGCGTTTCAGCTGTTCTTCGTCTCCTTTAAATTCAACATTTTGCTGAATATCGCCTTGCAGATCAATTTGATTTTCTGCGGCAAAATCATACATCAAATCCACCACTTCTGCGCACAAAGCACTTAAATCAAATGGTTTTTTTTCCATAACGATTCGTTTGTTATCTGCCTGTGCAATCGTCAAAAGGCTGGATACCAGTTTTGACATGGTTTCACTTTCACTGGCAATATTATCGAGCCAATGCAGATTTTCGGCCAATACTTCGTCTTCCTTTAGGCGTAAAACCTCAACATTGGTTTGAATGACCGTTAATGGCGTTCGCAACTCATGAGAAGCATCCGCAATAAATTTTTTTTGGTTTTCAAAACTTTCTTTGATCGGCTGGAGTGATTTTCCCGCTAAGAAATAACTGATTGGAATTAAAACCAAAATTCCACCGCATCCAATAAAAAGCAACAAAATCAAAATAGTTCGTGTGGCACTTAACTCTGAAGTGATTTGCTGATAAACCTGCAAGGTTTTAACTTTTCCTCTTTCCTTGAAGCGAATCGAATATACCCGGTAAGAAACATCATCGGTATAAAAAGTTTTAAAAGCATCATTGAATTTTGTATTCTTTACATAAGAATAACCCTGCATGATCAAGGAGCTGTTCATAATTTTCATGCGATCAATGCTGTCATGATTGTCCCACACGATATATTCATAACCGATTTGATTATGAAAATCCTGGGTTTTGCTATCGTTGGGATAGACTTCCCCACTGCGAATATTATTGGCAACTTCCCGCAAATAACGTTCGCTGTTATTGGTAATGTTCCATCGCAGCATAAAAACCAAAAGCAAAATAAATATCAACAAAAAAGCAATAAGGATCAGAACGTTAAAAAGCGTGATTTGCTTTTTAATCTCCTTGAACATTATCTTTTACCCATTGTGTATCCAACACCACGGATGGTATCAATTTTAACATTGGTATCAGCCAATTTTTTTCTCAGATTATGGACATAAATTTCGATATTATTTTCATTAACCTCTTTATCGAATCCCCACACGCGATCTAATATCTGTTCACGCGTAAAAACTTGATTGGGACGTTTGATCAACATTTCCAGAATCTTTGCTTCTTTAACAGAGAGTTTATATTCTTCACTTTCCGTTTGAAGGGTATTCTTTTTAGTGTTAAAGCTAATGTTTTCAAAGTCAATACATTCGCCTTTGATTTCATTGTCCGGACGGCGACTCAATGCCCGGATGCGGGCAAACAATTCCTTCGCGGAGAAAGGTTTGACCAAGTAATCATCAGCGCCAAGATCGAGTCCCTTGACCTTATCGTCAACGGTACCTTTCGCCGTTAACATTAACACCGGTGTTGTGATGTCTCTGTCGCGAATTTCCTTGAGAATTTCCAGACCGCTTTTGAGCGGCAACATGATATCCAAAACGATAACGTCGTAAATCGGATTTAATGCAAAAAGCAATCCCTCTTCACCGTCATTGGCAACGTCGCAATCAATATTTTGAATTTTACACAACTCTTGTAAGGCATCTGTAATTTTTTTTCGTCTTCAATAAACAAAATTCGCATAAATTGTTTCCAGCCTCTCGTTTATTTTTTGCAACAGTATATCCATTTTTTCTTAATTCTGCTTGAACAGAAAAGCCCTAACTCTCGGGCTTTTCTGGTCCAGAATGGTTTTTCCCTCTGAATCACACATTTATTCTTTTACTTTTCTTCATTCTATTTTACCCATAAAATAGGATTTTATTTTGTTGACAAAAAATCTTTCAAGCTATAAATTAAAGATAGATTCAGCTTATTTAAGATATCATTATTTTATCTATATTATTCCAGGGGAGGAATTTCATGTCAATTTTTAATGAATTTAAATCACGGCTTCAGTCTGAGAAAAAAACCATTGTCTTCACGGAAGGAGAAGATCTCAGAATTCAAGCAGCTGCGGAACGGCTCACACAAGACGGTACTTTGCAAGTGCTTTTGGTTGGATCTGTTGACGCCATTCAATCATCTGCTCAAATCAACGGCTTTGATATCAGCCGATGCCAAATAATTGATCCATTTCATTATGCGGATATTGAAGCAATGGTCAAGACTATGATGGATCTACGCAAGGGAAAAATGACAGAAGAACAGGTTCGCGAATCGCTGACGCACAGCAATTATTTTGGCACCATGCTTGTCAAAATGGGTAAAGCTGACTGTTTGCTTGGCGGCGCAACTTATTCCACTGCGGATACGGTCCGCCCGGCGCTTCAGCTCATTAAAACCAAGCCTGGCGCACATTTGGTCAGTTCTACTTTTATCCTAATGCGCAACCAGGAAAAAGAAAAGCTTGCGTTTGCCGATTGTGCCATCAATATTGATTATCAGGATCGCTTGGATAAAGACGGCAATGTCACTTTATCTGCTGCCAAGCAACTGGCGGAAGTCGCCGTGGAATCTGCAAAAACCGCCCAGATTTTCGGTATTGATCCGAAAGTGGCTATTCTGTCTTTTTCCACCAAAGGATCCGGTAAGGGCGGCACTGTTCAACTTTCACACGACGCCACTATTGAAGCACAAAAATTGGCTCCGGAACTGGCTGTTGACGGTGAATTGCAATTTGATGCTGCTGTCTCTCCTGCCGTCGCCCAAACAAAATGCCCGAATTCAAAAGTTGCCGGACAAGCCAATACTTTTATTTTTCCAACTATTGAAGCCGGCAATCTCGGTTATAAAATTGCATCTCGTCTCGGCGGTTTTGAAGCTTTTGGTCCTATTCTTCAGGGACTCAATGCTCCTATCAACGATCTCTCCCGCGGCTGCAATGCCGATGAAGTTTATAAAATGTCACTTATTACTGCGGCACTCGGCTAATCGCGCTATCACACCCACCCTTCCAAAGGGTGGTTTGCTCCAGGGCAATAAGCCATAGGATACCAGGCCAGCGTCTCAAAGCGCTGGCTTTCTGTTTCGGTGGGATACTCACCAGCATATGAATATGGTCCGTCATCAGATGCTCCTCCAGATTTCCTCACCTTTATAACCACATAACTGTTTGAGGATATCTTTTATACCCGCCTTATGTAGATTATTTTTCGTCTATCCTTTGGTGTAAAGACGATAGGATATTTGCACATCCATTTCCGCAATAGCCTGAACAACTTTATTGTAATCGAAGAGGTGATTTTTTATATAACAAACGTCGCGCCCCCACATAGCGGGCCGTTAATATTTCGTGCATATTCTTTTCTCTGATGGGAATCTCACACCCACTCAACTGGGTCTATCCGATCCACAATTTAAAAGAGCCTGTCAGTGATCAACCTGACAGGCTCTTTTTAGTTGCACCGTTATTTTATTCCAAACGTTCCATCACGCTCATATAGGCCGGGCGAATGATTTTGTCTGTGCAGATAAGTTCTTCCATACGGTGAGCACTCCATCCAACGATACGGGCCACAGCGAACAGCGGCGTATAAAGTTCTTCCGGAATATCCAACATCTCATACACAAAGCCGCTGTAAAAGTCAACATTAGCACATACAGGTTTGGGATGTCTGCGTTTACTGTTAATCAAACCCGGTGCCAACTTTTCAATATTTTCATACAACAGAAGATCATTTTCACGTTTTTTTTCTGCAGCCAGTTCGCGAACATATTTTTTAAAAACGCGCTCTCTGGGATCGGACAGGGTATAAACCGCATGCCCCATCCCATAAATAAGCCCCTTATGATCAAAGGCATCGCGATCTAAAATGCGATTTAAATAGGCAGCAATCTCATTTTCGTCGCTGTAATCTTTAATATGTGCACGGATATCCGCCATCATGTTCATCACTTTGATGTTTGCGCCGCCATGCTTCGGCCCTTTTAAAGAAGACATCGCCGCCCCAATCGTCGAATATGTATCTGAGCCACTGGAAGTAACCACCCTGGTCGTAAAGGTAGAGTTATTCCCGCCACCGTGTTCCATATGGAGAATCAGAGCCGTATCCAGTGTTTTCGCCTCCACCGGCGTATAAGAACGGTCCGGCCGCAGCATCATCAAAAAATTTTCCGCCGTTGACAATTCTGGACTCGGGTTATGGATATACATCGATCCATCCAAATTAGCAAAAACATGCGCGTGATAACCGTAAGCAGCCAACATCGGAAATTGACCAATCAATTGCAGGCACTGCCGCAAATTGTTTTCAAGCGAAGCGTCCTTCGCCATCGGATCGTAGGATGCCAACGTCAAAATTGAGCGCGTCATGCTGTTCATGATATCGGCACTTGGGGCCTTCATGATGACATCCCGGGTAAAATTAGTTGGTAACTTTCGATACTGGCGAATGGACGCTTTGAATGTCTTAAGCGATTCGTCTGATGGCAATTCCCCTATCAAAAGCAAATAAGCGATTTTTCCGAAGCCCGGTTCACTTTTCCCAAGCGAATTGATGAGCGTTTGAACTTTATAGCCCCGATACCATAACTCACCTTCGCAGGGCACGTTGCGTCCGCCTTGTGCTTTGGTACCGTCCACTTCGGAAATATTAGTCAAGCCCGTCAAGACACCCTTGCCATCCGCATCACGAAGACCAAGGTTAACCCCATATTCTTCATATAAGCGGGGAGAAATCGCGTCATTATCCCGACAAATGGCAATTTGTCTTTCTAAATATTTAGATTGTCCTTTCCCCATCGCCATTTTCCTCCTGTTTGCTATTTTCCAGTTCAACCGTCATGACTGTATCCAGTTGCTTCATGAGATTCAAAAGTTCCATCATATTCTGGCGACCAAACTTTTCGATCACGCGACCATAGAATTCCTTGGTGACCTGTTGATGTTTTTCTTCAATGCTGCGGCCTTCTTCGGTGATCATCACATAAGTTCCCTGTTCGCCATCCCCGTCATGGCTCCAAATGACAAACCCTTTATCCCGCAGATTGCGGGCGATGCTTGAGATCGTGCGCATTGGTCGCTGCAGACGCTCCGCCAAATCGCTTAAATATGTTTTCCCGCCATAAATGGGATCATTCGCCTCATTCTCGATGATTAAATTCAAGGCAATGTATTCCGGGACCGTCAGCTCATAAAAAAACTGGCGCACTTCGTCATTGTTGACCAAAAAACGTCGGTACATTAACTCGTTCGATAAATTTGTCAAATCGACAATTGATTGATGGTCCATCGCTCTATCCTCTCTTATGTGATGATTCGCTATTTGAGTCAAAAATTATATAAGACACAACTTTACTTTAAATTAAAAAAGCATTCTTACTCCATCTCTCGATCTGCCTTTGCCAACAACATTTTTTCCTCCGAGGTTAAATCATGCCGTGCAAACAGATCCGGGCGCCTTTCCCGAGTCAACAGCAATGCTTGCTGCAAACGCCATTTCCGAATCTGTTCATGATTGCCGCTACGTAAAACGGAAGGAACGATTTTTCCATGATAAGCAATTGGCCGGGTAAACTGTGGATATTCCAGTAAATCCCGATCATGGGACTCCCATTCAAGACTGCCGGATTTTAAATTCCCGGGCAAAAGCCTCAAAACACTATCGGCCACAACCATCGCCGCCAGTTCTCCTCCCGTTAAAATATAGTCACCAATGGAAAGTTCCATGTCCACTTCGGATAATATTCGGGCATCCATCCCCTCGTAGTGACCGCAGATTAAAATCACATGATCAGTTTGCGCCAACTGGACAGCCTGCTTTTGTGAGTAGACTTCTCCCCAGGGTGTTAAGGCGATCGTCGTACTCTCGGGGATTCTGACAGATGCTAAAGCCGATAACACCGGCTCACAGCGGAGAACCATCCCCGCGCCGCCGCCGTAAGGTGCCTCGTCGATATGACGGAAGCTGCCATCTGCATAATCCCGAATATCAATTACTTCAATTTCAGCTGTTAGTAACTGCAACGCGCGCATGACAATATGTGATTGCAAGAAACCATCGAACATTTCCGGACAAATGGTTAGAATGGTTATTTTCATCATATGTTTTCCGATCTTCACAGGAGATAATTAGATTTATTATATCATAAAAGGGACTCCAGGTCCTGTCTGAAATCCCTTTTGCCTCATATCACATCATGCCCTTGCTTTAATTAAAAAGTCATTGCATCGTTTGTGTCAACGCGTCTTTCGTCATGTCTCTGCCAAACCATTTAAGCGTTAATTTTCGATAGGTGCCATCGGCTTTCAAATCGGCAATCGCCCGGCTGATTTTTTCGCTTAACGCGCTGTTATCTTTCCGGCAGGCAATCGCAAAGGCCTTTTGATTGATCGCCGCCGAGGTGATCGCTAAATGTTCGGGATCCTTCTTTTGATAGGTAATTGCGACGGCTTCATCCACCACGATATTATCAATCTTTTTCTTTTTGAGCGCTTTAAATAACTTGGCGCTATTGGAAAATCCCTTGATTTTAATTTTAGGGTACCGCGTTTGCAAATCGGTCATCGTGTCCCGTCGTTTAATATCCTTTAACATGCCGACTTTTCGCCCGTTTAATTTTTCTGCGCGATCGATTGTTTCTTTTGCTGGCCGACCGCCAGCATCCGCCTGCTGTTCGTTGGTTTCTTTTCGAGAGACGATGACAATCGAGCTGATAAAATACGGATCTGTCATCGCAAAATTCTGCTCTCGCGCAGTTGTATCGTTAATGGCTGACATCACACAATCATACTTTCCGCCGTTCATTCGATTGAAAATGCTGTTCCAGCCGGTATCAATCCAAAATGCACGAACTCCCATCCTTTGAGCTATCGCATTTCCCAAATCAATTTCAAACCCTTTGAGCGCTTTATTTTTATCACGATATTCCATCGGCACAAAATCCGAATCTGTTCCGATCGTCAATACGTTATCCGCCAAAGGATCCGTTTGGCGGGCTTTCCCACAAGCGGTCGCTCCCAATAAAAGGGTCACGGCAAAAAGGATAATGACTAACTTTTTCATCATCGCTACCTCCTTTTCAGCCTTATTATATGTTATCTATTGCAGGATGTCCATTTTTTATTTTCCTCAGCCCATCTCATTTATGCTAAGATAAAATACATCTTATCAATATCGGGAGCATTTTTATGACAGAACAATTTTCAAGAACAGCGCTTTTATTGGGTGAGAAAGCGATTCAAAAATTATCCCGTGCCCATGTCGCCATTTTTGGTATCGGCGGCGTCGGCGGATACGTTTGTGAAGCTTTAGCTCGCGGTGGCATCGGCCG
Source organism: Pseudoramibacter alactolyticus ATCC 23263 (assembly GCF_000185505.1). Lineage (GTDB taxonomy): Bacteria > Bacillota > Clostridia > Eubacteriales > Eubacteriaceae > Pseudoramibacter > Pseudoramibacter alactolyticus. The sequence goes on along the minus strand of NZ_GL622359.1, from coordinate 526,934 downwards.
TTTTGATTTGATCGACAGCGACCGTGTAAGCCTTTCCAATCTCAACCGGCAGATCATCGCCACCCATCAGACCATCGGCACGTTTAAAGTTGATGCCATGGCCGCTCGGATCCGCGACATCAATCCCGCAGCGCGGGTTACATCCCATCGCTGTTTTTATCTGCCGGAAAGCAAAGGGGATTTTGATTTCAGCCAATACGATTATATCGTCGATGCCATCGACACCGTAACCGCCAAACTCGCCTTGATCACAGAAGCTCAAGAAAAAAGGGTCCCGGTTATCGCAAGCATGGGCGCAGGCAACAAACTTGATCCAACTCAGTTTGAAGTGACGGATATCGCCAAAACCTCTGTCGATCCGTTGGCGAAGGTGATTCGCCGAGAGTGTAAAAAACGAGGTATTGACCACCTCAAAGTGGTCTATTCCAGAGAACAACCGATTCGCCCGCAAACCGGCACCGATTCTGAACCACCCCATGATCATCATCCCATTCCCGGCTCTGTTCCCTTTGTGCCCGGCGTTGTCGGCCTGATTATCGCCGGAGAAGTCATCAAAGATTTAACCCAAGACTGCTGTCGCTGTTAAAGCGGCGGGCCATCGCCGATTATCCGAAATATTTTCTCTAAGTGGACAAGATATTGTTATTTCCGGTGGTGGGATTACGGTATAATTAAAAGCGATATTATAAAGTCATTCCAAGGGGGATTTTAAAACATGTCCATTTTTGACGAATTAAAAGAACAACTTCAAGCCAATCACAAAACCATTGTTTTTCCGGAAGGCGATGATCCGCGTATTCTCTATGCCGCCAATCGTCTTTTAAAGGAAAAAGCATTAAATGTCATTTTGCTGGGTGACACCATGAAAGTTTTTCTCGCCACCCGCGACGATCAATATGACTGCATCAACGAAGCAGAATTCATCGATCCCAAAACCTACCCCAAAGAAGACATGGATGCCATGGCGGCGCGAATGGTCGAACTGCGCAAAGGCAAACTTACGGAAGAAGAGGCACGTGAAGCCCTGATGCAGACCAATTACTTCGGCACCATGCTGGTTCAGATGGGCAAGGCCGACTGCCTGCTCGGCGGCGCAACCTACTCTACCGCAGACACTGTTCGCCCGGCCCTCCAGCTTATCAAAACCAAGCCGAGCGCCCACCTCGTCAGTTCTACCTTTATCCTGATGCGCAACGACGAAAAGGAAAAACTGGCTTTTGCCGATTGTGCCATTAACATCGACTACAAAGACCGCGTGGACAAAGATGGCAATGTGACGTTGTCCGCCGCTCAGCAATTGGCCGAGGTGGCTGTTGAATCTGCAAAAACTGCGAAAATTTTCGGCATCGATCCCAAAGTAGCGATTCTTTCCTTCTCCACCAAAGGTTCCGGAAAAGGCGGCACTGTCCAGCTTTCGCATGATGCTACCATCGAAGCACAAAAAATGGCACCGGAATTAGATATTGACGGTGAACTTCAGTTTGACGCCGCTGTTTCCCCCGTTGTCGCTCAAACCAAATGCCCCGACTCTAAAGTTGCCGGTCAGGCCAACACCTTTATCTTTCCACTGATCGAAGCCGCCAATATGGGTTACAAAATTGCTTCCCGCTTAGGAGGTTTTGAAGCCATCGGTCCGGTTATGCAGGGGCTTAATGCACCGATCAACGATTTATCCCGCGGCTGCACCGCTGACGAAGTCTACAAAATGGCGCTCGTCACTGCCGCCCTTTCCGAATAATTCAAGATTAAAACCAATAAAAAGCCCAAAGGCATAAACGAACGCCTTTGGACTTTTTTATTGGTCTGCTCTGTCTACCAGATATTGGGCAAAAAATTTTTGCCGATTCCTCAATCATTTCTTTTCGATTCTCCCAGCATTGAGTTAACCGCGCTTGCCATTTTTTCAAAGGTGAGGAAAGTTTCGGCATCCCCCGTTGCCAAAACAGCAGTTTTAGACCATATTGACCAATCAATTCAAAAACACCGGGCAAAAACTTTCAATGTAAACTTTAAACCAATACATACACGACACTATGATTTTTCAAACCGATAAATCGACAATAACAATAAATAACAAAGGTTATGATCAGCTTGATTTCTTCAATTTCCGTTTTCATAATGGTTTCTATCATACGCTTATCCGCCCGCAGACTTTGCTTGAACGGTTCTTCAAAATCAAGCATATCAATTGTCACCATATTATTGGTTTCAAAAAAATCAACGATCCCAGAAATGCACGCCGCATAATCGCGAATCGCTTCAGGATCTTTTCCAGTATTCAGCACCTACTCGGTTTTTTCCATGCCTTCCTGGAATAATTGCATTGCCTGATTCTTCATGGCACTTCCTATTTTAAGCAATTAAAAAACCGCCTCCGGCGCCTCAGTCTGGTG
>NZ_GL622359.1:492894-523394 GCF_000185505.1 Pseudoramibacter alactolyticus ATCC 23263 | reverse complement strand
GGGGGGAGCACCTCAGTCGGAAGAAGGCTTTATTTACTTTTTAATGCGCTGCGCTCCATTTCAGTAACTGCGCATAATCGGGATAGTAATTTTTTTGGTATACTTCTCCGTCGACAACCGTCACTGGAAATGCGTCCGGTCCATCCGTCAAAAGGATCGATTCGACCCCTCTTTCGCTGGTAAATCGCACTGGATCCTCTTCAAAATTAATAAGATGAACGGGATACCCCGCCCTTTTTAGGCTGTTGACCATCACATTGATTTGCAAAACAGCCGGTGATTTTGGATCACATCCGATGGGATTATAAATATTAATACACATAACTTGACCTCGATTGATCTTATTGCTTTTTATTTTACCAAAATCAGGCGACACTTTCGATGAAATTTATTTAAGAATAAAGATAATTTTTCAATCTTCTCCAATATCATCACCGGTTTTTGACAATGCACGGTAGAAATAAGCCATGGATTCCGGGACCTGCTCGATGACCGTTGCCAGATAAGTATTGTACAGATCTTCGTTGAATCCTTGCCCCATTAAGATTTCATCGCGGATTTGATCCAACCGATGAAAGAGCTGCTGGAAGTAATGCTGATCTGTTTTCATCCCTTCTCGGCTGACCGCCATGGTTTGAGGAATGGATGCCTTGTCACAAAAATCATAAATTTTGCATTGATACACCTCTGTGATTTTGCCGCTTTCCAAATCGGCCAGCGCCCATTCATCCGGCCGTGTAATCTGATTATCCATCAATTCTTGCAAATCGTAATGATCAATAAAAACGGCCAGATAATATTGATCTTTCACTTTGCGAATAACGGGATAAGAAATGCTGTGAATACATTTTTCACGTTCAAACAATTCATCTCGAATCCGCTGATATATAAAATTGGTTTGTACGGTTTCCATTTTCCCCTCGCAAATGATTTCATTTACATTATTTTACCCCAAAGCGCTCATTCGTGCAAGCGTCTCTGTTTGAGGGGCCGGTTTTATTTATTTTATTGCAAGAAAAAACCCTTGCCAATGCAAGGGAGACTCGTGTTTAAAACCGTTGATATAATTTAGCCGAGAAAGGCGGAAGTTTCAGGATGACTTGTTCTTCACCAATCAATGACAGATTATCGTCTCCAGGGTCTTCCGCCCCGCCGTAGCAAGCCCAATCGGTTGAAAGCAAAAGCTTAAGACGCGTCTTCTTGTTCACCGGCAATGGGTATCTCGCCTGACGATTCGAAAGATTCAGCACAATCAGCAAGGTCTCCTCTTCCGAAAAACGCTCAAAAAGATATAGGCACCTGGACTCCTGATGACAGTCAACCCACCGGAAACCCGATTTTTCATAGTCTGCCATCCACAAAGCGCTGTGCGCCAAGTAGAGTTTTGACAAATCCGCCATATAATGCCGAAACGCATCGTGAACGGGGAAATCCATTAAAAGCCAATCCTGTTCGCGCTTTTCGTCCCACTCCCGCAGCTGAGCCCATTCCCCGCCCATGAAGTTTAATTTTTTGCCGGGATGACTCATCATATACAAATAGAGCGTGCGCGCCTGGGGAAATTTTTCCTCGTAATCGCCGTACATTTTCTGAGCGATGGTCGCCTTGCCGTGAACTCCTTCATCGTGGGACAAAGGCAATAAATAATGTTCTCGATAAAAATAGGCCATCGAAAAAGTCAGCTTGTGGTAATCCCGCGGGCGATCTTCAGGCGCCGTTTGAAAAAGCGAAAGCGTGTCATGCATCCAGCCCATATCCCATTTATAATCAAAGCCCAATCCGCCGTTTTCAACTTTATCGGTCACCTGAGGATAGTTGGTTGAATCCTCCGCAATGAGCATCACCTCCGGATGTCTGACTTTTAACCCCGCATTCATCCTTTTCATAAAGGCGATGGCATCGACATTGACACCGCGGTTTTCATCTCCCTGCCAGTAAATCAAATTGCTGACCGCGTCAAAACGCAACCCATCCAAATGAAACACGCTCAGCCAATAATCGGCGCAGGACTGTAAAAATGAGCGCACTTCCGGACGGGAGTGCATGAAATTGCAGCTTCCCCACTCCGACACCCCCACATCCTCGTGTGGATATTCATATAAGGCCGTCCCATCATAGCGCCAAAGCGCATAATCGTCCACAGCAAAGTGTACCGGCACAAAATCCATAATCACGCCGATATTTTCCCGATGGCAGGCGTCGACAAAGGCCTTCAAGGCCTCCGGCGTACCATAGCGCGATGTCGGTGCATAAAAACCGGTATTTTGATAGCCCCAGCTCGCATCCACCGGGTGTTCCATTAACGGCAGCACCTCCACATAATTGTATCCCTGCGCCTTCAAATAGGGAATTAATGCTTCAGCCATCTCTGCATAGTTATACCAGTCATCGGGCGCATCGGATTTGCGTTTCCAACTGCCGAAATGCATTTCGTAAATATTCACCGGCGCATCGACACCGTCTCTCCGCGTTCGAATCCAGTCTGAATCGGAAAATTCAAAGGTATCGTTCCAAATGATTGAGGCTGTTCCCGGCCGTTTTTCCATCATGCGGCCATAGGGATCACAATGATCCAACGTTCTGCCATCGGCACCGGTAATGCGGTATTTATACATCATGCCGATTCGGGCTGCCGACAGGCGCACTTCCCAAAAATTACCATCGTAAATCCGGGACATGGCCTGTCCCTTCCAGTTGTTCCATTCGCCAATCACTTCAATTGATTCAGCTGCCGGTGCAAAAGTTCGAAAAACAACGCCATCAGGCGTCGCTGCAGCCCCTAAATACGCATAGGCATCGAAACTTTCACCGCGATAAAATTCCTGAAAATCCATTGTCCTCTCCTCTGTCTTTTATCGATTTCGCCGGCAGATAAAATCAGCCATTTCCTCTAAAAAAATCGTATCGCGTTGAATCCCCGCAAGAGCCGCTATCGCCTCCTGATGGTATTCTTCAGCTTTGACCTTCGCACTTTCAAGGCCGAAAAGTGACACGAATGTCGTCTTGCTTTCCTCGGCATCCGATCCAACTGGTTTGCCCAATACCGCGGTTTCCGATTCAACATCCAAAATATCATCCACCACCTGAAAGGCCATCCCAATCGCGGAGCCATAGTTCCTCAGCGCCTGTTGTTCGTCTTCGCTGGCCCCCGCCAAAACGGCACCAATCAAAACAGCAGCCGTTAACAGCGCACCTGTCTTATGCGCATGTATATAAACGATTTTATCTTCGTTGATGGCATCGTCATCTTCGGCCAACAAATCTCCCGTTTGGCCGCCGATCATGCCATTCACACCGGCTGCACGCATCAAAAGGGAAAGCGCAGCAATCCCGCGCGCACGCTCTGCAGGTTCCATCGTTTCAATCCCTTCAACAGCGGTTTCTACCGCTGCATTCAAAAGTGCATCGCCGGCAAGAATTGCAATATTTTCTCCATAGACTTTATGATTCGTCGGCTCCCCACGACGTAAATCATCATTGTCCATCGCCGGCAAATCATCATGAATCAGCGAATACGTGTGAATCATCTCAATGGCACAGGCAAAGGGAATGGCGACGCGTTCATCGCCGCCAAACATAGCACATGTCTCCATCAGGAGAATCGGCCTTACCCGTTTGCCGCCGGCAAAAAGACTATACTTCATCGCAGATACAATAATATCCGGCGCATCAAAGGGACCAACAAAGCAATCTGTCAGATAGGCTTCTATTTGATGGCCCTTTTTCGTTAGTCGATTGGCAAATTTGGCCGTTCTAACTCTATCCTCTTTAGATTGATGCATCGTCATCCGCTTCCTCCCCCTCAAACGGCACAAAAACAGCTTGGCCGTCGTCACTTTCTATGAGCTTCATAACTTTTGCCTCCGCTTGATCAAGCTCATGATGACAATCGTCAACCAACGCCATCCCCTCTTCGAAATATTTTAAAGCTTTCTCTAATTCCAAATCACCGGTTTCCATTGCATCAACAATGGTCTCCAGCCGATTCATTTTCGTTTTGAATTTTTTTGTTGCCATGTCTTCCCCTCTCTATTGTTCAACCTTTGCTTTAACATCGCCATCGGCAAAGCTCAATCGCAAATTCCCGGCTGTTTTTGCGTGATCCACACTTCGAACAAGCTCGCCAGATTCAGTATGCACCCAGGCAAAGCCCCGTTTTAACGCGTGCCGCGGATTAAAAGCAACAAGCTTAATGCGATAGTTATCCAAGGCTCGATGCAACTGTGCTAATTGTTGCCGCCCTCCCTGCACCAAACGCTCCTGAAAATAATCAATGACCATCCGCTGACTGTCAATCATCGCTTCTGGATTATGCGCTAAAAGAAGACGCGCTATTAAATCGACGGCCTCCCGATGATTCGCTATAACTTGCTGAACCTCCTGCTGCAGTATCCCTTGCAGATCGTTCAGTTGATGCCAAACTGCTTGTTGATCCCAAGTCAGCGTTTCGGCCGCAGCCGAGGGGGTTGGCACCCGCAAATCCGCCACAAAATCGGCAATAGTAAAGTCGGTTTCGTGACCAACGGCGGAAATGATTGGCGTTTTGGCCTTATAAATCGCGTCGGCCACGATGCGTTCATTAAAAGCCCAAAGATCCTCCATAGATCCGCCGCCCCGACCAACGATGATTACATCGATTGAATCCAGTTGATCTAATTGCTGAATGGCGGAAGCAATGCTGGCACCCGCTTCCGTTCCCTGAACCTGGGCCGGCGCCAAGATAATTTCCAGATGCGGATCGCGCCGATGACAAACAGAAATAATATCATGAATCGCCGCACCGGTCGGCGATGTCACCACACCGACGGCCTCAATCGTTTCCGGTATTTTTTTCTTGGCAGACGCGTCAAAATAACCCAATGTCTCCAGTGTTCGCTTAAGTGTTTCAAAGCCTCGATATAAATCGCCGATACCGGCCGGCTGCATTGTCCGAACATAAATCTGATATTGTCCGGCCTGTTCAAAAACATCAACACGCCCTTTACAGACGACATGCATGCCATCCTCCGGTTCAAAATCAAGATGAGCTGCATCGCTTCGAAACATCACGCAACCAATTCTTGCGCCGACATCTTTCAAAGAAAAATAAAGATGCCCGCTGGCCTGTCGCTTAAAATTGGATACTTCACCTTTAATTTCAAGGCTTTTAAGCACGCTATTGGTCGCAATCAGAGTTTTGACGAATCGATTGACTTCCGTGACGGATAATTGCCGTTTAATCATTGCACGCCTTCTTTTGTTCCGCTTCAAACGCTTCTTTTGCCAACAGAGCACAGCCAATGGCATTATCGGTCGCATACTGGGGTTTCGCAAAGCACAAAGAAACCGGCCGCCGATGGCTCCGGCAAAAAGCAAAGATGCGCTTCCGCGCTTCTTCTTTGACAATCTCATTAGCCATCACACCGCCGGAGAATAATACTGCGGATACCTCTGTTTTCTCCAACAACGCGATGATTGCCCGTCCGAGTGTTCTGCCGACAGCTTCAAACAGCGCATAAGCCAGATTTGCTGGTTCCTCCCCTTTTTGCAGAGACTGTTTCGCCGCATTTTCCATCCCAGAAAAATGAAAGTCCCCATCGACGACTTGGGTTGCCAATTTAAGCGGCGCGGTCTGCAAAGGGTTTGCTAATCGCTCCAGAGCTTGGCCCGCCGGAAAATCCATGCCCAGCATCACGCCGATGCGATCCACCAGTTGACCGGCATGCAGATCTAAACTCCGCCCGACAATTTTGCATTGAAAGCCCTTCTTTTCCCGCTTTACATACAAGATTTCCGAGGTGCCGCCGGAAAAATGTACAGCTAACATCGGTTCGGATTGCCGCTGCCAATTTGCATCTAACTGATGCTGCCATGAAAAAATTTCCGTTTCGCACATGGCCGCCCGAATGTGACCTTCCTGATGACTCAGGCGATAGTAGGGCACCCGAATGGCGTCTGACAATATCTCTGCGATGCCAGTTCCTGCGCGAAAAACCGGCATATAAGAATCACGAATAGGACGAGGTGCAACGCTTACGCCGATGGCTTTTAACGCATTTTTGATCGGTTGATCACCAATCACCGTATGCATTAATTCCGGCAGATTGCGAATATGTTCAAACAATGCCTCTGACTGCCTCAACCCGCGATGTCCTTTTTTGACCGGCAACACCTGGCGACAGTCTTTTAAAATTTTCCCGTCATCATCAACCAATGCCACGGAAGTTGTGTAATTGCTGGTATCAATTCCCAGAATCATGCGATTGCACTTCCTTTGAATGGTCAACCGCCAGATGATGGCCCAAATTATTCAAAATGCCATTGATATAACGCGGCGCATCCTCGTCACAATAGCGTTTGGCCAATTCCACGGCTTCATTAATGGCAATTTCCAACGGCTGATCCAAATAACACATTTCAGCTGTTGCCACACGCAGAATGGCTTTCTCCGCCCCCGGCAAACGATCCATGTGCCAATCCTTGCGCAGATATTGAGCAATTCTTTCGTCAATCGCCGCCAAGTGATCAACCACCACATCCACCAAATAAGCGGCATAGCCGCTGGATCCATGGTCATGTTCAAAACCTGCGTCGCTATCAATCACTGCAGCAATTCCCTTTTGAAGATCCTGCGCATCTTGGTGAAACTCGATTTGAAAAACGGCACGCAAGGCAAGCTCTCTTTCGTGCCGACGGTTTTGTTTTTTTACCTCTGTCATATTTTACCTGTTAAAAAAGCCGCATCAAGCGGCTTTGTTCTCATTCATATTTTCCGCAGCCTTTGACCAAAATATTAACTTCAGCCACAGGCTTGCCTGACATGATCTCAACCGATTCTTTCACTTTTTGCTGAGATTTTTCACACACTTTTTTAACGTTAATACCCAATCCTGTGATCACGTGCAGATCAATCTGATAACCGTCATCGCGTTCAACCACTTTTACCCCTTTAGAAACCGCTGAAGGATAAATCGCATCCAGAATCTCATCGGAAATGCGCATAAACATCTTCTCAATGCCTTCCACGCCTAAAGCGGCCATGCTCGCAATAGAGCAAATCATTTCATTAGAAATATCATTTTGTGCGTTTTGTATATTTTTATCCATCGCTTACTCCGTCATTCCTCTTCGGGATGATGCGAATCGTCCTCTGCTTGTTTTAATCTTTCGATGGTTTCCTCGTTCAAGGAAAACTTCGTGTCACATTCGGGACATATCACATCGTCGGCCTCAAAGGATTCAAAATCGGCTAAATACACATGACCGCAATGAGGACATTCGACTTCGTAAATATCGTCGTTTTCATCATCTTCATCCTCCGTGTCTATCATATCCAATGAATCGTCGGTCTCATCATCTTCATCCTCAAACGCAATGTTTTCATCGGCAATATCGATTAGAAAATCTTCCATGTCCGTCAGATCATCATCGATCATCTCCACATAATCCTGAAGATCATCATGAGCTTCGGTTACGCCGTCAAGCGCATCGCAGATATCCTCTAAAACGTCAAGCAACTGCCCGATCATTTTCCCTTCGTCAGAGGCTTCTGCCAACTTCATGCCCTCCGATAAGCCTTTCAGATAAGCAACTTTTTCATTAATGTATTTCATAATTTTAACGCTCAGACACGTTCCATGTATTCGCCGGTTCGCGTATCGACGCGGATCGTGTCCCCTTCATTAACAAACAGCGGCACCATAATGGTTGCTTCGGTTTCCACAGTACAAGGTTTATTGGCACCTGTTGCAGTATCGCCTTTAAAGCCGGGCTCCGTCTGTGTGACTTTCAATGCAACAAAATTTGGCGCCTTCACTTCAAAGGGTTCCCCTTTGAAAAAGCGAATGGTCGCATTGTCGTTTTCTTTGAGGTACTTTAGGGCTTCTTCAACTTTTTCGTATTCCAGCGGAATCTGTTCATAAGATTCAAGATCCATAAAGTAATACAGATCACCATCGGAATATAAGTATTGCATTTCCTTAGTGTCAATATGGGCCAAAGGGAATTTTTCGTTGGGAGAAAATGTTGTTTCGGTAACTGCTCCCGTCATAACATTGCGGATTTTAGTGCGAACAAAAGCAGCCCCTTTTCCCGGTTTAACGTGTTGAAATTCCACTACCACATAAACCGAACCATCCATTTCGAATGTCACACCTTTTTTAAAATCACCTGCTGTAACCATTTTGCTCGTACCTCCTGCGTATTTCAGAATTTTGGCGTCGTTACGCCAAAATCTATATTTTCAGAATTTCTTTTATTTTATCATAAGAAGCTTAATTCTTCAATTTTTCTTTTTATTTGCCGCAAACGAGGCCCCGAGCAAATCCAGCCAAATCGTAAATGCGTTCGATATGCGAAAAGGAGTGCGCCATGTCGATTAAAGTATCTGCTTGATTCCAGCCGCATTCTAAAACCAAATACCCCTGCTCTTTCAGGTGATCATGAACCGATGCAAATAATCGCTTGTAAAAATCATAACCATCCTCGCCGCCATCTAATGCCACACGGGGTTCATAGTTTTTGATGTCAGGTGATAAATCGGCAATTTCATCTGTAGGGATATAGGGCGGATTCGTCACAATCATATCGAAGCGCTGCCCTGGAAGCAGGCCTTCAAACAAATCACCCAAAATCAATTGTGCCTCTATATGATGTTTTTGTGCATTGCTTTTAGCAATGGCCAAGGCTTCTTTGGAAATATCTGACAGCCATAACTGAATATTCGGGCAACAATTCTTTAATGCGATTCCGATGGCCCCCGATCCGCAGCAAAGATCTAAAACCTCGGGCCGCGATCTTTTGGAAATCCATGCCAACGCCGTTTCAACAATATTTTCCGTATCCGGACGCGGAATCAACACATGAGCGTTAACATCGAAATCCAAGCCCATAAACTCCCGATGGCCAGTGATCATCGCCGAAGGCTCGTGGGCAGAACGGCGTTTGATCGCATTGGCAAATGCACGGATCTGCTCTGAAGATAATGGAATTTCCGGATGCATTAAAAAATACAGCCGTTCCTGATGCATCATCGCCGCCAGCAGAACCTCCGCTTCAAAACGCGATTGTTCCAGACCTGCTGACCGCAGTTTCTGAGCACCTGCTGTCAATGCATCTTGAATGGTTATTTTTTGCTCTGATGCCATTTCGCCTCCTTATCCTTTCATAAATAAAAAATAAGTCGGAATACCGACTTATTTTTTGAGTGCTTTCGCATATTTTTTATTGAAGCGTTCGACGCGTCCGCCGGAGTCAACCAGCTTCTGCTTCCCCGTAAAGAACGGATGGCAGGCAGAACAAATTTCAACACGCAGTTCCGACTTGACAGAACCTGTTTCAAAAGTATTGCCACAAGCACATTTCACGACAGACTTCCCATAATTCGGGTGGATGCCTTCTTTCATCGTATTCACCTCTTTCGTCGTTTATTCGAAATCAAAGCGCTTTGATTGGATTTCAGCGGTGTTATTATAACAAACCAATACTGGAATTGCAAGCTCTACTCACGATTAAATCGCTGAATCAACGCTGCATTATTCGGTGTGTGCTCAAGCAATGTTGTCATTTTTTCTGCAAAAGTCACTACTGAATCCTTGGCATAGGCTTTGCGCAGCTGCACAGCAATTTGTTCTTCCTGCCGGCTTAACAATAAATCGTCTCGGCGGGTACCGCTGCGGCGAATATCAATGGCTGGAAAGATATGCCGCTCTGCCAGATCGCGACTGAGCGTTAATTCCATATTGCCCGTTCCTTTAAACTCTTCATAAATAATATCATCCATTCGGCTGCCGGTGTCAATCAACGCTGTTGCCAGAATTGTCAAACTCCCGCCATTTTCAATATTGCGCGCTGCCCCGAAAAATTTCTTTGGGAAATACAAACTCTCCGGATCCAGCCCCCCGGTCAGCGTTCGCCCCGAGGGCTCAATCACCAAATTATTGCTGCGGGCCAATCGTGTCAGACTATCCACAAGAATCACCACATTCTTCCCCTGCTCCACCAGGCGCTGTCCGCGGGCCAACACCATCTCCGCCGCCTGCAAATGCTTCATTACCGGTTCATCAAAGGTGGAAGACACAATATCAGCGTCGACCGAACGTTGCATATCAGTCACTTCTTCCGGCCGTTCGTCGACCAAAAGCACAATGAGCTCCATTTCGGGGGCATTGGTTCGAATGCCGTTCGCAATTATCTTAAGCAATGTCGTTTTCCCGGCCTTGGGCGGTGCCACAATCAACCCCCGCTGTCCTCGGCCGATGGGGGCAAAGAGATCGATGATCCGAGCCGCCATGGATTCCACCGGCGTTTCAAGGTTAATCCGCTCGTTGGGAAAAATCGGTGTCAAGCGCACGAAATGGGGCCGGTGCGTCACAGTCTCCGGCAAATCACCGTTTACCTTTTCGACGTAAAGCAATGCGTCGTAACGATCATTTTCGCCGGATTTGCGCACATGCCCTTCAATTTTATCCCCCGTGCGCAGCTGATATCGACGTATCACATTCGCCGCAACATAAATATCCTGTTCTCCCGGCAAAAAATCCTTTGTGCGCAAAAAACCGTAGCCATCGGCCGTAATATCCAAAATGCCGGACTGACTTTTCTGATAACGCGCCTCATCCGCCACCGCATTGGAGGCCATTAGCTTTTCCATTTTTTTGATGAGGTCGGCCGTTCGTTTGCCGTTGACGCGATCCAAAAAGAGCATGGCCGCGTATTTTTCTCCAGGCTTAGGCGCGCGCACACGGCCTCCGAGCACATCGCCGGTTTCAATGCGGAATTTCTGAATCTGTGAGGCCGACACATAAATACCGAGCTCATTTTGCCGGTCAATAATGCCGTAGCCCTCCGGCAAAACGCGCACTGCTCCTTCATAAACGACAGCCTCTTCAATATTATCGTTTAATTTATAACGTCCCAGCCGCCGCGATTCTTTTTCTCGAGATGTTCTTTTTGTCTCAATCGGCTCGGCTTCTTTTTGATCTGCCGAATCCGTCGCCTGTTGCAGCGCTTGAATTTGCTCGATCAATTCCTTTTTAAGAACCCGACCCTTTAGCGGAATATTCAGCGATGCGGCAAGTTGTTTTAATTCAGAAACCGTCATTTGATTTAAATTCAAGAAAAACCTCCGAAATGCGTGAAACGATTGATGATCATTACCGAAAAAATTGAAAGAAAAAATCACAGAAAATTGATAAACATGTTTTGAAGTGTATCAAAAAAATGACAAACTGTCAAAACGTACCCACGCATAAAAAAGAGACCCCGTTAGGAGTCTCTTTGAATGTATTTGATTGTTCAATCTGCGTTTAAGCGTTGCGTTTGACGTAACCTTCGTAACGAGAGATCGCTTCTTCCTGAGTCTGTTTGTACAGGTCTTCCGCGATTTCCGGGAAACCACGGCGCAACGAGTTATAACGCACTTCCGACATAATGAAGTCTTGGAATTTATCGAAGTCAGGCTTCTTGGAATCCAAATGGAAAGGATGTTCATCTTCCGGATTGAAATGATACAGATGCCAATAGCCACAATCAACAGCTGCTTTCTGATGACTCGGGGTCTTGCCCATGCCGCCTTTGATCCCATGGTTAATGCAAGGCGCATAACCGATGATCAGGGATGGTCCCTTATAAGCTTCAGCTTCCTTCAATACCTTCATGAACTGGTTCTTATCGGCGCCGATGGCCACCTGAGCGACATAAACATAGCCATAAGTCGCAGCAATCATGCCGAGGTCTTTTTTCTTAACCCGTTCGCCGGAAGCCGCAAATTGTGCAATCGCTGCTGTCGGTGTGGATTTAGATGCCTGACCACCGGTATTAGAATAAACTTCGGTATCAAGCACGAAAACATTGATATCTTCCTTCGAAGCCAAGACGTGATCCAAGCCGCCGAAGCCAATATCATAGGCCCAGCCGTCACCGCCGATAATCCAAACAGATTTTTTGACCAGGTGATCCTGATTGCTCATGACAAATTTATATTTGTCGGCCAACTCTGCCGGTGCGTTAAAGTTTTCAAGTGCCGCTTTCAATGGAGGCGTAGCCGCCTTGGAAGCATCCCCATCATCTTTCCCAGCGATCCAGGCGTCAATGGCTTCTGCCAAATCGGCCGGTGCAGCCGCTTTAATCTGTGTCAGATAACTGGCGATGGTGTTGCGAATAGCTTTTGTCCCCTGCAGCATCCCATAACCATATTCGGCATTGTCTTCAAACAAGGAGTTGGCGAATGTCGGGCCTTGACCTTTCGCATTGGTGCAATAGGGCGAAGCCGGAGCAGAAGCACCCCAAATCGAGGAACAGCCGGTCGCATTGGCAATCATCATGCGGTCGCCGTAAAGCTGGGTAATGGTCTTGATGTACGGTGTTTCACCGCAACCTGCGCAAGCGCCGGAGAATTCAAGCAACGGCTGCTGGAATTGACTGCCTTTGACAGAGTATTTATCCATCTTGTCGTCTTTGACCGGAACCGTCACCGCGTAATCCCAATTTTCAACCTGATGCATTTCTTCGTGGATCGGAACGAGAGAAAGAGCTTTTTCCTTTGCAATACAAGCATCAACACAGTTGCCGCAGCCCGTGCAGTCCATCACGTCGACCTGGATACGATATTCCAGACCAGCCAATGGCTTGCCCATGGCTTTCTTCGTTTCGAAGCCAGCCGGCGCCGCTGCTTTTTCTTCTTCGGTTAAGAGAACCGGACGAATAGCCGCATGCGGACAGACAAATGAACACTGGTTACACTGGATACATTTGCTGATATCCCATCTCGGAACATTGACAGCAATGCCGCGTTTTTCATATGCCGCGGTCCCGGCATCCCAAGTCCCATCTTCTCTGCCTTCAAAGGCGGAAACCGGAATTGTCGTCCCAACAAATTTACCAATCGGACGAACCACTTCTTTGATGAATTTCGGATCCGTATCAACGATCGCCGCATTATCTTCTGCGGTGGCCCAATCCGCCGGCACATCAAATTGTTTCAGAATCGTCGGATCAACCCCGGCGTCAACTGCTTTGTAGTTCATTTCAACAATGGCTTCGCCCTTGTTGCCATAAGTCTTTTTGATAGAAGCCTTGGAAAACTTCACAGCATCTTCAATCGGCAGGATCTTTGCCAGTTTGAAAAAGGCCGCCTGCAGGATCATGTTGGTTCTGCGGCCGAGGCCGATATCTTCTGCCGCTTTGGTCGCATTGATCGTATAGAACTGAATATCATTCTGAGCGATATAGCGTTTCATGGAAGCCGGCAGTTCTTCATTGATCTGTTCCGGTGTCCAAACGGTGTTCAGCAGGAAAGTACCACCTTTTTTCAAGCCGTCCAACAAATCATACTGATGGACATAGGATTCTGTCGAACAGGAGATAAAATCTGCCTGGTTGATCAGATAAGGCGATTTGATCGGTTTTTTACCGAAACGCAGATGCGAACAGGTAATCCCGCCAGATTTCTTCGAGTCATAATCGAAATAACCCTGAGCATAAAGATCGGTGTTATCCCCGATAATCTTAATCGCCGATTTGTTGGCGCCAACGGTCCCGTCAGAACCCAATCCCCAGAATTTACAGGATGTGGTGCCTTCCGGAATCGTGTTGATTTCTTCCTTGGTTTCCAAACTTCTGTACGTCAGATCGTCAACAATGGCCAAAGTGAACTGATCCATCGGTTCCGCTTCGTTCATGTTGTCATAAACGGCTTTAACATCACTGGAAGTCGTGTCCTTGGAACCCAAACCATAAATGCAGCCCAGAATCTTCGGCTGTTCCTTTTCTGCGTAGAAGGATGTCACCACATCTTCGTACAACGGATTCCCCAAAGCCCCCGGTTCTTTGGTGCGGTCCATCACCGTAATGGTTTTAACGGTCTTTGGAATCATCTTAAGCAGATAATCTTTAGCGAACGGTCTGTAGAGGTGAACTTTCACCACGCCGACTTTTTCGCCTTTCGCCATTAAATAGTCAATGGTTTCTTCGATCGTATCGGTGATGGAACCCATCGCAATAGTGATGCGGTCTGCATCCGGTGACCCGTAATAGTTGAACAAATGATATTCGCGACCGGTGTATTCAGAAATCTTCTGAAGATAATCTTCAACAATTTCCGGAACGGCATCGTAAAAACTGTTTGACGCTTCACGAGACTGGAAGAAAATATCGCCGTTTTGAGCAGTACCGCGGGTGACCGGATGTTCTGGATTTAAAGCACGATCGCGGAAGGCCTGAATCGCATCCCAATCAACGTTATCTTTAAAGAAATCATAATCCATGACTTCGACTTTCTGAATTTCGTGCGAAGTTCTGAAGCCGTCGAAGAAGTGGAGGAACGGAATTCTGGACTTGATAGCTGCCAAGTGAGCAACTCCGCCAATATCCATGACTTCCTGAACGGACCCGGAGGCCAGCAGAGCAAACCCGGTTTGGCGGCAAGCCATCACATCGCCCTGATCCCCAAAGATACACAGTGACTGTGCTGCTAAAGTACGCGCAGAAACGTGAAAAACACCCGGAAGCAGTTCGCCGGCAATTTTGTACATGTTCGGAATCATCAACAGCAACCCCTGCGAAGCCGTAAAAGTTGTTGTCAATGCACCAGCCTGAAGTGAACCGTGAACCGTCCCGGCAGCGCCACCTTCGGATTCCAGTTCGGACACTTTAACCGTTTCATCAAAAATGTTCTTTCTTCCCGCAGCTGACCAAGCATCGACATGCTCTGCCATTGGCGATGAAGGTGTAATTGGGAAAATACCCGCGACTTCGGTAAAGGCGTATGCTACGTGTGCAGCAGCCTGATTACCATCCATCGTCATCATTTGTTTGGACATATAATCCTCCTTCATGAATTATAAAATAAACAATCAAACACTCTTTAAAAAGTATTTATTGCAAAATATTATACCATATTGGACAATTTTGTACAGTTGTAAATTTGGATATATTTTTGATTATGTTAACTTTTGGCAACTCTTTATAATTGTACAAAAAATTATCTTTTTGATGAAAACGTATTGATAGCGGTGTGATTTCGACCATTTTCCACATAATAGTTGAAGCAATCTGCATACGCTCGCGCTCAAAATGGCAATAAAAAAATCGCCGAAGCGATTTGTTTTTTCGAAAAAGATGGTGATCCATCGGGGATTTGAACCCCGGACACCCTGATTAAAAGTCAGGTGCTCTGCCAACTGAGCTAATGGATCATTTAATTGATGGCAGGGGTAGCAGGAGTCGAACCTGCGAATTCCAGAGTCAAAGTCTGGTGCCTTAACCACTTGGCCATACCCCTAAGAAATGGGGTGGATGAAGGGACTCGAACCCCCGACAACCAGAACCACAATCTGGCGCTCTACCAACTGAACTACATCCACCACAATTTGAGAGAGAAATGGCGCGCCAACAGGGATTCGAACCCCGGGCACACGGCTTAGAAGGCCGTTGCTCTATCCAACTGAGCTATTGGCGCATAAAATAATGGAGCGGGTGAAGGGAATCGGACCCTCGCGACTGGCTTGGAAGGCCAGGGCTCTACCACTGAGCTACACCCGCAAATGCCTTTAGCCAGCTGGCACTCACATTCTCTCGTAAAGAACAGGATTTATTATACTGATAAAGAATCTCTTTGTCAACATATTTTTCACGAAATCATTTCAAATTTGTCAGCTTTTTAATCGCTTGATACACATGGCCAATCGGCAATCCCACCACATTAAAATAATCCCCTTCAATTCCGGAAACAAAGGCTGAAAAGGAGCCTTGAATGCCGTATGCGCCGGCCTTATCCATCGGATGATTTTCTGCCACATAGCGTTCAATTTCCACATCCGTCATTGGATAAACATAAACTTTCGTTTTCTCTGAAAAAGTCATATGCTCCAGATTTTCTCCCAAACGCCAGACACTCACGCCCGTCCAAACGAAATGCGCCCGATTCGAATAGGCATGCAGCATATCGATAGCCTCTGCCTTTGTTTGGGGTTTCCCCAACGCGCGGCCATCCAAAGACACCAAAGTATCTGCCCCAATAACGATCGTTTCTTGTTTCACTTCACCAATCAGGGTTTCGACGACAGCATGCGCTTTCTTTTCCGCCAACTCACATACCATCTCCTCGGGCAAATCGGAAATCGTCATTTCTTCAACTCTTGAAGGCCGCACTTCGGGCTTAAAGCCGATCATTCGCAATAATTCCAACCGTCTGGGAGAAGCCGAGGCCAAAATGATTCGCATAAGCACTATCCTCTATCTATTTTTCAAATCACCGCAGGTTTTATTGATTCAGCGAATGGATCTCACCGGCTATTTCGTCCCGATCAATCGTCACGATGGCGTAGCTCGGCGCATCACTGTAATGTCCGCCAATGAGTGCCCCGGGATTCAAAAGCAAAATACCTTCTTCCTCGCCGATGAAAGTATGATGGGTATGTCCAAACAATACAGCGTCAACTTTCTCTTCCATGCCGCGGCATAGCAAAGGTGCAAGATCCTGCTTGACACCAAAAAGATGGCCGTGACAGGCCATGATGGTCTTTCCCGCTATTTTAATTTTGGCCAATTCAACCCCTTCCGAATCCCCCATGTCGCAATTGCCACGAATCCAATAAACCGGCACCTTGCTCCACACATTGATTTTTTTAGCATCGCGCACATAATCTCCCAAATGAAAAATCGCATCGACTTCACCCATCGCTAAAACCGCATTCTGGAGATTCATGATATTGCCGTGACTATCCGAGACGACTCCTATCCGTTTCATTGACGCCATCCTTCTTTACTTTAGCGAATTCGCAGCTTCTCTGCCATTTTTTCCTTCGCCAACGCCATCGCTCGTGCACGATGCGAAATGGCATTTTTTTCAGCTTCACTCATCTGGGCATAGGCGCGGCCACTCTCTTTCGCAATGAAAAGCGGATCATAGCCAAAGCCGCCATCCCCCTGGAGCGCTGCAGCAATCCGCCCTTCGACAATGCCGCGACCGGTCCATTTCTCGCCATCCGGGAAAATCAAAGCCACGGCACATACAAATTGTGCTCCGCGTTTTCCCGCCGGCACACCGACCAATGCCTTTAGCAATTTGCGGTTATTATCGGCATAAGTAACGTTCTCGCCGGCATAACGCGCCGAAAAAATTCCCGGCGCACCGTCCAAAGCATCCACGCACAACCCAGAATCATCTGCCATTAAAATGGCGTCGGCATCTTTGACATACGGCCGAATAGTGCGTACTTTTATCAGGGCATTTTCTTCAAAAGTCGCACCGTCTTCAATAATTTCCACATCGATGCCGGCATCTGCCATCGTTAGAACTTCATACGCGCCGTCCAGCATATCGTGAATTTCAATGGCTTTGTGCGGATTGCTGGTCGCTAAAATAATCTTTTGTTTGCTCATTCGCGTATCCCCAAAACATCCTTCTGCACTGCAATCAAATGCGCAATGCCGTCCTGCCCCAATGCCATTAACCGATCGAACTCATCCCGGGTAAACGGACGGGCCTCGCCGGTTCCCTGGATTTCAATGATACGGCCATCGTCTGTCATCACCAAATTCATATCCACTTCTGCGTGGGAATCTTCAAGATAACATAAATCCAAAATCGGTGTGCCTTGCCAGACGCCAACGGACGTCGCCGCGACAAAACCGCGAATCGGATTCTTTTCGATCATGCCGCTATCCAAAAGTGACGCCACGCAATCCCAAAGGGCAATGAAAGCCCCGGTGATGGCGGTGGTTCTGGTGCCGCCATCGGCCTGGATCACATCACAGTCGATACGGATCGTGCGCTCGCCCAGAGTTTCCATATCCATCACCGCTCGGAGGCTTCGGCCAATCAACCGCTGAATTTCCACCGAGCGTCCATCCGTCTTGCCGTTTCGGTCTCGCCGCTTGCGCGTTTCTGTCGCACTGGGCAGCATGCTATATTCAGCCGTCACCCATCCCCGGCCTTCGCCGCGCATAAATCCGGGGACTGTCTCTTCACACATGGCCGTGCAAATCACTTTGGTATCCCCGACGGCCATGAGCACAGATCCATGTGCATGTTTGGTAAAATGCCGCATCACCTGCGTCGGGCGGCCTTCATTATAAAACCGGCCATCCTGTCTTTTAAATTGTTCTGTCATGAATCGCATCAACCCTTCAATGCTTTTTCGACCAGTCCCCGGATGATCTGATTGGCCATTTGCGGATTAGCCTGGCCCTTGGTCGCCTTCATCACCTGCCCGGTCAAAAATCCGTAAGCCTTTTTATTGCCGGCGGCAATATCCGCAATGGATTTCGGGTTGTCGGCGATGACCCGAGCCACCACATCCGTCAGCGCGCCGGTATCGCTCATCTGTGCCCAATTGTTTGCTTCAACGATGGCCTTCGGCGATGTTTCGCCGCCTTCAAACATTTGATCCATCACCTTTTTAGCGATTTTCCCAGAGATGGTATTGTCGGTAATCATGGCGATCAGCTCGGCCAGATCTTTCGCCGCAAAGGGAATCGTCGCCATGGTGAGTTCCTTTTCTTTTAAATGGGCGGGGATATCCACCATGAGCCAGTTAGAAATCTGCTTAGGTTCATTAAGGATCGCGACTGTCTCTTCAAAAAAGCGCGCGGTCTCCTTCGATGTGGTGAGAACTTCCGCATCATATTCCGGCAAACCATAATCCGATACGTAACGTGCCTTTTTCACTTCCGGCAATTCCGGCAGTTCGGATTTTACCTGGGCGATTTGTTCGTCGGTAATGACAATCGGCACCAGATCCGGTTCCGGAAAATAGCGATAATCCTGGGCATCTTCTTTGGAACGCATGGATGAACTGACGCCCTTGGCATCATCCCATTTCCGCGTTTCCTGAATGATCCGATGGCCTTTTTTGAGCTCAATGATCTGCCGCTTACTTTCATAGCGCACCGCTCTTTCCAAGGCGCGGAAAGAATTCAGGTTTTTCATTTCGGTTCGCGTTCCCAGCTCATCGCTGCCCTTGGGCTTAACCGACAGGTTCACGTCAAAACGAATGGACCCTTCTTCCATCTTACAATCAGATACGCCGGTATATTCCAAGGTGTTGCGCACCTTTTCAGCAAAAGCCCGAGCCTCTTCCGGTCCCGTCATATCCGGTTCACTGACGATTTCAATCAACGGTACGCCGCAACGGTTCACATCGATCAATGTGCCGTCCGCCGATTCGTGCAGCAGTTTCCCGGCATCTTCTTCAATGTGAATTCGGGTAATCCCAATGGGTTTGGTTTCCCCACTCACATTGATATCCACCGATCCGCCCAGACACAACGGCCTGTCAAACTGCGATGTCTGATAGGCTTTCGGCAGATCCGGATAAAAATAATTCTTGCGATCCATCTTACTGAAATTGGCGATTTTGCAATTGAGTGCCAAACCTGCCTTCGTCGCAAATTCGATCACTTTTTCGTTAATAACCGGCAATACTCCGGGCATCCCCAGACAAACCGGGCAAGTGTGTGTGTTTTCGGGATCTCCAAACTTTGTCGGACAGGCGCAAAAGATCTTGGTCTTCGTCTGCAGTTCGGCGTGAATTTCCATTCCGATGACAATATCGTATTCCATTGCGTGACTCCTTCCTTAAAGCTGCGGCTGATACTGCCGGAAATTCATGGCACTTTCCAAAACATGGGCTGCTTTTAAAATACGGTCTTCACCGAGCACTGGACCCACTAATTGGATGCCAATCGGCAGCCCGGCATCGTCCAAAGTCGTCGGCAACGAAATCCCCGGCACTCCGGCGATGTTCATCGGCACCGTGAAAATATCATTGAGATACATATCCAGCGGATTACCGATTTTTTCACCGATGCCAAAAGCCGTTGAGGCAGATGTCGGTGTCAACATCACATCACATTGCGCAAAAACGGATTTGAAATCTTCAACAATAAGCGTACGAACCTGCATCGCTTTCTTATAATAGGCGTCATAATAACCGGAGCTAAGAGCATAAGTTCCCAGCATGATCCGACGCTTGACTTCTTCACCAAAACCCTGTGTCCGCGTCTGATAATACATGTCGATATAATCGGTGTATTCTTCCGCGCGAACCCCGTAACGCACGCCATCATAACGCGCCAAATTGGAAGACGCTTCTGCACAAGCAATGATATAGTAAACCGCCAACGCCTGCTTCAAATAATGGAAATCCACCTCGACAATTTCCGCCCCGGCTGCCCGGTACGCATCCAACGCGTCATTAACCGCCTTTTGTACTTCCGGCTGAACGCCATCATCGAAAGAGCTTTTCATCACGCCAATTTTCATCCCTTGGACACCGTCTTTTAAGCCGGCCAGATAATCCTTCTTAGGAATATTCAGCGACGTTGAATCTTTCGTGTCGTGACCGGCAATCGCGTTCAGAACGATTGCGGCATCTTCAACATCTTTGGTAAAGGGGCCGATCTGATCCAGCGATGATGCAAAGGCAATGAGTCCATAACGCGACACCAAACCGTAAGTCGGCTTGAGACCGACCACCCCACACAACGAAGCCGGCTGGCGAATGGAGCCGCCGGTGTCAGATCCCAGTGAAAAGGCCGCCATATCTGCAGCCACCGCCACAGCAGAGCCGCCGGATGAGCCGCCGGGCACTTTGGTAAAGTCCCAGGGATTTTTAGTCGTTTGATAGGCAGAATTTTCTGTGGAAGAACCCATGGCAAATTCATCCATATTGACTTTCCCCAGCATAACCGCACCAGACTGACTCAGCCTATTATAAACATCGGCATTGTACGGCGGGACAAAATTACCCAAAATCTTGGAAGCCGCCGTAGTGCGGATACCATTGGTGCAGATGTTGTCTTTTAACGCATAGGGAATGCCTGCCAACGGCGCATTTCCTCTGCCTTTTTGGTCCATTGTTTTGGCGGCTTCGAGTGCCTGTGCGGTGTGGTCGAGCAAAAAAGCATCTAATTGACCATCAAGACTTTTAATGCGATCCGTGTAAGTCTGGGCCACATCAAAAACGCTCAATTCGCCCTGATTCAATAGATCCAGCGTTTCGTGAATGGTTAATCGCGTGATATCCAAGTCCGTCTCCTATTCCAACACTCTCGGTACTTTAAAACAGCCATTTTCAGAATCCGGCGCATTGGCCAGTGCCACTTCATTAGGAAGGGACTCGCCAATTTCATCCTTGCGATACACATTTTTCACCGGTAAAATATGCTCTGTCGCGGCCACATCTGTCGTATCGACTTCATTCAGCGTGTTGACGTAGTCCAAAACGCTGTCCAGCTCCTTCACCATTTTCTCGGTTGCCGCTCCATCAAAGCGCAGCCTGGCAAGATTCGCCACATAGGTGACGTCTTCCTTTGAAATGCTCATTGTAATATCTCCTTATTGTAAAAGTTTATAAGTTCGTTTCGCCATATTGATTTATTATAGTTGATCCTACGGGCATTTTCAACGCCAATCACAAAATGCCCGTTTAAAATTGCTTCGCACAACGTTATTCAAGCGAAGCGTTCAACAAATTCGGCTTCAGAAATAATGGGAACGCCCAGATCTCTGGCCCTTCGATTTTTTGCGGAAGTGCTTTCCACATCGTTGTTCACCAGATAATCGGTTTTTTTCGAAACCGATCCGCTGACATGCCCGCCTTGAGACTCAACATAAGCTTTAAACGCATCTCGATTTTGATAATGCTGCACCTTGCCAGTGATCACAAAAGTCAGCCCTTCGCATCGACCGCTGTTCCTTTGTTTCGCCTCCATATCGACTTGAAGTTCTGCCAGCAGCCGCGTTAAATCCGATGCATTTTTCTCATCGGCGTACCAGGCCAGAAGCGAATCGGATTTTTCCGGGCCAATGCCTTCGATATCATCAAAGTCTTCGTTAGCGTTTAATCGATTCAGTACGCCTTCAAGGCCGATGGCATTGATCAGTCGTTTGCCCGCATCCACCCCGATCATTGGAATGCACAAGGCAAAGAGCAAATTCTCCGGTTTAACCCGGCGGCTCTTTTCAATTGCCGCAGCCAAATTGGCCACGGATTTTTCGCCAAAGCCATCCATCTCGCGAATGGCGTCAAAATATTTCGCCAACTGATAAATGTCTGAAAAACTTTTGATAAATCCCTGATTAATAAATTTATTCATCGTTTGAATGGACAAGCCATCGATATCCATCCCGTAGCGGCTGACAAAGCGATTGAATTTCTGCAAGTGCTTGGCTGCGCATTCAGGATTGGAGCAATGCAGTGTCTCCGCGCCGGATGACGATACGGCTACAGCTGTCGGCGCGCTGCAAACCGGGCAGGCCTCTGGAATGACAAAATTACCCTCACCCTTTGCTGCAATGACCTTCGGAATAATTTTATTCGCTTTAATCACCGTCACCTTGGTCCCAGCCCCGCCGATCCCCAGGCGCCGGCACTCGCTGATATTGTGCAGGCTCGCCCGCTTGACGATCGTACCTTCGAGCGCCACCGGTTCAAAAATCGCCACCGGTGTAATCGTTGACGCTGCACAGGACCACTCAATCCCCGTCAAAATTGAATCGGCCGATGTGTCTTGCCATTTAAAGGCCAATCCTGCGCGTGTCGCGTGATGCCCGGTCACTGATCCTGTCTGAGCATAATCCGTGTCGTCATAAGTCATCACCAATCCGTCTACCGGATAGGGGATTGCGCCTTTGCTGATTTGTTCACTCCAGCGCGCAATGCCATCGCCCAACGTATCGGCTTGCAGGCGTTCCCGCTCCACCGGATGAAATCCCAAGGATGCAAGGTAGTCCATCCGCGCTCCCCAGGAGATCATCTCGCGATCAAGATGCACCAGCGTGAAAGGGATCCACTGCAAGTGCCGCCGCCTAACTTCGTCAATATCCTTTAAGCTCAGCGACCCCGACGCCAAATTGCGCGGATTGGCATAAGTCTCTTCACTCTCCAGTAAAAACGTTTCAAAATCCTTATAGGTGATCAACGCCTCACCGCGAATCACCAAATGCCCCGGCTCCGATATTTGGATCGGCACACCGTCAATGGCCGAGGCCAAATGGGTGATGTCTGTGCCGACGCTGCCGTTGCCTCGAGTCACCAGCCGGTTCAACCGCCCTTCGTCGTAGGTTGCCACCAAAGTGAGTCCGTCCAGCTTGAGCGAAAGCCAAACATCCCGGCCGTCGGCCCATTTCACCAAGTCGGCAACGGTTTTGGTTTTCGCCAGTGACAGCATCGGATATTCGTGCGCGACTTTTTCGCCGCTGGCTTCCGATGACGATGTGCCGACACGTTGGGTTGGCGAATCGGGAAGGGCGTAGCCAGCTTTTTTTTCAAGCCGGATCAATGCGTCAAAAAGCGCATCCCACTCATAGTTGGACATCAGCTCTTCTCTGCCGCCATAATATGCCTCTGACGCCGCATTGATCTTCCCGATCAAATCGGCCATTTGCTGATTGATGCTTAATTCTGCCATGGTCATCCTCTGATTTTAATCTGCCGGCAGCACGAATCCAGGATCGAGCTTTTTAATGCCGACACCGGGAAAGGCCACCGAAATCTGATGTGCTTTTACTTCAACAATGGTCCCGACGCCAAATTTTTTATGCTTCACTTTATCACTAAGCTGATAATTATTCGTCCCCGAGCCGATATCAGGCGCCGCTTTTTTCTTTTTACCGTAAGTCAGGTTGGCGCCAAAGGCACTGGGTCTGCGGCCAAAGGTTTGATTCGCCCGCTTCCCCGCTTCACTGATCACCGCATCCCGGGAACGATGTTCCTCTTCGTGGATGCAGTCCGCCGGCAACTCCCGCAAAAACCGTGAGGCAATCTGAGGTTGACGTCTGCCAAATACCGTTCGTTCTGACGCGTGAGACAAATAAAGCTTTTTCTCTGCCCGGGTAATCCCCACATAGCAAATGCGCCGTTCTTCCTCCATTTGGGCAGGATCATCAAAAGAACGCGCGTTGGGGAAAATCCCGTCCTCCATTCCCGGCATAAACACCACGGGAAATTCCAGCCCCTTCGCATTGTGCAATGTCATTAAGAGGACCTTGCCTTCGTCGGTTTCGTATTTATCCGTTTCGCTGGTCAACGCTACCGTTTCCAGATAGGCGGTCAAGCTCGTGTCATCAGAATTCTTTTCAAAATCTGCCGCTGAAGAAATCAGTTCCTGCAAATTTTCAATGCGCGCTTCCGCTTTTTCCACTTTGCCCATTTCAAGCATCGTCAGGTAGCCGGTTGCGTCAATTACGTGTTTAATGAGGGCCGCCACCGATTCCTCTGCTGCCGCGGCTATGAGTTCCTGCATCATATCCGCAAAGTGGCGCACCTTGGTTTGAATGCCCGCCGAAAGCGTTGGCACCGCTTCGACATTGAGCACCGCATCCATCAAACTATAACCTTTAAAATCAGCAAAATCCTGGAGCTTCTGAATCGTCATGCCGCCGATCCCCCGCTTGGGCGTGTTAATGATGCGCACTGTGCCCAGGTTATCCGCCGGATTGAGCAGCACGTGCAAATAAGTCACAATGTCTTTGACTTCCATCCGGGCATAAAAACCCGTTCCCCCCACTAATTGATAAGGGATCGTCCGCCGCATAAAAGCTTCTTCAAACAAACGCGACTGGGCGTTGGTGCGGTAAAGCACCGCACAATCGCCATAGGTAAACGCCTCATCCCGTCGCAGTCGTTCAATTTCATCGGCGATGGCATCCGCCTCTTCATTGCCCTGATCGTAAGCCGATACAGCGATTTTTTCGCTTCCCGGGTTGTGCGTCCATAAATTTTTTTCTTTTCGGCCGGTATTGTTGGCGATCACTCCATTAGCCGCTTCAAGAATCACCGGCGTCGAACGATAATTCTCTTCCAGCTTGACGACTTTCGCGTCGGGATAATCTTTTTCAAAATCGAGGATATTGCGGATATCCGCGCCGCGCCAGCCATAAATCGATTGGTCATCATCCCCGCAGACACAAAGGTTGCGGTGCCCACCGGCCAGCAGGTTCACCAATTCGTATTGACTGTGGTTGGTGTCCTGATATTCATCCACCAAAATATATTTAAAGCGCTGCTGATAGCCCGCGAGAATTTCCGGCTGTTCCTTGAACAAAATCAACGTGTTGAGAATTAAATCGTCAAAATCCATCGCATTGTTTTGCATCAGCGCTTCCCGATAACGATGATAAAAAAGAGCCACCTTCTCCAAGCGGAAATCCCCGGCCGCCAATTTATCAAAGGCATTAGGAAGCATCCCCTTTTCCTTGGCTGCGGAAATTTCACCAATCACATAGCCAAAGGGATATTGCTTATCCGATAAATCCAATTCCTTGGCGATTTGCTTGTAAAGCCGCTTCTGGTCGTCCGTGTCATAGATCACAAAATTATCTCCGTAACCCAAAAGCTTTGCGTGCATGCGCATAATCCGCGCGCACATCGCATGAAAGGTGTACATCCAAATGCGATTCGTTTCCGGGATATCCATAGCCGCAATCCGATCCCTCATTTCCCCCGCCGCCTTATTGGTAAAGGTAATGGCCAAAATTTGAGAGGGCCACGCTAAGCCTTGTTCCAAAATATAGGCAATACGGTGAATGATCGTCCGCGTTTTGCCTGAGCCAGCGCCGGCCAATATCAAAAGCGGCCCTTCTGTTGCAAGCGCCGCTTCTCTTTGTTGTTCGTTTAATCCGTCCAATAAACCCATTCATCCTCCAAATTTTCAAAACTTTCCTTTATTCTGCCTTTTCAACAGGCAGTAAAACCGTCATTGTCGTGCCCTGACCTGCCTCACTGTCAACCAAAATCTTCCCGTGATACTGCGTCACAATCCAAGCCGCTATCGAAAGACCCAGGCCCGTACCCCCGACCGCTCGAGACCGTGTTTTATCCACCCGATAAAATCGGTTAAAAATCTTATTTTGATCACTTTTGGCAATCCCGATACCCCGATCTATTACCGACAAAGCCGCCTGCGTGTCTTTGCGACGGCCAATCAGCCGCACGACGGTGTTTTCACCGCTGTATTTAATGGCATTATCCAACAAAATCACAATCAGCTGTGTTAAAAGGGCCCGATCGCCGCTGACAACGAGCGCTTCGTCAGGCATTTCCCAATCCAGCAGGATATTTTTCTGTGCCGCCAGTGGCAGCATCCGTTCAATGACTTGCTGCGATAAAAACGCGAGGTCAATGCGTTCCATTTCAATTCTGGTTTCCCCTGCATCCACCCGCGCCAAAAACATTAAATCTTCGACGATGCGCTGAATGCGTTTCGTCTCTTGATAGGCATTGTCAAGCCATTGCATCTCTTCGGCGATGGTCTGATCGCGATCTTCTTTAATCACCTCGAGGTTGGTTAAAATCACGGCGATCGGTGTTCGCAATTCATGCGATGCATTAGCTAAAAACTCCTGCTGCCGCGCCAGGTTTTCGCGAATCGGCTTAAGGGCGCGCCCGGATAAAAAGAAACCGCCGGCCAGTGAAATGCCGCAGCCAATAGCGACCACCAATAAAATGGCTGTCAATGTCACGCTTGAAAGCGTCTGAACGTCCCGCATGTTGCGCACAATCTGGACAATGGCTAACCGTCCGTTCGCGTCGACAACACTGCAGGTGCAAATTTT
The DNA here is from genome assembly GCF_000185505.1 of Pseudoramibacter alactolyticus ATCC 23263. Lineage (GTDB taxonomy): Bacteria > Bacillota > Clostridia > Eubacteriales > Eubacteriaceae > Pseudoramibacter > Pseudoramibacter alactolyticus. The sequence goes on along the minus strand of NZ_GL622359.1, from coordinate 496,855 downwards.
ATAGGTCCCGCCTCTTTCCTGATAATCCACGGTCCAGTAGCCGGTATGATGCTCATTAAAATAACGCTGCGTTAAATGCTTGAGCGCCTTTCGACTGACATTTCCGTCGACAGACGCTGTTGCAGCAATGTTGAACGTATCATCCCACACCAAATAGCCGGCGTCGTTTTTCTCCAAATTCTTTTTTAAAAGGGACAGCGCTTGAATTTGCGACGAATCCTTCGAATACCGGCTGATGCCATCAAGATTGGTAACCAGCTGAGAGGCGTAAGCCGTCATCGTGCCATTCAATTCCGACTGCTGACGCATATTCAAACTGATACTGATAATAAAAACGGACAATGCCGTCAAACCAATCAAGACCAAGGTGTTAATCAATGTCAGATTGAAACGCAGCTTCGTTAATTTATTCATCCCTTTTGAGCACGTATCCCATGCCCCTTAATGTTTTAATGGTCACTTTCGCACCTGATAGCTTCTTCCGCAGATAATGAACATAAATTTCCACCGAGTTTTCAGCAGCTTTGCCGTCATTGCCCCAGATGCGTTCCAAAAGGGCTTTCTTCGCAATGGTCTGTTCCGGATTGAGGATGAAGAGTTCCAGCATCTGAGATTCCTTTGCTGTCAGACGCACTTTTTTGGTCCCAATTGATAATTCCCCGCTGGTTGTGTCGAGCACAAGATCCGCATATTGAATCACATTGTCGGCATACTGCTCTCCAGCGCGGCGTCCCAGTGCGCGAATTCTTGCAATTAATTCATCCGTCTCAAAAGGCTTGACCACATAATCATCCGCGCCCATGTTCAATCCTTTGACTTTATCCTGTGTGCTATCTTTTGCCGTCAACAGTAAAACCGGAACTTTTTTGCCAGTCTGCCGAATGTGCTTTAAAACCGTCAGGCCATCCACTTCCGGCAGCATAATGTCCAAGACGATCACATCGTAAATATCACGGTCAGCCATCTGTTTCCCGCTTGCCCCGTCGTTGGCCACATCAACTTCTATTTTGTTTTTTTTCAGCAGCTTTGCCAAGGCCGCGGACAACGAGACTTCATCTTCAACTAATAATACCCGCATCTTATCCCTCTGCCAACGCTTTAATTTGATCGTTCCATTATCTATTGGTTTAATTCTTTTTTGTTCTTTCTTCGGCCGTGCCACCAATGATGCCGTGCGTCATTCGGTTGATTCTCGTCTGTTGCCAATGGTTTCTCGGGATCGGATTCCGACACCGCCTCATTCTTCACTTCCCCGTTTGCATCATTCGCTTGTGTATCAACGGCAGACACCTCACTTGTTTCACCGCCTTCTGGCACGATCTCCAAAGGCGTCACAGTAACTTCTTCCGTCACTTCGACGATTTCACCCTCGTCATTGAGTACTTTTTTAGTGACCGTTTGTGTCTCTGTAATCTTTTCAGAATAGGGTTTCTCAGCTTTCGCTCGGGCATCTGCCTCTGCCTGCGTCAACGCCCAATCATCAATACTCTGACGTTCGTCACCGACTGTCCGGGCCCGCCCCTGCGAATCCCGATGCGCTTCTGAGTTATCTTTAATGCTTTCAAACATTGCCGCTGGCATGTCCACCCCCTGATCGTATTCCACTTTACGATGGCAGTGGATGTACACCGGCAGAGCACGATCGTAATTCACTAAGAAACTGTCATCTGGCAAAATCCTTTTAGCCATTAAATAATAAATGAAGAGTCCCAGATAATAAGCTTTATCAGGATCAAGCTCTGTGAGACTGGCGTAACGATCAAAGGCGCGTTCCAAAGAATCTCCATCTTGAACGATGTCACCGCCGAGGCGAATCCATTCTCTGGACAAATTCGTCGTTAGCGACTTATCAAAATACGTCCACAGAATCCCCCGCGCAACGGACTCATCCTTTATTTTGAGCGACTGCATCAAATCCCTTCCGCCTTTGGCAAAAGCTCTGGCGATACGGGCCGTATAAGATGTTTCGCTTCTCGGTTCTCGCGGCTGTCCCTCATTTTGTGTGTCCATCAAATAACTGAGCAAGGCGTCATCTTCGCCGATCGCCTTTTGGATGGCTGCCCACTCGCTGTACAGGCAGAAAGGAATGTATCCAAAGTCACGGAAAAGGTGATCGGAGATTCGCTTGACTTCTATCACCGCTTCTCGGTCAGCATAAATGCGTTTTTCCTCTGCCACATAGCGGTCCATCTGGAAATAACGATTATTTTTTGAAAAGAACTGCCCCATTTCTCCAATGGTTTCAATATCCTTGCCAAAGAAAATCAGTCCTTCAAAAGTTTCATAAACAGAGACCGTTTCACTCTGGTTATTTTCCGTCGGCAGTTGAATATAGCGCATCCCCTGATAAATCAAATCATTCAGCGGGTAATAAACGTCATTGGGATAGGCATCCTGATAGATAAACATCACACGTTTGCTCCGCTTGAAGCAAAGAATATATCCCCGCGAGGTGAAGAACCCCCAGGCCGGTTCTGGCTTTCTTTTTTCAAATTTAACGTTAAAATGATCCGCATAATAACAATTGCTGCGAATATAGTCCACCATATCATCCCGGGTCCGAATGCCCAAGGTCAAAAAATTGCTCAAATAATCTCGCACCAGAAGATCCAATGTTACCCCATACGGATCATACAAATCCAGAATGGGAACCGTCCCTGCCTTTTTAAGATTTTTGACGATGCAAAGCAGAATACAATCGATATGAATCGCAGAAAAAGGTTCATTGGGACGGATTTTCCGCAAATCCGACCGCGCTTTCTCTCCCAGGATGTTAAGCACAGTGCGCCGTTTGCGTTCGTGCCGTTCTTTTAAATGTTCATTGTATTTGTCAATCATGTGCACGACTTTTTTAAAGGGCACTTCATCGTTGCTGTATAAACTGACAAATTTATCATCGTCGAGCCCTTTATCCACGTATTTGACCGACGTCAGATTAATCGCCTGAATGCCTTCCTGTTGTTTGGTGGCATACCGGATTTCCATATCCGAAGAAAAGGAAATCGCAACGGTTTTTGATCCCTCAATTTGCTGAAGAACAATCCCACGCGCCGATAAGAATGCATTGACCCAAACGCGTGGCACCGTATCGCTACAATTAGCCTGAATTTGTTTGATCCAAAGCGTTGTATTGTTGAAATATTTGGGAAAACTCATCAATTCCGCATCTGCCAAATTGGCTGAAAAGCCAAAAGAAAGCAATCGATACACAATGCGTGCCAAATCCCGGGTAAAGTCCGGATCTGCTTCTTCCCGATTAATAAAGGTCACAAATAACGGGTTGTCCTTTGCCGTGAAGCGAGGGGCAAACTTCAGGACAACCGCAACCGCCAGAAAAATTAACGTGTCGATGTCGACCGATCCCAATTTTGTAACCCGATAATTCTTTTTAAGGGTGGTCAGCATGTCGGCTCGCATTTTTTCCATCAGATCAATCCCCTGGGTCAGTGTTTTATAACACGACGAACATAAGCAATCATATTGAATATTCAACCGCGGTTTATTAATCTGATACGTTCTGGCAAAAACGCCCAATTCCTTTCCACATCTTTCGCAGGTATCCTTCTTCATTGGATATCGCTCCTTTCCCGCTTAAAAAATCTCTGGCTCTCCAGAAATCTGACATCTTTGGAATGCATTTATTCTATCATAACGCCTTTGAAGATTAAAACCCTGGCTGTTAAAACCATACAAAAAACTGCCCGAAACTTTGCCCGAGCAGTTTATAATCGTTCCCCTAATAAGGGATGAAAATCTGATCTTCGCGCCATTAACGCAAATTCAGTAAAATATTGCAATTGGTGCGGATGAAAGGACTCGAACCTTCACATCAAAAGATACCAGATCCTAAGTCTGGCGCGTCTGCCAATTCCGCCACATCCGCAGGCAACGTCACTCGAGCGAACAAGCACTCGTCTGTAACGTGCCCATATAAAATACCATAAAAAAAAGCCGGCCGCAA
>NZ_GL622359.1:470630-491792 GCF_000185505.1 Pseudoramibacter alactolyticus ATCC 23263 | reverse complement strand
TCGGTACACAAGACCGACTTTTTAATGTCAAACACAATAACTTGAACAAGCACCCACATGCACGTTCATCCGCGAAATAAATTCTGCGAAAATGACACACTTTAACCTTCGATAGAAATAACCTTGTAATCTTTGTCTTCGACGGCTTTGGTTAATACGGCGTCGTCGACATCCGCATTCAGCTCGACAATAGCCACGCCGGCGGTGTGGCTGACCATCGCTTTGTCAACCTGCTCTAAACTTTCCAGTGCCTTGGCGACCGTGTTTTCACAATGACCGCACATCATGCCTTCAATTTTAATGGTTTTTTTCTGCATTTTTGTTTCTCCTTGATTTTGCTGGTTATTGAATTTCTTTTCTGAGTTGCTGTTTATTATGACATCTTCTGTCGAACGATGTTTGGGCGCCATTTTTTTATCTCTCGAAGGATCGTCCATTTTGAAAAAATTGAGGCGCAAAGCGTTCGTCACAACACAAAAGCTCGACAAGCTCATCGCGGCCGCACCGACCATCGGATTCAGAAAAGGCGCCCCGAATAAAACATGATAAAGGCCCGCTGCCAGAGGAATCCCGATGACATTATAGAAAAATGCCCAAAATAGATTCTCGTGAATATTTTTTAAAGTCTGCCGGCTCAAACGAATGGCTGCCGGTACATCCAAAAGCCGACTTTTCATCAATACGGCGTCCGCCGCATCAATGGCAATGTCTGTACCAGCGCCAATAGCAATGCCAATATCGGCTCGGGTAAGCGCCGGCGCATCGTTAATCCCATCGCCGACCATCGCGACCTTACCGTTTTTCTGCAAACCTCGGATCACGGCTTCCTTGCCGTTGGGCAACACGCCGGCCACCACTTTATCGACCCCGGCCTGATCGCCGATGGCCTTGGCCGTGCGCTCATTATCGCCGGTAAGCATAACCACCTGAATACCCATGCCTTTAAGTTGTTCGATCGCCTCGCGGCTGTCCGCTTTAATCACATCGGCCACTGCGATTGCGCCGAGCAACGCGCCGCCCTTAGCAAAAAGCAGCGGCGTCTTGCCGGTCGCCGCCAATGCTTCCATCCGATTTTCAAACGCAAAATCGATAGCCGCCTGTGGCTTAAGGTATTGCAAACTGCCGCCGATCAGCCTTTCCCCAAGATAAGAAGCCGACAGGCCATTCCCCGGCAATGCCGAAAAATCTGTCACGACCTGCAGCGCGATCCGATTTTCTTCTGCATAATCCATGATCGCTTTTGCCAGCGGATGCTCGCTTTTAGCTTCCAAAGACGCAGCTAACTGCACCAATGTCGATTGATCCACGCCGTCCGCCGGCAGGATATTTGTCACCTTGGGCGTCCCTTCAGTGATCGTACCGGTTTTATCCAGCGCAACAATTTCAATTCGTCCTGTTTCCTCCTGGGCAGCGGCCGTTTTAAACATGATGCCCTGCTTGGCACCCATTCCAGACCCGACCATGATGGCAACCGGTGTCGCCAAGCCCAGCGCACAGGGGCAGGAAATCACCAATACCGAAATTCCGCGCGCCAACGCAAATCCAACGCTTTTCCCGGCAACCAGCCAGACCGCAATCGTGACCAGGGCGATAGCAATAACCGCCGGGACAAACACACCAGAGACCTTATCTGCCACCTTGGCAATGGGGGCCTTGGTCGCCGCTGCGTCCGAAACCGTTTGAATGATTTGCGACAATGTAGTGTCTTCTCCCACCCGTGTCGCACGGCATTTCATAAACCCAGATTGATTGAGCGTCGCTGCTGAAACCCCATCACCCTCTGCTTTATCCGTTGGAATGCTTTCGCCGGTCAATGCCGATTCATCCACTGCTGTAGCGCCTTCAAGCACAATACCATCCACGGGAATGTTTTCTCCCGGGCGCACCACAAAGGTATCACCGATGACCACTTCTTCAATCGGGACCGTCATTTCCTCGCCAGCGCGTTCGACCACCGCCGTCTTGGGCACCAACTTCATCAAACTTTTAAGGGCATCCGTCGTCCGCCCTTTGCTCATGGCTTCCAGCATCTTCCCAACGGTGATCAGCGTAACAATCATGGCTGCTGATTCAAAATAAAAATGATGTCCCATCTGCATAGCCATCTGCGCGTGACCCTCAGACAAGTGCTTGGTCATCCCGATGAGCACCAACGCCGAATAGCCGAACGCCGCCGATGACCCCAGGGCCACCAGTGTATCCATATTGGGTCCGCCCATGAAAAGCGACCGGTAACCACTGGTAAAGAACTTCTTATTAATAAGCATCACCACAATGGCCAAAAGCATTTCAAAAACGCCTATTCCTACCATGTTATCCCTGAAGACCCACGGTGCCGGCCAGTTCCACATGGAAACACCCATCGAAAAATACATAAGCATGAGTAGGAAGCCGACGGAAAGTGCCAGGCGACGCTTGAGCTTCAGCGTTTCATGATCCTCTAAAGCAGCCAGCGCTGCTTCGCGATCGGCAGCACCTTGTGCTTTCTCTTTCCGGATACCCTTCGGTGAAGCTCCATAGCCAGCATTAACCACCGCCTGAATAATAGCCGATTCGCTCGCTGTTCCCTCAACGCCCATAGAGTTCGTCAAAAGGCTCACCGAGCATGAAGTGACCCCTTCAACTTTGGAGACTGCTTTTTCAACACGATTGCTGCATGCCGCACAGCTCATCCCCGTTATATTATATTGTTCCATTGTCCACTCCAACTGTTTCAATCAACGGATTCAATACCTGTCACCCGATAGTCTAAGCGTTCGATAACACGTGTCATCTCTTCGTCGGATACTTCTTTTTCCAATTCAACTTCTGCCCGTTTTTGTTTCCAATCGACATGTGCCACAACGCCGTCAATGCGGTTGAGCTGACGTTCAATTCGCTTTTGACAATTTTCACAGGTCATTCCCTCAATGTGAATCCTCTTTTCGCCGATTTTTTTGCTATTAAGTTTCTTCTCTTCGGCAATAATCGCTTCTCCGCCGCTTGCACAGCAACTGCCTTCGCTGGAAAAACGCTTTCTTGCACTCCGGACCCCGATAATAACCGCCACTGCCAGCACGGCAATGATAATTATGGTTGCAGCCATTTGAATACCTCCTGATCATTATTTCATCAATTTTGAGAGGACCCGGATAAGTTCTTCAACTGTGCCTTCTTTATCCGCTTTAATATCCTCAACGACACAGGTTTTAATATGATTTTCGAGTAACAGCTTATTAAAGGAGCGCATTGCCGCCGTCACCGCTGCACTCTGCGTTAAAATATCCGGACAATAAGCATCCTTCTCGACCATTTTCTTAATACCTCGCACCTGCCCTTCGATTCGATTCAAACGATTGATCAGGCATCGGTATTCTTCATCGTCCCTTTTTTTATGCCGAATACAACAGGATTCATCTGTATCAGGATGAATCGTTTGGATCTTTAAATTTTCTACTGTCATCTTTTCCTCAATACTTTCCCTTTTCATCTCCAGAATACCCCATTAGGGTATCTTTTTAAAATATTCTATACCCCATAAAGGTATTTGTCAAGTCACTCTTACTCTAATATTAAAAAAAATATCCTGGTTGGGATATTTTAAAATGACACTCTTCAGCTGGCGATTGCACTTTTGAACCAATATGTCCATGACGTCACCGGCGGCATCATCGCTCGTACTGTTTCAGTATTTCGAGAATTTTTTTGGCATTCCCCGCCTGATCCTTTACGGAGGAACCAAAATTGTAACAGTTGATGGCAATTTTCAGCTTCGATCCATCCTTAGTTTTAATGACAAGGCGCTTCTGCTTTGAAATCAAGGAACCACTGATCTTCAGTTTTGTGAACTCATCGTAGCTGACCACATATTGCCCGATCATCTTGTTGACTTTCAGCGTTCCGGTTACTGCGAGACAAAGGTGCCGGTCGGTCACACCTATGTAACAATACGTATTTGAAAGAGCACCTAACGCCAGAACGGCAATCGTACCGCCCATGATGGTCGCCCATCCGCCGGCGATATATTGTTCGCCTTCCGGAAGAATACTGCTCAGCATCTGTTCCTTATCCGCTTCATTCATAACCAAAGACATGACTCTGTCCCTCCTGCATATAATAAAATCCGTTGTGTATTGTTCAAACGCTATCCCGCCATTTATAACCCGAATTCTTTGTATGAGAAATATGATTCTTTGCATGCGGATTGTTTTGTTTCCCCTGTTGGACAGCCCATCAAAGGAAGGCTCATTCGCATTTTAGCGGCGGTGACTCACGTTGCCGCTGCATTATAACAAATTTAAAATATTTTAGTCAAACCGCTTTGCAGCATGAATGATTTATGTTTGTCGATAAACTAATGAACCGCTCGTCAATTTCTTTTGCAAAATATGCCACCGGTTTTTCAGAAATAAAAATTTTCTTCATGAGGCATCATTTTATCTGTCCCGGATCAAGATGGCTTCTTAATTTGACATTCTTTGCTAAATTCTTCTGCATTATCCGCCCGGCGTGATTTATCCGTGATCATCAGAACCACCGCAGCGCTTTTAAATATGCATAACAAAATCTTTTCGCTCGGATAACTGACCTTTCACTTGGGCATCATCCCACTTGAAGAAAACATCGTGATGGGTCACGGTGTCAAAGCCCATCGCCTTGCACAAAAATTCTCCGTTCGCCTTCAAATAGTCCGTCGCCGATTGATGCTCAGCCGGTAAAAGAGCGTTTTGTCCGCACGTTCAAAGGCCTCTTCAAACCGCCGATTAACAGCCTGTGTTGCAAGGTTTTGCATGCATTGGCTTCTCTCATATTTGACAGCTCAAAACAAACAGAAAACACGCCATCATGAGCAGATCGCTTATTTTTATTTAAATTATTCTTGACTTTTAGTTTTTTCCTATTGTATTATAACATTAGTACAAAAGAACGAGAGGTTTTTTTCATGTCTTTAAAATCCAAAATTTCCGCCCACGTCCGAATCATTCCCAAAAATAAAAAATGGCTCATCATTTTCATCCTTATTCTGTTGGCAGCCATCATCGGCGGACGTGCCCTTTACTCAAAGCAACATCCAAAGCTAACCTCGGTTAAGGCAACCTCGCTTCGACGCACCAACTTAACCCGGACCATCACCGCCGATGGCTATGTGGCCAGTCAGACCACGCGCCAAGTCAGCGATACTTCCGGACAACAGGTGCAATACATCGATGTCAGTTTAAATAACAACGTAAGTCGCGGCACCCGTTTATGCACCCTTTATAATGCAGAGACGCGCCGAACGACCGGCATTTATGCTCCCATTGCTGGCACCATCACCCATATTGGCGCCGTTAAAGGCGCGCCTGCCAACGGTGAACTTTTTACCATTCAAAACACCGGCAATCTTAAAGTAATCATGCAAATCAAACAAGCCGATATTGCCAGTGTGACCACCGGCAAAGCGGTCACCATTACTGCCGAAGGCACCAATCGGCAACATTACCGAGGCGTTGTCGCCAGCATTTCCCCCGCCGCTGAGGGAAGCGAATCAATCGGCAGCGCGGCAACGGCAAACAGCAATAACGACACCGCCGGAGCAACTGCTAAAGACAGTTCGGCAATTTTTGAAGCGAGCGCCAACATCAACCGCCCCACCGACGGACTGCGCATCGGCATGAAAACACACCAGGAAATCATCGTAGCCACACATCAAAATGTGCTCTCCGTTCCGTTTGATGCGATCACAAAAAATGAAAAAAATGCGGATGAACTCTTTTACGCCACCAAGAAAAAGGACGGCACAGCTGTGGTTCATGCCCTGCCGGTAACCTTGGGGCTTCAATCTGACTCACAAATCGAAGTGCAGAGCGATCGCCTGCGGGATAACATGCTCATCATTCTCAATCCGGCGAAATTGTCGGATGGCCAGCGCGTGCGCATTCAGCATTAAGGAGATAATATGGCAAATGCTTCAAACACAAAGCGACCACCTGTCATCCAGATGGCACGCATTGTCAAGAAATACTTTATTGACACGCCCAACGAATTAACGGTTCTGCACAATGTGGATCTAACCATCTATCGGGGCGAATTTGTCGCCCTCGTCGGCCCGTCAGGATCCGGCAAATCCACGATGATGAACATCATCGGCGCGCTGGACCGTCCCACCTCAGGCACCTACACCCTGGACGGGTTGATGATGGATGACGTCGCCGACAAAAAACTCTCGCAAATTCGCAATCAAAAGATCGGCTTCGTCTTCCAATCTTTTAACCTCATCCCGCGCACATCGGCTTTAAGCAACGTTGAATTGCCCATGCTTTACGGACAAACCAAACTCCAGGCACGTCACAAAAGAGCTAAAGCCCTGCTGGAATCCGTGCAGATGAGCGCCTGGGCCGATCACCACCCCAACGAGCTTTCCGGCGGACAAAATCAGCGTGTGGCCATTGCCCGCGCCATGGCCAATGATCCGCCGATTATTCTGGCAGATGAACCCACCGGCGCGCTGGACACTCACACCGGCCGCATGGTCATGGATATTTTTCATCACCTCCACCGCCAAGAACAGAAAACCATTGTGCTGATCACCCACAATACAGAGCTTGCCGAAGAAGCCGAACGCGTCGTTACCATCAAGGACGGATGCATCATCGGCGACCGTCCAGGCATCCAGTCGAAAGGAGGCCGTGCATGAACCTGCGGGAAAATATCGGTCTCGCTATCAACAGCCTGAAAAACAATAAATTGCGATCAATTTTGACCATGCTGGGCATCATCATCGGCATTGCTTCCGTCATCGCCATTGCTTCTATCGGCTCTGCCATCAGCAGATCGCTCAGCCAATCCCTGCAAGATATCGCGGGCAAATCCATCGATGTGAGTGTTGAAGCCCGAAACAGCGAAGCAGCCATAGAACCCCGATCCGCAGATTTAATCACCCAGGACATGCTAAAGGCTTTTAAAACCAAATTTGCCGGGCGCATTCAGGATGCCGGCGTCTATACTGCAGGGGGCAGCGGCCATCTCGACGATCTTCGCCAGAGCAAAGTCACCCTTTCCGGCGCCAACGCCGGCTATTTACATTTTCGCGGAGTCAAGCTGATTTCCGGGCGTTTCTTCTCCAACGACGATATCGACAACACCCGCTCGGTGGCCCTTATATCTCATTCTCAGGCGCTTAAAACCTTCGGACATGCGGATCCCGTCGGGCGACATGTCACGGTGAGCGGCGATACCGCAACCAGCGATTTTCGAATCATCGGCGTTTATAAAAACGCTAAAAGTGATCAAAATCCCTTTTCATCCAATATGTCAAACACTGCTGACACCGTCTATATTCCTACGACCATGGCTGCCAATCTAACCGGCACAACTGCCAACTACGGCGAAATGATCGTTACCGTCCGATCTGATGCGAACACGGAATCGCTCAGCAAAGATATTCGCCAGTGGTTCAATACCCGATATTACGCCAACAATACGCAATTTCATATCGGAACCATCAATATTGAAAAAGAAGCGGATCAGATCAATCAGCAAATGAACACCCTTTCGACCGGCATTGCACTGATCGCTGGCGTTTCCCTTCTGGTTGGCGGTATCGGTGTTATGAATATTATGCTTGTTTCCGTCACCGAGCGCACCCGGGAAATCGGCATTCGCAAGGCTCTCGGTGCCAGCAACGCCGATATCCGGCTACAATTTATTATCGAAGCGATCATCATTTGCATTATCGGTGGACTGATCGGCATCACTGTCGGCGGCGGCCTCGGTGCCTTGGGCGGCATTCTTCTTCATATTCAAGTCTACCCTACACTGTCGTCAATCATTACTGCTGTGCTCTTTTCCATGGGGATCGGCATTTTCTTCGGTGCGTATCCGGCTGGCAAGGCAGCCAAGCTCAACCCCATCGACGCACTGCGCTACGAATAAAACCTCTCACAATAGATTTACAAATAAAAACTCCACGACCCAATTTTTAATATGCACCCTCTTTACTGGACACGCAGCAAGGAGAGTGCATATCAGTACATATCATTGGGAGCGGAGTTTTTTGTTGAATTCTTATTGTAATCGCCGGCTATCGAATCACTTGATTGTGAATATCCTGCATTTTGCGATCCGTCTCAGCAATGGTATCCGCACATTCTTTCAACGCTGCGGCCGTCACTTCCGGAACCACTTTACTCGCCGATTTATAACGCAGCTGATGTTCAAGGCTGGCCCAGAAATCCATGGCAATTGTACGAATCTGCACCTCCACCTTCACCGGCTGCTTATGATCCGACAAAAAAATCGGCACCTTGACCACAATGTGCAAACTGCGATAACCGCTGGGCTTGGGATTCTTAATATAATCCGTCGTTCGCAAAACTTCAAGGTCATCCTGGGATTTTAACAATTGACTGACGGCATAAATATCCTCAATATAAGGGCAGACCACGCGCACGCCGGCAATATCGTTTAAATTTTCAACTGCGGAATCCACCGAAATCGGATAGCCCTTTCGCCCCAATTTTTCAACAATGCTCTTCGGCGATTTGACCCGAGAACTCATGGTGTGAATCGGGTTGCGTTCGTGCAGACTTTGAAATTCATCATTCAAAATTTCCAGCTTGGTGCTGATCTCCCGAATGGCCGATCGATAGACCATCTGTAAATCAAACATCTCTTTCAAAAGATGCTGCGCTTGTTTATGCGGATCTACTTCACTATCATCAGCAATAATTGTTGGGTCAACATTTTCCAAAATTTCGAGCATCGGGGTTTTATCGGTTATTTTCTCATTGAGCATACAAGTCCTGCTTCCCTGTCAAATCAAATTCTGTGGATTGCCTTCAAGCCAGTATCGAACATTGTCAAAAACTATCACGGCCCGCTGATAAAGAGCTTCCTTTGTGGCATAAGCCATGTGCGGCGTCAATATGCAATTCGGTGCTTTGAGCAACGGATGATCCACTGGCAATGGCGGTTCTGTTTCAAATACATCAATACCCGCTCCAGCGATGCGGTGAGTGCTCAAGGCATCCGCTAATGCCTGATAATCCACCAAAGGTCCCCGCGCTGTATTGATAAGAACCGCATCCGGTTTCATCAATTGTATTTCACTTTCTCCAATCAGATGGGCCGTTGCCTTTGTCATCGGCACATGAAGGGAAATCAAATCCGCTTCGCACATCAAGGTGTCCAAATCGACATAGCAAACACCAAGAGCTTTGGCTTCTTCCTTCTCTGTGCGGCTAAACCCTATGAGGTGACAACCAAAAGCCTTCGCCAGTCGGGCCACATGCAAACCGATGGCCCCTGTTCCGATAATGCCAAAAGTTTTTCCCGATAACTCTCTGCCCATTGCAAAGACCCCTGATCCTTGCCGAAGGGTGCGATCCGAAAGGGAAATCGTTCGGAACAAATCGATGGCAAGCCCCATCGTCAGCTCCGCTACGGCTGCCGTAGAATACCCCGCCGCATTACAGATCGGAATCTTCCGCTCGCGCAGATACTCCACGTCCACATGATCCACCCCGGTAAAGGCAACATCGACCATCTTCAGCGCGCTGCAATGGGACAGGACATCGCGGCGCAGGGGTTGATTTGCCAAAATAACGACGTCTGCATCACAAACCCGTTCAATCAGCGCCTCGGCTGTTGCCGCACGATTTGGATAGGCCACGATTTCATGGCCATCTGCGCGAAGCAACATTGCCAACGCTTTAAAAGCGTCTTTGCTGATTCCCAATGGCTCCATTATTACAATCCTCATTTATCGACCTTTCAAATGCCTATTTAATCTTTCTGTTCATCATCAAAATCACCATCTGATGTATGCTGTTCCATCATAGCTTGCACAGCTGTACTGCAATGGCCTCGAGACATTAGATTACGCTTGATTCGTGCCTTGAGCTCCCATCCATGATATCCCTTTCGACTTTGCATCCGGTAATATTTTGCATAATCCTGCTCAAGCGCCGCCGAATCCGTCTCGTTTTGTTCATCAAAATTCTGATCTTCTTCCCGATTAACCTGAGCCAAAAGCGGGCGAATGGTTTCAAAGCTAAAACCACGCCGCTGCATCCATGCCGCTATTTTTTGCCTGCGTTTAACATAGGTATCTGTGCGATATTTGTCCTTTGCGGTCTCAAAGGCTGCCCTTGCATTCCTTATCTCATCGTCTTCTGAAATATAATCCTCCAATGTATGCAAGGATTGTTCAGACACCCCTCTTCGTTTGAGTTCCCAGCGCAACCGCGACTTTCCGAAATGTTTATACAATTGGTTTTCTTCGCATACCCGCGCGATATAAGCTTGATCGTCCACGTAACCATAATTTTTCAGCTCTGCCATGCAAACTGCGATTTCCTTCGCCGTATAATTTTTTTTCCCCAAATACTCGACCATCTCCTGCTCTGTGTGGTCGCGATAGGATAAATAATCCATCGCCACGTCAAAGATAAGCCGATGCCGATTGTTTTTTCTTTGTTTCGTCTCCGGAGCGTTATCCGCGATACGACTTACTTTTCCCTGATCGTCCACGATAAATCTCTGCCCCATCAAATCCTCCTTTAAAAAAATAAAATTGATCGTTTGAATGGGTTTACTTCTTTTTAATTATGATATATCATTTTCCCAAATTCAAACTTTAATTGAATCGAGGTCTCTATGCAATCTACCATTACTTTTCCGGAAGTCGAATCCTTCTCTTTCTTCCGTGATCTTTTAAACGATCCGATTATGATCCTTTTCCGAAAGCTCGCCAAGGATTATCAGTCACAGCCTGGCAATACGGTGCTGATCCAAGATGATTATTTTAAATTGAAGGCCGCCCTTCTGGCCTACAGTTTTGATAAAAGCGAAGCCTATCAATACGCTAAAACGCCTTGGAAAGACTGGATTGTCGCGGCTGTCATCGGCGACGATAACCCCTTGGGCCGACTTTTCGAGCGTGGGATTATTCAGAAAAACCATCCTTTCAGAGGAAGCATGCTGGCAGATTTTCAAATTCTGACGCGCTTGTATCATTTTGATTGGCAAACTTTTTTAGCATTCACTGATCTGGATGAAAATAATATTTTCGACGCTGTTATTTTCTTTCCTATACCCCCTCATGACACCATCGCCCGTGCTTTCGAAGCGAAAGATATTGATGTGATTTTCACTGCTGTCAACCATTATATTCACGATTACGGCCTGGGTATTTTCGAAAATAATATTTGTTTTAAAATCGACGACACTGGCGTATTGGTCCCCATCCCCGCGAGAATTTATAAATCGATGGACGACCTCGTCGGCGTCGAACGTCAAAAAAAGGAATTAATTCAAAATACCCAATCCTTTATCGACCATTATACCGGTCTGAATGTTTTGCTTCAAGGTGATATGGGCACTGGGAAATCCACGATGATCAAAGCCCTTCTCGAAACCTTTAAAGGCACCAAACTGCGCATGATCGAATTCAAAAAGGATCAGATTGGGGCCATTCCCGGTGTTATCGCCACCATTAAAGACCGCCCTTATCCCTTTATTCTTTTTGTCGATGATCTTTCTTTTGATGACAAAGAAGACGATTTTAAACTATTTAAAAATATTTTGGAAGGATCTCTTGAAGATAACCCTCAAAATGTTTTAATCTATGCAACGTCCAATAAGCGGCATTTGATCACAGAAACCATGAGCGAACGCACTGACGCTATTCACCAGCGGGATGTGATTGAAGAAAAACTCAGTCTGAGTTCCCGCTTCGGATTGGTGATCCCTTTCACCGCGCCGAATCAAAAAGAATATCTCAGCATTGTGCACCAAATGGCTGCAATCGCCGGCATTAACATCGATTCCAAAGATTTGGACCGAAAGGCCATTCAATGGGAATTACGGCATTTGAATCGTTCCGGACGCACCGCCGAACAATTCATCAATTATCTGCTGATTCACAAAAATTAAGCCGCCAACGCTTCGAGCATTTGCTCGGGGCGTTTTCTTTTGCACATTTTTTTCGTCACCATGTCTTTTTAAATACTTTTTTGCTATATCTTCTCCAATTTCTGCCTTTATTATAGACGTTTTCAATGCTACATTATTAATGGATTCAAGTGGATTTATCGTTTTGTAAAGAAGAGGCTGCAATGGATTATCAAAATTTAACCGCAGAAAGCGTCATTCCCTATATTAAACAGGAGACCAGACTTTTCCCGGACAATGTCATTTTAAAATCCTACGAAATCGGCGTCAATGGCAGTACGGCCGACGGCGACGGGTTTATTAATTTTGTTTTTCGCGTGTGGGACGAAGTCACCAATCGCTCTGTGATTGTCAAACAGGCCCGAAACTACGCCCGCACCTTTAACACCACCCGCGACATTCAAATGCAGTATCTTCCGGAACGCAATACCATTGAAGCCGAAATTTTGAAAATCAAGTACGCCATCACCCCGGAATATATTCCGAAAATCTATTGGGTGGATGCCGCCAATCATCTTTATATTTGCGAGGATTGCAGTGATCTCAAAATTCTTCGTTTTGAGATGATGGCCGGCCACGCTCCGGAAAAAGTCCCCTATATGATCGGGAAACTCGTGGCCAAAAATAATTTTTACACATCGGAACTTTATCTATCGCCGGATCTCCATCAAAAGCTCACCGCTCACTTTGCCAATCCCGAAATGCGCAATCTTTTTGAAACAATCCTCTTCCTCCACGACGAACACCCGCTGGGTGATCCCCACAGCGATTCAAACGCCGATCCAATTCGGCTGGCAATGGGTGACATTCCGTGGAAAAGCCATGCATTCCGAACCGAAATGCTCAAACTTCGTCATATCTATATGGCCAAATCCGAATGCCTGATTCATTCTGACCTTCATACATCCAATATCATGATTGATGATAACCACCTCAAAACCATCGATATGGAATATGCCTTTGTCGGACCCTGTTCGGCGGATGCCGGCTATCTGATAGGCAATTTCATCTATGAATACTTGCGCTGGTTTTATATAGACGATGCCGATCTCGCAGAATCAGCCAAGCACATGCGCCGCCGGGCTTTGCATTATATCCGGGGTTTCCTCGAAAGCTATCGCAAGGTCTTTAAAGATTGCTGGCAAAAGGATGTTCGCTCCACGTATCGGGGCTTTGACGATTATTGTGATTATTTGTTGGAACAATTCTTTCACGAGGCCATCGGTTTTATCGGCTGCCAGATTATGAGCCGTGTCGGCGGATGTGTTCCCCTGCCGGATTTCGATACGTTGCCCAGCCGAAAAGACCAATACGAAGCTTGCCGCATCAGCCTGATCATCGGCCAGTACCTGATCATGCACCGCAATGAGATCCATACCATCGACGCTTTAATCGACACGATTCAGACGCTGACCATTCAAAGCCGTCTGCTTTTTAAAAGGGCTGATGCCTGGTAATGCATTAAAAAACCGCTCATTAATGAGCGGTTTTTTTAATGTTCTTCTCTAATTTTCATTTCTGGCTTCGATATTTCGCAAATTAATCTTTTCCGCCACCAACAGATGTTCGTGAAGCAAAGCTGCCAACGCTTCTAAATCACAATCATAGATCATTTTCAGTATCTGCTGATGTTCCGTTAAGGTATCGTCGATGCGCCCCGGTTGTTTAAACGACATAACGTTCAGCCAGAAAATTCGATACATAAAATTCCGATAGATGGCAAGCATCGATTCGTTGTGCAGCGATTGAATCATCGATCGGTGAAATTCGTAATCTTTGCGGGCAAAAGCTTCCGCGTTTCTGTCCCCGTTAATGATCGTCGCCTGAGCCTTCACTTTTTTTTCCAGTTTATGCAAAAAGAATTGGCCATCTTCCGTATCCTGGTTGGCCATCAAGTGCTTGAGGCAATAAAATTCCAGCGCTTCCCGCATTTGATACGTCTCTACAATATCTTCTCGCGTCATCAGGTGCACCTGAAATCCCTTGCTTGGCAATACATCCACATAGCGCTCCTGCTCCAAGCGCAACACCGCATCCCGAAACGGCGTTCTCGAAATTTCAAACTGGCTCGCCATTTTATTCAACGAATAGATCTCTCCGGGTTCAAGTTCCCCGTTTTTAATCATTTCTTTAATGGTCTCGTAGGCTTTTTCCTGTAAAAGATAATTTGCTTTCATCACTTTATCCGGTCCTTATTTTTGCTGATATCTTATTATAGGCTGTTTTGCAGTGCCAGACAAGTTTTGCGTGTCATAAATCCCGCGAATATTGACACAAGTCATCTAAAATACGCTACAATAATAAAGATCATTATTTCATACAACTTGGGAGGCCCTATGATTGCACTGCTGCTTTTTAAACAAATTTTCGTTCTCTTTCTCATGATGGGCATGGGCTGCGCCATTGTTAAAAGCCGATTTCTAAAATCGGACGACAGCAAAATTCTGTCAACGGTTTGCCTGTATCTGGTCGTCCCCTGCATGCAGATTAAAGCCTTCCAGGTTCACTACACAAACACTGTCCGCAACGGATTTTTATTGGCGCTGACCGCCGCCGTGCTCATTCACATTTTGCTCTTTGCCATCACTTATGCCTTTAAACGCCCTCTTCATTTGACAGATGAGGAAACGGGCAGTATCCTCTATTCCAATGCCGGCAATTTGATCGTCCCGCTGGTCACAGCCATTCTCGGCACGTCCTGGGTGATCTACGCTTCGGCTTTCATGTTTGTCCAGGGCATTTTGCTCTGGTCTCATGGCAAAGCCATAATGCAGCGGCAAAAAAATTTTAACCTGCTTCAGATCTTGGGCAATATCAACATTGCTGCTACCCTTTTGGGTGCTGCGCTTTTTTTCTGCCGGATCAAATTGACCGGCATTATTGCCAACACCATCTCTGGCGTCGCTGCGATGATCGGACCCATCTCGATGATCGCCATCGGTATGATCCTGGCCAATGTTCAATGGGGCAAGCTTTTCACCAACCGCCGCATTTATTGGATCGTTGCATTAAAAATGATTGTTTTACCGACCATTATTCTCCTGATATTAAAATACACGCCGCTTCATACTTTGCTTCCCCAAGGCCGGATGATTTTGCTGGTCAGCCTGCTGGCTGTGATTGCCCCATCCGGTGCCACCATCCCACAGATGGCCCAGCTTTACAGCCGCAATGCCGATTATGCCAGTTCCCTCAATGTCATCACAACTTTAATTTGCATCGTGACCATGCCCTTGCTGACTTTGCTTTATCTATGGTAGATCAAACTGCTTTCATTAAAAAATCCCGACTGTTTTTTTCAGTCGGGATTTTTGTTTGTCCCTACATTTCAATATCTGCGATGCACACCACCTGACTGGAATCCAAACCTTTAATGCGCAGCGGTGCATTGGTGAAAAATTTAATCCTGGCACCTTTGGGGATATCGGATAAATGCATATCTTCAATCCCGGTGCAGAATTTACCGCTGTAATACCCCAGTAAATGACGATGGCAATCCGGCGGTAGCTCCCCTTCCGGGCACTTGTCCGATGCCGATCCGATGGCAAGAAAATCCATCCCTATGGTTTTAAGATTCGGGAAAGTTTCCGTCAAATAGTCGCCGGCTGACGGTGCAATAAAAGCGCCTTGATTCTGGTAAATATTTTGATCGGTGTCACGGTATTGTTCCAAGCCGGTCCGAATCAATGCGCAGGATACCGTCGACAAAATGTCGGCAAAGGGTTCGAGATCCTTTTTATAGATGCCTTCCACAGGTCCCTTGGGGATTTCAAGCAGTGCCACCTTGGTGTGTGTAAAATATTCGATGGGCAGTTCGTTGATGGACAGCCCGTCTTTCACAAAATGACGCGGCGCATCCATGTGCGTGCCAAAGTGATTCGGCAGCTCCGAAACAAAACTGCAGAACGGACAATCGTCCGAAACGTCTGTACACTGTATGGTCTTCACCACCGGTTCTCCCGGCCATGCGTAACCATCGGGATCCAAAATGTGTGATAAGAATTGGAATGCCATAATTTTTCCTCCTAAATTTATTACAAATTCATTTAAAACAATCCAGGCAGAACACCTTGAAACAAACTTATAATGACCACGCAGATAATCGCAGTGACCGATGCGATTGTTCCACCGGCCGTATAAATTTTTATCGTGTCCTTTACACTAAATCGGCCAAATCGGTTAATCACCCAAAAGCCCGAATCATTTGGCAAAGATAAACCTATGCCGCCAGCACAAATTGCAATGGCAACCAAAACAGGCGACACGTTTGGCATGCCAGAAATAACAGAAGCAAAAATTGCCGACGTTGTTACCAGCGCCACTGTTGTCGAACCTTGTGCTGCCCGAAGCACCAAACTGACAGCATAAGCCATCAACAAGATAACAATAGTCGACCCGCTTACCGCCCCCATCATGCCATTTGTCAAACCTTTGCCGATGCCCGAGTTGGTAATAATCTGTCCAAATGCACCGCCGGCACCGGTTATTGCCAGAATGAAACCCGCTTGTGTCGTTGCCTTTGTTACCAAATCGTCAAAACTTTCCTTCAGATATTTTCTTAGGCAAAAGAGAGAAGCCAAGACACCAATCAAAAGTGCAATATTTTTATTGCCGATGAAAGCAAAGAGTGCGTAGACAACACTCTTCTCCGGAAAAACCATTGTAATAATGGTTCCCACTAAAATAATCAGAATCGGTAAAATAATTAGAAAAATTCCCAGTTGTCCCGAAGGCTGCTTGTCGCGGCTGTTTTCCAACACAACGCTGTCTGTTTCTTCGTCTTCAAAAGCCTGAGCAAAGTCATCTTTAAACTCTGGGCGCCGTCCGAGCATCTTTCCATAGGCGATGCCCCCGGCAAGCGTAGCCGGAATGGAAACAATAATTGAATACAAGAGAAAGAATCCGATATTCAATCCCATCGTTCCAGCAACTGCAACCGGCCCCGGTGTTGGGACGACCATCGCATGGGTAGTGATTAATCCCACGGCAAGGGCACAAACCAATGTCGCAAAAGGAATTTTCCCTTTTCTTGAAATAGATTTTACCAAGTTAACCAAAATGATAAACGCGGCATCAAAAAAGACCGGAATCGAAACAATATATCCTGTCATATTGATGGCTAACGCGGCGCGTTTTGTTCCTGTTTTCTTCAACAAAAGTGCCGCAATCTGCTCTGCACATCCCGTCACATGAAGAATTTCGCCAAGAATAACGCCCAAAATAATGAGAATCCCGATGGACTCCATGGTACTGCCAAAGCCAGCCGACAAACCCTCAGCAATTTTCCCGGGGGCCATGCCGGATAATCCTCCCATGATGATGCCACCAAAAAGCAATGCCAAAAATGGATGCAAATTAAACTTAATGATGGTTATTAAAACGAAAATCAAAGCGACCAAAAAAGCCGCAATCAACACACTTAAATTCATCTCTCCGCCTATGCTTTCTGTATGGTTCTCCCATATCCTAAAACCCAAGCTTATCCACTGCCTCCCATACAAGCGGACAGCCCTTTACGCCATCAATTTTTCTGCTGCATCCCGAAGAGTTTCGATCCCGCCGACATTCCCCGGAAAAATCACATAAGGGGTCAGAGGGAATTTGCTTTCATCCCCGGTTTGCCAGACGGGAATCCCCGGCTCAATCTGCCCCAGCACATTCGCGCGCTGAACGGCCAGTGCTTTGGTGCCCACATCCGAGGAAGTGATCCCGCCCTTGGCGATAACAAAACTGGGAACCACCGACAGCCGGCCAACCAGGGACTGCACAGCATCCGAAATTTTAACAGCCAAACGCAGATCGTCTTCTTTATCGCCGGTATCTGCAGTGATCAGCTGACGCGTGGTGAAAACGCAGGCCGTCCTTCCCGATTGAATGATTGCTTCTTCCGCAGCAAGGCAACGATTCACTTCTTTAGTAAAGGCCGCATCGTCTTTAACCAGTGTTGCATCCAGCTCGACAAAATCGATGGCTGGATGCCCCCTGAGATATTCAACCTGCTTGGTCGTTTTTTCCGTGTGGGACCCAACGACAATCACGCCGCCATTCGTCGTTTCCTGAACAACCATATCTTTGCGGGTAAGCAACGGCTGATCGCTGACGCCCCCCATCACCTTCACAAGCGCCGCGGCAGAGCGGAACATGAAGTTTTTCCCCTTGGCCATCGCTCGAAATAACGCTACACAAAAGACCTTCACGTCACAATAATCGATCGCATTCATAACGATCTTATTAAAATCGGACACGGACATCAACTGAGCTTCAATCGCGTCGTAACGGCAGGCTCTTAAATCATCAAGTGAAATACTGATGACGTGTGCCGCCTTAAAAGCCCCCTGCGTCTTTTCCTCGATATATTCTTTAATGTCACTTTTGGTATAGCCAAAGGTTTTATCCTTGGCAAATTCCGTTTCCGCGGCAGGAATCAACTGATCGCCATCCTGCACATAATGCACATCGTCAATGGTGAAACGGCCGCCTTCCTTGAAAAACGGACACATGACTTCACCGTCGATCGTCCGACCCGTATTGGCCTCGTATGCCTTCTTGAGCAAAATGGTTTCCAGTGGATAATGGCCTCTGAGCGTCGAATCGGACCGCGAAATATACAGATAATCCTTGCCTGTTGATTTTGCAACCGAATCGACTGCCGCAGCGATTTCTTCGTGCGCCGCCGTGGTTTGTTCTGCCGTAAAACCGCGGGAATTCGTCAAAATATAAAATAAGTTATTGCTCTCTGCAAAGGCCTGTTCAATGGCGGGTTTCGTCCAATTAGTGTAAACCGAGATATCGTGAACGGTTTGAACCCCGGTGGGATCATCGTCCAGCACGACAATTTTTTTCTGATTTTTAGCAATTTCAGCCTGAAGCAACGCATCAACTGCGGTTTCGTCGACCGACGGAAAAGTCTTTAAAATTTTTGCATCTAATGCCATGGTTTCAATCCGTCACTTTCTTGACTTCGACATCGGCCAATTTTTCAAAATACTGTACGATGCCGCCATGATCGTCATCCATATGACCGTGCACTTTCAGCGTCTGCAAAATTTCGTACAGCTGCGCCGAATATGGCACCGGTACATCCAAAGCGTGCGCCGTGTTCACCACGTTTTTAATATCTTTGTGATTAATCGAGATTTTACCGCCCGGTTTGAAATTGCGATCGACAATCATCGGGATTTTGGCGTCTAAAACGGCAGAGCCGGCCAACCCGCCACGGATCGCTTCATAAACCTTTACCGGATCGGCGCCGGCTTTCGTGCCCAGCACAAACGCTTCAGAAACCACCGCAATGGTGTTGTTCACAATGCACTGATTGACAAGCTTGGTCACAGATCCCGAACCAATGTCTCCGATCAAAATTGCAGAATTTCCCATAATGTCAAAATACGGCTTCATCGCGTCAAATGTTGCCTGAGAACCGCCGCACATAATGGCTAGCGATCCGGCGATGGCTCCCGGCTCTCCGCCGGATACCGGCGCATCCATAAAGCTAACCCCAAAAGGATTCAAGCCCTCTGCGCAAGCTTTTGATTCGACCGGCGTTACCGAACTCATATCACAGACGACAGCACCTTTACGCAGTGCTTTAGCCAGCCCCTCTTTGTCAAACAACACAGATTTTGAAATGTCACCGTTCGGTAAAATCATAATGATCACATCACAGGCTTCTCCGATTTCTTCATAGGTTCCCGAAACGGCGCCGGCACCAACAATTTCCGCAACCGCGGTCCCGTTAATGTCGTTGACCATTAGATCCACACCGGCCTTTAACAGATTAAACGCCATGGGTTTCCCCATGATCCCCAAACCGATAAACCCAACTTTTGCCATTTTATCCTCCCCTATTTTTAGGTATTTTAGAGATGAATTACATCTGATAGCATCATTATATAGTATACCGGTATATCGGTCAAGTGTTTTTAAAATATTGTCATTAACATCGCTGCGAATATTTTCGGAAAATTTGTCAAGGTCATAAGGCAAGTTTCTTTGATAATTCGATCAATAAAAAACAGTAAGTCTTTTTTGATTTACCGTTTCTTGATTTGTTGTATTATAACTTTTATTGATTGTTTCGATTAAAAAAGCGCCAAAATCATTTTACTTTCTTTTGAAATACGGCCACTCCAAAAAATGGACAAAGCTCAATTGTCTTTACTAATTTTAATGCTGCATGTTCTGCCCAATTTTCAGCTTCTTTGATAGAGTAAAACCAGTTATCCTTTGGACTATTTTCCCTCATGTCATTCACTGTATATGCTTCACTGCTTACAAGATAAGGTTCAATATCTTTTTTATATATTTCATCTGGAGTCGTTTCTTTGAGAAGATACCTATAAACCTTGTCAAACCGTTCAGGATCATCTTCTGGATCAAATAAAATCATGGTATCGCACAAATAAAAATAACCACCATCTGCAAGTACTTTTGAAATATTTTCTAATGACTTTTCTTTATAATCCCATGGCACTTGATGAAATGCTAACATACTAATAACTTTATTAACGTTTTGGTTATAATTTAATTTTTCAAAACTTCCTTGAATGTATTTCACATTTCCACCGCTACGATTGATAGCTTCCTGTAGATTATCTGCATTTGGCTCAATACCTATAACTTCATCTGAAAAATCACTACAAGCCTTTGAAAAATTTCCCCAACCGCAACCTATATCCATAACCCTATCACTTTTTTTCAATTCAGCTAATTTAAACATAAGATTAACTAAGTATGGTTTGCTTTCATAAGTTTGTCTGCCATCAGGACTAATTAATTTATGAATATATTTATTTAATATTTCCGTCCAATTGGTATTCACATTTTCATCTCCTTATCCTATATTTTTCTAACATTT
The DNA here is from genome assembly GCF_000185505.1 of Pseudoramibacter alactolyticus ATCC 23263. Lineage (GTDB taxonomy): Bacteria > Bacillota > Clostridia > Eubacteriales > Eubacteriaceae > Pseudoramibacter > Pseudoramibacter alactolyticus. The sequence continues at coordinate 471,022 of NZ_GL622359.1, read as the reverse complement.
TTAATAATATATTATATCATTTTTACTAAAGTTTTTGTCCTTGATTTGATCTCTTCTTATTTCTTCTTCATGTTGCCATATGCTTATTTCAGTGCCGCAAAATACTCGCACCGAACAGTCTTTGCTTCCGGCACAAATTCCATTGCTCCCCAACAATGCATCATGCCCCTGCCAATATGCGCCTTGAACGGCACACCGTGCTTCTTGCAAGCTGCTTTCATATCCGGCAGGTAAGCGATCATGACCTCCCTTGTTCCATAAAAGACGTCAATTGATGGAAATCCGGTCAGATCACATAGAATGGGACTCAGCAAATATGCTTCATCGCCTGTTGCCAGCATATGTGCTATACGGTCAAAAAAGCGCGGCGGAATCATTACGTCCTGTACCGA
>NZ_GL622359.1:307781-469630 GCF_000185505.1 Pseudoramibacter alactolyticus ATCC 23263 | reverse complement strand
TCCATCTTTTCTCGCTTTTTCATCTCTTCTTTTTGTGATTCACTCGGCGGCAGCTGAAGACCCGGAGACTGCAGCACCAGCTTTCCCGGAAGCGGCACATTTATTTGCTCGTGTTTTATATAAACGCATAACGCCATTGCCTGACCTCCGCCGGAGGACGTTCCGAAAAAGCGAATATCTGCCGCTTCATATCGTTCAAGCATTGCCTGGTACACGCGCAGTGTGGATTGTACTGTCTCTGCAAGCCGATGCTCCGGCGCCATCGGGTACAAGGGGAACCACACTTCCGCATCACAATTCTGTGCAATCTGTCCGCAGAGAATGATATCGCCGGGATCGGGCGGCAGAATGTAGCCGCCTCCGAACAGATACAAAACACCTTTCTTCGAAAAAGATCTTTTGACCCGCACTGCATAACAGGTTGTCCCTCCAATATCCTTCGTTTCTATATGAAAATCTGACATTTTTCCGTAAGGAATTTTCAACGGTTTTTTCTGCTTTACTCTGTATCGTTCCAACAGTTCATCAAACGCTGTTCCCTGCCTGTCCAATCTCTTTTTTATACCGGTCAGCCGAATCAGACCACTGAGCATTTTGTGCCGTATGCTTGGCATCTTATCATTGTCTCCCCTCTTTTTCTTTCATCCATGAGCCGTTTCCATCCGTTGCTCCGCTTTTTTTATCGCCTACAAAAGCAAGCCGACCAGCATTTACGTATTTTCTATATCGATCCCCCAGCGATCACCGCGTAGATAGAAGCCGGTCTCCGGACAGATTCAACCCCTCCGCTCCCGCCAAACCAAGCAGCAAAGCTTCCCAAACACCGCTTGGGAATACTCTTAATAAAATTGCCGACAAAGAAATTTCTCAGTGAATTTTCCTATCCGGTTTCTTTTCGTCTCAAAGTCATAATCCAGCCGAAAGCAGATACGCTCCGCCGCCGGATCAAAAATAGCTAATAACATATTTCACAAAAGAGCCTCCTTCGCTTATTTCTTCCCGACCAGCAGTGCCGAACCGGAAAGTCCCAGCCACCGCGACTCTGTTTTGCCAATGAACATTCCGTTGGCCGTATCGATCAGCTCCACTTTTTCGTACCCCAAATCCTTCAATTGACCGATAAAGGACTGCATATCCCCGTATCTCGCTTTTGAAAAAAGATCGTGGATGGCAAAAGTGCCGCCCTTTTTTAAAATCCGGAGCGTCTCCAGCAGAATAGCCTGCCTGTCGTTGCTTGGGATATTGTGATAAACATAATTACTGGTGACCGCGTCAAAAGTCTCATCTTCAAAATCCAGCTTCAGCGCATTTCCTTGAGCAAAGGATACATTCCTCACATCCTCGACTGCCGCATTGCTCTCACACAGTGCCTTGCTGAAGGATGCATATTCTCTGCCCCAGCGATCTATACCAATCATCTTCGCCTTTGGATTGCGTTTTGCACATGCAATCGTCAATGCCCCGCTCCCACAGCCTACATCCAGCCCTATGCCACCTTCCGGGATGTCAACATATGCCGATGAACCATCCACAATCGTTTTGGCAAGTCTGCGTTTCCCGTTGTAGTCAAAGACTCTGTGCAGAGCAAACATCCAAGCAGAAAAAAACAGCAGGACAACTGTTCCAATCCCAAAGACAAACGCACAAATAATTCTTGCCGTTCCATGCAAAAACAACTCTGTCACGCCAAATAACATAAAAAGTGAAAATGCAGCTATAGTTCCAGCAACCAGAACTTTTAACATTGATTTCGGAACCCAATTTTTGTAATCTGGTTTCATTTCTATTATCTCCTTTGCATTTCTCTGATCAAGTCATACATATGGAATCCTTCCCCCGCCATTTCTCACTCTGTTCAGCTTCACCCCAAAATGCTCGTATCGCGGGCTCTCTCTTGTCTTTATCGTCTGTGTCCAAAATGACAGAAACTTCTTTCTTGGCAGCAATATCATATGCATAATCCACCATCTTCTTCATAGATGTCTTTTTTTCATTTTCTTGCCAACACCGTAATCCATGGCTTTGACGGATGATGATCGCTCGTTGTCTCGGAAAATCCTGCCGTCTTTAATGCAGCTTCGATTTCACTCGGTGTGTAGCACTTCATGCCTTCAATGATGCGCTCAAATTTTTTGCTTACGGCATCAATTCCGTCCGACTCATTGCAAATCATAAAATACCCGCCCGGTTTCAGAATGTTAATAACTTGGGAAAAACAATTTTCAAGTCCCGGCCAGAAATATATTGTCTCAAAAGCTGTAGCAAGCTCAAAAGATGCCGTAGAGAGGTTAAGCTTAGAAACATCACCCTGCTGCACCGCGCATCTGCCTGCGGAAATTTCCGCATTATTGTATTTCTTCGCTTTCTCAACAGACAGCGGCGAATAATCAACCGCAAGCACATGAGCCTCCAAATATTTTTTCAGAAGCTCGCCTGCATTTCTTCCTGCGCCGCAGCCAAGATCAACCACATTTTTGGGCTGTATCTTCGGCAAATGTTCCATACCCCAGTCTGCCAGCTTTGCATGGCCAGAATTCATACCGGAGAGCATCATTTTCCCAAGTTTTCCCTCAGGCTTCCTTGTCTGGTTAAAAAATTTTTTCATCAGTCCCATAATCAAATTTCTCCTTTTCAACGTTTTGGCATCTTATACGAATGAATTCTCCACGAACTTCAGGAACCCCATTTTGAATGCCATTTTTAGCATGATCTTGGTAAAAAACGCAATTTTTCTCTCGTTCCCAACTTTTTTCCGGCGGGGTTGCAAAGGTGGTTACTTTTTCGAACTTGTTTGTCCATGGTGCAAACATCAACGCCGCATTATCAACCGCAAGCACAACCAGCGAATCGGTATTGCCGCTCTTGCGAATAATTTTATTAGACTTCACACCTTTTTGATTTTCCGCATCAAAGGAAATGCTGCCGCCAGGAAACCGTTCGGCAAGATGGACAAACAAAGGCTTTATTTGTTCGGATATAAAAATATATGAGCATGCCTCCGCTGATAACAAACAGACCGTCCTCCGGCCTGGCTGAAATCAAAATGGATATTCCCGATAACCTGCTCTGCACTGCCGTCTTTAAAGATATCCGAATACCTTTTTAAGCAAACAGCCCTGCCATACAGCGGCATAACCGGCATTTCCATCAGCGTATTCCTTTCGATTTCAATCATTGTTTCGTCTCTGCTTCTGTGTAACTTCCATTCTAAAAGAACAGAGTACATGCGGCTGATAGCAGGGCAACCGCCGGGCACACAGCAATCTGTATCATATGCGATTGACGGTTAAACCCGAACTACTGCGGTCCCACATATTCTTTTATTTCCGGGTAAAAATGCGGAAAAAAATTGCTGTGGCAAAGCAGAAACGGGTCAAAAAACAAGATATCAAAAGCTTTTAGAAGCCACAGCATGGTCAAAAACCTCTGGAAGAATTGCCAAAAGGTAAACCCCTTTATGATGCCGTCCCAGCCGCCAAAGGCAAACGCGCCAACCACATAATCATTAAAGACAGCGCCATCAGCAGCCAGCCAAGCGCATGGGCGCCAGGAAAACGTTCTTTTCTTTCCTTTATCACCGCCTGTATTTCCTTTGGTGCAGACGCAAAGAAGCGTTTGTCCTGTATAAACGCCACGGCGGACAGCAGCAGCAAAAACAGACCCGCCGTCGCAACAATGGATAAAATAACTGTTGTAATCATTTTTTCCGCCTCCTCACCACTCCAACAGGACGTATCCATCTTCTCTGCCGGTATGTATAAAAAGCATTTACCCACAGCCAAACGAATACCGCCTTCCAGCCTGTATCTATTTCTGCCCGGTCTGCGTACCTCGTACGGTTTTTATCCAGCCTTTTTAATCCGATATTATAATTCCGCACGGACATGTGCCCATTGTCATTCCTGCTGCTGATAACATCCGGATCGAAACGCACAATATGAATGGTGTGTTTGCCCAAGAGAATGACACCATACAATCGTAAAAAGCAGGACGATGTGCTGCCGACCGACCGTATCTGAGTCCGCCGTACTTGCATTGAATACCACAGGCAGCATACTCAAGCCGGTATGTATACGCATGATGCCGCTGTAATTCGCAAGCCCGGAACTGCAAACAGAATCCTTTGTCGTCATGTTATTTTTTCATCTCGTACCTCTCTTCGGACCTTTTACTCCGTCCGAAACGATCCGATCATCACATGTATCGCCGCCGATTGCCAACATATAACCCTACGGAGCCACGACGAGATGAGCAGCAAGTATCAAATAATCGTTTTCACACGCAATAGAAATAGGCTTCATGAAACTTCTTGCATACTTTTCTATCAGATATTGCGTGAACAGAGACATGGAAAATTGGTGTGTACGTTCTCCCTTGTGCGGCATCATTTCAGCCTACTTATTTTTCTTTGGCGGCCACGGCCAACATCGGTTAACCCGCTCGCAGTACACTTCGTATTCCTGCCCATACAAGCGCCTCAGCCACTTTTCCTCCGTGTTCTTCATCAACACAGTCATGAAGAGCCAGTAAACAAAAGGCAGGATGAGAAACCAAGCATTGCCGACCATCAGCAACACGCCTGTACACAGGATCATGAAAGCCGCATAAATCGGATGGCGAACCCACGCGTATATTCCCGTTGTTGTCAAATAATTTTTCTTGATATGGTCATCAACTCTTGATACAACAACGGCCTGTATCCATATAAAAACACCGAGTATCATCAGACATATGCCCAAAACCATGAGCGGTATATGTATCTTTTTCAACTCGCCGGAAGAAAAAATCGCCAGCTTTCTCGCCAGTACAGCGGCAATCGTCAGCAGCGTTATGCCGCAAACGTATATCGGCCCCACGCCAAGCATCGGCAAATGCTCTCGTTTCTTCATGGCTTATGTCCTCCTGATAAATGCTTCGATCTGTTCCACATACGCCTGCAGATGCGCCGCCATGTATCCGCAATGGACATGACCCTTGCGAATTGTCAGTTCCGCTTTCGGCATGTAGATAGGTATGGTTTTTTTTTGAATATCTCAAATCAAGGTCTTTTTCACCAAAATCAAAATGCAGCTTTTTTTGTTCGCTGTCCGTCAGCTCCCGCAGGTCATAGTGACAGCAGGCATAACAAATCGCATTGATATCCTCCAGCGTGACCCGTTCAAAGTTTTTCGTCATCATTCTTGCAAAGTCGTATCCATACATCTTCACAAGGCGCTCCGATACTTCGGCATGTGTCCTGGCAAGCTTCTTCTTTCGGCTCCTGAACATGTTTCTCATGAACCATTCAGCAAACCCGGCACGCCTGCTCAGCATGATGCCGTCAAACCATGCATGCGCCACCTCGAAATCCGCGTCAAGAAAAAGTCTGTATGCCACAGTGCCGCCGAGCGAAGCCCCATATAGCAGAGAGATTTGTCTGAATCCCCGTTTCAGGAGAAAGCATTTCAGTTCGCTGTATTCCTCATCCGCACCGATGTACGCTCCGGCTCTTCCGTGTCCTCCCTGATCCGGCGCAATGATATGATACTGCCCTTTAAAGCGCGGACTCATCAGCTTGTATAAATCTTCTCCTGATATCAGCATAGGCGCAAGGAGAATAACTGTCGGCTCCTTTTTATCGCCATATTCATGGATATACATATACAGTCTCCCCTTATTAGATATAGCTAACTAATATTCGAAAAAAATATGCCGTTTTCAAGGCGCTTACCGAGACTCGCTGTCCGCCATATTATCGTATTATCTTCCTGCCAACCTAAAATTTATTATTATGAAACAGATTTGCGGCACCGCCCTCTTCTCGTTGGTTAGCTACTTCTAACAGAATAGCACGTTGTTTCCCAAATTTCAAGAAATTATCGCAAGATTTGCAGTATAGATTGTTATCAAACTTTTCAATTCTGCTTGATGCTGTTGTCAGAATGCGTTGTCAAATTTTTGTTGTTGTTTTCTCCGCCGCTACCATCAAACTCAGCAGCGAATGCTGTCGCCAGATTCCGTAAACTAAACGCAAAAATGACGCCAAAGCACCCTCAAGCTCTAAAAACTCCCACTTTCAAGCTATCTAACCCTTTTGATAAACGCATTTTCTTGTATTCATCTTGGCGTTCCGCAAAGGTTCAAAAATCCGTTTCTTTTTACATCATTTTCTAAAAACTTTTTTCCAAATTGACGACTGAATTGCCTTCACCCTTGAATATCACCATCTCTGCTTAAACTGCTTAACCGTTCATAAAGAGCTGTTTAACCTGTTCTAAGGCTCATTTCCGCACAGATTATTTCCCCTGTCTTATTAGGTGTTAATCCCCTTCGGAACAACATTTCTATACCATATTCTTTGATTTCAAAAATTGAACGAAAGAATAGGTCATTTGCGCCGTGACCCCCCAAATCACCGCTTCTTCCGTCTGATAAAATAAAATATCCCGATATCTTTTTTTAAATTGATAATCCCTTCCGCCGGGAAGCAGGTCATAAGGAAAATCCGGATCGGTTAATGTCACCATTGCGGCCTTATGTTTGAGCGGTTCGTGTTTTAAAAACCAATTTATCGGAATTGAGAATAGATGATCGACTTCATCTTTGGAAAATGTCCCTTCAAAATCGCGAAGCATCCCGACAAAGGGCCAAATAGGCGCTCCGGACGGCCCGTTCTCCCCATCCATTGGCGCCAATATTTCGATCTGATCCTGTTCGATCATCAATTCTTCCATCGTTTCCCGAACGGCTGCTGCTTCTGGTTTTTCTCCTGCTTCAATTTTCCCGCCGGGAAAGCTCACTTCCCCGGGCTGTGTCATCAATGCATCGGAGCGTACTTCATACAAAATTTCGACGCCTCGGTCTGTTTCAATTAAAGGGATCACCACGGCGGCTGTTCCATGCCGAATGCGCGACAAATATCCTGGCGTTCGGTGACGCCATTTATCTTTGATTGTTTGAAGCCATTGATCAGTATTGATAAACGATTGTTCTTGTTTCATCTGATTACCCTACTTTATTTTCTAATTTCCAGACAATAAAAAAACCGCTCGAAGCACGAACGGTATGTTACCAAATGGAGCGGAAGACGAGATTTGAACTCGCGACCCTCGCCTTGGCAAGGCGATGCTCTACCACTGAGCCACTTCCGCAGTAATGTGCTAATTATACTCGACGCTGAGGCACGTGTCAAGTTTTTAACACCACTCTTCAAAATGGTGCGAGGAAAGGGATTCGAACCCTCACCGCTGTATAAGAGCGACAGGTCCCTCAAACCTGCGTGTCTGCCTATTCCACCATCCTCGCAAGACCATTTAAATCAGAACAACATATATTATAAATAAACAATGAATAAATTACAAGCATTTTTTCATTTTTTTTCGTGCTTTTTTAACACCATCATCCAATGGTCAACACAGCGATATAGATCCGAAGTTTCACCGCTGTTGTCGAACACCACATCCGCCCGGGCCGTCATTTCAGCGTCGCTCATCTGAAGTGCGACCATCCGATTTGCCAAATCTTCGTCAATGCCGTCTCGTTTGCAGATACGCGCAATGCGAATAGCCCTATCACAAATAACCACCGCCACCACATCCACATAGGTCTCCTGATGCGCCTGAAAGAACACCGGGCAATCGTAGATGATCAGCGGTACCTTCGCCTGCCGAAGTTCCTCAAACTGTTCCAAAATTGCCTGCTGAATAATCGGATGCTCAATGGCCTCTAATTTTTTTTTTGCATGCACATCTTTGGCTATTAAAGCCCGCATTTTTCTTCGATCAAGTTCGCCGCACGCAGTCACAAAATCAGCTCCAAAAACCTCGGCAATGGCCATTAACACCCTGCCGCCAGGTGCCGTCACGGCGTGAGCAATCGCGTCGGCGTCGACGACCGGACAGCCATAGGCATCGCGCAGATAGCGGGAGACCGTGCTCTTGCCCGATCCGATGCCGCCCGTCAAGCCAATAATCATCGGCGTGTCTTTTGGTTGATTATTTAAGTTCATACCAGGACTTCCCAATGCGCGCATCCACCACCAACGGCACCGACAACGATACCGCGTTTTCCATTTCCTCCGTCAGCAGACGTAAAATTTTTTCAGACTCAGTCTCCGGCGCTTCAATGATTAATTCGTCGTGAATCTGCAGCAGCAAATGCGAACGGAAACTTTCTTTCGCCAGGCGATGGTATACCTTAACCATCGCAATCTTCATAATATCGGCGGCGCTCCCCTGAATGGGCGTGTTTAAAGCCATACGTTCGCCGCTCTGCACGATCATGCGATTGCGGGATTGGATTTCCGGGATATACCGCCGTCTGCCATAAAGTGTTGTGACATAGCCCTTGGTTTTGGCTTCTTCCCGAATCGCTTTCATATAAGCATAAACTTTCGGATAACGCGAAAAATACATATCGATATAATCCTGTGCTTGATTGCGGCCAATACCCAGTTCCTTCCCGAGACTGAAGGCCTGCTTGCCGTAAATCAGTCCGAAATTAATGGCTTTGGCATGGCTTCGCTGCTCTCTGGTCACATCTTCAAGGGGCACCTGAAAAATTTCTGATGCGGTTCGTGCGTGAATGTCCTGATTTTTGGCAAAAGCTTCTAGCAAATTTTCATCCTGCGTCAAATGGGCAAGCACCCGCAGCTCGATTTGTGAATAATCCGCGTCCACCAAAACGCACATGGGCGATGACGGCACGAAAACGCGTCGAATCTCCCGCCCCAAATCGGTACGCACCGGAATATTTTGCAAATTCGGATCCGAGGATGAGATACGCCCGGTCGCCGTGACCGTCTGGTTGAAATGAGAATAAATCTTTTCTGTCTCGGGATCCACCAATTTGATCAGTCCGCGGCCATAGGTCGAATCCAATTTCGTCACTGTGCGATATTCTAAAATATCGTCGACAATCGTATTATACGGCCGCAATTGCTCCAGCACTTCCACCGAGGTGGAATATCCCGTTTTGGTTTTTTTTATCGGCGGCAGGCCCATCTCTTCAAACAAAATCATTCCCAGCTGCTTGGTCGAATTGATGTTAAAACGCTGCCCAGCCTCTTCATAAATTTGCCGGGTCAGGGTTTCGATACGCGCTTCAAAATGAGCCGAAAGATTTTTTAGCTGTTCCTGATCGATTTTAAAGCCAATGCTCTCCATCGATGCCAAAACTGGAATCAATGGCAACTCAATCTTTTGATAGAGCGCTGTCATCTCCATTTCCTCCAGCTGATGGGCCAATTCCGCGTGAAGCCCATGGATCGCCGCGCATTCGCCCACGATAAACGCCGCACGTTCCGGTGCTGCGATCTCAGCCAACGCCCTGCGCGTGCGTCCCTTGCCCAATAATTCTTCTTCCCCGACAATAGTTTGATCCAAATATTTAGCCGCCAGCGATTTCAAGTCATAACGATTGTCTGCCGGTTCAAGCAAATAGGCCGCCACATAGGTGTCAAAATCCATTTTAACCAGCTGTGCGCCTTGTGCTTCAAAGATGTGTGTGAGTGCTTTCAGGTCGTGTCCCACAATCCCCAGAGCATCGGCGTTGGGCAAATCGTTCAAAGCGCCAAGCAACGCCTCAACCAGTGCAGTTTCCGGTACGTAATAGTAGCGCCCCTTTAATTCAAAGGCGGCCCAAAGCGCTTTACCCTCTTGAATAATGTGCAACAGCAATTGATCTTCCTTGGCAATTTGTGTCAATAAAAAGTAAAGATCCTTAGAACTGCCCACGGTTGAATACGCAACGGATGCTGCATCACCTGTCGGCAGCGCCATCGGCGCGGATAATTTTCTTAATATCGACGTAAATTCAAGTTCTTTGAGGATTTCGACCACCTGCTCGTTAAAGAGATCTCGCATCTGCATATCCGATTCATCCATCTCGATGGGCGCCTTCACATCGATTTCACCCAAAAACAAACTTAAATAGGCCGCATCTTTACCCGCTGCAACCTTTTCTTTCTGCTTGCCTTTCAATTCATCAATATGTTCGTACAGCCCGTCCACGGTATGGTACTGCTTAACAAATTTAAGAGCTGTTTTCTCGCCGATCCCCTTAATGCCGGGAATATTGTCCGACGGATCCCCCATCAGGGCTTTTACCTGAATGAGTTCAATCGGTTCAATGCCGTATTTTTCGTGAATATAAACCGGATCCACCTCGACAAACTGGTTGCCGCTTCGCGTGGTGGTATATAAAATATGCACCTGATCTTCCACCAATTGAAAGGAATCCCGGTCCCCGGTAATAATTTTTGCCGCAACCCCTTTCCCGGAAAATTTTTTTGCCAGCGTCCCGATGATATCGTCCGCTTCATAACCCGCCAGCATCACCACCGGCACCTGCATCTGCGTCAATATCTCTTTAATCAGGTCAAGCTGAGTTATGAGCTCTTCCGGCATTTTATCCCGCCCCGCCTTATAGGCATCATAGCGTTGATGGCGGAAAGTCGGCTGCGCCATGTCAAAGGCCGCTGCCAGATAATCGGGCTGCATCTCGTTTTGAATTTGCTGAAGGAGTTTGACAAAGCCAAAGATCCCGTTGGTTGGCACCCCTTTCGAGCTGGTCATGGTGCGAACGCCATAAAACATTCGAAATAAAATACTGTTCCCGTCAATTAATATTGCTTTTTTCGTTTGGTTTGCCATTTTCATTATTCTTTCTTTTGTTACTTATTATTTTAAGCACTTCATCAAGGTATCAACATCTTTGTTTGAATGTACAAATTATAACACAAGCACCGTATTTCCTCACATGACAATTCAAAATCAATTCTTTCGCCGCTAACCGCCGATCCCTCCGATATTTTAACCACCATCAAGGCGGACAAAATTTCCCCCTATATTAATGCACAAACCCATCCACGCGTCAAACGCGTGGCTGTCATCTGACGGGCAAAGCCCTCTGCTATTAACGGATACGTAAAACGTGTAAACACAATTCAAAGTAGAACACGTTAAGGATGGCTTTTTTGTTCAAACCTTTAAGGTCTCCGGAATCATGTGTCTAACGCATGATTTTCGGCATACAAAAAGAACCGACACCGCTTGATGTCCGTTCTCTTAATGAGGATTCATTTCGTGGTGCCCAGAGGCGGAATCGAACCACCGACACGGGGATTTTCAGTCCCCTGCTCTACCGACTGAGCTATCTGGGCAAGGATGGTGGGCCCTCAGGGACTCGAACCCTGGACCTGCCGGTTATGAGCCGGATGCTCTAACCAACTGAGCTAAAGGCCCTCCCTGAACATAAAATGGTCGAGGTGAGAGGATTTGAACCTCCGGCCCCCTGGTCCCAAACCAGGTGCGCTACCAAACTGCGCCACACCTCGAAACTTGACCGTATTATAATAGCACAGCCCTTTTAAGCCGTCAAGTTTTTCTCTGGATTCCCAATTCCATCCAAATGCATTACCTCTGACCTCGCAAACTTTGTTGATATGCAAGCAAAAAGCCTCACAAAGTGAGGCTTTTCATAAATGTTTATACGATTCGTCACCTGTTAGATCAGAGCGGCAACAGCTTCTTTGACGTCAGTCATTTTTTGGGTTGGTTCAAAGCGAGCAACCACTTCCCCGCTTCGGTTGACCAAAAATTTGGTGAAATTCCATTTGATATCTGAAGTATTTTTGTAGTTCTTATCGATCTTTTTGAGCATCGCACTCATAGCCAATGCCTTCGGCCCCTTGCCGAAACCTTCAAAGCCTTTCTGGCTCTTAAGGAAGGTATAAATCGGCAATTCGTTCTCGCCGTTCACATCCGATTTTTTCATCTGCGGGAACTGCGTATTATAATGCAGTTGGCAAAATTCGTGAATTTCTTCATCGGATTCCGGTGCCTGACCGGCGAACTGATTGCACGGAATGTCGATGACTTCCAGCCCTTGATCATGAAACTTTTCGTAAATGGCTTCAATATCCTTGTATTGCGGAGTAAAGCCGCAACCCGTCGCGGTGTTCACCACCAGCACCACCTTGCCTTCATAGTCTTTCATCGATACTTCGTTGCCCTGGCCGTCTACTAATTTATAATCATAAATGCTCATTGTTGTTTTCCTTTCTTTATGCAAATAACAATTTATCTGCTCACCTGGTCGATTTACCATTCTCCGGTAGTTAAATACCGATCGATGGAAGACACCACCGATGCGCCGTCGCCGACTGCTGTCGCAACCTGACGCACTTGTTTGGTTCTGGCATCGCCTGCCACAAAAAAACCCGGTGTATTCGTCTTGCCGTCTTCGCCGGCGATGATGTATCCCCTGTCGTCCATGGCGCAAATGCCTTTAAAGAGCTCTGTGTTCGGCACAATCCCAACGGCCACAAAGACGCCGTCCACCGGAAGCACCTTGTCTGTCCCGGTCTTTTTATTGTGAACTCTTACGCCGCTTGTTTTGCCATCATTGCCCACAATTTCTGTCGCAACCGAATCCCAGACCATTTCGATATTGTCCATCGCGAAAAGCTGTTCCTGCAGGGACTTGATCGCCCGCAGTTCGTCTCGGCGATGCACCACATACACCTTTCGGGAGCCTCTTGCCAAAAAGATGGCATCTTCCACAGCAACATTACCGCCGCCGATTACTGCGACATCTTTGCCCCGATAAAAAGCGCCGTCGCAAGTCGCGCAATAGGAAACGCCTTTACCGCCATAAGTATCTTCGCCGGGAATCCCCAGCTTGCTGTGCCCGGCGCCGGATGTAAAGAGCACCGCTTTCGCTTCATAAACTTCTTTATCGGTATAGATGCGTTTGACATCACCCAAATCTTCCACACGTTTCACTTCTGCGTTGACGAAATTAACACCCAATTTATCGGCGTGTTCACGCATCTTCTGGGCTAAATCAAAGCCGTTAATACCCGGCAGCCCCGGATAGTTATCAACTTCATAAGTATCAATAATCTGACCGCCGCTCATATAGTTGCGTTCAATCACGATCGTATCCATTTTCGCGCGTTCGGCATAGATACCAGCTGTCAATCCAGCCGGTCCTGAACCGATAATAATTAAGTCTTTCATGTCGCCCTCCCGATCATTTCTTAGTTTCAATTATATTTTACGCAATTAAAAAGCGTTTGTCAATCATTTTTCTACTTTTTATTTATCTTTAAGCATGATGATGCCGCTCGAAACAACCACAAAAAAAGAAACCTCGAAAGGTTTCTTCAATGCAATCTGCATTGTTCAATAATCACGATCTGCCTGAAAAGCATTTTCGATGTGATGGATTGCCAATCGGTCTTTATCTCTCTGCCAAACCTCAATCACATCAAAACGCAAAGCGCGGTCATCAACGGCGTTTTCCTGCAAATAATAAAGAGCCGTTTGAATGATGTGACGCTGTTTAGCCTTCCCCACAGCCTGACCCGGCAGACCGTGATCGGTATTTTCCCGATATTTCACTTCCGTAAAAACCAATGTCTCGTCATCTTTGGAAATAATATCAATTTCGCCAAACGCCGTCAGATAATTGCGCGCAAGAATCTGATGCCGCTTTTCGCGCGACAGATAATCCGCGGCCAGTTGCTCCGCCCGATTGCCCTTTTGTTTGTTTTGTCCCTTGTCGTTCAAAAATCACTCCTGAACAAAATGAGTAATGAAGCTTCGGCGGTGAACCGGTGTCGGTCCACAGGTCTGAATGGCTTCAATATGTGCCGCTGTGCCATAGCCCATATTGCGCTCAAAACCGTATTCCGGATAGGTCCTGGCGTATTCCTGCATCAAATGATCTCGATACACCTTGGCAACGATGCTCGCCGCCCCGATGCAATAACATCGGGCGTCACCATGTACCACCGCCTGAACCGGAATTTGAGACGGCAACTTCAGTGCATCGATAAGCAGCAGGTCCGGCCGCGGGACCAATTGCGCTACTGCATTGGTCATCGCGAGCTTGGTTGCCTCTAAAATATTCATCGCATCGATGGTTTCAGGATCCACAACACCGATGCCGATGGCCAACGCTTCATCGCGAATCGCCGCGTTTAATGTTTCTCGGCGCTTTGCAGAGATTTTTTTAGAATCGTCGATACCTGCAATGGCTGAGGTCTCCGGCAAAATCACGGCAGCCGCCACCACCGGTCCTGCCAACGGGCCGCGGCCCACTTCATCGATGCCGCTGATCAACGCGTATCCCTGCGCGCGCGCCGCGCGCTCGATAGCCTGGTGCTCGTGGATTTTCGCGATCGCCGCCTTTAAACGCATCTGTTTTTTCTGAAGTTGTTCGCCAATGGCGCGGACTCCCTTGCGTTTATCCGCGTTCAATGCCTCAATCCAAACAGGTATTGAATCTTCGGGCAATGCCTTCACGCGTTCACGAATCGCCGCCACAGAACTACCGGCCACCTCATCCTTTAACATCATCAATGGTGATCCTTCCCAATTTGCCGTTTTTAAAATCCGTCAGCAGCATTTGCGACGCCCGGGCGTAATCATATTGATTGCCGCGCATCAAAAGCTTTTTGCCTTCGCATAATTCATCAAACAACCGCCAAGCGGGCTTTTCACGCATCACGTCGAGATCATAACGTTTCTCCAACCGTTTCGGATAATGTGAAATCATGAACTGCATCAAATCGCCGGCAAGATTTTCCTTCTCAAAAATCGTATCCTTGATTGAACCGATCCACGCCAATTCGGTGCCGATAACGTCATCCTCAAATCTCGGCCAGAGAATGCCCGGCGTATCCAAAAATAAAATATCAGACCCGGTTTGAATCCATTGCTGGCCCTTGGTCACGCCCGGTTTGTTGTCGGTTTGTGCCTTCTTCTTGCCCGCCAAGGTATTGATGATCGCCGACTTGCCCACATTAGGAATACCGCACAACAGGCATTTGATAAGACGTTTCTCTTGGGTATTAACCTGATGTAACGTGTCAATAAGCCTCTTTTTCGCTTTGCCGTCAAAGGCTGTGAAGGGCAAAACCGCATCAATCCCAGGTGTGTCCAAAAATGATGCCGCCCACTTCTGGGTCATGCCGGGATCGGCAAGATCTGATTTGTTGAGCAAGATCACATGGCTCACACGGCGGCCCTTGAGCATTTTAAAAATCCCCGGATTTCGGCTGGCTCGAGGCACGCGGGCGTCGAGCACTTCGATCACCACATCGATCAGTTTAAGTTTCTCTCCGATCTGGCGCCCGGCCTTTGCCATGTGCCCGGGATACCACTGAATTTTCTTCCGTTCAATGTCCATCTTGAATACTCCCTATTTTCCCCCAGGGCCAGAAGCGGAAAATCACATGACCGATCATATCATCTTCGTCCACAAATCCCAAATCCGCATAACGGCTGTCAGAGCTGTTCGCACGGTTATCCCCCATTACAAAGTATTTTTCTGCCGGCACTGTTACCTTGGCAAAATCGCCGTAGGATTCTTTGTTGATATAAGACTCTTTAAGTAAACGACCATTGCGGTACACCTTCATATTTTTAATTTCGATGGTATCGCCGCCTTTGGCAATCACCCGTTTGACATAATCGATCCCCCGCGAATAGCGCAGCACCACAATATCGCCGTAAGCCGGTTCGCCGATCTCATATTCGAGTTTATTGATCACCAAGCGTTCACTCTGTTTCAGCGTCGGATACATGGAGCTGCCCTGCACCATCACGAAGTCGAAAAGAAATAACTTAATAATCACCGCGACGCTCACTGCCACCACAATAGAAATGATCCATTCCTGTGCTTCCGATTTTTTCTTGCCCGCTCTATTGACATCTGTCTTCTTTTTTTGCTTTACCATTGAATCTCCTCGCTTTATGTGCCTAAAAGAAAAGGGTCCGGCAACCGGACCCTTGATGCTTATGCTTTTTCCTTGACTCTGGCAGCCTTGCCGACGCGATCGCGCAGGTAATTCAGTTTTGCACGTCTGACTTTACCTTTGCGCAGCACATCAATGGCAGCCACTTTCGGCGAATGTACCGGGAAAGTTCTTTCAACGCCGATGCCGGAAGACAATTTGCGAACCGTAAAGGTTTCGTGAATCCCACCGTGCTGCTTTTTCAAAACCACGCCTTCAAACATCTGAACACGTTCACGCTTGCCTTCGATAACGCGCACATGCACCCGAACGGTATCTCCGACATTAAAAGGGGGCATATCCTTTTTCATGTTCGCTTGCTCAATTTGCTTTAAAATTTCCATGACAGCTCCTTTATATTAAGATGATTTGACGATCATTCGTCCTGAGACCAGAGGATCATCGCGTGTTAACATACGTTAATATTTTATCCTAAGGATCCGGCATTTGCAAGCACTTTCTCGCCATGCCGCCTTATTTTTTGCCGGTTTTTGGCGGATGTTCGGCCAGATATTTCCGATAAAGATCCGGGCGCTGCGCCGCGGTTTTTTTGAGTGCCTGCTCATGACGCCAGGCGGCGATTTTCGCGTGATGCCCTGACAGCAACACCTCCGGCACCGCCACCCCATCAACCATTTCCGGTCTTGTATACTGCGGGTATTCCAAAAGATCATGCTCAAAAGACTCTTCCTCAAGACTCTCGACATTGCCAAGCACGCCGGGCAGATGGCGCGCAATGGCATCAGACATCACCAGCGCCGGCAGTTCCCCGCCGGTCAGCACATAATCCCCGATCGTATAAGATACGCTCACGCAGCGATCCAGCGCGCGCTGATCGATTCCCTCGTAGTGCCCACACAAAAAAATAAGCCCTTCGGCCGCTGCCATCTGATGCGCCAATGACCGTGCCTCTCCGGTATCAAACGGTTTTCCCCCCGGCGACAGATAAATCACCGGATAATGATCGTGGTTCGGAATGCTTTCAATCGCTCGGATCACCGGTGGCGCCTGCATCACCATGCCGGCACCGCCACCATAGGGATAATCATCGACTCGACGATGCTTGTTGTGCGCAAAGGAACGGATATCGACAATTTTAATCCGAAGGGTCCCATTGGCCACGGCGCGGCCCATCATGCTCTCGGAAAAATACGTTGCGATCGTCTTTGGAAAAAGCGTCACAAAATAAAAAGTACTCATAGTTCAAAATAATCCTGGGGAATATCTGCCGAAAGCACACCGGCCGCCAAATCCCAATCCGGGAAAAAAATGCGGCGAAAAGGAACATACAAATGTTTGCGGCCTCCCGCCAGACGAATATCCAGGGTATCCACCGTGCCCGTTGTCGTGAGCACATCGGCCACCACACCGATCTCCCCCCGGGCGCAATCTACCACATTCATTCCGATCAAATCAGCAATATAAATTTCATGATCCCCCAGCGGCTCTCCCTGCTCCCGGGGAATCATCACATGGAATTGCTTCAACGCCTCGCTGGCATTGCGATTATCCACACCCGCAAGCTTGATAAGCACATTCCCCTTGTGCACACGAACCGATTCAATGGCATAAGCCTTCTTCTCTTCCTTGCGCGGATGCATCAGCCACACTTGATCTAATGCATCAAAACGTTGCACATCATCGGTCATGGGTGCAACTTTTATTTCCCCGCGAATGCCATGAACATTCACGACTTGGCCGATGGTCAACCAATCCTTCATGTTGATCTCTTTCATTCCTTTGCCACTCATCTTTTTCCCAATCAGCTATTCTGAAAACAGCGGCTTATAAAAAAATGACCCGCTTTCACGAATCATTCCTTTAATCATTAATCCACAATGTCGAGCAAAACATGCTTGTCCTGCTGGGTGCCGGCGGCTTTTAACACAGAGCGAATGGCTTTGGCAATGCGCCCCTGACGGCCGATGACTTTGCCCATGTCGCTGTCCGCAACACGAAGCTCCACAAAAATCTCGTGTTGCTTTTCTGTTTCAGTCACTTCAACTTCATCGGGATGATCGACTAAAGCTTTGGCGATAATTTCAACCAGATCTTTCATGCCTATCTCCTAATTAGTCGATGATGTTTTCTTTCTTTAAAAGTGCTTTCACAGTGTCAGAAGGTTTTGCGCCATTGGCGATCCATTTTTTCACAGCATCGCCATCAATTTTAACAACCGGCGGTTCCGCGGTCGGATTGTAGTAGCCGACTTCTTCAATGAATTTACCGTCACGCGGTGCGCGAATATCCGCGACTACCAACCTGTAAAATGGACTCTTCTTTTTACCCATCCGTTTCATTCTAATCTTTACTGCCATTGTTTTTCTCCTTTCAATATTCTAATTTATGTTCAGTAAACCCTGGTTTACATAAACGGCAATTTCATACGGCCTTTTTTGCGGCCCTTTCCCATACCGCCCATCTGCTTCATCATCTTACGACTCTGATCAAACCCCTTAAGCAGGCGATTGACATCCGCCACGCTGGTACCGCTGCCATTAGCAATGCGTTTGCGGCGGCTGCCGTTGATGATTTCAGGCTTAGCCCGCTCTTCCGGCGTCATCGCGTAAATAATCGCCTCGGTCCGTTTCGTCTGCTGTTCGGTTTTGACCATATCAAGCCCGGCCAACGCTTTCTTGTTCATCCCCGGCATCATCTCGAGCAAACTCGTAAGGGATCCCATTTTCTGCAATTGATGAAGCTGATCTAAAAAGTCACTCAGATCGAACGTTGCCTTTCGGATTTTTTCTTCCATCGCCCGGGCCTGCTCTTCGTCAACCATCTCCTGAGCCTTGTCAATGAGGGACAATACATCCCCCATACCAAGGATTCTCGATGCCATCCGATCCGGATGGAAGCGTTCAAGGTCCGATAATTTCTCGCCGCTCCCGATGAAAACAATCGGCTTACCGGTCGTGTAAGTAACCGACAAGGCGGCACCGCCTCGCGTGTCCCCATCCAATTTGGTAAGCACCACTCCGGAAATGTCCAACTGGTCATCAAAACTTTTCGCAACGTTGACTGATTCCTGACCGGTCATACCATCAACCACCAACAAGGTTTCCGTAGGATGGACCAACTCCTTGATATCCATCAGTTCACGCATCAGGCGTTCATCAATTTGCAGACGCCCTGCCGTGTCCAAAATCACCAAATTATACCCCTGTTTTTGGGCATAACTGATCGCCTGGTTGGCAATAATCCGCGGTTCCTTCATTCCCGGCATGGTGTAAACCGGAATATCCAGCTGTTCGCCTAAAACCTTTAGCTGATCAATGGCTGCCGGGCGATAAACGTCACAGGCCACCAGCAAAGGCTTCAATTTGTTTTCTTTCCGGAGCAGATTGGCAATTTTACCGGCCGTCGTGGTTTTGCCGGCGCCCTGCAATCCAACCATCATGAAAATATTCAAGTCGCTTTTCTGAAGCTCCAACGGTTTGATTTCGCCGCCGAGCAATCGAGTCATTTCATCATTAACGACTTTAATATATTGCTGGCCAGGTGTCAGCGATTTTAAAATCTCTTCGCCCTGCGCCCGCTCACTAACGGCTTTGGTAAACCGCTTGACCACTTTAAAGTTGACATCCGCTTCTAAAAGGGCCAGTTTGATTTCCCGGTTCGCCGCTTTAATGTCAGCTTCATCCAATTTCCCTTTGCGGCGCATACCAGCAAAGATGTCTTGAAATTTTTCACTCAATCCTTCAAATACCATCATTCACCAGCCTTTTAAAATGCATCGGCGAATTGCCGAATTTTGTTCGCAATATCTGCCAGCGTTTGTCGCAGTTTCGCGTTCTCTCCGATCTGAGGATCATCCATCACGCCGGCCATTTCCTCCGCCGTGTCGCTGATCAGTTTTCGATTATCGCGAAAACGTGCGACTAGACCCAATTTTTCTTCATAGACCTTCAGCTGCCGACGCCCGCGTCGAAGCGCATCGGATGCCCCTTGCCGCGTCATCTGTGTCAGTTCCGCAATTTCAGAAACGGAGCAATCCTCGTTGTAGTAATAGCTCAGCACCAACTTCAATCGTTCCGACAGAAGCTCACCATAAAAATCGAAGAGAATTTGCTCCTCAACTTTTTCTCGGACCTTTTCATTTCTATTCTGCATCTCTATTTTGACTCCGATAGCTTTTATATTTTACAGATTCGCCGTCTCTTTGTCAAGCTTTTTTCTTGACAATTTGTCTTGACGCTTTCTTGAAACATGTGCGGCCGTTCACGCGCCCGAATCACTGGTATCGTAAAGTAATTTCACAAATTCGCGGGCATCAAAGGGCACCAAATCATCCGCGCCTTCACCGAGGCCCACATATTCAACGGGGATTTTCAATTCATTAATCATCGGAATCACCACACCGCCTTTCGCCGTGCCATCCATTTTCGTCATCACGATACCGCTTAAATGCACGGCTTCATTAAAGGTGCGTGCCTGGGTCAGAGCATTTTGCCCGGTTGTCGCGTCAACCACCAGCAAATTGTGCACATCAAAGCCTTGGCCCTCCCGGTCGATGATCCGGCTGAGCTTTTCAAGTTCATTCATCAAATTCACTTTGTTGTGCAAACGTCCGGCCGTGTCGCAGATCAGCACATCCGCATGTCGGGAATGTGCCGCATGCAGTGCATCATAAACAACCGATGCCGGATCGGCTCCCGATGCACTGGCAATGATATCCACACCGATGCGCTCTGCCCAGGCTTCCAGTTGTTCTGCCGCAGCCGCCCGAAAGGTGTCCGCCGCCGCCAGCATGACCGTCTTTCCCTCGTTTTTATAGCGCTGAGCCAATTTGGCAATCGTGGTGGTTTTCCCAACACCATTGACCCCGACCACCAACATCACGGCCGGCATCTGCATCGGAGCCGCCGTCACCGTGACCATCTCCGTCATAATGGATTCAAGCAGCCCTAAAACTTCCTCGCTTTTTTTAATCCCCTTTTGTTTAATCTCTTTTTGCAGCTGGTCGATAATGGCTTCTGACGTTTCAATGCTCATATCCGACAGAATCAAACTTTCTTCCAGCTCATCAAAAAAATTTTCATCCAGATTTTTGTAATACAGGGCACGGTTAATCTTCTCAGAAAAATTCTTTTTGGTGCCTGCCAGTTTATCTTTCATCCGCTGATACAAAGATGCCATTTTTTACCTCTTTCTTTTTAAACTTTCCATTTAAGAATGCCTTTTAGGCTCCGTATAATCTGAAATATGAATGGACAACAATTTGGAGACTCCCGATTTAGCCATCGATACCCCGTAAATCGTATCACACACCTTGAGGGTATTCTTTCGGTGCGTGATTAAAATAAATTGGGTTTTATCCGCGACGGTCTCCAAATAGCGCGTGAAACGATCGATATTGTGATCGTCCAACGCGGCGTCAATTTCGTCAATCACGCAAAACGGCGACGGATTCAAGGTTAAAAAAGCGAAGAGCAGGGCGATGGCCGTCATGGATTTTTCCCCGCCGGACAACAGCGAGAGCTGTTTCAAATGTTTTCCCGGCGGTCTCGCCATAAGCTCGATGCCACTTTCCAAAATATGGTCGGGATCTTCATAGCGCAGGGAAGCCTGACCGCCTTCAAACAGAATTTTAAAAATCTCTCCAAAGGACTTCTGCAATTTCTCGAACCCTTCGGCAAATTGTGTGGTCATCGCTTCGGATAACGCCTGGATAATGGTCTCTACTTCCTGCTTGCTGCTTTCCAAATCTCTGTATTGTCCGCGGACAAATTGATAGCGCGTGTTCAATGCTGAAAAACTTTCGATTGCGCCGACATTCACATTGCCGAGGGCCTCTATCTGCTGACTCAGCTCTTGCTGGCGTTTCTCACTCACATCCGCTTCCGACAAATCATGATCTGCCAGCCAGTCTGAAACCATTAACGGATTAAAATCGTAGCGAGTTCTAATCTTCTCCTCAAGCCCTTCCTTTACTGCCAAAATTCGGTTTTGAGCAATCTCCAGTTTATTTTTCGCTTCATTTTGAACAACCAAATCGTGGTTGAAGCTTCTGATTTGCCCGTCCATCGTTTCAATCTCCAGGGTTATGACCTTTTGATTTTCATTTTGGGTTTGCCGCTTCGCTGTAATACGCTGATGCTTTTCTTCAATCTCAGCGATCTGTGCCTGGGCCTGCGTCAAATCTTTTTGGGCTGCCGCCAGAGCCGCCGATCCTTTTTCTCGTTCGATCTGCATACGTTTTTGCTCACTGGCCAGGCTTTCAATCTGCGTTTTCCGTTCGGTTAACAAGCGATTGCTCTGTCGGCAGATTTCTTCTGATCGTGCTTTTTGGATCTCCAACGTTGATAATGCTTCGCGCAGTTTGAAACGCTGTCGTTCCAAATCTGCTTTTCTTGCGGTTAAGACTTCCTCGCCATTTTCCCGGTCAGCCAGAGAAGCCATCCTTTGTTCGAGCGTTTTTTGAGTTTGCTTCCGGTTTTCGTTTTGTACCTGCAGATCGCGATCCGTATTTTCTGCCGTTTCAAGGTTATCCTGCAAATTTTTTAAATGCTGTTTCAAGGCTTTTTGGCACTGTTCCTGCTGCCAGTTTTCCTGCTCCCAATGCGTTTGATCCTCTTTTAACGCCGCCCGTTTCCCTTTCAGGTCATCAATTTTAATCTTTTGTTCGGCCAATCGCCGCTTGAGAACCGCACCTTCGGTTTTCAGCGTTTTAAGTTCCGCTTGTAATCTTACAAGCTCCGCTTTATGGGCAATCGGAGAATTTTTCTGTTTTTTCGACGTCCCGCCGACAATGGCTCCCCCCGGATAAAAAACTTCTCCGGAAAGGGTCACGATCGTCAATTGTCGAAAACGTTTCCGAATCGGTTTGGCCACGTCGAAATGGCGGACGACCACCACCCGCCCCAAAAGGCTGTCGATCGCCGGCCGCACAGCTGTGTCACAAGATACCAATTCAGAGGCAACCCCGTATACGCCGCTTTGTTTCAGAAGTTCTGCCCGTCCGCGGCTGTCCAAAGAGCGAAAATGCAGATTGTCCAACGGCAAAAACGTTTCGCGTCCCGCGCGATACTTTTTAAGCAATTCAATGCAGGCATTCGCTGTTTCTACTTTTGCCACCACGATGTTCTGACTCCGACCGCCCAAAACCGTATCGATGGCCTGGGTTAAAGTTTCCGGCACGTCCATCAGTTCTCCAACCGGTCCGTAAACCGCTTTGCGAACGACATCCGGCAGAACATCCTGCTTCATAATGAGCCGAATCCCAGGATAATAATTTTGGTACCGATCCTGTGCGTTTTTTAAATACGTCCACTTGGAATTGGCAACCTGCAAATTATTTTTCTGCAGCCGATATCGATTAAGCAAATCTTCATACGTCTGATTTTCCGCTTCCCATTGTTTTTGAAGCGTTTGATTTTCTGCATTCAGTTGCTCCGTCCGCACTTGTCGGGCTTCAAGCGTCACCTGCATCGCCTCGATTTGCTGCTTGCGATCTTGAATATCGGCGCGGATGGTTTGTAAATTTTGCTGAGCAATCGTCATCCGCGTTTCGAGAGATGCTTGCTCCGCCATTAATTGTGATTGCTGCTTTGCCAAAGCGGAACGACGATCGCTCAACGCTTGTTCTGCCTGCATCCGGCGGTCCATTTTCTCCTGAATGGTCTGCAAAGAAAGCGCCAATGCCCGATCTTTCGCCTGATAGCGGCCCATTTTTTTGGTAAGGTCCTTTAGTTTTTGCTGCTCCGCGGCAACCGCCTCCTGAGCAATGGCAAGCGCATTTTGGGCTGACTGCCATTGTTCATCCTGAAGCTTTTCCCGCTCGCGAAGTTTATCCATGTCATTCTGGCCGTGTCGGATCTTCTCTGCCAACACAACCTTGCTTTCTTTAACGGTGGTCAAGGCCTGACGTGTCGACTCTGCCTGAGCCTCTAAATCCTCCTGCGCCACTAATTGGTTCCGATTTTGAACGCGCAGGCGCTGATAACGGGCATCCGCATCGTGGAGTGCGATTTCCGTTTGTTTGATCTGTGCATTCGCGTCTGCAATGTGTGCATCACTTTGTGCCAATCGATCGCTTAGATCCCGCCAACGCTCATCAAAACGAAATAAATCCACAGCTTTAAGCTCTTCCCGCAGCTTCAAATATCGTTTGGCTTTTGCCGATTGTTTTTCTAAAGGTTTGCGCTGGCGATTGAGTTCCTCAAGGATATCCAACACCCGATCCATGTTTTCCTGAGCTGTCGTCAATTCTCGCTCAGCCTCTTGTTTGCGCATTTTATAATTGACAATGCCCACGGCCTCCTCCACGATTTCACGGAGCGCCTGAGGCGAACTGTTAACAATATTTTCGATGCTGCCCTGGCCGACAATCGAATACCCATTGCGGCCAAGACCCGTATCGGCGAAAATCGCTTGGATATCCTTCAGACGAACCTGTCTGCCATTAATTTTATAAACGGACTCCCCGGAACGAAAGATCCTTCTCGTCACGCTGACCTCATCCGGTTGGTCTGCCAGATAGCCCGAACCGTTATCCAAAGTTAAAACGACCTCTGCATAATTCATCGGCTTGTGATAATCGCTTCCGGAAAAAATCACATCCTCCATGCGTTTTCCGCGAAGAGATTTGCTCCGCTGCTCTCCCAGAACCCAGCGTATCGCATCGATAATATTGCTTTTGCCGCTGCCGTTCGGCCCGACAATCGCAGCGATCATTTGATCAAAAGATAATTCAACCGTGTCCGCAAAGGATTTAAATCCTGTGATTCGCAGTGATTTTAAATGCATGCGTTACTCCGATGGGCTTTTTTCATGCCTCAGACGCGCGTGCAGGCTTTTCTTGGCCGCCTGCTGCTCCGCTTCTTTTTTTGTCTTTCCCCGGCCGTTGCTGCTCATCTGCCCATTGATCATCAAAGTGACAAAAAAAGTTTTATCGTGTTCCGGACCATCCGCCTTATCAAGAACGTATTCAATAACATGATCGCTTTGCTTTTGAATCAGTTCTTGCAGCGCTGTTTTATAGTCGTTGGTCAAACGGCCGGCAATCGCCATCTCTATATTGTCGGACAAAAGTTCGATAGCTTTCTTTTGCGACGTCGAATAATCTGAATCCAAAAAAATCGCTCCCAGCATGGCCTCAAACGCATTTTCCAGAATCGACTGCCGACTTCTCCCCCCGGATATCACTTCACCCTTTCCCAGGTGAAGGTAATTTCCCAAGTGCAATCGCCGCGCTGCCTGCGACAACGATTCGGAGCAAACGATACTGGCCCGCAATTTAGTCATTTTGCCTTCATCAAAATCAAAGTGCTTAAACAAATAATCTGAGATCGATAACTCTAAAACAGCATCCCCTAAATATTCCAGGCGCTCGTTATTCTTCTCACTATTGCCATGCGAACTATGGGTCAATGCTTCATGCAAATATGCCTGATTTTTAAAAATATATCCTATGCTTTGCTGTAGTTTCAATGCTTCCATACGCGATTCTCCATTGTTAAAATTTCACCATATCAAGAAAAGCTCCCTGGTCCAGGGAGCTCATCATCATTTAGATAAAGATTATTTGTCGAGGACCTTCAGAATGTCGCCGACGGTCTTCACATTTTCCAGTTCGTCATCCGGAACTTTAACGCCGAATTCATCTTCGAAAGCCATGACCAGCTCAACGATATCCAAAGAATCAGCTTCCAGATCTTCTACCAAGTTACTTTCTTCCGTAATTTCGTCTTCGGAAACACCCAATTGTTCAGCAATAATGCTCTTAACGGATTCAAATTTGTCACTCATTTTCATTTTCTCCTGTATTTTTTTTAACATGATTCTCTTCAGACAAAGCCGCTGTGATTTTTTCAAGCACTTGGCCATCGGCATAAAGCGTCGCCTGACGAATGGCATTTTTCATCGCATAAGCATCGGACGAGCCATGAGCTTTAATCAAACCACCGCGGATCCCCAAGAAGGGAGCGCCGCCAACCTCGTCTGCTGAGAATTGCTTTTTAAACGATCGTAAATTACCGCGAATAAGGGCTCCGCCAATTTTCCCCTTAGTAGATTGGGTGATGGCATCTTTCAGTCCGCGCAACAGATAACTGGATACGCCTTCTAAAAATTTCAGGATAATATTCCCTGTAAAACCATCCGTCACCAGGACATCCGATTCTGTTGTCAGAATATCTCTCGCTTCAACATTTCCGATAAAGTTTAAATTGCTCTGGCTAAGCAATGCGTATGCTTCCTTTGCCATTGTGCTGCCTTTTTCGGCCTCTGTGCCGATATTGATCAATCCAACTTTAGGATTCTCAATATGCATCACATTCTTACAATACACGGTCCCTAACAAGGCAAACTGCAAAAGATATTCCGCTTTACAGTCCGCGTTGGCACCAGAATCCAGCAACAACGTCACATGATCTCCTCTGGGTATCGGCGTTGCAAGTGCCGGCCGTTTAATGCCTTTAATACGTCCCAGTTTCAATAAGCCGCCCGCCAGTAATGCCCCGGTTGACCCTGCAGAGACCAACACTGCATCATCTTGCGCTTTCATCGCCTCAAGGGCAATCACTAAAGACGAATTATCCTTTCGGCGAACGGCGCGGACCGGTTCTTCATCAAAACCAATCACCTCATCCGCCTCCAAGATTTGAATGGCATCCTCCGGGTAGGACAACGATGTCAGCACGTTTTGAATAGCAGAACCTTTCCCGACCAAAGTCAGCGACAGGCCCCATTCATTCACGGCGTCGACAGATCCTTTGACAATTGCTTCCGGCGCATTATCACCGCCCATCGCGTCTACATAAATATGCATATGGCTCTCAGAATATCCCTTAAAACAAGAAAACAGAGTCTTGAACTCTGTCTTAATCTTCCGCTAATACTTCGGTATCTTTATAGGTTCCACAGCTTTTGCAAACACGATGCGGTAATTTGGTTTCGCCGCATTTCGGGCAAACACTCATACCTGGCACACTCAATTTGTAGTGTGTTCTCCTCTTGTCACGTCTTGCTTTGGATGATCTATGCTTCGGTACTGCCATCTTTTACACCTCCCAACAATCTGTTTGATTGCAACAGTTATTTGCTTTTCTGATCATCAAGAAGTGCCTTTAGTTTGGCCATCCTCGGATCAATCCCATCATCTTCCTCTGATTCATTTCCACAATTACAAGAGCCTTGATTCAGATCAGTCCCGCAACGCGGACACAATCCCTTGCAGTCGGGCTTGCAGAGAACACGATAAGGTTCATTGATGAAAAGACATTCTTCCACGCAAGGAATCAAATCGAATTCACCAATCTCCGGATCTAATGTAAAGGTATCTTGATAAGCTTCTCGGCAATGATAAATCGTTGGTTTCAAACATCTCGCACAAGGAAATACTAGATTACCGCTTACATTGAGTTCCACTTGAACTTTTTGACGACTTAACATGGTTACCGCCCCTGTAATATGAAGACCTTCTTCGCTGATCTTGCCGTTCAGCTCTTGATTCGCATCGACAATATCTGCCGGTCCGACTTCAAAATCCAAGGAAAATGGTTTGCCGCCAAAAAGCTCTGTCAATCGTATTTTCATAATAAACTCCAAATGGGCAAGTCAAATTATAAATGAGATCTGCCCATTTTGTCAAGAAAAAACCTTGATCATTTTAATAAATGTTCCTGAGTGCGTAAACCCTCAATTCACGACTTTATTTGCCTTGAACCAATTCCACGGTGTCTCGGGCAATCATCAATTCTTCATTGGTCGGGATCACCATAACGTTTGTAGCGGAATCTGCTGTGGAGATGACCATTTCTTCGCCGCGCTTGCTGTTCTTTTCCGCATTGAGCTTAATCCCCAAATACGTCAGTCCGCTGCAGATCGCCGAGCGAGTGGATGCTGAATTTTCACCCAAACCGGCCGTAAAGATAATGCCGTCAACCCCGTCCATTGCCGCCACATAAGCGCCAATGGTTGTGCGAACGCGATAATGGAAAACATCCAGGGCCAGCTGCGCTCTCTTATTGCCCGTATCCGCGGCCTGTTCGACGTCACGGAAATCGGAAGAAATGCCGGAAATCCCCAAAATACCGGATTCTTTGTTCATGATGTGATCCAGTTCTTCTGTCGTATAGCCATGCTGACGCAGGAAAATCATGATTTCAGGGTCAATGTCGCCGCAACGCGTTCCCATGGCCAGCCCTGCCAATGGGGTCAGGCCCATGGAAGTGTCAATGGATTTGCCGTAGCGAATAGCAGCGATAGAGGCCCCATTCCCCAGATGACAGGAGATCAATTTTAACTGATTGAGGTCCTGATTCAAAAGCTCTGCCGCTCTAAGCGAGACATAACGATGAGAAGTCCCGTGGAAACCGTATTTACGAATGCGATATTTTTCATAAAGCTCATAAGGCAACGGATAAATATAAGCTTCCTTCGGCATAGTCTGGTGAAAAGCGGTATCAAAAACACCAACCATCGGCACATTGGGCAGCACTTCCTGGCAGGCGCGGATCCCGATCAGGTTGGCCGGATTGTGCAGCGGCGCCAAAACAGAGCATTCTTCCATTTTTTCAATCACCTCGTCGTTAATCACAACAGAAGAAGCGAAGGATTCTGCTCCGTGAACTGTTCTGTGGCCCACCGCATCGATTTCGTTGAGACTCTTAATGACACCGTATTGTTCGTTCACCAGGGCTCTCATAATGATGTCGAGCGCTTCTTTGTGGGTTTCCATCGGACGTTCAAATTTCACTTTGTCTTTGCCAACCGGTTCATGGGTCACAACGGAACCTTCAATGCCGATTCTTTCTGCCAAACCTTTGGCAAGCAGCCTTTCTGTGTCCATGTCCAACAGCTGATATTTCAGCGACGAACTGCCGGCGTTAATAACGAGTACTTTCATTCCTGATGTTTCTCCTTTTCTATTTCTCCAAGCATCTTGCTCGGAATGACGATACTTCATTTATATTGTATCACAATACGTGATATCTTATCACTTCTAATTATTTAGTTCGTTTATTTTTTTGCGCGAAAAAGTGATTTTTTTAGTCAAATACACCGGCCCTCAGATTTTAATGATAAAATGATCAAAATCTTTATTGATGGACAGCCTGCGTATTGTCACAAATGGAGGAAAAAACAGTTGATAAAAACATTGGGAATCGTCGCCGAATACAATCCGTTTCACAACGGACATCGCTACCATCTGCATGCCGCACAAAAACGCACCCAAGCAGACGCGGTCATGGTTTTAATGAGCGGCGCCTTTGTGCAGCGCGGAACGCCGGCTTGTGCAGACAAATGGCAGCGCGCCGAATGGGCCGTGGCCGGCGGCGCAGATCTTGTCTGTGAATTGCCGGCCATTTTTGCTTGCGCACGGGCGGAAAGTTTTGCCGCCGGCGCTGTCGCTATCCTTAACGCATGCCGTTTGGATACCCTTGCTTTTGGCGTAGAAACCGACGACCTTCCCCTTCTGCAATCACTCGCCCATTATCTCGCCGAAGAGCCGTCGGCCTTTCGGCGCGAGCTTGCCGACCGCCTCGCCGCCGGCATCGGATTTGCTGCGGCCAGAAGCCAGGCCATCCAAAAAATTTTAGGCGAGGATGCCGCCGATTTGCTCCGTTATCCCAATAATATTCTCGCCATCGAATACCTCAAGGCGATTCGGCAACAGACCGCCTGCCTCTGCCCCATTCCTGTTCCCCGGCTGGGTTCGGCGCATCATAATCAAAATACGGATGGCAGTCTGCTTTCTGGCTCGGCCATCCGCAATGCGCTGTGTCGTAGCGATGACAAAACCATTGCCGCCGGTATTCCATACGATATTGAGCACCTAACCGAAGGCCATTACCCTCAAATATGTACCCGATATCAACGTCTTGTCGTTTCAAAGCTTATCACCGCCGATCTGGAACAATTGCGCAACCTGCCGGAAGTGCGTGAAGGGCTGGAATTTTCCCTTCAAAACGCGTTGACCGCTGCTCCAAAATACGAGGCGATTATTGACCGGGTCTCTTCAAAGCGCATCCCTAAAAGCCGCGTACGCCGCATTCTGGCCTATCTTGCCTTAAATATTTCCAGGCAGACGCTTATGTCCCTGCAAACAGTATTCGTCCCTTATCTTCGCGTTTTAGCCTTTAATCGTCGCGGGCAACAACTTCTGGCGCAGTTGCGCAATCAATGCAGCCTGCCGATTTTAACCAATCTCCGCAGCAATCAAACACGGTTATCCCCGACACAGCGTGCCATTTTAGATCTTGACGTCCGTGCCCAGGATCTATGGAATATGCTCGCCGACCGACCGATTTATCATAAAGATTATCTTCAGAATCCTAAGCGATACTAAAGCCAGTTTGAACAGGCTCACTTTAACAAAAACTCCTGATTTATTTCCCGCGATTCACAACCGCAAACTATCGAACGAAAGAGGATCCCCATATGACTATCTCATTTGAAACTAAGCAGCAAAATTTAGCCGATCTGGCGGTGGCGCTGGGCGTCAACCTTCAGGAAGGACAAACCCTGATCATCAACGCTCCCATCGACTGCGCCGATTTCGCCCATAAGGTTGCCGCTGCGGCTTTTGACCGCGGTGCGGCAGATGTCGCTATTCGCTACAATGATGAACGCCTCTCCCGCATGCGCTATGATCATGCTGATCTCGAAGCCTTAACCACCATCCCCGCCTGGCAGAAAGCACGGATGGACAGCTATGTCGACGACCAAGTCGCGGTGATTTCCATCTACGCCGACGATCCCGACGTGATGGCCGGTGTCGATGTCGATCGCGTCAAAGCCGCTTCCAATGCAGCGCAGGCCGCCGCCAAAAAATACCACGAGGCTGTGATAAACGACCGAATTCGCTGGTGCGTAATCTCAGTTCCAACGGTAGGATGGGCACGGAAAGTCTTCCCGGATATTCCGAAAAGTGCCGCCGTCGAACAACTCTGGAACGCCATCTTCGAAACCACTCGCACCAATCTGACCGACCCTGCCGCTGCCTGGCATCGACATAATGCCAGTTTTGAAGAAAAGGTCCGTTTTCTCAACAACAAACAGTTTGACGCCTTTGTTTACAAAAACGCCTTGGGAACAAACATCACCGTGGGCATGCCCAAAAATCATATCTGGGCCGGCGGCTCGGAAATTGCGGAAGACGGCATTGCCTTCTTTCCCAACATCCCTACAGAAGAAATTTTCTCTGCTCCGGACAAAACCCGCGTCAACGGCACCTTGGCCGCTTCTCATCCTCTGGTTTACAACGGCCAGCTGATCGATCATTTTGCCCTCACCTTTAAAGACGGCAAAGTCGTCGGCTACCATGCCGAACAGGGGTTTGACGCCCTGAAAAGTTTGGTCGAAGCCAATCCCGGCAGCAATATGCTCGGTGAAATTTCTTTCGTGCCCTACGACTCTCCAATTCAAAATTTGGGTATTCTATTTTACAACACGCTTTTTGACGAAAACGCCAGCTGCCATTTTGCCCTCGGCGCAGCTTATCCCACCTGCATTGAGGGCGGCCAGAACATGAGCGAAACGGAACTGGCTGCAGCCGGACTAAACATCTCCACCACTCATGTCGATTTCATGGTGGGCAGCAAAGACCTATCCATCGTTGGACTCGATGCCGAAGGCAACGAAACGCCGA
Source organism: Pseudoramibacter alactolyticus ATCC 23263 (assembly GCF_000185505.1). GTDB lineage: Bacteria > Bacillota > Clostridia > Eubacteriales > Eubacteriaceae > Pseudoramibacter > Pseudoramibacter alactolyticus. The sequence goes on along the minus strand of NZ_GL622359.1, from coordinate 438,251 downwards.
TTTTTGTGGATGGCAATTGGGCCAATCCTCTCTAAACTTTTTTCACCTGTGCCTGCACAGGCGGACGTCTTCGGACGTCTTTTTTATGCGCTGATACCATTCAAAATCTGTCACTTTGCTTAAATCAAGCACTTTTTTCGCTTTCATAATTGAACCAAAGCACTCACTCGTCTAAAATCAATATCATTAATTTCAATTTAATTCCCCGCATCTCAGCGCTCAAAAATGTCACCATCCCCATGGTTCATGCGGAGATGGACAAGAAAGTCCGCCGCGAGCGTGCTGAATTGCTCCTCGAAATGGTAGGGATGAAAGACCGCATGCAGCATCAGCCCAATGAATTATCCGGCGGATAAGCCATCGCCCGGGTGATGGCCAACGACCCGGATCTCATCCTCGCCGACGAGCCCACCAGCACTCCGGACAGCAAAACCGGCGAGCGCGTCATGCATTTATTTCAAAATCTAAATCAGGATCAGCGCAAAACCATTGTGCTCAGCACCCACAATGCCAAATTGTCCATTGAAACCAACCGGGTCCTCACCATGTCCGATGGCCGCTTAATACGGGCGAATATTTCCTTGATAGGCATCAACGAAAATTATTTTGATATTCAATCCGTTCACTTCAAACAGGAGCGTACACTCTCCAAACAAGATAATGACAGCCATGCCAATACCGGTGGGATCATTGGCATTCTTCTTTGGATTTGCTTTTGCGATTGGCGTCTTTTGGGATTTTATCCGGCGAACAGGGGCGCGAAACTTAACCCCATCGATGTGCTTCGATATGAATAATTTCCTTTTAAAATTATCACCACTGTCTAAGCCGGTGGTTTGCTCTGCAACTATAAACCGCTGTTTCCTACCTACCTTATAAAAAGGCTATGAATGACCCGTCTTCCACACTGTGCCCCAGGCTAACACAAAAGCGTTATCTTATTTTGCTTTGTTTTACCGGCGCATCCATCCATAAACGGGCCGGTATACTCTTCTAATATCATTTGATCATATTCTAAATCTTCCCTTTAATTGATTTCGTATATACTCTTGAATTTTCTTCCTATTCTTTCCCATTGTATCGATATAATATCCCCTTGCTCCAGAAATGCCTATTCACATATTTATATTTCGGATTGGCATGCCGCTCGAATATTATTAGCGAACTTTTCCCTTTTTAAGTATCTCATTATTTCTGACACGCTGTATTTGGATGGCATTCTCACAAACATGTGTATATAATTCAGAAACTTCTATCCCTTTTTCTTGCACCGTTCGCTTAAAACACGGTCTATATCTGTTCTAATTTTTTCATAAATCATTTTTCTTTGACACTCTAGTGCAAACACTATATGGTACTTACATTCCCATCTCGTATGTGATAAACTATTTTTATCCATCTAAGATGCCTCCTTTGTATTAGTCTATGCGGTTGACGGAGCTGCACTTCATTATACCTTGGAGGTTTTATTTTTCCTTGAAGCTAAAGTTATTGGGAAACTCACCTGGATAGCAGGCAGGTGGTTGATTTTTTACCTATACAAAAAAAGCAGACCAAAGTCTGCCTATTGCTATATGGTCGGAGTGAGAGGATTTGAACCTCCGGCCTCTGCGTCCCGAACGCAGCGCTCTACCAAACTGAGCCACACCCCGTAATCAAAATATTAAATTGAATGGTCGGAGTGAGAGGATTTGAACCTCCGGCCTCTGCGTCCCGAACGCAGCGCTCTACCAAACTGAGCCACACCCCGACACTCTTACGATTTGCAAATCAACGGTGTTTATTATAAAATAAGGCAGATTTAAAATCAAGTCTTTTTTGAGAGGTTTTTTATGAAAATGATTCATTTTTCTTCAAAAAATTTTGAAGATATTTGTGAAATAACCGAGGAAGTTCATCATTATATTGAGGCTGAACGAATTAAAAATGGAGAAATCCTACTGCAAACGCCGGAAAACACAGTTGGCTTGACCTTCGCCGACCCAAAAAATCCCTCCATCGCAAAGGATTATTTGAAAGCCCTGGATCATGTTGTTCCCCGCTTCAATGGCATGCAATACACTGGTCCGGCAACACCCGGCATTAAGGCGGCGCTGGTCGGTCAATCTCTGCGCATCTCTGTGCACGAAGGCAGCTTGATTCTTGGTCTTCATCAAGGTATTTTTGCCGCTGATTTTGGCGGGCCGAAAAAAGACCGCATGATCTTTATTTCTCATATGGGAACAACGTTTGCTGGCGGTGAAACCGCTCAGGGTTCCGAGCTGCTCAGACAATTTAATCAAAAAATGATTGCTGAAGAAAGGGCCGCTGCTGAAGAAGAAAAACGAATCATCGAAGAAATGCGTCGTGAATACCGTGAATCTCACACAGAATATTTTAAAGAAAACGGTGAATCCATTTTGAAAAACCATATGAAACCCAAAAATCAAAAAAAATAAATCATCTGAATAGCCTGTCGTCAATATTAACTTATTTTAATGCTTTTATTATAAAATAAGGATATCAGCCTTTAGTGATCTTTAACTGTTTAAAATAAGGAGCTATTATGTCAAATCATAAAAAAAATAAACACAAGAAAAAAAACAATCATTATGATTCCGCCCGGCGTGAAACCCATCAAACTGTTAAACCTTGGCATCGGATTGGTGCGATGGTGTTAGTCATCGCGCTAATTGTTGGTATTATCGCCATGTATGGTCTTTCCTATACTGGCTGATTCTCTAATATTTCTGATTTTTAGATTCTTATCCGAGGCAATTCATGAAACCATTAAACATGACAGAGAGAGGAACTCTCTCCCACGATGCCAGCATTTTATTGGCGGCAACAACCGAAGACAAACGAAATCAGGCTTTACAGGCTATCGCTTCTGCGCTTAGGTCACAGCAAGACTTTATTATTGAAGCTAATCAAAAAGATTTAGAAATGGCAAAGGCCAACAAACTTGATACGCCACTTCTAAAAAGACTGCGCTTTGATACGAACAAAATCGAAGATGTGATCGCCGGCATTGAAAGCCTCATTCATTTGCCTGATCCTATCGGTCTCACACAAATGGCAACAGAATTAGACAAAGGGCTTGAACTGTACCGCGTCACTTGTCCCATCGGCGTCATCGGCGTGATTTTTGAATCACGCCCCGATGCTTTTGTTCAAATTGCAACGCTCTGTCTCAAATCCGGCAATGCCGTTTTATTAAAAGGTGGGCACGAATCCCGTTGCACCAACCGCACTCTCTTTAAAGTTATCCAAGGAGCCACACAACGAATTGACTTGCCGAAAAATTGGATTCAAAATCTGGAAACCCGGGAAGATGTGAATGATATGCTGGCCCAAAATGAAACGATCGATTTGATTGTCCCCCGGGGCTCCAATGCCTTTGTCAAATATATCATGGATCACACGACAATTCCTGTCATGGGACACGCCGACGGATTATGCCATGTTTATATCGATCAAGATGCCGATCTGAAAAAAGCTGTCGCTCTTTCTGTCGATTCCAAGGCTCAATATGTTTCTGTCTGTAATGCTGCCGAAACTTTACTGGTGCACCGGGCGATAGCCGCTGATTTTCTGCCGGCTTTAAAATCGGCAATGGAACGAGCCCATGTGACTTTGCGCGGCGATGCTAAAGTTCAAAATTACATCTCTGTGTATCCGGCAACCGAAGCTGACTGGGAAACAGAATACTTGGATTATACACTCTCTGTGAAAATCGTCGATTCTCTTAATGAAGCCATTCGCCATATCAATCGTTATGGCAGCGGCCATACGGACGCTATCGTGACAGAAAATGGCGATGCCGCCAAGCGCTTTACGACATTGGTTGATTCTGCCGGTGTTTATGTTAATGCCTCCACGCGCTTTGCCGACGGGTACCGTTACGGCTTTGGCGCAGAAGTCGGTATCTCAACCGGCAAATTACACGCCAGAGGGCCAGTGGGTTTGGAAGGCTTAGTCAGCTATAAGTATAAATTAATCGGTCATGGCCAGATCGTTGCCGATTATGCCAATGGACAAGCGCAATTTACACATCGGTCACTTCAAAAGAAATGTCCACTGTAAAAGGCATTCATCTGTTTAATTCGATTTGATATAATAATTAAAAATCATTGATGAATGTACTGCGACCAATTAAATTATCTCGTCTGTCAAGGAGATCCCATGGGCCCCAAAAACCTCAATACTAAAATTATTATGGACAGCTGCACAGAATTGGATTTGTCAGCGCTTGATTCATCCATTGCTTACGAACGTATTCCCTTTAAAATCATTATTGATGATCAAGAAATCATCGACCGCAATCTCAATCAGGCGGAATTGATTGATAAAATGCAGCTGAGCAGAAATAAAATCGGAACGGCCTGTCCTTCTCCTCAAGATTTTTTTGATGCGTTTGATCCCAATACCATGAATTACATTGTGACCATTTCAAAACACCTCAGCGGCTGTTATAATGCGGCAAGCATAGCCCAACAGATGGCCGCAGACGCGGGATTTGGCGATCGTGTTTATGTTTTTGACTCTCTCTCCGCGGTAACCGGCGAGGATCTCACCGTGCTTAAAATCATCGAATTAGTCCAGCGCAATCTTTCGGCTGTCGATTTAATTCCCATTGTCCGAGATTACATTGCCCATATGTCTATCTTCTTTGTGCTTAACTCGCTCGACAATTTGGTGAGAAATGGCCGAATCAGGCATTCCGTTGCGCTTGTGGGAAAAGTTTTAAAGATCATCCCCATTATGATGGGCGTTTCCGGCGAGATTGAGCTCAAAGAAAAATGCCGCGGACATAAAAAAACAATGATTCGGCTGGCTCAAATTATCACTGAAGAGGTCGTTAATGCACCCATGCGCATCCTCGCCATTTCACACGTTAACGCACCGGAAAAAGCATTAAAACTCAAGGAAGAAATTATCAAGGCCGGCGCTAAATTTAAAGAGATTATTATTTTAGAAGCCGGCGGTCTCAGCACGGTTTACGCCGATAACGGTGGCATTGTTATTTCTTTTTAAAATTTGCCAATAAAAAAGAGAATGAGAAAACGCATTCTCTTTTTTATTGCTCTTAAAATTACAATTCAAGTTCTGAATATTGAGACACAAACTGATTTATTACGGCTTTTATCTTAGCGCACCCGCCCATTTCTTCGGACTCAATATTGATTGGCATCTTAGGTTCATGAAGCGAAAGGCGCATGAGACACCAGCCATTGCCTGCTTTTGCCCCACAGTTAACGCGAACCCCTTCTTCATTGGGCAGCTCAAGCGACCACCCCGGTTGTTCCGCCGCAAATTTTTCAAATGCCTTGAGGATGGCCTCCCCTCTTTTCCTGAAATTGTCAGCGTTAATGCGATAGCGCAATTCTTCGGATTCTGACGGTTGTTTCAAATCCTCCAGAAAACGCGAAAGGGGTTTTCCTTCCTTTTTCAGCCGAGTCAATTCAATCAATGCCATTGTGGCCAGATAAGCACCGTCATCCAGAAAATAATTCTCTTTAATGGCCCCGTGACCGCTGGTTTCCATCGCCAGATGGCATTCTTCACCTGCTTTATTCAAGCGAATCGCCTCGTTAATAACATTGCGGTAGCCCCGTTTAAAACGGCGGTGTTTACCTCCGTGCGCATTGATATAATCTGCAAGGCCGGTGGATGTCACTGAATCTGTCACAATGGTTGTTCCCGGATATTTGTCCAAAAGTATTTTTGCAATAAACGCAATAAATGCGTCGCGATTGATCGGATCACCATTTTCATCAATGATGGCCGATCGATCAACATCGGTGTCAAAGATAATCCCCATATCTGCATGACTTTTTTTAACCATTTGGATTGCCGAGGCCATCGCGTCCGAATCTTCCGGATTCGGAATGTGGTTGGGGAAGTGACCGTCAGGATTTAAAAACTGTGATCCCTTGGTATTCGCTCCCAGGGGCTCCAATACATCCTTGACAAAAAAACCTCCGGCACCGTTTCCCGCATCCACGACAATATGAAGCCCGGCCAACGGTTTAATCTTACCGGTTTCACTGCGCACAGTTCCAACAATATTGGCGGCATAGACCGACATGAAATTTGAATCGGTTCGTTGTCCTCCGTTGAAGGATGTTTCAGTCTCTTCTGCTTCCTTAAGCACAGCCGCCAGTTCGCCCTTTTCGATACCGCCTCTTCGCGTGAAGAATTTAATTCCGTTGCGATTGGCCGGCATATGACTGGCCGTAATCATCACCGCACCGTCACATTGCAAATACGGATCCACCGTGGTCATAAACATGGCCGGTGTTGTGGCCAATCCGCAGTCATACACATGCGAGCCTGTGCAGACACCCGCAACGCAGGCTGCCTGAGCCAGCAATTCACCGGAGACACGGCTATCCCGGCCAACGGCAATTTTAAGTTTATCTTTTCCCAATTGACGCTTTAACCCTTCGATAAAAGCGTAAACAATTTTCATGGTTTTATTATCGTCTAAATTGATATCTTCACCGGGAACTCCTGTTGCGGCAATTCCCCGGACGTCTGTTCCGTTTTGGAGCTCAACAATCCCTCTTAAAATCATTTCTTAACTCCTTTTAATCCACTATCGGTTTGCCGTCAGCATCCAGACGATTATCAGCCAGCGTTGCACACATCACTGCTTTAATGGCGTGCATCCGATTTTCCGCTTCATCGAATACCTTGGAATAAGGGGCTCGGAAAACCGCATCACTCACTTCCATTTCGCCCAGACCGTATTCTCTGAACACCGAAGCTGAAACAGTCGTGTTTAGATCGTGAAAAGCGGGCAAACAATGCAAAAAAATCACATCCGGATTTTCGGTCGCCGCAACCATCGCTTTGTTGACCTGATAATCTTTCAGCAGGGCGATGCGTTCGGCCATTTGATTTTCTTCACCCATGGAGACCCAAACATCGGTATAAAGCACATCGGCACCTTTCACGCCGGCAGCCATATCTTCTGTTAATGTGATGGATCCTCCGGTCTGCGCCGCAACGCCGCGCATTGCTTCCACCAGATTTTTATCCGGAAACAAAGATTTCGGCGCCAGTGCTACAAAGTGCATGCCCAATTTCACACAGCCGATCATCAACGAATTGCCCATATTATTTCGGGCATCGCCCACAAACACCAATTTGCGGCCTGCTAAATTTCCAAAATTTTCACGAATCGTCAACATGTCCGCAAGAATTTGTGTCGGATGATAAAAATCCGTCAAGCCGTTCCAAACCGGCACCCCGGAATATTTTGCCAGATCCTCCACCGTTTTCTGTTTAAATCCGCGGAACTCAATGCCGTCGTAAAAACGGCCCAGCACCCTGGCTGTATCCTCGATGGATTCTTTCCTTCCCATTTGCGAGTTGGTCAAAAAAGTAACATTGGCACCTTCGTCATAGGCTGCGACTTCAAAGGAGCATCGCGTGCGCGTCGACGTTTTTTCAAAAAGCAAAACGATATTTTTGCCTGACAACAAATTTCCTCGCCGTCCGGCTTTTTTTTTCGCTTTAAGTGCCTGGGCATAATCAATCATGTATGTGATTTCTTCTGGAGAAAAATCACGAAGCGTTAAAAAACTTTTACCTTTTAATTGCATTGTGTTTCCCTTTCCATTCAAATGGCCGTTTTAATATTTTACCCGAAATACATACGAAGTTCAATGCTTTTACTTGCTAAATTGCAGCGTGGCAACGCGATTCATTTCCCCTGAATGCATGATTATTCCATCCACCAATCTGACAATGCAGCTTTGCAATAAAAAACCGTTTATGCATACATACCTCACGCAACCCGGAACGTATATATCATAAACGGCTTTTTTATTATGTTTTTATTATTCTTCGATCAAAGTGACCTTGGTCATTTGCTGATCCTCAAGTGGTTTGTCCATCGTGTCACGTGGTGCCTTAACAATCGCGTCAACCACATCCATGCCTTCGGTCACTTGCCCGAAGGCAGCGTAATCGCCATCCAGATGCGGGGCCTTTTCGACCATAATAAAAAACTGAGAACCGGCAGAATCAGGCATCATGCTTCTGGCCATGGAAAGAACGCCGCGATCGTGCTTCAGATCGTTCTCCACCCCATTGGAAGCAAATTCTCCCTTGATGCTATAGCCTGGGCCGCCCATACCACTGCCTTCCGGATCTCCGCCTTGAATCATAAAGCCCGGGATAACGCGATGAAAAATCAACCCATCGTAAAAACCCTCTTTTATGAGTTTGACAAAATTTTCGACCGTAATCGGCGCCACTTCCGGATAAAGTTCCGCTTTTACAATACCGCCATTGGCCATTTCAATTTGAATTTTAGGATTTGTTATTGTCATCCGTCTAATCTTCTCCTGATTTTTAAATTCTGATCATTAGAAATCTTATTGGTAAATCGTTACTTCCAGTCTTTGGGGATTAAAGCCATTCGGAAATTTGGCCTTCAAACGTCTGCGAATTAATTCTTCCAATTCATCGTCAAAAAGATCCACAATCTCTTCTGTGGATTGGTCCACCAAATGCACATGAAAATCTGTTTCTGCATCATAGTGCATCACATCGTTTGATCCATGAACCCGAGAAATTAACCCTTTTTTCTCAAAACTGTCGAGCGTATTATAAACGGTCCCCATCGACAAATTAAATCCCTCATGATTGGCCATCTGCATTAATGCCTCTGCCGTCGGATGACTTTTCGTGTCCCGTAATAATTTTAATAACTCGATCCGCTGCGGTGTTGCACGCAACCCACAGCGCCGGATGGTATCTATGATGCGTTGCTCCCTGGAATCTCTTTGTTTCATGTCTATTTTAGGCATGCACTATCCTACTTCCTTTTTGAATGATTTCAGATTATAACTATTATTTCTTAAATGCATCTCTAATTTAAAACTATAATTCAACAATTGTCGCTCCGGTTCCGCCTTCGCTGGGATTGCCGAAGCGAAAAGTTCGAACCATATTCGATTTTTTCAGATAATCCTGCACAACCCGTTGCAAAACACCTGTTCCCTTGCCGTGAACAATGGTGAGTTGGGATGCATTGGCAACAACCGCATCCGACAAAAATTTTTCAACCATGTACACCGCTTCTTCGGCCGTTCGTCCGCGAAGATCTAAACGCGTGTTCATCGCATGCCGGTCAAAACTTTTAGTTTTCTTTGGCGTCGCTTTTTTGTCCAATGCCTTTCCATAATGTGTTAAAACCGAAAGTTCTTTCTCCCCAACCTTTATCTTCATGGGACCCACCTGCACCAAAACCTGATGTGTACCGGGCTTAACCTCAAGAACTTCGCCCTCCTTATGGAAATTTTCAAGGTACACCGTCATTCCTGGCTTTAACGTTTGAACATCAAGCCGTTGTTTTTGCGGCTTCTGTTTTTTTCTTTTTTCTGCACCTGCGCGCTGATGGGCATTATGCATCTGTTTGCGGAGGGATTCCAATCTTTTATTATCAATTTGCTGATTGGTATGCTCTTGAATTTCACGGATTTCCCGATAAATGGCTTCTGTTTTCTGCTGCGTCTGCGTCACAAGGGCATCGGCTTTAGCTCTGGCTTCATTGAGAATCGTTTCCTGTGTTGCTTTGAGCGCCGCCATTTGTTCTTCAATCTGCGCCGTTTTTTCCTGCGCCTCCAATTCCTTGCGTTCAGCTTCCTCCAATCGCCGTTCCATCTCCCGACGCTTTGACTCAAGCACATCCAAGGTGTCTTCAAACCGACTGGCTTCTTTGCTGACATAAGCCCGCGCGCGCGCAATGATTTCCGGTTTTAATCCCAGTTTTTGGGCAATTTCAAAAGCGTTTGATTTTCCGGGAATACCAATCAGCAAACGATAGGTAGGTTGGAGAGTCTCTACGTCAAACTCAACCGAAGCATTGACAATCCCTGAAGTTGTCAAGGCGTATTCTTTCAGCTCGCTATAATGGGTTGTCGCAACCGTCGTCACGCCTCGGGCGTGCAGCACCTCCAACAGGGAAATGGCTAACGCCGCGCCTTCCGTCGGGTCGGTTCCCGCTCCCAATTCATCAAAAAGCACGAGATCGTCTTTTTGAGCTTTATCAATAAAATTCACCGTGTTTTTCATATGCGCCGAAAATGTGGAGAGCGATTGTTCAATGCTTTGCTCATCGCCAATATCGGCAAATACTTCGCGAAAGCATCGCGTATAACTCCCTTCCCGCGCCGGCACAAACAATCCGGATTGAATCATGACACTGAGCAATCCAATCGTCTTCAGCGTGACCGTTTTCCCACCGGTGTTCGGACCGGTAATCACAATGGTGTGAATATCCTTGGACACCGCAATATCAGAGGCAACGGCCTGTCTTGGATCCAACAGCGGATGCCTGGCCCGCAGCAACTGCAAAACGTTTTCCCGATCATCTTTAAAAGCGACGCGCACACCGCCCGTATTCAAACCATATGCCGCCTTGGCAAAAACAAAATCCAGATGCACGAGCACATCGTAATCTGCGATTAAGACCATTTTATATGCCGCGATCTTTTCGGTCAGCGCTTTGAGGATACGCGCTATTTCTTTTTCCTCCTCAACCGATAAAATTTTCAATTCATTGTTGAGCTGAACCACAGCGGCAGGTTCAATAAAAAGGGTGGCTCCCGTTGCCGATTTATCCAGCACAATGCCGGGAATCTGGTTGCGGTATTCTTGTTTAACCGGCACCGCATAACGATTATTCCTGACCGTAATAATGCGTTCCTGAAGCACTTTTTCATTGGCCGATGACGAAATGATCCTGTTGAGTTTATCGGTAATCTGAGCGTTTTTAGCCGTTATCTCCTTGCGGATCTGATTAAGCGCCCGGGATGCACGGTCCGACATTTCCTTTGGCCCGATAATTTTCTTGGAGATTTCCGCTTCCAGATCGGCACAGGGATCCAGTGCATCAAAATCGTTGTGCAGCCGGTTTAACGCTTCTTGTTCCGGATCTTCATCAAAATATGCCTGCATGTCCCGCACCACGCGCAGGCTGCTTGCAATTTCGAGCAATTGACGCATCGAAAGCGTTGACCCGATTTCAGCCCGATGGACATACTCCGGAATGTTGCACAACGCGGCCATGGGCGCACGGCCGTTTCTTAAAATCATTCCCGTGGCTTCGTCTGTCCAGTCCAGCCAGATATCGGCCTCTTCCAATCTGGATGACGGCCGCAGCCGGCGCGCGGCAGCTTTTCCGCCATCTGTCACGCAAAGTGCCGCCACCCTTTCTAAAATTTGGGGATATTCGAGAACCCTTAGACTTCTGTCATTCATTGATACTCCTCTTTATTGAACGCCTCGCTTGAAATTGCCCGCTGTAAAATGCTGCCCCTCATCCAATTGGTTCAGATTCGCCATTTGACCGCTGCGGTAAATTGTCATCACCTGCGAAATTTCTGCCGCCGTTTCATTCAGCACGTGGATGCGATAGCGATCAATCCCTTTTAATGGTTCGAGCATTTTAGGCGTTAAAAAAAGCTTGTCCGCGTTATAGATCACCGTTTTCCCCGCTTTGTCCAGCACCAGCGGAAATACCTTTCCCATGCGATCTTTTAAAAAATATAAGCCGTGATGCGGACACCGGGAACACTGTTTCTTATCGCAATCAACCACACAATTATCCGAAAACATGACCGCCTGAAAACCATATACCGAAAGCACCAAAGGCAACGCCGATCTTTTTAACAGCGACTGAATCGCCGGTGCTTCCAATTCATGAGAGATTGCGGCCGAAGCGCACCCCCATTCGCCAAGGGCCTTGGTCGTCACGGTGTTAAACACATGCAAAGATGCATCGGCTTCGATCGGCCGCTTTATCTGCCGAAGAAGATAAAGTGTTTCATAATTGCGAGCCAGATAACCATCCGCCGCCATTGCTTCAATCTCATCCAAATGGGCAGCCAGTGAGCGGCAGCTTTGCGTGTTCATGATATGCGGAAAAGCGATTCTGACCGCGGCGTTTTCTTTTTTTAACTGTTGAACCAGTCCATGCAACCGCGGTATGGATTTGACGCCATCCAATGGCAAAACCCATTCATCCGGCTGACATTCGCGCAGTGCCTCTATTTGATCAAGCCCTCTGACTTCAAGGGATATCGGGGGGTGCCCATCCCGAATTTTTCTTGGGGTTGACCATAATACCGACAAATCAATCTTGCGTTTTCCAGGAGCATCCAATTGTTCAATCACTCCGCGGCGAACCCGATTAAGGTCTTTCTTCGATAAAAAAAGAGCATCCGTCATTTTTATATGCAAATCCGCCAAAAGATAATCCGTCCCGCCCAATTTTTGCAATTGGCCTTGAATCATTTTTTGATCCAGCGGATGCTTCTGGGCCCGTGACGGCACGATTGCAATGCGGCCTTCAATTTGTCGTTCATCCGCACGTGCCTTATAGTGAATCGGTCGGTCTTTCTTCAGATCCAAATCAATCGACAAGGCTAGCGGATTAAAATCGACGGGCCTTTCTGCCGCTGACGCAATCGCCGCAAGCATTCGGCTGTTCTTATTGCGATAGACCGGCTCATGTGCTCGCGCTGCCGAATGGCCGAAAACCCTGACGCGGTTTCCCTGCCCGCGAATGTTTTGAACGTTTTCGACCCGCATGCCACGATCGGCAGCTTTCCCGAAGGCCAATCCGTCTCCTGCTGCCAGCGTCACACCCTTTTTTAGTGTCACGACCATTTCACGCCTGCCCACCTTTTCAACTTCACCGATCAACTCGCCTCTTTTTTTCTGAACGTGCGCATTGATATGATGATGCAGATCAAAAAGCCAGCCGGCGGTAAAATCTCGGCTGAAAATCGCATCCAAATTGATCGGCGCTTGTTTCGCATCCTCAGGGATCTGCGCATAGGCTTTGGTTGTCGCATAAATATACGCTTGGTTTTTTAACCGGCCTTCAATTTTGAATGCACTGACGCCGGCATCTGCGATTTCTTCCAGATGCGTTTGGGTGTTCAAATCCTTCATCGACAGCAAATAGCCCTCCCGCACTGGTTTCCCCTGCGTATCCATCAGATGATAGTATTGCCGGCAAGGCTGGGCACATAGGCCACGGTTGCCGCTGCGCCCGCCGATCAGGCTGCTCATCAGGCACTGTCCTGATCTGGCAAAACATAAAGCCCCGTGAGCAAAGACCTTGAGCTCTATCCGGCTGTGCTTTTTGATATCATACACTTCGGCAATGGGCATTTCCCTCGGCAGAACCACCCGCGTGAATCCCATCGTTTCAAAAAATAATACGCCAAAAAGACCGCCGACCGACGCTTGTGTGCTGGTTTGTAATTTTATTTGCGGATAATATCGCCGCAAAACCCAAATAAGGCCCGGGTCCTGAACAATTAATCCATCGAGTCCGGACGTTTCCAAAAAACAAAGATAGTCGAGCAGTTCATCCCACTCGCTATCTTTTACTAAAATATTTAATGTCAAATAGGCCTTGATGTCATGCTGATGGCACAAACGCACACAATGACGAATGGCTTTTTCATCCAGGTTATCAGCCCGCTGTCTGGCGTTAAAAAATTTTCCGCCAAAATAGACAGCGTCGGCGCCGGCATTAATCGCAGCGATAATGCCGGCTTCGTTGCCCGCCGGTGCCAAAATTTCCGGCCTATTGTTTTTTTGTTTCAATCGTTTGATCACCTTTTTTGTGTACGTCGCGCAGATGCACGTTCGTTTCTCTGCCTGTGCCGGCGCAGCCGTTGACGCCTGAGATACGCTGTTCGCTTGGCATAAAGGTATAAAATCAACCAGATTATCACCCCAGCGATAACAAAGAATAAGAGATAATCCACAAAATTGCGCGTTTTCGTATCAGCCTTTGACTTTAAACGAAGCTTTTTAACCAACTGATGATTTTTATAAACCTTGAGCACCCCAACTTGTTGGCCGCTTTTAAGATCCTCATTCAAGCGATACACGCCGGCTTTTTTCTTGGTAAAAAGCTGATTATCCAGTTGTAAGCGCGTTGTGTATGCACTTTTTTCCGATGTTTCAACCATCGAAGAGGCTTCCTCTTTAAAATAAAGCTTCAACACGTTGTCATCCGCAAAATGAACGTGTTTTAACTGCACAGAGCGATAGTAGCCTGATGGCTTCCCCCAATTAATCCGGGAGAAATCGCTGTGCAGCGAATTGATAACGCCATTCGCTTGTGTGAAAATTTGATTATCGCTGTGCAAAATAACCGCAACCATGGTTTTATCTCCATCCTTTGAAGAAAAAACCAAACAGCGGCCGGCTTCATCCGTATGCCCGGTTTTCACTCCGGTAGCATAAGGATTGTATTGTTTGCCGTTATGGGAAGATTCCCTTACTTTAGCAAGATCATTCGTGCTGATAATCAGGGAATTGGTATTGATCCATTTCTTTTGACCGCTTTTGAGTTTACAAGAATAGACCTTGGTTTGAACAATTTTTCGAATGGTCGGATTTTCAAGTGCCGCCGCAGAAATTTTTTCCAAATCAGCCGCCGTCGTATAGTGATTGGCATCGTGCAGTCCATGCGGATTCACAAAATGGGAATCCTCCAATTGCAGCTGTGCCGCTTTACGATTCATTAACGATACAAATTTATCAATCGCCTTATCTGTGCCGAGTTCGCGATCCCCTGATGCCGCCCGTCCAATATTTTTGGCAATAGCCAACGCCGCGTCATTGCCTGAAGGCAAAAGCAATCCGTAAAACAGCTGCCGCCACGTGCAGGTATCTCCTTTTTTGAGATCTGCTTTGGAGGAATCAGCCGTAATCAGCGAAACTTCGTCTCCGATTTTAACCTGCTGATCCATTTTATCCGCCACGTAATCCAGCGCCACCAAAGTCGTCATCATTTTAGTGGTGCTCGCCGGATACATTCGCTTGTGCTCATTTTGAGCTGTAATGACATCGCCGCTTTTTTCTTCCACTGCATAAACAGCTTCATCGCCGGTATAGCTGGGCATTGCCGCATAAGCCGGTAAACAGGTAACCACTGCAAAGGTCAAAATCAAAACAAAAACGGCCATTGATCGTCGAGTTAAGTTATTCAAAGATATATGTGACATTGTTAAATATTTCTTGATTGTTTCTAATTAATTCTTCGTTGCCGACGACGCATAAATTATTTTGCTGCATCGCTTCATCGACGATTTCGCCGCAATCTCTTAGATCCTGAAGTTTGACACTGAGAATTTCATCTCTTTCCCGCTGCCGGTCTTCCGCCGTGATTCCGGTGAGATACATGCTGTCTGCCATATGCGATGTCATCGCTTGAGATACCGGATGATCTTTTGCAGAAATAGCGCCAATAATGTACTTTTCTAATTCACGCTGTGTCATATCGAGACGCCTAATGTATTGACCGGCGCCATTATAAGTTGCCAGCGATTTGGCCAATTGTGGATCCCGGTAGGAGGAGAACGCAAGCTCCCCTGAACGGGCAATCCCGAACGCTGCGCCATAGGCACCGCCCTGAAGGCGGATGCGATTCCAAAGGTAGTCCATCCCTATAATGGTTTTCAATACAAAGAAGGCGCCATTATATGAATGTCCTAATTTTTTAATGTTAAATCCCTTCGCCACATAATTAATCTTTGCTGCGGTCATAAATCCTTCATTTAAAACTTCCGTATCGAAGCGATAGGTATGCAGGGAAACCGCTTTCTGTGGCAAGGTATCCATCGCTGTTTTAACCTGATGATAAACACGATTTTGAATGCTCGGCTCACAGGTAATCGAGATCGTCATGTGATTGCGGTTAAACACCTGATATGCCACACGATTAAGATCGGCTGCCAAAGTTTCAAATTGATCTTCTAACGCTTTATCGAGCCTTGCCAAATAACGCCCGAAGTCCACGCCGCCAACTTTCTGATAAAGAGCCGCCGACTGAGAATAATAAGACTGCAGGCGCTGAACGGCCACCGTATTGCCCGCCGACAAAAATTTAGATTCGGCAGCCATATGTTGTTCTTGAATGATGTCACCGATGATTTTGCGGTTATCAAATAACGATGCTGTTATCCCCTCAATCATTAAAGCCATCAAATCCGGCAAATGTTCCTGCAGCACTTTTCCGGAGATCGTCAACACAGGACGATAGTCCCCGGCCCTGACGGTGTGGTCAAAAGACTCTATGCTGCTGCTGATCCCGCCGGTTTTAATCTGAATTTCCCGGTTGAGCGTTTCAACGTCGTAGGATTTTGTATTGACATTAAAGAGTAGTTTATTCAGCAGCCCCAACACCGGCAAATCTTCTTGCGCAATGGTCCGCACATCAAACATCAGCTTGACATAAACAATACCCGCCGTTTCTGCCGGATGCCAAAGCACCAAGTGTTGGTCCATCGTCCCTCTGGCGAATGGAATCTCTCTGGCAGCCTTTCCCAGATCATCCAAAGACAACTTGGGAATGGTCTCCAAGGCTTCGTTTGTGTCCGGACTGCTTTGGTAGGCGAGCAACGTCTGCGTTTGATCCACTAAAGTCTTAATCTCATTATCGGATAATTGATCTTTATAATCGGCTAATTGTTGGGAGAGCGCCGTTTCTTTTTTGGCCGATAGCTCCGGATCCGGCGTAATGCTGACCGTCGCCGCATGATGATTATTGAGCAGCAGCCGCTGAATGAGATCTTCAAACCCGCGGTTTTTCTGCATCTGGTGAATGCGGTCAAGCGCGTCATCGTATCGCAGATGATCCAGCGGATCTCCGCCGTAAAGCCAGGTATCCATCAGCTCAAGGCCAAACATCAGCCCCTTGGGATAGGAACCAAAATCCTGTTCCTTGATGGTAAAAGCTGCCGAATTAATCCCGGCTTCAAGATTTTTCGGGTCAATGCCGTTCTTGACCAAGTCTGTTAACGTCTTTTCGATCGTCGCGCCAATCAATTCTTCTTTGGTGTGATCGGTATTTTTAAAAGAAATCGCGAAATACGGCTGTTCCATCGAAGTCGTGTAAGAGTAAGAGATATCATCGCTGATATCTAAATCCAGCAACGCCTTTTTTAGTGGGTAGGAGTTATCTCCCAACAATACATTGGTCAAAATATCAAAGGCCAGCCAGTCATCTCCCAGATCATTGAGAACCCAACCAATCGTCAGGTAATCTTTCTGTTTCAAATCCTTTTCCCCGGAAAACGGATAAGTTGCCGTCGCATGGCGCATAGCCGTCAGCGGTCTTTGCAGACGAATACGACTGTCAATTTCTTTATATTCAAAATGCGATAGATATTCTGCGTCTAAATAAGCCAGATGCGCATCCATATCACCGTCGCCATATAAATATATAAAAGCATTGGACGGATGATAAAAACGCGAATGAAAATCCAGAAAATCCGGATACGCTAAATCCGGAATGTTATCCGGATAGCCGCCGGATTCCTTTCCATAAATCGAGTCAGGATACAATTGCTTGAGCAATTCATTGTGAAGCACTTCTTCCGGGCTGGAATAAACACCCTTCATTTCGTTATAAACCACACCATTATAGGTGATGGGATCTTCCGGTTTTTCTAAATGATAATGCCAGCCTTCCTGTTTAAAAATTTCTTCCTTCTGATAAATGTTTGGATAAAAGACAGCATCCAAATACACATCCATCAAATTCATAAAATCTTTGTCATTGGTGCTGGCCACCGGATAAACCGTTTTATCCGGATAGGTCATCGCATTAAGAAAAGTGTTTAGCGACCCTTTGATTAATTCTACAAAGGGCTCTTTCAGCGGATATTTTCGGGAGCCGCAAAGCACGGTATGCTCATTAATATGGGCCACGCCGGTGCTGTTGTTCGACGGTGTCCGAAATGCGATGTGAAAAACTTTATTATGATCGTCATTCGCAATATACAACAATGGTGTCTGTGTTTTTCCGTAAACAAAATAATAGGCCGTCCCCTGAACACTGTCAAGATATTCTTGCCGTTTCAAGGTAAAGCCATGATAAGTCTGATTTAATTTGAACTTTTCTTGAAATTTATTCATTGATTAATGCTCCTCATCCTCTGAATGGTCAATCTCTTTTAATCGCATTAAGCGCGCTTTCATCACTTTTTCATGACCATTTTCTGTCGGCTGATAAAAAGTACTGCCGTCAATATCCGTTGGCAAATATTGCTGCGACACATAATGTTTAGGAAAATCATGGGGATAGCAATAAGATAAACCTCTGCCCATGGCCTGACTCCCGGTGTAGTGGGCATCCTGCAGGTGAGCCGGAACCTGCCCATTCGATTCGTATTTAACAGCCTGCGTTGCAGCCTGAATCCCCCGAACGGCGGCATTGCTTTTCGGGCAGGACGCCAAATAAGCGACGGCCTGAGCAAGATTGATTCTGGCTTCCGGCAAACCAATCATGTCAACAGCCTGGGCTGCACTAACGGCCAACGTCAATGCCATGGGTTCCGCATTGCCAATATCTTCTGAAGCGGAAATCACCATGCGCCTGGCAATAAATCCGGGATCTTCCCCCGCTTCAATCATCTTAGCCATCCAAAACAGCGCCGCGTCCGGATCTGAGCCCCGGATACTCTTGATAAAAGCGGAAATCGTATCGTAATGGTTATCCCCGTTTTTATCATACTGCAGCGCCTTGGTCCGAATGCATTCCTGAACGACTTCAAGATTTATCAGGATCTTGCCTTCTGGTGTTTTATCCGCCGTTAAAACCGCCAATTCCAAAGCGTTGAGTGCTTTGCGGACGTCTCCATTGGCCACAGACACCAAATGTTTTCTCGCCGCATCAGTCAGCTCGACTCGCATCTGACCATAGCCCTTTTCAGAATCAGTCAGCGCATCTTTTAAAATGGTCTCAATCGCCGCATCCGAAAGGGGATTGAATTCAAAAATCGTCGATCTGGAAATCAACGCTGCATTGATCTCAAAGTACGGATTTTCCGTCGTGGCCCCAATCAAAATAATAAGCCCATCTTCAACACTCGGCAAGAGGGCATCCTGCTGCGCTTTATTGAATCGGTGGACTTCATCAATAAACAAAATCGTTTTTCGCCCATAAAACGCCATGTTCTGTCTGGCTTCTGCAATCACCTCCGATATTTCCTTCTTTCCGGAGGTCACCGCATTCAAGCTATGAAACGCCGCTTTTGTTTGGCTGGCGATGATTTTGGCCAACGTTGTTTTGCCGGTTCCCGGCGGGCCATAAAAAATGGCAGAAGTCAATTTATCGGCAGTGATCAAACGGGTCAACAATTTACCCTTTCCCACAATTTGATCCTGCCCGTAAAAATGCGCCAACGTTTCGGGGCGCATCCGGGCCGTCAGCGGTTCGTTGGCAGCCTGGTTATCTTCAAATGTTCTGTCAAAAAAACTGCCCTGCATAACGGTCCTCTATCATTTCTAATTCAGACGTCGTCAGATGAAATGTCTTCGCCAATAAAAGATCCGCTTGGCGAAGTCTCACTGATTTTCCAGTATTCTCTGCGTTCATGATTATATCATAAAGGTTTTTTAGTTTGCAAAAAATCAAATTGTCCGGCGATGGGAGCTTAAGCCGCATTAAGGTGCTGGGATAGTATTCGAACAACGCGTTGCCGAGTTTTTTCGCGATGGCTTTAAAATAAAAATCGTAAATGGGTGTGTTGAGCAAAACCGTTAATGCTGCAAGCGGGATCTCCTCGCTGGTAATGCCGTAAACATCCGCTGAAAAATAAAAGCGATTTTTATCCAAAGCAAAGCGATTTTTTTCTGCCTTATAGGGAAAAACGATCTTTGGAGATTCGAAATTTTTCTTATTTCTCGGCCATTGCAGCGCATACCACGGAATTTTTCCCAGCCGACATTCCCGCCGTTTCTCGAGCCGATCACGATAAGGCACGAGCTTGCCTTTGATGGCCGGATAACGGATCAAATCTTCTTCATCCGTAATATTGATCAAAACCATTGTCGGTTTTTCAATCCGGAATGCATCCACCTGCCGATTTTTAATCCACGGCGCCGTACAGGGCCAGGGTTTGCCGTCCACCGGCAGTGTGTCCGCGCGACTGATAAATGCCGCGTCGCATCCGGTGATCACTCCCTGAAAAGACGCGGCCACTTCGCCCAGCGCACACCGGCAGGCCGTTTCTATTTTCTCGACAATCGTTTTTGTTTGCGGCGGCAATAAATGCCATCCCGCCGCGTTTAATGCCGCCTGCGGCAGCGAAAACCGTTCAAAATACTTTTCATCTTCGACCGCCTTATTTCCGCTTTTGGGCCAGCCATCCACGCGTCGGCGAAAGATTTTTACGGTCGCTTTCGGTTTCACATGATTGGCCATAACTGAAATCATCGGATCAATGCCGATCCCCCGCATCGGCCGATAGCCATAATAATCGATAAGCGTTTCAACATGCATCCTTTGCATTAAAAAACGGCGCAGCGGCTCGCCGTTTTGCGCCTCCATAAAATAGCGCGAAGTCAAAAAGACCGCACACCCCTTCGGTTTGAGAACGCGATGGGCCAGCGCAAAAAAACAATAGGCCAAATCGCCTTTGTCGCCGTACACCGCCGAATAGCGTTCGCGCAAAGCGGCCATCCTTTTAAAAGGCATCCGCCGATGCCCCATATACGGCGGATTGACAATTACCCCATCAAATCGTTTTGTCGCTATTTTATCTGAAAAAAGGGCATCGCCGGTCAGAATATTTCGGGGATACACATATTCATTGGATTTTAACGCCAGCCGGCATCGCGTCAGCCAGACTGCCGCCGGATCCATATCCATTCCCCAGAGGTCATCTTTAAGTAATGTGCGATGCCTGTCTCTTTGGCTTTCATCCATGCATCGGGCCATTTGAAAATCGTAAACCGCCGATAACAAACTGCCGGCGCCGCAGGCAGGATCCAAAACGCGCCGAGCGTCCGCCAGATGACTCGCCATCAGCTCCGCCAAATCGCTTGGCGTATAAAAAATGCCTCTGGTCTGCCGCTCCGTTTTGGGAATCAGCCACTGATAATAATCGCCCAGAAACTCCGGTGCCAAGCAAAGCGATGGATCACGCAATAATCTTCCGCCGGAATTCGGCAGCGGCCTTGTCAATCCCTGCAGCGCCGAGGCCCCCCAATCTTCTTCCGCCGCGAGAACATCCTGCTTCCAACCGGCCATTATCTGGGGCAACGTCGGACAATGTGCCCGAAAATCATGAATCGATAATATTTTTCGATCACCCAAAATGCGCGCGACCATCAACGCTAAAAGCCGATTAAAAGCTTCTAAATTCGAAGCATTTTTCTGCAAATCTTCATAACATTTTTGGATTGCCTGTTTGGTTTTTAATTGAGATCGCATATCTGGCTCGCAAAAAATAAAAAATCCGAAGCGCGCACACTCCGGAAAAACTTTACACAATAACGGAATAAATAAAAGCCGAAGCCATAAAAACAATCGCTGAAACGATGGTCACTTTTTCGAGCACGGCATAAATCCCCCGCGCCTTGCGTTTGCCAAACAGCGTTTCGGCGCCGCCTTCGATGGATCCCAGGCCTTCGGTTTTGGCCGGCGAAAGTAAAATGCTAAAGATCAGCGTAAAACTTGAAATGATCATCAATGCGATCATAAAAGATGTCAACTTGATTCACCTCCAGTGAAGAATGATTTGATTTTAGCACATCCACACCGTCAATTCAAGAATTAATCTCTTACGATTAATAAATGGGCATAAAAATAACGGGAGTCCCCTCCCGTTATAGGTATTTATGCATTATGCGTCATAGTTAACAATTTTTGCAAAATCCGCGGTTAAGCTCGCGCCGCCGACCAAAGCGCCATCGATATTATCCATCGCCATCAGTTCTTTGACATTGGCCGGTTTGACGGATCCGCCGTACTGCACGCGCGTGGCTTCAGCCGCTTCTTTGCCATACATATCGGCAATGGCCGCGCGCACCCAGCCACAGGCTTCGTCGGCTTGTTCATTCGATGCGGTTTTGCCCGTCCCGATGGCCCAAATAGGTTCATAGGCAACGATCACTTTCGTGATGTCGTCGATCCCCGCAAGGCCGGCTTTAATCTGACTGACCACTTTTTCTTCCGCCTTGTCGGCTTCTCTTTCTTCCAGCGTTTCACCGCAGCAGACAATCGGTGTCAGCCCCAAGGCTAAAGCCTTTAAAGTTTTCTTATTGACGGCTTCATCCGTTTCGGCAAAGTATTGACGTCTTTCGCTGTGCCCTAAAATCACATATCGCACACCGATCGCTTTGAGCATTTCGCCGGATACTTCGCCGGTAAAAGCGCCGCTTTCCTCATAAAACATATTTTGAGCGGCAATGCCGATATTGGTTCCCTTTGTCGCTTCAACCGCCGCTGTTAAATTAACAAACGTCGGTGCGAAAACCACTTCGGCCGTTGCATCCTTCACCAGCGGCTTCAATGTTTCAATAAGTTCTTTTGTTTCGCCGATGGTTTTATTCATCTTCCAATTGCCGGCAATCACAGGTCTTCTCGACATGATTCATCCTCCTCAGATTTTACGTTTATTTATCTTCTAAAACGTCAATGCCCGGAAGTACTTTGCCTTCCATGAATTCAAGCGAGGCACCGCCGCCTGTTGAAATGTGCGAAATTTTATCCGCATAGCCCATTTGCTTAACCGCCGCAGCAGAATCGCCCCCGCCAATAATGGTCGTCGCATCAGAATCTGCCATCGCCTGGGCAACGGCCTTTGTCCCCTCGGCAAAAGCATCAAATTCAAAAACGCCCATCGGTCCGTTCCAAATAACGGTCTTGGCGGATTTAATGACATCGGCATAGAGCTTCCGGGTTTTTGGCCCAATATCCATGCCCATCTGATCCTTCGGTATCGCGTTAGACGGAACAACGGTCGGAGTCGCTTTTGCATCAAATTCCGGCGCGACCACGTTGTCCACCGGCAAATAGAGCTTCACACCCTTTGCCTTTGCTTCTTTTAATAATCCGGCTGCCAATTCAACTTTATCGGCCTCTAATAATGAAGTCCCGATTTCATACCCCTGGGCTTTATAAAATGTATAGGCCATGCCGCCGCCAATAATCAAAGCATCGACTTTTTGGAGCAAATTGGTGATCACGCCGATTTTGTCGGAAACCTTCGCGCCGCCCAAAATTGCCACAAATGGATGTTTGGGATCATCCAGCGCGCCGCCAATGAATTCCAGTTCTTTTTGAATCAGAAATCCTGAGACAGCCGGCAAATAATTCGCCACACCGGCAGTCGAAGCGTGCGCACGGTGGCAAGAACCGAATGCATCATCCACAAAGACATCGCCAAGGCTGGCCAATTCTTTGGCAAATCCTGCTTCGTTTTTCTTTTCTTCCGGACGGAAGCGCGTGTTTTGAAGCAAAAGCACCTGTCCCGACTGCAACGCTGCCGCTGCGTCTTTTGTCACTTGACCGACTACTTCGCCGTCATCGTTAAAGATCACATCCCGATTTAATACTTTAGCCAATGCCTTCGCAACCGGGGCCAGTGAATACTTCGGATCCGGCTCGTTCTTCGGTCGTCCCAAATGGCTCATCAAAATCAAAGCCGCGCCCTGATCCAAAATATATTGGATGGTTGGCAGAGCAGCCTGAATTCTCGTATCGTCGGTGATTTCCAACGCATCATTTATCGGCACATTAAAATCTGCGCGCATCAGCACTTTTTTGCCTTGCAGCGCAATATCTTTAACGGTCTTTTTCATCTACTTGATTTCCTTTCAAAAAAGGGGCCGTTCACACGGCCCCGGCGCTAAATCCGCCGGAGGGGCAGATTTTTGATCAACAGTTCTTTTTTAAAAACGCGATCCGCTTAATTTAATTCCGCAAAGTATTTAATGGTTCTGACCATCTGGCTGGTGTATGAGTTTTCATTATCGTACCAGGAGACAACCTGAACTTCAGTTGTGCCATTTTCCAGCGGAAGAACCATGGTCTGGGTTGCATCAAAGAGCGAACCATAACGCATGCCAATGATATCAGAAGAAACAATTTCGTCAGTGTTGTAGCCGAAAGATTCAGTTTCTGCTGCTTTCATCGCTGCATTCACCTGATCCACCGTCACCTGGCCATCGACAACAGCCGTCAAAATCGTGGTGGAGCCAGCCGGTGTCGGAATACGCTGAGCCGCGCCAATCAATTTGCCGTTTAATTCCGGAATAACCAAACCGATGGCTTTTGCCGCGCCGGAAGAAGCCGGAACAATGTTGACAGCCGCAGCACGCGCTCTTCTGAGGTCTCCTTTTCTGTGCGGGCCATCAAGCGTCATCTGATCACCGGTATAAGCATGAATGGTGCACATAATCCCGGACTGAACCGGAGCTAAATCGTTAAGGGCCTTCGCCATCGGAGCCAAGCAGTTAGTGGTGCAGGAAGCCGCCGAAATAATCTTGTCTTCCGGTGTCAGCACGTCATGATTGACATTGTAGACAATTGTCGGCAGATCGTTACCAGCCGGTGCAGAAATAACCACTTTCTTAGCGCCCGCTTTCAGATGCGCAGATGCTTTATCTTTGGAAGTGAAGAAGCCGGTACATTCCAGAACGACATCGACATCCAGTTTGCCCCAGGGCAGATCGGACGGATCTGCTTCGGAATAAATTTCAATTTCTTTGCCGTCAACAACAATCGAAGAGTCTTTTGCTTCAACTTTATCTGCCAATTCATATCTGCCCTGTGCAGAATCATATTTCAGCAGATGTGCGAGCATGCTCGGGCTTGTCAAGTCGTTAATGGCAACAACTTCATAACCTTCAGCACCAAACATCTGTCTGAATGCCAAACGACCAATTCGACCAAAACCATTAATAGCAACTTTTACAGACATAATATGCCTCCTTAAAAATAATTAACTTATTTATTTAATAAACGGACGATTTCCGTTGCGGCGCTTTCATCCGTTATTAATATCGTCTCCGGCGCAACCCTGCAGGCCCCAATAATCGCTTCCGCTTTTGCTTTGCTGCCGGCAATGCCGATACGATTGGTAATCTGCGGATAATCTTCGATATCAACTCCCACAGTGCTGGCGGCCTGAATCACTTGACCTTGTGCATCAAAATAATAACCAAATGCCTCGCCGATCGCCCCGCGATCTAATAATGCTTCTTTTTCGGATATCGGTGTATTTCTCGAATCAGCCAATACATCAGCTCGGCCGATGCCAAACACCAGCACATCGATTTCCTTCATCTTGTCAAATACCCGTTTAATTTCCGGGTAATCCTTTAAGGCGTTAAGCAAATTCTTATCGATATTATCCGGCAGGTGCAGCAATTCATATTTTGCCCGCAACTTTAAAGCAATTTCCGCTACCACGTTATTGGCCTGGGTGGCATGGCTTTTGCCGATCCCCCCTCTGGCAGGAATCACATAGGCATCGGGATAAAGGGCTTCTTTCATTTGAGCGGCAACAGCTGCGGTGCTGGCCCCGCCCGTCAACGCCAACACATCCTGATACTTCATGACGGTAAGAATCACATTAGCGGCGGCCTTTCCCATGAAATTAAGCACCTGGTAATTAATCTTCATATCACCGGGACAGACCACAGCTTTTTTTAAATGAAGGGCCTCAACCAATTGGTTTTCCAATTGTTCAAGTCCGTTGTAAGTGTAAAGCATTTGTTTGAGATCGTTTAAGATATTGTTACCAAGGGGTGTTAAAATAATGCCCTGACGCTCTACCTCTACCAGCTTTTGCTCCTGAAGAAAATCGATCTCGTTTCGAACCTGCCGTTCACTCATATCGAGCACATATGCCAGATTTCTTCTTCCAATCGGTGCCTCGCTTTTAACGGTGGATAAAATATTATAACGCAGCTCGATGAGCGTACTTATCTCAGGTATTACCAATCTTTGAAGGTCCACCAGTTTTTTGCTGATCTTTGAATTGCTGTCTGCCATCTCATGTCTCCCGATTTTGATGTCCACAGGAACATTTTCATCCCGGCGGGTACACAATTATTATAGACCATCATTTACTTTCTGGCAAGTCCAAAAAATTGCATTTTTACTCAACTTTAATATCTTTTCAAGATAATTTTTCAATAGATTAATGATGCCGTCTGCCTTTTTTATTGCGCTATCCCTCAGAATAGTTTTAAATGAAACTTTCTTGCTTTATCGTTGCGAATTGCATATAATATTTTTATATTTTAAGTTACTGCATGAAGCAGAATAAAGGAGTGCCACATGAGAGCTGTCGTAACCGTTATTGGAAAAGACCAAACTGGAATTATTTACCATGTTTCAAAAATTTTATCGGAATGCAATGCCAATATTGAAGACATCAGTCAAACCATCATGCAAAATATTTTTACAATGATCATGCTGGTTGATCTTTCAAAAATCACCTGCGATTTTACAGAACTTAAGGATGATCTTGAAGCGCTCGGAAAAACCATTGGACAGTCCATTCGCATTCAACACGAAGACATTTTTAACGCTATGCACCAGATTTAAGGAGATACTCCATGGCTTTATACAACGATATTCTTGAAACAGTCCGCATGATTGACCGTGAAAATCTCGACATTCGCACCACTACTATGGGGATTTCTCTTTTAGACTGCATTGATTCCAACGGAAAACGCTGCAGGCAAAAAATATACGATAAAATCACACGCTGTGCCGAAAACCTCGTTGCCCAGGCAGATCGCACCGCCGAAGAATTCGGCATTCCCATTGTCAACAAACGATTGTCTGTCACACCAATTGCTTTGGTCGCCGGTGCGACGGGCGATACCAACCACACCAAATTTGCACGGACACTGGACGATGCTGCCAAGGAAGTCGGTGTTAATTTTATCGGCGGTTTCTCTGCCTTGGTTCCCAAGGGATTTACCCGCGGCGATCTTAATCTCATCAACAGTCTGCCGGAAGCACTGGCATCAACCGAACGTGTTTGCGGTTCGGTTAATCTTGGTTCCACGAAAACCGGCATCAATATGGATGCCGTCCGCATGATGGGCGAAATCGTGAAACAGGCTGCCTATCTCACAAAGGATCAGGACTCTATTGCTGCCTCCAAGTTGGTCATTTTCTGCAATGCAGTCGAAGATAATCCGTTCATGGCCGGTGCCTTCCATGGCGTCGGTCAGCCAGATACGGTCTTGCACGTCGGTGTTAGCGGCCCCGGCGTAGTAAAGGTTGCCCTCGAGAAACATCAGGATGCTTCCATGGATCAGCTTGCCGAAATCATCAAGAAAACCGCTTTTAAAATTACCCGTGCCGGTCAACTTGTCGGCATAACGGTAGCCGATCGTCTTGGTGTTCCCTTTGGTATTTTAGATTTATCATTAGCGCCAACCCCGGCCATCGGTGATTCCGTCGCTCGCATTATTGAAGAAATGGGTGTCGAACACTGCGGCGGTCCCGGCACCACCGCCGCCCTCGCCATGCTCAATGACGCCGTTAAAAAGGGAGGCATTATGGCTTCCACCTCTGTCGGCGGGCTCTCCGGCGCTTTTATTCCCGTTTCAGAAGACGAAGGGATGATCGCCAACGCCCGCGCCGGCCACATTACGCTTGAAAAGCTGGAGGCCATGACCTGTGTCTGCTCCGTCGGCCTCGACATGATTGCCATTCCGGGCGATACGCCGGCGTCTTCCATTGCCGCGATGATTGCCGACGAAGCCGCCATCGGCATGATCAACAATAAAACCACCGCCTGCCGTCTTATTCCGGCGATCGGCAAGGGACTCGGCGACGAAGTTAATTACGGCGGGCTCTTCGGCAGCGCTCCTATTATGCCGGTAAACAACAGCGATGCCTCTGTTTTTATCAATCGCGGCGGCAAGATTCCCGCTCCAGTTCATTCTTTCAAAAACTAAACTTTGACGTATAAAAAACAACAGCTGCTACCGAGCAACTGTTGTTTTTTGCCGTTTTAATCTTATCTTTTTAGACTTCCCCTCAATTGATTTAATACCTTTTGAAAAATCTCAGGCAAAGAAGCTTCAAACCGCATAAATGCTTTCGTCCGCGGATGGATAAAGCCAAGCTCCCGCGCGTGAAGCAATTGTCCGTCCGTCTTAAATGGCAGATGCTTATCGCCGCCATACACCGGATCGCCGGCAATGGGGTGACCAATGGCCTGCATATGCACCCGAATCTGATGAGTCCGCCCCGTTTCAAGCCGAAAAGCGACATATGTAAAATCGCCGAGCCGCTCAATCACTTCAAAATGCGTTACCGCTGATTTGCCGTTTTCGACCACCGCCATGCGGACCCGATCAACTGGATGACGGCCCACCGGCATATCGACCGTGCCACTGTTCTCGACAATATTTCCTTTAACCAGCGCCACATATTGTCGCACCATGGAATGCTCTGCCAATTGCCTGGCCAGATGCCGATGGGCTAAATCGTTCTTGGCCACAACCAAAATTCCCGACGTATCTTTATCAATGCGATGAACAATCCCGGGACGATTCACCCCGTTGATGCCCGACAAATCTTTGGTATGTGCCATCAAGGCATTCACAAGAGTTCCCGATTGCGTTCCCGACGCCGGATGCACCACCATTCCCGACGGCTTGTTCACAACGATCACATCCCCATCCTCATAAACAATATCCAGATCAATCGACTCCGGCATCACCTGACAGGGCACCGGATCCGGAATTTTAATGACAATGCGCTCGTCTGCCTTCAGGCGATAGGCCGGCTTCTTGTTTGCAAAATCAACTTGAATATCGCCGTCTACGATTAATTCTTTTAAATACTGTCTGGATAAATTCGGACAAATTTGAGCGCAGAGCACATCCAAACGCATATTCTTTTCTTCTTCATGCACGTAATGTTCTTTTTGATTCATTGGCTTTCTCAGATATAACGTTCAATTTTTATTCGCTGCCTGCCCTTTTTAGAAACGCCGACAAAATCCGATACTTTTGCCTTTCCCTTCCCTCGAAAAGAGATGATGTCCCCCGGCTTGACAGTCAGATCCTTTTTTCTGATTTCACGATAATTGACCCGAAGCCTTTTTTGATGAATCGCCTCAGCGGCGTCCTGTCTTGAAATACCCCAAATACGATCGATCACGGCATCGATCCGGGGAGACGATACCGTGATGATTTTTTCTTCAAATTTGGGCGCATAAGCTCTTATCTCCGGAGACGGATAGAAAGACGGCGCAATTCTTTTACCCCTTATCCGTGTGAAATTATTTCTTAGAAATAGGTAAATCTTTTCATGAAAAATCACCTGAGTTTCATCCCCGCTGACATGAATGTCGCCGATGCAGTTTCGCGCAATCCCAAGACTCATCAATTCCCCCAGCACATGTCGGTGATTATATTCAAAATCCATCGAGAACCGGGCTGCCATTATCGGCCATTCCAAAGCCTCCGGTTCCCGAATCGTCTCGGATAAATAATCCGGGACAATACATAGCATCTTTCGCGTCGCATCGTCAAATCCGCCGTACCAAAAATAATCAACATGATTTTTCCTCAAAATATCTGTTATTTGCATTTGCAACATTTCATCGCAAAAATCAAAAAAATGAAGATAATCTTGTGCCAGTGCCGCATCTTTCACCCGTGTCAGAATAATTTTCTCTTTTTTGGCCTTCTTGGCTTCAATCCAATCATTCATCATATCTATCTTAAATTACAAAAGAAAAACCGCAGGAAGAAACCCTGCGGCCTTTCGTTTGCACAGTCTTTATTTACTTGTCCGCATCGAAATCAAGAATCGGCGTCGAAATAAAATCAGAATCGCTGTTCTTTTCCATTTCTGTTGATACGGACACCTGTTTTGGCGCGAGAATGAAAACATTATCCGCAATTTTATTGATGGTGCCTTCTAATGCAAAAACCGCACCATTTAAGAAGTCAAAGATTTTTCGACCATCTTCGTATTCGGTATTCTTCAAATTGACGACGACCGTTTTATTCTGTTTGATTTTATTGACAATGCTCGGAGCGTCGTCAAAAAATTCTGGACTTAACACCAAAACCTCGGCCGATCCCGTCAGCGGCGCAACCTTTCGAGGAGATGACTTTCGAACTGGTTCTGTTTCTTCGACATATTCATCCTCTACGCCGTCCAGCTCATCTTCATAAGCGTCTCTGTAATCATCTTCGTAATTTTCATCATCCATCCCAAAGACTTTTACGATTTTATCTTTGAATTTTTCGTTTGCCATCTTTTACTCCTCACACTGAAAAATTTTTCTACCGACCCGAACGCAAGTTGCGCCTTCTGCAATCGCGATCGGATAATCGTTCGTCATCCCCATGGATAGGCAATCGATTTGATTTTCACCATTTTGATAAGTTATTTTTATTTTATCATACATTTCTTTTAATTGCCCAAATATTTTATGGATTTCATCAGAATTTTCTGTCATCGGCCCCATGCACATCAAGCCTCGCAGATTAATGTGTGAAAGCCGGGCGACTTCTTCTGTCGCCTTTGTTAGTTCATTGGCCGAAAATCCTGATTTTGTCGCTTCTTCTGCCAAATTAAACTGCAATAAGATATTCGTCACCAAATTTTTTTTAGCACTTTCCTGCTCAATCTTTTTCAACAACTTTAATGAGGAAACAGAATGGATCATAGCCACTTCTCCGATCAAATATTTAACTTTATTGGTCTGCAAATGACCGATAAAATGCCAGTGAATATCGCCTTTAATTTCCAGTTTCTTTTTTATTAAATCCTGAACGTGATTCTCACCCAGATCCATGACGCCCGCATCTACCACCGCCTGGGTTTCTGCAATCGTATGTTTCTTGGTTACCGCAATTAAGCGGACCGAATCGGGCAACTGACTTTGAACTTTTGCAACATTTCGCGCAATAATTTCTCGAAATTCTGGGTCTGTCGCTTCCGACACAACGCGCATATAATCCCTTCTCTCTTATAACTTTTAAGTTATTTTTTATGGATAAATCTTATAAGCCGTTCCCACCGTCAGATTCGGGTTCTCCACTACCCGCATGATGGCTTTTCCCTTTTCGTATTTATCAACTTTTACTTTCTGTAAACTGGTAAAATAGTTTTTTTTGAGGATCTTCAAATAGGTCTGCCCGGATTTTTTAATGATTGCACTTTGAGGAACTTCATAAGCGGTATACGCTTGCAAATGAATATCCGTTTTGAGTGTATTATCACCGGCAAAAACAGAAATATAATCTTTGAATAAAACAACCGCTATTTTTTGATCCCCATCATACATGACATCGACCAAATAGCAATCGTAATTCTTCCCGTTTTTCTCAATGGTTAATTGCGGATATTGCCATAAAACATCAACCCGTTTAACCAAATAATTGTAATATTGGGCATTCTGCTTTTTCCCTTTTGTGCCGACAATTTTCTTTTTCATGGCCAGCGCCTGAGATTCACCGCCGATCAACTCATCACGATCGACAATAAAAGCGGCAAAAAGTCTATCGTTATCAACAATTTTTAGTACTGACTCGCTCTGCTGGTCAATCTTGGAAACATCATTGAGAAAACTGACATCAACATAGGGCAACGTGCTCTCTCGAACGACTTTTTCCATGGTATTCACCGTCCCGTAAATATAACCCGTGGACAACATATCAAGTTTACCCAAAATAATGTCTCGTTTTCCAGTATTCTGAAGTGCTTCAAAAGTTTTTTTCTTCGCGATTAATTCCGACTTAGTCATCCCCATATAACTGGCGGAATTAACCAAAAAAATTTTACGTTCCTTCTGATCCTTTCCCATCTGACTGAAAATTTTATCTAATCCACGAAAATTGCTTTGCAGCTGTCCGACAATCGTCGGCCAATCTTTATATGCTTTTTCGCTTAAAATCCGATCGATCGTTTTAATTTGATTTTTAATATACGTCTGATCGACAATCTTTTTCGACTTCGTTAGGGCGCTGTATCCATTGACTTTGCTCCCCTGGACATTCACCAGATCCTCAGCGCTAAAATTATTCAATTCGATATAATCAATGTTTTTAAAGAAATAGACCTTTGCATTGGTCTCATAGATATAGTCCGTTCTTTCAATCAGGCCGCTCTTGTTCCTCCGATAATGGAAGGCAACAAGCACGACCACAATTAAAAAAAACGAGACCGATCTTAAGAACGCGTCTACGTTTGGTTTTTCTCTTTTCTTTTCGTGCAACTTGACTCATTCGTTGTCATCCTTGTATAAATTGAAATGGTCTGAGTGAGAGGAATCGAACCTCCGGCCTCGTGAACCCCATTCACGCGCGCTACCAAACTGCGCCACACCCAGACAATACAATTATTATAGCGAAAAGTTTTTCCTAATTCAAGTCTTTTATCGTTTTTATTTCGTATCAATGATCGCCCTGAAAGTCACTCCCACCCTTAAAAATGGCAGCCAGCGTAACGGGCGATAAGCCTTTAGCGTCTCAAGGCGCAGGCTTTCTCTTCGTTCGGACCACACTCTACTCGTTACTAGCCACCCTTTAAGGGGCTTTCTTTAACTCCTAAATGGATCTTCTTATTCCTTCACACTCAGTTTATCCTGAACGGTATCGTTCTTCTCCTCATCACATATACATTTTCTGATGATTTTCTCATTTAATCCGACCATACTGACTTAATAACCTACTGGCCAAAAATGCCGATTTCCAGATTTATACTTGAGATTTGCATATCTATCAAACATCATTAATACGTTTTTTTCTTATAAAATAACCCATAAATGAAGAAACGCTGATTTTAGGTGGTATGTTTACGGGCATATGAATATGATCCGACATCAGACGCCCCTCCAGAATTTCCTCACCTTTATAACCACATAACTGTTTGAGGATATCTCTTATATCCGCCTTATATTGATTGTAAATTATTTTTCGTCTATCCTTTGGTGTGAGAAGACGATAAAGACGATAGGATATTTGCACATTCATTTTGTGTGTGCGAGCGAATTTGATTGCTTCACCATAAATTACCTTTCCTTTCTGCAATATAACTTGAACAATTTTATTGTAATCGGAAAGGTGATTTTTTTGTATAACAAACGTCGCGCACCCGCATGGCGGATGGATTTTTGTTTCGTTTTCGTTCGTTTTTCCCTTCGAAAAACTCTCTTGCTCAACTGGTCAAAGCCAAATAAAAAATACCCTTCCCACTGGTTATCCAGTAAAAAGGGTACATATCAGGATTTTTGGTCGCTTGGTATTTATTTTAAAATCATTTTTCTAAAGACCTTTTTCCCCTTTTTAACCGTGATGCCTGCCATCAGACGCTCGCGACCAATGCTGGCATTCTGATCGTTGACTTTTACACCGTCCACCGAAATGCCGTTCTGTTTGATCAGGCGGCGCGCTTCCGATTTGGATGGCGCCAGTCCCGTGGCCACCAAAAGATCAATGAGGCCGATGGCATCTTCTGTCAGCACATCTTCACCGATTTCCGATGTCGGCATATCGGCATCGCTGCCGCTGCCGGCAAAAAGACTTTTGGCCGTATGCTGCGCTTTTTTTGCCTCTTCTTCACCGTGAACCAGGGCCGTCAATTCGTAAGCGAGGATTTCCTTCTCCTCATTAATGCGGTTATCCGGCCAATTGGCCATCGCTTCAATTTCATCCAGCGGCAAAAATGTGAGCATCTTCAGACATTTCATGACATCCGCATCGTCCACATTGCGCCAGTATTGATAAAAATCGAAGGGCGACGTCTTATCCGGATCGAGCCAAACGGCCCCCTTGGCAGTTTTGCCCATCTTTTTGCCTTCGGAATTGAGTAGCAGCGTAATGGTCATGGCGTAGGCATCTTCGCCGAGCTTGCGGCGAATCAGTTCCGTCCCGGCGAGCATATTCGACCATTGGTCGTTGCCGCCGAACTGCATGTTCACGCCGTATGCTTTATGCAAATGATAAAAATCGTACGCTTGCATAATCATATAGTTAAATTCCAGGAAAGAAAGCCCCTTTTCAAGACGCTGCTTATAGCATTCTGCCCGCAACATATTGTTCACCGAAAAATGAGCGCCGATATCCCGGATCGTATCCACGTAATTCAAGTCGAGCAGCCAATCCGCATTATCCACAAGAATGGCTTTGTCCTCACCAAACTCAATGAAGCGGCTCATCTGCTTTTTAAAACATGCGACATTATGCGCAATGGTTTCGGTTGTCATCATCTGGCGCAGATCGGTTCGGCCTGAAGGATCCCCGATATGGGCGGTCCCGCCGCCGATGAGCACCACCGGACGATTGCCGGCCTGCTGCAGCCGGCGCATCAAGCAAAGCGCCATGAAATGCCCGACATGCAGCGAATCCGCTGTCGGGTCAAAACCGATATAAAATTTCGCCCCGCCGTTATCGATCAACTCTTTGATCTGCGGTTCGTCCGTCACCTGCGCAATAAGTCCCCGCGCCACCAATTCTTCATAAATTTTCATCGTTATCCTCCGTTTCATTTTCTGATGCTATTTTTGTCGCCAAATAAAAACCCCCTGTCTGCAAAAACAAACAGAGGGCGAGCATTCGCGGTACCACCTCAAATTCGCACTGACTTCACAGCCAATGCCTCTTCATGTGCCAACACACATTAGCGCAATATCGGGCGCACCCGTCTGATCCTACTTGCAGGGCTTTCGGTCAGCGGCTCCAAAAGGTATTCGACTCAGACAGATCTTGCGCCCTTGCACCAACCGGACGTTCTCTAAAAGATTCCACACTGATCTACTTTGTTTCTTCACAGCCTTGGTGATTGATTTAATAACGGAATTTATTCTATCGCATATGCTTGCTGCTGGCAAGCATTATTTTTATTCATTCAAGCCATTTGATTTGACAAAACTTTTATCATCATTTACAATTCAACCCATCCAGACTCCTGACCGTCTGAACATCCAATGCTTATGCACATTTAAGAAAGGTTCCGAACGTTTAATATGAAAAGTCCGAAGCATTCCGAAATGGAAGAAAAAATTAACCGTCTGACCAACGAGCTCATGCTCGATTATGGCGAAAACAAAAAAATCGATCAGCTTCTCCCCTACGATCACCCGGATAAGGATGACGTGCTTGCTTTGATTCGCCGCCTGATGATCATCGTCTATCCGGGGTATTATAAAAACAAAGTCTATCATGCCTATACCCGGCGCACCAATGTGCAGATGCTGCTTGAAGATATTATTTACAATCTCATTCGCCAGATCAAAATCGTTCTGCCTTATCTGCCAGATTATCAAAATCACAGCCACTGCCAACTCGGTAAAGATGCCGAGGATTTAACTTTTCAGTTTCTCAAGCGCATTCCTCTCGTCCGCGAATATACCGAAACAGATGTTCAAGCCGCCTATGAGGGTGATCCCGCCGCTTTTAACAAAGACGAAATCATCTTTTCCTATCCCGGGCTTTATGCCACCCTGGTCAACCGCATCGCCCACGAATTGTACTTGCTCAAA
The DNA here is from genome assembly GCF_000185505.1 of Pseudoramibacter alactolyticus ATCC 23263. Lineage (GTDB taxonomy): Bacteria > Bacillota > Clostridia > Eubacteriales > Eubacteriaceae > Pseudoramibacter > Pseudoramibacter alactolyticus. The sequence continues at coordinate 402,957 of NZ_GL622359.1, read as the reverse complement.
GTTCCGGTTCTCCCCCGCATAATGACCGAACATGCGCACAGCGTCACCGGCATCGATATCCATCCCGGGGCAACCATCGGTAAATATTTCTTCATCGATCATGGTACGGGTATCGTCATCGGCGAAACCACCATCATCGGCGACCATGTGAAGATTTATCAGGGCGTAACTCTGGGCGCCCTTTCCACAAAGGGCGGGCAGGAACTTAAAGCAATCAAACGGCATCCGACCATTCAAGACAACGTAACAGTTTACGCCGGAGCATCGGTGCTCGGTGGTGATACCATTGTGGGCAAAGACGCCGTAATCGGCGGTAACGCCTTTATCACCACTTCGATTCCGGAAGGCGCCCGCGTTTCCATAAAAAACCAGGAGCTTTCCTATAATTACAGCCAAAAGCCTAACGGCAGTGTCGATTCCAAAGAAATCCCCCTCGACGACAGCTGGTTCTACATGATTTAAGGATCATCGACACCAAAAAACCGAACCTTTTGAGTTCGGTTTTTTTATTTTGCGCTATTTCCATTTATCAAATCAGCCGGAAAAATGCAGCAACATCCCCACCGCAGCAGCCACCACGATAAATAAGATCGGATGCCAATTTTTGACTTTAGGGATCCATCGGGTTGCCACCAGCAGCACAACGGCAAAAATCACAGCGCGAATATTGATAAGCCCCAGCCAATTGTGCCAGGTTAACACTTTGTGACTCTTAAACAGAGCAATCCCTGCCACCGAAAGCCCCGCAGCTGCGATCAGTCCGGTCGAGGCCGGCCGCAGGCCATAAAAACCAGCTTTCACATATTCATTATCTTCAAAAGCTTTGAGAAAAGCGGCAATAATGATGATGATAACAATCGCCGGTGCGACCTCGCCAATAGTCGCGATGATGCCCCCTGGCACCCCACCGACGGTATAGCCCACATAGGTTGCCATATTAATCCCCATCGGACCCGGCGTTGATTCAGACACCGCCACCATATCTGCCAGCTGGCTCTGGGTAAACCATCCTGTCGATTGACCGATGGCTTTTAAAAAGGGCAGGGTCGCTAAACCTCCGCCGATCGAAAACAGTCCGGTTTTGAAAAACTCCCAAAATAACCGCAAATACATCATGATTGTTCACCGCCTTTTGACAAACGCGAACGTTGCGCTTTGATCTTTGCGATGACAATGCCTGCCGCTGCGGCAGTAAGCACAAAGACCACCGGTGATACATCAATAAATAGGGAACCAGCCGCCACTGCGATAAAAATCAGCAGGGTTGGGATATCGATGATTGATGTTTTGCCAATTTTTACCACCGCATTAAAGATCAGCACCACCACTGCCACGCGGATCCCGGCAAAGGCATCCTGAACAATTGGCAAATCGTCGTATTTTTCGATAATACCCGCTAATGTCATAATGATCAACAGCGACGGCGAGACCAAACCGAGGGTTGCCACAATGGCACCAATCACACCGCGTTTTTTATTGCCCACAAAGGTCGCCGTATTCACCGCAATAATCCCCGGCGTGCACTGGCCGATGGCATAATAATCGGCAAGCTCCGTTTCAGTCGCCCAATGCTTGTTCTCGTCAATTTCCCGCTGCAGGATTGGCAGCATAGCTAATCCGCCGCCAAACATCATGATCCCGATTTTAAAAAACGTGCTGTATAACGCCCACAGACTTGGCCGTTCTCTATCGTCAGACAACTCTGTTCGCGTTTTTTTAATCTTTTTCACATAGCCCTCCTCTTTCGCCAATGTCCATTCTCTTATCATTGGCTTGATCATAGTCTACAACAAAAATCAGCGGATGTAAAATCATGGCATTCAAAGAAAAAAGCATCCGGAAAAACTTCCGAATGCTATCCGGGCATCATCACGTTCGATTATGCTTCCTCAATCACGCCCACCGGGCAGCCATCCATTGCTTCTTCTGCCGATTCGGCGATGTCTGCCGGCACTTCGATGTCTCTGGCTTCAGCCAAACCTTCATCGTTGATGAAAAAAATTTCCGGGCAGGCGGCTTCACAAGCACCGCAGCCAATGCAACCATCTTTCACGACATATTTCATTTGTTTCCTCCTTTTGAGAAACCCCGCTCTTGCCATCGGCCCGATGCAAAGCCGACCGCGACCGAGAATTCTCCTTTGACTTCTATTAATCAGTATAATACAATGAGGCTGTTGATAAAAGTTGTACTGCCAACATAAAACCATTCTTTTTTAATTTACAGCCAAAAGAAGGGACATGACTTGGATATTGATTTTCTCTCTCAAACCAAACTGTTTCACGGCATCGCACCAGATGCCATTCCCAAAGTGCTTTCCAATCTCGGATATCGCATCAAAAATTATGACCGCGAGGCCGTGATCTACATGGCCGGCGATTCCGCCGACGCCATCGGACTCGTCCTTTCGGGATCTGTGCGCATTGAAAACAACGACTTTTGGGGCAATACGTCCGTTCTCGCCAATATCGCCCCGGGATCGGTTTTTGCCGAAACCTATGCGCTTCTTTCCGGCGAGCCGCTCATGGTCGATGTGATCGCCCAGAAAAAATCCACTGTTTTATTTTTACAAACAGAACATCTCTTTGATTTCTCCCACGATACCTCCATTGCCAATCGCCGTCACACCATTATTCACAATTTGCTGATGATCTCTATCCAGAAAAACCTGCATCTGTCCCGGCGCATTTTCCACACTTCCAGCAAATCCATCCGCGGCCGCTTGATCTCCTATCTTTCCTTTGTCGCGCAGAAAAAAAATACCAACGATTTTGTCATTCCCTTCAATCGGCAGCATTTGGCCGATTATTTGAGTGTCGATCGTTCAGCCCTTTCGCACGAGCTCTCCAAAATGCAGGATGAAGGACTGCTCATCACCGAAAAAAGTCACTTTGTTTTAAATTTCGATCTTTAAAATTTTCTGTTCAAGCCAATCTTTTAGTATCAACGCATGGTTGACTTGCGGGTTCTTGGCGGCATAAAGCAGGGTAACATCCCCCTGTTTTAACCAATCTGCGATCTTTGAAGCCCATGCCATTGCATCGGGGTTTCGTGTCAATTCCCCGCGATAGGCCTTTCCAAAATCATTCAATTTTTTCGCCTCGTGTCCGAACCATTTTCGCAAATCGGGTGAGGGCGCAATTTCTTTTGCCCAACTGTCCAGAGCGGCCCTTTTCTTTGAGATGCCCCGTGGCCACAGACGATCCACCAGAATCCTTTTTCCGTCCGTATCTTCCGGCGGTTCATAAACACGCTTGATTTTAATGTGATCCATTTTCCCCTCCTTTATTCTTTTGTTACAGCATAACGATCTGTATTTTTTTATTCCGTTGTTAGAACAACAGTTTTCTTTTCCTCCTGTCCGTATAATAAAGTCATTAAATCAATCATATGCACTCGCAAGGAGGAAATTGAATGTCCACTCAGAATCAAATGTTTTGTTACCAATGTCAGGAAACGGCCGGCTGCACTGGCTGCACCGTCTCTGGAGTCTGCGGCAAAAAACCCGATGCCGCCGCCATGCAGGATCTGCTGATTTACGTCACCAAAGGGCTTTCGGCCATCACCACCGAGCTGCGCGCCGAAGGCCAGCCTGTCAGCGAAACGGTCGATCGTCTGGTAACCGTCAACCTGTTCACCACAATCACCAATGCTAACTTCGATAAAGAAGCCATCGTTGCCCGCATCGAAGAAACCCTGCGCGTTAAAGAAGCCTTGCGATCCCAGGTCAAGGCGGCTGTCGATCTTCCGGACGCAGCCACTTGGAACGCAACCGCCGATCAGTTTGAAGCCAAAGCCGCCTCGGAAAGAGTCGGCGTCCTCGCCACCAAGGATGAAGATATCCGAAGCCTGCGCGAACTCATCACCTACGGTCTCAAGGGGCTCTCGGCTTACAGCAAACACGCCAACGCTCTGCTCAAAACCGACGCCAAAGTCGATGCCTTTATCCAGGAAGCACTCGCCAAAACGCTGGATGACGGCTTGAGTGTTGACGACCTCGTCGCTCTCACCCTGGAAACCGGCAAATACGGCGTCGACGGCATGGCCCTGCTCGATCGTGCCAACACCGAAGCCTATGGCAATCCCGAAATCACCACCGTGGATATCGGCGTGCGCAAAAATCCGGGCATTCTGATTTCCGGCCACGACCTGTGCGACCTCGAAATGCTGCTTGAACAGACTGCCGGCACCGGCATCGATGTTTATACCCACTCTGAAATGCTGCCGGCCCAGTATTATCCGGCATTTAAGAAGTACGACCATTTTGCCGGCAACTACGGCAACGCCTGGTGGCAGCAGAAGGATGAATTTGAAAAATTCAACGGGCCGATTCTGATGACCACCAACTGTATTGTCCCGCCCAAAGCGAGCTACAAAAACCGCCTTTACACCACCGGCGCTGCCGGATTCCCGGGCTGCCCCCATGTTCCCGGCGAACCGGGCGAAGTCAAGGACTTCTCAACCATCATTGAACACGCGAAAAAATGCGCCGCGCCGACCGAGATCGAAAGCGGTGCCATTGTCGGCGGTTTTGCCCACGAACAGGTTTTTTCCCTGGCTGATAAAATCGTCGAAGCCGTTCAATCCGGTGCCATCAAAAAGTTTGTCGTCATGGCTGGCTGCGATGGCCGCCAAAAGGGCCGCAGCTACTACACAGATTTCGCCAAAGCCTTGCCGCAGGATGCCGTGATTTTAACCGCCGGCTGCGCCAAATACCGTTACAACAAGCTCAACCTCGGCGATATCGGCGGCATTCCCCGCGTGCTTGACGCCGGCCAATGCAACGACTCTTATTCTTTAGCCCTCATCGCCCTGAAGCTCAAGGAAATTTTCAATTTGGACGACATCAATGATCTGCCCATTGCCTACAATATCGCCTGGTACGAACAGAAGGCCGTGATTGTACTGCTCGCCCTGCTCTCTCTCGGTGTGAAAAATATTCACCTCGGCCCCACCCTGCCGGCTTTCCTTTCACCCAACGTGGTCAATGTGTTGGTGGAAAACTTCGGCATCGCCGGCATCGGCACTGTCGAAGATGATATGAACCTTTTCTTCAAAGAAGCCTAACCCTCCTTATAAAATAAACAAACAACACGCCAAAAAGGCAATCTCCAATGAGATTGCCTTTTTATATGCCGATTGATTGTTTATTTTAAAAGCAGCTGCGCCAATGCACTTTCGTTTTTCACCTCGTAATCCGGAAAATACACCGCGTCTTCCGGGATCGTATTCTCCCGACGATTCAGCCAAATGGCACGCCAGCCTGCGCACTTCGCTCCCACCACATCAATGGCATAGGCATCGCCGATATAGGTGCAAGCCTTCGGCGGCACATCCAATCGCCGTTCTGCCTCTCTAAAAATAGCGGTGGCCGGCTTGGCGGCGCCCACCTCACTGGAAATCAGAAAATGCTCCGACGCAATCCATTTTTTAAGGCCCAGCGTCTGCACTTTGCGCATCTGGTGGGCTTCAGGTCCATTGGTAATAATTCCCATCGGCACGCCTTTTGCCTGCAAATGATCGAAAATGCACACCATGTCCGGAAGCAATTTGATCTTCTGTTGCTCCGTGGCGTAAACTTCCTGAAAAGCCAAACCATCTTCTTGGGACAGGAAAGCGCCGCAGTCTTCAAAAGCCTTGCAGATGCGGTAGGCATACATTTCCGATTCCGTCAATTCCCCGCACGCCACCATCTCGAAGACCTCGTCGCTGCGAGCCCGGCTGCAAACAAAAAGCCGTTCCAGATTCAGCGCATCGAAACGATGGCCGAAGACGCCTTTGAAAGCCGACCTGAAGGGCGAAAATTGATCGTAAATGGTATCGTCAACATCAAAAAAGACACAGCACATATCATCGTTCCTTAACGGGTGCCGGTCCTTGCTTTAAAGGATTGTTTTCCGAATTGAGCACAGCTGTCACCACCGGTTCGTATTCTCCGCGGCCAAACGATCCCTGCCAATCCAGCCATTTAATCACACCGTAAACCCCAAAGGTTAACAGAAGGCCAAACCCCAAACCTGCCAGCGGCGGATTCCAGCCGAGCCTCGGCGCCAAAGCATAATACCCCAAAAAGACACCGACAAAAAAACCAACGAGTGGCACCCCATAGGCAATACCGCTCGCCTTCATCAAGCTCGCCAATTCCATCTCGACAGCCACATCATCACCGACTTTCGCCTGCGCTTTGTTTTTCGCCTGAGCTGTCATCGTCTTATTGGACGTCGCCATTTCGCATGCCTGGCAGTTGGCGCACATTTCGTGCCGCCGAATCACGACTTTAGCATGGTCCCCTTTGACTCTCTGGACTGTTCCGTATTCAATCATTTTTAAACCTCCATTTCTGCTTAAAACAAGAACTCCCGCGTTTGATTCAGGAGTTCTGCCTTGAGGTCGCATTCTGTTTTAGACAATATCGTCATCGACGCTGATGCCTAAATCGATGAGCTGGTCAAGACTGGCCTGCGCCGGTGCTTCCGTCATCAGATCCGAATGGTTCTGCGTTTTCGGGAAAGCGATGACGTCGCGGATATTATCCAAATCAAGCAGCATCATGATCAGCCGATCAAAACCGAAGGCCAGCCCACCGTGCGGCGGCGTCCCGTATTTCAGCGCTTCCATCAAAAAACCAAACTGCGTCTGAACGGTTTCCTCGTTCAGATTGAGCGCCTTAAACATTTTGTCCTGAATGTCGCCGTTGTGGATACGGATAGAGCCGCCTCCCAGTTCAACACCATTGACAACCATATCGTAAGCATCGGAGCGTACCTTTTCCGGCGCGGTATCGAGCAGCGGAATATCTTCATCCAGCGGCGCCGTGAAAGGATGGTGCACTGCCACATAGCGGCCTTGTTCGGCATCGTATTCAAGCAGCGGGAAATCAATCACCCAGAGGAATTTAAACTGATCCGACAGGTCGAATCCAAGACGCTTGGCCAGTTCTAAACGCAGCTGGCCCAATGCGGTGCACACGATCTGATCGGTATCGGCCACCATAAAGATATAATCGCCGTTTTCGGCGCCCATTTCTTTGTAAATCGCTTCTTTTTCTTCCTCGGAAATGAATTTAAGGATCGGTGATTTCTGGCCTTCGTCTTTCACATCGATCCAGGCTAGTCCCTTGGCTTTATAGATCTTGGCGAATTTTTCCAGATTTTTCAGGGTCTTTTTGGAAAGTTTGCCCTGGGCATCCTTGGCAATGACAGCCCGAACCGAACCGCCGCGCTGAATCGCGTCGGAAAACACCTTGAAATCTGAATCCTTTAAAATATCCGACAGATTGTGCAGTTCCATACCAAAGCGCATATCCGGCTTATCGGAGCCGAAACGATCCATGGCTTCCTGCCAGGTCATGCGCGGGAAAGGCCGCTCCAATTCGACGCCCCGGATTTCTTTAAAGACCTGCGCGATCATCCCCTCCATAATCGGCATGATGTCGTCCTTGGTCACAAAAGACATTTCCATATCGATCTGGGTGAATTCCGGCTGGCGATCCTGACGCAGATCTTCATCCCGAAAGCATTTCGCGATCTGATAATAACGGTCCATGCCGGAAATCATCAAAATCTGCTTGAAAAGCTGCGGACTCTGGGGCAAACCAAAGAAATTCCCCTTCTGTACGCGAGATGGCACCAAGAAATCCCTGGCCCCCTCCGGTGTGGTTTTCCCCAGAATCGGCGTCTCAATTTCACAGAACCCCTCGTGATTCAAATAATCCCGCACAATGCTGGCCGCCCGGGCGCGCGTCATTAGAATTTTCTGATTCTTGGGCTTGCGCAAATCCAGATAACGGTATTTCAGGCGTACATTTTCTCCCGATTTATCGTCATCCTCGACATAAATCGGCGGCGTAGCTGAGGTGTCCAAAATAGTCAGCCTTGAAACAAGCACCTCCATCTGCCCCGTGGCCATCTTCGGGTTGACATTTTCGGCCTCGCGCTTGCGCACCGTGCCTTCGATATTTAAAACATATTCGCTGCGGACTTTTTCGGCAATGGCAAAATCCGCGCCGGCGTCTTCTTCGTTGATCACCAGCTGAACGATGCCCGAACGATCGCGCAGATCGACGAAAATCACCCCACCAAGGTCGCGGCGGCTGTCTGCCCAGCCCGCGAGTTTGACGGCCTGACCGTTTTTATTCGCATCAATATCCCCGCACACGGCGGATCTAAAATGGGTTTCCATCATATCCAAATTCCTCCTGCTTCTATTAAAAGCTGCCCAAAGGCGGCCAATTTCACGTTTTTTTATTATATGCTTTAGGCCCTATGGCGTCAAGGTTTAACCGCCTGATTCCGCCATAAGTTCCCGCTCATTTCTGATTGATGAGATTCTGATAATGGGTGCGTTTCTGATCGATCACCTGCTGACCCCGCTGATTATAGGTGCGGATATCCTTAACAGTAAAGACCTTATTAAAGCGATCCGTCTGCGCATGATAAACCTTTCCGGAGGATCCGGCGCCGATCCCGATAATCGTCTGCTTTTCCGCCATCATCAGCGTGTTGTAAATCCCCGGATGCCCCGTCAGGCAATAGCCAATGTTTTCACCATTGCCCTGGGCGTATTTCTGCCGGTACATATAATAGGGCTCATAACCCGCCACGGCAAGCTTTTGATGAACCTGATCGTAAAACGCTGCATCATAAAGCTGCGTATAGCGATGACCACCGGCCGCCTTCATGCGCGAGCCCTTTTTAATGGCCAGGCTGTGCACTGTCAAATTCTCCGGGCGCATCGCCACGACCCGATCCAGAGAGGTCAAAAACTGCGCTGGCGTTTCCTGATTTAAGCCTGCGATTAAATCCATATTGACGCAGCCAAAGCCGACGCCGCGAATCTGACGATACACCCGCTCGATATCCGCCGCGGTGTGAAAGCGCCCGACGGCTGCCAGGGTCTCGTTATTCATACTCTGCGGATTCAGGCAAAGGCGATCAACCCCGAAGGCTTTGAGCACCGCCAGTTTTTCCGGCGTTGTGGTCTCCGGACGCCCCGCTTCAAAGGTAAATTCCCGCAGCTTCGAATGAACCAAACGGCTTTCCTTCAGCGCCGCAAGCAATCGCTCGATTTGTCTGACCGACAATACCGATGGCGTTCCACCGCCGATATAAAGCGTGTCGACGCGCAGTTGCCGCTTGATCATCCAGGCTCCCATCTGCCGGATCTCCGAGATGAGCCCTTGCAGATAATCCGCGCAGAGCACGCCTTTTTTATCCGCAATGGTGGAAACAAACGAACAATAACTGCACTTGGCCGGACAGATGGGAATCCCCACGTAAACAGACACGAGATGATCATCCAGCGGATAGACGATGGGCATTTCTCGACGGGCAATTCCCGCCGCCAGCGCAGCTTTTTCCGCACTGACATCGTAAATCCGCATCATCTTATCCATGGCTTGCCGTCGAGTGAGCCCCTCGCCCGCCATATAATGATGGGCAATTTTAACCGGTTTAATGCCGGTGAGGCTTCCCCACGCCAGGGGCCGATTAAAAAGGTCTTTCAGAAAATGATAGAAGAACGTCTTGAACCGCTCCGAGTCCGGCGTCTCGTCGGCTTTCACTTCAAAGGTGCATTCGCTAAAGGGCTGGTCAAAAATCTCCGCCTCGATGGTCAGACCTTCCGGTGCATCAACCACTCGGATAATGGCGTCTGCTTCGCCATCGAATTGAATATCGCCATTTGGCAAATAGGCCATCAGCAATTCCCGGGCCGCCGTGCGCCACGGCGCGTAGTCCGGCATGATCAGGCCGATTGTCTTCACACGGGACAAGTCCGCAGACGTCGTTTCTTTTGCTTGTGTTCTTCTTTTATTCATATGAAATCCCATTTTTATACACCTGTTCATGCCCACATTTGCGTCCGCTTGAACCTTCCCGTTTCTTTTCCCGTTTCATTTCTTAGCAATAACAAAGGCGGCCCGAGGCCGCCAAATGCACATTTAAATGCTTTTACTGAATAAATGGATTGTGCGTTCGTTCAAAACCGATGGTGGTATTTTCGCCATGACCCGGCAACACCGTTAACGCCTCGTCCAAAGTCATGAGTTTTTTAACCGACGCAATCAGCTGGGGATAGGAGCCGCCGGGAAAATCCGTTCGCCCGATCGACGCGCAAAACAAACTGTCGCCGGTGAAAATCACGTCATCGCTTAAAAAACAAACGCCCCCCGGCGTGTGCCCCGGCGTGTGAATCACCTTGAACTTTAGATGATCGCCGATCACGATATCGTCACCGTCGCGCAGCAAACCCTCCGCCGGATCAAAACGCGCCGTCATGCCCATCAGCGCCGCAATATTTTTCCCAGGCGAATTCAGACAGTCCGCGTCGTCTGCGTGAATATAAACCGGAGCACCGGTCAAGGCCCGCGCCTCATTCAATCCGCCGATATGATCAAAATGGCCGTGGGTCAGCAGAATCGCTTTGATACTGATAGCCTGATCTGTGATGAACTGCGCAATCTCCGGACGCCATCCGCCCGGATCGATGATCACGCCCTGACCATCCTCTTGCGACCAAGCGATATAACAATTGGCCATAAGCGGCCCCACCATGTATTTTTGAATTTCCAAGCCTTCCTCCTTCACCGGATATCCTAAAATGTTTTCTGGCTGTCTAAAAGCAAAGTGACCGGTCCGTCATTCTGGATGAGCACCTGCATCTCGGCCTGAAACTCGCCAAACGCGACTTTGCGCACTCCCGCTTCCTGCACCAGCGCTGCAAACTGTTCATACTTTTCTTTCGCTGCAGCCACCGGTCCGCTGCGCATAAAACTGGGACGCCGTCCCTTTCGGCAATCGCCGTATAAAGTAAACTGGGACACCACCAAAAGCTCGCCGTCCACATCCAAAAGCGATCGGTTCATCTTGCCCGCTTCATCTTCGAAAATCCGCAGATGAACGGTCTTATCGATGATATAGCGCATGTCCGCCTCGGTATCGTTTGCCTCAATGCCCAGCAGCAAATTGATCCCCAGCCCAATGGCGCCAATCACTTGACCATCGACCAAAACAGAAGAGCGACTCACCCGTTGCACCACCGCGCGCATCGCTACACCCGCTTCACGGAAAGCACCTTGGACAGCTTTCCGATGTTCTTCATCAGCAAATTCAATTCACGCCGCGATTTTACTTCGAAAACGGCCTCAAAATAATTAAACTTGCCTTTTTCATTGCGCGCAGTCAGCGCGTTGAGGGGAATGTTCATTTCAATAAAAACTTTGTTGATCTCAATCAGCACATGCGGGTCTTCATCTGCCTTGATGTTGATTTCGGCTGTAAAATCGCCGGCCACGCCGAATTTATTCCATTCGACCTCGACGATTTTATCGGTGTCCACAATGTTGAGCACGTTTTTGCAATCTGTCCGATGAACAGAGATACCGCGGTTCTGGGTAATGTAGCCGATGATTTTATCCCCGGGAACCGGGCTGCAGCATTTGGCAAAATGCACCTCGATATCGCGCAGGCCGGCCACGATGATATTGGAATTCTTCTTGGTGTCATCTGATTTTTTCTTGATGACCACTTCCTCCGGATCCGCCTTGAAGACTTCCGGAAATATCAGGCTCATCTTGGTGAAAACTGTTCCGAGTTTGATGCCGTTATAGCCAATGGCCGCATAAAGATCATCCACCGTTTTGTAATTGAGCTTTTCGCTGAGTACCTCCAGCTCGTGCTGATGGCCCAACTTGGAATGCTGCAGCCCTCGCCGCTTGAGTTCGTTCTCCAGCGCAAGCCGACCCTTTGCAATATTTTCTTCTTTTTCTTCCCGTTTGAAATATTGACGGATTTTATTGCGCGCATGAGCGCTTTTCACAAAACTCAGCCAATCGCGGCTGGGACCGTTGCTGTGCTTAGAGGTCATCACTTCGACGATGTCCCCATTGTTAAGGGTGTAATTCAACGGAACGATTTTCCCGTTAACCCGCGCCCCCACACAGGTATCGCCGATGTCCGAGTGAATGCGATAGGCAAAATCCAGCGGACAGGAGCCCATCGGCAGTTCAAACACCTGTCCTTTGGGCGAGAATACATAAACTTCTTCGTTTAACAGATCAACTTTAATCGTCTCGAGCAAATCGCCGGCGTTATCCAGCTCCTGCTGCCATTCCATAATCTGGCGAATCCAGGCGATACGTTTTTCATAATGCGCGTTTTTTTCGCCGGTTTTGCCTTCTTTATATTTCCAATGCGCGGCGATCCCATATTCTGCAACCCGGTGCATCTCTTTCGTCCGGATCTGCACCTCGAAAGGATCGCCGTTGGGGCCAATCACCGTCGTATGAATCGACTGATACATATTGGGCTTGGGCATCGCGATATAATCTTTGAAACGCCCGGGAATCGGCTTCCATTCCGTATGGACCAGCCCCAACACGCCATAACAATCCTTAATAGAATCCACAATCACCCGCACGGCGATCAAGTCGTAAATTTCGTCAAACTGGCGATGCTGAGCCTTCATCTTGCGATAAATCGAATAAAAATGCTTCGAACGGCCATAAATTTTGCAGGGGATGCCCGTCTCGTCAATCTTTGCCTTGAGGATGACAATCACCTGATCGACATATTCTTCCCGAACTTGTTTACGCGCTTTGACCTTTTTAACCAGATCGTAATAACCTTCCGGATCGAGATATTTTAACGATAAATCCTCAAGCTCACCTTTAATGGCTTGAATCCCCAAACGGTTGGCAATCGGAGCATAAATATCCAAGGTTTCCCGCGCTTTTTCCTGCTGTTTCGCCGGATTCATGTATTCGAGGGTGCGCATGTTGTGCAGGCGATCCACCAATTTAATGAGGATGACACGAATATCCCTCGACATCGCCATGACCATTTTGCGCAGATACTCGGCCTGACTTTCTTCCTTCGACTGATATTCAATTTTCCCGATTTTGGTGACACCCTCCACCAAATCGGCAATTCGCGCGTTAAAAATGGTTGCAATTTGCTTGTGAGTATAATCGGTATCCTCAATTACATCGTGCATCAAAGCCGCGCAAATGGTTTCCGTGTCCATCTTGTACTCTGCCAAGATATAAGCCACCGCCACCGGATGGATGATGTATTCTTCTCCAGATTTTCTTTTCTGGCCCTCGTGCGCTTCATCGGCCAACTGGAAGGCACGCATGATCATGGACGTATCCGCGTCTGGTTCGTTTTTCTTAACCAAGGCAATCACGTCGCTTATTTTGCGCTTAACCGCTTCTGTTGCCATACGTGCCTCCTTCTCACAGTAAATTCAGATCGCTCTTTCAATCAGCTTCTATCACAAAACAAAACCAGCGTTAAATATTGTATTTAACCAGCGATTCGACATAATAATCTTTCAGTGTTTCCCGGCCCTTCAAATCAGTCAATTCGATCAAAAAAAGCGCGCCGCAGACTTCGCCGCCCAAAAGTTCAACCAAATCAATGGCGGCTTTCATGGTGCCTCCGGTCGCCAATAGGTCATCTATGATCAAAACGCGGTCTCCGGTTCTAATGGCGTCCTTTTGAATTTCGACGGTGTTGCTGCCGTATTCCAAGGTGTAAGACTTCGCCATCACTTCGCCCGGCAGTTTGCCCGGTTTGCGGATCGGCACCAGACCGACATCGAGCTTATAGGCCAGTGCCGAGCCGAAAATATAACCCCGAGCCTCCGGAATACAAACGATATTGACATCCAGTGCCTTAGCGATATCATAGAATTTATCGGTAACGTAGCGGAAGGCGTCGCCGTCGGCAATCAAACTGTTGATATCTTTAAAACTGATACCTGCCTTTGGAAAATCCTGATAGACCGCAATTTTACTCTTTAAATCCATATTTAACCTCAATCTTTTTTTAATAAATATTTTTTTAATTTTATCACTAACGGCGCCTTTTTAATATCCTTTTTTTGTTCTGTTTTGCAAATCTTTGAGAAAATCACGCCTTTTTTGAGCCTATACTGAATGATTCCGATTTCACGGAAAGCTTCTAATGCCAGCAAAAGCTGAAAGCTGTTGATCTCCGCCACCTCATCCATCAAAACGTCAAAGGCGACCGGCCGGCCTGCCTGATGTTTCAACAAGCTGTAAACCGCGACCAAGGCCTCGCGGCCGGGCAAAAGAGCTTCCTCATCCATTTGCCGGATCGGCAATGCGGCAGCCGCCGCTTTCGGACCCTTTGTCAATATGTGAAGCCAATGCCAGCACTGACGATTATCGTAAAGCGGGTCGGGTTTCAAATCCCGCACCACAAGCTCTATATTGTCTTTTCCGCGAAAATGGTTGATCTTGGGCGCAGCCAGAAAACGCAGGGTTCCCCGCACCGCTGCCGCTGCCTGATCTCCCGCGCCAAAAGCGATGCAGCGCGTATTGCCCAAACGAAAGCTCAAATGCGCACCGTCCTTGCCCATGGCGCGCACATCCGAAGGCGCCGTCGCCGCAAATTGAAAAACTGGCCCCGGATTGGCCACGCCGTAGGGCTCGCACGTTGCCAGTCCGTCCATCAGCGCCCAATCGAGATCTCGACTGGTCAGATCGCCATCATAATAAATCGTCTTTTTTAAATGCGCTGCCGCTCCGTTGTCGGTTGCCCAAGCCGCCAGGCGCTTTGTCAATTCGGCAATATTTTCTTTCCGGATCGAAAACCCGGCCGCCATGGCATGACCGCCGTAAGTCTCAAACAGCGATGCACAACTCGAAAGCGCCTCAAAAACGTTGATTCCCTCCACCGATCGGCAGCTACCTCGCGCCATTCCGTCGTCGTCGATGCCCACCACGATCACCGGGTGATACCAGGTTTCCTGCAGGCGGCTGGCCACAATACCGATCACGCCGGAATGCCAGCCCTCGCCGGCTGTCAAAATGAACACATTCTGGTCCAGCTTTTTGCTCTGCACCGCTGCATAAGCCTGGTCGTAAATATCTTTCTCGATGGCCTGGCGCTTCTCGTTTTCGTCTTTTAAAAAGGAGGCCGCCGCCGTGATCGCCGCCGCATCCGTACCGGTATATAAATCCACCACGCGATCCGCCACACCGAGCCGCCCCGCCGCGTTGATCTTCGGCGCGAGCACATAGCCCACATTGCCCGCTGTGACCATTTCAATATCACTAACGATTTTAAGGGCTTTAATCCCCGGATTCTGGCAGTCCTCATTCATCGAGGTCAATCCCAGACGGACGATCAGCCGGTTCTCATCCTGCAGAGGCACGATATCCGCCACCGTGGCCATCGCCGCACATTCGATATATTCCCGCAGATCGGCATCCGTTCCCTCTGCCATCTGCAATGCCTGAATGAGTTTGAGGGCAATCCCCGCACCGCAAAGCTCCGAAAAGGGATAAGCAGAATCCGGCCGCTTGGCGTCAATCACAGCCAAGGCTTCGGGCAAATCGCCCTGGCATTCATGGTGATCTGTCACAATCACGTCGATGCCCAATGCATTCGCCAACAGAATTTCATCCTTCGCCGCGATACCGTTATCCACCGTGACAATCAGTTTGACGCCGTCGGCTGCCAGCGTCCGCACAGCCGGCGCATTCATTCCATAGCCTTCTGTCAGACGGTTGGGAATTTTAAAGCACACGTCCAGCCCCATCTCACCCAAATATTTGAGCAACATGGAGACGGCGGTGGTGCCATCCACATCGTAGTCTCCGTAAACGCACACTTTTTGCTTTAAAGCCTTGGCCTGCAGCAAGCGCGTCACCGCCAGACGCATGTCCGGCAGCATCCACGGATCGTGAAAATCTTCCGGATTCGGTTCCAGATAAGCCATGGCGGCTTCCGCGTCTTCACAGCCCCGGGAAAGGGCAATGCGCGCCACTGCCTTTGGTACATTGCAGATTTCTGCAATTTCCTCGATTTGCGCCTCACTTTCCGAGGACTGCGGCTGTCTTAATTTCCAAACGGTTTCCATCATCTGCCTTGCTCTCTTTTTTCATTTTGAAAATGCACCAGTTAAAGAAAACCGAACAGAGAAACTCTGCTCGGTTTTCCTGGCTTCGACCATGATCAAACTTCAATTTTTTCAACTTTTCGGTCACGCCGTCTCTTAGCTCTTTTATGCTGCTTCGTGTTGAAACGCGATTTTTTTGCGTGTTTTTGGAAAATCACCCACAACGGACTCGCCACAAAAATGGACGAATAGCACCCGCAGGCAATCCCTACAATGAGCGGCATGGCAAAATTGCGAATGGCATCCACCGCGAAAATATAAAGCGCAATGATGGCCACCAGCGTTGTCGCGACGGTGTTAATGCTCCGCTTTAAAGTCTGGGTGATGCTGGCATCTACCAGTTTAGTCATCTCTGCGATATTCGCCATTCCCATTTCGTTTTCATTTTCGCGAATGCGGTCAAACACGACAATGGTATCGTTAATCGAATATCCCAGAATGGTTAGAATCGCAGCGATAAACGGCGAATTGACCTGAATCTGGAAAAGGGCATACACCCCGATCACCACGATGATATCGTGAAACAGGGCAATGACCGACGCCAAGCCAAAGAAAAATTCAAACCGGATTGTCACGTAAACCAAGATCAGCGCGATGGCTGCCAAAGATGCCAAAATTGTGTTGCGCGTGGTTTCTCGCCCGACACTGGCTGTAATGCGATCCACCGATACGTCTTTTTGTTGAACCTTCGGGTAGCGTTTCTGAAAATCCCCCAGCAGCTTTTTCTGCTGCAAGTTGTTCAGGCTCACCTTGGTGCTGATCACAGCGCTTTGCTTGGCATTTCCCGAATACGTGATATCTGCATTCTTATCAAACGTCTTGGTGATACTTCGAATGTCTTCTGTTTTGAAGGCTTGGTGCAAATTGACCGTCACCGTCGTCCCGCCGGCAAAGTCAATGCCGAAGTTCAGCCCGCGGACGCCCAGCGCCCCGACGGCGATAATCACTAAAATCAGGGAAATGGACAGCCAGATTTTGGTATGCTCAATAAAAGGAAGGATTCGCTTTTGCTTTTGTTCTTTCGCCATGACTGCCTCCTTAAATACCATAAAATGCTGAAGTGCCGATGAGGTTAGAACCCAGCACCAGTTTAATCAATTGCCGGGTAATCACCACAGCCGTTAACATCGACAAAATAATCCCAACGACCAGGGTCAGCGCAAATCCTTGGGCCGAGCCGGTCCCCATAAAAAAGAGCACAAACCCGGCGATGAGCGTCGTGATGTTCGAATCAAGAATCGACCGCATCGCATTTTTAAAGCCGGCATTCACAGCAGACTGCAGCGATCCGCCGCCACGCGCTTCCTCTTTGATGCGCTCAAAAATAATGACATTGGCGTCAACGGCCATCCCAACGGTTAAAATCATACCAGCTATCCCGGGCAAGGTAAGCGTCACTTTCATCGCCGACATGAAGAGCAGATCCAGCATGACAAAAATAATCAATGCTAAGTCCGCAATGATGCCGAGTCCACGGTAAAATACGAGCATAAACACCAGCACTGCCAGAATCCCGATGGCTCCGGCTTTGATGCTTTGTTCCAGAGAATTAGCACCTAAGGTCGGACCGACGGTCGTCGCCTGCACCGTTGTCAGCTTGACCGGCAGCGCACCCCCGCGGATCAGCTCCGCCAGGTTGGACGCTTCGTCCATATTCTTCATGCCTTCAATCACCGCTTCGCCATTGGTGATCGCCGCATTCACCTTCGGCGCCGAAATGGTTTCGCCGTCCAGTTTAATTGTGATGGTCTGCCCCAGGTATTTCCGCGTGGCATTTGCAAAGGCCTTGGTTCCTTTTTTGTCAAACTTAAGGGAGACGACAGCCTGAGTCACGCCGCTGTTATTCTTTTGGTTAACCGCCTTCGCCGCGGTAACGTGATTCCCGGTCAAAATGGTTTTGCCATTGGGATCTTTAAACTTCAGCTGAGCAGTCTTGCCGATCATATCCAGGGCTTCCTGCTGATCCGAAATAGACGGAATCTGCACACGAATGCGATTAGTGCCCTGCTTCGTCACTGTCGCTTCAGAAACGCCCAGCGTGTCGACGCGGTTTTTAAGCGCCGCCACCGTGCTTTCCATCTTCTCGTTAGTCAACTTGCTGCCTTTAGTCGGCTTGGCCTGCAGCACCACGTTAACACCGCCGGTCAAATCCAACCCATAGCTCATATGGTTGTTGATATTGCCAATGTCGTAAATGCCGACGGTAATGCCGTGAAACAACACATAAACACAAAAGGCCAGTGCCGCAATAAAAACAGCAAACCCAACGGCATATTTTCCATTGATCTTTTTCTTTGTCATCCTCTCCCCCTTGCACTACGCATTTCGCAAAAACTGATACTTCTCAAGCCGCGCCAGACATTCCGTCCGGCCGAGCACTTCCATCATCAACGCCAGATCGGGGCCGTGCATCACACCGGTGATCATCAGCCGAATGGGCATGTAAAGAGCTTTGCCTTTAATTCTTTCAGCCTTATGTTCTTTTTGAATGGCTTTGATGACCGACTGCTGAATGGTTTCTGCCGACCAGATATCCGCCTTTTGAATTTTTTCGACCAGCGCGTCATAAAGAATCGGCACGGTGTCCGCCGACATGATGGCCCGCGCCTCTTCAGAATCGTCCATAACAAAATCCGAATTGAGGAAAGCCGACAACGCCTCCGGCGCCTGGGCGTAATAGGCAATACGTTCTTTCAGCAGCGCTGCCACTTTAACCAGCCAATCCTGTTTTTCGGCAGCGGTTTTTTCATCCATAACCCCCGCCTGAATCAAAAAGGGGGCAATGCCTTTTGCGATCGTTTCATCCGGCAAATTCTTCAGATACTGGCCGTTCATCCAGTTGAGTTTTTCCCGATCGAAAACCGCTCCGGCCTTATTGATTCGCGATGTGTCAAACACGGTCACCAGTTCGTCCATCGTGAAAATCTCCTGATCGCTCTCCGGGCTCCATCCCAGGAGCGCCAGGAAATTAACCAGCGCTTCCGGCAAATATCCCTTTTGCAAAAAATCTTCGACGGATACATCTCCCTGGCGCTTGCTCAACTTTTTGTGATCCGCATTTAGAATATTCGGCAGATGCACATATTGAGGCTGCTCCCACCCGAAGCATTGATATAAATAGATATGCTTCGGTGTCGAAGGCAGCCATTCTTCCCCGCGAATCACATGGGTAATGCCCATCAGATGGTCGTCTACCACGACGGCAAAGTGATAGGTCGGGAAACCGTCTGCTTTGATCAGCACCTGATCGTCCAACTCTTTGGTATTAATGGCAATCGTCCCGCGGACCATATCGTCAAAAGTGATTTCGGTGTCTTCAGGCAGCTTGAGGCGAATCACATAGGGCTCACCGGCATCGATGCGTGTCTGGATTTCTTCCGGCGTAAGATGTTTGCAGCGGCCATCGTAGCGAGGGGTTTCCCCGGCCGATTTTTGTTTTTTCCGCAGATCGTCCAGTCTTTCCCTAGTGCAAAAACAATAATAAGCCTTGCCTTCGTCCAGCAGCTGTCGAATATATTTTTGATAAATCGACAGCCGCTCCGACTGGATATAGGGCCCGCAATCCCCTTTTTGAACCGGCTTGCCGTCTTCGAGCATCAAACCTTCGTCCGGTACAACACCGGTGGTGTAAAGCGCATCCAGCAAATTTCCGACTGACCCTTCTTCATAGCGGGTTCGATCCGTATCTTCTAAACGCAGCAAAAACTGCCCATTATTTTGTTTGGCAAATAAATAATTATAAAGCGCTGTTCGAAGACTCCCGACATGGACATTGCCCGTCGGGCTCGGCGCAAAGCGAACGCGTACCATCGTCAAACCACTCCTTCATCACATTTCAAATTTTATTAGGCCATTATTATAACATTAATACAACCGAATTGATTATTTTTTCGTATTTTTAGCCTTTACCAAGCGTGCATTGCGCCTGAGGACGGCTGCCCCCCGCCAGGCAAGGGATCGTTCACCGAAATTTGTTTCGAAATCCGCTTCGGCTATCTCTGAAAGCATTTCCAAGTCACCATAAGCCTGCGTCGCGGAAATGGTCGCCGCTTTTCGATTGAAAGGACAGCTCCACTGACAATAGTCACAGCCATAAACAAAAGTTTGGATGTGTGTTGCCTCTTCGGGCAACAATCGCTTTTGCTGGGTCAAATTGGAAAGGCAACGCGTGTAATCCAAGGCAAAGCCTTCCCCCAATGCTCCCGTCGGGCAGGCCTTCAAGCAACGATCACAATCACCGCACCGGCAAGGCATCGGCGCCGCCTTGGTAAAAGCCACCGGCAGATCGGTCAAGATTTGACCGATGTTAAAAGCCGACCCATAATCTGGATGAATCAGCAGATTATTTTTCCCGAAAAAACCCAGTCCCGCACGCCAGGCCGAAGCTTTATCAATCAGGCAGCTGTTGTCGACATAGGTTTGAAAAGCATGAGGCTCCGGGCTCAAATCTTTCAGTGCCGCCACCAAAGCAGCCATCTTTCTCCCCACCACCCGATGATAATCTTCGCCGCAAGCCACAGACGCAATGCGTCCCTCGCCCGGCACGGCGGCTCTTTCCGGGAAAAGCGGATAGGGCACGCCAATCACAATCACCGTTTGAACGGTCGGCATGACCGAGCGAAAATCAATGCGTTTTTCCGCTTCAGTACGCACAAACGGGATGGTTCTGCCGTTAGCCCCTTGTCGCGCTTGAAGCCGCGGCAAAAAATTGTTTAAAGGCGTCGGATCGGTTATCCCGATCAGCGGAATATTTAAAGTTCTGGCCAGGGCGCGAATCTGCGCCTCGTCGACAATTGCCAATATGCGTTTACACATAGCCTGACGGATCTTGCGATTGATTCCGGCCTTCGTTTCGGGCGCAATAAGCCTCAAGTGCCGTTTCAATGCGCTCCCAAGCCGTGTCATAGCCGTCTTTTTCCACCGAAGAAAAGGGGATCACATCCTTGGTGGGCAAATGAAAAGTCGCTGCGATATTGTTAAGTGCCTTGCGCTTGCGCATGGCATTAAGCTTGTCAAATTTTGTCATCACCACCATTGGCACCAGGCCATAATAGGTCAGCCAGTTAAACATCAGTTCGTCATCTTCGCTGGGCTCATGCCGGGAATCCACCAGCAAAAATACACCGGCGAGGTTTTCCCGTTTCTGCAGATAGGTCTCAATCATGGCGCCCCATTTTTCCCGGGATTTTTTTGAGACCCGCGCGTAACCATAGCCGGGCATATCCACGAAACGAAACAGATCGTTGATCTGGTAAAAATTCATCGTTTGGGTTTTCCCGGGCTGAGAGCTGGTGCGGGCCA
The DNA here is from genome assembly GCF_000185505.1 of Pseudoramibacter alactolyticus ATCC 23263. Lineage (GTDB taxonomy): Bacteria > Bacillota > Clostridia > Eubacteriales > Eubacteriaceae > Pseudoramibacter > Pseudoramibacter alactolyticus. Next base: position 381,726 of record NZ_GL622359.1, on the reverse strand, counting down.
GATTTCTACGCCGAATCAACGTGTTCACAAACGAAGACTTGCCGACATTGGAGCGGCCGAGCAGCACCAATTCCGGCAGGTGATCCTGAGGGTATTGCTTTGATGAAACCGCACTGATGATGATTTCCGCTTTCGTGACATTCATTTTGCCGCTCCAAAAACCAAGTCGATAACCTCATCCATCTTGCTGACAGGATGGATATCAAGCGCTGATAAAACAGAATCCGGCACTTCTTCCAAATCTTTTTGATTTTCTTCGGGAATGATTACCTCGGTAATCCCGGCACGGTGAGCCGCCGTCAGTTTTTCCCGCAGACCGCCGATGGGCAATACCCGTCCCAACAGCGTGATCTCGCCGGTCATCGCGAGATTTTGCGGCACCGGCCGCCCGGTCAGTGCCGAGATAAGCGCCGTCGCCATGGTGATCCCGGCCGACGGGCCGTCTTTGGGCACCGCTCCCTCCGGCACGTGCAGATGGATGTCCTTTTTCGCAAAGAAGTCCGGCTGAATCCCCAGAGCTTCGGCGCGCGAACGAATAAAGCCCATTGCGGCCTTAATGGATTCCTGCATCACGTCGCCGAGTTTGCCGGTGATCATCGTCTTGCCGCTGCCGTCAACCGCCAGCACCTCGATTTCAAGGGTGACCCCGCCGACGGCCGTCCAGGCGAGACCGTTGACCAAACCGATAATCGTTCCTTTTTGAATCTTCTCGTAGCTGTAGCGGTGACTGCCTAAAAATGTTTCTAAATTGCGCACAGACACCGCGATTTTATCCTTATGATTCTCGACGATATCCCGGGCCGCGACGCGGCAGACCTTTGCGATTTCCCGTTCCAGCTCGCGTACACCGGATTCTCTCGTATAATAATTAACAATGTCTTTGATCGCGCCCTTACTCATGCTCACCTGCTGTTTGGTCAGGCCGTGGGCTTCCAATTGTTTTGGCACGAGATAACGCCGGGCGATTTCCTGCTTTTCCTCTTCGACATAACCATTAACCTCGATCACTTCCATCCGATCCAAAAGCGGCCGCGGAATCGTCGAAAGCGAATTGGCCGTCGTTAAAAAGAGCACATGGGATAAATCAAAGGGCAGCTCCAGATAATGATCGGTAAAGGTGCTGTTCTGTTCCGGATCGAGCACTTCAAGCAACGCCGCCGCCGGATCTCCTCGAAAATTCTGACTTATTTTATCAATCTCATCCAACAAAAACAGCGGATTATTGGTTCCGGCCTGCTTGAGATGGTAGAGGATCCGGCCGGGGATCGCCCCCACATAGGTCCGGCGATGCCCGCGGATTTCCGCTTCATCCCCCACACCGCCCAAAGACATCCGCACATATTTGCGGCCCAATGCCCTGGCAATGGATTTGGCAATAGATGTTTTACCGACCCCCGGCGGTCCCACCAGGCAAAGAATGGGGGCCTTCATCGTCCCCGTCAGTTGCAATACGGAAATATATTCCAGAATTCGTTCCTTCACTTTATCCAGCGCGTAGTGGTCCTGATTTAGAATCTTCCGCGCCACGCTCACATCAATGCGGTCTTCCGAAGCGTCATTCCAGGGCAAATCTAAAATCCAATCGAGGTAATCCTGGATAACACCCGCTTCCGGAGAGCCCTCCTGGATCTTTTCCAGGCGACTGATTTCATTTTCAGCCTTGGCCTGCACTTCTTCACTGAGATTTTTATCTGCCACACGCCGCCGGTACTGGTCGATCAGATCTTCTCCGGCCTCGCCGCCGTTCAGCTCGTCTTGCAGCACTTTAATTTGCTCTCGCAAGATATATTCCCGCTGATTTTTATCGATCTCGTCTCGAACCTTTTCCGTGATGCCGCGCTCAATCTGAATCATTGATAAATCACTGACCAAAGTCCGATAAACCAGCATCAAACGTTGTTCACCGTTCGTCTCCCGCAGGATTTCCTGAGCCGCCGACAAATCCAACGTCAAATTGGAGCAGATCAGATCAATCAGATGATCCGGATCGTCGCTCATGCTTAACGCCTCATCAAAATCATTGGGGAGCTTATGCGTTTCCTGCATATAACGCACAAAAGTCGACTTCACCAGCGTTTGCAAGGCTTCACTTTCCTGGGTCATTTCAAATTCGGAGACCAGATAGTGAAACTGTACCGCGAAATAAGGATCCGTCTGAAGATAGGCCTCAATGGCACCGCGGGCCACAACTTCCACCAATACGCGAGCAGCGTGTCCCGGCATCTTGAGCATTTGCTTGATCCGCGTCACACAACCCGCGTCATACAAATCGTCAATTTCGGGTGATTCGGTCTCTGGATTCTTCTGCTCTGCTAAAAAAACCACCTGATTGGCTTCCATCGCTGCTTCCAAAGCCGCCATGGATTTCGGCCGGTTCACATCAAAATGCAAAACCATACCTGGAAACACGCCCATTCCGCGCACTGGAATTAGCGGTAAAGATAATTGGTCGTCATCCGGGCCAACCATCAACAGTTCTGAAGGCGGAATCACATTGTCTTCAGATGCATTTATCTTTTCTAAATTCATATATTTGCTCCTCGTCCATCTGCCACCTGTCTGGTTATTTCGCGATGCGAAAAAAGGCAATCATGGTGATTGCCTTTTCGATCGAGATGAAATTAATTAAGACACATGGGAATCCGTCGCCGATTCAATGGTTTCGGCATCCTCTTTTTCCGTCGCACGATTGCGTTCAATCATCGGTCCGCCTTGATCAATGATCATGTCTTTGGTAATGGTGATGTGTGAAATATCCGACTCTGAGGGCACTTCATACATTAAATCCATCATGACCCTTTCGATAATTCCGCGCAATCCCCGGGCACCGGTTTTTGTCGCCATGGCTTTTTTTGCAATTTCAGACAAGGCTTCCGGCTCAAATGTCAAATCGACATCTTCGAGTCTGAGAAGCTTTTGAAATTGCTTGACCAACGCGTTTTTAGGCTCTGTCAGGATATTAATCAGCGCCTCTTCATCCAAATGCTTGAGCGTCGCAATGACGGGAATCCGCCCGATAAATTCAGGAATCAAGCCGTATTTCAAAATATCGTGAGGAACGATTTTTTCCATCATCGCGTCGTCTTCTTTTTCGACACGGCTTCGAATGGTGGCATCAAAGCCAATCGACCCTTTTTCAAGCCGCTTTGCAATAACTTCTTCAATACCGTCAAAAGCACCGCCGCAGATAAACAAAATATCCTTCGTATCCAGCTGGATGAATTCCTGCTGGGGATGCTTGCGCCCGCCTTGCGGCGGCACATTGGCAACCGTCCCCTCCAAAATCTTGAGCAGAGCCTGCTGCACGCCTTCACCGCTCACATCGCGGGTAATCGACGGATTTTCACTCTTCCTGGAGATTTTATCAATCTCATCGATATAGATAATGCCCTTTTCGGCACGTTCAATATCCATATCGGCTGCCTGCAAAAGCTTGAGCAAAATATTTTCGACGTCTTCACCGACATAGCCGGCTTCCGTTAAAGTCGTGGCGTCAGCAATGGCAAAGGGCACGTCCAAAATTCTGGCCAAGGTCTGAGCCAGCAACGTTTTACCCGAGCCCGTCGGGCCAATCAATAAAATATTGCTTTTTTGAATTTCAACATCATCGTCATCGGTTTCCGCCGCATTGATGCGTTTATAGTGGTTATACACAGCAACCGACAGCGCTTTTTTAGCTTCATCCTGGCCGATAACATAGGTATCTAATGCCGCTTTAATTTCCTTCGGCGTCGGCACCTCCGTATAAAGGATCGGTTCTGATTCGCTTTCGCTGTCGATAATTTCCTGACACAGCGATACACATTCATCACAGATATAAACACCTGGTCCTGCGACCATTCGCTTGACCTGCGCCTGCGTTTTCCCGCAAAATGAACAGCGAACCTGGTTAATGCCGTCGGAATGATCGTAATCTGACATCGCTATTCTTCTCCTTTTCAGCTGCGCCTTTAATCACGGGATGTGATTACTTGGTCTATTAGGCCATAGGTTTTGGCTTCTTCTGCACTCATAAAATGATCGCGATCCGTATCTTTCACAATTGTTTCGAAACTCTGACCGGAATTTTCACTCAAAATCCGATTCAGTTTTTCCTTGGTTTCAAGCAGATGACGCGCATGGATTTCTACGTCGGAGCTCTGCCCCTGTGCACCGCCCAGCGGCTGGTGAATCATGATTTCTGCATTCGGCAGTGCCTGACGCTTGCCCTTGGCGCCGGCCGCCAGCAAAAATGCGCCCATGGAGGCAGCCATCCCATAACACAGGGTCGATACGTCACACTTGATGAAATTCATCGTGTCCATAATGGCGAAGCCGGCCGTAACAGAGCCGCCCGGACTGTTGATATACATAAAAATATCCTCATCCGGATTTTCTGCCTCCAAAAACACCAGTTGCGCCACCACGAGACTCGCTGTCTCGTCGGTGATTTCACCGTCCAAGAAAACAATTCTTTCTTTGAGCAAGCGGGAATAAATATCGAAAGATCTTTCGCCTCTCCCCGTTTGTTCAATCACCATTGGCACTAAATTCATAATATCGATAGCCTCAATTATTCGGCGTCTGCCGGCGCTGCTTCAGCCTGCTGCTTTTCTTTAAAATTTTCAACCTGTTTGGCAGTGTCTACCAGCATATCCAACGTCTTCCGGCGCCTGATGGAATCGACAATATATTCCTTCATGCGGTCATCCAGGGATTCTTTGTATTTATCAAATTCCTGATTAAAAGCCTGGGCATATTCTTTGATTTCATCGTCGGTTTCTTCTTCGGTCGGTTCAATGCCTTCCGCTTTGCCGATGGCTTCAAGCACTAGGTCTGCCTTGATGTTCTTGACGGCATCCGGTGCGATGGATTCTTTAAAGACTTCGCGGCTCTGACCGGTGAATTTAAAATAGTCATCCATGGAGAGCCCTTGTCCGCTCATTTGCTGGCGCATATTGTCAAACTGGCGGTCGACTTCTTCCTCCACCATCATATCCGGCACGTCAATTTCGGCGGTTTCGACGGCGTGTTCAAGCGCCTGCGTGCGTGCCACGTTGAGTTGTGCGTTTTTCTTTTCTTCCGCAATTTTGCTGCGCAAATCGTCCTTCACTTCGTCTAAGGTGTCAAATTCACTGACGTCTTTGGCAAATTCGTCATCGAGTTCCGGCAGCTCTTTGCGCTGGACTTCAACCACGTGCACTTTAAATGTCGCATCTTTACCCTGAAGATCTGCCGAATGGTAGTTTTCCGGGAACGTCACATTGACTTCTTTGTCATCGCCGGATTTTACTCCGACCAGCTGGTCTTCAAATCCCGGAATAAAGGTGCTGCTGCCCAATTCAAGGCTGTAGCCTTCGTCCTTGCCGCCGTCAAAAGTTTCGCCGTCGACAAAGCCTTCATAATCGATCACAACGGTATCGCCGTTAGCGGCTTCCGCTTCGTCATCAGTCACCAAACGGGAATTCTGATCCTGCATTTTCTTCAGGCGTTCTTCAATATCGGTATCTTCAACCGCGGGCTCAAGCACCGGGATTTCTGCCCCTTTGTAGTCGCCCAGGGTCACTTCCGGCTTAACCGCGACGCTCACCACGAAAACAGCACCATCATCGCTGACATCATCCACTTTATCGAGCGCCGGGCGGGTCACCGGTTCAATCTTGGTTTCTTCAATAGCATTTTGATAAGCTTCCGGAAAAGCAAATTCAATGGCGTCTTCCAGAAAAACACCCTTGCCATAGTGCGCTTCGATCACCTTTCTTGGCGCTTTTCCCTTACGAAACCCCTGAACGGTAAAGTGTTTTTTGTTCTTTTTGTAAGACTGATCCATCGCCTTTTGAAAATCATCCTTCGGAATGGACATTTCCAAAGTCACGACGTTTTTTTCATTCTTTAAAATCTTAGCTGTCATTATATCCTCCAACAACAATATTTATGGCTTTTCAATTTTTAAAGTATATCATAGCTATTTTTTTCAATCAAGCCTGAATCTTTGCCAGTTTTGCCGAAAAAACAGCGATTCTCAAACTTATTTTTCTTCTATATTTAGAACCGATGCGGCATCCTCGGCCGCCTGCGTTTTTCGCATCGCCTTCAAATCGTGTTTGCGCATATCGCAATAGTCCGCCAGAGGACAGATATCACATTTGGGATTGCGTGCCGAGCAAATCTTGCGGCCATGCCAAATCAACTGATGATGGGCAGCCGACCAGCGCGACTTCGGGATATTCTTCTGCAATGCCCGCTCGACTTCTGTCACATTCTTTCCTTTTCCCAATCCCAGACGATTGGATACCCGAAATACATGGGTATCCACGGCGATTGCCGGAATGCCAAAGGCATTGCTCATCACCACATTGGCCGTTTTTCGCCCAACGCCGGGAAGAGAGGTCAGTTCCGCCATGGTTTTTGGCACTTTGCCGTCAAAATTTTCCAGCAGCCTATGACAGGTTTTGATGATATTTTTCGCCTTGGTATTGGCTAAGCCACAGGTCTTGATTCTTTCCAACAGCCCCGCTTCCCCCAAAGACAAAATCGTTTCCGGCGTATTGTGTTCCTTATATAATTCGGCGGTCACAATATTAACACGCACATCCGTGCATTGTGCCGAGAGCATGGTGGCAATCAGCAGTTCAAAAGGGCTCGTATGATCCAGACCGCATTTTTGATCCCCATAATGTTCCTGAAGCAACTCTAAAACTTTTTCTCTTTCAGCCCGATTCATTTGGTCTCCTCTCAATTAAGTTTAAGCCTGTAAAAAGATCCCTGCGGAAACCCGCAAGGATCTTTTTTCGCTGTTACTCTCTTTTACTATTCTATTGATTTTTAATTAAGGCCCGTGATCAGGGCGTTTGCGCCCAATCGGCTCATATAGGTTCCATAAATACCGGCAGAAAGACTCCCATATCCGCCAAGGGCCACATTATTCAAATTACCGACCCAAATAGTAGTGGTGAGATTCCCAGTAATCCCGGTGAACCACAAATCCTTCCCAGCGTCAGTGGTTCCCGTTTTTCCAGCCGTCGAATAAACATTGGCTGCGGTCCCTGTCCCGCTGGTAACAACCTGGCGCAAAATGCTCTTCATCGTCGTTGCCGTCGACTGTTTCATCACCTGATGCGAATCGAGATTCAGATCTGACGCTTTAAAAATCGTCGTGCCATTGTCATTTTCCACTTTTGTGATAAACTTCGGCTGATTATAAACCCCGCTATTATTAAAAACGTTAAAGGCTGCCGCCATTTCAATCGGTTTAATCCCATTGCTCATCCCACCAAGGGAAGTCGCCACATTATAATCATTATCGGTGAAAGTGGTGATGCCCATGGTTTTCATCCACTCGATGGAAGTTTTAACACCCATCCGATACATCACATAGGCCGAAGGCGCGTTGAGTGATTGCACGATGGCCGTGGTCAGCGATACCGATGCCCCTTTCCCATGGGACGCCGGCGTCCAGTTGCCCAGACTGAAATGATTGGGCAAGGTTGAACCAGCCGTAAACAATCCTTTATCGATCGCGCCGCTATAATAGAGCGGTTTAATGTTAGAGCCCGGCTGTCTGGCGGTATTGGCCATATCAATCTGCGTGTTGCCACCATAATAGGCGCGGACAGAGCCATCCAAATCCATCGTCACAATCGCGTTCGTCACACTGCTGCCCGTCGGATACCTGCTCTGCGAAATCGACTGTGCCTGCTGCTGCATGCCTGTGTTAACCGTCGTGTAAATTTTATACCCGCCGCTCGCCACTTTTTTGCGAGTGTATTTAATGGCTTCACTTCTGGAAATTCCCTGAGTTTTCATCACAGAAGGTGCCTGTGCCTCTGCATATTGCTGCAACGCTCGATTGACAAACTTTTCGTACCCCGATCTCACTTGATTGTTCAGTGAACTGGAATCAAATTTTGCAACATTAATCTGTGTCGCTTTAGCTGCCTTCGCTTCCTTTTCGGTGATATAACCCAGTTTGGTCATCCGATCCAATACCTGTTCCTGTCGATGCTTTGCTGCTGAATAGTGGGCGTTTGGCGCGTAGGCAGACGGTGCCTGCGGCAATCCTGCCAGCATGGCGCACTCTGCCAAATTGCAACTCCAAATATCCTTGCCAAAATAGGTCTTGGCCGCTTCTTCAATCCCATATGCTGATGACCCAAAATAATATTCGTTCAGATACATTTCCAGAATTTGATTCTTAGAATATTTATCTTCGAGCTGCCAGGCAATGGAAATTTCTTTGAATTTACGATTAATGGAGTCGCCCAGCGTCTGTTCTGTCGAAATATCCGGCAAGAACAACAGTCTCGCTAATTGCTGAGTAATGGTGCTGGCCCCCTGATTGGTTGCATTGCGGCTGACCATATTGGACACCATGGAACGCGCAATCCCAAAATAATCCACGCCGCCATGATCGTAAAACCGACTGTCTTCAATCGAAATCAATGCATTTTTCATATTGTCCGGAATTTGATTTAAAGAAACATACGTTCTATTCTCTGAAAACAGCGATCCAATAGTTTGATTATCTGCTGAAATGATCTGTGTCTTTTGCTTCTGAGAATATTTATAATCGGAAATATCTTGGCGATTATATTGATAGAGTCCGACAACGGCCGCAATGCCTGCCAAGGCCAGAATCAGCAGCACAATCAAAACTTTCATCCAGGTCCGCATGCCTTTTTTCTTTTTCTTTTTGCTCGGCAAACCCATCGGTGTTTTTCCATCGCTGCTGCCTTTGCGTTTTTTCTTCGCTTTAACCGTTTTACCCGAATTGGCTTTTCGCCCCTTCCCGGTCGATCGCTTGGCTTCTGTTTTTTTCTTTGCTGTTTCGCTCATTGTTGTGTCATCTTGTTTTTCTGCTGTCTGCTCCGGCATTGATCTTGATGCCTGTCTTGCATTTCTTCTGGGCAACCCTTGGCGCTTTGGCGCTTTCGATTCATCTTTTTTCCCTGCTGCCGCATTTAAATTTTCAATGGCGGCCCCTACTTCCGGTGCATCGACATTATCCATTTGCTCAACTTGCTTTTCCCAAGGTTCACTGTCAGAAGCATTCGGTATCACATCGTTGTCTGCCGTCATTTCAGGCGTCAATGGCTCTGCCATCCGGGATGTTTCTTCCGCTGTCACCTCGTCGTTTGACGGCACCTTCCCTTTAAAAGAACTAAAAGAAAAATGTTTGGGCGTTTGGCCATCTCCCCGTTTGGGCAGACCTCTACTGCCCTCCGGCTGGTTCGTTATTCCGCGCTTAGTTTTTTCTTCATCCATTTGCTCATCCTTCTATTTTCTTCTCTTATTCACAATTGCCCCGCAATTGGTGCTGCAGGTTAACCAAATCTGATTTTAAAGGCGCATATAAAATATGCTGCCCGGTTTTCGGAAGGGATAATGCAATCGATCGCGCATGTAAAGCCGTCCGTCGAATGCCGTAAGCCCCGTCCGCCGTCGTATTGTAAAGCGAATCGCCAATAATCGGGCAGCCTATTGTGGCCAGATGCACCCGAATCTGATGGGTTCTTCCTGTCTCTAATCGCAGCGCAATCGCCGAAGCCTTTTGTTCGGGAAAGGTCTCGACCACACGGTAATGTGTGATTGAAGGTTTCCCCTCCGGCATGACACAGCGATGGATACCATCTTCTGCCCTGCCGATGGGCAAATCAATGGTGCCGACCATTTCCTCCGGGCAACCATTAACAAAAGCAAGATAGCGCTTCTCCGGTTTTGGAATTAACTGGTGAGATTGCAAATAATGATGAATATATTTGTTCTTTGCAATCACAATCACCCCGGAGGTATCACTGTCAAGCCGTGTCACAAACCGCACTTTTGCGTACTGCCCAGTCGATTCAAAATAACCGGCCACTAAATTCCCCAGCGTATCCAACTGATGACTTTTGGTCGGATGGGTGACCAATCCGGCATCCTTATTCACTGCCAGAATTTCATCATCCTCGTAGATAATATCCACGATCCCCCGAACCGGCCGCACATCGACAGATTCCCTTGGAAGCATCACTTCTATCGTGTCGCCACGGTGAACATCATCCACAAGCCAGCGGTCTTTTCCATTGATCATTAGTCGGCCGTCTCGAATGATTCGGCGCAAAATGCGACTAGAGTATCCCTGAATTTTCTGCAGATAAACGCGCAGCGGCATTACTTCTTCACATTGGTTTTCGTAATGATAGTAATTAATTCCTTTATTATTCACAGTATTTAATTTTATGGTAAAGCCTCGGTTAAATCAATTCATTTTCAAAAAAAATTAAAACTACTCATGCCATATAACCGGTTTGCTTAAAACTAAAATAATCGGCAGAAACCGTACCTCCAACGATAAAATGATCAAGAATCGGAATGCCCATGATCTCGCCGACCTGAACTAACCGATTCGTCAGCGCCAGATCTTCCTCGCTCGGCGTCACATCCCCGGATGGGTGATTGTGCGCCAAAATAATTGCAGAAGCGCTTTGACGTATCGCCGGATAAAAAACTTCCCGCGGATGCACCAGAGAACTATTGAGCGTCCCGACAGAGACTTCCTCGGCTTTAAAAATTTTATGCTTGGTGTCCAGCAATAAAACAAAAAAATGTTCTCGTCTGATGTCCCAAATGACCTCATTTAAAAACGCGGCGACATCGTCCGGATTCTTAACCACGGGAAAATGATCAGGTCGGCGCTGAATACGGTGCCCCAATTCCAGAGCTGCTTTGATTTTACAGGCCTTAGCCACGCCAATACCCTTGAGCACCTGATCGTTGCACAATTCTGAAACCGACGCCTGATACAAACGATTCAAATCATCGTCATAGGCATGGAGCAATTTCCGCGCCAGATCCACCGCGGTCACCCGACGCTCGCCTGAACCGATAATGATGGCGATAAGCTCTGCGCTGCTCATGGTCTTCGCGCCATGCGCCATCATTTTTTCTCTGGGTTTGTCATCTGCTGCCATCTCCCGAATCGTCATGTGCATTTTCATTTTTCCTCTCAGCCTTTCAGCCAATTTATTATTTATTATAGCATGCGCCAAATACCGCGACAACTTTTAATCCCAAGCCTTAAATCCCGGTGCTTGCATCCTTTCCCTTAAATGATATAATAATTCAAAACATTGACGAGATATGGTGGTGATAACATGAAACAGTGCATGGACTCCGAAAATTTGCACAGACGTTTAAAAAAAATTATCGGTCAGGTTCAGGCCATCGACCGCATGATTGACGAAGACATCCCTTGCGAAGACATCCTTGCCCAGATCAACGCAGTCAAATCTGCCACACACAAGGTCGGTCAGGTTGTTTTGGAAGGGCATCTTCATCATTGCGTGCGCGATGGCATCGAACATGGCGATGCGGACAAAACCATTGCCAGTTTTGCCAAAGCCGTGGAACGCTTTGCCAACATGAAATAATTTTAACCATGGCAATCCACTTTCAAGGTGGATTTTTTATGGCTTATTTTCTAAACCGCCGTGGCGATTCGTTCGTTCCTTTCCGATTTCTTTTAAGCGATTCATCCATCCCCCGACGCGCATTCGGATTTCCACTGCACACCAAACTAAAATTCAAAAATATTTTTTCTTTTTATTATTTTTTATGATAATATATTTCTATATAAAGAACTTTATTGGGGGGGGATGCCATGACAACACAGCCACAATACCTTTGCATCGATCTTAAATCCTTTTATGCCTCGGTCGCCTGTGTGGACCGAGGCCTTGATCCGCTCAAAACGAGATTGGTGGTCGCCAACAAAAACCGGACCGACAAAACAATTTGTCTGGCCGTTTCACCGGCATTAGAGGCCCTCGGCGTTCCCGGACGCCCCCGTCTCTTCGAGGTGCGTCAGCGGTTAGATCGCCTTTCCCGGCGCACTGGCCGGGCCATTCCCTTTATCATTGAACCGCCGCAGATGGCCCATTATATCCAGGTCTCCGCTGATATTTATGCCATTTATCTTCAGTATATCGCGCCGGAGGATATCCACGTTTATTCGATTAATGAAGTTTTTATCGACGTGACGCCTTATTTAAAAACTTACGGTTTAACAGCTCGTGAACTGGCCATGCGCATCATCCGCGATATCCTGCAGACCACCGGTATCACCGCCACCGCCGGTATCGGCACCAACCTTTATCTGGCAAAGATCGCGATGGATATCGTGGCCAAGCATGTTTCACCGAATGGCGATGGCGTGCGCATCGCAGCTTTAGATGAGCGCAGTTACCGCGAAAAATTATGGGATTATCAGCCGCTGACCGATTTCTGGCGCATTGGTCCCGGGACGCTTCAGAAACTCCAATCCCAACGATTATTCACCATGGGGGATATTGCCGCGCGTTCCTTCACCGACGAGGAATCCCTCTACCGGCATTTCGGCATCGACGCGGAAATTCTCATCGATCACGCTTGGGGCATTGAACCCTGTACCTTGTCCGATATCAAACACTATCACCCAACGAGCCGTTCCCTTGGCTCCGGTCAGGTACTCCAGCATCCCTATCGCTATGAAGAAGCCGCCCTGATCCTTCGGGAAATGGCGGAAGCTTTGGTGCTCGACCTTGTGGATCAATCACTTTTAGCAGAAGGCGTTACCATCGATTTGGGATATGACCGGGAATCGGTTGACTCTGGGCGCTATCGCGGGGAAATCCATATCGATCGTTATGGCCGGCGTGTTCCTAAGCACGCACATGGTACGACCCACTTTGCATCGCCAACCTGCCGTTCCGATCTGATCATCCGTCAAACCCTCGCTTTGTACGAACGCATCGCCAATCCCGACTTAACCATTAAACGATTAATGGTCACCGCCAATCGCGTTTCTCAGGCCAAGACTACCCCTCATCAGCTTAGCTTTTTTGACGATCCCGACAATGATTCCCAGGATCTAAAATTGCAAAAAACCCTGAACACCCTTCGCAGACGATATGGCAAAAGTGCTGTTTTTAAAGCCATGGATCTTCAAAAGCACGCCACCACTTTGGCGCGCAATGCAGAAATCGGAGGCCACCACGCATGAAAAAAGCATCTCACACCGGCATTTATCCTTTAGAGGCTACCCGTCCCCGACATGACAGCGATGCTTTTTCCCGCCGTCATCCGCCGATGACCATCTGCCGTCGCGCCAAGATTTTCGCTCCTTTTGCCGCTTTAAAAGGCTACGATCAGGCACTGGCGCACAAAAAAGGGCGCACAGCACCGCTGCGCTTGCTCGCCGATGAGGAACGCCTGACCATCAATCGCCGTTTGCAGCACCTTTGTTCACTTTTAAGCGACGGGCAATCCCCGATATTAAAACTTATCTACTTTATTCCCGATTCGGATTTGCCCGATCGCGGAATAACAGCAGAACAAACCGGAAAACTCGCCGCCATTGATCCTGTTCAGCACACCATAACGCTCGACGGAAAAGACGCCGTTCCCCTCGATTATCTCTACGCGATTGATTTTGCCGACGGTGCAACCGCAATATAAAATCCACTTTAACCTTCTCCAATCGCCTGTATTTTCCAATTCAATTTAAATTTAACTTGCAGCACGCTCTTCGGCGTGCTTATTTTGCTTAAATCTCATATTAAAAGCATTCTAATATGCTTTTAATTGCTATTTCCGAAGGATTATGACAAGATAAAAACTTATTGCAATTGGGCCGGCAAAACCTTAACCGCCAAATCGGCATCAGCCGGTCAGTCCGTTGCTTTAATTGAAAAAGACGATCGCCGCGACGGCGACACCTGGTATCAATGTCGCCTGTATTCCCACGAAATTTCTTGAAAACCATGCTCATTCTGCCACTGAACAGGATCCCCCGGCTTTTTATCAAAAGACTATCACCGATAAAGATCAACCGATCCGTGCCCCGCGTCAGAAAAACCACGACAAAATGACCGGTGCCGGTGATGATATCATTCACGCCCAGGCATCCTTTGAAGATGAACATGTTCGTCCTGCGCTTTGCTGATGGTCAGGAAAAACGTATTTTCGGGGAGACCATTGTGATCAACACCGGATCCCAGTCTGTCGTGCCGCCGATTCCGGGCCTTGCTGAAAGCAACCGCGTTTTCACCAGCGATGCCCTGCTGGATCTGGCGGTCCTGCCCAAGCACCCGATTATCGTCATCATCGGTTATATCGGTTTGGAATTCGCGTCCATTTTCACCAATTTCGACGATCATTCAACGCGGTGATACTTTTCTGCCCCGGGAAGACCGGGAAATCGCCGACGGCATCCACGGCCGTTTTGCCCTTCTTGAAAGCATGGATGTGCTGGCTATTCACGACCGCGAGGCGGCCGCCGCGTTAAACCTTTCGATACCTGATGGGACTTCCGAGCTTTCTGCCGATGCCATTTTGATTGCTACCGGACGCCGGCCTAATACCGATGGACGCACCCTCGAAAACACTGGCGTTCAAACCGACGCGCGGTGCCATCATGATGAACGCACATCTGCAAACCAACGTTGCCCATAGCTATGCAGTCGACGATGCCGCGGCGGTATGCAGTTCACCTATCTTTCCCTGGATGATTTTCGTATTGTCTTCGGTCATCTAAACGGCAATGGCAACCGCACCACCGAAAATCGCGGCGCCATTCCCTACACCACTTTCCTCGATCCGCCTTTCTCCCGCATCGGCGACAGCGAGGCACAGGCCAGATTCAAAGGATATCACATCCGCGTGATGACCTTGCCGGCCGCTGCCATTCCCAAGGGCAAGCGAATGACGATCAGATTCTCGGAACCCACCTCTTCTGCGCCGAATATCACGAAATCATCAATATTATCAAGATCATGACGGATGCGCATCTGCCTTACACCACGCTGCGGGATATGATCTTCACCCATTCCACGACGTGCGAAGCTTTTAACGAGCCGCCATAAATGCCTCTCATTAATCAGAAAAAATGCCGGTTGGAAATTCAGTTCGAAATCCAACCGGCATTTTTGTTTGATTGTTATTTTATTTTTAGCGGAAGGGAAATCATCTTATGCTAATTTAACCCGTTTCCCGATATCTTCTTTTTCTTTTGGAGCCGGTTCAGAGCTGATGCCGCCAAAGGGCATTTGGGCAACCAGTACGAAATTTTCCGGCACATTGAACAATTTTTTCACGGCGTTGTCAATCACCGGATTATAATGCTGCACATTGGCGCCGATGCCTAATTCTCGAAGTCCTGCCCAGATCGAAAACTGCAGCATCCCATTGGATTGCTGCGCCCAAATCGGAAAGTTCACAGCATAAAGCGGAAAATCTTCCTGGTATTTTTTCACGACGGCTTCATCATAGAAATAGAGCACGGTGCCGGCAGCGGCCTTGAAGCCGTCGATCTTTTCTCTGGCGACCTTGCCGCCAAACGCATCATCAATCGTGTCCCACAGGGCGTTTTGTTTGTCGCTAAGCGCCACGACCACCTGCTGACTTTTCATATTAAAGGCATCCGGAACCAATTCGGTTAAATCGCAGATCAGCTTCACTATCTGGTCTTCCAGCACCGGCAGTTTTTTATTCAGATCATAAACGGAGCGCCGTTTTTTCACTGCATCAACAATACTCATTTTTTATCCTCCATATTTACGATTATTTTATAATTTTTTAGCGATATTGATAGAAACCTTCGCCGGCATTGATGCCGAGCTTACCTTCGTCGATATACGATTTAAGGATGGCAACGATCTTCCCATGGGTCGACTGCGGATCCGAGGCATCCGGATAGTTCATCATCACATTGTAGGCTGTTGTCAAACCGATGATATCCAAAATCTGAAAAGGCCCGAGAGGGCTGCCCGTTCCCAAACGCCAAGCCAAATCAATCGTTTCAGGATCGCTCACACCGTTGGCCAGCAAGCTTTCACCGGCATTCAGGAAGGGGATCAGCATGGAATTCAGAATATAGCCCGGCTGCTCTTTTAACACCTTTAGCGGCACCATGTTGATCGCCTCTGCAAAGTCAACCGCTGCATCAAAGGCGGCCTGATTGGTTCCGTCATGCCCCATAATTTCTGCCGTATTGCTGCGCCAGATATTGTTGGCAAAGTGAATGGCCAAATAGCGCTGGGGATTTTTCACAAAATCTCTGAATTGACTGGGCACCATCGAGGAAGAGTTAGTGGCCACAATGGTTTTATCCGCTAATAACGGCGAGAGTTTTTTATAGAAGTCTTGTTTTGCTTCCGGGTTTTCCGCCATACTTTCGATGATCAAATCGACATCTTTAACGGCTTCCGCGAGATCTGTGGTCAGCTTCAAATTCTGGTAAGCCGCTTCCGCCGCTGCCTCTAATTCGACAATTTTATCGAGTGTCAGCTTTTCCGAATCCGCAATCAAGCCCCGGGAAAAGCTGGCATGGCTGCTGCCGATCTGATTTTTGGCTTCCGCCAGTTCTGCCAGATAAATTTGATGCAGACGATCAATTTTCGGCTGAGAGCGTCCGATGGATGCGTCTGAGCGCAGCCAGACGGTTACGTCAAAACCGCAGTAAGCAGATTGAAATGCAATTTGACTGCCGAGAACGCCACCGCCAGCGACAACAATTTTTTGAATGTTCATCTTATATCTCCTTATTAACGAAATTCGAATTAACTGAAAATTCACTGAAATTTTTTTAGAACTCTGTTGGATTGAGTTGTTCATCCTTTGGTGCTTTTATATTAGCATCCAAATAAATTGTTGTCAACTATTTTTTGTAAAATTATTTTTAGTTTGAATTGTCTTTTCGCAAAAAAGAGCCTACATTTTCCATCGCGTCACAAAAAAATTTCTGCTGCGAGCTACAAAAATAATCGCAATTAAAAAGCCCCTTCTCGGAGCTTTGATAAAATTTTTTCTTCTTAAATTCTTTCAATATCAACAGCGCCCACTCTTCTTTTGATTTCACGTCCAAAAATTTAAAAATCGTCCAGTCGGTTTTATCGCTACGGCCTTTAAAAAACCGCCCGAATACCCAGCGGCCGAGATAATCGCTCCCCAGCCCCACAAAGTTGCCGAGCATCAGGCAAAGTAAAAGCATCTGCCAATTGCCGTCGGAAGCAAATGTCGAGAAGCCGCCCGTAAAAGCGCAAACAACCACCTTGGTCAGTGGGCCAGGTAACAAATGACACCGGTGAAAAAACCGCTGCACAGTGCGCTGAAAATCGGGCCGTTGGAGCTTAAATTGCCCAAAGACAAAATGGCGCTGCCGATGGCCACGCCGGCGTAGTTGCTGCAAACCGATCGAATGAAGCCACCACGACTGCCGCCAGAAGCAAAATAGGCGGTGCAGCCCACGAATCCGGTCCATCCCACGAGCATCCCCGAGGCTGCCCAGGTGCACAAACCCATCCAAAGGCCGCACACCACATCGCTGCCAATGGCTGTTGATAAATAAATCCTGCTTCCATTTTGATTTCTCCTTCTTGTCAATTCAATCCCATTCATTATATTATAACGATTTTCGCTTTGCCCATAAAAAACAGTCTGCTTTAATCGTGAAACAGACTGCTCGCCTTCTGGTCCTTTAAATCGGATAAAGGGTTCTCAGCGTTTTTTCTCGTTCCATCCAGTTGGGCATCAACGTTTTAAGCGCTGAGAAAAATGCATTGTTGTGGCTGGGAAAACTCAGATGCAGCACCTCGTGCTGGGCGACAAAGGCGATGCAAGCCTCCGGCACTTTGATGAGCTCGAGGTTCAAAATCAACACGCCGGTTTTCGGATTACAGGCTCCCCACTGATTATCCATCCGATAAATGCGCAATTGCGGCAAACGCTTGTGATTATAGGGGATGGCCTTCACCACCGCTTCCGCCACAATCGGCGTGAACACTGCCTCCGCCTGTTTCTGATACCAGGTATCCAAAATGCCGGCGTTGGCTGCAATGTCGGCGGGTTCCTTGGCCGATAAATAAAGATATTCTCCGCGCAGCGCTACCTGCGGAACCTCGCCGTCCCCAATCGGCTGCACCACCAAAGTGTAGTACCGGCCCAGATATTTATGCTTTTCCCCGGTTACAAAGTGATAATCCTTGCAGTGTTCAGGCATCACCGGCTGTCTTAATTGGCTGTTGTTCATATCGTCCTGCCTCTCTATTAAGATATTATAGCTGAAATTTATCGACAAGCGCACGATTTTCTTGTCACTGTGATATAATAATTTGACTTATCGGCGGTTCGCGTTCCAGACGCTGCCCGCTTCAAAATGAATTGATCAGCGTTTGGCACCAAACGCATCAAGGAGGTACTCATATGGAAAGCACTTTAAAAGTCAGCCTGCTCACCCACACCCCGGACCCGGAAAAGGTCATCGCAGCGGCAGCCAAACTTTGTTATTCATCTTCCGGCATCCCCGAACTTATGGCGAACCAAACGCCTGATAAAGTCCAGAGCTTTTTAAACCGACTGTCCAACTACGGCCACCTGTCCCCGGTGGAGCACGTCAGCTTCACCTTCGGCATTGAGGGTGTCAGCCGCTCCCTGACCCATCAGCTGGTGCGCCACCGCCTGGCCAGTTACAGTCAAAAATCCCAGCGCTATGTCACCGAGGGCCAATTTGATTACATCGTGCCGCCGGAAATCGCCGCGATCCCCGCGGCCAAAGCGCGCTACCTTACGGCCATGGCTGACGACCAGGCCGCCTATGATGAATTGACCGACACCTTAAAAGCCGCGCATCTTAAAACCTTTTTAGCCGAAGGGCTCTCCGAGGATGAGGCGGCCCGCAAGGCAGAAAAAAAAGCCATCGAAGACGCGCGTTATGTGCTGCCCAACGGCTGTGAAACCAAAATTGTCATGACGATGAACGCCCGGGAACTGCTTCACTTTTTCAACCATCGCTGTTGCAACCGCGCCCAGTGGGAAATCCGTGAATGCGCGACTCAGATGCTTTTGCTGGTGAAGGAAGTCGCTCCCACGCTGTTCAAAAACGCCGGCCCTTCTTGTCTGAATGGCCCTTGCCCGGAGGGCAATATGTACTGTGGCGATATTCAAGGCGTCCGCGCCCACTTTGCCGCCCTTCACAAGGCCAATCCATAAGAGCACGCTCCGTATTTGCACACAAAAAAACATCCCGATGAATTTTCGTCAGGATGTTTTTTATTGGTGTTTACATTTCAAATTTTTTGTGAATGTGAATCATCGCTTCCTTCGCCCGGTCTTTGTCGATCAGGCAACTGAGTTTGATTTCCGAGGTGGAGATCGTCAGAATATTGATGCCCAGTTCATAAAGGGATTCAAAAAACTTGCTGGCAATTTCTGCATTGGCCACCACCCCGGTGCCCACCACCGAAAGCTTGGCCACGCCCTGATCGAATTCAACCTTCTGGGCGCCCACTTCAAAGGCGAACTTCTGGGAGACTTCCACCGCATCCTGCAATTCGTCCACGTTCACCGTGAACGAAATATCGTTAACCGCCGTCCGGTTGA
This sequence comes from Pseudoramibacter alactolyticus ATCC 23263, assembly GCF_000185505.1. GTDB lineage: Bacteria > Bacillota > Clostridia > Eubacteriales > Eubacteriaceae > Pseudoramibacter > Pseudoramibacter alactolyticus. Next base: position 362,352 of record NZ_GL622359.1, on the reverse strand, counting down.
CGTTCTGCACGATCATATCCACGTGAATATTGGCAACCGCCAACGAGGTGAACAGCCGAAAAGCAATCCCCGGTTTATCCGGCACTTCCAAAATTGAAATCTTTGCGATGTTTTCATCAAGGGCAATCCCCCTGACCAATACCTTTTCCATTTGATTAACGTCCTCCTTGATAATGGTTCCTCTATTCTCGTTAAAACTGGACCGCACGACCAGCGGCAATTTGTATTTCTCTGCCAACTCAACCGATCTTGTGTGCAGCACACCCGCACCAAGATCAGCCATTTCCAAAACTTCTGCGTAAGAAATCTGATCGATTTTCCGAGCGCCCGGCACCACACGTGGGTCGGCATTGTAAACCCCATCCACATCGGTGTAGATTTCACAACGTTCGGCTCTCATGGCTGCAGCCAATGCCACCGCTGAGGTGTCGGAGCCGCCGCGGCCAAGTGTCGTCACTTCGTCATTTTCGTCAATACCCTGAAACCCCGCGACAATCACCACCTGATGAGCCCTCAGCTCCCGTTCAAGACGTTCGGTGTCAATACCTTCAATCCGCGCTTTACGGTGCACATCCGAAGTGCGGATGCCGCATTGCGCGCCAGTCAGTGAAATTACCGTGTAACCAATCGCCTGAATGGCCATCGCTAACAGCGCAATGCTTTCCTGTTCGCCGGTCGCCATCAGCACATCCAGTTCCCGGCTCGGCGGACTTTCGTTGATGGCCTGAGCCATGCTGACAAGTTCATCCGTGCGTTTGCCCATCGCTGATACAACGACGATCATTTTCTTGCCATTATCCACGCCGTGAACGATTCGCTGCGCCACCATTTTTATTCTTTCAACCGAACCGACCGATGTCCCGCCATATTTCTGAACGATTAAATCTTTCATCTTATTTCCGATTATTCCGACTTCTATTCATAAATGCGCGCATAGAACACATCGCTGACACATTCTTTGATGCGATCCACCAGACCGTCAAACACATCAGCCTGAATGGTCGACGTAGTATAGAAAATCGCTTCATCGGAAATAACAATATTTTCCCGGCCTTTGTCAGCGTCCATCACCGACATGACAAAAGCTAATTCATCATTGTCTGCGATATTCACCCGCAGATAATAACGCCCCGAAAATCCGGAGTTGCCCATTTTATGCAATTTTTTATCCAACTTTTTATAAGGAGGTTCCCGATCTTCCTTCAAGCAATTGATAATATAAAGGGCGTCACCGACCACAGCATTAGCCGTCGCATCTTTGCCCGCACCCTTGCCGTAAAACTGCAGTTCCCCGATGATATCCCCTTTAATCGAAATGATATTAAACTCCGAATTAACATTGCTCATCATCGATTCTTTAGAGAAAAGCACTGGCTCAACAGTGGTATAAACCTGGTTTTTATTGACCAATTTGGAGTGCCCCAGATATTTGATGGTATAGCCCATATCGCCGGCCATTTCCACATCGATGGCCGATACATCGGAAAGACCACGCTTCTTGATGTCTTCGTCACGAACCACACCGCCATAGGCCAATGTCGAGAGAATCGCCAGTTTGCGAGAAACGTCGTAACCTTCAATATCCGCTGTGGGATCTGCCTCGGCGAAGCCGATCTGCTGCGCTTTTTTGAGAGTATCATCAAAATCGGCGCCATTTTCTGTCATATTCGACAAAATATAGTTGGTGGTCCCGTTGAGAATTCCTTTGATTTCGTCGATGCGGTTGATTTTAAGTTCTTCTTTTAAACTGCCGATGATGGGAATTCCGCCACCGACGGCTGCTTCGTAGCGCAAAAATACATTCTTCTCGGCTGCAATACCGGTCAGCTCATCAAAATATTCCGAGAGCACCGCTTTGCTGGCCGTCACCACATTTTTACCGTGCTCCAGCGCCGCCTTGATCATTTTATACTCGAAATCCATGCCGCCAAGCAGGGAAATAACGATCTGAATTTCAGGATCATCCATGATCAGCGCCGGATCCGTTACAATCTTGCACACCTGATCTGACGGATCCACGTGTTTGTTAGGATCTTTGTCCAAAATTTTGGAGATGACCACGGGTTCATCCAAGTTGTTAGAAAACCGGCCCTTATTCAGATTGATCAGCTCGTAAACACCCGTCCCGATCGTTCCGAAACCTAATAACGCAATTTTCACGCCTCTTACCTCGCTTCAAAATTTCATGGTCCAAGACCATTTCCGATACCTATTTCGTTTGATATCCCCTCGATATCAACATAATGTAAAAAAATGCAAACGAAAATTTTCTTGTAATTCGGTGAAAAACATTTTATCATATAGAAGTGAGAACCGCAATCACTAACTCTTGGGATTTCATAAGACTTTCATTATTTTTCATAGTTCTTCAAAATTTCGATCTTGATATTGATCTATGGCTTCCCCCGTGCTTTTCTTCCCCTCGATGACGCACCTTTAATCTTTAAAAGCACCTGTCCGTGATTGCATCCTGACATGATCTTATTCTGAACGACACCAGGCATCGACCCATCAGATTTATTACCATCGGAGGCAATATGAATCAAAAGTACATCAGCACCCGCGGCGGACAACAAAATATTTCTGCATCTCAGGCAATTATCTCAGGCCTTGCCGCAGATGGCGGCCTTTTTGTTCCGTCTTTTATTCATGAAAAATCAATCGATCTTTCAGCGATCACCGACATGAACTACAGTGATTTGGCCTGTGAGATTTTCAATCTTTTTCTCGATGATTTTTCTGAGGACCAAATCCGCCACTGTGTGACCCAAGCCTATGAAACCGGTCTTTTTGAAGGGAATGCACCCGTGGCCGTCCATCGGGCTGCCGATCGCTATTTTCTCGAACTTTATCACGGGCCCACCTGTGCCTTTAAAGATATGGCATTAACCATTCTGCCCCACTTCATGACAACAGCCATGCGTATCCAAAATATCAACCGCGAAGTGGTGATCCTCACGGCAACTTCTGGTGATACCGGCAAGGCTGCCCTTTCAGGCTTCGCTGATGTTCCGGACATCGATATCATCGTTTATTACCCCAAAGACGGCGTCTCGACGATTCAGGAAAAGCAAATGCTCACCCAAACGGGCCAAAACACCTGTGTGGTTGGCGTCGACGGCAATTTTGACGACACGCAAAATGGTGTGAAGCGCATTTTTTCGGATACGGCTTTTAACCGGGATCTTCAAGCCAAAGGGTTTCAACTGACTTCAGCCAATTCCATCAACATCGGCCGGCTGCTGCCCCAGGTGATCTATTATTTCTATAGCTACGGCGAATTGATTAAACGCGGCGCCATCGCTTTGGGCGATGCTGTCAACTTTGTTGTGCCCACCGGCAACTTCGGCGATATTCTGGCCGGTTATTACGCATCGCTTATCGGACTGCCCGTCGGGCGTTTGATCTGTGCCTCCAACGCCAACCGCGTGCTGACGGACTTTTTTAAGACCGGCGACTACAACCGCAACCGCCCCTTTTATAAAACCATGTCGCCGTCGATGGATATTTTAATTTCGAGCAATCTCGAGCGTCTGCTCTACGATCTTTCCGACGACACCGATTTTGTGGCCGGCCAGATGCAGGCATTGAGTATGAACGGCATCTACACCATCCCCCAGGCCATACGCGACAAAATTGACGCCCGCTTCTGGGGCGGCTGTGCCGACGAAAAGGCCACCGCATCGGCCATCAAAGCCATGTTCAGGGACCACGGTTACTTGATGGACCCCCACACCGCCGTGGCCAGCCGGGTTTATGATAATTACCGCTTGACCACCGGCGACACCACCCCCGCCGTGGTGCTTTCCACCGCCAGCCCCTATAAATTTGCCCACCACGTGTACGAAAGCATCTTTGGCCGCATTCCGGCGGATATGAACGACTTCGCCGTGTTGGATGCGCTGGCTGATCAAACGGGAGTGCCCATTCCCGCGCCGCTGGCCGGTCTGGAAAGTCGCCCCAATCAGCACGATCACGTCTGCACCAAATCCGATATGTCCGATGCCCTCTCCGCCTTTTTGAGCCGCCTTTCGGAGAACGCACAATGAATAAAAACATTCCATCAGAAGAACGGTCGGTGATGGTCCGCGTGCCAGGCACCTCGGCGAACATCGGCCCCGGATTTGACGCCTTCGGCATGGCCTTTAATCTCTACAACACCTTCACTTTTCAGGCAAAAAACGACGGCAAGCTCACCATCCGCGGCGTTCCCCGCAAATACCAGGGCAAATCCAACCTGGTGTATAAAGCCATGCAGAAGGTTTTTAAACAGGTGCATTATTCTCCCCGCGGCCTCTATCTGTACACAAAAACCGATGTGCCGGTCAGCCGAGGACTCGGTTCCTCCGCGACCTGCATCGTCGGCGGACTCGTCGGCGCCAATGCCCTCTGCGGCAGCCCTTTGAATGAAGCGGAACTCTTCGACATGGCCGTCGCCATGGAAGGCCATCCGGACAACATCGCTCCGGCTTTTTTCGGCGGGCTGGTATGCGCCATCGGAGAAAACGGCCACAATGACTACATCAAAAAATCGGTGGCTGACTGTTTTGCCTTCCATCTGATCATTCCTGATTTTGAGCTTCCCACCAAAGAAGCCCGCGCGGCGCTGCCGGATCAGATCGACCGCACCGACGGCGTCTTTAACGTAGCCCACGCAACGATGACCTACCTCGCCCTGACCGAAGGGCGGCCGGATGTGCTCAAACACAGCATGGCGGACAAATTGCACCAGCCCTACCGAAAGCACCTGATCCGCTCCTACGACGCGGTGTGCCAGGCCGCCAAAAGCTACGGCGCTCTCGGCGTATGCATCAGCGGCGCTGGTCCGACGCTGCTCGCCATCACGCCCAAAAGCAATCTGTCCGCCTTCTCGGAGCACATGCGCCGCTTCCTCGCGCGGCGGGAACCCCACTGGCAGCTTTACGATCTCGATCCAGACAACAACGGCACCACCGTAATCTTCAAATAAATTTTCACCGTTTTTAAAAGCACGCCTCCCGCGTGCTTTTTTTGATGCGCACTTTGCCGGCGCTCCTTTATTTTTACCCGTTTGACGGCTCTTCGTGTGTTTTAAAAAATTCATTCGTCTTTTCATAGTGCAGCCGATTTTTTTCTGGTATAATAAAAAAATCTTATGGGACATTTTAATTTTCAGGAGGGAATCATGAAGGAATACCAGCCGGTTAAAAAAGGCAAGGTGCGGGAAATTTATGATATTGGCGACAGCCTCGTCATGGTCGCAACCGATCGTATCTCCGCCTTTGACGTCATCTTAAAAAACAAAATCGTCAAAAAAGGAACGGTCTTAACTCAGATGTCCAAATTCTGGTTTGACTATACCAAAGACGTGCTGCCCAATCACATGATCTCCGTCGATGTGGCGGATATGCCTGCATTTTTCCAAAACGAAAATTTTGACGGCAACAGCATGCTCTGCAAAAAGCTGACCATGCTCCCCATCGAATGCATTGTCCGCGGTTACATCACCGGCAGCGGCTGGAACAGCTACCAGAAGGACGGCACGGTCTGCGGCATCAAACTTCCGGGAGGTCTCAGGGAATGCGACAAACTGTCGGAACCCATTTACACACCGAGCACCAAAGCGGATCTGGGCAATCACGACGAAAACATCTCTTTCGAACAGAGCATCGACGTGCTGGAAAAACACTTTCCCGGCAAGGGCAGGGCCTATGCCGAAGCGCTGCGCGACAATACTCTGGCGCTCTACCAAAAATGCGCCGATTACGCCCTGAGCCACGGCATCATCATTGCCGATACCAAATTTGAATTCGGTATCGACGAAACAGGCAACCTCATCATCGGCGACGAAATGCTCACGCCGGACAGCAGCCGTTTCTGGCCCCTCGAAGGCTATGAGTCCGGCAAACCCCAGCCCTCCTTCGACAAGCAATTCGTCCGCGACTGGCTCAAGGCCAACCCGGACAGCGACTACAGCCTGCCGCAGGATGTCATCAATAAAACCATCGCCAAATACAAAGAAGCCTATAAGCTGCTGACCGATCGGGACATTGTCTGACTGCTATCGGCCGACTATTCGCAGCTTCAAAATCACAATCCTGTTGATTCGGCAGGATTTTTTACCGCCGCATCTCTAAAAATAAGGAGCCCCGCATGACTTACCCCCTGCCTCAGCTCATGATCTTCGATATGGATGGGCTGATTTTCGATACCGAACGGCTGTTTATGGCCCAAAAAGCCATCGTAATGGCGCGCTATGGCTACACGCAAAAAAAATCTGATTACGTCAGCACCCTCGGCACTTCCGGCAGCGCCCTCAACCGAAGACTGCATCGGATTTACGGCCCCGATTATCCAGCCGACCGCATCAGCGCCGAAACCCGGGAACGCGTCGCCAAGGCCGTCGCCCAGGACGGTCCGCCGGTGAAACCCGGCATCCCAGAACTCCTCCGCTGGCTGCAAAATCATCACGTCCCCTGCTGCGTCGCGACGGCTACCCCCCGGGAGCATGCCTTGTTTTATCTCGAGCAAAGCGGACTGCTGCCCTATTTTGATTTTGTGGTGGCCGGCAATCAAATCAACCGCGCTAAACCGGATCCGGAAATTTTTCTGGCCTGCTGCACGCGAAAAAACGTCAGCCCCGAAGCCGCCATGGTGCTGGAAGATTCGGAAAACGGCATTCTTGCCGCCGCTCGGGCAGGCATTCCCGTGGTGGGTATCCCGGATCTCAAAATCCCGGAACCCGCCGTTGCCTGCCGGGCACTGACGCTTTTAAACAGAGCGGACGAAGTGATCGCCCTTTTTGATTAGCCGATGGTTTCGATCAAATTGATCATTTCAATCGCCGAGCAGGCCACGTCGTAGCCCTTGTTGCCGGCCTTGGTGCCCGCGCGTTCGATAGCCTGTTCGATGTTTTCCGTGGTGATCACGCCAAAGAGCACCGGAATCCCGGCCTTAAGTCCCACCTGGGCAATGCCCTTGCTCGCTTCGTTGCACACATAGTCATAATGGCTGGTTGCGCCGCGAATCACCGCTCCCAGGCAGATCACTGCATCGTATTTTTCCGTTTCGGCCATTTTCTGCGCGATCAGCGGAATTTCAAACGCGCCGGGCACCCAAGCAATGTCAATGTCGTCGTCGTTCACCCCGTGACGAATCAGCGCGTCCTGCGCCCCGCTGACGAGCTTCGAAACGATAAATTCGTTAAACCGCGCAGCGACAATGCCAATCTTAACTTGCTTTGCAACAACTTTTCCTTCTAATTTTCTCATGATTCGCTCCTTTATCTTTATAATTGATTTGAATTTTACTTTTCCGTTTTCTGTTCCGCGCTAAATTCGTGCACATGATGATCGTGACTGCAACCATAATGCGTCATATGGTCCATCTTTTCCTGTTTGGTCATCAAATAATCGTAATCGTATTGCTGAGCGTCGATCTGAATCGGTACCCGCTCCTCGATCGTGATGCCATAGCCCGAAAGACCGGTGATTTTCGTTGGATTGTTGGTGAGCAGACGCAGCCGTCTCGCTCCGATATCTCGAAGAATCTGTGCACCGACGCCGTAATCCCGCATATCCGGCGGGAAGCCCAGCATCACATTGGCTTCCACCGTATCGTAACCTTGTTCCTGCAGATCATAGGCCTTGATTTTATTGATCAGCCCGATGCCCCGGCCTTCCTGGCGCAGATAGAGCAAAATGCCCCGGCCTTCGGCCGCGATCTGGCGCATGGCCTGATGCAGCTGATCGCCGCAATCGCAGCGAAACGAGCCGAATACGTCACCGGTCAGGCATTCGGAATGTACCCGGCACAGCACCGGTTCGCCGTCGGCCACATCCCCCATCACTAATGCCACGTGATGATCGCCGTTAATGAGATTGCGGTAGCCCATGATTTTAAACTTGCCATATTTTGTGGGCAGTTTGGCTTCCGCTTCCCGGCGGACAATGCTGTCGTTTTTCACCCGGTATTTAATCAGATCGGCAATGGTGATCACCGTGAGATCCCGCGCCTCCGCAAAATCGAGCAGCTCCTGGGTGCGCATCATCTCGCCGTCATCCCGCATGATCTCGCAGCACAGCCCCACCGGCTTGAGTCCGGCCAGCTTCATCAGATCCACGGTCGCTTCGGTATGGCCGCTGCGGGCCAGCACCCCGCCCTTGCGGGCCTGCAGGGGGAACATATGCCCCGGCCGTCTGAAATTTTCGGGCTTAACGTCGTCCGCCACGGTTTCAAGCGCCGTGAAGGAACGCTCCGCCGCGGAAATCCCCGTCGTCGTGTCCACATGATCGATAGAAATGGTAAACGCCGTACTGTGATTATCGGTATTTTCGTCCACCATCTGGGGCAGATCCAACTTGCGGCACCATTGGGCACTCATGGGCATGCAGATGAGCCCTTTGGCATCACTGGCCATTCGGTTCACATTTTCTTTGGTCGCAAATTCCGCGGCGCAGATCATATCGCCCTCGTTTTCCCGATCCGGGTCGTCAATACAGAGGATGATTTTCCCCTGTCTCAAATCTTCCAACGCCTGTTCAATGGTTCCAATCGTCTTCGCCATTTTGCTGTCCTTTCTAAATTTGTTTTAAAATCCGTTTTTCATTAAAAATGCCTTGGTAATACTCTGGACCTCCGGCGCCGCTTCCGGCATCATGAGTTTTTCGATGTATTTACCCACCATGTCGCATTCCAGGTTCACCGCATCGCCTGTCTTTTTATCGGCGAGCGCCGTTACTTCCCGGGTATGGGGAATCACGGAAACCGCGAAGCCTTTATCGTCGACCTGCGCCACGGTCAGGCTGATACCGTCCATGGCGATGGAGCCCTTCGCAATGATATAGCGCAGCACCGCAGGCGGTGCCGCCACAGTGTACCACACCGCGTTATCGTCCTGCCTGATCGCTGTGATCATACCGGTATCGTCGATATGACCGGCCACCATATGCCCGCCAAAGCGTCCGTCCGCCGGCATTGCCCGCTCCAAATTCACCGCAGAACCAATCTTCAGGCTTTTCAGCGCGCTGCGGTTCAGCGTCTCCGACATCACATCCGCGGTGAACGAATGGCCATCCATCCGCGTCACCGTCAGGCAGACGCCGCTCGTCATAATGCTGTCGCCCACTGCCGTGTCTTCCAGCACCGTCTGGCAATCGACGGTTAAAATACAGGATTTCGCTCCCGGCTGAATCCGGCTGATCCTGCCCACTTCTTCCACAAGTCCGGTAAACATCACTTTGCCCCTTTTCTACACATGCTAATGGCCGTCCGGATAGCCCGATACCCAAAGATCGTCACCGCAACGGCCGGTCTCCACCGATGTCAAAACGATGGCATCCGCCATGCACGGGATGCCGGCGCCCCCCACCGGCGGGGGCGCTGCCGCGCCGCCGACCAGTTTCGGCGCGATAAACGCCACGACTTTATTCACCACGCCGGCCTCAAAAGCTGCCGCGTTGAGGGTCGCTCCTCCCTCAAGCAGCACGCTGTCGATTTCCCGTCGGCCCAAAAGGCGCATCAGTATATTCAAATCCACGCGAGTGCCATCGCCGGCCGGCAAAACCGTCACGCCGGCCGCCTGCAGCGCCGTCGCTTTTGCCGATGCCGCCGCTGTTTCTGTGCAAGCCACAATCACCGGGATATCGCCGGCCGTCTGCACGATGCGGCTGGCAAGCGGTATGTGCAGATTTGAATCGCAGACGATGCGCACCGGATCGACGCCGGCTTCAATCCGGCAATTGAGCATAGGATCGTCGGCCATCACCGTGCCGATCCCCACCATGATGCCCGAATATTGTTTGCGCATGCGCTGGACCTGAGCGCGGGAAGCTTCGCCGCTGACCCACTTCGCATCCCCAGAGGCGCAGGCGATTTTGCCGTCGAGGGTCATTGCGTATTTACTGACCACAAAAGGCGTCCGCATCGTCATATAATGATAAAAAACCTCGTTGAGTTTTCGGCATTTTGTTTCAAGAATCCCGGTGACCACCTCGATGCCGGCGGCTTCCAAAATTTTCACACCCCTGCCGGCCACTTTGGGATTCACATCCAGCGAGCCGACAAACACCCGGCCGATGCCTCGCTCAATGATGATTTCTGTGCAAGGCGGGGTCTTGCCATAATGGCAGCAGGGCTCCAGCGTCACATAAAGATCGGCATCTGATAAATCTTTTTCGCAGTGCGTCAGGGCATTGCGCTCAGCATGATAGCCACCGACACGCTCATGATATCCCTCTGCAACGACCACGCCGTTTTGAACCACCACACACCCCACCATCGGGTTCGGCGACGTGTGCCCCATGCCCTGCCTGGCCAAAGCCAGCGCGCGGCGCATAAACGCTTCGGCTTGTGCTTTTTCCGCTTTTGTGCCTTTCCACTTCACTGATGTCAATGCATTGTCGCTCCTTTCTCAAATCCGTCAATGCCGCAGTCTTCCGATACAGGATTTTTTGCAAAGAAAAACACCCTGCATCCTAACAGGGTGTTTCGTTTGAATTAAAAAATAATCATCTTCTTCCATCCGGACTATAACCGTCGGTACCGGAATCACACCGGTTCATGCCTTTCGGCTCGCGGACTTTAACCGCCGATTGGGAATTGCACCCCACCCTGAAGATATGATCTGCCCTTTCGGGCATCATTGTTATTACAATAACAAGCATAACGCAAAGGCCATACCGTGTCAATAGTTTCAGTTGAATTATTTTAACGCCCGCAAGAAAACCTAATGGATCTTGAGCATATTCTTTGTCGATGCAAACGCATAAACACCATCCAAATAGCCGACCAAAAAATCCTTGGCTAAACTGGGACTTAAAATATTTTTTCTGGCCTCAGCGATAGAAAACCAATCGTAATCGTCAATTTCCCAATTCGGCCGGGGCTTTTCGCCGCCGACCACCACCGTAAAATTAAGCATCAGCGTATTGGTCGGTTCAAAAAAATGACTGTGATTAAAGCGCAACGCTTTAACCTCAAGCCCCATCTCTTCCATCACCTCACGTCTGACCGTGACTTCAACATCCTCGCCCCGGGAAACGTAACCCGCCACCAATATATAAGCATCCCGTCCGTATTGTTTGATCAAAAGCACCTGATCTTTATGTTCGTTGAGTACGATCATGCTGACCGCCGTATTAAACACCGGAAAGCGGAAATCGTGACATTGGGGACAATAAGGGACAATTCCCTCCCCTTTTAGATAACGATGCATCAATTCTGTGCCGCAGGCCATACAATGGGTCATCTGTGGAACGCTCATAAAAGTAATGTCTCCTACACGATTCTAAAAATGTGCAAATAAAAACCTCCCGCAGGAGGTCCCATTCATTTCTTCTGCTGCTTAAACGAGCCGATCCCCCGGCGTTGGGATGTGTCCATTTCGGTCAGCTTGTTCCATGCGATATCTCTGGGATCCCGTCCGGATTCGGTCATTTTTTGCGTGTTAACAGCCAATCCTTTAAAACTTTTCTGCGCTTTGTGGGCCGCTGTCAGAATGCGCTCCGTACAGTAGTTCACCCGGAAAATCGCATACTGGATTTGTCCATGGATCATGCGATCGTGGGATTGCTTGGCGTCATCCCTTTCCGGATTGCCGTAAACCTTTGTCCGTCTCGCCGCTGCTTCCATTTCCTGATTCCAAAGATAGGCTTTTTTAATCAATTTACGGTAAGGCTCGCTGGCCTGCTCGTATTGGGTCTTCTGATTTTGAATCAGCGCCTGGAGATCATCAACTTCTTCTCCGACATACCAAGCTTCCAAAGGTGCGAAGGCTTTTTCCACCATCGCCACAAAATCATTGATGTCCGAGGTATCAATCGGTGCACCGTAATCCTCTGGTTCGGGCATGACAAACGCATCCCCAAGGTGTTTTTTTGTATGTTCTACTAACATGATTTCCCCTTCTTATCTGCAGTCTCAAACTGCGTCGTCTTTAGGCGCACCTATTATATCGTTAGCCCAAAACACTGTCAAACCTTTCTTCAAATATCACATATTTATTAGCTTTTATTTAAAGCTTGGCTGTTGCCTAATCGGGGATCAACTGGGCCAGGATCTCCTCGAATCTTATTCGCCATTTCTCATATTGATCATCGATTTTTAAATCGACACAGCATTCATACAAAATCACCGTTCCAACTGCGCGCAATGGTTCCCGCCGACGCCCTGTCATCAAGGGGAAGAGAATTTTTTGAGCGACCAGCTCGCGCTCGAGACGTGGCGGCAGCGCCAACGATAAAATGCCCTCTTCCGATACGGCCGCCAGCGTGTCCGTCACGGCTTGCAATGCTGGCATTAATGTTTCAATCTGCGCTTTTCCGCTGAGCATCGCCGTCAATTGTCCCTTTGCGACCTGAATGCCCTTCGCCAATTCGTCCATGGGAATTCCTCTCTTCTCCGCTCAGTGTTCTGCCGCTCAGGCCACGCCTTAACATCGGAAAGATATGCGTGATGATGTTTCAGGCGTATTGCCGATAGCAAAACACCGGACTCCTGCCATGCATGACATCCGGTGCTGTGCTCAAAGCAAACGATTTTCGCTTCCCTTTCATTCATTTAATTGTACCATAATTTGGCGCATTTTGCTGATCTATTTAAAATCAATTCAAACGCGAAAACAGTCTTTCAGACAGCCGTGCTTTTCGTAATTGGTGACGCGTTCGACGCGGTTGCCTTCGCCCAAGAAAATCACCTGAGGCTTGTGTGCCCTGGCTTCCTGCTCATCGGCCAAAGCATAGGCCATGATAATCACCTTATCCCCAACACAGGCGCAGCGCGCTGCCGCCCCGTTGAGACAAATGATGCCGCTGCCCCGTTCCCCGGCAATGGTGTAGGTTTCAAAGCGTTCGCCATTGTTCACGTCGACAACGGCGACCTTTTCGTATTCCAAAATACCGGCCTGATCCAGAAAATTCTCGTCGACGGTGATCGACCCCACGTAATCCAGCTCGGCCTGGGTCACCGTCGCACGGTGGATTTTTCCCTTTAACATTGAAATCAGCATCTCACACCTCCGGGATGACAATCGCGGGGTCACCCACGGTGAAATTGTCGATCAGGCGAGTGGTGCCGATGCGCACCGCCATCGCCACCAAATCTCCGGGTTTAAAGACATCGACCGGCTGCATGCTTTCGCCGTCCACCACTTCGACGTATTCCACCTCGGCCATCGGTTCGCCGGCCAGCTTACCGCGCATAGCCGCCAAAAGCTTTTCGCTGCGGCGTTCGCCGCCGGCCACCATGGCCTGCCCCAGGCGCACGCTGCGGGATAAAATCAATGCAGCTTGACGCTCTTTCACACTTAAATAAGTATTTCGGGAGCTTTTGGCCAACCCGTCGGATTCGCGCACGATGGGGCAGCCCACCACTTCCACATCAAAATTTAAATCGCGCACCATCCGGCGGACGATCGCCAGCTGCTGAGCATCCTTCTGTCCGAAGAAAATTTTGTCGGGCCCGACGATGTTGAGCAATTTCGTGATGACCGTGCACACGCCGCGAAAGTGAATGGGCCGGCTCTTGCCGCAAAGGGTCTGGCTCAGCACATCGATATCCACAAAAGTGCAGAAATCCGCCGCATACATCTCATCGGCATCCGGATGGAAAACCAAATCGACCCCTTCGGTCTCGAGCAACGCGCGGTCGTGCTCAAAATCCCGGGGATAATCGGCGAGATCTTCGTTCGGTCCGAACTGAATCGGATTGACAAAGACCGACGCTACAGTTTTGTCACAAAGTCTTGCGGACGCTGCCATCAATGAGGCGTGGCCCTCGTGCAGATAGCCCATGGTCGGGCAGAGACCAATGCTTTGCCCGGCCCCTTTCCAGGCACACACTTGATCGCGCACCTGCTGAATCGTTTTCGCTATGATCATATTTTTCGCTCCTTTGACTGCAGTTCCTTTTATCCTTTAATACAACCGATTAAGGTCGTCTTCGCTGGCAAGCTTGAAAGCTTCATTCTCGTTGGGGAAATCGCCGGCTTTCACCGCCTGGTCATAGGCCTTGAAAGCCCCGACCATCGCCTCGCCAACTTTGCCAAAATGACGGACAAACTTCGGCACATAATCCATGAACATCCCGAGCATATCCTGATACACGAGGATTTGCCCGTCACAGCCGGCACCGGCGCCGATGCCAATGGTCGGGATGCTCAGTTTTTCGGTGATCAAGCTCGCCAACTTTGCCGGGACGCATTCGAGCACCACCGAAAAAACCCCCGCTTCCTGAATGGCCAGCGCATCGTCCAGCAGCTGCTTAGCCGCGGCTTCGCCCTTCCCTTGGACACGGTTGCCGCCGAAAGCATTCACCGACTGCGGCGTGAGCCCCAAGTGAGCCATGACAGGGATGCCCGCCGCCGTGATCGCACCTATCTGCGAGCAAACCGCCGCGCCGCCTTCCAGCTTTACCGCCTGAGCGCGCCCTTCTTTCATCAAACGCCCCGCATTGACGAGCGCCTGCTCATCCGATACCTGATAAGACATAAACGGCATGTCGATGACCACCATGATGTCCCGGCATCCTCGGGCCACCGCACTGCCAAAGATAATCATATCTTCCATCGTCACCGAAAGCGTATCTTCGTAGCCGAGCATGGTGTTGCCCAATGAATCGCCAACAAGTACGCCGTTAATTCCGGCCGCCTCGAGCAATTTAGCCGTGGAATAGTCGTAGCACGTCAACATTGCGATTTTTTCGCCGCGCTCTTTCATGGCCTGAAACGTTTTAACCGTGTTTTTCATTTTGAGTTGTCTCCCCCAATGATAATAATAAATTTTCGAGGGACTGGTATGACCGATCGGGATGCTTTGTCTTCGCAAGCGCCAGCAGCTTCTGGGATAACAGCGCGTATAATAGCCTGTCATTCGCCTTGTCAAAACAGTCAAGGTGGGCCGCCACCGTTTTGGTATCACCGCGCTCCACCGGGCCGGTAAGAGCGTCGATGATGCCGTCTTCAGCCATGTGAGCCACATTGCCGAGCACCAAGGGCATCAGCGCCTGCTGCGCCCTTTCTCGGGAAAAGCCGCAGGTTTCAAGCATTGCAATACTCTGCGCCACAAGCCCGACGACCAAGTTGCTGGCCATCGACGCGGCACAATGATAACGCGCCTTCGATGACCTATCGATGATCTGCACCGAAAGGCCCAATCCTTTGAGCCAGGTGTTAACCGCGTCCAAACGATCCGCACTGCCCTCCAGGGCAAAAAAAACATCCGACAATTCACGGTAAGCGGCATAGCGATCGCTTACGGCGAATAGCGGATGAACGGAATAGACACTCGCACCAAATTGTTCTGCACCCGGCATAGCCGCTTCTGCTGAAAGGGCGCCGCTGCAATGACAAATGATTTTACCTTGAATCGGATACTCACAGATCGCCGCCGCCATGGCCGCAATACTGCTGTCCGGAACCGTTAAAAACAACACGTCACTGTCTGCTACCAGGTCACCGAGCTCTCGGTAACTTTGCGAATGCGTAAACTGCGCCGCGTCATCGGCGGCATCGGTGTTCCGGCTGTAATAACCTGTCACCCGAGCGCCATGGGTCGTCAAGTATTTTCCCAAAGTGAAGCCGACCTTACCGGCTCCCACAAATCCAGTTTTCAGGGCCATCACTCCTTCATGAAATTCGATCACGACGTGATGTTGTCCGTGCCCGGAGAACGATTCAAGATATTTGCATCGGTACAGTTTCCCGAGGGAATACCGTCCATCCCGCTTAGTTTAGCACCTCCATCCATCGCTGTAAAGAAAAATATCATTTTTTTGCCCTAATTGTATATTTTTTTGCAATGCATTGACTTGTTCCATCAAAAAAGAGGCCTTTCGGCCTCTGGTTGTTCTGATCATGTGAATGTATCACTCCGATGCCAAGATTAAACGACTGCCCGCAAAGCCTGATCGAGATCGACAATAATGTCATCGACGGCTTCAATCCCCACCGACAGGCGCACCAGATCCGGCGCCACCCCGCCGGCAATCAGTTCTTCGTCCGTCATCTGGCGATGGGTTGAAGAGGCCGGATGCAACACGCAGGTGCGCGCGTCGGCCACATGGGTCGCGATCATCGCAATTTTCAAATGCTTCATAAAAGCTTCCGCCGTCTTGCGGCCGCCTTTCACCCCAAAGGAAATCACCCCGCAAGTACCGTTCGGCATGTATTTTCGAGCCCGTTCGTAATAACGGTTGCCGGGCAGTCCCGGATAGTTGACCCAGGCGATTTGATCGTGCTGCTCGAGAAAGGCCGCGACCTGTTGGGCATTAGCGCAGTGGCGTCCCATGCGCACTGCCAGTGATTCCAGCCCCAAATTCAGCATATACGCATTCATCGGAGACGGCGTCGCACCGAGATCGCGCATCAGCTGGGCCGTCGCCTTGGTAATAAACGCCCCGCCCCGGCCAAACTTTTCCGCATAGGTAATGCCATGATACGATTCATCCGGCGTGGTCAGCCCCGGAAATTTTTCTTGATGGGCCATCCAGTCGAATTGCCCACTGTCGACAATGCATCCGCCGACCGTCGCGTCGTGTCCGTCCATATACTTCGTGGTGGAATGGGTAACAATATCTGCTCCCCATTCAAAGGGGCGACAGTTAATGGGCGTCGCAAAGGTATTGTCGATGATCAGCGGCACTCCATGGGCGTGAGCCGCTTTAGCAAAACGTTCAATATCAAAAACGATGAGGGCCGGATTGGCAATGGTTTCTCCGAAAACCGCTTTGGTGTTGGGCTTAAACGCTGCCGCCAACGCTTCATCCGTGCAGTCCGGATCGACGAAGGTGAAGTCAATCCCCATTCGGCGCATCGTCACGTTGAACAGGTTAAAACTCCCGCCGTAAATCGCCGACGATGCCACCACATGGTCATCGGCACTCGCCAAATTAAATATCGAATAAAAAGTTGCCGCCTGACCGGATGCCGTCAGCATGGCGGCAGTGCCACCTTCCAGCGCCGCGATCTTAGCCGCGACCCGGTCGCTCGTCGGATTCTGCAGCCGCGTATAAAAATAGCCTTCTGCTTCAAGATCAAACAACCGGCCCATGGCTTCACTGGAATCGTATTTAAAGGTCGTACTTTGAACAATCGGCATCAGCCGTGATTCGCCGTTTTTAGGTTCGTACCCGGCCTGGATACATTGTGTTTCTTTTTTCATAGATGGTCCTCTCTGGTTATCAATATTGCTGCGTTTTATTATAGCATAGTCCGACACACTTTTGATTTTTATCCGTCTGTGTCGTCCTTTCTTCAGAAAATGCTCACTAAAAAAACGTCTTTAGGATTTCCTCCAAAGACGTTTTGGGTACCGACTTATTGTTTTTGATAGCCGGTGATCATGGTTGCAATAAAGCAAACCACGGTTGCCCAGGCGAAAAAACGATGGTATTTCATCTGATCCTCCTTTATTTTTTGAATAACCGATGGTTAATTAATTTTATTATAGCATAGCCCGCCGCAATCAGCCATTCCAAATCGGCAGCATGGC
The DNA here is from genome assembly GCF_000185505.1 of Pseudoramibacter alactolyticus ATCC 23263. GTDB lineage: Bacteria > Bacillota > Clostridia > Eubacteriales > Eubacteriaceae > Pseudoramibacter > Pseudoramibacter alactolyticus. The sequence goes on along the minus strand of NZ_GL622359.1, from coordinate 344,887 downwards.
CTGAAAGTGGACAAAGGCCAGTATTTCTTCAAAGGCCAAATCAAAATCAACCGCCTGCTTTTTCACAAAGCGTTTAAAATCTTCGTTCCGCTTTAATCGGGTAATCGCCGCCTTCATTTCCTCCGGCGTTTGCATCGCAGAAAACGCCTTGTCGCCCAGACGAAATAATTGCAAATGCATTCCCGCAATATCCAAACGATTTTCAATCTGCATAATTTGAGATTCTGAATATTGCCGCTTCTCGAGCCACTTTGTGAAGGCCGCGCGCTCAAAGGGCTGCGTTTTTTTGAGCATCGCCGTTACGATTTGCAATGTCAAGACGTCATCCGATTTTTCCTGTGATGCCATGGGGGTTCACCTTTCATCCGGATTTGTCAATGCTTCGATCTGTGGCGACTGTTTCCGAAATTCCCGAAAAGCAGCCATTGCCAGCGGATCCTTTCTGCCCGCCGCCACTGCATCGCGATAGCGGCGCACAGTTGCCATCGGCAAATGTTTCTCATTGTAAAGATAGCGCGTAAAAAGCTGCAGTATCTCCGCTTTATTTAGCATTAGGATCGCCGCCGGCCTCAGACTTTTGGCGTCTGAGGTTTTAATCCGATGCGCGCCGCTGCCAAATCCAATCGGCCAATCACCGCGAGCACCACGACCGCCGCAAGTCCCATCTGCACCAGATTTCCAGGAATCGACGCCACCGGCGCAAGCCAATTCCCATAGATAATGCTCTCAGCGACATAATATCCCGCGATTTTAATCGCACAGGCGGCCGCGATAGCTGCCACGTACCAGCGATAACCGCAATGCTTTTCCGTCATCGCGCCCACGACGTATCCCATCAAGCCGACGATCACAAAGGTGAAGGGCGCCCAAAGCGTCCACCCGCCGACCAAATCGAATAATGCCATGCCGATCCCGCCGGCTAAAGCGCCGGTCCGCTTGCCAAAGATCACCGCGGCGATCAGCAGGGGAATATTCCCCAAGTGAACCAAACCGCCGTTGGCTGCAATCGGCAACCGAACATTGATAAAAGTCATGCCAAAAGTCAGCGCAATCATTAAAGCGGTGATTACCAGATCCTGCAGTGTTAAACGATGATGTGTTTCTCGTTCTTTCATTTGAAAACCTCCTCTGTTGATGGCTTCCCCATTATCCGCTTTCCTGGCCCGGCTATAAATACCCATTTAAACAAATTTTAATAAGGTCAGTTGGCCGCTCAATCCCGTTTTGCAATTTGCTGTCGCTTCTTTTATAATAAAATCCATTCAATGGAAAGAAAGCGAGACAAATCATGACCGAAACAACCAACCATTTCGTCGACGAAAAGCAGGTTAAGCTCCTGCTTAGTTTTTTCCGGGATTCTCTGGCCGGCGCCCTGAAAGAAAAAGATCCTGCCAAGAAAAACGCCATCCTTCGGAAGATGCTGCTGTTGCTCCAAAATTATATCGATGATTAAAGCCTATGCATGGCGGTGCCCGCAACGACATTCACGATCGCAATGGCGAGCATGATGCTCGTGATCACAGTTACATTCCCGATGATGGCGATCGTGGCCGCAGCCACATGAGACTCGTTGTGACAATGCATTTGCAGGCGGCTCCAAATAGCCTCCAAAGCATCATGATATTTTGGATGCACCATCATAAACGAAGAGATCCAAGCCGTGGCATTGTCCATGGCTTTATTGTATGATGAAAACCACGCGTTAAACGCGTGGTTTTCTCTTATACAAAAAATACCGGCCATACAGACCGGTAACAAATAAGGAATCATAATATGGATTTTTTAGCGCATTGCCATAACAATAACGCTTGTGCGAGAATATAAACTTCCTTCAAAGTTTACAACATTATTATAGCACTGATCAAAAGAGCTGTAAAGCAATTCAAAATTTATTTTCATCAATAAATGCCTTAGCCTAATACGCGATAATTCTCTAATTTTTGCAGATGATCTTTCACCTCAGCAATCACATCCCGCATCTCTTGTGCCAAGCTATTGAGTTCCCGAATCCGCACAACCTGTCGCTCTAGAAACGCCTCGTGCACCGGCAGAATCGGCGACGCCCGATGCACGCGCCATTGAAGCATATTCACATCGGCACTATTTTGATCAAATACAGCTCGGGTGCGGTCTTCTTCAATGCGCAGCCGTCGCCGCAGGGCATCTCGGCTGGCCACTCGTTCATCTTCATTCAGTGACAAATCCTGCAAACTGCCGAGCGCCTTAGTGGCAAACGCCATAAAATGATCAATATCTTCTGAAGTAATGGGTGCTCTGTTCTCACCGATCAATAATTCCATTCGGTGTTCCCCTTTCTTTTCCATCTGTATGCTTTGTCGCCTTATTTTAACAGGAGCTCCCACCTTTCGCAAATCGCCGCACTCTTTTTTATGTCATTTTTTAAAATTTCCTACGTTTAGCGCGTCCACCGAGCGACTTGATCGGGATGCGCCTTAACCCATTTTCTTGCCGCCTTTTCCGGATCCATACCATTTTGAATGTCCAACATCACGCTGCTGATATCATCCGTCGTCCAATGAAAGTGATTGAGGATGCGGTAAGCCTTGGGCATGTCACTTTTTAGCCCTTTTCGAGCCATGGTGCTGACATGCTCTGCTTTCCCCATGGTGCCTCTTGGATCCTTCAGGTATTTCAAATGATATTTCTGAAACATCCAATGAGGGCTCCAGCCGGTCACAATAATTGGCTGGTGCTGATCAATCGCTTTGCCCAACGCCGTCGCCATCGTCCCGCTGGACGTCGTCGTGACCTTCCATCCTTTCAGATTCGGATACGTTTTGACCGTTTTTTCCGCTGCGGTAACCACACCACTGCCGGCTTCAATGCCTGTGACGGTTTGGCCAGCCTCAGTTGACAAATCCGCAATCGAATCCACACGCATATAATCAGGAACGACTAACCCCAACTTTGCGCCGGTCAAGTTTGCTCCAAGATTGACCAGTTCCTTGCGGTATTGTTTATACTGCGCGCGGTGGGTGTTGGGCAGCCAGGCCGAGACCATAGCATCCGATTCCCCTCGAGCAACCGATTCCCACATCACGGCATTATCCAACGGTATTAATGTTACCTTGTAGCCCTGATCCTTCAAAACTTCTGCGATCACATGAGTCGATGCCACTTCGGAATCCCACTGCACATAAGCAAGCTTGATTTCCTGTTGACTGCCGCTGCCGATGCGGGCGGCCGCCACCACGCCAATCATCACCAGCGCGGCTACCACGCCGCTAATTACCCGCCGGCGTTTGGGATTGGTTTGTGCCGCCTTGGCCGCTGCCTTGCGCCTGGTATCCGCCACCGCTAATTTTTGTGTAAAGCGGTCGATGATAATTGCGAGAACCACCAGTGCCATCCCGCTGACAAAACCATTGCCCACCTGGGCACGCTGCAGCGCCGAAAGCACGCCGCGGCCCAGCCCGGGCGCACCGATCATCGAGGCGGTAACCACCATTGACAGCGCCAGCATAATCGTTTGGTTGATGCCGGCCATGATGGTATTTCTCGCCAAAGGCAGCTCGATTTTAAAAAGTTTCTGAGAAGAGGTCGATCCGAAGGCATCCGATGCCTCAATGAGTTCCCGCGGGATCTCTCGAATGCCGAGATTGGTGAAGCGCACCGTCGGCGGCAGCGCAAAAATAATTGACGCAAAAACTCCCGGCACCATGCCAATGCCAAAGAAAGCCACTGCCGGAATCAGATACACAAAGGCCGGCATGGTCTGCATGAAGTCAAGAATCGGTTGAATCACGACTTGTGCCCGATCTTTTTTCGCCATAAGAATCCCCAGGGGAATTCCGATAACCACTGAAAGGAGCGCCGCCATAAACACCAGCGTCACCGTGTTCATCATATCTTCCCATAGGCCTTGATTATAAACAAAGAGCAGGCCAATGAGCACAAAAATTGGCAATCCCTTCTTCCGATTCGCGACAAAATAAGCCGCAACAGCCAGTCCCAGAATAACCAGCACCGGCGGCAGAAACACCAAAAATCGGGTGATGGCATCCATCGCGCCCTTGCCGCCCCACTGCACCGCGGAGAAGAATCCCGCCCAGGCTTTGGTCATCCAACTGACAACATGCTCAACGCCGTCAGCCACCGGAATCGCTGTGGTTAATATTTTAAACATGCGCATCCTCCTTATCTGACTTGACCGTGTCCGGAGTATCCTGATCCGAGACTTCTGTGCTGCTGATGTCGGCCAGCGCTTCAAGCACTGTGCCGCGAATCACCACGCCAAGCAAGCGGTCCCTCTCGTCCACCACGGCCAAAGGCGTCGGCGAATCATAAATCAAATTGAAAATGTCTGTCACCAGCGTCTCCTTGGGAATTTTTTGAACCTGAAGATCCATGACTTCTGTCAGCTTCTTCCCTTCCCGGCTGGCACGCAGTACTTCTTTTGCCTGGAGCGTCCCTTTGAGTCTGCGCTTGCGGTCAATGGCCATCAGCATCGACACGTGTTCTTTGCGCATACGCCGCAATGCCACATAGGGGCCGTCGAGTTCAATATTAGCTGTGATTGCCGGAATCATCACGTTCTCCGCAGTGAGCACCTTGGAGACATCCACATCCTGAATAAACTGCCGGACAAATTCGTCGGCCGGATGCATGAGAATTTCCTCTCCGGTGCCTACCTGCACGATTTGCCCGTCGCGCATAAAGGCGATGCGATCGCCCAAACGCAAAGCTTCATTCAAATCGTGGGTAATAAAAACAATGGTTTTATTCAGGCTTTCGTGCAGCTCCAACAGCTCGTCTTGCATATTGCGCCGAATCAGCGGGTCGAGCGCCGAAAAGGCCTCATCCATGAGGAGCACTTCCGGATCGTTGACAATCGCCCGGGCCAGACCGACGCGCTGCTGCATCCCGCCGGAAAGCTGATCGGGATATTGATCGGCAAAGGGCAACAGATGAAAGCTTTCCAGAATTTTTTCTGCTCGCTGCCGCCGCTGGGCGGCGTCCACCCCGCGAACAGCTAAGCCGTACTCCGTATTTTCTAAAATCGTCCGGTGCGGAAAAAGCCCAAAATTCTGAAAGACCATGTTCACTTTGCTCCGCCGGTAATCCCGCAGCGCTTCGTCATTCATTTGAACCACATCTTCATCTTCAAAACGAATCTCACCACTCGTCGGTTCAATCAAACGATTCAGCATTCGAACCAGCGTCGACTTGCCGCTGCCCGAAAGCCCCATAATTACAAAAATTTCTCCCTGTTCAATCTCTAAGTTCACATCATAAACGCCGACCGTACAGCCGGTTTTTTCAAGAATTTCTGTTTTGCTTTTATGAGCTTCAATCATATTCATTGCCTGTTTTTTACGTTTGCCAAATATCTTAGTCAGATGTTTAATCGTGATCTGACGCATGCGAATCCCTCCTTTGTTTCCATGATTTCGCTTTGAATTAAACTAACTTAGTTTAAATATTATAACATAAATTTTTCATGCATTCAAAAATCCCCATTCCCGTCAAAGAAAATGAGGATTTTTAATCTTAATTTTATTGTTTTAAACAGCTTTTAACGTGTCTTGCATCTCGCCGATCACGCCGGTTTTCTCGAGAACTTCCTGCACGGTCCCGACCGGAATGACGGTCAGTCTGGCTTTGACTTCATCAGCGACATCCTTCAAATCATCCACATTATCCTTGGGGATAAAGACCCTTTGAATGCCGGCGCGCTGAGCCGCCATCAATTTCTCCGGCAGCCCGCCGATGGGCGTCACCACCCCGCGCAGCGACACTTCGCCGGTCATCGCAAATTCCGGGCTGACCGCCTTTTGACAGACCAGCGAGGCGATGGCCGTCGTCAGCGTGATCCCCGCCGACGGGCCGTCTTTGGGCACGGCTCCGGCCGGCACGTGCACGTGCAGATCGTTCTTCTCAAACTTTTCGGCCTGTTCCGGGAACATGGCTTTCACCAGACTCACCGCAATCTGCACCGATTCCTTCATCACGTCGCCCAGCTGCCCAGTGATAATCACCTTGCCGCTCCCCGCGGTCATCAGAGTCTCAATAAAGAGAATTTCACCGCCGACCCGCGTCCAGGCAAGCCCGGTGACAATTCCCGGCTTTTTCTTCGCCAGAATGTGATCGTGGGTCACCGGCCGCATATCCAGATAATCCCGCAGTTCGTCCGGCACGATGGTCAGCTGTCCGCCTTCGCCCTTCACGATTTGCACCGCCGCCGCCCGGCAAAGGGTATCGATGCGTTTTTTAAGACCGCGGACACCCGCTTCCATCGTGTAATCCGAGATAATGGCGCGCAGTGTTTCATCCGGCAGCATCAACCGTTCTTCATCAATGCCCATGGCCGCGTAGGCTCGCGGCAGCAAATGACGCTTGGCAATCTGGAACTTATCCGTTGCCGTGTAGCCTTCGAATTGAATCACCTCCATTCGGTTGAGCAGCGGCTCGGGAATCGTGTCCAGGCTGTTGGCCGTGCAGATAAAGAACACATCGGACAAATCATAAGGCACGTTGGCATAGTGATCAGTGAAGGTGTTGTTCTGCTCCGGATCAAGCACTTCGAGCAAGGCCGAAGCCGGATCGCCGTTGTAACTCATCGAAAGCTTATCCACCTCGTCGAGCACCATTACCGGATTGGAGACGCCCGCCTTGTGAATGCCGTCCATGATGCGCCCGGGCATCGCGCCGATATATGTTCGTCTGTGCCCACGGATATCTGCTTCGTCGCGCACCCCGCCCAAACTGACGCGGACATATTCCCGGCCGAGGGCTTTGGCGATGGATTTACCGATGCTGGTCTTGCCGGTGCCGGGGGCTCCCACAAAGAGCAGAATGGACCCCGACTGTTTGTGCTGCAAATTCATCACCGCCACCTGCTGCACGATGCGCTGCTTGACCTTTTTGAGACCAAAATGATCTTCATCAAGGATTTTTTCGGCTTCATCCAGGTCGATCGCCTTGGCTTCTTCCTTTTTCCAGGGCAACTTGGCCATAAAATCCAGATAATCGTAGAGCATGCCGGCTTCCTGGGAATGCTGGCCCTCCTGCTTCAGGCGGCTGAGCACCTTACCGGCTTCCTTTTTCGCCTCTTCGTTCATCCCGGATTCTTCAACCGCCAATTCCAGCCGGCGAATATCCGATACATTTTCCGGATCCATTTCGTCAAGCTCCTTTTGCAGATACTGCATCTGTTTTTTGATGGCTTCCTGACGATAAAGCTTTTCGTAATCCTTTTTCTGTTCCGTTTCGGCTTCATTGGTGATTTTGGTGATTTCCAAATATTCATAGACCATTTTTTCCATCATGGCCGTCCGTTTTTCACAGCTGTTCTGTTCGAGCACTGCGTATTTTTCGTCCGGCGAATTGGTCATCCAGATGGAAAGCAGCGACGTAACTTCGCCGATGGTTTTCATCTGCGTGAAATAATTTCGCGCGATTACCCCCCAGCGAAAATCTTTGACAGATTCCACCAGCTTGCTCTTGAGCACTTCCAGCCGCGATTTTTCGTCTTCAGCATCTAAATCCTCAATATCTGGCTTCGGAATCGCTTCAAGTTCAATTCTTTCCCCGCCAATGATCGAAAGATTTTCCACATTAACCCGATCTCCGGTCTTAAAGACTAAATATCCGTTCTGGTTGATTTCAACAATACGGCCGGATACCCCAATGGGATAAAAATCTATCTGCCGCATTTCTGATAACAACGCCTGCTTACGCGCAATCAGCAACACCACCTGCTCGTTTTCTTCCGGATCTTTTCCCGTTAGTCTCTTATAAAGATCCGTCTGCATAAAAGTTCTGGCATTGGGTGCCACCACCATATTATAAATCGGTACAACCGTCATGCGTTTCTCCCTTCTTGTTAGCAGTCCTTATTGTTGAGTGCTAACATTTCTGTTAAAAAAATGGCTTTTAAAAGCCATCTTTAACATTTGATTTGACAGCATTATAATGCGCGTCAAATCGAATTGCAAGCAAAATCCTATTTTTTAAGTATTGCGCAAGTTTTTTATGTCGCGTCATGCTATAATGCCGATATGTCTTTACTCTGACGGAGGTTCCCATGTTTCAAACCAACGGCACCATTGATGCCGCACTGCTCAAAAAGATACATCCTTATCTTTATCCCAAACATTTTAATATAGCGATGCCGATATTGGCCGGCATTATGACTGCTCTCGGCGCGCTTCGCTGGCACCAGGGCAACGCCCAATCCGCGGTTGCTCTTTTGGTGCTCGCTACCGGGATCCTCGTCGCTTATATAATAAGCTTGCGGCGCACGATTCACGACAATTTAAAGGCCATCCGGCGTTTGACCGGCCGCAACGAATACGACGTGACCACTGTGTTCAAAGATGACGGAATCCATGTGTCCGGGCCGGGCGGGCATCACTTTACCCTACAATGCCATTCGCTATACTGTTTTTATCGCTGAGCACGGCCTGCTTTTGTCCAAAGACCATCAAATGGCCATTGTTTTTTTCGAACAACCCACGTCAAGCGAACAATCCGACCTGGTTGTATTTCTAAAAGAACGAGGTCTTATCATCACCTCGACTGCCGCTTGATTGTTTATTATACAACCAAAAGCGGGACGAAAGTCCCGCCCGATCTTTGTGCTGCAACATATCAAGGTGCAAGAATAGTGGTTTCTGATAAAAAGATTGCAGATGCCATCTATAGGCACATACACTATGATCAGCAGCAAATCTCTCTTCTATCATGCATACTAAATTGAAAGATTAATATGCTCTCACTTCATTTTTGAAGTCTTTTCTACTAAATAAAAAATGCAGGTGTTTATGATCAATGAAATAAGTATGCCATTTATAGATTAAATATCTTTATAAAACATAGGATCTAAATAATAAGGAAATAAGAAGGAGAAGCAATAAAATCCCGATATGCTCCGCATTATCAACAAGTTTTTATTTTTTGCTTGTCTACTTGGAAAAGGTGCATATCATAATGCAACAGCCATTTTGTTAAAGTTTAACTGCCTACAAACTTTTTTAAGCCCATAGATAGCTTGATGAATCCTTGTTTGTGTTATACGCAAATCTGAACCGCGACATTATATCTGCGGAAAAATGTATTCCCATATTGCATCCATGACTGGCTGCACGTTGTGCTGCATCGATTGTACCGCTACAACCGCATTTTTATCCGGCATAATGATGACAAACTGTGCTTCGCGACCATAACAGCGATAACTGTTTTCGTCACCGTAATTTCTCCAAAAATAAAATCCGTATCCTGCTTCCTCATCTATTGCGTTTCCTGCCGGATTAATGGATGAAGACGGTACATGGAATGCACCTGCTTTTTTCACCCATTCTTCTGACAGAAAACGTATTCCTTTATATGTTCCGCCTGAAGCATAGAGTTGGCCGAGTTTAGCCATATCTACAATATCAAGGAACAGATCGCTGGCAGGGAAAGTGTGCCCTTTCGAGTCTGTGTCCCAACGGGGCTTTTCGGTTCCGACCCGACGCCAGAACTTTTTATACAAATAATCACAGACAGACATCCCGACCACTTTTTCCAGCATGCGTCCGGCGACATACGGTGCAAGATTGCCATAGCTGAACTTTTCTCCGGGCTCATACATCATTGGGCGTGTAAATGCAAAAATCAGCCATTCGTCCATCATTGCTTCAGGAAGCTTTTCCGCTGTCTCGCCGCGGAGCTTCTTCCGGTCTGATGTCATCAGAAAGGGCTCCCCATGTCCCGATGTCATTGTCATAAGATTATACAATGTCACATCATTCCAACGGGGATCTACATCATCGGGAATAATATCCGCGAAAGCATCAATGGGTTTATCATCGAGCGACAATTTTTCTTCATCGATTGCAAAGCCGACCGCCGTTGCTAGATGGCTTTTCGCCACGGAAAATACATTGTGATAAATATCGTCTGAAAAACGATGAAGCCCTAAAATCGTATCATTCCTAATTGCCATTACCGCATCTACTTCCAAATCGTTTTCTTCTATTGCGTTGATAAAATCTGTCAGGCTCAACATAAACAAGTCTCCTGTTTACTTTTTCGTATTATTTTGCGTCCCAGTATTTGTCAGTGGCAGCCGCCAGTCGATCGTAAATGCCGCGATCACGCCATGCAAGGAATGCATCACGGAAAATGCCAAAGTATTCTTTGTAAATCTCATGGTGATGCATATCAGGTTCAACAAAACCATCCGTATGGACGAGGTTTCCAACAGCTTCTTCTATGTTGTCGAAGATCCCGACCGCCGTTGCACCAAGTGCTGCTGATCCGACAAGACCGCAATCAAAGATTTTCAGTTTTTCTACAGGAACACCATAGACATCAGCCTGAATCTGACGCCATAATGGAGATTTTGCGCCACCGCCGGAAAGCCTGATAACATCAAACGGACGTCCAAGTACTCTCTGCATGGCATTGATGCTCATGTTTAATTCATAAGCCACTCCCTCCAGGACGGCTCTGGCCATTTCCGCTTTTCCGTGAGCCGGTGTCATTCCAACATATCCGGCCCGGGCAGCATCACAATAGTAAGGCGTCAGCTGACCCTGAAGGAAAGGGAAGTAGAGCAAACCGCGACTTCCCACATAGGCATTAGCTGCTTCTTCACAGATAATATCATAGACATCTTTACCGGATACCTTGCTGACCGCAGTTTCTGCATCACAAAATGTATCTCTGAACCATTTTAAGTTGGAAGCGGCCATCGTTACCTGCCCTTCCATATCCCACTTGCCGGGATTGGCATGGCCGGAAAAATAGATCTCATGGTGCGATTCCTCATAAACTTTATCCACTGCAGCTACGATGACACCTGCCGTCCCTACCGTAATTTCAGCCATGCCTTCTTTAATAATGCCTGAGCCGACGGCAGCACACTGCTGATCACCCCCACCGACGCAGATCGATGTTCCCGCATGAAAACCTGTGAGTTCTGCAGCCTTTGGTGAAATACAGCCCACCTGCCTGGCCGGATGCTTTACTGGCGGCAATTTACTGCGTGATACATTTATTGCATCCAAAAGTTCATCAGACCAATCTAACTTTGCAACATCCATCATCCCATTCATCGCCAGAGACGAAGGGTCTGTAAACACCTCTTCTGATCCCAACTGATGGAGGAGCCATTCCTGGCCGTTTACAAAAAGGTAAGCTTCCTCATAGAGGTCGGGACGGTTGTCCCTGACCCATTTAAATTTGGAATATGAGAAGCTCGGCGTCATTGCGGAAGCTGCGATTCCATAATATTTATCAATCCCAAAATGACTGCCAATCCACTGTGCCTCTTTTGTAGCTCTTACATCACTCCATACAATAGCATCTTCTATAGGATTCCAATCTTTATCAACAGCAAAGAATGTGCCCCGCTGACTTGAAATAGCAATAGAAGCGATTTCCTTCGGATCAATGTCTGCTTTTGCAATTGTCTCTTTTGAGGTCTCACATAAAGCATTCCATAAATCCCATGGATCCTGTTCTACCCAGCCTGCATGAGGAAATTTACAGGGGTAACTCCTGTAAGCACTGGCAAGTGGGTTCCCATTCAGTTCAAAAATCATCGTTTTCAGACCGGTGGTGCCTGCATCAATACCTACGATAAATTTTGCCATAACGTTACCTCCTTTTCATACTTGACGGTACTGCTTTGTTGAAAAACAGACGACTTTCGTCTTCTTTTTATGCCTAATTATATCACTTTAAATATTCCATAACTATGGCAAATTATTTTAATAGCGGATCTCACTACTTATATCTCTTTTCTAATGTCAATTATTGCATTTTCTTTCCGCATCCCAAGATGCTTCAGATGTCTTATCCCGGGATATCCGGATCTTTCCTTCAAAAATCTCCCCAACCCTTTTCATATCGTAAAACTGACTTGTAGGTGTATCCCTGCTATCACCGGGATTAAATCCATTTCAACTGTCTTCGCAACGCAACTTGAATTGCCTGTATGTTATTTATAAACTCCCCTATAATTAAGGAACTAAAAACACATAATATTTGGTTTTGAATTTAATCGTTATTGATATAAGTAATAGAATATGTATGCCATTCATGCATAAATGTCTAAATGTCCGTATGAGAAAAAATAAACAAAACAAAAATCATTACCATCGGCTTAGCCGATGGTAATGATTTAATAGCTCTTTTTATTTTCAATTTTCTTTTAAACCGGCTAATTGATAGAGCATCTGTTCAATGCGATCCAATTGCCGAATCATAATCCAATTCTGCTGCACCAGCATATTCATTGTCGGCAGCTCCGGCTGGCCACCGTCTTCACTTTGCAGCTTCTGAAATAAAATATTCGCCGCTGCTCTGCGATCTTTGGCATAGCCGAGCCGCTCAAGGCCAAGGGCTGCTAATTCCTTCACGGCCTGTTCTTGCAATGCTGTTGCATTTTGTTGATCTGCCATTATTTCTCTCCTGATTTTAATCTTGTTTTCAAACGCCGCTTCCGCTTATCTTTAGAAAAAATCGGCATGTCCGACAAATTGTCGCAGTGCGCCCCGAATCGCTTCATCACTAAAGCCCGGTTCTTTCGGTAAAGCACGTTCTGCCGGAATCAGCGGATCAAAAGGAATCAGCCGATAGGTGTGACGATTCGTCATGCCCAGCATTTCTGCTTTTGTCAGCCGAATAGTTTTATAAAATCGTGCCAAGTTTATCTCCTTGTATCGTGCTAAAACCACTGTTTTGGTTTTTCGCACTTAATCTTATAGTTTAATTCGCTGTCTGTCAACAAAATAAAGCGAAAAGCCGCTTTCCTTGAGCTTTTCGCTTTTATCATCTCTAAGACTCCTGCCAGTTGATCAGCGCAGGAGAGCCCTCGACCCCGACAATCGTTCCCCGCAAAATAGCTGCTACCGGTTTGACACAGCCGACGACTTTTAAATTGCCCTCTCGAGCGCCCTTAAACTGAATATTATATTTTATCCCCAACCGACTCAAACCACCTTTGATCCAAATTCACATTTTAGCATGATTTATATCCTTTGCCGCCATCGTTTGGTGCTGCTGATCAGATATTGTTTCGGTTTTCGCCTGCCCCGCCGACATCCCATGATGCAGATTCCGGCGGCGTTTCGCCATGGCCCGTCGCCGCATCATGGCCTTGGCTTTTCGGCTGCGGCCTTTAAACTGCGGCTGATAACAGTTTTCCCGGGCATTTTCAAATTGACCTTTTAAAAATACCCGCGCCTGTTTAAGAGCATGGCTGGCCGGCGCCAGCCAGTCGAATACCCGAAAACGCCCTGGGAAAATGCGAAACGCAACATCGATGTTGGCTTCTTTCAGCTTTTTAACAAACGCGATGGTTTCTTCATAAAACGGATCGTCCCGGCCGACATAGGTACAAACCGGCGGCAGACCGGTCAATTCGTCGACGCGGGCCGCCGCCGCATATATGGGCACCTGCCCGCGGGTTTCATACACGCTCAGATACATTTCCCAGCCCCGAGCACGATTCAGATCCGGTTCGGTCAGTTTTTGAATTTTTGCCTTTCGGCGGAAAGTTTGATCGTCCATCATCGGGAAAAGCGGCATCAAATATGCGATGGCCACTTCCCGCTGATCTCTTGCGTAAAGTGCCAGCGCCACAGCCAGACCGCCGCCGGCGCATTCGCCGCCGACAAAGAGCTGATTGGCATTGATGTGCAGGTTATTCGCGTTTTCCTGCATCCAAACCAGTGCATCATAGGCATCCCACAGCGCCGCAGGATATGGTTTTTCGCCGGCCTTGCGATAGTCCGGAATAACCATCACGCAATTGCCATCGCCGCAAAAAAGATCCGCATAAACATGGGCCTGTTCCGGAATGCCGGCCATATAGGCCCCGCCGTGCAGCCACAGCAGACCAGTCGCTTTTGCGTCTGTCCCTTTGTTGGACCAAACGACCAAAACCCGCAGGGTACTGCCATCCCGACGATAGATCACACGTTCTTCCATCTGAGTTTTGCGGCCGCGCCATTTCCCCCGGACAAAACGATCCAAAAGCCGGTCCTGGCGCTCCACGCTGAAACTGGCCGGCGAAGCCAAGATCCATTTATGGGCCAGCGGTTCAATGCGCCACCAGCTTTTTAAATCAAAATTGCGTTGAACCGGTGACTGCCTTTTTGTCTGCGTCTTTGCACGCAGACTTTTTTTTAACAAATGCCCTTGACGCTTCTGCTCTTTTTTTATTTTTTTGTCCTCGAAGGCCTTCGTCGCGGAGCCATCACGCTTTTTCTTTACCATTTCTTTACCATCGCTGTACATTATTGTCTTAAAAAATTATTATAGCACTTTTATGTGCTATCCATCCAAACAAATTTACTTTTGTTCCCCAATTTTCTTCAGTCTTCCGCTGATTCCCAAAACAATTCGTCAAGAGTTTTGCCCAGCGCGCGGCAAATGGCCACACAAAGTTTGATCGTCGGGTTGTAATTGCCCTTTTCCACCGCGCTGATAGTCTGCCTGGAGACGCCCACCAGGTCCGCCAATTGCTGCTGAGACAAATCGCGCGCAGCCCGTGCGGCCTTCATGCGTAAATTTTTCAATCGGCATTCTCCTTCCGAGAGACAAACCACTTGGCTAACGACACCGCCAGGAATCCCCCGAAAACAATCACCATTACAAGCGGCGTCATTTGATCCAGCGTGAGCACCCCGTCACGAATCCAATCGGCCCGATGGATTCCCCGAACGATGAGCACCGCCAAATTCACCGCTGTCAACATCCCCCACAGCCAAATAATGCGCCGCCCTTTTTGACGAAAGGGAAAGTAGGCATTGTTCCAGATGCACTCTCCCCCATAAACCAAAACACCGAGAAAGATGCCGATCAACGAGCTGCTGCCGTCAGACAGATAGGGGCCCGCCGCCGACACCAGCAAAAAATGACATGCACAAAAAATCATCACGGCGAAAAAGGCATGGCGATAGGCTCGATCCTGAAAGGCCATCTGTCTTTCGTCGTAATCTGCCGAACGCCGGCTCCTTTTTTCTTTTACCATGATGCCAAAGGCCAAAACGCATACCCATAAAATCACAAAAATCATTTCGTACTCCCTTCTCTTCCAAAATTGATAAACTGCTTCTTCATTATACTTATAAACGTCAAAAAGTCAATTATATTTGCTTTTTTTATATTTATATTATTATTTTTATCGCGTTTATATTTTTGATTCTGTTACCGCACGACTCGATTGGAAAGGAGATTCCTTCAATCGTACATTTTGATCGCCGTCGGTCTGTCGGCACGCAATCAGCGCTTTGATCACTAAAATTCAGGCTCTAAAAAAGCAGTGAAGCCCGCATGGAGCTCCACTGCTTTTTAAATGATTGAATCTAATCTATTGCCTGCCGTTTCTGCGCCGCCTGCACCACATGCTGGCAAAGCACTGCCGCCGTGACCGTTCCTACCCCGCCGGGGACCGGCGTCACAGCGCCGGCTTTCGCCGCGGCATCCGAGGTTACGTCGCCGACCATTTGGCCGGCAGCATCAAAATTAATGCCCACATCGACAATCACCGTCTGGCCATTTGCCGCCACCCCGTCAGCTGTCACACTGCCAATCTGTCCCGCCGCTGCAACAATAATCTCGGCCTCGCGCATGATCGCCGGCGCATCCATTGTGCGCGTGTGACAAATCATCACCGTCGCGTTGCGCGCCAAGAGCATCATGGCCACCGGCCGCCCGATGACGAGGCTTCGCCCTACAACGCAAACTTTTTTCCCCGCGGGATCAATGTCGTAGGCATCGAGCATTCTAAGACAGGCTTCCGCTGTGCAGGGCGGATAACCAACCGCCTTCCCGGTGAAAACCCCTGCAAGAGACCCCAGCGTGATGCCGTCCACATCCTTGGCGGGTTCCAACGCGCCGCAGACCGCCGCATCGTCAATCTGCGTGCCCATCGGTCTGAAAATTAAACAGCCATGGATAACCGCATTTCGATTGACTGAGCCAATCACATCGATCACGCTCTGAGTATCTGCCTTGGTTGGCAGCGTAATCGCCTTTACCTGCAAGCCGACTTTTTCAACGTGCCTGAGAATGCTGCGCTCATAGGCCAAATCGTCCGGCCGCTCACCCACACGAATCAGAGCCAGCGTCGGTGTGATGCCACATCTTTTGAGCTCTGAGACTTGTTTCTGCGTTTCGGCGTCCAGCCGTGCCGCCACCGGCCGGCCCTGCAATTGTCTGGTGGTCTTCCCCATGTTCACACCTCTTCCGCAGGCTGCAGGTCTTTGCTGATATCTTTGTAAATGCGATCGGCCAGTGCACCATAGCCGGCCAGCATGCGATTCGCCTCTTCGTTATAGGCGGCCGCCCGCCGGGTATCGGCCATGCTCTTGGTATTGATCAACACGTTGAGCGCCGCCGCGTGCAGCGCACCGTTTAAAATCGCGGCGCTGCAGCCCGCATCCGAAACCGCAAGCCGGGAGCCGTCCTCGGCAAATTCCTTCGCCAGCGCAATGCCTTCGCAGCACAGCGTCATGATGCGAAGCGGCACTTCGCAGCAGGCATCCAGGTAAGCCTGGATCGCTTCATCTTTGGCCTGGCGCTCGATGGCCGTCGCCGCCGGCATCCGGTAACAATCGGACAATGGCGCGAAGACCTCCGCATCTCGATCAATCAGCGCGCACAGCTCTTCCCGCAGAGTCTGTGCCTTGTGATTGAGGGCAATCATCACATCCTCCGCATCCGCATATTTTTCTTTGCCGATTGTGAGGGCTGCAACCATCTGCCCCAAGGCCACCCCAACGGCACCGGCCAGTGCCGAAGCGCCGCCGCCGCCTGGTGTCGGTGCACTGGAAGCCAATGCCGAAACAAATTCCGCACAGGGCATCCGATCATAAGTTTGTTCACATTTTGTCATTTTCTCGCCCTTCCAAATAATTCGTTTGTGCCGTGGATTAAAATAATCCGCTGATCACGCCGTTTTCATCCACGTCAATTTTTTCCGCCGCCGGATGCGGGGGCAGTCCCGGCATCTTCATAATGGCGCCGGTCAAACAAACCACAAAGCCCGCCCCGGCCGAAATGGTCGCGTCCCGAACGGTGATGGTAAAATCTGTCGGCCGGCCAAGCTTTGACGCGTCGTCCGAAAGGGAGTATTGGGTTTTGGCCATACACACGGGCAAATTTCCGTAGCCTAATTTTTCAAACTTCGCCAGCGCCTTTTGCGCTTCCGGTGCAAAGTCCACCCTATCGGCACCATAAATTTTTTGCGCCAGCGTCGTGATTTTTGCCATCAGCGGCTGATCGAGATCATAGGCATAGGTAAAATGTTCTTTCCCGGCATTTTCGTCGCAAAGTTTGATCACCGCCTGAGCCACGTCGATGCCGCCTTTGCCGCCCTGTCCCCAAACGTCGGCTAAGGCCACCGTGATACCCCGTTCTTCACAGGATTTTTTGAGCAGCTCGATTTCCGCTTCCGTGTCGCTGACAAACCGGTTGATGGCCACCACCACCGGCAAACCAAAAACGTCGGTAATATTTTCGACATGCTTGTAAAGATTGGGCAGACCGTTGGCCAGCGCATCCAGATTTTCCTGGGTGATGTCTTTGACGTCCGCACCACCGTTATACTTCAGCGCTTTGATCGTCGCCACAACGATCACCGCGTCCGGCTGCAGATCCGCCAGCCGGCATTTGATATCCAAAAATTTCTCCGCGCCGAGATCCGCACCGAAGCCCGCCTCCGTCACCACATAATCGTCGGCAAAGTGCATCGCCATGCGCGTCGCGATCACCGAATTGCAGCCGTGGGCAATATTTGCAAAAGGACCGCCGTGAATAAAGGCGGGCGTGCCTTCGAGCGTCTGCACCAGATTAGGCTTAAGCGCATCCTTCAGCAGGGCCGCCATGGCACCGTTGGCTTTAAGATCCGCAGCGGTAACCGGTTCGTCATCGCGGGTATAGGCGACAATAATATCGCCCAGCCGTTCTTTCAGATCGCTGATATCCCGTGCCAGACAAAAAACTGCCATGACTTCTGAAGCGACCGTGATGTCAAACCCGTCCTGCCGGGGCGTACCGTCCGCTGGGCGGCCCAGCCCGTCGACAATGTTGCGCAGCTGACGGTCGTTCATATCCACGCAGCGCCGCCAGATGATGGTCTTCGCGTCGATGCCCAAGGCATTGCCTTTTTGAATATGATTATCGATCATCGCGGCCAAAAGGTTATTCGCTGCACCGATGGCGTGAAAATCGCCGGTAAAATGCAGATTAATGTCTTCCATCGGAATCACCTGGGCATAGCCGCCGCCGGCCGCCCCGCCTTTAATGCCGAATACCGGCCCGAGGGACGGCTCCCGCAGGGCAACCATCGCCGACCTGCCCAAATGCCCGAACGCATCTGCCACGCCGATGGTCATCGTGGTTTTGCCTTCGCCGGCCGGTGTCGGATTGATGGCTGTTGTCAGGATCAGCCGCGGTTTTTTCGCCGACGGCTGTTTGAGCAAATTATAATCCACTTTGGCTTTGTACTTACCGTAAAGTTCCAGATCGTCTTCTGTCAGGCCCAATTTTCGGGCAATGTCGCGAATGTCTTTCGGGCTGGCCGCCTGTGCAATCTCAATATCGGATAAATACCCCATGTTGCCTCCTTTAATTCTTTGACAAAATGATTGAAGATGAACGCCGTTCCAGAATCGGAACCAAAACACTTCTTTATATTTTAATGCAGAGAAGCACGCCGCGCAATAAATTTTAATGCACTCTGACGATAATCCATTGTTTTTACACTTCGTTTTCGATAAGATAAAAACAATTCAACATCACTTGTTAGCTTTATTTGCCGACAATTTTTTTAAAGAAGGTTTTTATGCAAATTGATTTTCCCTATTACGGACAAACTTGTGCGGTCGATGCCGGCGCCACGGTTGCCGATGCTTGCGTTGCGGCCGGCCACCCGCTGGATCTGGTGTGCGGCGGACTCGGCAACTGCGGCAAGTGCCTAACCCTGGTGCAGGAAAACGGCCTTACCTTTGAGGTGCTGGCCTGCCAATATCCGGCTTCCGACGGCATGCACATTCTCATTTCCCCCGATGGGGCTCACAAAAAGATTCTGACCGAGGCGATTGCCTTCGATCCGCTGACTTTCAACCCGCCTGTCACGGCCTACCCTGTCGCCTTCAATGCCCTCAACTTGCAAAGTGACCGCGCCTTTCTGGCATCCATCAATGCGGTCCTTCCTGTCGATCTGCGCTGCGACGATCCCCAAGTCCTTTATGATGCGTATGAAGCCATCCGCCGCACGCCGGGCCCTGTTGTGAACGTGCTGGTCGAGATGCCCCTCGTTCCCATCGAAACCGCACGCAACGCGGCCAAGGCCGCCGGCCATATGCTCGCCGCCGTCCCCTCCAATCATGCCGCATCGATGCTCGGCGCTGCCTTTGATATCGGCACCACCACCGTCGCCGGCTATCTCTACGATCTGGAGAACGGCGCTTGGCTGGCCACCGCTTCGGCCGGCAACGCGCAAAGTGCCTCTGGCGCCGATGTGGTCAGCCGCATTGATGCCGCTGCAAGCGGCCGGGGCGATGCCCTTCAGCAAGCTATTATTGCCACGCTTTCCAAACTTCTGGCAACTTTATGCCAAAAAGCACACGCACAGACACAGAACATCATCCATTTAATCGCCTGCGGCAATACCACCATGCTCCACCTATTCGCCGGTCTGAATCCGAAAGGCCTCGGCCATGCCCCCTTTAAATCTCAAATCACCGGCATGCTCACTTTCCATCCGACCGATCTCGGGCTCCCCCTTCATCCGGCAGCCATCGTTCGACTCCTGCCGCCCCTCGGCGGCTTTGTCGGCTCCGACACCACGGCCCTGCTTGCGGCGCTTCCCAGGCGCGGCGGCAACCACCTGGTGATCGATTTAGGCACTAACGGCGAGCTCGCCGTCGGCAACCGCGAGCACTATACCGTTTGCGCCACCGCCTGCGGCCCCGCCCTCGAGGGAGACGGGCTGACCATGGGCATGCGCGGCATTTCCGGTGCCATCGAGCGCGTGACCTATACCGATCATTTTGCCTGCCAAGTGATCGACGCCCCGCCGGCCAAGGGGATCTGCGGTTCCGGCATCATCGACGCCGTCGCCGCCCTCCTTGACGCCGGCCTGCTTGAACGCAGTGGCCGTTTTGTCACCGGGAATGCGCTTGCCCAAAACCCCAACGCTGCCATGCTGCGAAAAGACGGCCGCGTCACCAGCTTCGTGCTGCTCAGCACTAAAGAAAACGCCGGCGGCCCAGAGATCACCATCAGCCAAAAGGATATCCGCGCGATCCAATTGGCCAAAGGTGCCATCCAAACTGCCACCCAGCTTTTGCTCCGGCATGCCGGTCTCACTCCCAAAGACATCGACACTGTCTATCTTGCAGGTGCCTTCGGCAACTACATCCGCGTCGAATCCGCCCAAAAGATCGGGCTAATCCCCGAATGGCCAAACACTCCGGTGGTCGCTTGCGGCAACGGCGCCGGATCCGGTGCGATTCGCGCCCTGCTTTCCAAGGATGTGCTCCGCGAAATAAATGCACTGCCGGAACATTGCGAGGTGATTAATCTGGCGGAGGATCCAGCCTTTAACGACACTTTTTTAAAATGCACTGATTTGGAGAAAACCTAATAAAAACGACTGCCCGCATTGAAGCGGACAGTCGTTTTTTATTGCCGGGTTATTTTCGGCTTATGCGTCTTTTCGAGCTTTCATGCGATTGATCAGTCCGCCGGCTACCAGCATCTCCCGCTGGCGTTCGGAAATTTCAATGCTCAAAGGATAACTTTCGTTCTTTGTCACATTGGTCAATGTCACACGACCCGTGCCAATGGCGTCAACCGCATCGTCGATTTTCAAGTCGTCGCCGACGGCAATCCTGTCGTAATCTGCCGGATCCTCAAAAACCAGCGGCAAGATCCCATTATTGATCAGATTGTTCTTATGGATACGCGCAAAGGATTTAGCCACCACACCCTTAATGCCCAAGTAAACCGGAGCCAGCGCCGCATGTTCCCGGCTGGAACCCTGGCCATAGTTGGAACCGGCGATGATAAAGCCACCGCCATTATCCTTGGCCCGCTGCGGAAAATCCGGATCGCAGGGCGTCAGACAATAATCTGCCAAATAGGGAATATTGGAACGGAAAGGCAAAAGTTTTGCATTCGAGGGCATGATGTGATCCGTCGTGATATTGTCCTCCACCACGATGAGCGCCTTGCCTTCAACCGTGGCTTTCAGCGGTTTAGCCAGCGGGAAGGGTTTGATATTCGGTCCGCGGATAATCTCGACGTCTTCGCCTTCCGGCGCCGGCGGTACCACGGCATTATCGTTCACTTTGAAGTGTTCCGGCATGACGATCGCCGGAAGTTCCACCTTGCCCAGGGGATTCGTCAGCTTGCCTTCGATGGCGGAAATCGCCGCCGTTTCCGGACTGAGCAGATAAATATCCGCCGAGACTGTTCCGGAACGCCCTTTGAAATTACGATTGAAGGTCCGCAGGGAAACGCCGTCGGTGCAGGGAGCCTGGCCCATCCCGATGCAGGGACCGCAGCCGCATTCAAGCACCCGGGCACCTGTGCCGAGGATATCCGCCAGCGCGCCGTTTTCCGCCAGCATAGTCAGCACCTGACGGGAGCCCGGCGCTACAACCATTTCCACATTTTCGGCCACGGTTTTGCCTTTCATGATAGCGGCAACTTTCATCAGATCAAGATAGGACGAATTGGTGCAGGATCCGATGCACACTTGATTGACCGGCATGCCTTCAAGATCCGCCACCCTTTTCACCGCATCCGGACTGTGGGGACAGGCCACCAAGGGCTCGAGCGCCGACAGATCGATTTTCACCACCTGATCGTATTGGGCATCGGCGTCCGCGGCCAGCGCGACAAAATCGCTTTCGCGGTCCTGAGCCTTCAGGAAGGCCCGGGTCATGTCGTCCGCCGGGAAAATAGAAGTGGTCGCCCCCAGCTCGGCCCCCATATTGGTGATGGTCGCCCGTTCCGGCACCGTCAGCGTCAAGACACCGGGTCCGGCGTATTCAAAGACTTTGTTAACCCCGCCTTTAACGGTGCACTGACGCAACACCTCCAAGATAATATCTTTGGAAGAAACGCCCCCACGCAGTTTCCCGGTCAGCTCGACCCGGACGATTCGGGGCATGGTGATATAATATTCACCACCGGCCATGGCCACCGCCACATCGAGGCCGCCGGCGCCGATGGCGAGCATTCCAATGCCGCCGCCAGTGGGTGTATGGGAGTCGGACCCCACCAGGGTTTGACCCGGCACACCAAATCGCTCGATTTCAACCTGATGACAGATGCCGTTGCCCGGCCGGGAAAAATACACGCCGTGCTTCTTGGCTACCGTCTGGATATAAAGGTGGTCATCCATATTTTCCGGCCCTTCCTGAAGCATGTTGTGATCCACATAAGCTAAGGATCGTTTGGTTTTCACCCACGGCACTTCCATCGCTTCCAGCTGCATATAAGCCATGGTGCCGGTGGAATCCTGGGTCAGGGTCTGATCGATGCAAATGCCAATTTCCGTTCCCTTTTCCATTTTCCCAACGACCAAATGATCGCGGATGATTTTTTCTGTGAGTGTCAGTCCCATTTTTGCTCCTTCTCTTCTACTCGCTTTCAGATTTCAGCGCAAATAACGATTGAATCCGCCCTGATTATACCACAGAGCCATCGGCGGCTCAACGCCATTTTGCGCAGTGAAGTGCATTTAAACCCGGACACTGCAAACGCGCTGCCGATTGCTGTTCAGCTTTTTCTTGACGCACAAAAAATGGGCATTGTCTTTTTCGCCGACGGTCATTTTTTGTGCATTTTTTCAAAGGCAAATGCGTCATTTTTTCACACTTTTTATGAAAATGACATCCCTTTTCATTACAGATATGTTAAAATAATGATAACAATTAACCCGTGTTACAAAATGTCCGCTGTTTAAAAGCCATCTTGGCGCGGTCATGGCGTTATGTATTTTATTGCATCATGTTTGCATCTTCGAAAGGATAATGATCTATGGATAATGCTGTCGCCTTGTATCTCTTTCACAATGGAAACTACCTTCAAAGTTATGAATTTTTTGGCGCGCATCCTGCAGACGGCAAGACCACCTTCCGTCTCTGGGCGCCCAACGCCCGCGCGGTTGCCGTTGTCGGCAACTTTAACGACTGGGATGCGACTGCCAACCCGATGGCCTTGCTGCCGGACTCCGGCGGCGTATGGGCCCTCACCATCGACCGGGATTTAAGCGGTGAGATTTACAAATACTGCATCACACAAATCGATGAAGAAGTCGCGCATAAAGCGGATCCCTATGCCTTTTACGCCGAAGTGCGCCCCCAGACGGCCTCTGTCGTCTGGTCTTTGGATGATTATATCTGGCATGACGACACTTGGCGCGCGGCGCGAAAAGGCCAAACGTCGCAAAATAAGCCGGTCAACATTTATGAAATGCACCTGGGCAGCTGGCGCACCCACGAGGACGGCACCTTCCTGAACTATCACGACTTGGCCGATCAACTTGTCCCCTATTTAAAAGCCATGCATTACACCCATGTGGAATTCATGCCGGTGATGGAACACCCCTTTGATGGCTCCTGGGGCTACCAACTGACGGGTTTCTTCGCGCCGACTTCCCGCTACGGTACGCCCCAGGAACTGATGTATCTGATTGACCGACTGCACCAAAACGACATTGCGGTGATCCTCGACTGGGTGCCCGGTCACTTCTGCAAGGACGCTCACGGCCTTTACAAACTCGACGGCACCAATCTTTACGAAGCCACCGAGCATCCCCAATGGGGCACCATGGAATTTGACTACAATAAAAACGAAGTGGTCAATTTCTTGATCTCCAATGCTTATTATTGGTTCGACTGTTATCATATCGACGGCCTGCGCATCGACGGCGTCGCCAGCATCATCTATTTAAATTACGGCTACGAAAACGAATGGCGGCGCAATAAATTCGGCGGCAACGATTCCTTGGAAGCCGTGGCTTTTCTGCAAAAACTCAACACGGAAATTTTTAAATACTTTCCTTATGCGATCATGGCCGCGGAGGAATCCACCGCCTATCCGATGGTGACCTGGCCGGTGGATCAAGGCGGGCTCGGCTTTAACATGAAATGGGACATGGGCTGGATGCACGACACGCTTTCCTATATGGAAACGGATCCCTATGTGCGCAGTCAGTTTCACAGCAAACTGACGTTTTCAATGGCTTATGCCTTCTCGGAAACCTTTGTGCTCCCGCTGTCCCACGACGAAATCGTCCACGGCAAGAAATCCATCCTCGACAAAATGTTCGGCGATTACGACGGAAAATTCGATCAGATGCGCCTGCTCTACGCCTATATGTACACCCACTCCGGCAAAAAACTCACCTTCATGGGCAACGAAATGGCCCCTTTCATCGAGTGGCGCTATTACGAACAATTGGAATGGTTCATGCTTGACAATCCCAAGCACCGGCAATTCCATCAATTTATTCAAGATCTTAACAAGCATTATCTAAACGAGCCGGCGCTTTGGCAGGAAGACCACAGCTGGGATGGCTTCCAATGGATCGACGCCGACAACGCCAAGCAGAGCATCATCATTTTCCGACGCATGAGCAAGGACCCCCAGGATGATTTGATCATCCTCGTTAATTTTTGTCCCCAGGATTACCCGGAATACGATATCGGCGTTCCCACAGCCAGCACCTATCGCCTGCTCTTTAATTCCGACGACGCAGCCTACGGCGGCAAAGGCACCCCCGTCAAAAAAACAACCAAAGGTAAAAAAGGCGGCTGCCACAATCAACCGTTCACCGCGACACTGCGCGTGCCCGGGCTGACGGCTCTCATTTATAAAGCGGTGAAGCACCGCAAACCCGCCATCAAAAAAACAGCTCGCACCAAAACATCTCGCACCGGAAAGGGGACAGCTAAACGTGCGACACTTCCGACTAAAGCGCCGACCATCCAGCCGGCCGTAAAGGATGACAATCCAAAACCTTTAGTCAAACAAGATAAATCGCCAAAATCTATCGCGAAAATCGACAAGAAAGCGTATAATAAATGAGCTAAATCAAATAATTAAAAAGCTTGCGGTCCGTTTCCTATCGGATCGCCATGCGCCCATAAAGGAGATTTATGATTAAATTCAACCACAAACAATCTGAACATGCAACCATGACCAAAGAGACTTTCAAAAAAGCTTTTATCAAGAAAGTCGAAGAAATTTCCGGTGAAAAGCTGGAGGATTCCACAACGCAAAATCAATATGAAGCACTGGCTCAGCTCGTAATGGAAAATATCACCACCGAATGGGCTCACAATAACAGCCGCAATCGCACCTTCTCGGATAAACAGATTTATTTCTTTTCCATTGAGTTTCTGATCGGTCGCCTGCTGCGCACTTATATCATGAACCTCGGCTGGGATCAAATTGTTCCGGAAGTGCTCACGGAGCTCGGCCTGGATTATGATAAGATCCAAACTCGAGAACATGACCCGGCGCTCGGCAACGGCGGCCTCGGCCGGCTCATGGCCTGCTATCTCGACAGCACTGCTGCGATGAACTTCCCCGGTCACGGCAACGGGATTCGCTACAAATATGGCCTGTTCCAGCAGAAAATCGTCAACAACGAACAGGTTGAAGTTGCTGACAACTGGCTGCGGCACGGCTATCCCTTCGAAATTGCAAAGCCGGAAAATTCCGTGATCGTCAAATTCGGCGGTGATGTTCGCGCGGAAGAAGTCGGCGGCAAACTCGTTTTTATCCACGAAAACTACGAACCCGTGCTCGCCGTCCCCTACGATGTCCCGGTTCAAGGCTATCACAATAAAACCGTCAACTCGCTGCGCCTTTGGAGTGCCGAACCGGTAGAAGACTTCGATCTGAACACCTTCAATCAGGGACATTTCCTCAAGGCCGTTCAGCGCAAATCCGAGGCTGAAGCCATTTCCCAGGTACTTTACCCTTCCGATCACGGTTTCGAGGGACAGCAGTTGCGACTCAAGCAGGAATATTTCTTTGTCTGCGCCGGCCTCAAACGTATTGTCCGCCGCTACAAAAAAGAGCATCACGGTGCCATGGATGGTTTCCAGGATAAAATCTGCATCCACATCAACGATACCCATCCGGCCATGTGCGTTGCGGAGTTCATGCGGATCTTGGTTGACGAAGAAAACTATGAATGGGACGATGCCTGGCAGATGACTGTGGCTTCTATGAGCTTCACCAATCACACCGTATTACCGGAAGCGCTCGAAAAGTGGCCCATCGATATGATGAAAAACCTCCTGCCCCGGGTCTACATGATTATCGAAGAAATCAACCGTCGCTTCATCCTTGAAATGAACAATCAATATCCGGATCAGGAAGCGCGCAATTACGGCATTTCCATTTTAAAAGACGGCCAGGTACATATGGCGCATTTGGCCATTATCGGCTCCCACTCTGTTAACGGTGTGGCTGAGCTGCACACGAAAATCCTCAAGGAAGAAACCTTTAAAGATTTTTATGCCGTTTATCCGGATCGTTTCCACAATGTGACCAACGGCGTGACGCCGCGGCGTTTTCTGATGGCGGCCAATCCCGAGCTGAAAAACTTGATCTGCGACACCATCGGGAATGATTGGACTCAGGCCCAAAACATGACGGCTATCAAAGCCCTCGAAAAATATGCTGATGACGTCGCTTTCCGCGACAAACTTGGTATTGTCAAAAAGCACAATAAAGAACGACTGGCTCGCCACATCAAGGCCACCCAGGGCATCGCCTTGAATCCGAACTCCATTTTCGACGTGCAGGTCAAACGGATTCACGAATACAAACGCCAACTGCTCAATGCGCTGCACATCATGCACGTTTATAATCAGCTGCGTTCCAACCCCAATGCCGATTTCGTACCGAAAACCTATATCTTCGCCGGCAAGGCCGCCCCTTCCTATTACTATGCGAAAGAAATCATCAAACTGATCAACGTCCTATCCGACAAGATCAACAACGATCCGTTAATTGGGGACAAGCTCAAGGTTGTTTTTGTGCCGAACTTCAACGTGTCTTCCGCTGAAATCATTTATCCCGCCGCGGAAATTTCCGAACAGATTTCGACCGCCGGCAAGGAAGCGTCCGGCACCGGCAATATGAAATTCATGATGAACGGCGCGCTCACATTGGGGACGATGGACGGCGCCAATATCGAAATCGCCGAGCACGTGGGCATGAGCAATATTTTCACCTTCGGCATGTCCGCCGATGAAGTAGCAGGCTACAACCACAACGGCGGCTATCGCTCTCTGGATATTTATCAAAGCGATTCCCGAATTCAGGAAATTTTAAATCAACTGATTGATGGCTTCCTGGGAGGCGTCAGCTTCCAGACGATTTACGATTCGCTGCTTTTGGGCAACGATACCTATTACGTGCTCAAAGATTTTGCTTCCTATGCGGATATTCAGCAGCAAGCCAGCCAAGCCTATTGCAACCGGGATGCCTGGCTTGCGCGGGCGACGATCAACATCGCCAACTCCGGCATCTTTTCGTCCGACCGCTCCATCGCCGATTATCAGAAAGAAATTTGGGATATTGCATCCTCTCATTGACAATCACATACCGCACTTTTTTCACACAAACTATTGTGTCTTTAAAGCCGGTTTTTCAAAATTCAAACAACAGCCGCCCGTTCGGCGGCTGATCGATTAATCACCCAATGGCTTATTGCAACCTCCTTCCGGAGAGACAAAGGAGAATATTATGAGTATTGAATGTGTCGCCATGCTGTTAGCCGGCGGACAGGGCAGCCGCTTGAAGGCCTTAACGGCCAATAATGCCAAACCTGCAGTTTTATTCGGGGGAAAATACCGTATCATCGACTTTCCGTTGAGCAATTGCATGAATTCAGATATCGACGTTGTCGGGGTGTTAACACAATACCGCCCCTATATTTTAAATAACTACGTCGGCGACGGCTCGGCTTGGGCTCTTGACAAAGTCAACGGCGGTGTGCGCATTCTTCCGCCTTACATGGGGCAGAAGGGCGGCCACTGGTACAACGGCACCGCAGACGCCATCACCCAGAATATCGACTTCATCGACCAGTTCAATCCAGAATATGTTTTGATTTTGTCCGGCGACCACATTTATAAAATGGATTATTCCAAGATGATCGCCTACCACAAGAAAAAGCAGGCCGATCTGACCATGGCCGTGATGAATGTACCCTGGGAAGAAGCCAACCGCTTCGGCATCGTCGTAACCAACGACGAACAGCGCATCCAAAACTTCCAGGAAAAACCGGCCGAACCCAAAAGCAATAAAGCTTCAATGGGGATTTATGTCTTCTCCTGGCCGGTATTGCGCAAAGCGCTTATCGAAGACGCCGAGGATCCCAACTCAGAAAACGACTTTGGCAACAACGTGATCCCCGCGCTGCACGAACAGGGCAAGCGCATCTTCGCTTATACCTTCTCCGGTTATTGGAAAGACGTCGGGACCATCGAAAGTTATTTTGAAGCCAACATGGATTTGCTGGACGAATCCTGCAACTTCGATCTGACGGATCCGGATTTCCGCATCTTCTCCAACAATAACAGCCGCCATCCGCAGTTTATCGGGCCTTATGCCAATGTGCAAAATTCTCTGATCTGCGACGGCTGCGCCATTTTCGGCCAGGTAGAGCATTCTGTCTTGTCCCATGATGTCACCATCGGCGAGCACACGATTATCCGCGACTGCATCATCCACACCGGCGCTCAGATTGAAGACGGCGCCCATCTGGAACGCTGCATCGTCAGACCCAGCGGCATCGTGAACGGCGATACCCGCATCGTCGCCGCAGAATCGGACGATCCCATGGATATTCACGTCATCAACGCTTAAGGAGGCTGCGAGATGAAAAACACAATCGGATTTATCTTAAACATTGACGGCGACAACACGGACCTCGGCGAGTTAACCGAACACCGTTCCATGAGCACCCTGCCTTTCGGCGGACGCTATCGCCTGATCGACTTCACCCTTTCAAACATGATCAATTCCGGTATCAACCATGTGGGCGTTGTCGGCTCCTACAAATATTCTTCATTGATTGATCACCTCGGAACAGGCAAAGAATGGTCGCTGTCCCGCAAGACCCAGGATCTGTTGATCCTGTCTGGTTATTCCTCGGTGCGCTACGGCGACACGGTTAAAATCTCGGTCCGCGACCTTTACAATAACCGCATCTTTTTAACCCACGGCTCCGACATCACCGACATCATCATCTCCGCACCCAATTTGGTCACATCCTTTGACTTCAACGCAGCCTACCGCATCCACAAGACCAACAATGCCGACGCGACGATGATTTTCAAAAAGAACCGCCCAAGCTATGAACTCAAAGCCAACGACGCCTATCTCGACTTCGACAAATACCGCATCAACACCATCCATTATCAGGACAACGAAACCACTAATTATGTCTACGCCGACATGATGATCATTAAAAAGCAGGTGCTTTTGGATCTGCTCGAAACCGCCAACAACATGGGTGAATGGGATTTGATGGACGTCATCACGGATAATCTCAACACCCTGCGCATTTTCGGCGCGCCCCACACCGGCTATTTTGCCCGGATCAGTTCGATGCGCCGCTTCCGCGAAGTCAACAGCGACCTGCTGGATTTCGACGTGATGAAAGAGCTCTTCCTCAGCGATGCCCAGATCTACACCAAGGTAAAAGACAATCATCCGGCGCATTACGGCATCACGGCCCATGTGGACCACGCCATCGTCGGCTCAGGATGTACGGTCAACGGGGTTTTGGATCACGCCATTTTATTCCGAGATTCGCTGGTCGGTGAAAATTCACGGATCGAAAACTGCATCATCATGCAGCATGCCACCATCGGCCGCAACGTCACTTTAAAACATGTCATCCTGGATAAAAACTGTTCGATCCGCGACAACGTTTCATTAACCGGCACCAAAGATAATCCCATTATTCTCGGAAAAGGAAGGAGTCTTTAATCATGGCTAAAACCGATAAACTCAAAATTTTATTCGCCGCATCGGAAGCCTTTCCCTTTGCGAAAAGCGGCGGACTCGGGGATGTGATCGGTTCGCTTCCCCGAGCCTTTCCACCAGATCAGACCGATGTGCGTGTCGTCATTCCCAAATATGGCAGCATCCCAGATACCTATGCGCGCCAGATGACTTTCATCGATTCGTTTTATGTGCACATCGGCGACCAAGATCAATACGTCGGCATCTTTTCTTACAAGGTCGATAACGTCACCTTTTACTTCATTGATAATGAGTACTACTTTAAACGGCCGGGGCTTTATGGTTATTATGATGAGGCAGAGCGCTTCGTCTATTTCTGCCGGGCCGTGCTGGAATTCATTCCCTATGTTGATTTTTATCCGAATGTGCTCCACTGCCACGACTGGCAGACCGCGCTTATTCCCTATCTGTTTAAAGAGCAGTATCAATGGCATTATCAGAATACCAAAACGGTCTTTACCATCCACAACATCAAGTTCCAGGGCGTCTACGGCTTCAGCGATATCTCGGGCATCCTCAACTTCGACTATTTTCCCGACGCGATGGAATTTTATAAAGACATCAACTTCATGAAAGGCGCGCTTTATTCGGCCGATTTGGTGACCACGGTCTCCCCCAGCTATGCCGAAGAAATCAAAGATCCCTACTACGGCGAGCATCTGGACGGCGTCATTCGGGATATCGATTGGAAGGAGCTCGGTATCTTAAACGGGATCGACGACAAGGAATACAATCCGCAGACCGATCCCCATATCTGGAGCCACTACACCACGTCCTACGTGAAGAAACTCGAAAATAAGAAGGCGCTGCAGGAACACATGAACCTGCCGGTGAATAACAGCAAGCCCATCATCACGATGATCACCCGCCTGACGGAGCAAAAAGGGCTCGATCTGATGGCTGCTGTGATTCACGAAATTTTGCAGATGGATCTGCAGATGATCGTCCTGGGCACCGGCGAAGCCCGCTACGAAAACATGCTGCGGGAAGTGGCCTATGCCTATCCGGACAAAATGCGCGCCTGCATCACCTTTGATGAAGACCTCTCGCGCAAGCTTTATGCCGGGTCGGACATGTTCCTCATGCCGAGCAAATTCGAACCCTGCGGCTTGTCACAGATGATCGCCATGCGCTATGGCGCGGTTCCCATCGTTCGGGAAACCGGCGGCCTGAAAGACACCGTTCATTACTTCAACAGTGAAGACAAAACGGGCAACGGCTTTTCTTTCGCCACCTACAACGCCCATGATATGCTTTTTACCATTCAGAAGGCCGTCGGCCTCTTTTACGACGAAAAAGATGATTGGAAGACGCTGACCCACAACGCCTTGAAGAGCGATTTTAACTGGCGGCATTCGGCGGAAACCTACCTCTACCACTATAAGAAAATCTGCGGGAAACTTTAATGTATTTTAAACACGACTCATTTGATTTAAAATTCCGAGAGCCCTTTGGCGCATTGCCAAGCGGCTCTCGCGTCACGATCAGCGTCGAAGCGCAGGACGTGATGAATATCCAGGTGCATACCTTCTTTAAAGAAAGAGAACACCATTTCGATCTTTTGCCCGGACACGCGGATGGCACCTTCACCTGTTCCATCGAAATGCCCAAAGATGTCGGCCTTTTTTGGTACGACTTCAGCTTTGACGCCTTCAATAAACACTATTACTACGGTCCCCACGGGGACAATATGGGCGGCGAAGGCCGCATTTACGAAACCAGTCCGCCTTCTTTCCAGATCACCCTTTACGACGACTGCCGCAAAGTGCCCGAATGGTACACCGACGGCATCATGTATCAAATTTTCCCGGACCGTTTTGCCAAAGGCAAGGACATCGCCCCCGAATATTTCCCCAACTCCCTGATTCACGGCAGCTGGAACGATTCCCCCCATTATTTTCGCCGGGAAGACGGCGCCATCGCTTATTGGGATTATTTCGGCGGCAATCTCGCCGGCATCACCGAAAAGCTGGACTACCTCAAACAATTTCATGTCACCATTCTCTATCTCAATCCGATTTTCGAGGCCAACAGCAATCATAAATACAATACGGCCGACTACAGCCGCATTGCCCGGGAATTCGGCGACGAATCCAGCTTTAAAACCCTGTGCCGCGAAGCGAAAAAGCGCGGCATGCACATCATTCTCGACGGGGTTTTCTCCCATACCGGCGACGATTCGATCTATTTTAACAAATATGGCCATTATCCCGGCACCGGTGCCTATCAATCCAAGAAGTCCCCCTATTATTCCTGGTATCGCTTCAGCGATTATCCCGACGAATACGAATCCTGGTGGGGCATCGGCAATATGCCCAATGTGGAAGAGCTCGACCCCGCCTATCAGGCTTATATCTTCGGCGATGATAACGCTATCGTGCGCAAATGGACCCGAGCCGGCGCCGCCGGCTGGCGCCTCGACGTGGCAGACGAACTGCCGGACGCTTTTATCGAGGGCCTCAAAACGGCTTTGATGGAAGAAGGCGAAGAACATGTGCTCATCGGTGAGGTTTGGGAGAACGCCAGCAATAAAATTTCCTACGGCGTGCAGCGCCAATACTTCATGGGCCGCGAACTCGATTCGGTAATGAATTATCCCTTCCGGGAAGCCTTTGTGGATTTTTTTCTCTACAAAATCACGTCGGGGGAAACCATGCGCCGTATGATGTCCCTCTACGAGACTTATCCCCGGGGGCAATTCATGGCCAACATGAACCTCATCGGCTCTCACGATCGCGCCCGCATTTTAACCGTGCTTTCCGGCGTGACGGGCTTTCAGATGTCGGAAGCCGGCAAAGAAGCCTTTCATTTAGCGCCGGATCAGCGGCTGCTTGCCGTGAAGCGGCTCAAGCTTATCAGCCTGGTGCAGATGACGTTTCCCGGGGTGCCCTGCATTTATTACGGCGACGAAGCCGGCATGGAGGGCTTCGAAGATCCCTATAACCGCGGCCCTTATCCCTGGGGCCGCGAAGACCGGGAGCTCATCACCTGGTATCAAAATATCACGCGGCTGCGCGCGAGGAACAAGCCCCTTGTCCGCGGACGCTTTTACCCCATGGCCTCCGATGACGACCTTTTGGTGTATCTGCGCATTTATAAGCAAACGGTCGTCCTGTGCGCGTTCAATCGCTCCGACTCCGAATATAAAACCTATAAACACGCGAGTCTTCACGGCAGAATCGGCCGGGATTTGCTGGGCCACCTCTGGGAAAAACTGGATGGCATCACCCTTGCCCCGCTGACCGCCAAAATTTATCGTCTGCAGACACCTGCGCACACCTTGTTTAAAAACGACAGGGAAATCCAGGGCCTGCTGAGCAATTACGAAGTCTAAGAACAACCTATCAAAACAAAAAACGGCGCTGCCATATCACTGGCAATGCCGTTTTTTCTATTTATTTATACCCGTGCCGATGCCGTTAACCAAAAGCAAACAGGCGATTGCTCAAGAAAGACAGGAAAAAATGACTGGCCTTTTCCGCCGCGGCAAAACGCCGGCAGCTGTCGTCCCACTGCGCATAAGACAAGCCGACGTCCTCTTTAAACACTGCCTCGTCCCAATACTGCGCCTTGATTCGGTGATTGATGGCACCGGATCCGGGATAGCAAACCAGACGCATACGCGCGTCGGCGTGCTGATACACTTTTGAAATGCCCGCACACAAGCGGCAGATCCGGCTGAGCATTCGCGAGGCATCCATCGGCCAAAGCGCGGTCACCTCTTCCAAAAACACCCGGGCCTGACGTGCCTGTTCCGCTGTCAGATCCAGCAACATGTCGTCCTCGCTGCCCACCGGTGTCGCGATGGGCCCATTAGGATCGGCCAGCTGATGAAAGGCCGTCGGCAAAAACACATAGCGGATAAAGCCCAGCAATCTCTCGGGCTCATCATAGCACGCCCAATGATTGTCGAAATACCCGGTTTGGCGATTCTCGATTTGGATGTGCACAAAAATCGGCAGCCGCCCCGGCTTCCCGCTGGCAAAATTGCCCTGCCAAAGATCTTTTCGGTCGAGCATGGCTTCCCAGTAAACCTGTGATCGATAAACGCTCATGACATTGATTAACGGGAATAGAATTCGATGACCAGCTGATCCTCCACATCGATGGGAATTTCTCCCCTTTCAGGCAACCGCTCATAGGTGCCGCTGAATTGATTTTCATCCACACACACATAGGGCACCGCCGCGCCGGCATTATCCTGAAAATTGGCTTTAAACATCTCATTACTGCGTGATGCCTGCTTCAGGCTGATGGTGTCCCCGGGGCGCACCTGATACGAGGGAATGTCCACCCGCCGACCATTAACCAAAATATGGCCATGCCCCACCATCTGTCTCGCCTGAAAAATGGTTGAAGCAAAATGCATGCGCAACACCAGATTATCCAAACGGGATTCCAATGACCGAAACAAATGCAAAGAGGTGGTACCTTCCCTTTTAAACGCATCCTCATAATAACGGCGCATCTGCTTTTCCCGGATATTGTAATACGCTTTGACCTTTTGTTTTTCATTCAGCTGCTGGCTGTATTCCGAGGGTTTCCCCCGGCGCCGTTCGCTTACTTTGCGATCAAGCGCTTTCGGATTGCCATATAAATTCACACCAAATCGGCGGCATTGTTTAAATCGTGGTTTTCTTTTTTGTCCCATGCTCCATTCCTTTCTTTTATTCATCATGTTCGTCAGTCAATAAAACAACTTATATTAATTTTGACGAACCTATATTATCACAAAAGTTAGCCATAGCAAATATATTTCGATGAAAAAATAACGCATTTTTCATTTTGTTCCGCTCCTTTTCCGACATATCATCGCAAAGCCAATGGATGAAATTAGCCATTACTCGTATTTAATTGATACAATCTTCGATTGATATAAATTTGACAACCTTTTAAGAAACTTTTATGCTATAATGACAAAATACAAAATTCTTTAGTAAAGTGAGGCGAAACTATGAGGACATCTCTGTTAATTTCACTTGCGTTGGGGGCTGTTGCTCTTCTCTTTGCCGGCTATTTGGCCGCTTGGGTTTCCAAAAGAGAGGCAGGGACCGATCGGATGAAGGATATTGCTTCTGCAATCAGCGAGGGGGCGCACGCATTCCTTTTTTCCGAATATCGCATTCTCGTCGTTTTTGTACTGGTCTTATTCTTCGGCATCGGTCTGGGTATTGGCAGCTGGATGACAGCTGTTTGCTTCGTATTCGGTGCCCTCTTCTCGGTTTTAGCTGGTTATTTTGGCATGAGCGTGGCTACCAAGGCCAATGTGCGCACCGCCAACGCCGCTAAAACCCACGGCATTGTACAGGCCTTACAAACCGCTTTTTCCGGCGGGGCTGTCATGGGGCTCTGCGTTGCCGGCTTTGGGATCTTCGGCATTTCGGCACTGTATCTGATCACCGGCAATGTCGATGTCCTCTTCGGCTTTAGCCTGGGAGCCTCTTCCATCGCGCTGTTTGCCCGTGTCGGCGGCGGGATTTACACCAAGGCAGCCGATGTCGGTGCCGACCTTGTCGGTAAAGTTGAAGCCGGTATTCCGGAAGATGACCCGAGAAACCCCGCGGTTATCGCGGATAATGTCGGTGACAATGTCGGTGACGTTGCCGGGATGGGCGCCGATCTTTTCGAATCCTATGTTGGTGCAGTCATTTCCGCCATGACGCTGGGCGTTGCTTTTTTCCATCAGGCCGGACTGGTGTATCCGCTGATTTTTGCAGCTGTCGGTCTGCTCGCTTCCAGCATCGGCATTCTGGCCGCCCGCACCAGCAAAAATAATAACCCTCAGGTTTCGCTGAATATCGGAACCTACGTCTCCAGCATCATCGTCCTGGTGGTCGCTTTAGTGCTCAGCAAACAATTCTTCGGCGGTTATCATCAGGCGTTTGCCATCATTGCCGGTTTGGTTGTCGGTGTGCTCATCGGAAAGCTGACGGAGTATTACACCTCCGATACTTATAATCCGGTTAAAGAAATTGCCCGCGAATCGGAAACCGGTTCGGCGACCACCATTATTTCCGGGATGGCTATTGGGATGAAATCCACCGCGTTTCCGATCCTGCTCATCTGCATCGCAACCTTCATCGCTTATCAGACTGCCGGTCTGTACGGGATTGCGCTGGCTGCGGTCGGCATGCTTTCCACCACAGCTATGACCGTTGCGGTCGATGCCTACGGCCCCATCGCCGATAACGCCGGCGGAATCGCTGAAATGTCCGCTCTTGAAGAAGGTGTCCGCAGCATCACCGACCGTCTTGATTCACTGGGCAATACCACGGCCGCCATGGGGAAAGGCTTTGCCATCGGATCTGCTGCGCTCACAGCACTCGCACTTTTCGTTTCTTACGCCCAGGCGGTTGGCTTAAAATCCATCAACATTCTGGACAACCGCGTCACCATCGGCCTGCTCATCGGGGGCATGCTGCCCTTCCTATTCTCGGCTTTCACCATGTCTTCGGTTTCCAAATCGGCATCGACCATGATTGAAGAAGTCAGAAGACAGTTCCACGAAATGCCTGGCATCTTGGAAGGGACCGTCCGTCCGGATTATAAAAAATGCGTGGCCATCGCGACCGGTGCCGCCCTTAAGCAAATGGTCGTTCCGGGCCTGCTCGCGATCATTTCGCCGTTACTCATCGGCCTGCTGCTCGGACCCAAGGCACTCGGCGGCCTGCTCTCCGGGGCACTGATCACCGGTGTGGTCATGGCCATCTTCATGTCCAACTCCGGCGGTGCCTGGGACAATGCCAAAAAATTCATCGAAAACGGCGCCCACGGCGGCAAAAACAGCCCGGCCCACAAGGCTTCTGTGGTCGGCGACACCGTCGGCGATCCGTTCAAGGATACTTCCGGGCCGTCCATCAACATCCTGATCAAATTGATGACGGTGATCTCTCTCGTCTTTGCGCCTTTGATTATGGCTGTCGGCGGCATTCTCTAAAAACAGAATTCAAAAAGCTGTGTCTTTCGACACAGCTTTTTGATTGTGCGAACCGCCCGATTCCAATCAAAGTCACCCGCACATACATTATAGTGTACGACGTTCCTTCACACAAAAAAGGCAGCATGCATCA
>NZ_GL622359.1:252151-307056 GCF_000185505.1 Pseudoramibacter alactolyticus ATCC 23263 | reverse complement strand
AAAATCAAACTTTTCGTCCGCTGTCCAAACTTTGTTAGCATGCTTGTGTTTTAAAATCTCTGGCCCATGACAATCTTCAAGTTCCACCCACTCTCTTACATGCTTCTGAAAAGTTTGGGCTTTGACACCTTTTGGTGTCTTTGGATACTGCTTCTGATGACGATACATTTCAACGCATTTTCTTTTGAACGCATAACTATATCGCATAAAAATACCCTCCTTACTGGATGTCCAGTAAAGAGGGTACATATCATCACTGCCCTTTTTATGACTGCATATGTATTATTATTTGGCGGCCAGCTTCATCCTGCATCTTTAAGCGTCAAAATTCGGCAGAAACTGGATCTGCGGCCTACCCGTCATCCTATTGATGCGCACTTCACTCTCCATGCCGTAGAGATATCGAATCATCTCCGGCCGGATCACT
Organism: Pseudoramibacter alactolyticus ATCC 23263; assembly: GCF_000185505.1. Lineage (GTDB taxonomy): Bacteria > Bacillota > Clostridia > Eubacteriales > Eubacteriaceae > Pseudoramibacter > Pseudoramibacter alactolyticus. The sequence continues at coordinate 306,629 of NZ_GL622359.1, read as the reverse complement.
TCTTCGGGCGTGCCGATGGTCACCAACTTTCCCTTTTTAAGAACGACGATCCGATCGCAATACAGCGCCGCGATGTTCAGATCGTGCACCGACGTGAACACGGTAACATCCTGTCGCTTCAAAATATTCATGATCTGATACTGAAATTTAATATCCAAATGATTGGTCGGCTCGTCGAGAACGATCAGCTCCGCTTTCTGGGAAAGGGCCCGTGCCAGAAGCACACGTTGCTTTTCTCCGCCGGAAAGGCTTAAAAAGCTGCGTGTTTCATAGCCCTTCATCCCACCTCTTCGATGCATTTTTCAGCGATCGCTTTATCTTCTTTTGAAGAGTCCTGCAGTATTTTCTTATGGGCATAGCGGCCGAGCATCACCATGTCGAGCACCGTCAGATCGAATGCCACGTTGTTTTCCTGCACCATCACCGACATTTTTTTCGCAAAAGCTTTGTCTTTAATCCTTTGAATTTCGTCCCCGTCGAGATAAACCTTGCCCGTATCCGGCTGGTAAATCCGGTAGATATTTTTGAGCAGGGTCGATTTGCCGCAGCCGTTGGGCCCGACCAAACCAACAAATTCATTTTTTTGAACCTCCAGACTAATCGCGTCGATGATTTTGATACGATCGATGGAAAAACCGAGATCCTCAACCTTTAATTGAATCATTCGGCACCTCCAAACTTAGACCGGCTCTTGCGGATCAGGAAGAGGAAGAACGGCGCCCCGAAAAGGGCCGTCAGCACGCCCAAAGGCAGCTCCTCCGGCGAAACAATCACTCGGGAAATCAGATCGCAGAGGATCGCAAACAAACCGCCCACCAAAATCGACGCCGGAATCAGCCGGCCATGCTTCGGTCCCACGATCGATCGGGTAACGTGCGGGATAATCAGCCCCACAAAGCCGATGACCCCGCTGACAGAAACGATGGCACCGGTCAACAGTGTGCATAAAATGATGATCGACAACTTGATGCGTCGTAAATTCACGCCCAGCATCGTCGCGGTGTCGTCGCCGAGCATCAGCACGTCCAGGCTGTCGGCGAAAAAGCCGATCACCGCAATGCAGATCAACGAAACGATAAACACATACAGCACCGTGTTCCAATTGGCCCCGCTCAGCGAGCCCATCATCCAATACATGGCCGTTTTGACCTTGTCGTCGCCCGTCCGCTTGTAATAGATCATCAAATTGGTCAGCGCCGTAAACAGGGTGGACACGGCAATCCCGGCGAGCACCAACTGGATCGAAGTGATCTTATTATTCACTGAGGATACCTTCATCGCGATGGCAATCGAAACCAACGCGCCGATGCCGGCTCCCAGGGCAATGTGGAATTGACCCATAAACGCAAACCAGCCGTACATGATCACGGCGACCGCTCCGGCTGAAGCCCCGGAGGAAATCCCGAGCACATAGGGATCGGCCAGAGAATTTTTGGTCAGCGCCTGCATCAAGATCCCGCAGATGGTAAGCCCGGACCCCACCATAAAGGCCATGAGCACCCGCGGAAAGCGAATCGTCCAAATAATGGTTTCAAGACCTGCGTTCCAATCCGGTTCAAAAATGGTCTGATGGGTCATGTGATTGATCAGAACGCGGCAAACGACATCCGGCGGAACGGTGACCGATCCACAAAATACGGCCAGAATCACGCCCAACACTAAAAGCACACCGGCGCCAAGGCAGAACGCAAAGTAGGCGCCCTTCCTGCGCAAGGGCAAAACGGATAATTTTTTCATCTTATGGCGTTACCTTCCTTCAAAAGGGTTGCTAAAAGGGGAAGGAGAGACCTCCACCGAAAGTCTCTCCCCCTTGTTCTTTTATGCTTAATTGCTAAAACGGCCCGTTTTAGAATTTATCCGGATACAATTGTTTGGCAATGCTCTTCACCAGATCGGCCGAGCCTGCAGAGCCTTGCATCACAGCACAATTGGCCGAATAAATCTTGCCTTCTTTGACCGCGCGCAGATTCTTTGTGTATTTATTGGTCTTTAGGAATTTGGTCTTTTTCTTGGTGTCATGATTGTAATCGAGAATGATGATCGCATCGGGATCCCGTTCGACAACCTGTTCCCAGGAGGGCGTCGCCCATCCCTTGTTGATGTCGCTGAAGATTGAAATGGCACCGGCCCGTTTTAATGTGTCGCCGGGCATCCCCTGGCAAGCCGTGAACGGTGCATCTTCGCCGGAATCATAAACAAAAACTCTGATTGGCTTCTTATACGCTTCTTCGCCCAACATCTGATGGACGGCATCCAGCGTTCTTTTCATTTTGCTGACGCGTTTGGCCGCTGTCTTCTCCACCTGGAAGATCTTGCCGAGGGCGGCATAATCCTTATACAGATCGTCAAAGGTTGCACTGTCGGAGCAAACATAGGGGAAATAAGGCACAATGCCATTCTTTTTACAGAACTTCACGCTGTAGTTTTTATCGGAGAAAAGATCGTCCCAACCGACCAAAAAATCGCAGCCGCTGGCCAGCACTTTTTCTTTAGAAACAGAGCGCAGATTGATGCCTGGCTTTGCCAGTTGTTTCACTTTCTTTTCGCCGGGATATTGTTTGATGGTATCCACGCAGGCCCCTTCGGTATAACCTACCATATTGCCGGCCAAACCGAGATCAAAGAAGATATCCGCCATCTGATCGCCGTCGGCCACCACCTTTGCCGGCGCCTTCTTAAAGGTGTGGTCATAATTCTTCCCGAGCCCGCTGCGCTGCAGATTCATCGTGATGGTAACCGACTTATAATTCTTCGAGGATGCCTTTTTGGTCGAACTTGATCTGGATAAACCGCAGCCGGCCAATCCGACAGACAACAATTTTACTTTCATTCTCTGCATTTTATAACCTTCTTTCTACATGAGAAATTTCTACGGTTGATTGCTTCTTTATCCACTTGTTTTTAAGAAAGCATGAAGCAATCTGAATCTTAACTTTAATTATAAGAATTGCCTGATTTTTTATCAATTCAGAAGGCTCTTCACTTGTCAAATTTACACTTTATACCCTACAGGGTTCTGCATTAAAGTTTTAATTTTACATTTTACTTTGTATTATCAAAAGAACAGACACGTTGCTTGACTTTTTAAAACCCGTCCACTATAATTTGGACATTAGCAAAGGTGCTGAAGGAAAAATTTAGAAAATTTCCTTCAGCACCTTTTTTGTTTGCAAACAAAGATCATTTCCCGCCATTGGTTTTAGAATTGGAGTTTTTTATGAAAACTGGAGATACCACATTTATTCTAATCTGTGCGGCCTTGGTCATGCTCATGACGCCGGGCCTTGCTTTCTTTTACGGCGGCCTGGAACGCCGCAAAAATGTGCTCAATACGATGATGATGTCCTTTTTCATCATGGGCATTGCTTCCGTTTTGTGGATAGCCGTCGGGTATTCGCTCAGTTTCGTCGGTGATCACGGCGGCATTATCGGCAGCCTTCAAAACGCGTTCGGTCTCGGCCTGGGCCGCGGCCCAAGCGCCTATGCGCCCACGATTCCGAAGCTGGCCTACGTCGCTTTCCAAATGATGTTTGCCTTGATCACGCCGGCACTCATCACCGGTGCCGTAGCCGGACGCATGAACTTCAAAGCGCTTTTCTGGTTTATTATTTTTTGGCTGCTGCTGGTGTATTGTCCCCTGGCCCACATGGTTTGGGGAAAGGGAGGCCTGCTCGGCGAAGTGCTCGGCTCGGTGGATTTTGCCGGCGGCAACGTCGTCCACATTTCGTCCGGCTTTTCCGGCCTTGTGCTCGCGCTGATAATTGGCAAACGCCGGGGCTATGACCGAGTGACCTACCACACCCACAACATTCCCTTTGTGCTGCTCGGGGCGGCAATGCTCTGGTTTGGCTGGTTTGGCTTTAACGCCGGCAGTGCCTTAAGCGCCGGCTCCCTGGCCGCCCACGCGTTTATCACCACCAATACGTCCGCCGGCATCGCCATGATCGTCTGGATGCTCATCGATGTGGCTGTCACCGGCAAACCCACCGCCGTCGGCGCAGCGACCGGTGCCGTGCTCGGGCTGGTGGCCATCACGCCGGGTGCAGGCTTCGTGCCGATCTGGACGTCCTTTATTATCGGCGGCGTGGTCAGCCCTCTGGCCTATTTCATGGTTTCCGTGGTCAAGCCCCGCCTGGGTTATGATGACGCGCTGGACGCTTTTGGCTGTCACGGCATCGGCGGCATCTGGGGCGGCATCGCCACCGGACTTTTCGCCAGCCGATCCGTCAACCCCGCCGCCCGCTGGAACGGCCTGGTCTTCGGCGATACACACTTGTTCTTCGCCCAGCTCATCGCCATCAGCGCCACCATCGTCATCGCCGTCTTCGGCACCTTCATGATCGCCAAAGTCGTTTCTATTTTTGTGCCGCTACGCGTGGATGCCGCAGATGAACGGCGCGGACTGGATATCAGCCAACACGGCGAAAAAGCCTACCCCTCCTTTACCGGCATGGACTAATCGTGAAAGGAGCATTCCCATGATTAAAGTTGAAGCTATTGTCCGCGACGAATTGTATGAAGATTTAATGCAGGCTTTGAAATCGGTGGCCATCCATGGCATCACCGTCTCCCAGGTCATGGGCTGCGGCACCCAGAAGGGCTATACCCGGCGGGTGCGCGGTTCGAAGGTGGACATCCACATGCTGCCGAAGATGAAGTTTGAAATTGTCGTCTCCGAGGAGGCCATTGCAAACAAGGTAATCGACGTGATTCGGCAAACCGCTTATACCGGCGAACCGGGCGACGGTAAAATTTTCGTTTACGATCTGAAGAACGTAATCCGCATCCGCACCGGCGAAACCGGCGTGGCCGCCATTAATTAGAACCCCGCACATAAAAAAATCTCCCGGTCGACCGGGAGATTTTTATTTTGAAAGGAAAAGCTTAGAGGCTTAGAATTTCTGCGAAATTGTCTTTTAACTGCGGATACAATTTATCAAAGGCCGCATAGGTTGCGTCGTATTTTGTCCGCAGATCCGGATTGGGATCAAAACTTTCGTCCCGCATCACGATGATCTTGTCGCAGGCCACCTGCACGCTCGGATAAAGTCCGGTGGCCACCATGGCCAGAATTGCGCCGCCAAGCGCTGTGGCATTAGCCGAGTTCATATCCGGCAGCACCACCTTCATGCCGTAAATATCGGCACAAAGCTGACGCCAGAAGGGACTCTTCGAGCCGCCGCCGCACAGCCGCATCACATCCGGCTCAATACCGGATTCGCGGATGGCTTCGAGCACGTCGCGCATGGCATAGGTGATGCCTTCCATCACGGCGCGGGTGATATCGCCCTTGGTGTGCGTCGCCGACAGGCCCACAAAACCGGCCCGGCATTTCAAATCGAAATGGGGCGATTGCTCCCCGGTCAAATAGGGCATGTAGATCAAATTGTTGGCGCCGGGTGCCGAAGCGATGGCGTCTTTATTAATCTGTTCGTACTCCGCATCGCCCGGATAAAACGTGTTGCGATACCACTTCAGGGAGTTGCCCGCCGAATTGACCGAGCCCATGAAGTGCCAAGCCCCCGGCACGGCCATGCAGAAGGTATAAACCCGGGCTTTTTGATCCATCATCGGCTCGTCGGCATAGGCAAAAACCGTCCCCGAGGTGCCAATGGTGGTCATGGCGCGGCCACGGGCTACCACCCCGGTGCCCACGGCCCCGGCCGCGTTATCGCCGGCACCGCCGGCCACAATGGTTTTTGTCGTCAGTCCGAGCAGTCCGGCCACTTCCGGCAGAAGCTGCCCCGTCGCATCGGTGGATTCATACATTTTGCCCAACTGGGATTCTTTGATCTCCATCGCCGCGAGCAGCTCCGACGACCAGCAGCGATTGCGGACGTCCAGCAGCTGCATCGCCGACGCGTCCGAAACCTCCGTCGCGTATTCGCCGGTCAGGCGATAGCGCAGGTAATCCTTCGGCAACAAAATATGCGCGGTCTTCGCCCAAATTTCCGGCTCATTTTCCTTCACCCACTGAATCTTGGCAGCCGTGAGGCCCGGACGGACCGGATTGCAGTTGATCTTCATCATCAGATCGTCGCCGATGAGCCTGCGCACGGATTCTGCCGCTTCCGAGGTGCGGGCATCATTCCATAGAATAGCGCGGCGCAGGGGCTCGCCCTGGGCATCAAGCATTACCGCGCCCATCATCTGCCCGGCAATCCCGATCCCGATGACGTCTTCTCCCGAAACACCTGCAATATCCAGACAATAGCGAATGGTCGTGACCGCCGCCTGATACCAATCCTCAGGATCCTGTTCGGACCAACCGTTATGCGGTTGATACACCGGATATTCGTCGGCGCGCTGGGCGATTTCTCTCCCGTTCTGATCGAACAAAACAGTTTTAATGCTGCTGGTTCCAAGATCCAATCCCAAAATGTACTTCATGTTTTTCTCCTCATCTCCATCTTTGGTTATTGAATTTTTTACAATCGGCTGATTGCCGCCATATTGATCTTGCTATTTGACCGCATCGCGGGTGACGGTTTCAAAATCGTGCCAGGGAATGTTCACCTTGGCGCCTGCGTTCAGGCACTGATCCACATGCATCAGCAGCGGAAAGTCCGTTTCTTTGATCCTGCCGGCTTTGGCCATGGCCTTCACCGCTTTAGCCGTGCGCGTCGCGATAACCACCGCTTCAAGGGTTTGGCCTGCAAGTTTCGCTTCAATTTCCGGCATCGAAAACCCCTCGCCGAGGTATTGCCCCACCTTGCGGCTGCGTCCGCCGGCCACCGTGACGTCCAGATCTCCCGCCGCATACATGATCATTTTGTGGCTGCCACCGACGATGCCGAGCAGCTGATCCATTTCCCAAACGGATTGCTGGAAGAGGGCCGCTTTGGAATTGACATGGGCAATACCGTCGTCCCCGCAGCGATTCTTCATGCCGATGGCGATGGCCGTTCCCAGCGCATAGCCGTTTTTCAAAGCGACGGCCGCCTCAAGGCCCACCACGTCATCTGTGATCGCAATGTGATAATAATCCGTTGCAAAATGTTCCCGGATCCACGCGAGCTTCTCCAAATCCTTGCCGCAATAAGCGACAAAGGAATGATCGTGATCCGAGAGATCTCTGGCCGTGCAGGGGCCGCCGATGGCAAAGAGCTCGATTTGATGATCTTCCGGCATGCGCTCCGCCCAGTATTCCGGATAAACCTGCAGTCGGCCATCGGGATAATCAATCATACCCTTGGTAACCGAAATTACCGGCACATCCGCCCGGATCACCGGAAATACCGATTCCAAAAACCAATCGACGCCAAAGCTTGACACGCCGCAGACCACAAGCTCTGCATCGTCGAGTGCCTCGCTCAGCTGATCGATGGTATAGTATTTCACGCCGTCATGCAGCGTGCGGTCCAAATTAATGTGATAATTGTCCTGCCGCAACCGCGCGATGACATCGCCATCCAGCGGGGAGCCGACCAGCCGCACTTCATAACCGTTTTCGAACAATGGAAAGGTCAATGCTGAGGCCATTTGTCCAGAGCCGACCAATGTTACAATTGCCATATTTTTCCTTTCCTGGCTTCTGCCATTCTCATTTCCGATAACGAACAAATTCATTGTAAAGGGTTTCTGGGAAAATGTCAAATCCTTTTGAATATTTTCCCATTATTCGCAAGATTTTCTCTTTGATATTCGTCTGACTTTAAAAAATCGGAAGATTTATCGTCTAATTTGCTCTTTTTTCCCATTTATTTTATAATATGAATTATATTTCAGTTCAGAAAGAGGAAACCTCATGGATTCTAAGCGCATCAATCAAATTATCCGCATCTCAAAACACTATTACGAAAGCGATATGGGTCAGGTCGAAATCGCCCGTCAGGAGGGCATCAGCAAATCAACCGTCAGCCGTCTGCTCAAACTCGGCAAAGAACTGGGACTGGTTGAAGTCCGCATTAAGGAGCCGACAATGGCCCACGCCGACCTGGAGGCACAGTTCCTCGCCGGTTATCCTTTGCGGAACATCACCATCGTCCCTGCCCTCATCGACAATCCCCAGATCATCGCCCGGGATGTTTATACCGCCCTGATTGAGGATTTACCCAAATACATTGATGACGATTCGGTGCTCGGCGTCGCCTGGGGCACGACCCTCGAGATGCTTTCCACCATGCTCGTGTCCATCCGCCGCCAGCATGTCTCGGTGATTCAGCTTACCGGCGGTTATTCCCGATTGGCCCACGAATCCAGCGCGCTGAAAATCCTCCAGAATTTTGCCTCGGCGGTCGGCGGCGAGGCCTATGTGATCCCTGCACCGGCCATGGTGGACGCGCCCTTTATCGCTGAAGCCATCAAACAAGATTCCCAAATCAAACAGATTCTGGCCATGGCGGGGCATTGCCAAACCGCCGTCTATTCCGCTGGCTTTTTTGGCCGGCCTTCCGTAATTTATGAAATGGGCCTGCTCACCGATGAGCAATACCGTGTGATGGAGAAGGGCGGCTGTGTCGGCGATTGCTGCTCCCATTTTATCAACGCGGACGGCGATCTTTACGACCCGGCCCTGGATGCTCGAGTGGTTGGCGCCTCCCTTGAGACCATCCAAAAAATTCCGAATAAGTTACTCGTGGCCAGCGGGATCAACAAAGGTCAGGTGATTCACGCCGCCCTTAAAGGCGGCCTTGCCGACCATCTTTATATTGATGCGCCCACAGCACGGGAAGTGCTGAAGTTTTTGGGATAGACCTAAACAACTTAAAGAGGCTTTCATCAACTATAGCCCAGAATCTTCGTCATACTCTTCAATGGATTGTGTGATGTTATCTAATAAAATTATTTCCAGTATTATAGGACAGATTTAACAGCATCGCGTCTTTGATGCAATGAAATCCGAATGCTGAAACTATTTGTTTGAGGGCATAAAAAATGGTATTGCTACCGCCTCGATTGAGCATATTTAGTTGTACAAACTGGGATTCATAGGGTAATCATCCTTTCTCCCAGAATTCCTCTGTCATATGATAATTTGCCCAGGTGTCATTCGGCTTTGTGTCCGTCATACGAAATCCGAATTTTTCATACAGATGCAGCGCAGCTTCACAAATATCGATAGTCCAAAGTGATATATGATCATAGCCTTTTTCTTCACAATAATCCAAGGTTGTCTGAAGCAGTTTTTTCCCCAGACCGGTACCCTGCATTGAAGAATCGGTTCCAAAAAGCCGTAATTGTGCATCGTGGTCTCCGCGCCTATCAATGGCAATAGTCCCCTTGATTTCACCATCATAATCCGCCACCCATATGCGATTATTCTCCAGGTCATCAAAATACTCTGTGACTATATGCAGAAAATACTGCTCTGTACTCGGCAGAAAATCAAACTGTTGTTCAAATATTTTATAGTAAAAATGTGCAGCAAGACTTGCTTCACCCGGTCGTATTTCTCTAATAGAAATATTCATTATAGTATCCTCCGCAAATTTAAATTTGTCTTTCTTCTAAATCTTTCAAACTAATTCCATCTTTTGTTTTCCAATACATTTTACCATTTGTGTTAACTCCTAATACAAATACAGCAGCATATGACGGACTATTGAAAAGATAGTTTTTTGTTATTCTTCCCTCTACAATCTCATTTTCATTTTCATTTCGACACTTTCCTCTTAAAACTTTTATTGTTTTAGGAATATGCTTTGAATCATTTTCTTCTATACATACTGTTTTTCAAAACAACAGAGCCTTCATTAGTCCTCATACATTTCACCTCAATTGTCTTGTTAGACTTTTTACCTTTTCGAGAAAGATACAACATCAATTCTTCCTGATCTTCTACAGTCACTGCCGGATCAGCTTTAACTAAGGGAACAAATACTTTGTAACCTAAAACACCTAATACCATCTTTGAGTATTCTACAAAATCATCAAGCTCAGATTCCTTTTCCTCAGTTACATTTCCTGGATTTGGATTATTTCCATTTCTTACATGAAATCTATCTGTTGCTATAACCATATTAGTAAATCTATTTTCAAGATAGCTTATCTCTGTTGGTCCGAAGGAATTATTCTGCGTAGTTAGCATAACTGCATCACTAAAATAGGTTTCATCTTTTAAATGTTCAGCCACTCTAAAAAGGACTCCCTCTCCATTTTTACGAATGCCGGCTTGTCCTATATAAACTTCGTCATTATCATCCTCATTTTTACCAAAGAGAAAATACACTCCACTCTGCTTTAAGTCCTGTCTATCCTTACATTTATCTAAGTATGATCTTGGAATCTTATATGCAAGGCCAGTCCAATTTGCCAACGTGCATTTTATTCTTCCTGTAACATCTCCATCCATCAAAAAGAGATTAAAATTTTTACTATATTATTACAAAATCTTCGCGCCAATAAAAAAGAGGAAATAACCGAGCCCTGCGTGCCCGATCATTCCTCTTAGCAAATAGCTTTCTGAAAACAAGCTATTTTGCAGTCTATGGAGCTGAGAGCCGGATTCGAACCGGCGACCTATTGATTACGAATCAATTGCGCTACCAACTGTGCCATCCCAGCAACAGACGATAAAAAAATTATAGCGAACTATCTTGCAGAATGCAAGCCTTTTTCATTTTTTTATTCTCATCATGTCGCTTTACAATAGATGTGAGACCTTGAGAATAGAAAAAAGCGATTGAATCCGTTAAAATTGTTTTTGCCACTAAACTCCTTTGACGAAAGGTCTTCAATCGTCATGAATAGTATATCGCATTCACAATGATTCTTGCCCCCATACTCTTGAAACTGGAAGCGTTAGGTATTAAATGGCAGATGGATGTTCCAAAAGCTTGTTATGTCGGCAAGATGTCTGACAGGTTCTATCAGTATACTTTGATGAGGCATCAAAGGAGCGATTCTGCAACTTCCTGAATTTCTGCTCGTTCAAGAATCTGAAAAAGCAGAGGTACAGATATATGCGCGGATTGAACGATCTCCCAATGGCAGTGCTTGGATGGATGTCTCCATTTGAAAAGCGTGCGCAGCCCAAGGGATAACTTTCGAACCTTGGCAGAAACAATCGGATGTTATCAAATGACTTTCTCTTTTTTCAGGTCTCACATCATTGGATAACGTACAAAAAATGACCGGTCAACACAAAAAATCATCCTCAAAAGGCAAATCCAATGCTTGAAAGACGTTCAAAACATGATAAAATAAAAAAAGACATTTATCAAAAATTCAATAATCCAGGATCGAAGAGGATTTACCATGAAAGTGAAATACCAATTTATCTCCAATCCGGACAGCAATACCGTCCGGTTGGTTCAGGGACGGATGCGCCCGGCCGAACGCAAACGCATGGAAGAAGGTCAGATGCCTGATTTTGGTGCGTTCCTGCTTATCCAGGGCACCATTCCTGAAATGATTCAGGCGGCGGATATCTCCGTAAAAGCCAGCGATGTTGTTTCCTTTGAGCTCGTCGGCAACTGCCCCCAGTCCTTCATCACCATTGTGATTGCGGGCAAGATTCGTTCCGTTCAAACCGCACTCAAGGCTGTTCTCGCCGCACGAGACAACCGCACCGACGATATTCTGGGCAGCTTTGCCTGAGTTTAGCTTTTAATCATTTGATCCCCGATTCATTTTGGGGATTTTTTATTATGCCTTGTTAATCAAGACCTTTTTTCTTTTTAATTTAACCGAAACCATCTGACAACCGTCTCTTTGATAATCGTGTCCACCCTTAAAAATGGTAGCCAGCGTAACAGGCTATAAGCCTTCAATACCAGCTAATATCTCAAGGCGCAGACTTTCACTGAAGACGATATGATATTTGCACATTCATTTCTGCAATATAGTCTGAACAACTTTATTGTAATCGGAAAGATGATTTTTTATATAACAAACGTCGCACACCCACATAGCGGGCGGATTTTTGTTTCGTTTTCGTTCGTTTTTCCCTTTGAAAAACTCTCTTGCTCAACTGGCTAAAGCCAAATTTAAAAACGGCCCGCGGGCCGTTTTTGCATGGTCAGTATATATGAATGATTATCTTCATTATTCTTGTTTAAGTGTAACCGTTACTTTCTGCGGCGTTAAGTTTTCGATCGTTCCCTTCTTTGTTTTGGCATAAAGCACTACACTTTCTTTTCCCTCTGATTTTCCGGCCAGATCTACCCAGACCTCAACATCATCAGCAGAAATTTTCTTCCACTCTTTTTGAGTCCCTTCAATTTTCACATTTACTGCGTTGCTGCTGATTTTAGAGAGTGACAGGCCTTGCGGCATATTGCGGGTTTCAATCGTGTGTGTCGTGATATTTTTTTCTGAAAGTGCCTCGACCTTCGCCGTCACCATCACTCGGGTATCTCCTCTCATTGCAATCACACCATTCGGTAAAATAATTTTGCTTTCGATGGTTTTATCTCCCTTAATGCCGCTGACATTGATATTTTTGGGCGTTACACTCGTGATTTTATCCAGCGCTTCTTTATCCCCGCCCAAAAGCACGGTTGCTGGTGTCACGCTGACATCGGTCACTTGGTAATCATCCTCCGGCGTGCCACTGATCTTCGGCGCCTTCACCTTTACTTTTTTGGTCGTCCCAACTTGGATATGCGCCAAAACAGAGGCCGGCTCACAACGCACATTCTCCAATTCCTTGCCCTTCTCGTCATAGGCCTTTACCCGTAAAAACGTGGAAGTGTCGTTTGTGATACCATTAACGTCAGCGGTGGCCACCAACTCATCGATCTTTCCCAGATCGCTTCGGGATCCATTGATTTTCACCATGTCAGACGTTGATGCGGAAAGAACTGACAAACCATTGGCCGGTGTGCCGCTGGTATTCACAGCTACCTTCTGGCGGCGGTTACCGATTTTATCGATGGACAGCTTCAGCGTTTTGGGCCGAATTTCATCCAAAATCACCGTGTTGGGAAGCCCCTGAATAACAATGCTCGGTGTTATGGTGCCGTTGGTCTTCACATCGGACAGATCCACAGACGCAGAGATCAACGACGTATCCAAGTTATTGATATTGTTTTCTGTTCCCCGCACCCGCAGATTGACATAATAACTTTCCTGATCTTCGAGCACCAGGCCCTTCGCGGTAAGCGACTCTTCATTGGTGATCGTCACCGGGATATTTTCGATATCCCGGGATATCAGATTGATGGAACTTCCATTGATATACACCCATAAAAAGAGTGCCAGTGCAACGGCAAGCACGACACGCGTCGCCCATCCGCGGCGATCGTTTTTATTCCTTTTCCGGCATCTTTGATTCTTCATTTTCGTTGTCCGCCCCTATGGTCTCTTCTTCCTCATCCTCATCATCGATGAATCGATCCGCCAACAGCGTCGCAATATCCTCAGGGGTAAAATCACGCCGAAGCACCCCCCGATGGGCCACCGAAATGGTGCCGGTTTCCTCCGAGACAATGATCACAATGGCATCGGATTGCTCCGAAATGCCGATGCCGGCGCGATGCCGGGTTCCCAGCGAAGAATTGAGCGTTCGGCGATCGGTAAGCGGCAAAAGACAACCCGCCGTTCGGATTTTCCCATTCCACAAATTGACAATCATCGCGCCATCATGCAGCGGCCGATTCGGCGTAAAAATGTTCTCAATCAGTTCGGTGGAAATATCCGCATTGAGCGCGATGCCGGTGCCCTCGATGTCCTTGAGTCCCGTATTCACCCCGCAGACAATCAGCGCGCCAATGTGCGCCTCAGCCATATCGGCCACCGCGTCGCGAATATCCTCAATGGCGTCCAGCATTTTTTTCTCGCCCGACGAGCGAAACATGCGCTCAAACAAACGATTATTGCCCAACTGCTCCAGTGCTGAGCGCAGTTCCGGCTGGAAAACCACCGCCACGACAATAACCGCCCAGGTAATGATATTGTTGAGGAGATAATTTAACGTGGTCAGCCCCAGCCAGGAACTGAGCGGGATGAGCACCAGCACAATGATAATCCCCTTGGCCACCTGCTCGGCCTGAGTGCCGCGGATCCACATCAGAATTTTATAAATGACAAAAGCAATGATCAGAATTTCGATCACATTGACATAGGTAAATCTGGATTGTAGCGTTACAACAAGATTTTCGATGAGATTTTTCATGACTTGCCTCTGTTTTCCTTTCGAATTTAATTTTATTATACACCATCTTTTAACTGTTTCCCAGCGTACTGAGCAAATCTTGACAAGTTTTACACCTGATTACAATTTCTTGACAAACTGTTTTCAAATGATGTATCTGTATTCAGTTTCATTTTAAATTTTCATCTTTTTTCATCTTGTTCAAGAAAATGTTTTTCGGCTAAAAACTATTTTCAAAAAATCATTTGTAATTTAAAATAGGAACCCTTTACATTCATGCAGAATCTTGCTATAATACAATCATAAGATGACGGGTGGTCGGAAGACAAAGAATCGATTGCCATAATCCAGCGCAGGAAATCGTGCCTGTAGCGGATCAATTGGCTCATTCACGCAGATGTTGTCTGAAAGCCCGAGCTTACACCATTATCTTATCAATCTGACGAAAGGAGGACGGACCACCAGAAATGCAAAATTTAGATGAGCGGTAAAGACCGACTGTTTGAAGCGATGGGAAGAGCCCAAAGATGACAGTCGGTCTTATTTTTTATGCTTTTTAATCCATTTCTGGCTCATCCGCTCTAAGGCACAATCATCCATTTTCATGTGAAAAACCACTGATTGAATTAGTTGCTCTGTTAAGCTCTATTCATGAAAACTAAGCATAACGTCATTTCTCCATGCGTCGATACAAACGCCGTATGGCATTCATGTTGCCATTTTAAGCGAGAAACTGTTTATGTCTTTCATACAAAACCTCCTGTGTCATGACTTCATGGCTGATAAGCCATCCCCAGTTTGACACAGGAGGTTATCTCTGCTTTTTACTAAATTTTTATCCACTACTCATTTAATGAATGATTTTATTTATGCCCATAGGTACGGTACCATTGCAAAAACTCGGGACGCTACCTTAAATTTTCAGACCGCTTCTTAATCGATCATTTCTTGCTCATTCTTCACGTCTTTTCAATAATAATTATGACCTGGCAAGTTCAAAGGTTCGTTTGATAATCCATTCACACGCTGCATCATCAAGCGGCTTGGGCGAAAACAATGCCATAATATCTTTTTGAGCCACTGGCATTAACCTTTGGATCGCTTCGTTCTCGTCAGTAATATATGCTGTAATATCGTTGACACCAACCGAGCGATACATTTTTCGGATTTTTTCACCGGTTAATTTTGCAATCATTTCCGCTGATCCCGTTTCATCGAAATCGACTAAAAGCAATTTTGCGATCGCGCGTATCTGATCAGGGCAGGTTTCTGTCACATATTCCAACGTCGCCGGCGTGAAAATAGCACAGCATTCTCCATGCGGCACATGATAAAGTGCTCCCAATGCGTGGGCAAAGGCATGACTGGCGGAACATTTGGCGTTGCCAATGCCGTATCCGCCCAAGTTTGACGCCAACAGCATTCCTTCTCTCGCTGCGATATCCTGCCCATTTTCTACTGCTTTCTGGTAGTTGACCCGCATCAATCGGATGGCTTCGTATGAAACACTTTGCGTAATTGCGCAAGTCTGATTGGACGTAATCGCGTCGATCGCGTGTGCTAATACATCAAAAGCGCAGGCCGCCGTAACTTTTGGCGGCAGTCCCGTCGTCAATTCCGGATCTATCAATGACAACGCCGGTGTCGTTCCCGCGCCGATCACTACACGCTTGATGCCATTTTGTGTATCCGTAACCACTGCCCCTTTGGACGCTTCGCTGCCACTTCCGGCTGTCGTCGGAATCGCAATCATCGGGATGACACTTTTTTGCGGATGTTCAACATCATAAAAATTTTCTAATGCTTCGTCATTGTCTAAAAGCAGTTTGACGCATTTTGCGGCATCCATACAACTTCCACCGCCGATCGCGACAATCCCATCAACTTTTTCATGTCGACCGATTTCCGCCATTTCTTTAATGAGCACGTCGCTTGGATCCGATTCAACTTTATTGCAGGTAATTACAGCAATCTCTGACGTTTCGACGGCTTTTATAATCGGAATGGGAATGCCCAATGCCTCAATGCCTTTACCATAAATGACAAAAGCTCTCTTGCAATTGAAATTGGCCAGTTTTTCTCCTGCCTCAGCCGCACAGCCGCGGCCGAAAAACTGCGGAAAGCCCATCATAAAACTATTCACGCCCATTGATATTTCCTTTCCCTATTCAAACATTGTCTGTAAAATTTCTTTTTTCGAAATCGTGCCAAAATATGCGGGTATATCCAGTAGTTCAAATCTTGCTTCACAAGCCTGCCGTTTGTATGGGATTCCGATCAATTGTGCGCTAACTTCAGACACTGGTTTTGTCGAAAGGAAATCGCCATAAAAATGAAGATCCTTTAAAAAGCCGTTTTCAACATTCAACCGCACATCCAAGATACCGCCATCCCAATATTTTTTCTGTTGAAATTCAAACTTGGGCGACTTCCCAAAGTTCCATTCCCACCGATCGTATTTTTCTTTTTTTAAGCGCGCAATGCCCGCCAGTTCTTCTACCGTCGGTTCGGATCTTGTAAAACCATTGCCGCCCAAGAATTTTTTTAAATGGTCCCAAAATGCCTGCAATGTCATTTCCTGATCTAAAAAGTCACTGATATTCCCGATCCTGCTTCTAACAGAGTTGGAACGCTTTCCTCGAAATTTATTCGGATCCGTGCAGAGTGCCTTTTCTGCTACTCTTTTATCTGTCCGAAACAACAAAGTTCCATGGTGCAGTATCCGATTGCCTTGAACTCTTTGTGCCGTCCCGGAAACTTTATGACCGCTGATGACAATATCATTTCTGCCCGTCGCCTCCGCATGAATACCAAGCGCTTCAAGCGCATTGATAATTGGCTCTGTAAATTGCGCAAATGTCATTCTTTCCAAATGATTCTGCGTCGTGATAAAAGAATAATTGAGGTTTCCCAGGTCATGATATACAGCCCCGCCGCCGGTTGTTCTTCTCACTACATGAATGTGATGTTTTTCCACATATGAACGGTTGATTTCGGTTGCTGTAATCTGATTTTGACCAACCACAATGGTATTGTCATTTTGCCAAAGGATTAAAACATTCTCTGCCTTACGATGGCAGAGCATGTATTCTTCATAAGCCAAATTATATCGAGGGTCCACAGAGTCGGTCTCTAAATAAGTCGCAAAATCAAGCATGATTGTCCCCCAATGTCATGGTCTTTGATGCCAAAAATTCATTGAGCACCCCAATTTCCATGTCTTCTGGGACCCGTGTCCGTGCATAATCTACTGCAGAAAGATACCCGTATTGATCTTCGCACTTACGCGGAAGGTGATAAAGAATTATTTTGGATTGCCTCAGCGTTTCAAACAAAACCGCTTTTCCTTTTTGAGCTGTCAGCCATGGAAAATCCAAAATGGCGAGATCAATTTGACCTTGCTGAGCCACCGCTTCCACTTTAGAAGACCCGATTTCGGCATCGCCCGCGATCAGAATTGAAGCCTGCTCTTCCAAGTTTTCGTCGGAGGCGGTTAAAACACAACCAAAATGGGGTGTCGCTTTATCTTTTCCACCTTCGTGAGCCAATGCTATAAAATTAAAACGCAAACTGCCTGATTGGTACACAAAATCATGATTTAATTCGATGTATAGATGCGTCCCTCTGGCATTTTTGATCGTGCTCGGTCCTATCACCGTGCAGCTAGGATCATGTGCCAAAAACTTTTTGGTCATCACTTCAGAATAATGATCCGCATGGCCATGCGTAAAAAAGAGATAGTCCGGATCCGAAAAATCCGAAGATTCGATCAATTGTGCAAACATTTCCGGCGTGACAACGGAAATCCCGTCATCTGCTCTTTCAGAAAACGCATCCACCAAAATCTTTTTACCGCCAAATTGAATGGCTATTCCTGCATTCGCGCTTAATGTCACTTTGCAATGCATCATTCACCTTCTTTTCGTTTATTTGATTGGCGGCATATTCAAGGTGCGCCCTTGAACCGATAAAGCGGCTTCTCTAACGGCTTCTGAAATCGTTGGATGCGAATGAATCGTTTCAGTCAATTCATCAACCTTCATCCCCATGCGAATGGCCACTGCGCCTTCGGCAATCAAATCCGTTGCCCGCGGACCGATCATATGTATGCCTATAATTTTCTCCGTTTTTGTGTCCGCAATGATTTTAATAAAACCTTCGCCGCCGTTTACAATCAGAGCTTTGCCGTTGGCTATCATCGGAAAGGTTCCAACTTTATAACTTCCTGCCTTCAATTGACCCTCACGCAGTCCCACAGCGGCTGCTTCCGGCTCCATATAAACGCACGTCGGATTCGTCGATTCATCATAAATCGTATTGAGTCCCATGATATTTTCCGCGGCGATCTCGCCCATCCGCGATGCCGCATGCGCAAGCTGAGCATGCCCTTTAACACAATCGCCAATCGCGTAGATGCTTTTGATATTGGTCTGCATATGATCATTCACGATAATTTTCCCAGCTTCATTTGCAACACCACCGAGATTAAGATTTAATGCCGCCGTATTGGCTTTTCTGCCGACAGCCACCAATACTTTTTCGGCTTCAAACGCAACGTGCTCCCCCGCTGGGTTTGACAAAGCACACGGGCGCCATTGTCCATATCTTCCACCAATCGCACCGGTGAAGCCATTTGAAATGTGATGCCCATGCGTTTCATGTGCCTCAATCCAACCGCCGTAATATCTTCATCCAACATCGGCAGAACGTGATCAAGGGCTTCAACCACGGTGATTTTCGTTCCAAAGGCGGCATAGGCACAGGCAATCTCAAGGCCGATCACACCGGCCCCAATCACGATCATGGTTTTCGGCAGCTGCTCTAAAGCCAAAACACCCGTTGAATCCATACAATGTGACGATGCTTTTATTCCTGGGATTGGCGGCACCGCATTAACCGACCCCGTGGCCAAAACGATGGCATCTGCATTGATGGCTTGTCTTTGGCCATCGGCCGTCTGCACCTGCATTTTCCCCGGCGCGACAAAATGTGCCTTGCCCGCAATCACCCGAATGTGATTGGCGCGCATCAAGCCGCTGACCCCATTCACCAATTGCCTGGCAATGGCATTCTTGTGGGCCATGGTTTTCGAGAAATTAAGCTGTACACCACTGATATCAATGCCAATTTGCGCACTTTGATGCCGGATGTCCTCCAATAATTTTGCCGTATGCAAAAGACATTTGGTCGGAATACAGCCAACATTGAGACAAGTTCCGCCTAATCGATCTTTTTCAATAAGTGTTACCTGTGCCCCAAGCTGTGCTGCCCGTATCGCCGCAATGTATCCGCCCGGGCCGCCCCCGACAATTGTTATTTTTTTGCTCATACGACTCTCCCCGTGATTTCCCCGTAATTTAATCATTTATCTTTTTGCCGCCATTTTTCAGCGCAACAAGGTTTTCTCTGCTGCCTTTTTAATTTCTTCTCTGAAATCCGGATGTGCAATCGCGATTAAATTATCCATTCTTTGCCGGACATTTCTTCCCCGCATCGGTGCGATGCCGAATTCCGTCACAATATAATCGACATTATTGCGAGACAGCGTGACGATCGCTCCCGGTGTCTGCACGGCGTTAATGGTCGAACACTTTCCTTTTTGCGCCGTCGCATGCAGCGCGATAATCGATCTCCCACCTTTAGAAGCTGATGCCTCCTGAGCCGTGTCAACCGCGCCGCCGGTGCCGCTATACTGCACGCTCCCGATGCTTTCCGAACAAACCTGCCCTGTCAGATCCACCTCGATGGCCGTGTTGATTGAGACCATATTGTCGTTTTGAGCAATCACGCCAGGATGATTCACATAATTACCGGACATAATCCAAACCGACGGATTTTGATTCATCATTGAATACAATTTCTGGCTTCCCATGGCAAAGGTCGCAATGGATTTTCCCCGATGCAGTGTTTTTCGGCCGTTCGTCACAACACCGGCCTCTGTCAATCGATAGATTGCATCGGACATTAATTCCGTGTGAACCCCGAGATCTTTTTTATCCAGCAGGCTATTTGCCACCGCATCAGGCATTTTACCGATGCCTAATTGAATCGTATCCCCATCCTTTACTAACGAGGCTACATGCTCTCCAATTTTTTCATCAATGGGCGAAAGCCGACTCTGCTCCGGCAAAACCGGAACCGGCTCTTTCGAGGCAACAACATAATCGATATCACTGATATGAATTTCCGTCTCGCCATTCACCTGTGGCAAATTTGGATTCACTTCACAAATAACCAAATCTGCTTTTCGAGCAAATGCCTGCTCATGAATATTGCTTAACGAAAACCTGCAATATCCGTTTTCATCCATTGAAGATACGGCTCCGATAAAAACATTCGGCCTGTTAATTTCCGCCCATCGCCATGTGCCATCGTGAAGATGCCCCGGCACATAATTCACCAATCCTTTTTGATGGCCGACGCGGTCTCCCACCATTTGAAACAAGCAGTCAATATCAATCCTGTCCCGATATTTTTCGTCTGACAAATACGGATATGCCTGGAGATTCATATTGCTGTAAATTTTAAATTTTTTCCCTGTATCGGCAACCTCATGCAAATGCTTTAGAAGCAGAAACGGTGCTTGTGCACAAAGGGAAGTGATGATTCTGCTTCCGTCGCGAATGTGCGAAAGCGCTTCTTCCACACTCACTTCCTTTTTTTGGTACATTCTCTGATAATCCACTTTTTTAGCCCTTTCTCACCCGATATTATCGCTGAGGATCAATCATCACCTTGATATCGCTGGTCTTTCCTAAAATCATTTCTTTTACCTTGGACTGAACATCTTCCATCGCGATGACATTTGTAATATGTGGCATAAAATCATTCGGAAATGCGGTAATCGCGCAAATTGCTTCGGTAAAATCCTTTGGCCGAAAAGCTCTTTGATTCCTGTTTTCGCGATGCCACTTTTGGCGTTTTAATCATGGACAGCAAACAAACGATTGTAAAATCCAATCACTGCGCTCACCGATACTGCCGTGATCTTTACCGCACCCTTTTTCGCAATGTCAATGCAGTACTTTCCGAATCAGAAAAAGCCGATCTGTTTATCGAAAATTATGTCATTAATCAATTCCGGAAACAGCTTTTGAGCAATAATGATCATATTATTGTCCCTGCAAACAATCAACTCTATGAATTCTGGACCAGTCCTTTTGTATCAAGGGATGAAAACTTCGATAAAGTTATTTTGAACTACACGCTATTCATTTTCCGTTCTTCCCATGTAACCAGCGAAGATCGCCTGGATTATTCAAACATCAAACAGAAATTAACTGATCGAGAATGGGAAATCGCCGTGCTCATTTCACAGGGATTAACAAACACGGCCATTGCTGAGAAAACCTTTATCAGTCTCAACACGGTTAAAACCCACATTCAACACATTTATGAAAAGCTCAATGTCCCCAACCGCGTCTCGCTCATGCGCCTATTGTCCGAAGAAAGCAAAGTGCAGTTCTAAAAATCCCATGAAATAGAACAATGATGCCGGCATTGTGCCGGTATCATTGTTTTAGATAGCTTTATTGCATCATTTCTCCGACGGTCTTGATGACACTTTCCATGCTTGGAATCATGAATAATTCTGCTTTTGCATATGGAATGGGGGAATCCACTGCGCCAAGTCTTCTCACCGGGCTTTTCAGCGATTTGAAACAACTTTCCGAAATATTAGATGCAATTTCTGCGGTCCAATTCCCTTCTCGACAACCTTCTGACACCAGCAGCAATCTTCCCGTTTTCTTCACAGAAGTTTCTACGGCTTTATAATCAAATGGTTTAATGGTCCGGGGGTCAATCAATTCCACACTGATGCTTTCCTTTTCAATTTCCGGTAAAGTCTTAAGGATTGACATCAACATCAGCTGGTTGGCAACAATGGTGATATCGCTCCCTTCTTTAACCGTCTTAGCCTGCCCAATTTGGACGATTTGATCGTCGCCAGTCATCACTTCTCCGGGAACTCTGTAAAGTGCTTTGTGTTCCCAGAACAAAACCGGATTATTATCTCTAATCGATGCTTTCAATAATCCATAAGCATCCTGAGGTGTCGATGGCGTCACCATTTTTAGACCTGGGACATTCATAAACCAACTGTCAACCGTTTGACTATGATGCGCACCGATGCCGCCGCCTGCCCCTTGCGGGCCACGGAAGACAATGGGACAAGTGACTTTTCCATGCGACATGTATCGCATTTTGGATGCTTGATTGACAATCGCATCATAAATGAGGGTTGAAAAATCTGCGAACATAATTTCAAAAACCGGCCGCTTTCCGTATAAAGCCGCGCCAACGCTCATATTGGCAGTACCGGCTTCAGCCAATGGGGTATTGATTACTCTATCCGGCCACGTTTGATAAAGACCTGTTGTCACACCAAAGGTACTGCCCATTTCTCTTAAATCTTCGCCGATTATAAATACATTCTCATCACGCTCCATTTCTTCTCTGAGAGCTGTATTCAACGCCTGAATCATTGTCATTTCAGCCATTTTATTCATCCCCTTTCATTATTTTCATGATTAATCTGCGAAGACCAATTCCGGCCCGATCACATCTTCTGGTGTCGGAAGATCGGCTTTAACGGCCTGAGCAAAAGCCGCATCAACAATGGCCTGTTGTTCGGCGTCAATTTGATTTAATTCTTTTTCCGTCGCGATGCCGAGGTTCATTATATATTCCCGGCAACGCTTCACCGGTTCGTGTTTCATCGCTTCTTCCGTTTCTTTCGGATTACGATAAACCGTCGGATCGCCTTCGAAATGCCCCCGCAAACGATAAGTCTTTAACGAAATAACATTCGGCTCGCCTCTTCGCGCTTTTTCAAGCCCGATACGGATGAGTTCTCTCGCTTCAAAAATATCATTGCCATCGCCAAATACAACCGGAAGACCGAAGCCATAAGCCCTTTCTCCCGGGTCTTTCAATCGGCTTACGTCATGTTTTCTGGTTGAAATGGTGATGTCGTTGTTTTCAATGATCATGCAAACTTTTAAATTTCTCGACGCAATCACATTCATGACTTCGTTCACGGCGCCTTCTTCCAAGGTCCCGTCACCAATACCCAAAATCAAACAACCGTCTGTATCATCAAATTCTGTCATCGCCAGACCAAAACCAGCGCCAATGGCTTGATTTTCACCCATCAGCCCGTTGGACGGGCAAATGTGATTTTCTGGCGAAAAAATATGCACATAACTTGCAACACCCTCGCAAAGCGAACTTTTTCGGCCAATCATTTCTGTTGTAAAATCATTAATTCCGCAGGTCAATGCATATAGTGGGTGACATCTGGGATGCGGACTGAGCCAATCCCCCGCTTCCTTTTCCAAATAAATGGCCATCTGAATTGCTTCCTGCCCAACCGCCAAGTGATAAAACCCTGGCAATTTGCCCGTTGCCAACAATTCCGGCACTTTCATTTCATACTGTCTGGCAAACGTCAGCTTTTCGTAAGAATCCAAGTAATACTCTTTTGAATATTTCATGAAATAACCTCTCTTTTCATTCCCATTCAATAATTTCATCGGCTTTTTCGGCCATATGAGAAAATGCCTTCATAAATTTCGATCCCGGTGCGCCATTAATGGTTCCATGATCAAAGGTGACCGATAAATAAGCTTTTGGCCGAATACCGATCGTTTTATTTTCGAGTACGACTGGTTCATCTTTAATACGGCCAACCACAACGATTGCAGATTGGGGAATATTTAAGATCGCGTCTGAATTGTCCACATCAAACATGCCAATACTGCTCAACGTAAACGTGCCGCCTTGCATCATGTCCATGGTCAATTGATTGCTTTTTATTTTGTTTTGGATATCTTTCATCTCTGCTGAAATATCAAACAATGACTTGCTTTCGCAATTTTTGATGACCGGTACAATGAGCATCCCTGCCGGTGTCCCGACAGCCACACCGATATTGATCGACGAATAATAATGAATCTCATTTTCTACACGAGAGCAATTCACTTCCAGATGTTTCTGAATGGCCATTGCGACTAACTTGATGAAAATATCGGTAACGCTGACTTTATATCCTGCTGTTTTCAGCTTTTTACGCAATTTAACAACACCGTCCACATCCACATGAACAAAGCCAGAAACCTGGGGTGAACGTCGAAAGCTTTCCTGGAGCCCTTCAAACGTCGCTTTGCGAATCCCTACAACCTTTTCAATTTTGCTGATGGTTTTGCCATCTTTTGTCGTTTCTCCTACTTCCATTTTTTCACCGTTTTTTATTCTTCAATATAGCCGATGATATCCCCGCAATTCGCTTTTTCTCCAACTTGTGTAATAATCTCAGCAACCGTTCCCGTGTGCATCGCTTCAAGATCATTTGTCAATTTTTCTGTCATAATACTGCAAAGCTTATCCCCCTTTTTAACAGCATCCCCGACCTTCACATACCATTCCACGATTTCACCGTCTTCCATCGTTGCGCCAAACTTCGGCATATTAATTTCATATTTCATTTTTTACCTTCCCTTCTGTCCTCTTTAATCCATGTGCATGCCGCCGCAAACATTAAGGGCCTGACCTGTAATGTTTTTAGCCAAATCAGAAACCAAGAACAAAACACCATTGGCAATATCTTCCGTTTCCTGAGGTCTTGCCAGTGGAATATGATCTTCACAGAACTGATTGAAAAATACATCCTGTTTCGATGCATCTCCAGGAATAATCTGTCTTAAATATTTCATCCAAATTTCCGTTTTAATAATACCCGGACAAATACTATTGTATTGAAGCCCATATTTTGCCCCTAACTGTGCATAACTTTGCGTCAAATTAATAATGGCACTCTTGGTCATGGCATAATGCGGTACCAAAATGCTGCCGCCTCTGCCCGCGACAGATGCAAAATTAACAACCCGTCCCTGGTGCTGATCTTTCATATAGGTCAATGCCAATCTGTCAACATTGTCCGTCCCGTTAACATTGATATCAATCATTTTTTTGACAGCCCGTTGATCAGCTTCATGAAGCATCTGATAGACACAAATACCGGCAGCGTTAACAACCATATCGATGCGGTCAAACTTTTCCTTCGCCAGATCAAACATGGCTTTTACCTGATCGTAATCCGTCACGTCGCAGGTCACTGCGTAAGCTTGGACCCCTAAATCTTTTTCGATTTCTTTGGCCGTTTCCTTGCCACCAAGTGCATCCATGTCGCCAATCACAATATTGGCGCCGCAATCCGCTAACAGACAAGCGGTCTTTTTTCCCAAGCCCGCCGCTGCTCCTGTCACCAAAGCAACGCGGTCTTTTAAATCAATTTGTACCATGGTTTCCTCCCCCCTTTAAATTTGAATTGATTTGACATCATGATCATATCAGGATATTGTAACGTTGACATCCCGCGATAGAGTGACCTCCTCATCTTCATTCGTTCTCATTCTTTTGAAGTATTTCTTTTTGATGTCGTCTCACTGTTCCATCATTAAAAAAGCTACCCGTAATGGATGGCGAAATTCGGATCACTTTTTTAGCCGGGCGCGTATTGGACCGTTTTTAACAATTCCTTTATCCGCGCTTCTGCCATATTTATTCTCCTCTAAACTGCGGTTTTCTTTTTTCGATAAAAGCACTGGCGCCCTCTTTAAAATCCCTTGTCAAACTGACAACTTTCTGTGTCGGTTTTTCTCCTTTTTCCAAGTAGGCTGCCAAATCATGATAATTCATCGTGAGATAGCCAACACCTCTTTTTTCTCCAAAACTGTTTTTATTCTCCCATTGCTCATGTCTTTTCTTCCTTTCTTTTCAAATTATGTTGGTCCCTCAATCTTTCCAGCATGTCGTTGTATTCTCTAAGTAATGCAACAATAAATCACTCCTTATAGTGATCTCGTTTTCAAATATCGATTAATTCCTTTAGATGATTTGACAATCGAACATATTAACATCGTTTCTCTGCCGCTAAAAAACACCCCACTTGTTTTTAAAAACAAATGGGGTGAAGATTACCATATCTCAATAAGAGATCACATCACTATTTTTTCTATCCAATTTTTGTTTATGCCAAGGTCATCATCAATTCGCCGGATTCCACCTTCTGTCCTTCAGAGACATAAATGGCGCTGACAGTGCCGTTCGCCGTCGCGACAATTTCCGTTTCCATCTTCATGGCTTCCACTACCGCAAGCGCCTGGTTTTCCTTCACCGCATCCCCTTCGTTCACGAGCACCTTCAAAACGGTTCCCGGGATGCCGGACCCGATTTCCTTTTTGTTATTCGGATTGGCCTTGAGCATTTTGCTCTTAGTCTGAGACGAAAGCGAGTAACGGTCTTCCACTTTGATCTGCCGGCGGAAGCCGTCAATTTCAAAGGTGACGGTCCGTTCGCCGTCTTCATCGGGATCGCCGATTTTGACCAGAGTGATCATGTGCCGCTTGCCGTCTTCCACCTCGACTTCTGTCATTTCGCCTTCGCGCAAGCCGTAGAAGAATGCGTGGCTTTCCATGCGTTCGAGATCGCCGTATTCTTTGCGGAATTTCAGATAATCCTTATAGACCTTCGGATACAGCGCCGCGGACATCACCTCGCGGTCGGTGAGATCTCTGCCAAACTCATCCTTAAATTCTTTGCAAATCGCGTCAAAATCTTCATCCGGCAGCAGGGCGCCCGGCCGCACCGTAATGGGCTTTTGCCCTTTGAGCACGATTTTTTGCAGCCGTTTATTAAAGCCGCCGGCCGGCTGACCAATCATCCCCCTGAAGAAATCCACCACTGAAGCCGGGAAGGCCAGATCCTTGCCCTTCGTATAAATGTTATCGGCGTCGAGACCGTTTTGTACCATAAAAATCGCCAGATCTCCGTTAACCTTGGAAGACGGAGTCACCTTTACGATATCGCCCAGCAACTGATTGGCCACTTTGTACATTTCTTTGACGTCGCCGAACTTGTGCCCCAGGCCGAAGCTTTCCACCTGACTCTTCAGATTAGAATACTGGCCGCCGGGGATTTCCATTTCGTAAATTTCTGTACTGCCGCTTTTAAGACCGCTTTCGAATTTGCTGTAAGTCGGCCGCATGCCCACCCAATAATCCGAAAGTTTCTGCAAGTCATGATCGTCAAGCTGTGTGTCGTAGGGCGAATGTTTCAGCGCTGCCACCAATGAGTTGAGGCTCGGCTGAGCCGTGAGCCCGCTCATGCCGGAAAGCGCCGCATCCACAATATCCGCGCCGCCCAGCGCTGCCATGAGTTCCGCCGCCACGCCGTTGCCCGCCGTATCGTGGGTATGGAAATGAATCGGCATCTTCACCTCGCTCTTAAGCGTCGAAACGAGCTTTCTGGCCGCCGCCGGTTTGCACAGTGCCGACATGTCCTTAATCGCCAGGATATGCGCGCCGGTCTTTTCGATTTCGTGCGCCATCTTGACATAATAATCCAGATTGTATTTGGTTCTGGTTGTATCAAGAATATCCCCGGTATAACACATGGCCACCTCGGCAATCTTGCCGGTTTTGAGCACCTCTTCGATGGAAACCTTCATCCCTTCCATCCAGTTAAGGGAGTCAAAAATGCGAAACACATCGATGCCGGAAGCCGCCGATTGACGGATGAATTCTCGAATCACATTATCCGGATAATTTTTGTAGCCCACGGCGTTGGCCCCGCGGAGGAGCATCTGAAAACAGATATTCGGAATGGCCTCCCGCAATTCATCCAATCGGCGCCAGGGCGATTCTTTCAAAAAATTATAGGCCACGTCAAAGGTCGCACCGCCCCACATTTCAAGAGAAAACAGATCGCGTTCGAGCCAAGCCGTCTGCTTGGCCACCCGGGTCATATCGTGGGTGCGCACCCGCGTCGCCACCAGCGATTGGTGGGCATCGCGCAGTGTCGTATCGGTGATCAGCAGACGATCCTGCGCTTTGATCCAATTCACCAGGCCGTCGGGTCCTTTTTCGTCCAGGATCTGTTTGGTCCCCCGCAGCGCTCCGATTTCCGCCTCCTCCGGAATGACTGGCAATGCCGGTTCACGCAGCTCCGGTTTTTCGCCAAAAGTTTCGTTCACCACGATGTCGCCGATATAACGCATCGTGTTATAGGCTTGACTGTTCTGTTCATTAATATTGAAGAGTTCCGGATGTTCGTCAATGAACTTCGTATTGCATTTCCCGGCTTTAAAAAGTGGATGCTCCAATACGTTGATCAAAAAATCCTTGTTGGTTTCGACTCCTTCGATGATGGTTTCTTTGAGTGCGCGCAGCGCTTTGCGGCGGGTATCTTCAAAGCTGCGGCCATAGGCCGTGCACTTCACGAGCAGACTATCATAATAGGGCGAGATCACCGAGCCGGTAAACCCGTTGCCGCCGTCAAGGCGCACGCCGGGGCCGCTGGCCGTCCGGTACACGTCAATTTGGCCGGTATCCGGCATAAAGTGCATCTTCGGATTTTCAGTAGTGACTCGACACTGAATGGCGTAGCCGCGGGTGGCGATCGCTTTCTGGGAAGGAATGGCGATTTCCTCAGAATCCAGCGCATAGCCTTCGGCAATCTGGATCTGCGCCTGTACGATATCGATGCCAGTCACCAATTCCGTCACCGTGTGTTCTACCTGGATGCGGGGATTCATTTCGATGAAATAGTGATTGCCATGTTTATCAATTAAAAATTCAATGGTCCCGGCCGAGCAATAATTCACTGATTTGGCGAGTCTGATCGCATCGGCACAGATTTCCTGCCGTTTTTCTTCGGATAAAAACAGCGAGGGCGTGAACTCAATCACCTTCTGGTGACGGCGCTGAATCGAGCAGTCTCTTTCAAACAGATGAACCACATGACCGTATTGGTCGCCTAGCACCTGCACTTCCACGTGCTTGGGCTCTTCCAGATATTTTTCGATGAAAATGGTGCCGTCCCCGAAAGCCTTGGTCGCTTCCGAAACCGCAGAATGATATTCCTTGAGCAGCTGCTTTTCATCGCGAACGATGCGCATACCGCGGCCCCCGCCGCCGGCCGCCGCCTTCAAAATGATCGGATAGCCGGCGACCTTGGCAAATTCGATGGCCTGTTCGTCCGTTTCAATCGGTTTTTCAACGCCGGGGATCGTCGGCACGTCCACTTGTTTCGCCATGATTTTGGACTGAATTTTATCGCCCATCTGTTCCATCATGGCGTGGGTCGGCCCGATAAAAGCAATTCCCGCTTCTTCACATCTTTTGGCAAAAGCCGGATTTTCCGACAAGAAGCCATATCCCGGGTGAATGGCATCCGCTCCTTTTTCAAGCGCAAGCGCAATGATTTTATCAATATCCAAATAAGCCTGCACCGGTCCGCCGGCCGAGGTAATGCGGTATGCTTCGTCCGCTTTGGTCCTGAACAGCGACATCTTATCTTCCTGTGCGTAAATCGCAATGGTCGAAATGCCCAATTCATGGCAGGCGCGGATGATACGAATCGCAATCTCACCGCGATTGGCAATCAATACCTTTTTAAATCTTTTCATGATGCTCCTTTCAGCTCAATATGTCTTGTTGTCTAATTCATTTCCGTATGCCATGTTCTTCGGCAAATGATAAATTTGAGCCATTATACCCTATCGGACGGCGACTTTGCAAAATTTATTTAGCCTGTTTTCACCGCCCTTCAATATCAAAACAGAAAGACAGCGGTTTTTATTCAGAACGCGGATATGCCCCTGCCTCAGCGGCGTCCATTTCGGCAATGACCGCCGCTTCCAGATCCTTGCACTGATCCATCAGGTGCTGGAGAAACGCACGGTAATAATGGCCGTAAGCCTCTGGATTTTTCAGCCGGGACACATTTTTGTCAATCACGGCCTTTTCCCGCACCGCGTCGAAAATCGGCTGATGCCTCACGTGCTTGTAGTGCGCCACCGCCGTCGCGCAGTTCAGGCGCGCTTCATAGAGCGCGGCCATCTGCCGATCGATGGCGTCAATGGATTCGCGAATCGCGTTTAAATTTTCCGGATTTGCGGCAGTGTTTGTCAAATACCCGCTCATCGGCCATCCTCCAAAATCAAATCGAGCAGACAAAGCGCCGTCGCCGCTTCCACCGCCGGGATCGCCCGGAGCACAATACAGGGATCGTGCCGCCCGGTGATTTCAATCGTCGTGTCTTCCCGCCGGGCCATATCGATCGTCGCCTGCGGCTGGGCAATGGACGGTGTAGGTTTAAATGCCACACGAAAGACCAACGGCATGCCGTTGGTGATGCCGCCGTTGACGCCGCCGTTGTGGTTGGTCCGCGTCTTCACCCGATCGCCATCCATATAAAAGGCATCGTTCGCCTCAGAGCCCCGCATCCCGCTCATGGCAAAGCCCGAACCGAATTCAACCCCTTTGACAGCGGGAATGGCAAAGAGCAGTGCAGCAAGCCGGCTTTCCACCGTTTCAAACATCGGCGAGCCCAGCCCGCCGGGTACCCCGGTGACATAGCCCTCAATGATACCGCCTACCGAATCTTTATCGGCGCGCGCCTCGGATACCGCCGCCTGCATCTCGGGGATGCGGCTTTCGTCGATCGCCGGCCAGTTTGCGTCGCAATACTGCAAATCAGCGTAAGCTTCCGGTATGACGATCGATTCATCTGCCACGCCCCCGATGCAAAGAATCCGCGAACCTACCTGCAGCCCTTCGATTTTCGCCGCCAGCACCTGCTTGGCCACCGCTCCGGCAAAAACAACCGGCGCCGTCAGCCGACCGGAAAAATGTCCGCCGCCGCGATAATCCTGATAACCGCCGTATTTGAGCCAAGCCGTATAATCCGCGTGACCCGGCCGCATTTTGTTTTTCGTCCCGGCATAATCCCCGGAGCGGGTGTTTGTATTTTCAATCATGCCCGTCAGCGGCGTCCCCGTGGTGTGCCCTTCAAAATATCCGGAAACAATATTAACGGTATCCGCTTCTTTGCGCGGCGTCGCCAGGACCTTTCCTCGGGATGCCCGGCGGTCCATTTCCTTCGCAATGGCTGTTTCGTCGATGGGAATCCCCGCCGGCAGCCCGTCGATCACTGCCCCGATGGCTCTGCCGTGGGATTCGCCAAAGACTGAAAGCTTTAAATGATTGCCCCAAAAGGATGTCATGCCAATTGTCCTCCCATTTTCACAAAATCTTCCCAAAATTGAGGATAGGATTTTTGTACCGCTTCCGCTCCGTCGAGCACCACGGGCGCTGCGCACACAGTCGATGCCGTGGCCAATGCCATCGCCACCCGGTGATCGTTAAAACTCGAGACGCGGCCGCCCTTCAGGGGCCTGCCGCCGCGAATCACGAGGCCTTCCGGCTTTTCTTTTACATCGGCGCCCAGGGCGGTGAGGACCGTCGTCATGGCCGCCAGCCGGTCCGATTCCTTCAGACGGAGGCGGCCGGCACCGACGATTCGGCTTGTTCCAGAAGCCGCCGCTGCCAATACCGCGAGCACGGGCACCAGATCCGGGCACTGGCTCACGTTCATCTCGATGCCGCGAAGCCGACTGGGTCTGGCACAAAAACCATCGGCCGTCCGTGTGATGTCACCGCCCATTTCACGCATCCAATCGACAACGCGGGCGTCGCCCTGGGCCGAATCAAAGAGCAATCCCCGACAAGTCACCGGTCCGCTGAGCACCCCTATAGCCAGCCAGAACGCCGCCTGGGAATAGTCACCTTCCACGGTGAACACCCCGGGCGCATAATGCTGTCCGCCGGCAATACGGTAATGCCTGAAATCCGCACTGGCATCAACGACAATCCCTGCCTGCCCCAGCACCGCCAGCGTGATAGCCACATAGGGCGCCGATTCCATCTCGGTGATCACATCAATGGTTGAGTCGCCGTCGAGGAGCGGCAGCGCAAAAAGCAACCCCGTAATAAATTGAGACGAAAGATTCCCCGGCAGCAGAAAATGCCCCGGCTGAAGACCGCCGTTCAGCGTCAGCGGCAGCTCCCGATTCTCCGGCGCCGTCCACTGCACGCCGTGCGCGGTAAAATTCTCCCGGAAGGGACCCAAAGGGCGCTCACTCAGCCGACCTTCACCGGTGATGTGCAAATCCCGCGCATGCATTCCCGCCAATGGCAACATAAAACGCAAGGTCGAACCCGACTCCCGGCAATAAATGGTCGCCCCGGCCGCTGCCTTCGGACGATCGCAGCCGCGGATCGTTAACGTCACCAGTCCGCGGGACTCCGCCGCACTTTCAATATGTGCGCCCAGCGCTTCCATCGCGGCGCAAGTCGCCTTTAAATCCTCCGACAAGAGCACGTGATGCACGGTGCTTTCGCCTTTGGCCAGCGCCGCGGCCATCACCATGCGATGGCTCACACTCTTGGACGGCGGCGCGACAATTTCGCCGCAAATAGGGTGCGGTTTCAGGATTTGTCTCATCCTGACCTCCTATTCCGCCTGGAACAATTCGATGGCCATGTTCTTGTGCACCCGCACAATTTCCGCCGTGCCGATTTGAGGCATCACACAAAGATTAAGCACATCACCTTCAAATTTCTTATCATTTTGCAAAATCGCATTGACGCGATCAAGATCCATCTCCGGCAATTCCCTGGGTAAACCGTAAGTATCGAGGATCTGCCCCAGATTGGCCAGATCTTCTTCGGACGTGATGCCTTCCCGCACGCTCATCCGCGTGATGTTATACATGCCGATGGCCACTGCTTCGCCGTGCGTATAGGTGCCGTAGCCGAAATAGTTTTCGATCACGTGGCCGATGGTATGCCCAAAATTCAAAATGCGGCGAATGCCGGATTCCCGTTCATCTTCTTCGACCACATTGCGCTTAATCTGCAAGCACTTGGCAATCACGCTGTCCATGTCATCCAGCAGATCTTCCTGATACTGGTAGCCGGTGAGACGTACGAAAAGCTTGCCGGAAGCGATGCAGCCGTATTTGATAACTTCGGCCATCCCGTCAATGAAGAAACGATCGTCCAGCGTTTGGAGAAACACCGGATCCACGAAGACGGCCTCTGCCGGATAAAAAGCCCCCACCATATTTTTACCGATATCAAGATCCACCCCGGTTTTATCCCCGACGGCGCTGTCGCTCATCGCGATGAGCGATGTCGGAATTTGATACAGATCGATCCCCCGCATATAAGTCGCTGCACAAAAACCTGCCAAATCGCCGATCACGCCGCCGCCGAGCGCCACAATGGCATCGGCCCGGGTCACGCCGAACTCCGCCAGCTTATAATAAATTTCTTCAGCCTGGCCCAAATTTTTGGTGGGCTCGCCCGGTTCAAGCACAATTTGCCGCACCGTCCCGCCAAAAGAGGCAAATTGCTTGACAATACCTTTCAAATAATAACCGGCGACATTTTCATCGGTGATGATGACAATGGTCCGGTATTTTTTGAACAGGCTGTCGAGCTCAAAGAGATGATCTCTGAGTCCTTTTTGGATATAAATTTCCGTCTTGTGAACACTTTCTGTTGTGCAGGATAATTTCTTCACGGCACTGATCCTTTCCCATTCTTTATAATTAACGCACGTTCGCAACGCATCTGCGTTTTAATTTTATTTGAAAACCAAGCGCTCCTTCACAGAGCGCCTGAACTTTTTGTTTCGGTGATGCCGTCTTCATGCGGTGATCCGATTCTTATTATAAAAGAAAGTTTTGACAAGTGCAATCGCCTGCGACCGAGAATTCGCATTTAACCAAAAAGTATGCTATAATTAAAAAACTATATTTTCCCGGTCCCTGGTGCCGTTCTTCCGCGGATGGCGCCACTGCATGACCCATTTTTTATCTCAGGAGGTTCTTAATGATCGCCATTATTGTCATTGTCGCGCTGATTGTTATTATCGCGCTGTGGTTCATCGCCACGAAAAACAGCTTCGTCCGCGCCGAAAACCAGGTGGAGGAAGGCTTCGCCACCATTGATGTCTACCTCAAAAAACGCTACGACCTGATTCCCAATCTGGTGGAAACCGTCAAAGGCTACGCCCGCCATGAATCCGAAACCCTGGAGCAGGTGATTGCGGCCCGCAATACCGCCATGCGGACAGCCCCCGCCGATCTTTCAGCCAAAATCGACAGCGAAAATGCCCTGACCGGCACCCTGCGGCAGCTTTTTGCCGTCGCCGAAGCCTATCCTGATTTAAAGGCCAACGCCAATTTCGTCGATCTGCAAAACCAGCTGAAGGCCATCGAAGAGGACATTGCCAACGCCCGTAAATATTACAACGCTACGGTCAAGACCTTTAATAATAAAACGGAAGTTTTCCCGGCGTCCATTGTCGCGGGCATGAGCGGCTACACGGCAAAGCCCTATTTCGAAGCGGCCGATGCCGAACGTGAAAACGTCAAGGTCCAATTTTAACTTTTTCCTGCCAATTGCAGCCCGGCCTTTCCGGGCTTTATTTATCAAAACACTGCAAAGCTTTGATGCATATCGGAGGTGATTATGACTTTGCTTAAAAATCCCCGGCTCCCATTGCGCTTGGGGCTCATCCTTGCCATCGCCATCGTTCTGATAGGCTTCTCTTCTCCCGTCCTGGCCGACGAGGGCGGCTACACCACCCCTTCCTGGCACACAAGGCTCACGGTTCGGGAAGATCACGCCTACGACGTCACTGAAACCATTCGCATTAACTTCAATGAAGCGCGCCACGGGATTTACCGATACATTCCCAACCGCGGCACCTTTTACAGGCAAATCAACGGCAAACCCGTGGCAAGCGACTACCATGCCGCCATCACCAACATCCGGGTCGACGGCGGCAAAACGGCTGTCAGCACCCAAGACAACAACACGGTGATCCGCATCGGCAGCAGCGACGCCACCGTCATCGGCAACAAAACGTATGTAATCCGCTACCGATGGGATCCCGGTGATGACGGCATCACCGATTTCGACGACGTCTATTTTAATCTGGCACCACGGCTTTGGCCCACAGCCATCAGCCGCATGACCTTCCGCGTGGATCTGCCCAAAAAGTTTTCTGCCAAAAAGCTGCATTTTTACAGCGGCGGATACGGCAGCACCGGCTCGACGCACGTGTACTACCACATAAGCGGCAAAACCCTCACCGGCCGGGTGGACCGCGGCCTCTCCGCCAGCCAAACCCTGACCATCAATCTGCGTCTGCCGGAAGGGTATTTTGTCGGCGCGCGCAAACCCAGCGATCGTGTGCCCCTGGCTGCGGGTGCGGCCATCATCGCCCTGATTGCCGCGGTCATTCTGTTCTGGCGTTACGGCCGGGACGAAAAACCCGTGATGCCCGTTTTCTTTAATGCGCCCCGCGGATTCGATCCGGCCCAGGTGGGCACCATCGTCGACGGCAGCACCGATCAGCAGGATATTCTCGCTATGATCATTTATCTGGCTTCACAGGGATACCTCACCATTGAAGAGACGGCCGACAAGGTCTTTACCTTCCGCTGGCAAAAAGATTTGCCGGCCGATGCCCCGGCCTATACCCAATTGATTTTCAACAGCCTTTTTTCCGCCGGCCGCCGAACGGTCACCAGCGATCAATTGGCCGACGATTTTTATCAAACGGTCAGCGAAGGCAAAACCATGGTGATGGACACTTTCCATCAGCCGAATACCGAACTGTTCACTTCTGCATCCCGGGCTCTGAAGGCCGTGCTGATCAGCCTGGCGATCGCCGTCACCCTTTTCACCGGATATGCGATCTGCTACGCCTGGCGCGGCGGCTTCGATCTTTATCCTTTCCTTCTCTGTACAGTTCTGTTAGGCGCCATGCTTCTCAGTCCCGCCTTTTGGCTCGGGCATTTCCTGGAATACGGGGCGGGCATGAAGGCCGCCAGTCGTCGGGGCGTTTGTATTTTCTTCGGCCTGATCACCGCAGCGGCCACGGCGGGCGTCGGCACGGTGACCGCCGTCAAGCTTTCCCCGCTGATGCCTGTCCCCGTCGCTGCGATTCCCCTGCTGATGCTTATCAGCGCCAAGGCGACCAAACGCACGCCCAACGGCAATACCTGGCTCGGAGAAGTGCTGGGCTTCAAGCACTTTATCGAACTGGCCGAAGCCGATCGTCTTAGGGTATTGCTTAACGACAATCCCGCCTATTTTTATGACGTGCTGCCCTATGCCTACGTGCTGGGCGTCACCGATCAATGGGCCAAACGTTTTGAATCGCTGGCCGTTGAACCGCCCAGTTGGTACAGCACCTATCGCCCGATGACCACTTGGAATACGCTTTGGTTTGCCTCTGCGTTTAGCCACAGCATGGCCAATATGAGCGCCTCGATGATTCAGATCCCCAGCGACTCAGGAAGCGGCGGCTTCGGCGGAGGCGGCTTCGGTGGAGGCGGGGGATTTTCCGGCGGCGGAGGCGGCGGAGGCGGCGGCGGCTCCTGGTAAAACCGAAATCGCTTTTCAATCCCCGCAGCACGACACTATTATTCTGCGGTTGGTGCATCCTGCACCAGCCGCATTTTTTATAAGCAGCATCACAGAATTTTGTTTTTTCTCTGATCGTTTGCCGTTCGTCCGGCAAAGCGGTATAATGATCTCGTTCATTTATACTTCATTTGTCAATGCCTCATTGCTAATTTGTGACAAAGGAGGAATCATGCCACTCGTCACATCCAAACGCATGTTCGAAGCCGCCCAGTCCGGACATTATGCCATCGGCGCCTTCAATGCCAATAATATGGAAATCATTCAGGGAATCATCTCCGCGGCCGAACGGGAAAGCAGCCCGGTGATCCTTCAGGTTTCCGAGAAATCCCGGGAATATACCAACCCGGTCTATCTGATCAAGCTGGTGGAGGCCGCCGTGGCCACCAGCGACGTGCCCGTCTGTCTGCATCTGGACGACGGCCCGGATTACGAAACCTGTGTCGCCTGCATCGACTCGGGCTACACTTCCGTCATGATCGACGGCTCCCGGCTGCCCTTTGAAGAAAACATCGCGCTGACCAAAAAAGTCGTCGACTACGCCCACGATCACGGGGTCGTCGTCGAGGGCGGGCTCGGCGATCTGCACGGCGACGCCGAATCCGATGTGCCCCTGGCGCTGACTGATCCGAACCACGCCGTCGATTTTGTCGCCGCCACCGGGGTGGACTCCCTTGCGGTGGCCATCGGCACCTGCTATGGCCCCTATAAATTCAAAAGCGAACCCACCTTAGCCTTCGAGCGCCTGCAGGATATGTCCAATCAGCTGCCGGGCTTTCCCTTGGTGCTCCACGGTGCTTCTTCGGTTCCGAAAGAATTTGTGGATCTGAACAATCAATACGGCGCCGACATCAACCGCGCTCAAGGCGTTCCGGAGGATATGCTGCGAGAGGCCGCCAGACTCGGCATCGCCAAGATCAACATCGAAACCGATTTAAATCTGGTAATGACCGCCTGTATCCGCCAGTTCTTTATCGAGCATCCCGACGCTTTTGACCCGCAAAAATATCTGGGGCCGGGCCGTCGCGCCATTCGCTCGATGGTTATCCATAAAATGCGTCATGTTTTGGGCTGCAGTCACGGTGGACTGGGATGATCCAATTAACGATTTCCGACAATGCTGCAGAGCAGCGAATGGATCGCTTTCTCATCAAGTGGCTGCCCCAGGCCAGCAAAGGTTTTTTGATGAAAATGCTGCGCAAAAAACGCATCAAACTCGACGGGCACCGTGCCAGCCCCAGAGACTATCTTCAAAAGGGACAGGTTCTCACCTTCTATTTTTCTGAAGAAACTTATCGGCAATTTCGCGGACAGCCGGCGGCTCCCGGCGAGCCGAGCCTGCCCGATTCCCTGAAGGCTCTGATGCAGCCGCCCCTTTACGAAGATGACCACCTGATCGCCGTGAACAAACCCGTCGGTCTGTTGACCCAGCCGGATCACACCGGCACGCCGTCTTTGGCCGATCTGGCGGGAACACTGCCCCACTCGGGCACCTTTCATCCGGCGCCGGCCAACCGGCTCGATCGCAACACCAGCGGCATCGTTTTGATTCCCAAGGACTATCCCACGCAAAAGCAAATCGCAGCGGCCATCAGATCCCATCTCATCCGCAAATCCTATTGGGCCATTGTCGCCGGGAAAATCACCCGGGGTGCCAAGCTGCATTCAAGGCTCACCAAAAATCCGAGAGCCAATATCGTCCAGGAAGAAACCGATGGGCAGCGGGAAGCCTGGCTGCGCTATCAGCCGCTTTGTTCCGGCGACGCAGCCAGCCTCATCGCCATCGAACTCGGCTCCGGCCGCAGCCACCAAATCCGAGTACAGCTGGCCGGCATCGGCCACCCCATCATCGGGGATCCCAAATATGGCAGCCGCAGCCACAACCGTGAATGGGCCGCTCTTTACGGCCTGCACCATCAGCTGCTTCACGCGCATCGCTACACGATTCCCGAATTAAACATTGATGTGGTCGCGCCGCCGCCGGAACGTTTTTGTGCCGTCGCGAAGCATCTCAGGCTGGCGCTGCCCCGCATCTAACCATATTACAGGAGGTTTTCATGGGCTATTGGCATTCCCGCGGGCTCCGCGGCTCCTATCTCGAATCCCTGATCAACACGACCAATCAATTCTATCTGGAGCATGAGCTGGCCGTCGTCCAGAAACTGCCGACTGCCATCACCCCGGTCGAACTCGACAAGCAAAAGGGCACCATCAAGCTGGCCTATTTCGACGCCAAGAGCACCGTCGACTACATGGGCAACGTGCAGGGGATTCCCGTTTGCTTCGACGCCAAAGAAACCAACCTCAAGAATCTGCCGCTCTACAATATCCACGATCACCAAATCGCATTTATGGATACCTTTCAAAAACAAGACGGTCTGGCGTTTCTCATCGTGCTCTTTAAAAAAATCGACCAATGTTTTCTGCTCCCCTTCGAAGTGCTCAAGCATTATTGGGACGGCGCCCAAAGAGACGGCCGCCATTCCATCCCGCTCTCAGCCTTTGAAAACCGCTACCGCATTCAGGAAGCCGGTCCTATCCAGCTGCACTATCTCGAAGCGTTAAACACCTATTTATCTGATTTAAAAAACCAAAAGGAGGCTCTTTTACGATGAAGGATCATGAACTCAAAAAAATTCCCAGCTTTACCGTCAATCATTTAAAACTCCTGCGGGGCATCTATGTTTCCCGGAAGGATTCGGTTGGCGACCAGATCGTCACGACCTTTGATATCCGCATGAAGGAACCCAACCGCGAACCGGTGATGAACACCGCCGAATGCCACACCATCGAGCATCTTGGCGCGACATATCTACGAAACGATCCGGCCATCTCCAAGCAGATTATTTATTTTGGACCGATGGGCTGCCGCACCGGCTTTTACCTGGTAATGAAAGGCGATCTGACAAGCCGCGACATCGTGCCGCTCATCACGAATCTGTATCGCTTTATGGCGGCCTTTGAAGGCGATATCCCCGGCGCCGCCGCCAAAGACTGCGGCAACTACCTCGACCAAAATCTCGCCATGGCCAAATACGAATCCCAAAAATTTCTCACCGAAGTGCTCGAAAACCTCAGCGATGCCAATCTGATTTATCCGGTATAAACGCCGCCATCCCCCGTTTTCGCTTCAAAAAGCACAAAGCCCCGAAAGCCAGCCGGCTCTCGGGGTTATTTTCATGAAGGGTATTTGACTTTTTCAAAGCGTTTCGTACACAAATCGGGCCACGGTGCACAGCGGCGGATCCGGCAGCACGTCGATGGAGCTGGGATACGGCGGATCTTCAGGCACTTCGATAATTTTAAACGCCCGCACTTCGATCAGGCTCTTTTTGCCGGCCTGCTTTTTTAAGCCCGCCACCAATTCGATATAATCACCGGCGAACATCGGCACGTAAAGGCGGATCTTTTTGACTGCCACACAATGGCCGGTATTGCCGAAGATCTTGGCCATCAGACGGTTTGCCGCGTCGCCCATCAGAGTGATGCAGCGCGCGCCGTTGACCACGCCGCCGCCATAAAACACATCGCGGTCGGACATGCGATAGCGCATTGTTACGGTTTCCATGTTTGTCTCCTCCCCGCTTAAATTGTCAATTCCGATTCCGGAAAATCGTCCAGTTCCCGCCAGGGATCCACAACGGTACCGTCGGGCTGCTCGCCGCGCTGCAAATGCTTTTTGACCACCAGGCGCACATTGCCCTCGGTGCACAGCAGCGGCTCGTCAAACCAGACCATATCGCCGGGGCGCGCGCCCGCTTTGCCGGCGCGTTCCGCCGTTGTCGCAAGCTTATACACTTCGATGCGACAATCCCGGGAGGTATTGCTCACATGGATCATCGTCGCCTTGTATTCCATCATATCCCCAACATACACATCGTTGTGGATCACCACGTCGTGATAGCCCAGGCACAGGGATTCGTCCCCATCGTTCAAGATCATCTGCTCAGTTTCAACGTCGCCGATGAAATCAAACTGTCTGCCGAAGGGCACCAGTCCATCGGGACTCGCCGCGTCGGCTGTCGTCATATTATAGCTCAAATAAGATACTTTTCTGGCCATTTTTTCCTCGATACTTTCTCTTTTTCAATGCGTTTGCTGCCGCTCAGATCACACCTTCTTCGTGCAGCCTGGCCGCTTCCTCCTCCGACAGCCAAAACACCTCCTGATTGTGCTGGCCCAATGTCGGCGAAGGCGCCACGACCCGGCCGGGGGTCTCAGACAGCTTGGCCACGACCCCTTGAAAATAGAGGTCACCGGCCGTTGGATGGTGGGCGTGCACCATCATTTCCCGGGCCTTGGTGTGGGGATGCTCGATGGCCTCCTTCACGTTGAGCACCGGCCCGCAGGGAATATTGGCTTCGTCCATGATCGCCTCGATTTCCTGCTTGGTATACCGTGCCGTCCAATCGTTAATCAGTGCGTGCAGTCCCGGATGATAATTGGCCATCCGGTCGATGTTTGTCAGATAGCGCGGATCCTCGACAAGATCCTCCCGGCCCAGCACCCTGCAGAGTCTGGCCCACATCGGGTCGTTGCCGACACCGATGGTCACATAGCCGTCCTTGCAGGCAAAGACATCGAAGGGCGCAATGGAGGCATCCTCGTTGCCGTTGCGCGTCGGGATGACACCGTCCATGGTATAATTCGGAATGGCGTTTTCCAGCATGCTGAAGATCGTGTCCATCATGGCCACGTCCACCAGCTGTCCTTCGCCGGTCCGCTCTCTGTGATGCAGCGCGATGAGCGCGCCCACCGCCTGATAAATGCCCGAAACGTGATCGGCGATAGACGGGCCGGCTTTGACCGGCTCGCCGTCTTTGAAGCCCGTCAGATTCAGCAGGCCGCCCATGGCCTGAGCCACGGTGTCATAACACGGACGGTGACCAATGGGGCTGGTCTGACCGAAGCCGGATCCCGAAACATAAATGATGCGCGGATTGATTTTTCGGATGGTTTCGTAATCGATCTGAAGCCGCTTGGTGACGCCGCCTTTAAAGTTTTCGCAGAAGAAGTCTGCATCCTTCGCCAAATCATAAAGCATTTCGCGGCCCTTCTCCGATTTGAGATTGAGGGTGACCCCCTTCTTATTTCGATTAATGCTGCAAAAGAAGCCGCTTTCGCCGCTGGCCTCGTCAATGGGGCCCCAGGTGCGGCACTGATCGCCGTGGATCGGCTCCACCTTGATGACTTCCGCGCCGTAATCCGCGAAGAACATGGTGCAAAACGGACCGCTTAACGCCGTTGTCAGGTCGATCACTTTCAGATCGGATAATGCTTTTTGAGACATCGCAGTCCCCTTTCTCTGTGTTCTTGAAAGCCACTCTCCCGGGCTTATTCTGCCGCGTCACACTTGAGCACCGCGCCGAGCAGCACGCTGGCGCCCTTGGTGCATTGTTCCACCGTGGTGAATTCTTCTTCGCAATGGGAATGCCCGTCTTTGGACGGCACGAAAATCATCGTCGTCGGCATCATATAGGATGCAAACTGCGCATCGTGACCGGCGCCGGAATTGATGCGCTGGTTGGAATAGCCCAGCTCATCCACGGCATCCTGCACATAGCCCACGAGCTCCTTATCGTAATAAACGGTGTCGCGGGTCCAGGCAATTTCATAATCGGTTTTGCATTTTGCCAGCTCTTTGGGCATGTCTTCAATGACTTTAACCACCTGTTCGATCACCTTTGGATCTTCGTGACGGGCATCGAGCGAAAAATCGACGTAATCTGGGATGACCGTGTGCACATTGGGATGACAGAGGATTTCACCGGTGGTGTAAACCAGTTCCGGATCGAGCTTGTCCAGCTCTTCGTGGAGATAATCCAGCGCTTTGGCCGCCGCATAAAGGGCATCCCTGCGGTATTTCATCGGGGTGGTGCCGGCATGGTCGGACTGACCGGTGAGCTTGATGTGGTAGTTCACCATGCCGAGCACGCAGGTGACGACGCCGATGTCGTTGCCGGCCGCTTCGAGAATCGGCCCCTGCTCAATGTGCAGCTCGAACATCGCCTTGTAATCCTTCGGGTTCAGACGGTTGGCCGCATCGCCCTTGTAGCCGCTGGCTTCCAGCGCTTCTCCGAAGGTTTTGGTCGGATCGAGCACCGACTTTGACGCGAGCATGTCTTCGTGCTTGAAATTCACACGGATATCCTCCGGCAGATAATCGTAACAAACGACCCCGGAAGACATCATGGCCGGCGGATAAAGCGATCCTTCCTCATTGGTCCAGATCATCGCAGTGAGATTGCGCTTGTGAGGAATCTTTTCTGCTGCGACGGTTTCGAGCACCTCCATCGCGCCCATGACCCCGAGAATGCCGTCGTAGTTGCCGCCGTTCTTAACAGAATCGCAGTGAGATGCCATCACGATGCCCGGCAGACTCGGATCGCTTCCCGGCAGCGTGGCATACAGGTTGGCCATATCGTCCGTTTTGATCCTGGCACCGATGGCCTCCATCCGACGAACAAATTCCCCCCGCGCCTGAAGCGCTTCCGGCGAAAGGGAATAACGGGTGATCCCGCCGTGACCGGCATCGCCAAACCGGCTCATGGTTTTAATTTTATCGCCCATTCTTTCTTCACTGCATTGATACATGATTGGTCCTCCTCCAAATTTTTTAATTTTAAATCTGTTTCTCAGTTGATTGAATTGCAGAAACTCGCAAATCTTTTTTGAACCTTTAATTCTTTCTCACTTGTTTTTGGCGCGTTTTCCGATCAGGCGAGCACTTTGCAAGATCATCTGGCACAAAATCATCGAAACCACAATGCCCGCGGCCAACGCCCCGGCGATAGTGACGGTCTCGACGCCAAAGCGTCCGGCCCGGGAAAACTGCCCCGCCACCAGGCTAACGGTGGTATGATAAAGCGAAAATCCGGGGATCAGCGGGATGAAGCCCACCACGAGAAAAGTCGTCGCCGGAGCCGCCGCCATCCGCGCCAAAATTTCCGAATAAAGCCCCAAAAACAGGGCCGCCCCAAAGGACTGGATTCCAATTCGCGGCACCGCATACCCAATCTGCAGATAAACCGCCCAGGCGACCGCTCCTCCAAGGGCCGCCCAAAATAAATGACGCCGCTCGAGATTAAAGAGCAAGGCAAAGCCCAGCGATCCGAAAAATGCGGCGCCGATTTGAATGCCTGCCGCCATCTTCGCCTCCTGTTAAAATACCAATGCCCAAGCCAGCGCCATCCCCACGGCAATGGCCAGGGCAATGAGCACCGATTCCAAAAATCGCACGGATCCCGAAAGCAAATTGTTGGAAAACATCTCCCGGAAGGAATTGGTAATCATCAGCCCGGGAATGAGCACCATGATATTGCCAATGCTGATCTTATCCATCTGGCACACGGGCAGTCCCTTCGCAGCAAGCCCCGCAAGCACGCCGGCACAAAAAGCCCCGACACACGGCCTGAAAAACGGACTGATGGCGATGCCGGCAAAGGGTTTTTCAATGCCGAACAGCGCCAGGCCGATGAGCCCGGCCGCCGCCGCGTCCAGAGGGCTTCCGCCGAAGAAAATGGCAAAGGCCGCCGAAATCATCGCGTAGGCTGCCAGGATGCGCCCCGGCCCCGGCCCTCCGGATGCCCGAATCGTCTCCAACGCCTTTTGGGCCGCGTCCAATGGGGGCGTCTTTTCACAAAGGCTTCGCGACAAAGCATTGAGCCGATTGA
The DNA here is from genome assembly GCF_000185505.1 of Pseudoramibacter alactolyticus ATCC 23263. GTDB lineage: Bacteria > Bacillota > Clostridia > Eubacteriales > Eubacteriaceae > Pseudoramibacter > Pseudoramibacter alactolyticus. The sequence continues at coordinate 262,569 of NZ_GL622359.1, read as the reverse complement.
GCCGGTGAAGATCATAAGCAAAGCGGTCGACGCGGCGGCTCTGGGTGAACATGGGCTCTCCGGGAAGCTGCAGCGTCACGAGGATGCTGTAGGTAATCGAAAACACGTGGACATCTTCCGCGCCGTAAGCCCGGCAGATCCGTCCGACGGCATCCTCCACCCGTCCGATCTCTGCACCGCAGATCATCATTTCCATGCCGATATCTGCCACGCAGCTGAGCAGTGCCTCCCCGAATCCGGTCGGCGATTTAGGCGTTGTTTCTCGGCACGCGTTTGACAAAGCGCCCCATTCCCGGCTTCCCGACAAAGTCGCCGTCGTCGTAAATCAACTGGCCCCGCAGGTAGGTCTGAACCGGATAGCCGTGGAAGGATTTGCCTTCCCAGATCGTGTGATCGCACAGCGTGTGCATTTTGTCGATCGTGACGGTAAAATCTTTTTCCGGATCATAGATCACCACATCGGCGTCCTTGCCGACGACAAGGGAGCCCTTGTCGGCACAGCCGAAGATCTTCGCCGGATTGGTCGCACAAAGCGCCACGGCTTGGGGGAAGGTGATCTTGCCGGTGTTGGCCGCATCCAGCATGTAGGGATAAAGATTTTCCACCCCGGCACAGCCGTTGGGGATTTTGGTAAAATCGTCCTTGCCCCAGTCTTTCTCCGTGCTCTGGAAAGGACAATGATCGGTGGCCACCGTATCGATCAGATTGGTTTTGATCGCCTGCCACAGCGCATCCTGACTTTCCTGGCCTTTCATCGGCGGCGAACACACGAAGTTGCGGCCGTCTTCGCGTTTATAAACATCGCAGGTAAATTCGAGATATTGGGGGCAGGTTTCCACAAAAACGTCGGCCCCTTCCCGCTTGGCGTCGATGCAGGCCTCCAGCCCTTCCTTATCCGCCATATGCACCACGTAAAGCGGCGCTTCAAGATGGCGGGCCCAGTGCACCGCGCGCTTGTCGGCTTCCGCCTCGACAAATTCCGGCCGGCTCATATAATGATACCAGGCCGAGGTCTTGCCTTCGCGCAAAAACTGTTCGGTGTAAAGATCGATGAGGTCCGGATTTTCGGCGTGCACGTTGATCATGGCACCGAGTTCCTTGGCTCGCAGCATCAGCGTGGCCAGCATCCCGTCATCCACCATCATGCCTTCTTTTTTATAAACAAGAAAGCACTTGAAGCTGGTGATGCCTTCTTCCACGGCGGTGGCCATTTCGTCGAGAATCGCACCGTCGTTGAGGTTGGTAATGCAGCAATGGGAGGCATAATCCACGCAGGCTTCCTTTTCGAGCACGGCCTTTTTTTCGTTGATCAGATCCATGATAGAACCGCCGGCACGCTGCACCGGATAATCGAAGACGGTGGTCACGCCGCCGCATGCCGCGCCCCGGGTCCCGGATTCATAGGAGTCCGACGACACCGTCCCCCCGAAGGGCATCGCCAAATGGGTATGCACATCAATTGCCCCAGGCAGCACCAATTTGCCCTTCGCATCCACCACGCGCGCCGCTTCTGCGGCAAGGGTTTGGCCGATGGCGGCAATTTTGCCGTCCTTCACGGCAAGATCGCCGTGAAACATCTCCGTCGCCGTGACGAGCGTCCCGTTTTGAATGATCAAATCATATTTTTCCATTCTGTCCCTCCTGTTTTTTTATTGAAACCCGATGCTTATAAGTATTGGGTTTTAAGCGATAAATCGTGAGGCGCCTCCCCGTCTTTGAACACAATCTTCCCGGGTGTGATGCAATCCATCACCGGGCAGACGTTCAGGCAAAGGTGACAGCCCACACATTTGTCTTCGTCGATGGTAGCTCGACGCGCCTGTGAATCGAATTGAATCGCCTGATGCCCGCCGTCGTAGCAGGAGACGTAGCACCGGCCGCAGCCCACACATTTGTCTTCATTGATTTGCACCAGCACCTTGTAGGAGCGATCCAGCTCTTCTGCGCTGATGATGTTTTTGAGCGCCACACCGACAAGATCCCGCAGCCGATCGATGCCGTGGTCTTCCATGAAGTGGGAGAGCCCGCTGATCATATCCTCGACGATGCGATAACCGTACTGCATGACGGCGGTGGTCACTTGGAGATTCTCCGCGCCGAGCATCAGAAACTCAAGACAGTCGCGCCAGGTTTCAATCCCGCCGACACCGGTCAGCGGCACGTCCTTGAGCACCGGATCATGTTTCAGGTCGCTGATAAAGCGCAGGGCGATGGGCTTCACCGCAGCGCCGGAATAACCGGAGACCGCCGACTTCCCGTTGACAATGGGCATCCCCACCATTTTATCAATATCGAGATTGGTGATGGCCTTCACTGTATTGATGGCCGCGATTCCTTTGGCGCCGCCTTCGATGGCCGCCCGGGCCGGGATCTCCATATTGCCGATGTTCGGCGTCATCTTCGCAATCACCGGCAGGCACGTCGCCGCCGACACCACCTCACAATAATGTTTGACCAAATCCGGATTCTGCCCGACGTCGGAACCCATGGTGGAAGAAGTCATCTGCGGGCAGGAAAAGTTGCATTCAATGAGGTCCGCACCGGCCTTTTCGGATTCTCTGGCCAAAAATGCCCATTCTTCATCGGTGCTGCCCATGATGCTGGAGACGATCACCTTGCTCGGAAAGTCTTCCTTCAACTTTTTAATATAGCCGAAGTTGACTTCGTTGGGTTTATCCGAGGTCTGTTCCATGTTTTTAAAACCGGTCCACGGGGTGCCTTCCTTGCTGGCGATATCGAATCGCGGCGAGCACTCGTTGGGAATATAAACGGAAATGGTTTTGTAATAGATGCCGCCCCAGCCGGCTTCCAAAGCCTTGCGGCACATGTCGTAGTTGGATCCGACGGGCGAAGAGGAAAGAAAGAAGGGATTTTCACACTTCACGCCGAGGAAATCAATGGATAAATCTTTTTTTAACGTCATGAGAATCGTCCTTTCTTACACCAAGCCCATCCGGCTGAGCATCGCTTCTGCGGCCGTTTTGCCTTCGGCAACGGCTTCCACCACCGTCGCCCCCTGATCGTGAGCATCGTCGCCTCCGATATAAAGGTTGCCGGCGGCGGCGAGATGGGCATAATCATCGGTCTGTTTCTGACCGATGGCAAAAACAATGCGATCTGCCTTGATCTTCATTTCGGAATAACCGTCGCGGCTCCTGCAGGCCAGGCCGGCCACTTTGCCGCCCTCGCCCAGAATGGCCTCCGGCGCGAACTCGGTGTGAATCGGCACGCCCATATTCTGCACGAAGCGAATTTCATCCATATCGGCCGGCGCTTCAGCAACACTGCGCCGATAGACGATGGCCGCCTTTTCCGCGCCCAGCTGCTTGGCGGTGGTGGCGCAGTCCATGGCGACGTTCCCCCCGCCGATGACCACCACGTGATCCGGCAGATCCATGGCATCCGGACACGTGCGCGCCCTGGCCAGAAAATCGAGAGCGGTTTCCACGCCTTCAAGATCGTCCCCCGGCAAGCTCGGCTTTTTCGCGGCCCAAAGACCGACCCCGACAAAGACCGCGTCATACGTCTGGCGAAGCTCGTCCAATTTGGCAAAATCCACCGGCGTGTTAAATTCAAAGATCACGCCCAGATCTTTAATCAACTGAATATCGTGATCAATCATTTCCTGGGGCAGGCGCGTCGGCGTGATGCCGTAGCTGAGTACGCCGCCGGCTTTTTCCCTGGCTTCAAAAATCGTGACGGCCACGCCGCGGCGCGCGAGCTCTCTGGCGCAGGCCAGCGATGCCGGCCCGGCTCCGACGCAAGCCACGCGTTTGCCCGTCGGTTTGCCCGCTTTTACAAAACGCATGGCATCTCTGGCTTCCATCTCCACCAGATAACGTTGAATGGCGCCGATTTGAATCGGCTTGTCGATACCGCAGCGGCTGCATGCTTCTTCACACATCCGGTCGTAAGGACAAACCATCGCGCAGGAACCGCCCAGCGGATTGTTTTCGCGAATCGTTTCCGCCGCGCCCTTCACATTCTTAAATCGCAGCGAACGAATAAATTTCCCCGGATCCGTGCCGGCCGGGCAGCCCTTGCTACAGGGAGCATCCTCGCACAAGAGGCAGCGAGCTGCTTCTTCCATCGCGCGGCGATAATCAAAAGCTTTTTCCTTTTCCGCGGCATACGCTCTCTCAATTACTTTACTCATATCTCTCTCCTTCTTTTTCCTTTGCAGCCAAGCAGTGCCCTTGTCGGCTGCGGTTACACGATTTTGTCAGTTTTCTTCCGGCAATTTGAAAATCACCCAATCTTCCTTGTCGGTCTTGCCACGATAAACTTTGCTGTAAAAAAAGCGTCCCAGGTAATCGCTGCCAAGCCCCACAAAATTGCCGAGCAGCAAGCAAAGCATCAGCATCTGCCAATTGCCGCCGGTGGCAAAGGCCGAAAACCCGCCCATAAAGGTGCAGGCCGCCACTTTGGTCAAATCACAGTGAGACAAATAACAAATCACGCCGGAGAAAAATCCGGTACACAATGCGCTGAAGAGCACGCCGCTCGAAACGACATTGCCTAAAGCGATGATTGTACATCCGATGAGAATCCCCATATAATTGCTGCACAGCGACCGAATAAAACCATTGCGCCCGCATCCGGCGGTAAAGTAGGACGTGCAGCCCACAAACCCGACCCAGGTGACTAACATCGGGGACGCTGCACCGGCGCAGACCCCTGTCCATAATCCACACACCACAGCCGTACCAAAAGCCGTCGAAAATATAAATCCTGCTCCCATGCCATCCTCTCCTTTCAACTCAATTTAACCATTCACTGTTTTCGGCGCCACCATCGCAATCGTGTCTTTTATCGAAATTGTCGGTTTTTTGCTTGTCGCTGATTTTGATGATGTTTTAATTTTAAACCTTCCTGAAAGTGGCAAGTCAAGGCCTCTTGATATTTTCTTGTCAAAAGAGTTCTTCCAATCTTTCGGATACTCTCCGGATTTTTTAATGAAATTTTCCTGCCCAATTTTCAAACATTGACGTATGTCAATATATTTTTCAAATGCAGTCTATAAAATTTCATCCTTTTTCAACTGATCCTCTATTAGTTCCGCAAAAAAAATTGTATTTTCCCATTTTTCCGCATGAATGCCGAATTTTACTGAAACCTTTTGCAACTAAAAAAGTCTCCCCTTATGAGAGACTTTAATCTTGTTGATTACCGGCTGACCGGAATCATGATTCGCGTCACATGGTCTTCGCTGCGCCCTACGTCGATGGGAGAAACGATAAATTCCTCCGTCGCATAACCGCTCACGTGATACCCCTGCGCTTCGATCCAGCGCTTTAAACCGATATAGGTGTGGATAATATCGTGGTAATCTCCGAAATGCAAGGTGGTTGCCGCCTCGATGCCGCCAAAGACGCGCACACCCGGCGCATCACGATCCTCCGGCGATACGCGAATGCTGTATTCCACATCGCAATCATTTTGAAGAAACTGGCCGAAGATTTCCGAATGAAAGGTGACAAAAACCGAACCGACCGGTGAAACGGCCGCTCTTTTGGCATCTTCGACAATTTGAATCCAATTTTCAAGATTAACCTCTTCGTTGCGATAGGAGGCGATCATCTTTTGCTTGCTGAACAAATAAATTTCCGGCAGCGTCATCAATTGGAACGACGGCTGCGCCTCCTGATGTTCGCGATGCTCTCGCAGATAATCACATCCCGTTTGGATCCGCTGCTCAAACAGGGCAATTTCCCGATGCCGCATCTGCAGATCGGCAATCTCCGCCTCGATCGCCTTTAATTGGCTGCCGACACGTTCCAACATGCCGTCCAACGTGCGCGCGTTTAAAATAGCCTGAATATCTTTTAGCGGAAATCCCAATGAGCGCAAACGTCTGATCATATAAACCGTCGTCAATTGTTCTTTGCTATAATAGCGGTAATTGCTGGTTTCCTTACGATACTGAGGCTTTAGCAAATCAATTTTATCATAATATCGCAGTGTCTTTACCGAAATATGGCATAACGTCGCCACTGTTCCAATTGAGAACTTTTCTGCCTTGTCTTTGCAGTCTTCCGCCATTGCAGCCTCCTTTGGTCTTTTCTCCATCATCGATTGCATTTTTGTTATTTTATCATAAAATACGACCAATCCCCTTAATTCATTCGCAGAGGATGTGCCTTGATTGCCGACCGATACATATTCACTTGGTATATAACACATAATTTTTTTCATAAACCAAAAGCCCGACCCCAATTCTGGGGTCGGGCTTTTAAGGATGTTCTTCTTAATAAATAACGCCTTCGATTTCGTTGACCTGATTGGCCGCATGCAGACTCTGAATATGCTCTGCAATATTGGCCGAGTGGTCCCCCACTCTTTCGAGATCGACCAATAAATCAAAATAAATCGCCGAGCTATCCGCATTGCACTGGCCATCTGCCAGACGCTTGATGTGCGCGTTTTTATAGGCTTCTGTCATATCGTCAGAAATTTCTTCGTCACGATAAATTTGTTCGCAAAGTTTGTTGTCTTCTGAACGAATCACTTCCTGAACGTTGGCCACGATGCCAAGAATCAAATCGCTCAGCTTCTTAAGCTCGTCGATGGCGTCAGCTGTCATATCAATATCTTCGTCAATTTGAGTCTGAGCCATTTCGACGATATTTTCTGCATGGTCGCCAATGCGCTCAAGATCGTGGGCACACTGCAAATACACCGCCAGCTTGTCGTTTTCTTCCTGGGAGACATTCAAATTGGTCAAGCGGACGATAAAGTCGATGATCCCGTGTTCATGCTCATCGATGCGTTCTTCCCGCTCATAGACCTTCTCGATCGCCTTTTCGTCATTATTACTCAGAGCCTCAAAGGAGAGCTTCAAGTTTTTGCCGGCCATTTCTGCCAGGTGAACAAGTTCATTGGTCAGCTGGCCGATGGCCACCGCCGGGTTGTTAAGCAGACGGTCGTCCAGCTGCAGGCCGCGGTCCCCTTCGGTTTCGTCCGGCGAATGCTTTTCTAAAAACGCGACAAATTTGTCGATCACCGGCAGCATCACAATCATGTTGAACACATTGAAGAAGGTGTGGGACATGGCGATCTGTCTGGCGACATTGGGAATGACCTGGCCGCTGCTGGTCTTCATGGTGCCGGAGATGTTCACCAAAGCCTGATAGACCGGATTGATATTAAAAGCGTCCAGAACACCAAAGAGGCAAAGCACCCAGATCGAGCCGAAAATATTAACAAACAAATGAATCAGCGCTGCATTACGCGCTGCCCGGGAAGTCCCGACGGACGACAGCATCGCCGTAACACAGGTCCCGATATTGGTGCCGAGCATCATCGGAATGCAGATCTGAATGGCTGCCGTCCCGGAAACATCGGCAAAAATGCCGGAAATCGCCAGCGCCTGGAGCATCCCCAAAGTCGCACCGGAGCTTTGCATCACCCCGGTGATCACGGTGCCGATCAATAGCCCGAGAATGGGGTTTTTGCCATAGGTTACCAGCCAATTTTTGAAAATCACATTGTCTTTGAGCGGCGCCATCACCTCGCTCATCGTGGAAATGCCGAAAAAGATAATCCCAATGCCCAAGAGAATGGTCCCAATATCCCGGGTGTGCTTGCGTTTGCCGATCAGTGAAGTGATGACACCGATGCCGATGAGCACCGGTCCGATGAAATCCATATTAAAGGCAATGAGCTGTGCCATGAGGGTCGTCCCGATGTTGGCTCCTAAAATGATGCCCGCTGCCTGGGTGAGGTTCATCAGCGCCGCATTCACAAAGCCAACCACCATAACCGTGGTCGTGCTGGAGCTTTGTACCATGATCGTCACGACAATCCCGCAGAGAATAGCCTTGAAGCGATTCCCTGTCAGAATTTCCAAGAGGCGCTTCATTTTGCTCCCAGCGACTACTTTCAGACTATTGCTCATAATCTGCATCCCGTAAATAAACAGGCCCAGGCCGCCGATCAGCCCCACAATGATTTCAAACATTTAAAACTCCTTCACTGCATTTTTTTGCTTATACCAATCGTACTGAATGAATTTTCCAATTTACATAGATCAAGATTTATTTTACCACGGATCGCTCCTAAAGTTAATCACAAGAAAAATTATTTTCAAATTGACGTCGATTAAAAATTTTCGGCTGAGCTGATTTCAAAAGCCAAGTGGCGATTCACTCGAATCCGTGTAATTTGATTGTGCAAAAGGGGCGTATCTATGTTAGAATGGGAGCACATCATAATTTTTAGGAGGACTCTTATTTCATGTCGAGTTTCACAATGAACGAAATCGTCAGCCTTGCCAAAATGCGCGGTATCGTCTTTCCGGGATCGGAAATTTACGACGGGCTTGCCAACAGTTGGGATTACGGCCCGATCGGGGTCGAAATAAAAAATAACGTTAAACGCGCCTGGTGGAAAAAGTTTATTCAGGAATCACCATACAACATCGGTCTGGACGCGGCCATTCTGATGAACCCCCAAACCTGGGTGGCCTCGGGCCATGTCGGCGGCTTCAACGATCCGCTGATGGACTGCAAACACTGCAAGTCCCGTTTCCGCGCCGACAAACTCATCGAGGATTATTTCCACGATAAAGGCGAAGAAGTGGTGGTTGACGGCTGGTCCAACGAAAAAATGGAAGCCTTCATCCAAGATCATCACATTGCCTGTCCGGACTGCGGCGAATCCGATTTTACCGAAATTCGTCAGTTCAACCTGATGTTCAAGACCTTTCAGGGCGTCACCGAGGATTCCACTTCCCAACTGTATCTGCGGCCGGAAACCGCCCAGGGGATCTTCGTCAACTTTAAAAACGCTCAGCGCACCACCCGCAAGCGCGTGCCCTTCGGCATCGGGCAAATCGGAAAATCCTTCCGCAACGAAATCACGCCCGGCAACTTCATCTTCCGCACCCGCGAATTTGAACAGATGGAACTTGAATTTTTCTGCAAGCCCGGCACCGACCTCGAATGGTTCACCTATTGGAAAGATTACTGCCGCAGCTGGCTGTTCTCCCTTGGCATGAAAGAAGAAAACCTGCGCTTCCGCGATCACTCGCCGGAAGAACTCTCCCACTATTCCAACGCCACCACCGACGTGGAATATCAATTTCCCTTCGGCTGGGGCGAACTCTGGGGGATCGCCGACCGCACCGACTTTGACCTAACCCAGCATGAAAATGTCTCCGGCAAAGATCTGCGCTATCAGGATCCGGCAACCAATGAAAAATACATTCCCTACGTCATCGAGCCGTCCCTCGGCGCCGACCGCATGTTCCTCGCTTTCCTGTGCGACGCCCTTGAACACGAAAAACTCGATGGCGGCGATACCCGAAACGTCATGAAAATTCACCCCTTCCTTTCGGCCTATAAAGCCGCCGTGCTGCCGCTGTCGAAAAAGCTCTCCGACAAGGCCCGCGAAGTTTATGCCGATCTGGCCAAATATTTCAATGTGGATTACGACGAAACCGGCAGTATCGGCAAACGCTACCGCCGCGAAGACGAAATCGGCACGCCGTTGTGCGTCACCATCGATTTTGACACCCTCGAAGACAATGCCGTCACCATCCGCGACCGCGACACAATGGAACAGATCCGTTTGCCCATCGGCCAGGTCAAAGCCTATATCGAAGAAAAAATCGCTTTCTAAATCCGCTGATAAATAAAAACGCCGTATTTTAATATGGCGTTTTTATTTATCTCATAGGAATATCGGAACGGACCATCCACTGCGATGAGCACAAAAAATATCAAATTTTTGCATAACCAATCCTTAGGCCAACTTTTTATCTTGTTTACTCCCGATAATTCCAAAATCAAGAGTTTTATCTTTGACAAAAAAATAAGCGCAAACCCTTTATAACTAAGGATTTACGCATATTTGCACCTGGTGATCCATCGGGGATTTGAACCCCGGACACCCTGATTAAAAGTCAGATGCTCTGCCAACTGAGCTAATGGATCAAATGGTGGGGAAAGATGGATTCGAACCATCGTAGACTCAGTCAACGGATTTACAGTCCGCCCCCTTTAGCCACTCGGGCATTTCCCCAAACAAAAGAATGGAGCTGACGGGCGGACTTGAACCGCCAACCTGCTGATTACAAATCAGCTGCTCTGCCAATTGAGCCACGTCAGCAAAAAAACATAAAAAAAATGGCGACCAGGAAGAGATTCGAACTCTCGACCTCCAGCGTGACAGGCTGGCATTCTAACCAACTGAACTACCTGGCCGCAATAATGGTGACCCGTGGGAGAATCGAACTCCCGTTATCGCCGTGAAAGGGCGATGTCTTAACCGCTTGACCAACGGGCCTTTTCAAAAATGCGGGTATGACTGTATGGGCCATACCCGCTTTCATACAATGGCTCCCCAGGTAGGATTCGAACCTACAACCTATCGGTTAACAGCCGAGTGCTCCACCATTGAGCTACTGAGGAATATAA
>NZ_GL622359.1:113750-248952 GCF_000185505.1 Pseudoramibacter alactolyticus ATCC 23263 | reverse complement strand
CTTGAAGTCGTTCGCATTTCTCAACGGAACTTCTTTATTATAGCAACAAGCATTTTGACTGTCAAGCTTTTTTTAAAAGTTTTTCCTGATCTTTGCTCGCTGGTTATTTTGTCACATTTTCCAGTTCAATCTTTACAATTTAACTGTCATTTGCCACAAACAGCGTATGTTATTATACGAACATTTTTATTTTCTGTCAATCTTTTTTGATAGAAAAATGGCATTTTTTCTTGTCAAGTGAGACGACTTTTACCGTTATTATATTTCATTTTCATTCTTTAGTTTTGTAACATTCTATGCTATAATAACTTCAGTTTAAAGAGGTATATTATGAGTGATGCAATTAAAATCGTTGCTAAAAACAGAAAGGCCCGGCATGACTATTTTATCGACGATACTTATGAATGTGGTCTTGTGCTTACGGGCACCGAAGTTAAATCTCTGCGTCAGGGAAAAGTCAACTTAAAAGAAAGCTTCGCGGATTTCCGTCATGGTGAGCTGTGGGTTTACCAAATGAACATCGCCCCTTATGAGCAGGGCAATATTTATAATCAGGATCCTTTGCGAGTGCGCAAGCTTTTACTGCATAAGCGCGAACTTCGCCGGCTCATCGGCCTCAAGCAGCGCGATGGTTATACTTTAGTGCCTTTATCTCTTTATTTTAAAAACGGCCGCGTGAAACTTGAGCTTGCGTTGGCCAAAGGGAAGAAGCTTTATGACAAGCGTCACAGCATTGCAGAACGCGATGCCAACCGGCGCATTCAAAAATCAATTCACCGCGTTTAACGGGGGCGTAAAGGTTTCGACGAGGATATTGCAGAAGTGTAAGCGAGCCAATGAGCCGGTCATTGTAAAAAACAGGCGCCTAAATATAAACGCAAAAGACAATTCTTCTTACGAAATGGCGTTTGCTGCTTAATCGGCAGTAACGTTTCGTAAACCCGCGGCACCACTTGCCGCACGTCCCTTCGGGTTCACCTGCTGGCCCGAAGCTGACGTTCATGAAAGCAGGGATCTGTCTTTGGAAGTTGTCCCGATCCATTGACAATTCAGGGGCTGGCCGATGCAAGCTGGGCTGTCAGAAGCCTGCATCGGTGAGAATCTTCTGGCAGATGCGCTCGGAGAAATCACTTTGAATGTATTTTCGGACGTGGGTTCGACTCCCACCGCCTCCACCAATTCACAATACCTGAATCTCATCTAAATCTTCCTTAAATATAGTGAAATTATTTAAAAAAGCCTTTTGACACGACTTTACATAAAAATTGCTATTAAGATTATTCTTCTTTAAACTGAGCTTTCATTAATACTTCCAAATATTTTTCAAAAGATTATTTTATCTTTTTTCAATCATAGTTCGTGCATGAAGAACCATATGTAACGAGAGGATGACATTAGACATAAATTTTAAAAAGCATTTCTAAAATCTACCCGGATAACGTCACTTGTCAAATCAGCATTTAAATCTCTTTTAGCAACCCGTATTTCACATCCGAATCTCTTTAATTAGACCATCAATTGTTAAAAAAATAATATTCACCATATCGAAACCTTCAGTTCTTTTCGTATTGTTCGCATTGAACATTTCATGTATCTTTTCAAAAGCACTTTTTGTGCTCATAAAATAGTTTTCCATCTTCAGCGCTAAAACTATAAACGAATAATTTCATATGTGCTTCCGTATTTTATCTTTTTCTTCTGCTGATTATTAAATAATAAAGGGCACGACGAACAGCCGTGCCCAAATGGATATTTTTAATACCTCTAATTTAGGTTCTCCGCAAAACTTTGAAGCCTCGTGCGAATCTGCTCATATGCCCGCGCCTGTTGGTCAATCTCGATGATTAACATTGGAATCCCCGCTTTTTTGCAGGCATCCATGATGATCGGCACATCATATTCTTCTGGGTCACAGAATTTCATTAATGCAACGACCAAACCATCTGCATCTGTTGCCCGCACCATCTCAACCAACATCTCAATGCGCTCTTTATAGGGATCCATCGCCAAGGAGCATCCCGAGCATCCCCTATGATCCTGCCACTGCTTCGCCAAAGAATGAATCGGATCGCCATAATAAGGCACATCTGTTCGAAATTGTCTGGACTCGTGAGCTAAATCATCCCCCACCACCGATAAACCAAATTGCTCGAAAATCCCGAGAATCCCTTCGGGTTCTAATGTCAAACCGGCTACAATCACTTTTTTCCCTGAGTATTGATCCGGCTTTTCCCGCCGCAACAGTTTCGTCAGCTTTCTAACTGCCGCTGTGTATTCGCGAACATCCATAAAATAGTAAGCCTTAATGATGAGGTGACGAATGGTCGGCGTGATGATATCCAGATGGTGCGCTGCGACACGACCAAAGGTCCGCATGGTTTGACGGCAATCGTTATAATCCTTGATGCTTCCATCCAATGCATCATCCGTGATCTTGACATCCAAAAGGATCTCTAATTTTTTTCGGACCATCTGATATTCATGGGTCAAAAAGCGACAGCACCCGGCACGTCCCGATGCTGCGGATGCACAAAAGAAACGGTCAGGCTTCACTTAAGGATATCCTCTTCTTTGCCGATTTTGACACCTTCGCGCTTCCGTTCAACCAAATAGCAGCCGATACCTTTCCTGCCAAGAGCTCTATCCGCTGTCGCCATCACCACATATACCGACGCGATGCCCCCATTGGTGATAAAGTATTTGCTGCCGTTAATGATTAATTCGTCACCATCCGCTTCAACGGTTGTCGAAATACTCGATGCATCCGATCCGGAATCCGCTTCGGTCAAAGCAAAGGCGGCCCAGCCGCCATCCGTCAATGCACCATAAAAAATTTCCTTCTGTTTGTCATCCGCCATGCGGTTAATCAAGTGTGTTGCCGATGCGTTGGTGCCAACTGCCGATTCCAGCCCAACCTCATACCGGCCCATCTGTTCAGCAATGAAGGTTTGCGTCACACTATCTAAGCCAAGACCACCGGCTTCCTCGGGAACACACATGATGTTTAACCCCATCTCCGCCATGCCTTCATAAAGATTTCCTGGAATTGCTGGTATCATAACCCGCCGCAGCCGGCTTCACTTCGGCTTCCAGACAATCTCTCACCGCATTGGCCACGTCCATTTGTTCTTGTGTGGGAATCATACTTTTCTCCTCATCTATAAATTATTTTTTACTACCTGATATAACCTGCAAATTCCATGCCAAAAAACGAAGCCAATCTATATTTTTCTTTCTTTAAACGCTGAATTCCTCTATATACAGCAAAAAAATAAAGCCGACATTTTCGGCTTTATGAGTAGCGCGTTTGATGCTTTCGGAGAAATCACCATTATGATGGCATTCAATCACCAAAATGGTGCATTTTGCCATCTTTTTTGGTGGCAGAAATGCCATATTTTTTCATTTTACGAATAAACGTTGAATGATCGATGCCTAATGCGCGGGCTGCTTTTCGAGTTGTCCTGAAAATTTTGTAGGCGTTTTCCACATAAGCCTTCTCCAAAGTTGCCATATACACTTTCAGCGGTTCAATCGGCCGCTTTGACGACCCTTCCAGGGTATCTGGGATATTTGCCTTAACTTCCATGCTTTTTCTTCTCCTAATATCTCGCTTTAATATTTGCTTTTGCCCTTATAAAAATGACTCATTATCATGACCAGACGCGGCTGATTTCAACTTCTCTTTGTCTTCTTTCTGATCATGCGTCCGGGTTTGCGCCATCAACCGCCGGACGCGCTCAAAAATTTTCCCCCCTTCGTCCGAATCCCGCAACAGATACTTGCGCATCACCATCAACAGCAAAATCGCCACGATATAAAGCAGGGTTTGTTCACCGTTCAAATGGCCGACAATCAGCCCACGGGCAATGGCAAAGATCAGCGCTTCAAGCACAGCCTGCATCGTGTGGGTATAGACCATGCGGATAAATTCCGTGCAGATAATCAGGTTCATGCAGAGCCCCAGGCAGGTCTGAAGGGTTTTAAAGGCCACTGTCAGCGATGCATTGAACTCAATATGGGCAAAGAGTTCAAACAAATTCATCGCGATGAGCACCACCAGAAAGAGCGCGATGCCCATTTCCAGAATTTCCAGCACGACTTCATAAAATTTTAACGCACCGTTTTTCAATCGTTCCATTTCGTCCACCTCTGTCGATGTTTTGGCTTTATCTTATCACAGGCACTCTTTCGCGTCAGTAAAAAATTGTCAAAGCCGCACCCGATGTGATAAACTGACACCAAGCATTTATGAGCGAGGAGGCTTTGATGAAACGAACCGATTATCTGAGCTGGGACCAATATTTTATGGGTATTGCTCTGCTTTCGGCGCAGCGCAGCAAGGATCCCGGCACCCAGGTGGGGGCCTGCATCGTCAGCCCGGAAAATAAAATTCTATCGATGGGCTACAACGGGATGCCCATCGGCTGCAGCGACGATGAAATGCCCTGGGCGCGCGAGGGCGATCCGCTGGACACCAAGTATCTTTACGTATGCCACGCGGAATTCAACGCCATTTTAAACAGCGGTGCCAAAACCCTGCAGGGCGCCACCCTTTATGTCACCCTTTTCCCTTGCAACGAGTGCACCAAGGCCATCATTCAATGCGGCATTAAAAAAGTTGTCTATATGGAAGACAAATACCCGGACAGCGACGCCGTGATCGCCGCCAAACGGATGATGAACATGACCGGCGTGGTTTATCAGCGCTACAACGAACCCCACCGCGATATCACCCTGCATTTATAAGCCGCACGCAAAAGAGCCAACCCGATATCGGGTTGGCTCTTTTGTTTTTTCATCCGCCAAAAACCTTATCGGCAATGGCCACGCCGGCCCGGGCGTCCTTGCCGTAAAAGTCGGCATGAATCGACTGCGCATAGGTTTCGTTCATCACGGCGCCGCCGACCATCACCGGCACCTCCGGCAGCTCGGCCTTGAGCCGAGCAATGGTAATTTCCATATTTTTCACCGTAGTCGTCATCAGCGCGCTGAGTCCGACGAGCCCCGCCCCTTCCCGCCGGGCGGCATCCACAATTACCTCCGGATCCACATCCTTGCCCAGATCCACCACGCGGTAACCGTAATTCTCCATGATCACCCTGAGAATATTCTTGCCGATATCGTGCACATCTCCCTTGACTGTCGCGAGCACCACGGTCCCTTTGACCGTCTGTTCGTCGCTTTTGATCGCCTTTTTAATCTCGGCAAAGGCATTTTGCACCGTCTCCGCCGCAAAGATCAAATTGGGCAGAAACACCTCACCGGTCTCAAAAAGGTCCCCGATTTTGTCAAGACCGGGAATCAGATAGTTGTTGACAATATCCATCGGCGGCATGCGGGTCAGCATCTCCTGCACCACCGGTACGATTTCGTCCTTCAGGCCGTCAACCACCATGCCGATAACATCCGCCTCCCCGCTCGCAGAAACCGCTTCGCCGTTTTCCTCGTTTTGGGCATCGGTCGTTTGACCGGGACCCGCCGCGGCCATTTCGATATTTTGATCATCCTTATACGCCGCGACGTAGGCCATGCAGCCATCGTCCAAACCGGCAAGGGCGCGGTAAGCCGAAACGGCGTTCATCATTTCGGCATCGGCTGCCTTCATGATCGGCGTGTCGAGACCGGCCGACAGCGCCATGGTCAAAAAAGTTTTATTGATCAGCCGACGGTTGGGCAGCCCGAAGGAAATGTTGCTGACGCCGAGCACTGTCGGCACACCGTATTTCGCCTTGACTGCCCGCACTGCGTCCAGGGTCTCGCGCACCCCCGCCTGCTGGGCCGAGGCCGTGAGCACCAGACAGTCGATGGCGATATGCTCGACGCCGATGCCCTGCTTGGCCGCCTCGGCAATGAGCTTATCCGCCACGGCCACCCGGCCGGCTGCCGTCGCCGGGATGCCGTCATCATCCAGGGTCAGACCGAGCACCGCTGCGCCGTAATGGGCCACAATGGGCAAGATCCCCGCCATCGATGCCGCTTCCCCATTCACCGAGTTCACCAATGGCTTGCCATTGTAATTTTTGAGGACGGCCTCGATCACCTCCGGCTTGGTGCTGTCGATCTGCAGGGGCAGTTCCACCACCTGGCTGATGGCGTGCACCGCCTGCACCATTAAAGCCGCCTCATCCACCTCCGGCAGGCCGACATTCACATCCAAAATATCCGCCCCCTGCTGTTTTTGCTCCAGGGCCAGCCGTTTGACCACCGCCATCCTGCCCTGACGCAAATCCGCTTTGAGTTCAGGGTTCGTGGTCGGATTAATGGCCTCGCCGATCACGCGGATATCTGTTCCCAGCGTCACCGTTCGCGTGGATGAAGCGATGCGCATGGGCCTGCGCGCACCGCCTCGTGCCGGCAGCGCGACCGATCGGGTCCGGGCGATGGTCGCGGCGATATAATCCGGGGTTGTGCCGCAGCATCCACCGAGCACCGCTGCGCCTTTTACCGCAATCTCGCACATGGATCCGGCAAACGCGGCCGCGTCGATATCATAAACCGTCTCGCCGTCCACCACCCGGGGCAGCCCCGCGTTGGGCTCCACCACAATGGGCACCGACGCCGCTTTGAGCAGCCTGTCAATGACGGGCATCATCTTATCCGGTCCGGTAGAGCAGTTGATGCCGATGGCATCGACGCCAAGGCCTTCCAGAATGGTCACCACCGTTTCCGGATCCGAACCCGTCAAAGTCCGGCTGTTGTCTTCGTAGGTCATCGAACAGATGATTGGCAGGTCACAATGCTCCTTCGCGGCCAGCACCGCCGCCCGCGCCTCATAAATATCCGTCATCGTTTCAATAAAAATCAGATCCGCCCCGGCCGCCGCTCCGGCGCGCACCGCTTCGGCAAAGCACGCCTTGGCGGCATCAAAGGATAAATCCCCCAGATCGCCGATAAGCGCACCCGTCGGCCCGATATCCATCGCGACAAACCGCGGATGCCGGGCCTTGGCAATGTGCACCGCCGCACGCACCACCTCGTCCACCGAATAGGGCGACCCCGCCATTTTGTGCCCGTTGGCACCAAAGGTATTGGCCACCAGAATATCGGCTCCCGCCGCCACATAGGCCGCCTGGATCTCCCCAATCACCTCCGGATGAGTCAAATTTAGCTCTTCGGGAATCGGTCCGGGATTTTCAATCCGCTTTTGGATCATGCTGCCCATCCCGCCGTCCAGATAAAGGCGCTCGTTTCCTAAAATTGTTTTGATATCCATTCGTCTTCCGTCTCTTTCTGCTCTTTCTTGCGTCTCTTTTTAAAAGTGGCCCCAGTATACCAAATGAAAGCCTACAATTCAAGTCTGTTAAATAACCCGTATAATCCCACACATAAAAAAATCGCCCGCCGGACGATTTTTCATTCAATTTCATTCAATCTCATTTCATTTTGAACGCTAAGCTTCCTGGATCAGCGGCTGGGAAAGAATCTGTGTCCAAAGTTCGCCGCCGCGGCCGACCTCCAGCCATTCAGATCTCGGCAGCTTGACAATCCAGCTGCCTTCGTAAAGCTCTCCGGCAGCGATGCGCAAAAGCCCGTGCCAAATAACGGAACGTTTGCCATCATAGGGCGAAAGCCGCACATCTTTAAACACCAGCGGATCCTTGAGCACAGCCATTTCCGGATCCGTATCGAGCAACGGCTTCATGTCATAGGCCCGCACTTCTTCATTTTGAAAATGGATTTCTAAAATATAATTTTCTTTGGGAATCACCCTGCGAATGGATGGCACTTGATTCATCTTTGTTTTGCCTCTAAATTAAAACTGATTTCATTCTATCACAGCCCAAGACAATTTTCAAAATCATTTAGCCACCGCATCAGGTTTTAAGTCGTCTTTATTTTGTATTAAGGATTTTACAATAAAATGATAATGGATTTCAACTACAAAATAATTCTAACCACACCATCGTGAAAGGGGTAAATCATGACCATTAAACTCAATGTGAAAAACGCCGGTCTGCGGGACTGGGAGCTCGAAATGGTGAAGCCGCTCGTCGAAACAGCCTATCATACTCTGGCCAACAAAACCGGCGCCGGCAGCGAGATGCTCGGCTGGATGGATCTCTGCGACACTTATGACAAAGAAGAATTCGCCCGCATCAAAGCGGCCGCCCAAAAAATTCAGGATCAAAGCGAAGTGCTCATCGCCATCGGCATCGGCGGCTCCTATCTGGGCGCCCGGGCCGGTCTCGAGTGGGCTTTCGGTCCGTTTTACAACCAGCTGCCGAAAGAAAAAGGCGTCGAGGTCTATTTTGCCGGCAACAACATCAGCTCCGATTATGTGCAAAACCTCATCGATATCATCGGCAACCGGGATTTCTCCGTCAATGTGATCTCTAAATCGGGAACGACTACCGAACCCGCCGTCGCCTTCCGCATCTTTAAGGAATTGCTCGAAGTCAAATACGGTGAGGCCGGCGCGAAAGACCGCATCTATGTCACCACCGACGCCCAAAAGGGTGCCTTGCGCCCCCTGGCCGAAGAAAAGGGCTACGAAGCTTTTATCGTGCCCGACGCCACCGGCGGGCGTTTCTCCGTCTTCACGGCGGTCGGACTTTTGCCGATGGCCGCCGGCGGCATGGATATCGACGCGATTTATCGGGGGCTCACCGACGCGACCCGCCGTTATGAAAACGCCGACGTGATGAGCAACGACGCCGCCCTTTACGCCGCGGTGCGCTTCCTCATGCTCATGAAAGGGAAGAAGATGGAAATCCTCTCCGGCTACGCCCCTTCGACCACCCAATTCGGCGAATGGTACAAGCAGCTGATGAATGAATCGGAAGGCAAAGACCTCAAAGGGCTCTTCTCCACCTCTGCGAATTTTTCCACCGACCTGCACTCCATCGGCCAAGCCATTCAGGATGGTCCGCGCATACTTTTCGAAACCATTCTCTGGGTTGAAAAGGCCGGCGTCGATCTCACCGTTCCGGACGATCCGAAAAACAGCGACGGCCTGAACTTCGCCTCCGGCAAAACCATGCAGTACATGAACGAAAAGGCCATGAACGGCACCCTCCTCGCCCATGTGGACGGCGGCGTGCCCAATCTGATTATATCGGTGGGTGAACTCAGTGATTACACCTTTGGCGAGACCGTCTATTTCTTCTGGAAAGCCTTGGCAATCTCCGGCTACATGATCGGCGTCAACCCCTTCAATCAGCCCGGCGTCGAATCCTACAAGAAAAACATGTTTGCCCTTCTGGGCAAGCCCGGCTTTGAAGATGCCAAAAAAGCGCTGGAAACCCGTTTGAAAGAAGTGCTCTAATACAATGTATTAAAAAAGACCCGTTTGGGTCTTTTTTTAATGGCTTTGTTTTTAGTTTTCGGTGGCCGCAATATCATCCCGGTGAAAACAATCCCTGAACTGAATCTTATCGATCTGAGCGTAAACCTTCCGGCGGGCTTCTTCCCGGGTCGGGGCAAGCCCCGTGACACAAAGCACGCGCCCGCCGGCGGTCACGAGTTTCCCGTCTTTAATCGCCGTCCCCGCGTGAAAGACCTCGCAGCCTTCGACGGCGTCGATTCCGGTAATCTCATAACCCTTCTGATAATTCTCCGGATAACCGCCGGAGGCCAGCACCACCGTCACCGCCGCGTCCGGCTTCCAGCGGATGTCGCACTCAGCCAAGCGGCCGTCGATGCAGGCTTCCATGATGTCCACCAAATCGCTGGCCATCCGGGGCAGCACCACCTGCGCTTCCGGATCGCCGAAGCGCACATTAAATTCGAGCACCTTGGGGGCCCCGTCCTTGATCATCAGGCCGATGAAGAGCACGCCGACAAAATCCATGCCGTCAGCCTTAAAGCCCTCGATAATCGGCGTGAGAATTTCGGTTTGGATCCGCTCGTTGAGCGCCGGATCGTCAAAGAGGGCGTTGGGCGAATAATTGCCCATGCCGCCGGTGTTCAGGCCCCTGTCGCCGTTAAAAGCGCGCTTGTAGTCCCGGGCGCTTTCCATCGGGACGATGGTTTTGCCGTCCACAAAACAGAGAATAGACGCCTCGGTCCCGGTCAAAAATTCTTCGATCACCGCGGTGTCGCCGGCCGCTCCGAAGGCTTTGTCCGCCATGATGGCCTTCATCGCCGTCCGGGCGTCCGCTTCGTTTTCCGGAATCACCACGCCTTTGCCCGCCGCCAAGCCGTCGGCTTTAATGACCATCGGATAGCCGTAGATCCCCAGATCCTTCACGATGTCTTCATAGCGGGTGTATTCTTTGTAGCGCGCCGTGGGAATGTGATGGCGTATCAGAAAATCCTTGGTAAACGCCTTGGAGCCTTCAAACTGCGCACATTTGGCGTTGGGCCCGAAGGTGCGGATGCCCGCCGCCGTCAGCGCGTCGGCCATGCCGGCCACCAAAGGCACCTCCGGCCCCACCACAGCCAGATCAATGCCCTGCGCCTTGGCAAAGGCCACCACGCCGGCGATATCCTCCACCGAAAGCGCCACACATTCGGCGATCTGCGCTATGCCGCCGTTGCCCGGCACGCAATAAATCTCATTCACTCTGGGACTTTGGGCGATTTTCCAGGTCAAAGCGTGCTCCCGGCCGCCGCTGCCCACAACCATTACCTTCATTCGTCGTTCCTCATTCCTCTTTCGATTCACACCCTATGCGTGCTTGAAATGGCGCATCCCGGTGAAGACCATGGCGATCCCGTTGGCGTTGCAGACCTTGATGGAATCCTCGTCACGGATAGAGCCGCCCGGCTGGATGATCGCCGTGACCCCGGCCGCCGCCGCCGCCTTGCAGCAATCGTCAAAGGGGAAGAAGGCATCCGACGCCGCCACGGCCCCCCGGCACTTGTCTCCGCCGTGGGCAATGCAGTTTTCCATCGGCCAGATGCGGTTGACCTGGCCCGGGCCGTTGGCCACCAGGCATTTGTCCTTCGCGATGGTGATGGCATTGGACTTGGTGTTTTTCACCGCCTTCCAGGCAAAGAGCAGATCTGCCATTTCCCGATCGGTGGGTTTGCGGTCGGTCACCACCTCGAGCTTGTCGTAAAGTTTCGTGTCCCGCTCCATCACGAGCATCCCGCCGAGCACTTTCTTCAGCTCATAGCCTTCTTCGCGATGCAGAATATCGTCGAGGGTCAACAGCCGCAAATTGGGCTTGGCTGTAAGCACTGCCCTGGCTTCGTCGGTAAAGCCCGGCGCCACCACCACTTCCAAAAAAATCGTCACCATCTGATCTGCCGTGGCCTTGTCGATCACGCGATTGGCCGCCACGATGCCGCCGAAGATCGAGGTCGGGTCCGCTTCGTAGGCCTTGCGGTAGGCTTCGCTGATGGATGCGGCGCTGGCCACCCCGCAGGGATTCGCGTGCTTGACCGCCACGATGGTCGGTTCGTTGGTGTATTCCTTGAGGATTTCCAACGCGCCGTTGGTATCGTTGATGTTGTTGTAGGACAGTTCCTTCCCCTGGAGTTGCACCGCGTCGACCAGGGTACCCTTGCCTTCGCCGATTTCCCGATAGAACGCCGCCCGCTGATGCGGATTTTCCCCATAACGCAGATCCTGCACCTTTTCGTAGGTAAAGCTCACCTTGTCCTGGGACAAAAGATCTTCGGCGCGGTCGGTCTGCTCTCCGGATTGGCGGCGCAGGAAGTCGGCGATCATCGTGTCGTAATGCGCTGTGGTTTCGAATACCTTCAGCGCCAGACGGTAGCGGGTGTTATAGGTTGTTTGGCCCGCGGCTTCAATTTCGACCAACACCGTTTCGTAATCCGCCGGATCGACCACCACCGTCACATCGTTAAAGTTCTTCGCCGCCGAGCGCAGCATGGTCGGCCCGCCGATGTCGATATTTTCGATGCATTCCTGGAAGGCGACTCCCGGCTTCATGATCGTCTGCTTGAAGGGATAGAGATTGATCACCAGCAGATCGATGTTTTCGATGCCGAGTTTTTTGCATTCGGCCTGATGCTTGGCATTGTCCCGAATGTTTAAAATACCGCCGTGAATCAGCGGGTGCAGGGTCTTGACCCGGCCGTCCAGGCATTCGGGAAAGCCCGTCACCTCCGAAACGTCCGTCACGGCAAGGCCACCCTCGCGCAGGGCCTTTGCCGTGCCGCCGGTGGACAGAATATCCCAGCCGCAGGCCGCGATGCGCTTTGCAAAATCGACGATGCCGGTTTTGTCCGATACAGAAATCAGTGCTCTCATGGGTTCCTCCATTTGTTTTTAAAACCTCGCAGCAAAAGCCCGCGCCCTGCTGCCAAAATGATGACCTATTTCGCCGCCGGTGCATCGACGTGCACCCGTCGGCCCGCCACGTGCACCCGGCCTTCGCAGATCGCCGCGACCACTGCCGGCAGCAATGCGTGTTCGAGGGCAAGCACCCGCTGCTGAATCGTCTCCGGCGTATCGTCGTCGGCCAGAGCCACCGCACGCTGGGCAATGATCGGCCCGGCATCCGCTTCTTCGTTCACGAAATGCACCGTGCAGCCCGAAACCTTGCACCCATAGCGATAAACCGCCTCGTGCACCCGCATGCCGTAATAGCCCGGCCCGCAGAAGGACGGGATCAACGCCGGATGAATATTCACGATGCGGTTCGGGAAAGCCGCCACGAAATCCGCCGTGATGATGCGCAAATACCCCGCCAGCACCACCAGCTCGCAACCGTAGCTTTTGAGCGTCTCGACGATTTTCGCATTAAAGGCCGCCACACCGCCGCAGTTCCGTTCGATAATGGCCGTCGCGGGAATCCCCGCCCGTTCGGCCCGAGTCAAGGCGTAGGCGTCCGCCTTGTTGGAAATCACCACGGCGATTTCGCCGCTCCTGCCATGCACCCCGTCGATCACCGACTGCAGATCCGTTCCGCCGCCGCTGGCCAGCACCCCGATTTTCATCCGCTTCATGGCCGCGCTCACAGCAAAATCTTCTCGCCGGACGCAGACGCGATCACTTCGCCGAGGATCACCGGCGCCTCGCCCTTGGCCTTCAGCGCCGCCGCAAAGGCATCCGCCTGATTCTGGGGCAGCACCGCCACCAGGCCGATCCCCATGTTGAAGGTATTATACATATCGCGGTCGCTGACGTTGCCGAGCTTTTGCAGATAATCGAAAATCGGCAGACGCGTGATGGCCGCTGTGTCGATCTTTGCGCACAGCCCGTCGGGGATCATTCGCGGAATATTTTCATAAAAGCCCCCGCCGGTGACATGACTCATGCCGCGCACGCCATAGGGCACAATCAAATCCGCGAGCGCGTGCACATAAATGCGCGTCGGCGTAAGCAGGGTTTCGCCGATCGTCGCGCCGAGCTCGGCCACCCGGGTGTCAACGCTCAGACCGTTGTCTTTAAAGATCAGCTTGCGCACCAGCGAAAAGCCGTTGGAATGCACCCCGGAGGACGGCAGCCCGACGAGCACATCCCCGGCGGCAATGTGCTGCCCGGTGACGATCTGATCCTTTTCGGCCACGCCGACGGCGAAGCCCGCCAGGTCATAATCATCCGCGGCATACATATCCGGCATCTCGGCCGTTTCCCCGCCGATTAGCGCCATATCACCCTGCACGCAGCCTTCCGCCACGCCGGAAACGATCCGGGCAATCTTTTCCGGCACGTTTTTGCCGCAGGCAATATAGTCCAGGAAAAGCAGGGGCCTCGCGCCCTGGCAGAGAATATCGTTGACGCACATGGCCACGCAGTCAATGCCCACGGTGTCGTGCTTGTCCATCATGAAGGCGATCATCAGCTTGGTGCCGACCCCGTCGGTCCCCGAAATCAGACAGGGCTTTTGATAGCCCTCCGGCAACGCCACCACGCCGCCGAAGCCGCCCAGCTCCGACAGCACGTATTGATTAAAGGTGCGCTTCACGTCTTCCTTAATGAGCCGAACCGATTCGTAGCCGGCCGCCACGTCGACGCCGGCCGCCTTATATGCATTGGTTTTTGTCATGCTGTTTCCTTTCAACCTTGCAACAACGCGTTGCGTATTCTCCATTTCTTTGCCGTCGCCTCAATCGTCGAGAACCGGCACCGCCATCGGGTAAACCCCGTCAAAGCAGGCCCGGCAGAAGGCATCGCCTCCGCCCGCCGACAGATTGAGCCCCTCCAGCGATAAAAAGGCCAACGTATCCGCGCCGATCAGTTCCCGGATTTCTTCAACGGATTTTTTCGATGCGATCAGCTCCCGACGCTCCGGCGTATCGATGCCGAAGTGACAGGTGTGCTTGACCGGCGGCGAGCTCACCCGAAAATGCACCGCTTTCGCGCCGCCGTCCCGCAGCGTGTTGACGAGTCGTTTGCTGGTCGTTCCCCGGACGATAGAGTCATCGATCACCACGACCCGCTTGTCGCGAATCGTCTCCCGCAGCGGGTTGAGTTTCAGCCGAACACCCTGTTCCCGCAGCGCCTGGGTCGGCGAGATAAAGGTACGGCCGCTGTATTTGTTTTTGATCAGGCCGATGCCATAGGGAATCCCGGATTCTTCCGCATAGCCGATGGCCGCCGGCAGGCCGGAATCCGGCACGCCGATCACCACATCCGCTTCCACCGCGGATTCTCTGGCCAGAATGCGCCCGGCCATGTGGCGCGCCAGATAAACCGAGCGGCCTTCCATGATGGAGTCGGGGCGGGCAAAATAAATCTGCTCGAAGATGCAGGAGCGCTTGCCCACCCAATGCTTTTGACCATAAGTCTCGACGCCGTCGCGGCCGACGATGATGATCTCGCCGGGCTCCACGTCGCGAACCAGCGTCGCCCCCACCGCGTCCAGGGCGCAGCTCTCGCTCGCCAGAAAATAATCCGCTCCTTTCTTGCCGATGACCAGCGGCCGCAGGCCGAAGGGATCCCGCACGCCGATGAGCTTATCCTCGGTGGTGATCACGAGCGCATAAGCGCCCTTGATAATTTCGACCATGCGCTGAATCGACTCAACCAATCCGTGACGCAGCCCCCTCGCGAAAATATTCACCATGGCCTCCGTATCGATGCTCGTCTGGAAGACCACGCCGCTATCCTCGAGCATTTCCCGAAGGGCCTCGTGATTGACCAGATTCCCGTTGTGAGCCAAGGCGATATGGCAATTGCGCATATTGACCGATAACGGCTGCGCATTAACAGGGCCGCCGGCACCGGTGGTGGCGTAGCGCACATGGCCGATGCCGATCGATCCCCGCGCCTCCTTTAAAATCCGATCCGTGAAGACATCCGCCACCATACCGACATCCTTATGAACGGCAATCTTGCCGCCGTCGTTGATGGCCATCCCCGCGCTTTCCTGCCCCCGATGCTGAAGCGCAAACAAGCCGTAGTAAATATAGTTTGCCACATTTTCACGCGAATCCGGCGAAAACACGCCGAATACACCACATTCGTCATGAAAGTGATCGTCTTGATCAAAGTAACCTACATTCAAATTTTCTGCCTTTTCTATGAATTGATGAACCATCTGAAAATGTGCCGTCGCCTTTTCGCGAGGGATGCCGCGTCATTTCAGGCGTTTTTGCAGGTTTGCGTTTTTCGCGACCACCGCATCGTTCAGTTCCGCCTTATAGGCCTTCATTTTGTCCCTCAGCGCCGGATATTTAACGGAGAGTATCTGCACGGCAAGCACCGCCGCGTTTTCTGCGCCGTTCACCGCAACCGTGGCCACCGGCACAC
Source organism: Pseudoramibacter alactolyticus ATCC 23263 (assembly GCF_000185505.1). Taxonomy (GTDB): domain Bacteria; phylum Bacillota; class Clostridia; order Eubacteriales; family Eubacteriaceae; genus Pseudoramibacter; species Pseudoramibacter alactolyticus. The sequence goes on along the minus strand of NZ_GL622359.1, from coordinate 233,339 downwards.
CGCTGGGCATCTGAACGATGGATAACAGCGAATCCAGACCGCCCTGAAAAGATGTCTTGATTGGAATACCGATCACCGGCAGCGGCGTGATGCCCGCGATCACCCCGGCCAAATGCGCGGCCTTTCCCGCCGCGGTAACAATCACTTCGTAGCCATCGGCTTCCGCTTCAGAAGCAAATTTAAAAATCCTTTCGGGATTGCGGTGAGCTGAAATCACCATCGCATCATAATTCACACCGAACTTGTCCAAAGTGGTCAAGCTTTTCTGAACCACGTCAAAATCGGAATCGCTCCCGATCACCACAGCAACTTTAGGCATTGATCGTCCTCCTCTGATCCTTCACGGAACCACACAAATAATAAATAACCGACCGCAAATCCTTCGCGGCGGATATCGACTCATTTGAAATACGCCACGCCGGATTCGAAGATCTTCTGATCTTTGTCGCCGGGAATGTTTTTGTAAAGGCCGGCGCCAATGCGCTCGGAATGGCCCATCTTGCCGAGAACGCGCCCGTCGGCCGAGGTAATGCCCTCGATGGCGCACACCGAACCGTTGAGATTGAACGCGCCGTCCATCGTGGCGTGCCCTTCGAAATCGACGTATTGGGTCGCGATCTGCCCGCCTGCAATCAAACGGGCGATCACCTCGTCACTGGCCACAAAACGCCCTTCCCCGTGGGAAACGGGAATGCGGTAGCTCTTGCCGATCTCCGCCTGGGCCAGCCAGGGCGAAAGATTCGAGACGACCTTGGTCATCGGAATCGCCGAAATGTGGCGGCCAATGGTGTTGTAGGTCAAGGTCGGCATGTCCGGCGCGAGCGCTTTGATCTCGCCGTCCGGCAGCAGCCCCAGTTTGATCAGCGCCTGGAAACCGTTGCAGATGCCCAGCATCAGACCGTCGCGCTTCTTGAGCAGATTCATCACCGCGTCGGCCATCGCCGGGTTGCGGAATACCGCCGCGATGAATTTGCCGGAGCCGTCCGGCTGGTCCCCTGCCGAGAAACCACCGGGAATCATGATCATCTGCGACTGATCGATGGCCGCCGCCATTTCCGCGATAGACGCTTCGATATCCTGCTCGGACTGATTGCGGAAGACCAGCGTCTGCGCCACTGCGCCCGCCCGTTCAAAGGCGCGCACCGAATCGTATTCGCAGTTATTGCCCGGGAACACCGGAATGAATACCCGCGGCTTCGCAAATTCACTGCTGCTGGCAATCACCGGTCCGCGGTCGTAAAGCACGTCCTGCACTGGGCCCCCGGTGCTCACGGTTTCCGGATACACATCCCACAGCGGCTTCTGATAAGCGACGATTAAATCGTCGAGGGCCATGGTCACGGTGCCCTGCACAATGGCCGGGCTCGCGATGGTCTTCCCGATTCTTTTAACGCCGGAAAGGGTTTCCGCCGTTTCGACAACGATACTGCCGGGATTGGGCGCAAAGAGCGCCGCTTCTGACAAATCTTCAGCCAGCTCAATGCCGATCTTGTTGCCGAAGGCCATCTTGGTCAGCGTTTCCATCAGACCGTATTCCCCGACTGCCTTTGCGGCAAGCACGGCTTCCTTCTCGACCAGACCGCGGACGCGATCGAAGATTTCGCCGGCCGCTTTATAGTCGGTCAGGCTCTTGTCGTCCCGCGGAATATCAAAGAGATAAAGGTTGCTGCCAGCCTGTTTGAGCTCATTGGTCACCACATGCGCCACCTGGTCTGCGGTCACCGCGAAGGAGATGAGCGTCGGCGGCACCGTCAGATCTTCAAAGGTGCCGGACATGGAGTCCTTGCCGCCGATGGCGGAAACCCCCATGGCCTTCTGCGCCCCGAAAGCGCCGAGGAGCGCCGCAAAGGGCCGCCCCCATTTTTGCGGATCATTTCCCAGACGTTCAAAGTATTCCTGGAAGGATAAACGCGTCTTGTGATAGTCGCCGCCCATGGCCACCACCTTGGCCAGCGACTCAATCACCGCCGAGGCCGCACCGTGAAAGGGACTCCATTCGGCCAGCTTAGGGTTGTAGCCATAAGTCATGATCGAGCAGGTGGTGGTGTCGCCGTGTTCCACCGGAATCTTGGCGGCCATCCCGCCCTGAGGCGTCAAAGCATAACACCCGCCGAAGGGCATGGTCACCGTGCCCGCGCCGATGGTGGCGTCGAACATTTCAGCCAGGCCCTTCTGGCTCGCCACGTTCAAATCGCCCATCAAATCAAAGGTGCGCGCCACAATATCGCCCGTCGGCACAAAAGCCGGCCGCGCTTCGGGCTCGGCCACGTAAACATCCGCATGCTGGACGGCCCCGTTGGTGTTGAGAAAGTCCCGGGAGAGGCTGAGGATTTCGTCCCCGCGCCAGTGCATCCGCAGCCGCCCGGTATCCGTCACCGCGGCAACCCGGGTCACCTCGAGATTTTCCTCGTGACCGAGCTCGATAAAGCGGTCCACATCCTGGGGCGCGACCACCACGGCCATACGTTCCTGGGATTCGGAAATAGCGAGTTCCGTCCCGTCGAGCCCCTCGTATTTCTTGGGCACACGGTCGAGATCGATATCCAGCGAATCCGCCAGCTCCCCGATGGCCACCGACACGCCGCCGGCACCAAAGTCGTTGCAGCGGGTGATCATCCGTGCGAGCTCCGGATTCCGGAAAAGACGCTGAATTTTGCGTTCTTCAACAGGATTGCCCTTCTGAACTTCGGCACCGCTTTCGTGGATGGACTCTGCGGTGTGGGCCTTAGAGGAGCCTGTCGCACCGCCGCAGCCGTCACGGCCGGTGCGCCCGCCAACGAGCAAAATCGCATCCCCCGGTTCCGGGGTTTCCCGGCGCACATTTTCCTTCGGCACGGCGGCAATCACCGCGCCGACTTCCATGCGCTTGGCCAGAAAGCCCGGGTCGTGCACCTCCACCACCTGGCCCGTGGCCAGGCCGATCTGGTTGCCGTAGGAAGAATAGCCTTCGGCTGCTTCCCGGGAGATTTTTCGCTGGGGCAACTTGCCCGGCAGCGTCTCGGAAAGGGGCGCTGTCACGTCGCCGGCCCCCGTCAGGCGCATGGCCTGATATACATAGCTGCGCCCGGACAACGGATCCCGGATGGCCCCGCCAAGGCAGGTCGCCGCTCCGCCGTAGGGTTCAATTTCCGTCGGATGGTTGTGGGTCTCGTTTTTAAACATCAAAAGCCAGTCTTCGTCCTGGCCGTCATGATCCACCTGGATGTTCACCGAGCAGGCGTTGATTTCTTCCGATACGTCCAGATCCGGCAAAAGTCCCCGCGCCCGCACATCCTTGGCGCCGATGGTCCCCAGATCCATCAGGGTAATGGGACGGGTAGATGCCTCGCCGTAAAGCATGTCCCGGGTCACGTCGTAGTCGGCAAAGGCCGCTTCTACTGCATCGTTGATTTCACCCTTTTCGAAAGTAATTTCGTTCAGATGGGTCGCAAAGGTGGTGTGGCGGCAGTGATCCGACCAATAAGTGTCAATCACGCGCAGTTCCGTCACCGTCGGGTCACGCTTTTCGTCGTCGCGAAAATAGGCCTGCACCATTTTGATGTCCGCCGGGCTCATCGCAAAGCCCATATCGCCGCGATACGCTTCGAGGGTTTCGCTGTCGTAATCAATAAAGCCCCGTATCGTCGCAACCGACGCCGGCGTCTTAAGCGCATCCGTTAAGGTCGTGCGCGGCGACAAATCGGCTTCCCGCGAGTCCACAGGGTTGATCATGTATTGTTTGATTTTGTTAACATCATCGGCGGTCAGCGCCCCCTTTAACACCACGCATTGTGCCACTTTGATCGCGGGGCGGCTGCCGGTCAGCAGCTGGACGCACTGCGCCGCAAAATCCCCCTGCTGGTCGTATTGACCCGGCAGAAACTCAATGGCAAAAACCTGTTCATCGGCCGCCACCGACAATGCCTGTTCGGCCACATTGTCAACATTGGGTTCGGAGAGAATCGTGTTGATAACCTTTTCCATGATTTCATCCGAGAGGTCTTCGATATCATAACGGTAGACAATCCGAATATTTTCAAGTTTTTTCAATTCGAGAATTCTTCGGAAAGTCATTGCCAAAGCCTCTGATTTCGTGTTAAATCCGGGCTTTTTTTCAACGTAGAATCGTCTGATCACTGCTTTACCGCCTTTTTGAAGGATTTTTGATTTTTTTATTGTATCTCTTTTTGCGATTTTTTTCAACTATTTTCAAAATTATAAACACGGAGCTTCGTCGCTCTGCGCTTGTGTGAATCGCCACGTCAAATGCCGATCTTCAGCGCCTGATGCCCGCAGCTTATGCCGGTTTCGGCCCGCCATTGCAGGGCCATTCCGCGCGTCCGCTGGATGCCGCCGCCGTGGCCTGTACTTTTTAGTCCTCTTGCTGAATTATTACGCCCATTGCCAAAATTTCTGCCTTTATTTCCGGACAAAAGCTGATATAATGATGGTAATTTATCCATCAGCAGCCAAAAAACGATTCGGGAGGATCCTATGAAAATCATTTATCTGCATCATTCGGGGTTTGTTGTCGAACTGGACAAAAACACTTTCGTCTTCGACGCCATCACCTATATTCAGCCGCAGTTTCTGCACAAGGGCCACCAGAATTATTTCTTCGCGACCCACAGCCACACCGACCATTTTTCACAAATTATCTATAACTACAGCAGCGACTACAACGGCCACTATATTCTGAGCGACGACATCACCAAACGCGGCGGCAAACGCACCACCTTTGTGAAGCCCTACGATCACCTGACCTATACCGACGAGCAATGCGGTGAAGTGGTCATCGATACCTTTGGCTCCACCGATCTGGGCGTGTCTTTCCTCGTTCAGGCGGAGGGCAAAACCATTTTCCACGCCGGCGATCTCAACTGGTGGGACTGGAGCGCGGAAGAACGCCCGGAGATTGATCCCGCGGCCGAAGAAGCGGATTACAAGACCGAAATCACCAAAATCAAGGCCCATTGCGAAAGAGAAGGGCTTCAAATTGACGCCGCTTTTGTCCCCGTCGATTCCCGGCTGGGCCGCTCGGCCACCAAAGCCGCCGTTTATTTTGCCGAGGCGCTTGCGCCCAAAGTGCTTGTGCCCATGCATTTTTGGGACCGATACGATGTGATTAACAACACAAAAAATGCCCTCTTCGGTAAAGCCGTCGCGGTGTGCGACATTCACGACCGCAACGAAATCATCTATGAAGATTAAGCATTAAAAAACGACCTGCCGATGGCAGGTCGTTTTTTACGCGCGCCTCGAGGCGTTGAAAAAGCCCGGAATCAAATCTCCCGGGCCATTTTTTTGAGTTTATTCAGGCGGTAATTCACCGCCGACTTCGGCATGGGCGGATCCATCTGCTCGCCCAATTCCTTAAGCGAATAATCCGGATTCTCCAACCGCAGGGCCGCCAGCTGTTTCAAATCCGGCGGCAACTGGGCAATGCCCACCGCGTCGTCGATCCGACGGATCACATCGATCTGAGACTGGGCCGCCGTCGTCGTCTTGTGCAGGTTGGCCACATCGCAGTTCACCTGGCGATTCACATCATTGCGCATCCCCCGCACGATCTTCAGATCCTCAAGGCGCAGCATGGCCTTATGCGCCCCGACGAGCCCGAGGAAATCGGCGATGCTCCCGCTTTCCTTCAAATAGAGCACACAATCGCCGCCGCGCCGGTGCAGTTTCGCCTTAATATCGTAACCCGTTAAAATCGCCACCATCGATTCAAGCAGGGACGCACATTTGTGGACAATCTCCAGATGGTAATCCTTTTTCGGATCGGTGATGGAGCCCGAGCCCAGAAACACCCCCCGCAGATAAGCCTTCAGATGTTTTTGATGCGCGAGAAAATACGGCGGTACCTTCGCGATGCGCCCGCCTTCGCCAATGCGGCAGTCCCGGCAGATCCTCTGCACCTGCGCCGCGTCCTCGCAGCCGATGCGGTACAGTCGGCGCCGGCCGCCCGGCCGCTCCCCGTCAAAATCCAGGGTCAAACCGCCATCGCCATAAAGCGCGCGGCTGAGCTTGCGCAATCGGCCGGCCACAAACGCACTCTCCGTCACGAATTTAAGCACCGCATTTGCGATCGCCGCCGTCGCCAAAAGGCCGGCAAGCTCCGCCCGGTTCTCACCGGGATCCGTCATCGGCAAGTGGCACAATTCTCCCTTGACCTCCGTGGAAAAACTCATGGCTGCCTCCGCCCATATAAATTTCAAAAATCTGCTTGGCTAACCGATCCGCGTCGTGACGCACCTTCCGATCCTTTTGAATCACAAAATTGTCGCAGATATATTCATAGGCCGGCAGATGCTCGCCCACCAGCACCTGGCGCGATCCGATCTTCCGGTAACGTACCGCCATGGCTTTGTCGAGCACACCGTCGTTGGCAATCACATAATCAAAGAGCGCCCCCTGCCCGCCGTGGCGCTGCTGATGCTCGATGGCCAGCAGGTGATCGGCCTGCGTATAGCCCAGGGTTTCCCCCGGCTGCATCATGATATTGCCCACATAAAATTTCTTGGCCGTGCTGGCGAGAATGGTTTCCTCGATGCCGTCCACCAACAAATGGGGAATGATGCTGGTGTAAAGGCTGCCCGGTCCCATGATGATGATGTCCGCCGCCTTGATAGCATCCAGCGTCTCCGGCAATGCCGCCGCTGAATGCTTCAGGTGCATCTTGGCGATGGGACTGCCCGATTTGGCCGATGCCCGGGGAATTTCCGACTCGCCCTCCACCAGGGTGCCGTCCTTAAGCTCGCCCATCAGCACCATCTCATCCAGGGTGACCGGCAGCACCGTCCCGGTGATCTGCAGGACGTCCGACGTGCGGACAATCGCGTCGTAAAAATCGCTGCTGATACCCGTCATCGCCGCGAGAAACAAATTGCCGAAGCTGTGCCCTGCCAAACCACCTTTATCGAAGCGATAGTTAAAGAGATCATTCATGACACCCTCGTCGTCGGCCAGGGCCAGAATGCAGTTGCGAATGTCTCCCGGCGGCAAAATTCCCAGATCTTCACGCAGCATACCGGAGCTGCCGCCGTCGTCGCCGACGGTCACCACCGCCGTCAGCCGGTTCGTGTATTTTTTAAGTCCGCGCAGAATCACCGAAAGACCGGTGCCGCCGCCGAAGGCCACCACCTTCGGATTGCGCACCCGCACCACATCTTTCAGCGAAAACTCGCGGATGTATTCTTTAATTTCCATAGGCCTCTCCTTTTCTTCATTGCAGAATAGCCCCTGTCCCTCAAAAACGGACACGCTTTTTATCTTTTTTCCCGATCCTTCCCGATATCCCGATGGGTGATTTGCGTATCAAAGCCCTGCGCCCGCAGTGCTGATGCCAGCAGGCAGGCAAAAGTCACCGAGCGGTGTTGACCACCGGTGCAGCCCACGGCAATCTCGACATAGCCCTTGTTCACATCTTCGTAATAGGGAATCACGCTGGCGATCAGCGCTTTCAGCCGCTCAAAATAATCTTGGGCCGCCGGGAATCCCATCACATAATCCCGCACCGCCCGGTCTTCGCCGGTCAGATGACGCAGCTCTTTTTTATAGAAGGGATTAGGCAGAAACCGCGCGTCGAAGATGAAATCCGCCGAAATCGGCACCCCATATTTATAGCCGAAGGACATGAGCTTGACCTGAATGGTTGCGCTCAGCTTTTCCCGCTCGAGCAGCGATAAAATGCGGTGCTTCAGATCGGCCAGCTTTAAATCCGTCGTGTCGATAATATAGTCCGCCTGTTCGCGGATCGGCGCCAAATGGTCTCTTTCCAGCTGGATCGCCGCCAAAAGTCCGCCCGCCTGGGCAAGCAGCGGATGTCTTCGCCGGGATTCCTGATAACGGCGCACGAGCACCTCGGCGTCGGCTTCGAAAAAAAGCACCTCTACCTCGGACAGATCACGGTGCATCTGCTTAAAAAGCCCCTGAAAATTCGCGCTGTTCATGCTGCTGCGAATATCGGTGACCACCGCGAGTTTCTCGATCTCTGAATCACCGGACCGGCAAAGTCCCACAAAGGTTGCCACCAAATGCACCGGCACGTTGTCGACACAAAAAAAACCGGCATCTTCGATAATATCGATGGCCATAGATTTGCCGGCACCGGACAAGCCGGTCACAATTAAAGTTTTCATTTTAGTTTTCTTTCTGATTTTTCAGCAGCGCGGCCCGACGCTTCTGCATTGACAATCTGCGCCACCGGCACGCCGGCCGCCATCGCCGCGTCAATTGCCGGGGCCACATCGGCCACCCGATCGACGCTATGCGCGTCGGAATTGATGGCAAATCGCCCGCTGAAGCCCATCACCTGCCGCAGTTCTTCCGCATTCAAATGATGATGCCGGGGATTGATTTCCAAAATCACATGCTTCTCGGCGGCTTTTTTCGCCACTGCTACCACATCGATGGGGCACTTGTCCCCGGGATGGGTGATCATCTTCAGATCGTAGCGGTCTAACATCGCGAGGTAACACCGCGTGTTTGCCGCTCGGGTGCGCTTTGTCATCCAGGGGCAAATCCGCGTCAGATAATTGCGCAGTTTCAAAGTGAAAAAATCGCGAAAACCCTTGGGGACATACACCCAGTGGTACCCGGCATAAATAAAATCGCAGTAACGCCGCTCTTCCTCACCAATATCGATGGTCCCGTCCGCCCCGATAATGTTCGCCTCCACCGAGAGATAAATTTGAATATCGTCGTACTTCACATTCAAATCGTCAATGATGGCGCGCATTTTCCTGAAATGCCGGGGCTTGACCCCGTAAAGCGGGTGAGAGCGCCCGTGATCCGAGATCGCAATGGCCGCGAGCTCCAGAGCCCTGGCCCGATCCACCATCTCTTCGATGGTGTTCCTGCCGTGGCTGAAGGTCGTATGGGTGTGCAGATCGGCTGTGATTCTCACAAAGCGGCCTCTTCCCCGATGGTGATCACCTCGGTTTTGAGCTCAACGCCGAACCGGTCGCGCACCGCCGCCTGCACCTGACCGATCAACGCGAGGATATCCGCCGCCGTGGCATTATCGGCATTGATCACAAAGCCGCTGTGCTTTTCGCTGACCTGGGCGCCGCCGACGCGATACCCCTTCATGCCCGCATCCTGGATGAGCTTGCCGGCGAAATGCCCCTCCGGCCGCCGGAAGGTGCTCCCCGCGCTGGGGAAATTCAGTGGCTGTTTGTCCCGCCGCCGCCGGTTGAAATCCTTCATCCTGGCCGCAATTGCTTCCGGATCCCCCGCCGCAAGCTTCAGTACCGTACTCACCACGATCCAATCGTAATCCTGCACCACACTGTGCCGGTAACCGAAATCGCAGTCCGCGCCGGCGATGGTCCTGAGATTGCCTGTCTCCGTGAGCACGGTGATCGATTCGACAATGTCCTTCATTTCGCCGCCGTAGGCTCCAGCATTCATCACAATGGCGCCCCCCATCGAGCCGGGAATACCCGCGGCAAACTCCATGCCTGAAAGCCCATGCGCCAGCGCTTCGGCCGCGACCCTGCGCAGAAGCGCCCCGGCATAAACCGTGACCCGATCTCCGCTCGTAACGATCTGATCCATCCCCCGGGTCTGAATGATAACGCCCCGGAAGCCACCGTCCCGCACCAATAAATTGGAGCCGTTGCCGATGAGATAGGACGGAATTTTTTCGGTCCGGCAAAAGCACATCACATCGATAAATTGCTCGATGGTTTCCGGCCGCACCAGAAAATCCGCCGGCCCGCCGACGCGAAACGAAGTGTGATCTTTCATCAACGTATCGGTTAAAACGTGATCGCTGCCCAAAAGCGACATCAGGCGATCGCGAATGGTTTGTTTATTCAAAGTTCTTCTCCTCTGGATGATTAGTTAAGTATTATAGCATCGTGAGTTTAATGGAAAATTAAACGGCCGCCGCCCTGCCGATGCCGGCTTTTGCTTTCACAGCCAAAACACTGATCCCGCCGCTCCCTGGTCGTCCGCATATCGGCTGACGGATCGCAAAAATACCCGGCAAAAAAAGAAGCCCCGCAAAGGGGCAAAAGAGCGTCGGATGCGTCTCGGTTCTGCAAAGGCATCACCCAAAGGCCTTCAAAGACCCGTCATGATCCGCTCACCATGAAATCCAGCCGCCGGGATTGCCGATTGCCGTTTTAGCGGCCGGTTTTTTATAGGGCATGGGCTCGGCGGCAATGCACCCATTAGCCAACACCGCCCGGGGATGGTCCGTCATCAGGCGCTGCCAGGCATCCTTCCCGATCAGCTGCCCGCCGACCGCCGCCGCTTCGGGATAAAGGGCATAGCCCTCCACCTGATGGGCGTCGCTGGCCATTAGCTGCACCATCTGGTGTTCCAGCATGATTTTAAGCGTCGCCGTCGCCGTGTGGTCGTAATAATCCAGCAGGCTCAGGTAATTGCCCTGAATCAAAGTGCCCGCCGCCATAAAATCCAAAAGCACATTGGGATCGTCCTGCACAAAGTCATAGCGCTCGGGATGCGCCAAAATCGTCTTTTTGCCCATCTGATGCAGCCGATGCATAAAGTTCTGAAGGGCCAGCGCTGAGCCGCCCTGACGTGTCGTCTCGATCAGATAATAATCCGTCGCACCGATGGTCCGAAACTTTCCCGCGCCAAAAACCCGCACCAGATCGTAATCGTAGAGCAACTCGTTGCCGGCAATCAGCCTGACGGGCACCTTGTCTTTGAGCAGGGCCGTCTCGATCTCGGCCATGCGCCGATCACAAAGCGCCGGTGCGGCCGTATAACCGCGATACGTCATGTAATGGGGTGTCAGCACCAGCGTGTCAAACCCCAGGGACACCGCCTTTTCGATCATGGCGAGGCTGTCCGCCAGATTTTCCGCACCGTCATCCACGCCGTAAAGCACATGATTATGCATATCGATCATCGTCTCACCTCTTTGAATTTGATTGCCGTCAGGTCGTTGCCGCGCAGGTCAGCACATAAACCGCTGCCGCACCGCTTGCCTTGAGTGCCGAAGCGCAGGCCCGCAGCGTCGCGCCGGTGGTCATCACATCATCGACGAGCACCAGCCGTTTGCCGGCTATCCTTTGATCCGGATTCACCCGAAAGGCCCCGGCCACGTTTTGCAGACGAAAGGCCCGCTCCGTACCCAGCTGATGGGGCGTGTCTACCGAGCGCTGCAAACCATGCTTCCACACGGGCAGAAAAATGCCTGCCTCCCCCAGCGAGGCCGCCACGCCTTCGGCCAGCAAAGCGCTTTGGTTATAACCCCGGCTGGCCAGTCGGTTGGCATGCAAAGGCACCGGCACCAAAGCATCGACCGCGCGCAGCCATTCACAGGCTGCGGCCGCTTTTCCCATTTCACGTCCGGCCCAAAGGGCCAGCTGCCGCCGCCCGTCAAACTTAAAGCTATACATCAGACGGCTGGCGCTTTGGCCGTAAACCAGCCAGGTGAAGCCGCCGTCAAAAACCGGGGACATCTCCCGGCGGCATTCCGGGCAAAGCACCGCCACATCGTCCACCAGCACCCGGCCGCAGCCTTTGCACACACGTCCCGTCGCCCGGTGTAAATCTTCCTCACAGCGGCTGCAAAGAAAACGTCGCTCATCAAAGAGCACTCTTCCGCAAATCGGGCAGCTGTCGTTGTCCGAAAAAACCAGCCGGCTCAGCCAGCGCGCCATTGCCTTTACCGTTTTCATAGCTTTATCGCCTCGTAGCAGGCGATTCGCGCCTTAAGCCCGGTGCGCCGTTCCCGGCTGGATCCTGCTCGAATCATCCGCACAAAATGATCGAAATTCCCCACGAGAATGATCATGCGTTTGGCCCGGGTCACACCGGTGTAAAGCAGCTTGCGGTTGAGAAACATCGGCGAGCCGCCCACCATCGGCATGATCACCACCGGGAATTCGCTGCCCTGGCTTTTGTGCACCGTCATGGCGAAGGCGTGGGTCAGCTCGTCCAGCTGTTCAAAATCGTAGTGCACCCATTTGCCGTCACTAAAGCGCACCGTCACCACCTTGGCCTGGGTGCTGATATGCATGATCTGGCCGATGTCCCCGTTATAAATGCCTTCCCCTTCGTCGACGGCCTCCCGGTCTTCCCATCGCAGCTGATAATTATTGCGCACCTGCATCACCTTGTCGCCCTCGCGAAAAACGATCGGCCCCAGGGTGCGCTCGTTCTTATCCGGCCCCGGCGGATTGAGCACTGCCTGCAGCTGCTGATTGAGATGCGCCACGCCGATGATGCCCTTTTTTATGGGCGAAATCACCTGGACATCCCGATCGCTTTCAATGCCGAGATTGTCCCGCAGCCGCCACTGCATCAAATCCAAAATGGTTTGAGCGATATCCTCCTGAGAGCTTTTGCGCATGAACACGAAGTCCGAATGATTATCGATCTCCGGCACGATGCCGTCGTTAATCGCCCGCGCATTCACCGAGATCATGCTCTTTTCGCTTTGGCGATAAATATGTTCAAGCCGTACCACCGGCACCGCGCCGCTTTCGATCAAATCCGAAAGCACGTTGCCCGGCCCCACCGAAGGCAACTGATCCGCATCTCCCACGAGAATCAGCCGTGTCCCGATTTTAATCGCCGACAGCAGACTGTCCATCAGTGTGATATCGATCATCGAGGCTTCGTCGACAATCAGCGCGTCGGCTTCAAGGGGGTTGTCTTCATTGCGTTCAAAACTGGAGAAGGTTTCATCGTCGGAATAGGTATATTCCAACAGACGGTGGATGGTCTTGGCCGCCTCGCCGGTGGTCTCCGTCATGCGCTTGGCGGCCCGGCCCGTCGGCGCTGCCAGCAGCACCGATTGCTGCATACCCTTTAAAATGGTTAAAATTCCGTTAATGATGGTGGTCTTGCCAGTGCCCGGCCCTCCGGTGATGATCGCCACCCCCTGGGCAATGGCCGTGCGCACCGCATCGGCCTGCACCGCGTCGAGCTTGATCTGCATCGCCTGCTCGTAATCGCTGACGGCCCGATCGAGATCGACACCGCTTTTTTGAGGCGCCTCTCCAGAACCAGCCACCAGCTGAGTGATCACCAGCGCCGTGTGATCTTCCGCCTCATAAAGCCCCATGGGATAATACACGGTCTGCCCGTCGATCTCGTCGGCGTGCATCCCGCCGGAGAGCACCAAATCGGCCATGGCCATCTCGATGGCCTCCCGGGGAACCCCCAAAAACCGCTCGCTGCTCTCAAATAACTCTTCTTCCGTCATATAGGTATTGCCCCGGGCATAGCACTCCCGCAGGCTTTGCACCACACCGGCGCGCACCCGCTTTTCACTGGTCGTCTCGAAGCCCAGCCGCGCCGCCAGCTGATCCGCCACTTTAAAGCCGATCCCCCGCACATCCTTCACAATGCGATAGGGATCCTCCAGCAAAACGCCGACCGTCGCCTCATGATAGACCGCGTAAAGCTTAAGCGCCGTCCGCGAGGAGATGCCGTATTCCTGGAGCTCCATCAAAACATTACGCACTTCCCGCTGCTCTTCATAGGCTGCCATCATCCGGGCCAGGGTTTTCTTTCCGATGCCATGCACCGACAAGAGTGCCTTTGGGTGATGGTCGAGCACATCCATGGTTTTATCACCGAAGGTCTGAACGATTTCGAGAGCAATTTTTTCCCCGATACCTGGAAGCAGCCCGCTGGATAAATAGCGCACCAATCCTTCTTCGGAGGTCGGCAGGTCGATGCGGTAATTTTCCATCTGGAACTGATGGCCGTAGGTCGGGTGCTCCCGCCAGATGCCCTCCATCGCGAGAAAAATGCCCATCTGCGGCGATTCCATGGTGCCGACCACCGTGACCATTTCGCCGTCCACGTCGAAATCCGCCACGGTGTAGCCGTTCTTCTCGTTATGAAATACAATATGTTCCAGGGAACCTTTGAGCCTGTCCATGCCGACCTCCGTTTCTGTGATTTTATTATACCCAAAGTCACCCGGCGTGTAAATCGCCGGCCGCCCTTCGCTGTGATTATTTCCTTTTGGGAAGCATTTCATCGCTTGACACCCGATGCCAAAACTTATATACTGTTTAAAAATATTCGGAATCCAACGCAAGAGCAATAATCGTGAGGTTATTGCTCTCTCTGTATCCGGTGGATTCAATCGTTTCCGTATCGTTTTTCCGTACATTCCCAACCCATTTAAGCAAGGAGAAAATATGGCACAATTTTTTGACGAACCGTCCCGCACTTTTAACGAATATCTGCTTGTTCCCGGCTATTCCTCCGCCGAATGCATCCCCGACAATGTCGACCTCAAGACTCCGCTGGTCAAGTTCAAAAAAGGCGAAGCTCCGGCGCTGTTCATCAATATCCCCATGGTTTCCGCCATCATGCAGTCGGTCTCCGGCGAAAAGATGGCCATTGCCCTCGCCCAGGAAGGCGGCATCTCTTTTATCTACGGCTCCCAGTCCGTCGAGGACGAAGCGGAAATGGTCGCCCGGGTCAAGGCCTATAAAGCCGGCTTTGTGCCCTCTGACACCAACCTCTCTCCGGAAGACACCATGCAGGACTGCCTGGATATCAAGCAGCGCACCGGCCACTCCACCGTCGCCATCACCAGCGACGGCACCGCCAACGGCCAGTTCCTCGGCATTGTCACCAGCCGGGACTACCGCGTCAGCCGCATGGATCCGGCCACCAAAGTCAAAGCCTTCATGACCCCCAAGGACAAGGTCGTCTCCGCACCGGAGGGCACCACCCTCAAAGAAGCCAACAACATCATCTGGGACAACAAGCTCAACACCCTGCCGATCATCAACAAGGACGGCACCCTTGCTTATTTCGTTTTCCGCAAAGATTATTCTGTGCATAAATCCAACCCGCTGGAGCTGCTCGATTCCAAAAAGCGCTATCTTGTCGGCGCCGGCATCAACACCCGGGATTATGCCGAACGGGTGCCGGCCCTCATCGACGCCGGGACCGATGTACTCTGCATCGACTCCTCTGAAGGCTTTACCGAATGGCAGCGCCTGACCCTCGGCTGGATCCGCGAGCACTACGGGGACCGCGTCAAGGTTGGGGCCGGCAACGTGGTCGATGCCGAAGGCTTTCGCTTCCTGGCCGAAGCCGGAGCGGACTTCGTCAAAGTCGGGATCGGCGGCGGCTCCATCTGCATCACCCGCGAACAAAAAGGCATTGGCCGCGGCCAGGCCACCGCAGTGATCGAAGTGGCCCGCGCCCGGGATGAATACTACAAAGAAACCGGGGTCTACATCCCCATCTGCTCCGACGGCGGCATCGTGTACGACCATCATATCACCCTGGCCCTGGCCATGGGCGCCGACTTCGTGATGCTCGGCCGCTACTTCTCCCGCTTTGACGAAAGCCCGACTCGAACCGTCACCATCAACGGCAACTATATGAAGGAGTACTGGGGCGAGGGCAGCAGCCGCGCCCGCAACTGGCAGCGCTACGACATGGGCGGCAAGAAGGAGCTCTCTTTTGAAGAGGGAGTCGATTCCTACGTGCCCTATGCCGGCAGCCTGCACGACAACGTGACCGGGACGCTCTCCAAAATCCGCTCCACCATGTGCAACTGCGGCGCCCTCAGCATTTCCGACTTCCAGCAAAACGCCAAGCTCACCCTGGTCTCCGCCACCAGCATCACCGAGGGCGGCGCCCACGATGTTATCCTCAAGGACACCAATGTTCAGCCCATCCGCTAAACTTTTTGCAACGACCTGATCCCTCTATGATCAGGCCGTTTTTGTATGTGGAAAACCATACCTTCTACGTGATTTCTTCAAAATAAAAAAGCCTGCAGGATCCCCTGCAGACCAAAATTTGACAAATATTAGATTGCGTTAGTCCTCAAGTCGAATTAACGCATCAATGATATTTTTCTCCAGTTCCTTTTGCTGTGTTGCGGTGAGCTCATTGGAAGTTCTCACAACCAAGGTACCAATAACCATGTGAGAGCCGGATGAAAGTGCGCCACTTCCATCAAATGATGCGAGATATTTCTCTCTCGCTTTGGCGTCTTTTTTCGTTTTATAGGCCTCAATTACCGCGCCACCATTAACTCCCGCTTCAACAGGCGACATATCTTTATAGTAATCATCTGTAACTAAAGATGATTTCATCGCAATATAGGAAGTGTATCCATCAGACTTACCCAATAGCTTATTGGGATCATTTTCTTCTGTAGCCGTTTCAACGTTTGTGATCGTACCTACCGTTTTAGCACGTTCGATTAAGAATGCTTCTTTCGGATTGGTTACCTGCTTCAGTTGTTTTACACTGTTCTGATACGCCCTTGCTGTCGTTTTTACTTTTTTCGTAACCTTTACATAGGCATCATCGTCTTTAGCTCCGTCCGCACTTGCAATGGCTTTCTCAAGGTTCTTTTTGGTTGCGGCATCATAGGGCTTTCCCGTTTTTTCAATCAATTCATTCGCAGAAGAAACCGCTGTCTGCATTTCCTTCTTTGCTTCAGATCCACACCCGGTCAGCATTGATATTGCTAACATTAAACATACAATGACAGCGAACTGTTTTCTTGCCGAACTCATTTTCTCTTGCTCCTTTCAATCGTTATTATTACAACTGTATTAAATAATAGCAAAGATTATATTTAACACTTTCATTACAGCTTCTTAAATGAATTTTTTTCTGGTACCTATCGACGCCTTCATGATTTTTTAAGACTATTTCTTCCGGCAATCATCCCGATCAAACCGAGAATCGCGTCATCAATCGGGCCGGGAGCCAGATCAATCGGCGACGCGATGTAAATCACTAATGCCACCAGCAAAATAATCTTCCACTTATTGTCCATCTCAGTACTTTCCCCTCTCCAGCTCTTTTCGAATGGTTTCAATTTTCTTATCGCTTCGGGTATCCCGGCCGTCTTTATTCCGAATTGTACCGGCAGATAGGCCGTGCTTTTTCTCAAAGCTGCCGACCGTGCAGTCGCCCCGTGTTTTTCTGGTTTTTTTCATCGCTTGCACTCCTTTAATTTTTACAAGATTCATGGATCGTCTTTATTTATTATAGCTTAACTACCCCCCCGCAAGCGTTTTCGCTATTTTTTGTCCGCAAAAAGCTTTTTCTTTTTCATACCGTCGATAAACACTCGCCGGCATTTTACGCCAATAAAAAAAGGATCCATTGAAAATGAATCCCCAGCACCCCGACTGACCTGGTCTTTGCCCCCACACCCGCCAGCTGGAAGCTTAGCTTGATATTATCTTACGCCCCTTCTCTCGCCGCAGCCTCGCAGAATGCAAAGCCGCGCGGCTGGACTTACATCTAGGCCGCACCATGATCGTTTTATTTGCTTTTTTGGTTAAACTTACGTGGATCGTTTTGCCTGCGACTGGCTTCGACTTACAACCACAGCTCGGGATAGCTTTATTATAGAAAACCAAATGATTTCTGTCAAACGCAAAGGCAAACATTTTGAAAATGTTTGCCCTTGCGTTTTATGCTTCTTTAACACCTGCAATCATTTCGGATTCGGCAGTGGCACGTTCATCCTGAACAATTTTGATCATCAGGGCGTTTTCCACCCGGCGTTTTTCAATCTCACAAGAAACGTCATAAGGTTCCATCACCGTGTGATTAAAATTCCAGGCATTGGCATGACAGCCCCCGCCGCAGAAATAACGGCACCAGCACTCCCTGCAGGCCTCCTTCTTCAAGAGATTGGCGCCCATAAAGGTCTCCTTGATCTGCGGGTTGGTAATCCCCTCGTCCACGTTCCCCATGATAAAATCGTCGTTGCCCACAAATTGATGGCAGGGATAAATCGTGCCCTGGGGCGTTACGGCCACATAGTCCCGGCCGGCGCCGCAGCCCGAAATGCGCTTATACACGCAGGGGCCGGCGTCCAGATTCACCATGAAATGATAAAAAAGATAGTCGAGGCCCTTGGCTTCTTTGTCGAGATAGGCCAGCGCCAGGCGATCGTATTCCGCCTTGATCCTATCGACATCTCCCTCGAGGATCGCGTAGTTTTTGGTTTCATCGGTGACCACCGGCTCCACGGAGACCGAGCGAAACCCCTGCTTCGCCAAGAATTCCACATCCTTTCCGAAATCGAGATTGTTTTTGGTGTAGGTCCCGCGGACATAATATTCCTTGCCGCTGGCCTCGCGCAGGGCAGCCATTTTTTTGATATTCTCAATAATGACATCAAAGGAACCGCCGCCGCTCACCGTTTTGCGCATATGATCGTTCACGGCCTTGCGCCCGTCGAGACTGAGCACCACATTGTTCATATTGTCGTCGATCCAGCGCATGTTCTCATCATTCAGCAGCACGGCATTGGTGGTCATCGTAAAGTTAAAGCGCTTGTTATATTCCTTTTCAAGGCTGCGCCCATAGGCCACCAAATCTTTGACGACCCTAAAATTCATCAGCGGCTCCCCGCCGAAAAAGTCCACCTCGAGGTTGTGCCGGTTTTTGGACTGGGCCACCAGAAAATCGAAAGCCTTCTTGCCGACTTCCAGGGGCATCAGATCCCGGTCGCCGTTAAAATCCCCCTGGGAGGCAAAGCAATAGGCACAGCGCAGATTGCAGTCGTGGGCCACATTCAGACACATGGATTTAATCAGATTGTAGTTCTGATAGACCATCGGATCGTAATCATCTTTCGCATAAAGCATGCCACCTGCTTCAAGTTCGGCGATCTCGTCCACGGCCTCTGCCAGTTCATTCAGATCGTAACGGTTTTGCCATTTGGCGACAATCGCCGCTTTGTCGGCGAGCTTGTAATCGTCCAGAATGTCGTAGGTCATCCGGTCGACGGAGAGCAGGGTGCCGCTGGCCACGTCGAGCACGATATAATAACCGTTGAGATAAAATTTATGGATCATTGGGTTCCTCTTCTTGTTTTAGCGTTCCTCTGGTTAGCGTTATCAAAGGGCGTCGAACATAAAAACAGGCAGACCGGACAAATCCGCATCTGCCTGTTTGGCGCTGACGTCATTCAGATTTTACTGAACGTTTTTGCACTGCTGATTCCCAACGGTGCAGGAGGTTTTGCAAGCTGACTGGCAGGATGTCTGGCATTCGCCGCAGCCTTTGTTCTTCGTATCACAAAGACGGCCCTTGCTGATAATCTTTACGTGTTTCATGATGATACCCCTTCCTTTGTTCCTCTGTGATGCTTATGCGTTTTCGGATTCTGACGCTGTGTCCGTCGCTTCCGGCTGTTCGGCCGCCGGCTGATCCTGCGGTTCCGCCGCTTTTGAAGCTTCCGCCTCTTCCGCTTCTGCGGGCGCGTCGGCTTCTTCATCCTGCGCGGTGATCACCTTGACAATGGACTGCTTGCGGATCATCACCTTTTGGAAATCCGGCAAGAGCTCCAAAACGACGTTTTCGTCATCCAACGCGTTAATAATACCATAAAATCCGCCGGCTGTCATGACTTCGTCGCCAATTTTCATATTGGCCAGCATATCATTCACTTTTTTCTGCCGCTTGCTCTGCGGGCGGATCATCACAAAATATAAAAACACGGCCAAGATGATGACCGGCAAAATATTAACCAATGGATTTCCCTGCATTTTCATAAACTCCTATCTTTTCAATTCCGTATTGGCAAAAAACCGAGTCGCGCAACTCCAGCACAGCATCGTTTCGGATCGCTTCCCGAATTTTTTCCATTAGTTTAAGTGTAAAATATAAATTATGATATGTCAACAACCGCGCGCCCAATATTTCCTTGCATTTAATCAGATGGCGCAGATAAGCCCGGGTGTGATTGCGGCACACATAGCAGTCGCATGCCGGATCCAGCGGAGAGAAATCCGCCTGATAAACCGCGTTGCGGATAACCTTCTTGCCCTCGGATGTCATAGCGGTGCCGTTTCTCGCGATGCGCGTCTGGAGCACGCAGTCAAACATGTCGATGCCGCGGATCACGCCCTCAATCAGCGCGTCCACCGAACCGACGCCCATCAAATAACGGGGCTTGTTCTCCGGCAAAAGCGGCGTTGTCACGTCGAGCATGTGATACATCTTGTCGTGGCTTTCCCCGACGCTCAGCCCGCCGATGGCGTAACCCGGAAAATCCATGGCGACCAAATCCGCAGCGCTCTTTGCCCGCAGATCGTCAAACATGCCCCCCTGCACAATACCAAACAGCGCCTGTGCATCCGGACGCTTGTGGGCCGCCTGACAGCGTGCCGCCCAGCGCGTCGTCATGGCCGTGGATTTTTTCGTATAAGCATAATCCGCGTCGGCCGGCGCGCATTCATCGAAGCACATGATAATATCTGCCCCGATGACGTTTTGCATGTGGATGGACTTTTCCGGCGTCATGAAGTGACGGGAACCATCCAGATGAGAAACAAAGTGCACGCCTTCCTCGGTGATCTTGCGCATCGGCCCCAGGGAGAACACCTGAAAGCCGCCGGAATCGGTGAGAATCGGCTTGTCCCAGTGCATGAAGCGGTGCAGCCCGCCGGCTTTGGCCATGATGTCTTCTCCCGGGCGCAGGTAAAGGTGATAGGTGTTGCCCAGAATGATCTGGGCCCCGATGTCTTCAAGCTCCCGATTGTTCATGGACTTCACCGTGGCCTGGGTGCCCACCGGCATGAAGATCGGCGTTTCGATCTCGCCGTGGTCGGTGATGATGCGGCCGAGCCGTGCCCCGGTGTATTTATCTTTTTTGATCAGTTCGTATCGAAACAAAACGCTGCTCCCCTGTGTTAATATAAAAACATGGCGTCGCCAAAACTGAAAAAGCGGTAATTTTCGTCGATGGCGTGTTGATAGGCCGCGAGGATTTTTTTTCGATCGTAAAAGGAAGACACCAGCATGAGCAGCGTGGACTCGGGCAGGTGAAAATTGGTGATCAGCGCGTCCACCACCTGCCAGTGAAATCCCGGATAAATAAAAATGTCCGTGCTGCCGCCGGCCGCCACGATTTTTCCGTCGTGATCCCTGGCCACACTTTCCAGCGTGCGCACAGTGGTGGTGCCCACAGCGATGATCCGACCGCCAGCCGTTTTGGTCGCCGCGATGGCTTCGGCCGTTTCTTTCGGCACGAGATAACGCTCCGAATGCATGTGATGCTCGCGGATGTTTGCGGCCTTTACCGGGCGGAAGGTGCCGATCCCCACGTGCAGCGTCACCTTGGCGAGGCCCACGCCCTTGGCCGCAATGGCGCCGAGCAACGCATCGGTAAAGTGAAGCCCCGCCGTCGGGGCCGCCGCCGAACCATCGTGTTCGGCATAAACGGTCTGGTAACGGCTTTGATCCTCGAGGGTTTCATGAATATAGGGCGGCAGCGGCATCGTGCCGATAACGTCTAAAATAGCCTCAAACACCCCGTCGTATTCAAAACGAATCACCCGCAGCCCGCCGTCGACGGTTTTCTCGATGGTGCCGCGCAGCACCCGTGCGCCCGCCGCATCATAAAAATCCAGCGTCGTTCCCGGCCGCGCCTTGCGCCCGGGCTTCACCATGGTTTCCCAGCGATAATCGTCCAGACGCGTGAGCAACAAAAGCTCCACCCTGGCCCCGGTGTCGGCCTTCCGGCCGAAGATGCGCGCCGGCAGGACCTTGGTATCGTTCATCACCAGGAGATCGCCGGGATTCAGATAATCAATGATGTCGTGAAAATGCCGGTCCTCAATCGCGTCCGTCGCGCGGTTGATGGCCATCAGCCGGGAGTCGTCCCGCTTTTCGGCCGGCGTCTGGGCGATCAGCCGCTCCGGCAAATCATAATAAAAATCCTCTGTTCGTAAAGTTTCCAAATGATGCTCCTGCCTTAGTCGTCTTCTGCGTTTTCGGCGTGCAGTGCCGACAGCGAAATCTGCTGACCGTCGCCCTTGCCGGTGCGCGGCGCGATGCCCAAATGCCGGCATCCCGCCGAGGTGATGATGCGCCCGCTGGGCGTTCGCGACAAGAATCCCAGCTGCATCAGATACGGCTCATAAACCTCTTCGATGGTGCCGGGCTCTTCACCGATGGCCGCCGCCAGGGTGTTAAGCCCCACCGGTCCGCCGTCAAATTTTTCAGCGATGGTGCGCAGCATCAGCCGGTCGATATCGTCGAGGCCTTTGTCGTCCACTTCAAACAGCGCGAGGGCCCGCCGGGCCGTCGCCAAATCAATGTGACCGCTGCCCTCGGTCTCGGCGTAGTCCCGCACCCGCTTGAGCAATCGGTTAGCAATGCGCGGGGTGCCCCGGCTGCGGCGCGCGAGCTCCATAGCGCCGGCTTCATCCAGATCAATGTTTAGAATCCCGGCGGAGCGGCGCACAATGGCCGAAAGATCGGCCGCATCGTAAAGCTCGAGCCGCTGCACCACGCCAAAACGATCGCGCAGCGGTGCCGAGAGCAGCCCCGCCCGGGTGGTCGCCCCCACCAGGGTGAACCGCGGCAGATCCAGGCGAACGCTCTTGGCCCCCGGCCCCTTGCCGATGATGATATCCAGGGCGAAGTCCTCCATCGCCGGGTAAAGCACTTCCTCCACCTGGCGCTGCATCCGATGAATTTCATCGATGAAAAGCACGTCTCCGGCTTTCAGCCCCGTCAAAATAGAAGCGAGATCCCCCGGTTTTTCGATGGCCGGTCCCGAGGTGATGCGAATATGAGTACCCATCTCGCCGGCGATAATATTAGCCAGCGTGGTCTTGCCCAACCCCGGCGGGCCGTAAAGCAGCACGTGGTCGAGGGATTCTCCCCGATTTTTCGCCGCGGCGATAAAAATCCCCATCTGTTTTTTTACCCGGCTCTGCCCGATGTATTCTTCCAGGCTGGTCGGGCGCAGGGAACTTTCGATCTCGATGTCCGGCTCGGTAAATTCAGTTGTGATAATGCGATCTTTCATGATGCTGATTCCTCATCGCCCTAACGCCCGGAAGCAGCCAGTGCCAGCGCCGCCGTGAGCAGCTCCTCGATAGTCATATCCGGCGCCAGCGCCCGCGCCACCAAGTCCGACGCCTCGGCATAGGTATAGCCCAACCCGAGCAGCCCATTGACGCCCTCGTTGGTCAGATTGTCCGCCGCCCGGAGTTTTGCCGTGGCGCCCCCGACCGGCGCATCCCCTTCCTCCGCCACAACGTCTTTGTATCGATCCTTAAGCTCTAAGATGATGCGTTCGGCGGTTTTCTTGCCGATGCCCGGCGCCCGGGCAATGGCCTTAGCGTCGGCGTTCACAATGTGCCGGATGAGCTCGGGCTCGGCAAATTGAGACAACAGCCCCATCGCCGCCTTGGGCCCGATGCCCGAGATGCTGATGAGCGTGCCGAAAAGCCCGCGCTCTTCGGCCGTCGCGAAGCCGTAGAGGGTGACGTCGTCCTCGCGAAAAGCCGGATAGAGCAAAAGCTTTAATTGCTCATGCAGCGGCGGCAATTCGGCAATGGTCGTCAGCGACACGTGCACCCGGTAGCCGATGCCGTTATTCTCGATCACCACGGTATCGGCCGATTGCGCCGAAAGCTCCCCTTTGATATATTCAAACACGTCGTTCCTCCGTTTGGTTGCGCCATAACACATTGGTTTCAGATAGCAAAAAACGCCAAACCATGCTGGTTTAGCGTTCATTTTTCGAATGGAGGTGGCACCCAGAATCGAACTGGGGATAAAGGTGTTGCAGACCTGTGCCTTACCGCTTGGCTATGCCACCGCAAAAAATGGAGCGGAAGACGAGATTTGAACTCGCGACCCTCGCCTTGGCAAGGCGATGCTCTACCACTGAGCCACTTCCGCATTCATTAAGTGGTGCCCAGAGGCGGAATCGAACCACCGACACGGGGATTTTCAGTCCCCTGCTCTACCGACTGAGCTATCTGGGCATGGCGACCAGGAAGAGACTCGAACTCTCGACCTCCAGCGTGACAGGCTGGCATTCTAACCAACTGAACTACCTGGCCATCTGATGGTGGTCGCTACAGGGCTCGAACCTGTGACCCCCTGCTTGTAAGGCAGGTGCTCTCCCAGCTGAGCTAAGCGACCGTACTGTCATGAAGCACAGGTATTATAATACGATAAAAGACCATTTCTGTCAATTATTTTTTTCGAAAAAATGGCTGTTTATTTTTAACGTCTGGCGCTCTTTTCTTTTAAAAAATTAAGACTACTCCCTATTTTTTCCGTTCTTAATGCAAATGTTTGCAAAACATGTTATACTTTAGTCATAAAAACTCATGAAAGGAGGCATTGTCATGGGTAAAGTAATTACGATTGGCAGAGAGTTTGGCAGCAACGGCCGTGCCATCGCTCAAAAACTTGCCAAAGTATTAAATATTGGATTTTACGACAAGGAGATCATCCATCTGGCGGCCGAAAAGACCAATCTTTCGGAAGAAATGGTTCAAAAGGCGGATGAAAGCAAGGCCAATCCCTGGTTCTACGAAATCGCCAATTATGATATCGGCCGGGGATACATCTCTGTCGAAACGGTGAACGACGCCGCATTCCGCGCTGAATCGAAGGTTATCAAACAGATCGCTGAAGATGAAGACTGCATCATCGTTGGGCGCTGCGCCGACTATATTCTCCGGGAAAAAACGGACAGCCGGCATATCTTTATTTACGCGCCGCTGAACTTCCGCATTCAAACGGTTTGCAAACGGGATCAGCTTTCGGAGCGGGACGCCGCCAGCGTCGTAAAGAAGATGGACAAGCGCCGCCGTCAATACTACAACTACTACACCGATCGGGACTGGAACGATCTGCGTCAGTATGACATGGCCTTTGATGCTTCCATCTTCAGTGTGCAGGAGGCCGTTGATCTGCTGGCCGCCGTCTATCGTCATCTATAAATTTTCAAAAACAAAAAACCTCGCAACGCCGTTGCGAGGTTTTTTATTTTGTTCGGTCAGCGCTTCTCGGCGACAAACTGCACCCGGTCATTAAGGGAGCCGCCCGCCAAGAACGTTCCAAAATCATAGATTTTCGCATTTTTAAACGCCGGCACCTTGAGCATTTTAAACACGTCTTCCACCGGATAGCTGTACTGCGCCTGAGTTTCTTCAAAGCGTTCATACAGGCCGTCGTCTCGCTTCACAAAAAAAGACAGATCATAGGTCACCTTTTCGCCCTCCGCATCCGGTCGATTCTCCCAAACGCAGAATACGTTATCGAAATTATAGACAAAGGTGTTATTCCCTATCACATTTTTAAATTTTTCCGGCGTGTTCATATCGAAAATCAGCATGCCCCCGGGCGCCAGCACCTCGCTGGCACAGATGATAAAATTCTCCACATCCTGCATCGTCGGCAGGTAATTCACGCTGTCGCAGCAGCAAAACACCGCGTCAAACTGCTCGTCGATGCGGAAATTGCTCATATCCCCTTTAAAAAAGCGCACAGGAAGTCCGGCAGTGTCCGCTTTCTCGTCGGCCACGGTGAGCATCTCCTCTGACAGGTCCACCGCCGTCACCTCAAATCCCTTCTTTGCCAGTTCCAAAGTGATATTGCCGGTGCCGCAGCCGAATTCCAGCACTTTTTTGATCGGCCGCGCCGCGTTGAGGGTGATGCGAAAGAGATAATCGCCCCACGCTTCGTAGTCGATTTCCTGCATCAGCTCGTCATAAACTTTTGAAAAATCCGCGTACACTTTTTCTCCTTCATCACTAATCTTCAGCCGTGCCGTCAAAGGATCTCGGCACGCCGGCGACGATCGCCAGGTCCGTTTCAAGGCCGCGCAGCAGCACTTTCTCGTCAAATCCGAAGCCCGGGGTGTGCAGCTCGGCCGTGAAGCCTTTGGCCTCGCTGCGCGCGCCGATCCCCATGAACAGCGCCGGCAAATGCTTGCCGTAATAGGCAAAGTCCTCGGCGATCATACGCTTTTCAAAGGGCGCAACGTTTCCGCCGATGAGTGGCCGAACCGCCCGATACAAGGCCGTGTCGTTGACCACCGGCGGATACATATCGATGAACTTCACATCAATCGTCACGCTGTTTGCCGTCCCGATGCCCGCAGCAATCTCGCGGATGCGCCGCCGGATGGTTTGATGCACCCCTTCGCTGAAGGAGCGCATTGTGCCCGTCAGTGCCACATGATCCGCAACGATGTTCATCCGGGTGCCGCCGTTAATGGTTCCCAGATGCACCACGGCCGCATCCTCGGGATCGAGGCTGCGGGAGGCAATGGTCTGAACGGCGAGCACCAGCTGCGCCGCCGCGACGAGGGCATCCTGTCCCCGATCGGGATGAGCGGCATGACTGGCCGTGCCGTGCACATCCAGATAAATTTCCGAGTTCATCGCGATCACCGGCCCCGGCGCGATGGTGATCGTCCCCTCCGGCACATCGGGAAAAAGATGATAGCCTACGATGGCCCGGGCCCCGGTTCGCTCAAAAATGCCGGAGCGACACACCGGATCGGCCCCGCCGGGACCCTCTTCGGCCGGCTGAAAGATCAAAAGCACCGACTGAGCACGCAGCCCGGGATGATCGTGCAGACATTTGGCCAAAAGCAGGAGCATCGTCATGTGGCCGTCGTGGCCGCAGGCGTGCATCATCCCCGGATGATCCGAGTGGAAGGGCGTCGCCGCCGGCTCGGTGACCGGCAGGGCGTCCATGTCCGCGCGAAAGACGATGCATCCGCTGTCCTTGCCGTCCGCCGACGGAATTAAAAGGGCCACACCCGTGTCCACAATGGGCTCCGGCGCGTAGCCCAGCGCCCCCAGATAATCCATGATCCACGCTTGGGTCTCGCGTTCTTCAAAGCCGGTCTCCGGGATGCGGTGCAGCGCCCGGCGAATGGCGACGGCCTCGTCCCCATAGCTTTCGGCGATGGCTATCCTGTTGGCTCTATTCACTGTACCTTGCCTCGATTTCTAAAAGATTCTAAAAACATTGCTGCGCGTCAGCCCAGCAGCCGTTTTTTCATGGCGGCGTGGGCGTTGTTTTCGATGTCGTCGTCCAGCGGTTCAAGCTCAGCCGCACCGTATTTGCGGGTGAAGGCCGTGGCGAGCAGCGCGTCGCACACCACCGGGTTTTTCGGCAGCAGGCAGCCGTGACTGTAGGTCGCAAAGACGTTTTTATAGCGCGCCCCCTCGGTGCCGTCTTCGCCGTTGTTGCCGTGTCCCGCGAGCACCTTGCCCATCGGGCGCACGCCGCTGCCCAGCCAGGTCTTGCCGGAGTGGTTTTCAAAACCGACCACCTCGGTGCCCGGCACGTCGTCGAAGCTGAACGCATAATTGCCGATCATGCGCGTCTTTTTACCCACGGTATAAAGATCCAGCGCGCCGATGAAATCGCATTGCTGCCCGTCCCAGGTTTTATAATACCGGCCGAGCATCTGATAGCCGCCGCAGATAGCGAGGAAGGTCTTGCCGTCTTCGACGGCCGCGACGATCTCCGCCGCCTTGCCCGCCGCGAGATCCGGCAGGAGCACCTCCTGCTCGAAGTCCTGGCCGCCGCCGATGAAAAAGAGATCGTAATCCGCCGCATAAAGCGTCTCGCCCACCGAGACCCCCGTCACCTCGGCATTAATACCTCGCCACTCAAGCCGCCTCGTCAGGCACATCACGTTGCCGCGGTCCCCGTAGAGGTTTAAAACATCCGGATAAAGATGGCAAATCCGCAGGGTTTGCTTCGCATTATTCATCAGGTGCCTCCTTATTCCCAGAAATTTTTAATGCCGTAAAGCTTCGTGATCTTCGCGCGCAGATCCATCATCGCGGTGTAAGTCGGCATGATATACACCGGGTGGTCCTGGGCCGCGCAGGCCTGCATCAGCGTTTCGTAATCCGGAATCACCTGCATCTTATCCTCGGGGATCCCCGCGTATTTAAAGCGCAGGGCCATTTCGTCCGCGCGCACGCCAGAAACGTAAAGAACCGTCAGCTTGTCGCCCATGGCGACGATTTGCTCGAAATCCACGTCCCAAATCCAGCTGATGTCCGTGCCGTCGGCGTCCCGGTCGTTCAGACAGACGACGAACGCCGCGGGTTCCGTCGTGTTCGTCACGAAGTTGAGCGTCTGATTGCAGCCCGCCGGATTTTTGACGAGAATCATGCGCATATCCGTGCCGTCGATCGTAAATTTTTCCATCCGGCCGAAGCCCGCCGCAAAGGCCGAAAGCGAATGCACCACCGTCTCGGTATCGAAGTGGAGCGCTTTGCCCGCTGCCACTGTGCCGCAGGCGTTATAAATATTGTAGCCGCCGGGCAGATTGATGGTCGCCGGATAGGTTTGGTCCCCCACGGCGATGGTAACCTCGGAATGCTCGGCGTCGCTGGCGATGACTTCCGTTACCGCGACGGCCGGCTCCGGTCGGCGATAGCCGCAGTGCGGGCAACGGTAGCCCCCGAGATGGCCGTAGGTGGTGTAATCATAGACGTATTCGTGCTTGCACTTGATGCAGTAGGGCGCGTCGGAGACCTCGGCCACCCGCTTTTGATAGATCGGCACGTTGACACCGTAAAAAATCACCGGGTTATCATAGTCGCCCGCGATGGACGCCACCAGAGAATCGTCGGCATTCAGACAAAGCGTCGCGTTCGGGCTGTGGCTGATGCCGATTTTAATATTGTCCAGGGTGTGGGTCACCTCGCCGTAGCGGTCGAGCTGATCGCGGAAAATATTGGTGACCACCACTGCCTTGGCATTCACCATGGTCGAGACCTCTTTAAAGGCCGCCTCGTCGCATTCGATCAGCGCATAATCTTTTTTGCAGCGGCCGCCGAAGGTTGCGTTGTCAATAAATTCGGCCGTGATGCCGGAAATCAGGTTTGCCCCGGATTTATTGCAAAAGAAAGAGGCGCCGGCGTCCGTCAGCGCCTGCTCAATCATCCGGGAGCTGGTGGTCTTGCCGTTGGTGCCCGTCACGATGATGCAGGTCACCCCGCGGGACACCCGCTTTAAAATCTGATGGTCGAATTTCATCGCCACCCGCCCGGGAAAATCGGTACCGCCGCGGCCCACGGCGCGCAGCAGCCCTCTGGTCATCTTCGATGCCAGGATGGATAAATAAGCTTGCAGTTTCATGCGAATGATTATAACACTTCCCGAAAGATTTTGACAATAGCCGCGCAGACTTTGCGCGCATCAAAAAACACGGATGCCCGCCGAGGGTGCATCCGCGCTCAGGATTTGGTTTCGCCGCCGTCCGTTTGGTTTTTTCCCGATGCGGTCTCGTCCGCCGTCATCGCCATCAGCGCCCGGTAGCTTTTGCCCGCCTGCCCTGCGTCCGGCCGGCGCACGCCCCGGGAGATAATATCCGGCCCGAATTTTTTGCGCAGCGCGTCGATGGTGCGGTCCACCCGCTGCTCTTTTTCCCGCGCCGCATCGCCGAAGAGTGAAAGTTGCTCCGCCCGGCTGTCCGTGATGCCCGTCAGGGCGATGCCCAGCAGGCGCAGGGGCGTCGTTCCGTCCCAGACTTCGCCGAGCAGCTGCTTTGACAACCGCTCCACTTCGGCGGTAATATCCGTCGGGCGCTCCAGAACCCGCTGCCGGGATCGATTGACGAAGCGATGGGTGCGCAGGTGCACCCCGACACAGGTCGCCCGCTTGCCGTCCGCCCGCATCCGCGCCGTCACCGAATCGGCCAGCGCCTTCAAAACGCGGTGCGCCCGGGGCCGGTCCGTCACGTTGTCGGCCAGCGTTGTCGAAGTGGAATAGCCCTTGGCGGCCGCCCGCACTGCCGCCACGGGGCTGTCGTCGATGCCGTTGGCCCACCGATGCAGGGCGCGCCCGTTTTTTTCGCCGACGATCGCCTCGAGCGCCGCCGGCTCCACCCGGGCCAGTTCGCCGACGGTGCGAATGCCCCGGCGGGTCAGCTTGCCCGCGGCGCTTTTGCCCACAAAGAGCAGTGCCCCGACGGGCAGCGGCCATAATTTGGCCGGAATGTCTTCCGGAAAAAGGGTATGCACCCGGTCCGGTTTGGTGAAGCCGCCGGCCATCTTCGCGAGCAGCTTGTTGGTGCCGACACCCACGTTCACGGTGAAGCCCAGCTCCCGGCGGATGCGGTCTTTCAGTTCCCGGGCGGCGCCCGCCGGATCCGCCATTGCCCGGGTGCCCGTCATGTCGAGAAAACACTCGTCGATGGAAAAGGATTCAACCATCGGCGTGTACTCGCGGCAAATGGCTTTAAAGGCCCGGCTGAAGCGGTGATACAGCGCAAAATCCGGCGGGACGACGATCAGCTCCGGGCATTTGCGCCGGGCGGCGGCCAAAGGCTCCCCGGTGCGCACGCCCAATCGCCCCGCCGGGATGGATTTGGCCAGCACCACCCCGCGGCGCATCTGGGGATCGCCGCCCACACAGGCCGGCACCCCCCGCAAATCACTCTCCCCGACGGCAAGCCTCGCCACCGATGTCCACGAGAGATACGCCGAGTTGACATCCACGTGATAAATCAGCCGCTCGTCCGGCCGCATGCTTCGCGCCATCGCCGCTCCTTTTCCTTGCCTTCAATGCCGCTTCGCCGTTTACGCAAAGCAATAATCCCCGCGGTCCACCGCCACCTGACAGCCCGCGCTGGCGATGCGCCGTTCCATACAAAGGCGGCACTCCACCGCCTCGTCCCCGGTGCAGATCTTCCCGTCATAAAGCATGTACTTGGATCGCACCCCCGGCGGCGAGAGGTTGGGCATCATCACATTGGCACCAGCCAGGAGGCCCTTTTCCCGGCCAAGGGGATGAATCGTGCCCAAAGCCGTCGTCGCCGGCAGAAGCACCCGGGGCATCATCAGCCGGATCACCGCCAGCAGATGCAGGGTGTCTTCGAGTGTTCCGGCCACCGCGGTTTTAAACGGCGTATCTTTGTGGGGAATAAAGGGCCCAATGCCCACCATTTCGAATTCGTGGGCCTGCATATAAAACAAATCTGCGACCACGCTTTCAACCGTCTGTCCCGGCGCGCCGACCATGATGCCGGCCCCCACCTGATAACCGATGCGCTTTAACGTCTCGAGGCAGCGCAGCCGATGCCCAAGACGCATCGCCTCGGGGTGCCACCGGGCATAAAGCGCTGGGTCCGTCGTCTCCTGACGCAGCAGGTAGCGGTCGGCCCCAGCGTCGAAATACGCCTGATAGCTGGCGGCCGCCTTTTCCCCGAGGGATAGCGTCACCGCGCAATCCGGATGGGCGTGCTTGATCCGCGCGACGAGCGCACACAGGGCGTCATCGGTATAATAAGTGTCCTCTCCGCTTTGCAGCACAAAGGTGCGAAAGCCGAGGGCATAGC
The DNA here is from genome assembly GCF_000185505.1 of Pseudoramibacter alactolyticus ATCC 23263. Classification (GTDB taxonomy): domain Bacteria; phylum Bacillota; class Clostridia; order Eubacteriales; family Eubacteriaceae; genus Pseudoramibacter; species Pseudoramibacter alactolyticus. Next base: position 202,276 of record NZ_GL622359.1, on the reverse strand, counting down.
CCTGATCGCAGCAGGCCAGAATTTCTTCGGCTGTCAGGCGGTAACGCTCGATCCGGCCGTTGCTCCGGCGAATGCCGCAGTAGCGGCAGTCGTTGCGGCAGATGTTGGAGAACTCGATCAGCCCCCGCAGATACACCGCGCGGCCGTAATGCGCCTCCCGCACGGCCCGCGCCCGGACGTAAAGCGTCTCGGCCTCCGCCTCGGTGAGGGTCGTCAGCAGCTGAGCAAGCGCTTGTGCCGGTAAAGTTCGGCGTCTTGCCAGCTCCTCGATCAGTGCCGTGTTATCCATCCGCTCTCCTTTCGTCATGCTTTCGTTATCTTCACTCCGCCGCTCGCTGCTGCAGGCTCGGCAAAATCGCAAGGCTGCGCGCCAAAACGCCGTTCATCTGGGCGATGGCCACGCCGTAATTCGTCACCGGGACGCGCTGGGCCGCCGCTTGCCGCATGCGGCTGACCACTGCCCGCTCGCCCAGCATGCAGCCGCCGCAATGCACCGCCAGGGCGTAGCGCGTGAGATCTTCGGGGAAGCCCTTGCCGGAAACCGTTTCGAAAACCAAGCGGGCGCCGGTATAGGCTTCGAGCCAACGGGGCAGCTTCACCGTGCCGATGTCCTCACATTGCCGATGATGGGTGCAGCCCTCGGCGATAAGCACCCGGTCGCCGTCTTTTAAGGTTTTAATCGCTGCGGCGCCGGCCACCGCCAGCGCAAGAAACCCTTTGTAGCGTGCCATCAAAATCGAAAAGGACGTCAGCGGCACCGCCTCCGGCACGAGCTTCGCCACCGCTTTAAAAACCTGAGAATCGGTGATCACGAGCTTTGGCGGCGCCTTCAGGTCCGCCAGAACCCCTGCCAGCTGCCCGGGTTGGGCGCAAAGGGCCGTCGCGCCGGCGTCGAGCAGATCGCGGATCACCATCTGCTGGGGCAAAATCAGCCGCCCTTTAGGCGCGGAGCTGTCGATGGGGATCACCAGCACCGCGATGTCTCCCGACATCACCAAATCGCCCACCAGGACCTTGGGGCGCCGTTCGGCCGTGCCGAAAGCCGCCAGCCGTTTTTTAAAGGCTTCGATGCCTTCGCCGGTGCGCGCCGAAACGGCGATGCTGTCCGCCGGCATCCGCGCGCTGCCCACGTCACATTTATTCATCACCACCAGATAGGGCACCTGTTTTTCCTCAAAGAGGGCGAGCAGGCGTCTGTCGTCCGCCGTTAGGCCCACGGCCCCGTCGACCACCAGCACGGCGATATCCGTCCGGTCGAGCACCTCCCGGGCCCGGGCCACCCGCTTCTCGCCCAGGGCGCCGACGTCGTCGGTGCCCGGCGTGTCGATGATGAGCACCGGCCCGATGGGCAAAAGCTCCATGGTCTTTTCCACCGGGTCGGTGGTGGTGCCGGCCGTCTCCGAAACGACGGCCATGGCCTGACCCGTCACCGCATTGACCAGACTCGACTTGCCGGCGTTGCGCCGTCCAAAAAAGCCGATGTGCACCCGCTCGCCCAGCGGGGTTTCGTTTAATGTTGCCACAATGCTGCCTTCTTTCTCATGATTTTTCACAATGGTTAACGTGCGACCGCCGCGACGGCGTCGATCACCGCGTCAAAACCCGGCGCAAAATAATCGGGCATCTGCGCGAGAAAAATCCGTCCGGACAGCGCCAGATGGGGCAGCGGCACAAAATGCGCCGCATCCGGCACCACCGGCCGATACAGCGGATCCGCCACGATTACCGACGCATCACCCACTGCGGCGATAACGGCTTCCTCGTCCAAGGCGGGGGTGTCCCCCGGAGCGAGCAGCCCCCGGCTGTCCTCCGCCTCTGCAATCACCCGCGCCGGGATACTCCGCGCTGCCAACGCGGCCGCCAGCGATCCCATGGTCACCGGCTCGCCCAATAACGCCACGGCGGGCCCGGATGATATCTCCCGCGCCGCATAAGTCACGAAGGATGCCCCTTCACCGGCCGCCGCCCGCTCAAGCGCCCGGTAAACGGCCGGTGCGTGGGATTCGATCGGGCAGCCGATCACCGCCGGCGTGCCGAAGCGCCGCCCAAGCACTTTTGCCGCTCGCATCCCCGCCGCCGAAATAACCAAGTTCACCGAAGCGCCGCCCGCCTGGGTCAATGCGGTAAGATCGTCGCCCATCGCCCAGCAGCTGACCACCTGCCAGCCCTCGGCCTCAAGGCCCGCGATTAAAGACGCGCGCGCCTTCGCGTTGGCAAAGTCCAGCGGCGTCATCCCCAGCAGGTTCACCGTGCGCGGCCGGCGCCCTGCCGGCGCCGTCACAAAATGCTCGGCGATTTTGGCCAGAGCCAGCCCCGCCCCGCGCACATAATCGTGCATGCCGCTGGTGGGCACATAAAAGGCCGGCACCCCGGTCTGCCCGGCGATCAGCGCCGCAACGGCCTCGAAGTCCGTCCCGTTAATGAAGGGAATCGGCGAATTGCACAGCGCGACAAAACGCGGCCTGGTAATCTGTGCCGCCTCGACGATCTCGGCAATGAGTTTACCGTCGTCACCGTTAATCGCGTCCACATCGGTGAGTCCCGACACATAAATCAGACTTTCCTGATCGTACCAGCGGATCTCGTCGTGGGTGTTGTAGGTCGAGTTGCAGCCCGACGGGTCGTGGATCACCGTCATGCCGCCGAGCTCATACAGGGCGGAAGCCGCCCCGGAAATGTCTCCGGCGGTCACCGGGAGGATGCGTCTCGTCTGTCTCATAGCACGCAGTCACACCCCCATCCCTTGCGGGGCACCAGCGCCCGGGTATCCTTGGGCGCCGCCAGGGCCTCGCCCATCTGCCGCGCCAGTGCGGCAATGCCCGCGTAGCCCCAGAACCCGCCGTTGTCGATCGTGTTGACAAAATGCTCCGTATCTTCAAAATAGGCCGCCTTGGGCCCGACGGCCAGCAGTTTTTTCCCCGCCGGCCGGTCGCCGCCGCGGCGCACAATGCGCATTTCCGGCCGGATGGTCGCCACCAGGGGCAGCCCCGGCGCATGCGCGCGCAGCCAGTCGAAGGCCGACCGCTCGTCCGCCGCCACAACGTCCAGATACACCCGCACGACGTTTACGCCGTGCTCAAGCAAGAGCCGCGCCAGTCCCAAAGGTTCAAACACCGCCATGGCATCGATGGCCACCGGCGTGCCGCCCAGCGTGGCCGCAAGCCTTCGCAAAGCCGCCAATGCCGCAGCGCGGTCCGCCGCGATAACCGCGTCGGCAATGCCCAGCGCCTCGCACAGCCGCTTTCGGTCGGCCGCGATCTGATCGAACTGCCAACTGCAAGGCAGCCAAAGGTAAGGCCGCTGCAGGCGGCGGGCCAGCTGCCTCGCGCCGTAATCGCCAAAGGGCGTGGTGCACAACTCCAAGGCGCTTTCGCCCATAGCCAGAAAATCGCCGTAAGTTTCACAGGTCGGCAGCTCCCGCAGCGCAAAGTGATTTTTCGCCAGCAGCCGCGCAATATCGCTGCCTTCGGGATCCACCGCGAGGTTGCCCCCGAGCAGGTTCACCGCCCGGGGATCCGGGAGCAGCGCCTCCAATGGATCATAAAGCGCTTTTCGCTGCTTTTGTTCCGGCGTAAGCCCCGTCTTTTGCATGATCGGATCCATCCAGCAGCGAATGAAATCAATCCCGGGAAAACGGCTTTCAAGTTCACGGTAAATCGCCGCCATGTCTGTACCCATAAAATGATGCAGGCACACGGGAAAAACGAGCACCGCCCGGGGCGGCGCCGGCAGTTTTCTGATCGCATCGGCGATGCCTTCACAGGTGATCTCGAAGAGATCGCCGTCGTAAAGGTCGTGCTCTTCCAAAACGACCATCGAGAAACGATCGGCCGCGTTCATCTCCGCCGCCGTCATCGCGACGCCCCGCATGCAGTTTTGCGCGCAGATGTAAATCTGGTGGCTCTCCGGCACGAGCATCCCCGTGTGAACGATGTTCCAGTTGCCGTGCACCGGCGCATTATATTCCAGACCGTGGGCAAAGGGCGCGGGGAAATCGGCCTCGCCGATGGCAATCGCCGCCCGGTCCGTACTTCGGTTATGGGTAAGCCTCGTCAGCATCGCGTCTCCAATCCGTTTTCGGCGCAAAGGGCTGCTGCCAGCGCGCGGTAGGCCGCCGCGACAGGCGCCTCCGGATATGCCTCGAGCACCATCTGCCCGGCTTCTTCCGCCGCGGGCACCCGGGCGTCCCGGGGCAGAGCCCCCACGATGTGCGTATCGAAATCCCGGGCAAGGGCCGCCACCTTTTCGTCCTCCCGGGCCACGTCCCGCCGGTTAAGAATCAGCCCGCCGAGACTCGCATAGCCTCGGTCACTGAAGCCCGCGATGGCCGTGGCGATATTGGCCGCCGCATAAATGGCCATGTTTTCACCGGAAGTCAAAATATACACCTTCTGGGCGTAGCCCCGGCGCATGGGCAGGGCGAACCCACCGCAGACCACATCCCCCAGCACGTCAAATAGCACCACATCCGGCTGAACCGTTTCGTAAATTCCTTTTTCGGCCAGCGTCTCAAGGGCGGTGATCACCCCGCGCCCCGCGCAGCCGAGCCCCGGCAGCGGACCGCCGGCCTCGGCGCAGATCACTCCGCCGGCGCCGGTCTTCACCGCATCCGAAAGCTCGAAATCCTCGCCGCGGGCGCGGATCAAATCCATCACGCTGGCCGGCTGTTCGCCGCCGCAAAGCCCCCGGGTCGAATCGGCCTTCGGATCACAGCCGATCTGCATCACGGTGAGCCCCCGCCGGGCCATGGCCAGCGCGACGTTGGACACCGTCGTCGATTTGCCGATGCCCCCCTTGCCGTAGAACGCGAGCTTAATCATCGGCCGTCTCCGTCACGACGCCGGAATAAGCCGTCTTGACACTGACGCCGGGCAGCCGCCCGATCCTGCCCGAAAGCGCGCTGATCACTTCCTGAGGCGCATCCACCGCCACACTGATGATATTAATGCCCTTTTCCCGGTAGGGAATACCCATGCGCCCGACCACAAAATCCGCCGCCTCGTGCAGCAGCCGGTTGATCGCGGCGGACGCCGCGTTGTCATCCACGATAATCGCGATGACCGCTACCCGTGTTTTCATGTCGCTCTCCTTTTATTTTTTCGCCGCCTCGGCACGCCAATGATTGGCATGGTTCTTCGCTTCTTTGTTAACAGATCCGGGGCAAAAGTTCCGTGCCTGGCTCGGGCAGAATGGTCTGGGTGCCGATGTCCGTCGTCATCACGACCCGGCCCGCATTTTCCGCCGTCACTTCGCCGATCACCGCCGCGCCGGCTGTATGGGGCGCACAGTGCAGCGCATCGAGCAGCGCCGGCGCGTCCGCCTTCGGGCAGATCATCACCATCGTGCCCTCGCAGGCAAGATAGAGCGGCTCGAGGCCGAGCATCCCGCAAACGCCGCGCACCGCCGGGGCCACCGGCACCGCCTCGGCGGAAAGCCGGATGCCGACGCCGCTTTGCCGGGTGATTTCATAAAGCACGGTGCCCACGCCGCCCCGGGTCGCGTCGCGAATCACATGGATGTCCGGCACGCGCGCAAGCCCCGCTTCCACCGCTGTCCAAAGGGGGGCGCAGTCCGTGGTGACATCCGCCTCGATGCCGAAGTCGTCCCGGGCGAGCAGAATGGTCGCCCCGTGGCGCCCCACATCCCCGGTGACCACAATCGCGTCGCCGGGTGCCGCGCGATGTCCCGCCGGATGGACGCCGGGCAGCACCTCACCGACCCCCGCCGTCGTAATGAAAACCCCATCGGCCTGGCCCTTGCCGGCCACCTTGGTATCCCCGGCGACAATGTGCACCTGGGCTTCTTCTGCCGTTTCGGCCATGGCCGCCGCGACGCGCTCGAGCTCTGCCAGGGGATAGCCCTCCTCAATAATGAACGAGCAGGTGAGATACCGCGGGCGAGCCCCCATACAGGCCAAATCGTTGACCGTGCCGCAGATCGCAAGCTTGCCGATGTTCCCGCCGGGAAAAAACGCCGGCGAAACCACGAAGCCGTCGGTGGACATCGCGATTTTGCCCCGGGGCGCCGCCAACACCGCCGCGTCATCCGCCGTGAAATCCGGATTGGCGAAAGTTTTTGCAAAAACCCGATCGATCAGAGCCGCAGTCTGTTTGCCGCCGGCCCCATGGGCCAGGGTCACCGTTTCATTGTTAATGGTTGTCATGGATTGCCTCCTCATTGCGCATCTCGGCCATACAGATAATAGGCCGAACAGGCCCCTTCGCTCGACACCATGCACGCGCCGACAGGATGCGCCGGCGTGCAGCCTTTGCCAAACACCGGGCAGTCCCCCGGCAAACATTTCCCCTGGAGCACCTCGCCGCAGCGGCAGGCGGGATTTTCCCGGCCGGTGAGCGCCGGCAGGACGAATTTTTTCCGCGCATCAAAATCCGCAAAAGCGTCTTTCAGGCGCAGCCCCGAATTCGGAATCACGCCGATGCCCCGCCATCTGGCGTCGCAGGGCGCCATCGTGGCGGCCATGAGCTTTCGCGCGGCCGGACTGCCCTCCGGGCGCACCACCCGGGGATAGCAGTTCACAAAAAACGCCTCGCCCCGGGCCGCCCGGGTCACCGCCACGGCCAGCGCCGTCACGAGCTCCGCCGAGGTGAAGCCGGCCACCACCCCGCTGACGCCCTTGCGAGCCAGCGTCTCGCAGTCGCCGGTGCCGGTGATCGCGTGCACATGCCCCGGGTACAAAAAGAGATCGGTGCTGTCCTTCATCGCCTCGTAGGCGCCGGGCATCGTTTTGTTGGCCGTCAGCAGGGAAAAATTCGCCAGTCCCCGGGCTGCCGCCGCCTGCACCGCCAGGCAGGCCGCCGGCGTCGTCGTCTCGAAGCCCACCGCAAGAAACACCACGGCTTCATCGGGATGAGCTGCCGCGTAGGCCACCGCATCCTGAGGCGCATAAACCACCTGAATGCGCGCGCCCCGCCCCCGGGCATCGGCCAGGCTCATCGTTGATCCCGGCACCCGCACCAAATCGCCGAAGGTGCAAATCGTCGCGCCGAAATCCAGCGCGAGCATCACCGCCTCATCGATATAATCCACCGGCGTCACGCAAACCGGACAGCCCGGTCCGGAAATCAACCGCACCTGGGGCGGCAGCAAACTCCGAATCCCCTGACGAAAGATCTCGTGCGTATGGGTGCCGCATACTTCCATGATGGACAGGGACGGTCCGTCATAAGCTTTAAGCCGCGCGATGGCCTGCGCTGCCGTCGTCACAGCAAGTCCTCCAGCAGATCCGCCACTTCGTCTTCTTCATCGTCGGTGATTTTGGCAATGGCCGCCCCGGCGTGCACCATCACATAATCCCCGGGCGCCAGCATCTCCAGCAGCGCCGCAGAAACTTCTCGCTTCGCCCCCGAAGCGTCCACTACCGCCGTATTTTTATCTTTAAGCCTCACCACACGGGCCGGTAATCCTACACACATGTTTTTCTCCTTCTAAGACTATTAAAAATGCATTGCTTTAAAATGTTGCCGATCTTTATTTTAACGACGCCCGGGCTTCGAGCCGCACTGATGCGATCACGGCCTGGCCCAGCGAAAGACCCCCGTCGTTCGGCGGCACCAGATGATGCAAAAGCACCGTAAAGCCCTGCTCTTCAAGCTTGTCCCGGGTTAAACGCGTCAACAACTTGTTTTGAAACACCCCGCCGGACAGCGCCACGGCGGCAAGCCCCCGCGTTTTGCGCAGCTGCACGCAGGCCGCTACGGCTTGAGCCGCCAGCCCCGCGTGAAAGCCATAGGCCAGTTCGGCCGTCGGCCGTCCGGCCGCAAGCCCGTCGCCTATCCGGCGCACCAATGCCGGCGTGTTGAGCTGCAGGCCGCCTGACTCCTGCAAAACGAGCGGACGCTCGCCCAGGCTCGGGGCATCGCCCTGCCAGCCCTCGGCGCAAAATTCCAGCGCGGTCGCCGCCTCGCCTTCAAAGGTCGACTGGCGGCACAGGCCCAACATCGCCGAAACGCCGTCAAACAAGCGCCCGACGCTGGTCGAGGTTACCGTGTTCATCCGGCGGTCGATCATCGTGCATTGGGCCCGGGCCGCGGCGGCTTCGCACAAGCCGAGATCGGCTGCCCAGGCAGTCGTCGCCTCGGCGTCCTTGGTGAGCCCATAGAACAGCGCGACCGCAACGCGCCAGCCTTCCCGGGCCGATGCGTCACCGCCGACCTGGTGAAAGGGAACGACGCTGCCGACCCGTTCATAATCCCGGCAGTCGGCGATGAGGATTTCCCCGCCCCAAATCGTGTGATCCGGACCGTAGCCCGTGCCGTCAAAGGCGAGACCGATCACCGGGCCGGACGCGTCGTTTTCCGCCAGGCAGGCCGCAATATGCGCATGGTGATGCTGAACCGCCGCCACCGGCAGCCCCAGCCCGGCCGCGACCCGGCTCGACTCGTAGCGCGGGTGCAGATCGCAGGCCACCGCTTCCGGCGCCGCTTCAAGCAAGGCGGTCATGCGGGCCACGCTTTCCCTGAGGGCAGCCACCGTTCGCACATCAGCCAGATCTCCGACGTAAGCCGAAGGGTAAAACAGCGGTCCCTTGCCAATGCAAAAGGTGTTTTTTAATTCCCCGCCGACCGCCAGCACCTGATGAGTGAGCGGCTGGGAGCACATCACCGGCAGCGGCGCGTACCCCCGGGACCGGCGCACCATATAGGGCGCATCCTCCAGGAAATCCATGACGCTGTCGTCCGCCCGGGTGCGGATCGGCCGGTCGTTCGACAGGATCAAGTCACACAGATTCCCCAGCTCCTGAACCGCCTCGGCGTCGTTCCGGCAGATCGGCGCCCCGGACACGTTGCCGCTGGTCATCACCAAAAGATCGGGCACCGACACATCGTCGTCATAGGTGAAGAGCAGCAGCTGAATCGGCGCGTAGGGCAGCATGAGCCCCAGCGCCTTTGCCCCGGGAGCCACCGCGTCCGCCGCGCGGCCGGAGGCTTTTTTCGGCAGCAGCGCAATGGGCTTTTGATGCCCGGTGAGCACGGCGCGCTGAACCGGGCCGATCACGCATTCCCGATCGGCCGCCGCCTCGTCCCGCGCCATCACCGCGAAAGGTTTAGTCGGCCGGTGCTTGTGACGCCGCAGGCGCATCACCGCCGCCTCATCCGTCGCGTCACAGCATAGATGAAAACCGCCGATCCCCTTGACCGCGACTACCCCGCCGCCGGCAATCATCCGGCGGGCGGCCGTGATCGCCAAACGATCCTTCAGATCCTGGCCAATGACATAAACCGAGGGACCGCAGTCGTTGCAGCACACCGGCTGGGCATCGTAGCGCCGGCTTTCGGGATCGTGATACTCCGTTTTGCAGGTGTCGCACATCGGAAAGGCCGCCATGCTGGTGCGCTCGCGGTCGTAGGGCAACGCGTCAAGAATCGTCAGTCTTGGGCCGCAGCAGGTACAGTTGATAAAGGGATGCCGATACCGGCGGTTGGCCGGATCGGCGAGCTCTGCCGCGCAGTCGTCGCAGATGGCAATGTCCGGCGAAATATAAATCTCTCCGGCTGTCTTCCCGCTCTCGATAATGTCAAACGCCTGATAATCCGGCGCATCGTTCACTTTTTTATTGTCCAGCTTGAGAATGGCCGCCCGCCGGGGCGGCTCGTTTTCAACCGCCGCAGCAAAGGCCGATACCGCTCGGGGCGCTCCCTGGGCCAGGATCTCCACGTAGGGTCCCTTGTTGCAGACGCTGCCGGTGATGCCAAAGCGCGCCGCGTGCCGACTCACCGTGGGGCGAAAGCCCACCCCCTGCACGATGCCGTACACCCGCAGCCGCCGGGTGACCTGCCCGCTCATCCCTGCCCCAGCTTTCCGGAAAGGGCGAAATGGGGAAAGGGCAGCCATTCGCCGGCAAAATTCGGCACCAGCGGCCTCATGGTCGGATCGGCCACGATGAGGTCGAAACCGCCGCTCGCCACAAGCGCTGTGAAATCGTCCTCTTCCGCCAGGGGCACATCCCCCGCTTGTGTCAGCGCCGGATCCATCATAAACCAGCACCCGACCGTCACCGAGCGCGCACCGGCTGCCAGCAGCTGTTCCCGCAGGGCACACGCCGCCACCTGCTGATGCACGACGAGCACCCGCCTGCCGCGGACTTCCGGCCCGTCAATGAGCCTTGCCGCGGTCGGATAAGCCGCTTCATAGGGCGTTCCGAAGCGCGCTTCAAGCCGGCGCGCAGCCTCAAGCCCCGACGGCGCGATGACGAGATTTTTTTTCGCGCCTGCCGCCCGGCGCACATCGGGAAGATCCGCTCCCATGCCGTAGATCACAATCTCCCGCCAGCCCGCTGCTTTCAATCGTTCCGTTATGGTTTCAGCTGTCTTTTCATCCATATCCAACGGCGTTGCGCCCAGCACCCCGACGCGGCCGGCCACCGCCTCTCCGGGCTCGGCAAAGGCCTCGAACAGCGCCGCGAAGGCAGCGGATGCCCCGCGATCATACAGCGCCATGCCGTCCGTCGGCAGGCTGATCACCGGCAGGCCCGTGCGTTTTTCGGCCATGTGTTTTAACGCGCGAAAATCCGTGCCGATCACCGCGGGCACCGGCGTGCCGATCACCGCCACAAAATTCGCCTCGATCTGATCGCAGGCCAGCGCCAGCTTATCGATCAGGCGGTCGTCGCGCCCCATGATGGCATCCATGTCCCGAAGCCCCGCGGAAAACACCGCGCTTTTCTGAGACAGCCAACGGGGCTCGTCAAAACCGCAGATATTGCCGGTGCAGCCGCCGGCGTCAATAACGACGACAACGCCCCCCAGGGCGTAAAGCACCGACACCGCCCCGGATTGATCCGGCGCGAAGGGCGTCAGTACTTTTCTCAGGCCTTTCATTACGAGCTCCTTTCGTTCGTTTCCGCTTTTGTGAGTGCGGCTGCCACCCCTTGGTAAAACCGGCGCAGCCCGGCAAAACCGAAGGGCTGGGCTTCGTCGTTCCAGCGCAGATTCGGCACATCGGGATGATAATAGGCCGCGTCGGCTCCGATGGTGATGTCCGGGCGCACCGCCGCTTTATAATACAGCATCGACGGCTCCAGATTGCTGTAAATGCGCGTGCCCGGGCTGAGCTTTGCGATGCGCTCGATCCAGGGATAAACCTCCGGCATCGCCGTGCCGAAAATCTCCAATACGCCAAAGCCTGCCTGCAGCAGCGCCAACGCGAGCTCGAAGGGATTGGCATTTTGCACCTCGCCGACGGCAAAGGTCAAATCGGGATGCGCTTCCCCAAGCGCCGTCTGAGCGGCCAGCGCCCGGCCCCGGTCCGCTTCAAAATCGAAAGCCATGCCCAGGGCCTGCCCCAGCGCCGCGTATTGATTTTCGATTTTGTCGATCTGATAAAGCCGAGTCAGCTGGATAAAGGGCATGCCCAGCCGTTTCTCGAGATCCTGGGCGGCGGGCAGTGCCTCGGCATTCAGCACCAGGTTGAAATTGGCCTCTGCCATCTGGCCAAACGCCGCGAAATCAGTCATCCGGCTGATCTCCCGGATCTGCCGGACCCCGGCCTGCCGCAGCAAACCATAAAGCTCGCAGTCATCTACCAGCGGCGTGAAATAGCCCAGCAGATTTACGCTGGTGCTCCGGCGTCTGGCTGGCTCGAGCAGCGAATACAGCGACTGGCGCACGTGCACCATCGGAGGACACTGCCCCTCCCGGGTCAGCGCGTACATATAGCACGGCCGCACCCGCACACCGGCGGCGGATTCCGCCTTGCGGCACACCCGCTCCATATCGGTGCCGAGAAGCGCATCCACACAGGTGATGCAGATCATCACCACGACGGGCTTTTGGGCGAGGCTTTCCACCACCTCGCACACCGCCTGGGGTATCTTTGTCAGATGCCGCCCGGTGACCAGATCGGTTTCGTCCATCGTCAGGTAAAAAAAACGATGGCGATAGGCCGGCAGCTCCGACAGCGCCGACGTGTTGCGCCCGCAGCACCCGGGCGAAACGATGAGCATCACCGACTCCGGCACGGCAAGGCCCGCCCGCTTGACGCCAAACCCCTCGGCCCCGGGGGAATTATAGGCCAAGGTCGCCGGCGAGCTGTAAATCAGCCGGGTGTGGCTGATGAGCGCATCGGGAATGGCCGCTCTGCCCCTGGCGGACAGCTGCGCCGCGGTGAAATAAATCGCTTCCGGTTTGCTACTTACTGCCTTCGTCACGGCTCTCCTCATTCCATAATCTTTGGGCCAGGTCGATGAAAATCCCGCTGATCGGCGCATCGGGATCCCCCTCAATCACGGTCATGCCCCGATCTTCGCAGGTGTTGATGACATCACTCCTCGGAATGTCGGCGACAATCGCGAGTTCCCGCGCGTCGGCAAAGGCGCACACTTTGGCCTCCTCGTCCGGCACATTGCGCCGATTGAGCACAATGCCGCCCATCTGCGCGTAGTCCCGGTCCTCGAAGTTTTTCACCGCTGTGCAGATATTGTCCGCTGCGTAAAGGGCCATCTTCTCGCCGGAGGTCACGATGAGCACGCGGTCGGCATAGCCCTCGCGGATCGGCGCGGCAAACCCGCCGCAGACCACATCCCCCAGCACGTCAAAAAGAATCACGTCCGGCGCTTCCCGGGCGATAAGGTCCAGCTCCGCCAGAATATTGAAGGTGGCGATAATACCCCGCCCGGCGCAGCCAAGCCCCGGGGTCGGGCCGCCGGTCTCGATGCAGAGCACCCCGCCGAAGCCCCGGGCCGAGATGGCTTCAAGGGTCTCCGGCATTGCATCCTCCCGCAGGAGATTCATCACCGGGGTCAGCGGCTCGCCTCCCAATAAATTGATGGTGGAATCGGCCTTGGGGTCGCAGCCGATTTGAATCACTTTTTTCCCGAGGCGGGCAAAGGCTGCCGCCAGATTGCTGGTGACGGTAGATTTGCCGATGCCGCCCTTGCCGTAAACGGCGATTTTAATCATAACTTTCTCCTGATGCCGGTTCGCTGTCCGGCGATTCTGGCCGCGCCGCCGCGCAATAAAAAAACTTCCGCCGGCAGACGAAAGTGTGCATGGCCCGCCGAGTCGAGGGGCGCTCGAAACAAACGGTGCTCGGTGCATAACAGACTTCCTGCTCGGGGTGCGGCCTTGCGGTCAGTTGGTACGCTTTAATTTGTCGCCCGATTTAAAATGCACGGCGCTCCTGAAGGATGTCCGCGTTTTGCCTCGGCGATTTTTTCGGCGCGTCACCGCTGTGCACGATGACGGCCTGCCAAAATGGCAATTCGATGATTGCCTTCATTATAAAGGATGAGACCGCTGCCGTCAAACGGCATCGGCTTTTCTGAAAACCTGGGCGCTTTTTCAGCTGGGAACCATCCGCCGCGCTTGACATCTGACGATTCAATAATATAATATAAATTATTATTTGCGTTCAGCGCGGCAACCCGCCAGACCACTGGAAGGATCTTTTATGGGGGCTTCTATAAAAAACTACATCAAAAAAAATTGGCGACATCTTTTTACTTTTGCCTGCCTGGTCCTTCTGATTTTAATGACCTGGCTCGCTTTCGGCAACGCGGTCAAAACCTTTCCGCCGCTGTTCCGCCTGTTGCAAAAGGGCGACGAGCATCAAATCGCCGCCTATCTCGAGCGTCAGGGCCAGTGGCACGGCATTCTCGTGATCGTTTTATTTTCGATCATTCAGGTGATTAGCATCGTGATCCCGGGGATGGCCATCCAGATCGCCGCCGGCCTGATTTACGGCTGGTGGAAGGCGTTTTTCATGTGTTATTTCGGATTTGTGGCCGGCAACTGTCTGGTCTTTATCTTTGCCAGGCAGGTCGGCGACCGCCTGACCCGCCACTTCACTTCGCGCAACAAGGACAGCTGGATCATGAGCAAAATCAACTCCAGCAAGCCGGAATTTGTCTTCGGCATGGCCTGCCTGATTCCGGGGATCCCCAACGGGATCATCCCCTACATCGCCGCCACGTCCAAAATCAGGTCCGTCGGCTTTGGCATAGCCGTCGCCGCCTCGAGCTGGCTGCAGATTCTGCTCAACTGTTTGGCCGGCGCCTTTCTGATGCGGGGGCAGTACCTCTTCGTGGTGCTCTCTTTCGCCGCACAGGTCCTGCTCATCGTCGTGATGTTCTTAAAACGCGACTGGTTCTTGAGCAAGTTTTAAAAATCGTCATCAAAAAAGGCTGTGTCTCGCGATGATATGTACCCTCTTTACTGGACATCCAGTAAGGAGGGTACACATCACGATGGGCACATCCTTTTTTACTTTTTGGTTCGCGGCTCCAACCGCCGGGATCAGTGAAAAAAACACGCCAATCCGACAATCGCGACGACGGACACGGCATCAATGATAAACGTCATCGGCACCTTCTTGATCAAATCAATATGAGCATGCCCTATTCCAGCGCAGCCGCGCTGTCCCGCAGGCGGGAAATCACGTGAATATTCTGGGGGCAGGCATCTTCACACTGGCCGCAGGCAATGCAGTCCGAAGCCCTGGTGCCGGCCTTATCCGTCGCAAAGGCATAGGCCACCTTGGCATCTTCCGTTTTATGGTAGAGAATTTCCTTATTCATCGCCGTAAAAATATCGGGGATCGGCATGTTGATGGGACAGCCCGGCATGCAGTAATGGCAGGCGGTGCAAGAGATCGAGTCAATATCCGCGATGGCCTGCTGTGCCTGGGCAATCACCCGCTGCTCTTCGTAGGACAGGGGTTTAAAAGCCCGCATATAGCTCAGGTTGTCGTCCATCTGTTCGAGAGTGGACATCCCAGAAAGCACGGTGATTACCCCATCCAGCGAGGCGGCAAAGCGCACCGCCCAGGATGCCGGCGACGCGGCTGGATCGGCTTCCTTTAAAATTTTAGCCACCGGTGCCGGCGGATCGGCCAGAAGCCCGCCCTTGACCGGCTCCATCACGACGATGGACACGTTGTGGGCGCGGGCCACCTCGTAATTCGCCCGGGATAAAATCTTCAGATCGTCCCAATCGGCATAATTGAGCTGCAGCTGCACAAAGTCCACGTCCGGGTGGTCGGTCAGAAGCTTATCCAGCAGGCCCGGCTTGTCGTGAAACGAAAAGCCCCAGCGCTTAATCAGTCCCTTTTCCTTCTGCTCCTTCACAAAGTCCCAAATGCCATAGTCGTCGTATTTATCGAGGTTGTCTTCTTTGATCGAGTGCAGCAGATAAAAATCGAAATAGCCGGCGCCGGTGCGTTCCAGGCTGGTATAAAACTCCTGCTTGGCCGAGGCTTCGTCGTCACAGCCCATCCAGGCGCAAAGCTTAGTCGCCAGCTTGAAGGATTCCCTCGGGTAGCGCTCCACCAAAGCTTTGCGGGCCGCCTCCTCCGATCGGCCGTCGCCGTAAACATAGGCCGTGTCGAAATAATTCAGGCCGGCCGCCATAAAATGATCGACCATGGCCTTGGTCTGCTCCAAATCGATCTCGGAATCGCTGCCGGCAGCCTTGGGCAGGCGCATCAGACCGAAGCCGAGATGCCCGATTTCCTGAAAATGTTGTTTGTCTTGATTAATCATTCTTCTTCTCCCAGCTCTTGTATTTTTGTTTATTATAATACAAATTTTGGGACATTTTTTATAATTTTTAAATTTAATGCACCGACATAAAAAACACCGAAACGGCTGAAGTGTTTCGGTGTTTATCGTCATATTTTATTTACTGGTGGGGGCGTAACGGTGAATCACGGCGGCGGTCTTGTTGATCGGCATGGTTTGCAGAACGATCTTGCCCGGCCCGGTAAGGGTGGTGTTGAACAGCCCTTCGCCGCCGAGCAGCACGTTCTTCACGCCCTTAACCCGCACAATGTCCATCTTGACGCTTTCTTCCATCGCCACCAGATAACCGGTGTCGACCACCTTCGTTTCGCCCGCTGCCAGGTCATAGGTTATGGCTGAACCGTCAATTTCAATAAAAACCAGCCCTTCGCCGATATAGCGCTGCATGATGAAGCCTTCGCCGCCGAAAAAGCCGCTGCCCAATTTCCTCTGGAAGAAAATTTTCATTTCCACGCTTTCCTGACAGGCCAGGAACGCGCCCTTCTGCGCGATCAGACTGTTGCCGGGCGAGATATGAATCGCCTTGATCTCGCCGGGGAAACTTGAAGCAAAGGCAATTTCCCCCTCACTTCTTGCAATATAATGATTAAAAAACATCGACTCTCCGCTGACCATGCGGCCCATCATCTTTCCGAAGCCGCCGCCTTTGGTCTGCATCTCGATGGTGTTATCCATCCATGACATGCCGCCGGATTCACATTTGATGCTCTCCCCTGCGGCCAATTTACAAATTGCAACCGGTAAATTACCTCCTGAAATTTTGTATTGCATGCTTTCGCCTCCTTTGTAATGGTCTTATTGCAAATAATTTTATCAGGCGAGCATGGATTTGTCAATTTAAATTATCTAACGGGGACCTGGCAAACCGCGGCGACCATCTGCTTGACATAATCTTCGACCGCCGGCCCTGCGTTTCGACCGTGTTCGGCCACAAGATTCACAATGGCCGAACCCACAATCGCCCCGTCGGCAATGGCCGCCATTTCGGCCGCCTGCTGTGGCGTGTGGATGCCGAAGCCGATGCCGATGGGCACGTCGGTCACCTGTCGAATGGCCGATACCATCGCACCCAGATCCGTCGTGATCGCCGAGCGCATCCCAGTAACCCCCATGGAGGAGACGAGATAAATAAAACCCTGGGCCTCGGCAGCGATTTTCTGAATGCGTTCTTCAGACGTCGGCGCGATCATCGAAAGGACCGCCACGCCGTATTGCCCGGCCGCATCGGCAGCTTCGTGCTTTTCCTCGAAGGGAATATCGGGAATGATGGCCCCGTCGATGCCCACTTCGGCGCAGCGCTTAAAGAACGCGTCGTAGCCGTAGTGGAAAAAGGGATTGGCATAGCCCATCAGCACCATCGGAATATCGATGGTTTCCCGCAGGCGCGCCGCCATGACAAAGATGCCGTCCACTGTGGTGCCTGCGGCCAGCGCGCGGATATCTGCTTCCTGGATCACCGGCCCCTCGGCAATCGGATCGGAAAAGGGGATGCCGATTTCGATCAGCGCGGCGCCGGCATCCGCCGCGATTTTAATCAGTGCCTCGGTGGTGGCTAAATCCGGATCGCCGGCGGTGATAAAGGGAATAAACGCTTTGCGATCTTTAAACGCGTCTGCAATCTTACGCATCGATGTCCTCCTTCAGTTGAATGCCGCGGTAGCGCGCGATGGCCGCCACATCCTTGTCGCCCCGCCCGGACAGGCAAACGACAATGCTTTCGCTCGGGGAAAGCCGAGGCGCGAGCTTGATGGCCTGGGTCACGGCGTGGGCGCTTTCGATGGCGCAGATGATGCCCTCGGTGCGCGCCAGATATTCAAAGGCGGCCACGGCTTCGTCGTCGGTGACGGGCACGTAGTTCGCCCGGCCGATATCCCGCAGATAGGCGTGCTCCGGCCCGATGCCCGGATAGTCCAGCCCGGCCGAAATGGAATACACCTCGGCGATCTGGCCCTCGTCGTTCTGGCAGAAATAGGATTTCATCCCGTGAAAGATACCCGGGGTGCCCGCCGCCATCGTGGCCGCGTGCCGGCCGGTGGCAATGCCCCGGCCCGCCGCCTCGCAGCCGATGAGGGCGACGCCGGCGTCCGGCTCAAAGGCGTGAAACAGACCGATGGCGTTGCTCCCGCCGCCGACACAGGCCAGCACCGCTTTAGGGAGCCTCCCCTCGGCCTCGAGGATCTGCCGACGAGCTTCCGCCCCGATCACCGACTGATAGTCCCGCACCATTTCCGGGAAAGGGTGAGGCCCCATCACCGAGCCGATCACATAATGGGTGTCCGCCACCCGGGAGGCCCATTCACGCATGGCCGCGTTTACCGCGTCCTTGAGCGTCTTCGTGCCGGTGGTCACCGCGTGCACCTTGGCGCCGAGCAGCTCCATCCGATACACGTTGAGCGCCTGGCGTTCGGTGTCAAGCTTGCCCATGAACACCTCGCAGGACAGGCCCAAAAGCGCCGCCGCCGTGGCCGCCGCCACCCCGTGCTGCCCCGCGCCCGTTTCGGCGATGATGCGGGTCTTGCCCATCATCCTGGCAAGCAGGCACTGCCCCAGCACGTTGTTAATCTTGTGGGCGCCGGTGTGATTCAGGTCTTCCCGCTTGAGATACACCTTCGCCCCGCCGAGATCCTTTGTCATATTGTCGGCGCGATACAACAGAGAAGGTCTGCCGGCGTAATGCACGAGCAAATCCTTCAGCTCCCGCTGAAAGGCCGGGTCCTGCTGGCTTTTGCGATAGCTCGCCTCGAGCCGGATGAGTTCGTTCATCAGCGTCTCGGGCACGTATTGCCCGCCGAATCCGCCGTAGCGCCCCCGGGCGTTCGGCACCTTTCCCACGGGCTGATGGCTTTTGGGATTGGTCATTTTTTCCTCCGATCATCGTTCAAATCGTTTGTCAGCGCCCGAAAGCGCGCCACGCAGGCCGCGATCTTCGCCGGATCCTTGGCCCCCTCGGTCTCGACGCCGCTGCTCAGGTCGATCCCCGCGGGATGCAGGGCCAGCGCCGCTTCAAGGTTTGCCGCGTCGAGGCCGCCGGACAGCACAAAAGGCCGGCGGACGCTTCGCAGCCAGCGCCAGTCAAATGGCTGTCCAGTTCCGCCCCGGCCGTTGTCAAAAAGAATCATCTCCGCGCTGGAGGCCTCCGCCCGCCGCAAATCTTCTGCCGAGGCAATGGCAAAGGCCTGCACGACGGGACAATGGACACGCGCATGCAAAGCCGCTATCGCCGCTTCGGTCTCATGGCCGTGGAGCTGCACCGCATCGATCACGCCCCGGCGCAGCAGCGCCGCGATCTCTTCAAGGGGATTGTCCGCAAAAACGCCGACCGCGGTGATGGCCGGATCCAGCATCGCCTTCATCACCGCCGCCTCCCGGTGTCTCACACAGCGCCTGCGCCCCCTGGCAAAGACAAAGCCGATCTGATCCGGCCGGCTGGCATTAACCGCCGCGATGTCGGCCGGGCGCATCATCCCGCAGATTTTAATGATGGTCATGGCAGCCTCCCTTCAATGCGCACAGGGCCGCCTGCCGGTCGGCGGCCCGCATCAGCGTCTCCCCGACCAGCACCGCGTCGACGCCGACGGCAGAAAGCCGGGCCACATCCGCAGCGCGCTTCACCCCGCTCTCCGAGACGTAAAGCTTATCTTTTGGGATCATGGCCCGCAGGCGCAGCGCGTTGTCAAAATCCACCTCAAAGGTCTTGAGGTTGCGGTTGTTCACCCCGATGAGGCGCGCCCCGGCAGCCAGCGCCGTCTCGATTTCTGTCGCGTCGTGGGCCTCCACCAGCGCCGACAGGCCGAGGCTGTCGGCGGTTCGGATCCCGGCGGAAAGCGCAGCTTCGTCGAGAAGCGCCGCGATCAGCAGCACCGCTGAAGCCCCCAAACATTTCGCTTCATAAATTTGATACACGTCGACGGTAAAATCCTTGCGCAGCACCGGCACGGCCACGGCGCTCGCGATCTCCTCGAGATAATCATCGCTGCCCAGAAAATAATCCGGCTCGGTCAAACAGGAGATGGCCGCGGCTCCCGCCGCTGCGTAATCCCCGGCGATTTCGAGAGTGGGAAAGACCGGCGCGATCAGCCCTTTGGAGGGCGAGGCCTTTTTCACTTCGCAGATGAAGGCCAGCTCCGGCCCGGCCAGAGCCGCCTCAAAGGGAAAGCCCGTGTCCGCCGGCAGGGCCTCGGCCCGGGCGATCATCTTGGCCAGCGGGACGCGTTCTTTGGCGGCCGCCACCCGCCTCGCCGCTCCCGCCGCCAGGGTTTGCAAGATATCCGCCATCTCAGGCCCTCTTGAGGCTACTGGTCAGGGCGACAAAATCGTCCAGCTGTTTGGCCGCTGCCCCGCTGTCGATCAGCGCCGCTGCCTTTTTAATCGCATTGGCCAACGGCTCGCCCGTGGCGATGTGAATGCCCGCACCGGCGTTGAGAAGCACGGCGTTGCGCCGGGCGCCCGCCTCCCCGGCGAGTACCGAGCGGGCAATGGCCGCGTTTTCCGCCGGGGTGCCCCCCACCAGATCCTGCTTGCGGCACAAAGCCATGCCGTAATCCTCCGGATGGATGGTATAGCCGGTGAAACGGCCGTCAATCACCTCGCAGACCGTCGTCGGCGAGGATGCGGAGATTTCGTCCAGCCCGTCCCGGCCGTAAACCACCATCGCCCGGGTCACTCCCAGATTGCTTAACACCCGGGCCAGCGGTTCCACCAGGGATTCGTCATAAACCCCCATGAGCTGCATCGTGGCCCCCGCCGGATTGGTCAACGGGCCGAGGATGTTAAACACCGTGGGGATCGGCAGCTCTTTTCGCACCGGCGCCACGTATTTCATCGACAGATGATAGTTTTGGGCGAACATAAAGCAGAACCCCAGCGCGTCGAGCACCTGTTCGCTTTTTTCCGGCGGCAGATCGATGGCCGCCCCCAGGGCTTCAAGGCAGTCAGCCGTGCCGCAGCGGCTGGTGGCCGCGCGGTTGCCGTGCTTG
Organism: Pseudoramibacter alactolyticus ATCC 23263; assembly: GCF_000185505.1. GTDB lineage: Bacteria > Bacillota > Clostridia > Eubacteriales > Eubacteriaceae > Pseudoramibacter > Pseudoramibacter alactolyticus. The sequence continues at coordinate 181,765 of NZ_GL622359.1, read as the reverse complement.
GCCACCGGCACCCCGCCGGCCGAAACGACGATGGCCGCCACCGTCGAGATATTAAAGGAATTGGCCCGATCGCCGCCAGTCCCGACGATTTCAAGCACCGGCTGATCGTTGAGCAGTTTCACCGCGTGGCTCCGCATGCCTTTGGCGCAGGCGGTGATCTCCGTGATGGTGGCCTCTTTGATGGCCAGCGCCGTCAAAAAAGCCGCAATCTGATTTTGGGTGCAGTCCCCGCCCATGATCTCGTCCATAGCCGCTTCTGCGACCGCTCCACCTAAATCCTCGCCGTCCACCAACTTGACAATGGCTTCGTTAATCATGTGATCCTCCTGATTTTTCGTGAAATCCATCTGATTCTTCTGGTTTCCTGGTGAGCCGGCTGGGAACGGGGCGATGCTTCTTAACAGCCTGTGCCGTTTTAATCCATTAAAAAACGCCCTCGATGAAAATCAATTCATCAAGGGCGAGGCCTGTCATTTTGAATAACACGAAAAAGTCCCGCGGTGCCACCTTATTTTGTGTTCCCACACGCTTAGCAGGATACCAACATATCCCCGGCAACTAACGCATGCCCTCGCGTCGCGGCGTACTCAATCGGCTATCCGATTTTTGCCCGCGCCCTCTGCGGTCCATTTGCGAATCGGCGTTCTGCCCGGATCCCAGCATCCCGAGCTCTCTGAAAGTGCCCCTTTCGTTTGATCTCCGCATCGACGGTTTTCATAAAAGATTGGCTTTATTATAGGTGTCGCTTTTTCTGCTGTCAAGCGCCGCGGTGTATTTTTTTTAAACAAGCTCAGCGCAGGGCAACCGCGAACGTATTCCCGCCGAAGGCCTGCCCGCCGTCGCCAAAGGCCGCCGCATAAAAGGTGCGCAGCGCCCAGACCAGCGGATCATCCGCAAGCCCGTCGGAGAGCGCCTTCGGATCGGTAGTCAAAAGCTTCGCCGAATCGCCGCCGGCAAAATCCGCCATGGCCTGATCGGAGACCTTGCGGATCACCGTGATCAAAAAGGTCTGGGCATCTTCCCAGTCTAGCGTGATCGCACCCTCCGCGTCGCCGATGTCCTCCAGGGTATCCATAATGCCCTCGAGCTCATACGCCAGCGCCGGCGACGCCCCGGCAACCACCTCGTAGCGGTTTTGCACCCGGCCCGCGTCGAGCCCGTGGGCCGCCGTTTCCGCCGGCGAAAGGTCCCCCGCCGAGATCACAGCCTGCTGGCCGTCCCGGGGCAAAAGCCGCATTTCAAAAATCCGTTTGCCTTCTGTCGTGAGAATCATATTGCTTCCTTTCTGTTCTGTCTCAATGCTATTTCAATGCTTTGTTCCGCCGCTGCCGCCTTATCGACGAATATCAATCTGGCAGCTGGCCATGGTTTCGAGGGCCGCCGCGTGTTTTGCCGGCGTGACCCCGGCGCAGCAGCGCGCGTCCACGGCGATGGGCACTTCCGGCAGCGCCGCTTTGATGAGCAGCGCGTTGGACACCACGCAAATGTCCGTGCACAAGCCGACGAGCTCGATTTCGATCTCGCCCTGGGCCCGGGCGACCACCATGGCGTTCATCAGATTCAGCGAGCCGAAGGTCGGCTTGTCGATCACATGATCCGCCGGGACAAGCCCTTCGATCTTTGGATGCAGCTGCCAACCCGAGGTGCCGGCGACACAATGGGGCACCGGCAGGTGCCGGCCCTCCTGGGTCTCAAGATAATTTTCCGGGTGGGTGTCCCGGGTGGCATACACATCTTCCGCCGGATAAGCCTTGATTTTAGCGATCACCGGCTCGACGATGGCCTCGGCCTCCGGGGTGCCCAGGCTCCCGTCGATAAAATCCTTTTGCATGTCCACCACGATTAAAATTTTGCGCATGGCTTTCTCCTTGTGAATACGGAAAACGGCTACGGATTGATTTTGCTGCCGATAAAAGCAAAGAAGCGGGTCAGCAGCCGCATGCAGGGAATCACCGCGATGGCGAAGACCACGAAGAGCATGAAGCACTGCGGGGAAACGGCATGGATATCAAACAGACCGCGCAGGGCGACAATCGCCGCCACAAGCCCGACGGCGCAGCCCGCGATCACTCCGATGCGGAATTTGTTCATGGGCATCGAGATGTTGTGCAGAATCATAAAGCCGACAATGGCGAGCAGCAGCGTCGCCGCCACGGAGATATCCTTCGCCGCGACCCCGAAGGTCTGCCCGAAAACTACCAGCGCCGCGATGGCCAGAAAATCGGTGAGGGCCGCCGGCATGGCCCGCAGCAGCACCGTCTTGGCGAAGTCGCCGCGGATGCGCCGGCTGTTGGCTTCCATCGCGAGAAAAAACGCCGGGATGCCGATATTAAAGCCCGAGATCAAAGAGATCTGCGACGGCGTCAGCGGATAGGTCGCCACCGAAACGATGGTGAAAATCGACAGCAGCAGCGAAAAGATGTTTTTCACCAAAAACAGTGTCGCCGAGCGCTCGATATTGTTGATGACCCGGCGTCCCTCGGCCACAATCTGGGGCATATGGGAAAAGTCGGAGTCGAGCAGGGCTACCTGGGCCGCCTGCACCGCCGCCTCGGAACCGGCCGCCATGGCGATGGAGCAATCCGCATCCTTCATCGCGAGGATATCGTTCACCCCGTCGCCGGTCATCGCCACGGTGTGCCCCTGGGCCTTCAGCGTCCCGACGATCTGGCGCTTTTGTTCCGGCGTGACCCGGCCGAAGACCGTGGTCTTTTTGACCGCGTCGGCGATTTTCTCCGCATTGGTGAGGGTTTGGGCGTTCACATAACGCTCCGCTCCGGCGATGCCCGCCTGACGCGCCACCTCAGACACCGTCACCGGGTTGTCGCCGGAGATCACCTTCACCGCCACCCCCTGATCGGCAAAATAGGCAAAGGTCGCCGGCGCGGTTTCCCGGATCGGGTTTTGCAGCATGATAAAAAAAATCGGCGTGACGGCTGCGGCCAGGCCGTCTTCCGGCACCGGCACCGAACCGCTCGCATATTGCCCGAAGACCACCACCCGCAGGCCCCGGCTGGCGTAGGCGTCGACGCTTCTACGGTAGCGGGAATATGCTTCCGCAAGCACGATCTCCGGCGCACCGAGCACATAGGTCGCATCCTCAAACTGCACCGCGGAATATTTATAGCGCGACGAGAAGGGCAGCGTGCTGATGGCCCGGGCCGCCGTTTTCCCGAAGTAATCGCAGAGGGCGCGGTTGGTGGCGTTGTCGTCGGGCAGCGCCCCCAGATAGCAGCCGACCTCAGCCCCGTAATCCTCGATGGCGCGAGCCGTCATCGGGCGGGCGGCCACCGCCTCGGCGACGAGCATATCGTTGTCGGTGATGGTGCCGGTCTTGTCCACACAGAGCACGTCTACCCGGGCCAGAGCCTCGATGCTTTTCATGTCATGAAGCATCACCTGCCGGCGGGCCAGCCGCACGGCGGAAACCGCGAGGGTGACCGAGACGAGCAGGTAAAGCCCCTCGGGAATCATGCCGATCAGCGCCGCCACCGCCGACTTGACCGCCGGCGCAAAACCCGTCCCCTGGATGCCGATGCTCTGCACCAGCAGGATGATGCCGATGGGGATAATGAGGACGCCGGCCACCTTGACAAAGCCGTCGATGGCACGCACCATTTCGGACTGTTCGCCGTCACCCAGGCTCTTGGCCTGCAGGGTGAGCTTTGCGATGTAGGCGTCGGCGCCCACGGCGGTCAGCACCGCCCGGCACGTGCCGTTTACCACGAAGGCGCCGGACATCAGGGCATCCCCCGCCGTCTTCACGATTTCATCGCTCTCCCCGGTGAGCAAGGCCTCGTTGACCGCCACTTCCCCGTCCAGCACCCGGGCGTCCGCGGGGATCTGGACGCCGGCGGACAGCACCACCACATCCCCGAGCACGAGGTCGTCTGTGGGCAGCGTCACCGGGCGGCCGTCCCGCAGGGCCGTGGCCGTCGGCGCGTTCATAATCGATAAATTGTCGAGGATTTTTTTCGCGTGGACCTCCTGAAAGATTCCGATGAGGGTGTTGGCCACGATCACCGGCAGAAAGGTCAGACTGTTGAAGGCGCCGGCGATGACGAGCAGCAGCGCCATCACCAGAAAAATCAGATTGAAATAGGTCAGGGTGTTTTCCCGGATGATGTCCTTCACCGTTTTGGCCGAGCTGTCCACCCGGGCGTTGCCCTGGCCCCGGCGGCGCCGGATCTCGGCTTCCCGGCTCGTAAGTCCGGCTGTCTTTTGCTTGGGTTGATTCATTTTGATCGGTCTTCCATTCTAAAAAACGCACAGCGGTTTGATTGGCCTTTATTATAACACAGCCGGGCCCAAACGTACCCCTTCTCCCGGGTTTTAACGCAAAAAGACCACCTACTTCTTGGTAGACGGTCTTTTCAACAATGTTGATTTTATTCTTTACTGCGGTATTCCACCGTTTTTTATAATAGAATTAGCCACTCCTTCTGTCGCTGCGGTCACAAAAGCGGTAGAAATAGTTTTAATCGTTTCAATGGCAAGTGGAAGCCCTTTTTGAGTAATTGTATCTTTAATCTTTTTCCAACGGGAATTATCTCGAATTTTATCAAGAAAATCATTCCCATCCCATGTCAAAGAGCCAACACCAAAACACCATAGCTTACCATCAGCATATCGAGAGTCATAATCCGAAATCAATCCGGCCTCCTTTAAGATTTTACAGTGATAAGCAACGGTTTCCATATCATAGTGAGGAATCTTCAAATTGTAAATTGCTGTTGAACGGTATTCTTCTTCAATTTTCAAAAGAATGAGCCGAACAAGCTCCATATCTCGCTTCACAAATGCTCCTTTTAAGCAAACTTTCTATCGGGGAATAATTTGGCTTACAGGGATAACCAGAAAATGGCGCAAGATGTGCATTGTCTTACGCGGAACAAAATAGAGCGGAGGTTTTCTCGCTTGCCGGGCGTTATTTGAGTTTGAGCCTCGCCATTGCCCGGGACAGCGCCGCCTGGTTTTTGTAGTATTCGTGGATGCTTTGCTTCTGGCGCAGACGCTCTTCGGCGCGCGCCTTGGCGCGGCGGGCGCGGTTCGCGTCGATCTCTTCCGGCTTTTCCGCCGTGTCCACAATCACCGTGACCTTGTTGTCGGCCACCTCGGCAAAGCCCATGCCCGTCACGGCGATCCGGGTATTGCCGCCATCGTCCACCATGCGCAGCATGCCGTTGGTCATCGCCATCAATGTCGCCTCGTGATGCGCGAGGATCTGCTTCTCCCCGTCCGTGCAGGGAATGGTCAGCGAGACGCAGGGCCCGTCATAAAAAACGTGGTCGGAAGCCACGACCTTTAACTCAAAGCGTGTCATGGCGCGCCTCCGCTTTCGCCCTTGAGCTGCCCGTCCTTGGCCCGAACGTCGTCGATGGTGCCGACGTTAAAAAACGCCGCCTCGCTGACGTCGTCGAGCTCGCCGTCCAAGATGGCTTTAAAGCCGCGGATGGTTTCGGCCACGGGCACATAAACCCCGACCACGCCGGTGAACTGTTCCGCCACATGGAAGGGCTGGGACAAAAACCGCTGGATCTTGCGGGCGCGGTTCACCGTCAATTTGTCCTCGTCGGAAAGCTCTTCCATCCCCAGAATGGCGATGATGTCCTGCAGCTCCTGATATTTTTGCAGGATGGCCTGAACCCGACGCGCCGTCTGATAGTGTTCTTCGCCAACCACGTCCGCTTCGAGGATGCGGGAGGTGGATTCCAGCGGGTCCACCGCCGGATAAATCCCTTGCTCCACAATTTTTCGGGAAAGCACCGTGGTGGCATCCAGATGGGCAAAGGTGGTGGCCGGGGCCGGGTCGGTCAGATCGTCGGCCGGCACATAAACCGCCTGCACCGAGGTGATAGAGCCGTTTCTGGTGGATGTAATGCGTTCCTGCAGCTGGCCCATTTCATTGGCCAGCGTCGGCTGATAGCCCACCGCCGAGGGCATCCGCCCCAACAGCGCCGACACTTCGGAGCCCGCCTGGGTGAAGCGGAAAATATTGTCAATAAAGAGCAGCACGTTCTGATGCTTTTCGTCCCGGAAGTATTCCGCCATGGTCAGCCCCGTCTCCGGCACGAGCATTCGGGAGCCCGGGGGCTCATTCATCTGGCCGAAAACCAGCGCCGTCTTTTCCAAAACGCCGGACTCGCGCATTTCGGTGTAAAGGTCGTTGCCTTCCCGGGAGCGTTCGCCGACGCCGGTGAAGATGGAATAACCGCCGTGTTCGGTGGCGATGTTGCGGATCAGTTCCTGGATGAGCACCGTCTTGCCGACGCCCGCCCCGCCGAAGAGGCCGATCTTGCCGCCCTTGGCATAGGGCGCGAGCAGATCGATAACCTTGATCCCGGTTTCAAGCATTTCCACCGCCGGGCTTTGATCTTCAAACTTCGGCGGCTCCCGGTGAATTTCCCACCGCGGGGCTTCGGTTAATGGATCGCCGCCATCCAGGGGGCCCCCGGTGACGTTAAAGAGGCGGCCGAGCACGGCTTCCCCCACCGGCACATCGATGCTCTTTCCGGTATCGGCCACGTCGATGCCGCGGGCAAGGCCCTCCGCCGCGTCAAGCAGAATGCAGCGCACGGTGTTGTCCCCGATGTGCTGGGAGACCTCCATGGTATAATGCCGGTCGTTATAATCGGCGACCAGGGCGTTTTTAACGGCGGGCAGTTTTCCGCCCGCGAAGGCAACGTCGATCACCGATCCCATGACTTGTGTAATTTTTCCCTTCATCATTTTCCTTTCTGGGCTCTGGCGCCGCCGACGATCTCCGTGATTTCCTGGGTGATATTGGCCTGGCGCACCCGGTTATATTCAAGCTTGAGATCTGCCAGAATATCTTTGGCGGAATCCGTCGCGTTTTCCATCGCCATCACCCGGGCGTTTTGCTCCGAGCAGTAAGATTCCACCAGCGCGCCGTAAACAAAGCCGACCACGTAGTCCGGCACCACGGTGCTGACCACCGCTTCCGGGGTCGGGTAAAGGGCAAAGGTGTTTTTAATATCCTCCGCGGGCTCTGCCATCGTGTCGGCGTCCAGGGGAAGCAGCCGAAACTTTTCGGCCGTCATCGTCGCCGCGTTCTGCATCCGGGTGTAAATCACATACACGTCGTCGATCAGCCCTTCCCGAAACAAATCGAAAATGCGGGTGCCGATGTCCCGGGCACGGCCGAGGCTCGGATCCTGCGCAGTGTACATAAAGTTCACGTCAAAGGGGATGCGCCGCCGTCTCAAATAATGAACCCCCATCTGCCCGATGACATAAATCTGGTTGTTGGCCGTCTTGGCGAGAGACGCTTCCAGCAGCTTGAAAATATTCTGATGGTAGGCCCCGGCGAGGCCTTTGTCCCCGGTGATCACCAGGTAGGCCGTCTTGCGGTTTGCCGGCGCGATGCCGGGCCTGGCGTCGAAATACGGATGATCGACGTCCGGCAGGTGATGCATCGCCAGCGACAGCGCCGACTGCAGGGTCTCGAAATAGGGCTCGGTGGCTTCCCGGGCCTTTTTTGCCTTGCGCATCTTGTTGTTGGCAATCATATACATGGCGTTGGTGATTTTCATCGTGTCCTCGACGGAGCCGATGCGGGTTTTTAGTTCTTTTGTGGATGCCATGTCAGGACCTCGGCGCCATTAAATCCTTTGCCGTCGCTAAAATTTTCGCTTTGAGGGCGTCGTCTAATGACCGCTGCGTTTCAATGGTATCGGCGACATCCGGCGCCTGGATTTTGAAAGCGTCGAGCAGGGCGTGCTGTTCAGCTTTGATGCGATCCACCGGCACCGCATTTAAAACGCCGCCTTCCGCGCAAACCAGCGAGATCACCTGATCCGCCAGGGACATCGGGCTGTGCACCGGCTGCTTGAGCAGCTCCATCAGACGCTGGCCGTAGCCCAGCTGCGCCTTGGTGGCATCGTCCAGATCGGAGGAGAATTGGGTGAAGGTCTCCAGCTCGCGGTACTGCGCCAGATCGATGCGGATGCTGCCGGAAGCCGCCTTCATGGCGCCGGTCTGGGCCGCTCCGCCCACCCGGGACACCGAAAGCCCCACGTTGACCGCGGGACGGGTGCCGGCGTGGAAGAGCGCGCTTTCAAGGAAAATCTGCCCGTCGGTGATCGAGATGATATTCGTCGGGATATAGGCCGAGACGTCCCCGGACTGGGTTTCGACAATCGGCAGCGCCGTGATGGAGCCGCCGCCCAGCGCGTCCGACAGATGACTCGACCGCTCGAGCAGGCGGGAATGCAGATAAAAAACGTCCCCCGGATAGGCTTCGCGCCCCGGCGAGCGGCCGAGCAGCAGCGACAGCGTCCGGTAGGCCACCGCGTGCTTGGACAGATCGTCATAGATGATGAGCACATCGCGGCCGGCGTGCATATAGTGCTCGGCGATGGCCGTGCCGGTATAGGGGGCGATGTATTGCAGCGACGCCGGATCCGCCGCGGATGCCGAGACGATAATCGAATAATCCAGCGCGTCGTGGGCTTCCAGGGTGCGGGCCAGCTGGGCCACGCTCGAGGCCTTCTGCCCGATGGCCACATACACGCAGACTACGTCCTTGCCCTTTTGGTTGAGCATGGTATCCACCGCGATGGTGGTCTTTCCGGTCTGGCGGTCGCCGATGATAAGCTCCCGCTGGCCGCGGCCGATGGGAAACATCGAATCGATGGCTAACATCCCTGTTTCCATCGGCGTGTCGACCGGCTGACGGTCGAGGATCCCCGGCGCGGGCGATTCCACCGGGCGGCTGCCGTCCGCCGAAATGGGCCCTTTGCCGTCGAGGGGATCCCCCAGCGCATTAACCACCCGGCCGAGAAAAGCATCCCCCACGGGCACGGCCATCTGCTCGCCGGTGCGGTGGACCTCCATCCCCTCGGCGACGTCGCGGTCCCGGCCGAAGAGAATGCAGCGGATCAGATCGGAACCGATGTCGAGCACCATGCCCCGCTCCCCGGATTCAAAGGTCACCACCTCGCCGTAAAAGGCCTTGTTCATCCCGTAAACGGAGACGATGCCGTCGCCAACGGTGAGCACCGTGCCCACTTCGCGCACATTGTCGTCTCTGTTAAAATTTGCAATTTCATCCTCAAGTACGCGGATAATTTGTTCTGAATTCATCTTCTCACCTCCGTGCGTATCCGGTGCGAAAGCTGGCCGAAACTGCCGGCGACGCTGTGATCGTAAACATAATCCTGAATGCGGATTTTATAGCCGCCGATGAGCTTCGGGTCCTTCACCGTCACCCAGTCGATGTCCCGCACGCCGAATTTTTCAAGCACCAGCGCGCTGAGCATGGCGCGATCGGGTTTTGCCCCGGCGTACCACAAGGTGCCGATGCCGCGGCCGGCCGCCACCGCCCGGCGCGTCAGATAATTTTCGAAAATCGCGTCGATGCGGCCGATGGCCCCGTGGCGGCAGAGCACGCAGAGATACGGCACGATGGCCTCGGGAAAAATCCGCGCGATGGCCCGGGCTTTGTCGGCGCTGGCCGCCGCAGGATTGGCCAACGCCGCCTTGAGCGTCGGATTCTCCGCGAAAATGGTCCGCGTATCGTCAATCACGGCGTCCGAAAGCTTTAAAGCCATCAGCACATCGGTGTCATTCTGGACCGCTTGATCAGCGAACTTCGCCATAGTCGGCCTCCGTCGGCACATCGCCGCTTTCCAGGGCTTTCCGCGCCGCCTGCATCGCCAGATCCGCGATGGCGTCCCGGACCTCTCTTTCAGTCTGGGCGCGTTCTTCCGCCAGCTGTCTGCGGGCTTTAGCCATCAGGGCATCGGCTTCCCGCTGCGCTTCTGCCATTTTGTCCGCCGCCATTGCTTCCGCTTTGGCGCGAGCCTCTGCCATTATCTTTGCGCTTTCCGCCTTGGCGTTTTCCATCGAAGTCTCGTACTGCGCTTTTAAATCCTGGGCCGCTTCTCTGGCCGTTTTCGCCCGGTCGAAGTCGTCCGCGACGGCCTGGCGGCGCTTGGCCAGCATCTGCTGCAGCGGCTTAAAGAGAAATTTGCGCAGCAACACGTAAAGAATCAGCAGGTTGATCACCGTAAAAAGCAGATTGATATCAATCTTTAGCATGCCAGCTCCCTGCCCTTTCCGACCTTCCAGTGGCCGTTAAAATCAAAGCCTTCATCGAAGGATGCGGCCTTAATGCAGCATAATGATGATGAGCAGGCCGATGACAAAACCGTAAATGGCGGTCGCTTCGGCCAGGGCGCATCCCAAAAGCAGGTTCTTGGAAATTTTGCTTTCCGCCTCCGGCTGACGGGCGATGGCATCCATCGCCTTCCCGGTGGCGATGCCGATCCCGACGCCGGCGCCAATCCCCGTTAAAACCGCAATGCCGGCACCCAGTGCCACTAATAATGTACTCATTTTTAAACTCCTTCATTTTTCTTTTTGAATCACCGTTTGAAAACAGTTTGAAAACGGATTGAAAACACAATCGCCGCGGGCCTACTCAATGGCCTCCTTGATAAACAGGGAGGTTAAAAACACGAAGACATAGGCCTGAATCAGGCCGTCGAAAATATCGAAATACAGGCTGAAGGGAATGGGCAGCACCGCCGGGCACACCGCTTTAAGCAGTTCCATCACCACGAAGGATCCCAACACATTGCCGAACAGCCGCATGCAAAGCGACAGCGGCCGGATGCCCAGCTCCAGAATGTTGATCGGCGTCATGATGGGCATCGGCTCCGCAAAGCTCTTGAAAAACCCCTTGGCGCCCTTTTGGTGCCACCCCGAATACTCAATCAGCACGATGGACATCAGCGCGAGGCCAATGGTCACGTTCAAATCCTTGGTCGGCGGCTTAAAACCGGCCAGCCCGATGAGATTGGACACGGCCAGATACAGTAGCACCGTCGTTAAATATGGGATGTAGCGCGCGCCGTCTTCCCCGAGGATCCCATAGAAGAAATCGCGGCACCAGCCCATCGCCGACTCCAGTATCAGCTGCCTTTTGCCCGGATGCTCGGCGGAGAGGCCGTGCGTCATGAAAATCGCCAGCCCCACCAGCACCACCATGATGATCCAGGTGACCACCACCGACTCGGAAATGCCGATGGTCACGCCGCCCAGTTTCAGGCGGATGGCGGTCTCCACGTGCAGCTGCGCCTGCAAATCTTTTGAAAGATTGCCCAATTGATCACTTCCCTTCAGCGTCCGTTCGCTTGATAAATCCATGTCGCCGCCTGTCAGGCGGCCGCCGGGTCAGGCCCGGTCCGCGTCTGCCGCGAGCTGCTTCGCAAAAATCCTCCGGAAGAGCATCCGGACGAAGGGCCCGCAAAAAAACAACTGAAAACAAAGGGCCATCGGGAAATTCACCGCGAATGTCTGCAGCCAGAGCGCCGCAATCTGGTTCCCCGGATGTTTGAACAAAAGCGTCGCCACAAGGCTCATCAGCGGGCACATGACGCACATCGTCGTCGCCGAAATCCCCAGAGTGATCCATGCGGGATTGTCCCGGCCCGGGGTGAACAGACAAAAGGTGAGCTTCATCGCCAGCCGCCCGGCCACGAGCATCTCGAGCGCGACGGCCGCCGGCTACATGATCTTAAGTTCCGAAAAGGCCTTTAAAAAGACGGCGTTCTGCATCCCGCCGATGTTCAGGCAGATGTTGTAACAAATCATCGCGTAGACCATCAGGCCGGCCATCATCAGCGTTAAAATAAAGTCTTGAAATTTGTTCTGGAGCATTTTTCCCTCCGCTACCAATGTGGAAATGAATTTAAGCACTAAAAAGCAACACACGATGACTGCTCCAGAGTCTTTTTTCGTGTGTTGTTCGCACATGGCTCTTCACGTGTCGTTTCCAATTTGATACCGAAAAAAATCATGTCCTGATTTCATGGCTTATTAAATTGGGATCAGTATAAGCCTTTTATTTTTGTTTGGCAAGGGCTTTTTTCAAATTTTCAAACGCATTTTCATGGTTACAGCCGATTGAAAAAGTTTATCACCTTCTGCTGAAAATGATATTTTTTTATCAGAAACGATAACTCGGCGCCTTCGTATGCTGCCGTTTTGCCAGGCGCCCCGAAAATCCGCCGCTGGGTGCGGCTGTTTTGGCGCCGTTTTTGCTATACGGCCCCTTGTTAATTTTTCTTCAAATTTGCGAAAAACGCACAAGCAATACGCATTGCCCTCTTTTTGTCAAGCTTTTTTCGCCGGCCGTGCACTAAATTTGGAACATCTTCAGCTTAAAGCGAAAGCGTCTCGAGGTCGTCGGGCACGTGCAGCTCCCCGGCGTAATAGCGTTTTCCTTCCGCAGTATAGCGGGCTTTGCGGCGGGCGAGATCGCTGTCCTCCGTGTGATAGAGCGCCAGATGCCGGACCCCGAGGGCCGCCGCGAACTCGCAGGCGTTTTTCACCGTGGAATGGTGCTTTTCAATTGGACGAAAGCGTTCGGCTTCGGCATCGAGGCAAAAGGCCTCGTGCAGCAGCCAGTCGGCATCCCGAACATATTTCTCTACCGGGGGATGGCAGGGCTCGTCGCCGCAGCACACCAGCCGCCGATCCTTTGCATAGGCCATCGCAAAGCCGAATTGCTTCGCCTTGGCAAAATGGATATCGAAAAAGGTGACCGGCTGAGGATCTCCCGGATTTCGCCGTCCGCTAGGGGGATCAGGTGAATCCGCCCGCCCAGAAAGCGGATCTCCCCAGGACCCAACAGGCTGCGGCAAAGAACCGAGATCAGGGTGATGCCCTTGTCGTGGGCGTAGATGCGCGCCCCGCCGGGATAGGCGTCCCTGCCCATTTGCTGGGCGATGCACCGCACCATCCAAATCACGCCGAACAGATGATCGATGTGTTTGTGGGTCACCACGATGTCGTGGATGCCGGCCGGATCCGGCTTTACCTGCTCGAGCTGTGCCAAAATCCCGGAGCCCCGCCCCCGTCCACCAGCAAGGTCTTATTGCCGTCGCGCAGGGCAAAACAGCTATTGTAGCACCGGATCGCCATGGCGTTGCCCGTGCCTAAAAAAGTACATTGCATCTCGATCTCTCACGCGATATCGCATTGCTCGCCCGATCGTCTTTTGATGCGGCAGCGGGTCTTGATCACGTGAACGGCGACCATTCCCCCGGCCAGCGCCGCATAGCACAGCCAGACATTGGTCATCAGGCAGATGGCCGCCAGGCTGACGAAGGCCATCCACACCAGGGTCGAGCGCAGGGAAAACAGATAGCTGGCCTGGCGCTCCTCCTGATAATCCTCGAGCAGATGGCGGTATTCCTCCGGCAGCTGATCTTTTAACGACACCATGAGCCGGGCCGGGTTTTTAATGTGATACAAAGTGCGCATCATTCGGGTGATGTCCTGGGCGCCGGGATGGGGATTGTTTTTCATCGCCTCTTTAACCGCCTCGTTAAAACCGTCCCGCTCCTCCTGAACCGCATCGTTCTCCCGCCGCACCATCAGCAAAATGCCGATGTTCAGCGCGTTGACGGCCAAAAAAGGCCCCAAATACAGCACCTTGACGCCCCGATCCGCCGGGTACTCGCCCAGGGCCAAAGTTGCCGGCTGGAACAGGGTGATGAGAAACATCAGCAGGAAGTGGAGCAAAATTTCCGAGCTGCTGCCCACAAAGGAATAATAAGTGAAAAAATTGGTGTGGACGTACCAGATCATCCCCAGCACCACAAAGCTGATGAGATAGCCCGTGAGTCGGATGACAAAGGATTGGGTAGCCGCCGAGCGGATGTCGCCCAGCGCCGGCACGGCGATCTCCAGCGCCATGACGGTGATGGCGATGGCGAGCACCGCGTCGAAAAAAGCCAGCATGCGCTCCTGCCGCTTTTCGATTAACGTTTCTCTCGGATTTTCAAACATAGGGGCCTCCCTTCTTTATAAAACCGTCATAACCGCCTGTTCTTTTCTATTTATCATAGTACAGTTTGGGCGGCTTGCCAACCCCTTGCCCGGGCAAACAAAAACCGGCCGAAGCCGGTTATAAAGAGGCATCCATAAAATCATTCGGCATCCCGCCGCCTCACAGCAGCGTGATTGGATAAGATGACAGCCGCGCGACGGTCACCGCGATAAAGGCAAGGGTGATCGCCCACTTCACCGAGCGATGCCAATTGGTATAATACCACATAAGACAAACACCGACAGGCCAGATGAGCATTAACATCGCAATGATAGGCCACACAACAGGCATGCCCTTTTTACTCAACGTCATCGTTTCGGACCTCCCTTTTCTTTGGTGCCCTCATCCTACGCCCTTCCCCCGGCCGCGTCAACCGGATGACAAATAATTAGCCGCCAATGTTTTTATTTCAGTACAATTGATGCGGGTTACATGTTTGCCGCCGATTGCCCCGCGGCCGAAAGAGGCTTTGAAAATTTTCACCCGCGGCTGCAGCGCTGAATTATTCCCTGTTCAGGCCAAAATAATCTGCCGGACTTGTGTTATAATATCTATATTGGTGCCCGCTGCGGCGCTTTATTTGAAACAGGAGCATCATTATGAAAAAAATGGTTCTGATGGGGCGCTCCGAATGCGGCAAGACCACGCTCAAGCAAGCCCTGAAAGGCAAAAAGATTCAATACGAAAAAACCCAGGCGGTCAATTATTTTGACGTCATCATCGACACGCCGGGCGAATATGCCGAGGAGGCCGACCTCGCCCGCGCCCTGGCGCTGTATTCCTACGAGGCGGATATCGTGGCGCTGCTCATCAACGCCTGCGAGCAGTATTCTCTGTATCCCCCGGCCATCGACGGCGTCTCCGCCCGTCCGGTCATCGGCATCGTCACCCAGATCGACGCCCCCGGCGCCAATGTGCCCCAGGCCACCCAATGGCTCAAACTCACCGGGGCCAAACCCATTTTCCCGGTATCCTCCTGGACGGGAGAGGGCCTCTGGGACCTGCTCATGTATCTGCGGGAGCCTGGCGACGTCTTCCCTTTCACCCGGGAAGAACTCGAATCCCCCCGGGAAGTGCTCTCCACTAAATACGACGCGCCGAAAATCGGCTCGGAAATCGCCGATTTGAGCGATACGGATTTTATCGACATCAACGACAAGATCCGCGTGTCGGAGAACAAGGCTCATTCCCTGGCCGACAACAAAAACAATATGCACAACAAGCAGCGCACCTGATGAAATCGCCCGGCGGCTTCGGCCGTCGGTTTTTTATGCGCGATTTTGTGTTAGATGGCGTTGACTTCCTGGTTTTTTTCCGATACAATGGCCTCATTGTCAAACGGCATTTACTTTTTGCTGCACCTGCACCATCGATCGCGATCCGCCGAAAAAGAAGAGGTTTTCCATGAAATTTACCATTGCCCACGAAACGGCCCGCCGCCTGCGCATCTGCCTGGAACGGCGCAAATTGTCCCGCCTCACCGCGGATAAGCTCCGTCTGACCATCGCCGGATGGCCGGGCATCGACGGGGTGACCATCACGCCCCGGATCGCATCCGTCGCCATCGAATATACCGGCGAGCGCAAGACCCTTCTGGCCCGGCTGGCAGCGCTGGACCTTTCGCGCCTTGCGGTTTCGGCCCGGTCCCGGCAGGATTTTATCTCCGAGGAACGCTGCCGACGAAAAAAATGCTCTCCCGATCTTAAGCGTAAGTGCCGGCAGGCAGGCCGGATTTTAATGGAAGCCGCCTTTGATCTGCTGGCGCCGGCGCCCTTCCAAACCGGCTACCACCTCCTGCAAATGGTCAAGCTCGCCGCGCGTTAATCCCGGGTTAAATCCCGGTTTTTTTATTTTTTGCAATGGTTTACCGCTGGCAAGTTTTCGCCGCCATGATACAATAGGAACGTTATCCGGACGAAATGCGCGGATCTGCGCGCAATCATCCCGTGAACCATCTTCTGAAAGTCTACTAATAAAAAGTCAAGCAGAAATTTAACTAATCAGCAGGCAGAACAGGAGGTATCACAAAAAGGCCACCGGAGACGCTGGCCAGAGAAAAGGGAAAGGTATTCGTTATTCAGCAGCGGTCGATTGAGACGCTAAGCACTCTTTGACCTTGCCGTAGTAAATGCGGAGGAACTTGTTTGCTCCGGCAGTCATGCAGACTTGATAAGGCTTGCCCTCAGACTTCTTTTTCATCATGAAACGATAGACCGGGTCGTCAGTCGGAGCGAGCTGAAGCAAAGTGGCCATGATCTGAAAAAGCGTTTTTCGAAGCCGCGGCGCACCATGTTTCGAAGCGCGGTTACTTTCGTGATTTACCGTTCCGGACTGGTTGACTCCGGGGTCTACGCCGGCAAAGGCTGTAATAGCAGAGCGATGATCGAAACGGGAGATGTTGCCGATCTCAGCCATAAGCTGAGGACCGTAGGTGAGGCCCACGCCATACATGGACATGACGGTGGTGTATTCTGGAAGCGTAGAAGCAAGCTCATTCATGGTGCGGCGGAATGTTTCAATCTGTTTGGAAACCGTATCCAGCTGTTCGATGTTGCTGAGGATCAGCTGTTTATAAACGAGATCCTTAGGAACGACAGCAACGATCTCCCTGGAAGCGTTAAAAAGCTCTTCAGGCCTACCCGGCTGGCATGGTGCTTACAGAAGTTCCGATAGCGTTCTGTGAAAGTTTTCAGGCCGATCTTGCGGACACAGTCCACATGCCAGAAGGAATGAACATAATCAACCCATTTCTCACTTCCGTCAGAGCGGACCGGGCTGTCAAACAGAGCATTTGCGCCTGGATAGGTCAGGTCCAGAAGGGAGATCAGGTTGTTCTTCAGTGAGACCTTCTGCTGCATGAAGAAATGGAACTGTGTATTTAATGTTTTCAATTGTGTTCGAGTAGTATCCATAGCTGAATGCTGACGCAGATAGTCCCACTTGTCAAGCGTATATTTTGCGATTTTCCTGGCATCAGCAGGATCTGACTTGACCTTCCGGAGCGGATTCTCATCACTGTCATGACGCTTGATCAGGCTTGGATTAACAGCAGAAACAAAGATACCTGCATCCAGAAAAGCCTTAAGCACCGGCTCATGATAATGGCCGGTCGTCTCCATGACGACTCTGGTCTCGCCATCAAGGCTTCCGACATAGGAGACCAGTTCTGAGAGTTCTTTGACGGAGTGAGAAACATGGAAGGGCTTACGCACAATCTCACCTGCAGGCCGCAGGACAGCAACAGTGCTTTTGCCTTTCGAAACGTCGATACCAACAGCGTTCAGCATAAGATACCCCTCCAGAGATAAATTTGCAGCGGGCCAGCCATTCCTCATTGCTTATTCAATCTCCTGGGGTATCAAGCGAACGCACAAGACGCGGTTCCATCTACGTAAACCGAACAGCTGCGAATGAGTGGCTGGCAGACAGACTTTCGCACGGACGCGAGGTCCAAGGAGGACTCCGTCCAAACCAATGCCACTACATTCTAACAGCTTAAGCAACGAGAGGACTATACCCTCAACTGGCTGTTGAGGAGCATAACCACTACACTTTTATATTAGGAGGAGGCCGCCATGCCGACCGACATGACCCGGGGACCCATCTTCCCGATGCTGATGCGCTTTATGCTGCCGCTGCTTATCGGCGATATTTTTCAGCGGCTTTACAACATGGCCGACACCATCATCGTCGGCCGCACCCTGGGCGAAAACGCCCTGGCCGCCGTGGGCGCCACCGGGGGCTTTATGTATTTGGTGACAGGCTTTGCCATCGGCATCACCGCCGGCTTTACCGTACTCACCGCCCAACGCTACGGCGCGAAAGATGCCGGAGGCGTGCACGCCTCGGTTTCCGGGGGGATCCTTTTGGGACTTGGCCTCACGGCGCTGCTCACCGCGCTGTTTCTCCCCATGGTGCCGGCCGTGCTCACCTGGATGAACACCCCGGCCGCCATCTTCCCGGACGCGCTGGCCTATATGCGCATCATCTGCGCCGGGACCGTCTGCACCGTGTTTTACAACCTGTTTTCAGCCTACCTGCGGGCGGTGGGCAACAGCCGGGCGCCGTTGTTCTTTCTGATTTTCTCCGCCTGCCTGAATGTGGGGCTGGATTTGCTGTTCATCATCCGCTTCGGCATGGGCGTGGCCGGCGCCGCCCGGGCCACCGTGCTTGCCCAGGGGATTTCGGCGCTGCTCTGCGCCCTTTATATCTGGCGGCGGGTGCCCGGGCTGATCCCACAAAAGGGCGAGTGGCGCCCCCGGAAAGCGGTGCTTCGCTTCGAGCTCAAAATGGGCCTGCCCATGGCCCTGCAATACGCCATCACCGATTCGGGCATCATGATTCAACAGGCGGCCATCAACCTCTTCGGTGCCACGGCGGTCGCCGCTTTTACAGCCGCTTCCAAGATCCAGAGCCTGCTGATGCAGGGCATGATCGCCATGGGCCAAACCATGGCCACCTATTGCGGGCAGAACCGCGGCGCCGGCCGCTTCGACCGGATTAAGGCCGGCGTGCGCCTGGCGGTGATCGTCGAGGTGATCTATTCGGTGATCGCCATGGGGCTGATGGTCTTCCCCCTGCGCGCACTGATGGGGCTGTTCTTCTCCGGCGGCGCGGATCTGCCGGCGATGATACCCTGGGCGAGTGCCTACGCCCGCATCTGCATCACCTGCTACGTCCCCCTGGCGATGATTTTTATTTTTCGCAGCGGCATGGAAGGCTGCGGCTACGCCATGCTGCCGCTGGCGTGCGGCCTGACGGAACTTTTCGCCCGGGGCCTCACCGCCGCGGCCGGCATGCGGCTGCACAGCTTTGCCGTGGCCGCGGCCTGTGACCCGGCGGCCTGGCTTGCAGCCGGCATCGTCTCCGCGCTCATGTTTCGCTGGATGTTTGCCGACATGCGCCGCAAAGCCGAACCGGTCCGCCAATCGATTTCGTGAAAGGATTTCCCCATGCACGCATCATCTTCATCATCCGAAACTACGGCCCGGACGCCGGCGCTCGGCTTTCGCCGGACGCTTGCCAACGGCTGGCACCATTTTTTGACCATTACCCGCCACAAGGCGCTCGTGATGCGCCACTGCTTTTGCGTCGGCCTTTACAAACAGGGCCTTCTCCACGACCTGAGCAAGTACAGTCCCAGCGAATTTATGACCGGGGTGCGCTTTTATACCGGAACCCACAGCCCCAATGCCGAATCCCGCCACCAAACGGGCATCTCCCGCGCCTGGCTGCACCACAAGGGGCGCAACAAGCACCACTTTGAATACTGGATCGACATGAGTCTCGACGGCGATCACCGGCTGGTGGGCTTTCGCATGCCTTACCGCTACGTAGCCGAGATGTTTTGCGACCGGCTCGCCGCCTCCAAGATCTACCGGGGCGCAGCCTACGATCCCGGCCATCCCTGGCAATATTATCACACCGGCATCGAGGGCTCGCCTTATCTGCATCCTAAAACCCACGAGGAGCTGTCCCGACTTTTGATCATGCTGCGGGACGAGGGCGAAGCCGCCACCTTTGCCTGGCTCAAAAGAGAGCTGCGCCGCCGCAAACGCGCCCGCAATCACTACAGTTGAAAGGCGTCTGGCATTCGACCCGAAGAGCATTCAAGTGCGGCCGCCGACATCCGAAGTCCTCGGATGTTTTTTATTGCCCCGTTTTGCCGCATCTGTCCTTAGGATATACCATTCAAAACGAAGTGCAAGGGCAAGTCGGGGAAATGTGTCCAAAAATCAGGACTGACACGCCTGCCCTGCCGGCTGTTTTTTCGCTTTTCTCGCGTGCGCGCCTTTTATATTTATGTTTTTTCTAAATACAAAATAGGGAGTTTTTAATATTTATACTACAATTTTCGAAGTAAATTAGTATCACCTCCTTTCGCAGCCGCGAAAGCGGGTAGAATTTCCCCTTTCACAAACCCTCAACACCGAGGGATTGAAAACTGCCAAAGAAAAGCGAATTGTTTTGAAAAAAAGTTTTTGCAGACACAAAAAATCCCGACTGCATAAAACAGTCAGGATCGAACATGAAAAGATAGCTATATGAATATGATTTGACAGGTTATCCGTAAAAGTGCGGAAACCCGGAAATAGAATATATCCCCTTTAACAAGATTTTAAGATAACGAAAAATAAACACGACGATACCTCCTTTGATACCGCCGTGTTTCACAAGCTATGGTTAAGTTTGAACTTCCGCTCCTTTATTCATTAGATGAAAACGGCAGTATTATATAACATGTGCATGGTGTTTAACTTTCTCCCTAATAAAATAAGCCGGTAATTACAGTTTCATAAACTGTGAATCACCGGCTCTGTGTCTTTGCATCTGGCTCTTTGATGACTGATACATTAAATTGTTTTACATTGATTAAGGTTTCCTGTTTGCATTTGGGACAGAACAGAGGAAAGTTTTTTAACTCTGTATCATTTCTGATTTGCAACCGCGTTTTATTTTTACAGATAGGACAGAGTAGCCATTGTCTTTCATCTTTTCTATAATTCATTTTATAAAATCACCTATCCTACGGTTCTTGCTGTTAGTTCTATTATTTCCCTAACCAATATTTATAAACCAATTACTATCATTCCAATAACTACCAGAACAGATAGCCGAAAGAGTAAATCTATCGGTCTTTTTGTTAGTAATTGTTCTCTAATATCACGCTTCAAGTACTTACCTCCATTTGTTATAAATATATTTTTACATTATTTTTACACCATTATTTTTATTTTGCAGTTCTACCATACCTTTATAAATGCCATTTAAGGACATCAGTTTATCGTGATTTCCCTGCTCTGCGATATTACCTTCCTTGATTATAATAATATTGTCGGCATCTCTAATGGTATTTAATCTGTGAGCGATAACTAATAATGTTTTATTCTTTACCAATTCACTGATTGCTTCCTGTATATAGCTTTCATTGTCCACATCAACACTTGCTGTTGCCTCGTCAAGAATTACAATAGGAGCATCTTTTAATATGCAGCGAGCAATAGAAATTCTTTGTTTTTCACCACCGGATAGAGTTGCTCCGCCTTCTCCAATCATTGTGTCAAATCCATCAGGAAGTGCCATAATAAAATCATAGCATCTTGCTTTTTTTGCAGCTTCTATAACTTCTTCTTTCGTCGCATTTTCTTTCCCCATGGCAATATTGTTAAAAATCGTATCTTGAAACAAATACACTCTCTGGAAAACCATACTAATTTCCGACATCAATTCAGATAGCGAAACATCCTTAATATTCACCCCTCTAATCAAAATTTCACCGGAGTCTACATCCCAAAATCTTGCCAAAAGATTTGCTACTGTAGATTTGCCTCCCCCGGACTGTCCGACTAAAGCCGTCATGGTATTCTTATTCATTGCAAAACTCATATCATGTAAGACCTCTTTTTCACCATAAGAAAATTTAACATGATTAAAACAAATTTCAGGTTCTGATGTGTCAGATTTTGAAATATGATTTTTTCCTACATCTTGTAATTCTGTTTCATTTAACACCTCTTCAATGCGATCCAAAGCAGCGTTCATTACAGTAAACCTTGTAGCTTCTCCATAAAGTGTTTTTAAAGGGCTGAATAAGTCAAACACAAACAAAATAAGCCCAAGCATATACGGAAGTCCCAAAGTTCCTTGATAATTAAGATATAAAGCCACCGCTAAAATAAATGTAATACCAATTCCATAAATGATATTTAAACCTGTTGTCCATGGTGTTATTTTATTTTCAAATTTTATAGATGTGTCCTTTGAAGATACAAAATTATCTGTAAGCGACTTAGAATTTTCTCCTAAAAGGTTGTAGCTTTTAATAACACTTATACCCTCAGCAAATGATAAAACTGCATCCGTTAGTTTTTCACTTTGTTCTTGTCTAATAGCCGCTTCCGATAAAGACATCTTATTCATGCTATTTGCAATCAGTGTTGCAACCAATGTTACAAACACCGCAATAAATCCAATTCTGTAGTCTAAAACAAACATGAATATTGTTAGTACAAGAGTTGATAATACATAGCTCATCATATTGGCAATCGTACTCATGGAAACTTCTTCAATAAAAGCCATATCCGAGCTTAAAACTGAATTTATTTTTCCTAAATTACCTGCTGTAAAATATCCCATAGGGAGCTTTCTAAGATGATTTCCAAGCTCCATTCTTTTATCAGCAAAAATCATAAAGCCAGCTGCACTTTGTAATTTATCGCTTAAGAAGTGAACCACCGCTTGTAATAAAACCACTAAAACAAGTCCTATTCCTACATATAGAAAAGTTTTGGAGGTATTCGTTTTTTCGTAAAATCCAATCAAAACAGTAAATGCAATAAATATAGGCATTTTACTTAATATGGATTCAACAAAGGCAAATATAAATGCGGACTTTATTCTGTTTTTGTATTTACCTGATAAATTTAAAATTCTTGAAATTAGTCTAAACATTCATTTCACCTTCCTTTCTGCTGATTTTCCAAGCTTTACTAAATAGTGTCGCATCCCATAATTTACGATATTCTGCTGAAGATTCTAATAAATCTTTATGCTTTCCATTCGCAACTAAATGACCATGATCCATAACCAATATCTGATCTGCATCTACAACAGATGGCAACTTATGTGCAATAACAATTAAGGTTTTTCCTTTTACAAGTTCACGAATAGCTGCTTCCATTTTTTCTTCATTTTCCGGATCTGCGTAGGCTGTTGCTTCATCAAGTACAACAATCGGAGCATTTTTCAAAATAGCTCTCGCTAATGATATTCTTTGCCTTTCTCCTCCTGAAAGCATCTTTCCTGCTTCCCCCGCTAAAGAATAAATCCCATCCGGAAGTCTATTTAAGAATTCCATGCACTGTGCTTTTTTAGCTGCTTCTATAACCTCATCATCACTGGCAGCTAAATTACCAATGCGAATATTTTCTAAAAGCGAGGTATTAAATAGATATTGGTCTTGTGCCACATAAGAAATTTGTTTGTTGAGTGATTCCAATCTTATATCCTGTAAGTCTTGTCCACCAATGCTTATGCTTCCATCTAAAACATCATAATAATGAATTAAAAGTTTAGCCAAAGTACTTTTTCCCGAACCGGATTCGCCAACAATCGCTGTCTTTTCACCAGCTCTTGCCGTAAAACTAACATTATGAATAACATTCTTAATATAGGTCTCAGGCTGTCCATTTTCTCCCATCTTGCTTAACTGATAGCCAAAGGTAACATTATCATATAAAACAATTTGTCCTGTTCCCTTAAAATCATTTTCTCCCTGTTTTAAAGGAGCCATATTTAAGGCTTGTTCTAAAGCAGAAATCTTATAATTTAACTGTGGCATAGTTGGTAAAAATCCAAGAGCTTTCAGCAGTGGCAATCCTATACTTAAAGAAAGACATAATATCAATATCAAGTTAGAAAGACTTGCATAGCCCATATATACAAAGTAACCACCAAGAGGCAATGTTAAAATAATCGTGCATGGAAGTAAGGCACTGTATAACGCCATCCATGGCCATGCCGTCTTATACCAAGCGAGTGCATAATCTCTGTAATTACTGATATCTTTAGAAAGGCGTTCATAAGATTCCGTTTGCTTATTGAATACTTTTACAACTTCCATACCGTTTACATACTCAATAATGGTATTATTCATTTTTCCGCTTGCCATATAATATGGTCCCATTTGTTTCATACCTACAGAGTACATAATCATCATTGCAAGAATGCTAATCGGAATAGAAGCTAATGACATTAACGCTAATCTCCAGTCAATAAAAACCATTGAAATATAAACCATAATAGGAACAATTAAGTTCGCTATTCCTTCAGGAAGTGAATGAGCTAAAAGCACTTCTAAACTACCAATATCATCCACAAACATTTTTTTGATTGTACCTGTCCCTTTTTCTTCAACAACACCTAATGGAAGATTTTCCATTTTTTTCTGTAAGGATGTTCGAAGTCCAAGCAACGTGTTGTATGCTGCTTTATGGGAGACATTAAGACCTATCCCACCTAAGACAGCTTGCAGCACTAAGCAAACTAAAATACTTGTAAGTAAAATAGCAATTCTTTCAAATTCTAATTGTTCACCTAAAACAAGTGGATTGATAATCTGATATGCAAATAGAAATGGTAACACACCCATAATTACACTAATAAGCATAATAAAACTTGCCAAGTGTATTGATTTTTTATGCGAACCGGCATATTCGAAAACCTTATTTAACATAGTTTTCCTCCTTCAATAAATTTCCTTTTTTATCCATAAAATCCATGATTAACGCTTCATTTCCCTTTACAGATATTTTTTTATAACCATTATCACCGAGCATTAAGACGGAATGACAGGTTTTAAATAACAGCTCTAAGTCATGAGTAATTATTATAATTGGAATCTCCTTTGCTTTTTCTGTCGTTAAATCGGACATAATTTTCATACTTTTATAATCAAGACCTGATGTTGGTTCATCCAAAATTATCAGCTTACGACCGGATAAAAATGAAGTAATAATTGCCAGTCGTTGTTTTTGTCCACCAGATAGTTTCTGCGGATGATTAGTTTTTTTATGCCACAGGTTTGTATCTTTCAGATATTCTCGTATTTTTTCTAAATCACTTTCCGAGTTTTTATCTTTACAAAATATCAACTCATTTTCTACGGTGTCTAAAAAAATCTGAGCATCTACATCTTGTAACACGCAATATGAATTTCTAAGCCTTTCTCTTTGTTTCTGTCCATAACTGACATCCAAATATTTTTCAGACAACCCGCATAATGCTTTTGCCAAGGTACTTTTTCCAATCCCATTAGAACCAATCACTCCCATTATTTCGCTTTCTCCAAGCTCAAAGGTTAATTCTTCTATCAAAGTTCTTTTACCTTGATGAATGCAGGCTTTATTTACTTTGATACAGCTTTTAGCAGCAATAGGTTCTTTTTCTGATATCAATTCTCTTTCATTAAGCGTTCTTAACTCAAGTTCCTTACATTTATCATTGCTAAGACTACCATTCGGAAAAACATCACATATTGTACCGTCTTTTATATAAATCAATCTGCTAAAAATCTCTTTTAAATAATAAAGCCTATGTTCCGCTATAATTATTGTCTTTCCCATCGTCTTCAATCTGATAAGTATTTCACTGAAATGTTTTATACTATCGTAATCAAGACTGCTTGATGGCTCATCAAAAAAAATAATATCCGTATCATAGATAAGAGTTCCAGCTATGGCTACCTTTTGCCTTTCTCCCCCTGATAATTTAAAAATGGATTTTTTGCTAATATGGTTTATTCCTAACAAGTCCATTGCTTTTTCAACTTTTTCTTTTAGAGTGTCCCTGTCTAAGCCTAAATTTTCACCTACTAAAGCAATTTCATCTTCAACTACATCACAAAAAAATTGATCTTTAGGATTTTGAAATACATTGCCAATATATTTAGCTAACTCTCCCTTTTTATATGTAGTTATATCCTTCCCTAAAATCTTAATTTCGCCGTCCAAATCACCGTCATAAAATGACGGAATAAGCCCGTTTAGTAATCTTAAAAGTGTCGTTTTTCCGCATCCGGAAAGACCTGTTAAGACTATAATTTCGCCTTTCTTTACAGACATTTTTAAATCTTTCAAAATCAAATCCTCACCATAATGAAAGGATTTGATTTCTGCCTCTAAAATATTTTCCATAAACTCGCCCCCAACAAAATCATTCCTCCGATCATCATTGCGATATCAATAAATGTAAATCTCACCTCATGAAAACTTGTTTTTTGTCCATCATATTCAATACCTTTTGATATGATTGAACAAGTTAAGGTATCGCTTATATCTATGCACTTATACATAAGAGGAACAAAATATAATTCAAATGTTTTAATTGGTTTGAAAATACTTGCTTTAAATCCTCTAATTTTCATGCCATTGTTTATTTCCTTCATCCTAATAGAAATTTCCGGAATAAAACGAAAAAACACTGTGATTCCTATACCTATTCCACCATCAATTCCAATTTTTCTAAATGCAGCAATTAGATGCGAAGAACTATATGAAGACAGCACTCTTCCCAAAATGAAAAGTGGAGCAAATTTCAACACTATAAGTAGCATTGTATATATAGAACCAACCAAAACATTTCCTAAGTGGGGTTTCAGCAAATAAATAAGCCCCCATACTATAAGCAATGAACATATCGTTCTAAATGCCTTTCTTATAGAAAATAAGAATAATAGTCCTAAGACAAAAATAAGGGAAAATAAATATTGTGATTGCTCTCCAACAGTTAGAATAACTGAAAATAGTAAAATCAACCCAACTATAGTAAGCGGGTTGATTTTGTCTGATAGTTGGTATTCGTTTATATTATTTTTTTCATCTCTACAAAACACTTTTCTTCTTCCTATCACTAAAAAATTTATTGTAAATATATGTTCCGAAATAAGCACCTATGGCTGATGCGACAGCCGCAATCAATAGACAAATCAATATGTTTGTAGGAGTGTAAAAATTATAAAGGAATGTTGCATAATCCTTTGTAAACATTTTAGGGAATTGCTTTGTAAGTCCTTCTAAACCAAATACAAACATAAAATACATAGCATGTAAGGAATATATGAACATACCTGCTCCAAACGCAGCCCCAATCTTCATATTTTTATTCACATAATTTTCCTTCTTACCAATTACAAGTTCTGCCAAAAGTCCTGCAATAGCACAAACAGCAATTACCGGCCACATTCCCATAAGGACATAGAAAGCTCCCATCAATAGAAAGTATAAAAATGCTGTACCTCTTTGTCCGACCTGTTTACACATAATCACAAAGACTGGTGCAACAATAATTGTTGGCAATGCGGACGACAAGTATAAACTTGGAACCATTCCGAAAGAACCTGTTAGAAATCCTAACCCCATTGTCAACACAAATCCTATAACAGAAAATACTGCTATTTTAACAATACCTTTTAAATTCATAATGTTTTCCTCCTTGATTTTTCAATATGATATATTTCTGTTTTCATGCAGAAACAATATCCGATTTTGTCTTTAGTCTTCTGTAATCCCAAATATAACTTAGTTATGTTTTGGGCAAAAAAATTTGTTTATATTCCTCGTATCTTTTTCCATCCCTCATTAAAGAACTCTGAAATCAAAGTTGCATTCAATTTCACCTCTTCTTTACTTTTAGAATGAACTGCTACTTCCGATAAGGCATAGAAATATGCATGGTTGATTAGGTGAATTCCTCTATTAGTTATTACATCATTGACATGATCTCTTCCATATATCATGCTCAAAATTTCAAAATGATTTTTATCTTCCTTCTCAATAATCTCATCCAAAAAGTTGTTAAATTTTGTGCCATAAGAACCAAATACCAGTAATTCAAATACATCTTTATGCTCAAAGAAATATAGAACCATTTCAATAGCACCTTGTGCTTTTGATTCCAAAATCTTGGAAATAGTTTCTTTCTTTATATGATTTTCTCTTTTATAAACATCAAAACTCTTATCTTCATACATAGCATAAGAGCTTTGTATCTGACTCACGATTGGCTCTACTAATTCAGAGAAAAGAGCTTCCTTATCTTCAAAATGACCATAAAAAGCACCGGTGGTAACACCCGCAGATTTGCATATTGCTCTTAAATTAGCTTTTTCAAAGCCTTGTTCTTTGAAAATTTTCTTGCCGCAATCCAATATCTTCTTATGTGTTTTTTCATAATCACCATTAGCCACTTTTACATCCTCCTTTCTTCAAATATAACTTAGTTATATTATAGCACTTGTTATATTTGAAATCAATACATTTTTATTGTATTCTTTGGCAAAAAGTGAAATTCCGTTGTTATAGAGATTAAGGAATAAGAAGAATAGCAAGCATAGGAAAGGGGTACCCTTTCCGTAAAAAATCTCTATTTTTCGCAGTTCCAGCGTTAGAGATTTTGCTTGTACCCTTGCAGGCTAAAGCCTGTTGGGGCAGACCCTTGGGAAGTGTCCCAAACCCTCTATGAAAATGGAAAGGAAATTCACCTATGAATAACAGAAAAAGAAATGTGCAGATTAAATTTCGTGTGACGGAAGAAGAACGCAGCTTGATTGAAGAAAAAATGAAACAGGTGCCTACAAGAAATATGGAAGCGTACCTTCGGAAAATGGCGATAGACGGATATATCATTCAGGTCGATCACAGCGATATAAAGAAAATGACGGCAGAGCTTCAAAAAATTGGGGTCAATATCAATCAGATTGCAAGGAGAGCAAAGGACAAATTCAATATGATCGCTGTTAAGCTTCATGAATTTTGCCTTTACAAGCTCTGCGGGGTATTCATCGCCGGCAATTAAGATTCTTTTTCTTTTGCTACATACGGTTTCAAGAATGAGGTCAAGAATTTCATCGATGCGATCACGGTCAAGACGCTTTGCACTTATGAGGTGCTCATACTCGATATTGTCCTTGATGATTTCCTCATAGATTTTGTATGCGTCTTTTTCTTCCTTTCCGTTCTTTTCCGGTAGTGGCTGCTCACTCAAAGGAGAGGGGTTAGGGGAAAGGATAGGAATGGAATCGGTATTTAATCCATCTTTATTTATTTCTTCTTTTTTTGATGGATCCGTATTTTGTATATCTTTATTTAATTGCATTGGATTTTCCAATACCGGATTTTGCGGCTGTTCATAAATGGTGTAGGTAATGGCTGTCATTTTTCCTTTCTCATCTCTGCCTTGCGACCTTTTGATATATCCCGCCTTTTCAAGCTCCCAGACGGCGGTACGAATAGCATCGATACTTTCTTTGTTGATATGGGAAAGTCCGGCAAGGGTATAGTCCCAGTTTTCCGGAAGTGAAAGCATCTGTGAGAGCAATCCCTTTGCCTTTAGGGTCAGTTCTTTGTTTCGCAGGTGGTGATTGCTCATGACGGTATAGCCTTTGTTTTTTTCTACTCTGAAAACTGCCATGCTGATACTCCTTTCATTTTTTATTTGTTACGCAGTTAAAGGGCGATTTTTGAGGAAAAAGGTATATTACCCTTACTTTGTCAAAACCGCCCTCTAAAAGTCTTGTATTTCAAGCCTGTATTTGCCTCTACTTCGTAACATGGGCATGAAAAAAGCGGCATCTTATGCTTCCTTTGACAGAAGCGAAAGATTACCGCTTTTACG
Organism: Pseudoramibacter alactolyticus ATCC 23263; assembly: GCF_000185505.1. Lineage (GTDB taxonomy): Bacteria > Bacillota > Clostridia > Eubacteriales > Eubacteriaceae > Pseudoramibacter > Pseudoramibacter alactolyticus. The sequence continues at coordinate 152,733 of NZ_GL622359.1, read as the reverse complement.
ATTCTCTATTTAGCTTTGATTCCCACAATGTGCTTTTTGCTATTTGTAGTAAAATGTTTCTATCTGCAAGAGTTTTTACAGCACATCAAGGTTCTTTCCTCAAAAGTAGTAAATTGGTAGTAACTTCAACTTGTACTCTTGCAAATATCCTTGTATTCAAAGGGTTTGAGGGTTAGTTATTAAAGCTTTAACTATAACAATAATGAAAGGTGGCCAATCTGACCGCCATGGGGAAACCCGCCGCCCGAATCGGCGGCGCTCCCGCGGCGCGCAGACTGGCCACCATCGCGCGCGCCGACGCCGTGCCTCTTTCGCATCTTTTTCACTTTGATCCGTATCCCGCCGCGCCCCGGCATCCCGCTCTTTTGAAACATCGCCGCCCCAAATGCCGGTATTGCCCGGGAAATCCCTTCTGCAGCGGGGTTTCAGACAAAAAATAAAACGCAACCGCCTGCTATCGGACGATCGCGTTTTTTGCCGCGTTTTATTTTAGAGCATCTGGCGCACCGGATGCCCCGCCATCCAGGCTGTGACATTTTCGAACACCATATCGGCCCGGCGGTCGATGGATTCCTTCGTGTCAAAGCCCACATGGGGGGTGCACACCAGATTGGGCGCCCCCAGCAGCGGATGGCCGGCCGGCAGCGGCGGATCCGCCTCGTACACGTCGATGCCCGCCTGGATACGCCCGGCCCGCAGGGCCGCCGCCAGGGCATCGGTATCCACCACCGGCCCCCGGGCGGTGTTGATCAGGATCGCTCCGGGCTTCATCGCGTTGATGGCATCCGCGTCAATCAGGCTGCGGGTATCCGGCGTGAGCGGGGTATGCACTGAGACGATATCCGCCTCGGCCATCACTGCCATCAACGGCTTGTAAACCAAGCCGAGGGCCTTTGCCTGAGGCTTTTCGCTGCGGCTGTATCCGATGAGGCGGCAGCCAAAAGCCTTGAAGATGGCCGCCGTGCGCAAGCCGATGGCCCCGGTCCCCACGATGCCGACGGTCCTACCCGCCAGCTCAAACCCGGCGAGGTCGCCCTTACCCGCACCGGCCTGCACCGCCGCATCACAGCAGGTGATATTTCGCAGACAGGCCAGGGTCAGGCCGATGGCCAGCTCTGCCACAGCGTCGTCACAATAACCGCCGGTATTCGCGATCACAATGCCCCGGCGCTTGCAGGCGGCCACATCCACGTGATCGATGCCCACAAAGGCCACGGAAATCATCTTCAGATTCGGCGCCGCGTCGATCACCGCTCCCGGCAGGGGATGATTGGCGATCATCACCACGTCGGCGTCGCCGATGCGCGCGGTCTGCTCGGCCGCGTCCGCCGCCAGCGTATCGTAGGCCGTAAAGGCGTGCCCCTGATCCGTCAGGGTCTTGCCCAGCGCGTCAAGCTTTTCCTGGCCGATGCCCAAAGGTTCCAACAAAACAATTTTCATGATTGCCTCCCGTTCTCATCAAAATTTTGGTTTGGTTTTATTGTAGCACAATCCGCGTCCGCCGCGAACCTCAAAAAACCGGCGCGGCCATTAAATTTTTCCGGAACAGCAGCCTTCCCGACATTGCCCTTGCACTTGCCGGCATTTCGGCTACAATAAAACCGTCCCCGCTTTTAGCAGCATGCTGACAAATCAAAGTCAGATCCCTCGATCGCCGTCCTTTTCGAAATGAACGTTATCGTTACATTCCACCTGTTTTTTATTCCGACGGCCGACGATTGCGCGCAGGCGCGTCTCTAGTGACATCGGAATCGACAGCCGCGACGAGGCCATGTTTCAAAATCGCCCTTCGGGCCGCTTCCGCATCGCAAACGCGCACCTCGATAAAATAAACATCCCTGTCGATTGGATGCCCAACGCCGAAATCTCTCGGATCGACCATACCGCCAATCCCGTTAATGCCCACCGGATCTGCATAATAATGGCCGGCCCGCACCGAACGAATTCCTTCCTGCTTTAAGGCCTTCCTGATTTGACGCCAGGTATCCCGGTCCTTCTTCTGATAAATCATCGTCATCTTTTGCCGGAAAAACATCGCGCGTCACCTCCTAATCGCGCATCGTTCTCAGAATCGCCTGAAGCAGGGAACTGATCCCGTCCGCCAGCTGCGATATCTTTTGGACGCGAACATAGTCGGCGCTGTAAATATCCCGGACATTTTCCACATACATATTGGGCCCGGTGTACACAGCGCCCACATGAATCCCTCTGGCTTTTAATTGTTTCACCGCGCTTTTGGTGCTTTTAATGCCTTCCAAACCGCCGTAGCCGCGGTCAAAAATGCTTCCCGTCTCCGGAGGCATCTTGGTGCTGTCATCCGGATTGGCATCCGTCATCACCAGAAGAATCTGTTTTGTTCCGTCATCTTCCCCGGTTATCAGCCGGCCGGCGGCAAGCAATGCCAAACCATCGCGATTCCACCCGGCGGCTGTGTAATGAAAGATGCCGTTGAGGTCCCGGTCGCCATAATCCTTGAGCATCTGCAGCACCGTGTAGCCCCGCAGCGAATGAAAGGCCATGATTCTCGTTCGAATCTGCACATTCGTCAAACTTTTAACCAGAACATAGCTTTGAGCGGCGATCTGTTCCTGATATGGCATCCGGGATGCCGACGCATCCAAGAGGATGGTCACTGCCAGGGCATTCTCGACCTCGTCGCCCGGCCGGGTAAACACCGTCGTGTCCCCGAGCAGCTCCAGCCGATACGCCTTTCGAGCATCCAGCCGGCCCGCGCGGGACACGGCCGGAAGCGGCGCCATATAACTCGCCAGAATGGTTTTGAGCGCCGCCGTCAGTTTTCGTGTTGCTGCCGCCATCGCCAGGCGAAACCTTTGATAGTAAGCATGGTTCGCCGCTGCCTGCCGGCGCATCTGCTGATTCACCAAAGTAGCTTCCTTCAGCTTCAAATGCGCCGGCGGCGATTTCACCTTCGCAATCCACAGCCGACAATAGGCGTGATCTTCCGTGCACAAATCATTTTCCAGAATTTTCATCGCGCCCTTGGAATAAATGCACGGCCCGAAGCACGCCTGGATATACGCCGCATCGCCCGCATTCCGCTCCGATTCGTGCCGGTCCCCGAAGCGCCTGCCTCCGGCTTTGTCCGCATCCGAAAAAAACAAATCGTTTCTTGTCAAAAGCGAATCTTGATGGTGACTTTCCCGATGCAGCACCCTGTCGAGAAAATCTTTCAGCGGCCCCGACACGTCGCGCCCCCGCTGTATCTCCAGATTAAAATCCGAAAAATGAAACCCCGCCATCAAAACGTCCTTCAAATGGCTGATAACCGCCTGCGTCGACGCATCTTTTTGCCGATATGCCAGCATGGCCGCCAATTTCCCGGCTTTCGGCGAAAGCCGCGGCGGTTTGATAGCGAGCACCGACGCCCATCGATAAGCCACCTGTTCAAAGCCCTTCGTATTATTCTGTTCGCGATATGCCATTCGGCGCTCATCCCGCGCCTGCATAAAACCCAGCGCGTGCTCTTTTCGCAGCGACGCGAGCACAGGGCGCTGCGTCCGCTCCTGATAATAGAGCCAGTTTTCTAACGTCAGCCACACCAGCGTATCGTAGGCCGCCGCCTTCGCAGCATGCTGATAAGAGGCAAAAAACAATGCCATCTCTTCAGGATCCAACCATTTCAGCGATAATCCGATCACGATATTAAGATAAAAATCCACCGCATCGTCTTCACCCAGCGCCATAAACGGCGGATCCAGATCATATTGTCCCGCCGCACTCCATATGATGTTCAGGGCTCTTCTCTGCTGCGGGCTGTCATACCGATTCATTATTTTTCAACCGTTAAACACCAGCGCCGGCGTGAGCTCCGATGGCATCCGCGCGCGAATAACATCTGCGATCAACGCACGCTCATAGAGATCAAAGCTTTTGTTCACGACACACATTTCCAGCGCCTCTCCCATGGTCAGGCCGTTTCGGATCAATTGCAGACTCTCCAGAATGCCCCGGAGATCCACCGCTCGCTCCGAAATTTCCGCCTGCGCCGCTTTTTTCTGCAGTTCATAAAACAAAGTGACCAGCTGCTCACAGATCTCGGACTGAATATCGGGATGGGCTGTTTCAATCAGTTTTTTCAGATCCAAGGCTGCAATAACCGGCATCTCTATCACGGCAAACCGCGACACGAGGGCCTCGTTCAGGTCCCGCGTCCCCGCGTAGCCATTATTCATCGTGCCGATAAACCGCGTCGCTTCGGAAACGTCGATCTTCTGATACCCCGGCACGTCGATGACGCGGCGGTAATCGAGGGTCGCATGCAAAACCGCCAGCGCCTCGTTTTTCGCCATGTTCACTTCATCCAATATGCCAAAGCCGCCGCCTCGGGCACAGGCATAAATCGGTCCCGGCCGGAAAACAACCTGAGACCCGTCGTACGTATCGGTCCCGATCAGGTAAGCCGCATCCACATTGACATGAAAGCTCACGTTCCATTCCGGCCTTCCCATGACAAAGGCCAGACATTCGGCCAACACATTTTTCCCCGTTGCCTTGGGCCCGGTTAAGAGCAGGTTGCTGCCCGCGAGCAGCGCCGCCAACGCCTGGTGCCATACCTTTTCGCCGTAATAAATATATTCCGGTTTCGGCATTCGATTTTTGAGTCCCTCATCGACCCGGTTCCCCTGACGGAATTTCCGGACTTTCTCCATAACATCCCGGGAAACGCCAACCTCCCGGAGCAAGCTGTCCGCTTCCATCACATCATCTCCTTATGTCCGCCATGCGTTTTATTGATAAGCCATGACCAGAAAAAGCGGCTTGACCGCGACAACTTCATCGTATTCTTTCTGGGAGACCGTCACTTGATCGTTCAGCGCCTTCAAATCCGCCTTCACCATCTCAAACGCCTCCGCCGCCGTCTCGCATCGCCCCATGCGAATGGCACGAATCATCCGTTCCAGCACGATAGGATGGGCATAATGCCCCGGAATGGGGAAATGATCGATCGTATTGACGTAATCTTCGCACGCCTTTTTGGCCATCTCGTATTCTTTCGCTGCCGTTCGCTTGTTGCGCCGTCCCGTGGGGAGCACGCCGGCAGCCATGATGGTAAACATAAATGCGATGCCAAACAGCACGAAATAAATCGCAACGCCGCGGTGCTGCATCAAAGCATAAACGCCAAAGGCCACCGCCCCCATCGCGAGCAGCAAAATCACAAGCGCCACGGCCTTATACGTCGAGCTGATACTGTCGATCACCCGCTTCTGCCTGGCCGCGGCCGCAAGCCTCTCATAAAGCGCCGGTTGTATCTGCAATGCTTCCTGGCATCTTTTCAGGTCAGCAACGGCCTTTTCTGCCGATTCAGACAGGTGCTCGCGATACTTTTTTCTTTCTTCCCGCTCCGCCGCCTGCAGTTTCCGTTCTGCCTCTTCGCTTTGTGTCGGGATGCCCGGATGATGCTTGGCCATGCGCGCGAGCAGAATATCCACGTTCTGCTCATGTTTGAAATTGCATTGAATCTCCCGGCCGTCTTTTAATTTCACCACAAAATAGGCCATCGACCCGAAAACACCCTTCCCCGTAAAGCCGCCTTTGGACATGGCGACGCGCTTCCATACGCGCGCGACATCCTCATAGCGGACATAATACCGCCGATCGATAAAAAAACTGTTCAGATACAAAGCCTTCTCACCGATGCCGCAGGGGCCGATTTTCAGACATTTCCGGCGATCCTGCCTGAGTGCCTCGCTTTCCAGCGGCCGTTTTCCGATCAAAGTCGGTTTGATAAGTCCCATGATCATTCTTTCCTTCGTCACAAGTTCAGCAATCCAAAAATGACCGCGCTTCGCCTGCCAGGGCTTTGCGCCAATCCTCAAAAGCTGATTCTCCGTGCCCCATGCTATTGTTAAACGCCCTCTGCAAAAAGAGGATCTCCCCCGGTGCTTTAGATGCCATCCTGATGGATGGCAACACCCCATTAAAAGAAGATCCTCCGCTGCGGTCCGTCTCTTCGCGCAGACGTTCATTAAACCCAAAACGCCAATGCATCGAGAGACCAACCCGAACCATTAAAGAGCGGAATCAAGGCCGATGTGCCCATGTTTTCAAATGAATGCCCCGTCTTTCCGCGTGCTTACGCAGACTGAACGGCGCCGTTTTCGCGTTTGATCCTTCTCACATGGCGCATAAACAAAGTCAGGCAGAAAACGGCGAAGATAATGCCCACCGGATAAGCCACCATCGTGTTGTTCGCCAAAGACGGAATCAAGCCCAAACATTCCGGTGCCATCACAAAGTAGGTGCTCGTCACCGCCGACATAAATGCCGCCGGAACCGCCGCGATCCAGAAATTTTTCCTTTCTCTTGCCAAGAAGGAAGCGCCGCACCAAAGCGTCAGCATCGCCAAGGCCTGATTGGAGAATGAAAAATAACGCCAGATCACCTGATAGGAGAATAAGCCGAAGGACTGCCCAAATCCGAGAAAACCGCCGACGGCAAAGCAAGGGATACACAGTTTCAGGCGATCAACGGCCCGCTTCTGGCTGATGCCGATCCAGTCGGAAAGCGTCAGTCTTGCAGAACGGAAAGCGGTGTCGCCGGAGGTGATCGGGCAGACCACCACGCCGATCATGGCCAGGATCACGCCAGCCGATCCCATCGTCTTGATGCAGACGTCATAGATCGCCGCCGATTGACCGGCCTGCAGCGCGGTCGCCAGGCCAACGTTCAGGCCGCCGGTCACCTTATACAGCGAGCAACCGGCCGACGCCCAAATCAAGGCAATAATGCCTTCGGCCACCATCGCGCCGTAAAACACGAAGCGGCCCTGCTTTTCACTCTTCAGACACCGGGCCATCAGCGGCGACTGGGTCGCATGGAAACCGGAAACCGCCCCGCAGGCAACCGTGATAAACATAAAGCTCCAGATTGGCGTGCCGGCCGGATGCATGTTATAAAAATGGCTCCACAATTCCGGCGTATGATAGCCATTCAGCGGCAGCCCAATGGCAACGCCGATGGCCATGATGATCAAGCAAATGCCAAAGATCGGGTAAATTCTGCCGATGATTTTATCGATCGAAATAAAGGTGGCAATAAAGTAATACGCAAAGATGATCGCCAGCCACACCGTTGTCGAGGCAAAGGTCCCGCTGACGCCTCTTTTTACCAGCAGTTCCACAATTAAGCCGGCTGGGCCGACCGCAAAAACCGTCCCGACCATGATCAGAAGGATCACGGAGAAAAACCGCATGATCTGCTGCATGGTGTGGCCGAGATAAATCCCCGTCACTTCGGCAATCGATTTGCCCTCATTCCGTTCGGACAGCATCCCTGAGAAATAATCGTGAACCCCTCCGGCAAACACCGTTCCAAAGGTAATCCAGAGAAAAACGACGGGTCCCCATAGCGCACCCTGCAATGCCCCGAAAATCGGGCCCAGACCCGCGATATTCAGCAATTGAACCAAAAACATCTTCCACGCGGGCATCACCACGTAATCAACGCCATCATTAATGGCCACGGCCGGCGTCTCACGATCGTCCGGCCCGAAGGTTTTGTCCACCAATTTGCCGTAAGTAAAATAACTGGCAATCAGGATCAACAAGCAGATAAAAAAACTAATCATAAAATAACAACTCCTTCCCTGAAACAGGTGCGTTTAAAAGTATAAATTCTTTACTTAAAATTATAATTCTTTGTCCTCGTTTTTGCAAGTCCCTATTTATTTCACCTAATAAAGCTCTTTTTTCTCTTGACTGCAGCCGATGTCCCAAAATAAAAGGTCTGAATTTTGCATCATGAAAAATTCAGACCTTTTATTTTGAATGCCCTTATGCGCTTAAATCGCTTTGCTGCAAATTCTGAACGGCCGCCTGCCTGCTTTTCTTTCGTTCGCTGCCGCCCGATATGTTCAGGCCGCTTACGGCGCCCACTTAAAACTTTTCACCATATGCCGGGCGGCTGCATCACATTCATCGGAACCGTCCACATTGGTCTCATAAATCAGCACATAACGCTGTTCGCCCACGATATAATATTGGGTACCGATGCGGTCCGATTGCGATATGCGATATATAAGCACGGTTTCTCCGCTTTTGGTGGTGCTTCCTGACGCCGTGATCGGGCCATTGATCTGCCCCTGTGTCTGTGCGGCCAGCTGCGCCATGATCGCCTTCCCGAACTCGGCCGCCTGACGCTTAGCGTAATGATTGCGTCCGCATGTCACCGAAATATTGTTCGGGACCCCATTGCCCTTGTAATCGCCGGGAACGAAAAACGGTTTGCCCGGGGTCGAATGGCCGGCGTCCTTTTTCCAGCCTTTCGGGATCGAAAAGCGGCCGTAATCGGCCGTATACACCCGACTGGCCGACGGCTTGGTCTCGGTCGGTCTCTGCCGGCTTTGACGCCCACCCCTGCCGCATCCAACCGCACCCAGGGCAATGATCAATGCGATTATAACAATGACAACGCCTTTCTTCAACATAATCGGATTCTCCCTTCCTTCGGTTTCCCATTGCACGGCTTGTCTTTCGAATGCGGATCACGTCCATTTGCTCAAATATAAAAGCAGTCCCAAAACAATCAGAATGATGCCCATGACCACCGCAACCGCCGCTTTTTTCCACTTGCCTTCGCCGATCGCCGTTAAATACATGGTGTCCACCACATCCAGACAAAACGTCCCCTGCAGCAAAAGATGCAAAATAAACTTGATGACGCTCAGTTCCCGGCTCCGAAGTTTACAAATGAGATAACCGAGGCTGTAAGGCATCAGCGACAGCAGAATCAGATAATCAAATACCATGATGGCGCCGCCGGACAGCGGGCCGAGCGGACCGCCGACAAAAAACAGCATCGTCGATACCAAAAATCCCCATAGAAAAATACCGATATAAAACGGAATCGCCAGATATTTGTTGATCACCATGCCGGCCATCAGGCGGTCTTTGTATCTTGGTGCACTGTGGATCAATGACCATATCAGATTAAAAACGGCCAGGCATAAATACAAAATGCCGACGCATTTCGCCGCCGCACCCAGGCTGGCCTTTGCCGCCGATTGATAAACCGCACCATCCCATTTGAGCAGCAGCCAAAGCTCTGCATACAAAAAGAGAATCTGTATTGGTAAAATTCCATATTCCGAAAATCGTCTGCGCAAGGCTTGTCCTTTTTCCATCGTGTTTGCCTCCCTGTTCCCAATTTATATTAAATGATATCAACCCTTTCTTTAGCATATCGCCTTTCTTTAAGGGCTCAGCCGTATTTTTATCCTGCCGGGCGACATTAAAAGTCACATCAAACATAGCCCGACCCATGGGGACCGTGCAAAATATCCGCAGTCAAAAATAAAATCGGGCATAAAAAAACCGCCTAAAACGGCGGTATTGTGCGTGCATCACATGGTGGGCCATCAGGGACTCGAACCCTGGACACCCTGATTAAGAGTCAGGTGCTCTAGCCAACTGAGCTAATGGCCCGTGTTTTTTCAGTACTTTGATAGTATAACCGCTGGTGTTTTAAAATGCAAGGCTTTTTTTCATTTTTTCGTTTAAAGACCCGGCGGCGCCGAAGCACACCTCGGCGCCGCCTTCGTCCGTTACTGCGCAAGCCGGCGAAGCATGGCCTCGGCCGCCTTTTTCCCGGAGAGCAGCATCCCGCCGAACACCGGTCCCATGCGCTGCCCGCCGAATGTGGCGTTGGCCGCCATTCCGCTGACATAAAGTCCCGGATAAACCTCCCGGGTATTGGCCACCACCTGTTTCTCGCCGTGGTCTGCCCACATGGGCTTCTCCCCTTCAAGGCCGCCGCTGGGCGTATTGAGCACCGGCCCCATCCGTTCAACCAATTTAGTCACCAGCGCGGCGTCATGTCCCGTCGCATCGAGGACAACCCGGGCATCCATCATCAGCGGATCCACCATCAGATGGGCCATTTCAACCGTCGACCAGTTGATCACCAGGCCCTCCAGCCGCCCTTCCCGCACAACGGCATCCTCCATCGTCACCAGGTTCATAATGGTCGCGCCGGACTGCGCCGCTCGAAAGATCAGACCGGAAATGCATGCCACCGAACTGACGGTATAGTGCTCTGCATCATAAGCCTTGCAGGCAATGCCCATCTCCTCCAAAATAGGCAGGACGCTTTTCTGAACAACGATCTGATTCATCATCATGCCGCCGCCCCACATGCCGCCGCCGACGCTGAGCCTGCGGTCCAAAAGGGTAGTTTTGACCCCGGCCTTTCCCAGATAATAAGCGGCGATCAAACCGGACGGACCGCCGCCAACAATCACAGCATCGCTGGAAAGCATCTGTTTGAAACGATCGGTATAGGTCGTCAATATGGCTTCCGAAATTTTTGTATCACTTAACATCGTGGCTCCTTTTTCACTGCTTGTTGCCGAAAAAAATTAGAAGACCGGCCAACAAAAAAACACATCTGCCGGAGCCAATGTGCCAAAAAAGTCCCATTGCTCCCTCCGCAGCCACAACGCTGATCAGGTGATTAAGGATCGTGTGCTCAATAGCCACTTCTCAGCCCAAAACATGGGCGCTCCCGTTATGGTTTGTGTTTATTTGTTTGTGATTGCACCCCTCAAGGGGCCCATTAAAGCTTTAATATGCTTATTTTAATGAATGCCCCGAGGACTGTCAAGTGGCTGGACTGTTTTTTATTGGATACGCCTTTAATCAAAGTTTTTCACAAAGGCCGGGGCTTGTGCCTCCTCGGCCAGTTTGAGGTGTCCCGCCCGGGCCACCGCCTTCACCCGGGTCTCCACATAAACCATGCGCCAGCCGACTTTGCGGGTGATTTCCTCGCTATGCACCTGAGCGGTAATTTCCGCGCTGCCCTGGCGCTCGGCCTTGGCCCGCACCCGATCCAACGCCTTGGCCTCGGCATAGGCCACGGCGTCGGTCTTCACTTTAAAATAGGCCGAATCCCCGTCGATATAGGCCGCAAAGCCGTCATTGGCCTCGTCCGGACGCACCAGCGCATCCACCCGCTCGGCCACCGCCGCCGTCGCCGCGCCCACGGCATTCGCCACCTCATAATGCTCGGGCACCATCACCCGGCGATCGGTTTTCCCCGCGTCGGCCAGCGCCGCATACCAGGTCCCCGCCGGTGCGCCGGTGGCCACCACCGGCATCTCGGGCGGAACGTCTTTTTCATAGACCGAAAGAATCGGATCCGCAATGGTCGACAGCACCAGCGCCTCCGCCCGCTTGGCATAGGCCAGCGCATCCATCCCGCAGGCCTCGGCCTGCCTTTGGAGCGCCGCCTGCACCGGGGCTGCATCCCAGCGGTCAAGCTGTCCCCGGGCGCAGAGCAAATCGGTGGGAGTCAGATTCCCTGCGCCGCCGCGGCATGCCGGCAGCACCCGATGGGTGGTCAGCTTCGGGCCGCACATCCCTGGAGTGATGGCCGTGTCCCCGCCGAGGCCATAGGTCGCGAGCTTGGCCGAATCCACCTGGGTTTGCCAGCTGCCCACCTTCGCCCCCACCGGCGAAAGGGTCAGGGTATTGTTCTGCACCACGCCGGTATCCGTGGTCGTGCCGCCCATATCCACTACGATGCCGTCGGCCGTGCCCGCCAGCGCCAGCGCGCCGAGAATGCTCGCCGCCGGTCCGGAAAGGATGGTCTCGATGGGCTTCTCCCGGATAAAATCGAGGCTCGCCAGGGAGCCGTCGCCCTTGACGATAAACACCGGCGCCGCAATCGCCTTATCCGCCAACGTGCGGGTGACTGCCGTCACAAACCCGGCAATGATGGGGATCAGGCTCGCGTTGAGCACCGCCGTGACCGTTCGGTCGGTGTAGCCCAGCTTGGTGGAAAGCTCGTGCCCGCAGACCACCGGCATATCCGAAACGGCCCGCACCGCCGCTTTTACCGCGAGCTCCTGGGCGCTGTTGCGCACGCTCATCATCCCGGAGACGGCCATGGCCTCCACCCGGGGCGCCAGGCTGGCCACGGCTGCCGTTACCTCCTCAGGCACCAGGGACATGACTTCCCGTCCCTTGATGTTAATTTTGCCGGTAATATGCTCGACGGCCGCCGCGGGAACATCGCCCTTGGGTTTCCCGCCGATGAGGATGAGCCCGGTCGGCCGGCCCTGGCCTTCCACGATGGCGTTGGTCGCCAGCGTGGTGGAGAGCACCACCCGGTCGATGACCGCCGGATCCGCGAGCTCGAGCCCGTCAATGCTCGCCCCAATGCCGATTTTCAGGTCGTCATGGGTGGTCGGCGCCTTGGCCTTGTCCAGCACCGCAGCCGCCTGCGGATCCCACAGCACCGCGTCGGTGAAGGTACCGCCGGTGTCAATGCCTAAAACTTTTTTCATCCCCGCCTTCTTTCTTTGTGTTCATCCATAGCTAAACGCGCACTCACGGATTGCAGATCGCGCAGGGGCTGTATCCCCGGCGGATCAGATCGGCCCGTTTGCCGGTATAAGTCTGTTTATTTCTTTCGGCCATATGGGAGACCGCCGTGCAGTTTTGCCGGTGAAATTTATGAGCCCGCACATTAAGCACATAAGTCGCCGTGGTTGCCGTGCTGTTCTGACTGTGCCGGGAAGATGTCTGGCTGCCTGCGGATGCGCTTTTCTTAATCGCCTCGGCATCCGTGGGCTGGCTCGTGTCCCGGGTGCTGTAGCCGGTGCTGTAGTCAATCTTCACGCCGGGCTGCACATTGTAGCAATAAACATTAAACGAAATACCTTCACCCTTGTCCTCCACCGATTGAGCCTCCATCTGAACGCCGCTCGCCACCAGATTATTGCCGTCGAAAATCGGCGTGACCCGGTAGAGCACGTGGTTGCCCGTCTCCTTCACATAATCGGCCACCAGGTTCTCGAAGGGAAGCATCCCCTCCACATTCAGATAGCGGGTCCCGGTGATGAGGTTGCGCGGGTTGGCGTTTTCCGCCGTCAGCTGATAACCGATCAGATGGCAGCGGTTGTAAAGCATCCTGCCATCCACAAAACTATAGGCCGCGTTGTGCCAGCCGGTGGGGCGCACCGCGCTGATATCGCCGCGCCGCTCGCCGGCTTTGGGCATCGTCGCCCGGCTGATATTGGCCGCGGCCGTGCCGCAGCGGCCGAAGGCATCCTGCGCGCTGTAAGTCTCAAAACTTTTGGTGTTCAGCGCCGAATCGGCGAAGGTCGGCTCGTTATTGTTGATGGCAACATAAGCATCGCCGCGATACGCTGGGATCTTGGCCAGATCCGCCGTGTTTGCCGCGATCTTTTTTGCCAATGCCGATGGATCCTGTGCCGTACCGTCTTTCAGCGCGCAGCCGCCAAGGACCAGCGCCGCCGCCAGCAGCAACGATAACAGCCCCAGAGCCGCAGCCTTTTGGCGCCTGTTTTTGGTTTCTGTCCTCACCTGGTATAAACCTCCTCAGTGATGGTCTCGTGGGAGGTGCCGGCAAAATCCTCCCGGCCGGCCAGCCGCCACGCCCCGAGATCGATATCCAGCGTCACATCCGAGGGATAGCGACGGTTCCAATGGTAAATCACCAAACCCTCGGCCTTTTCAGCCCAGGGCGCCAGGGGGCCGTCCTCCGCAAAGGCCACGTCCCCGGGGCCGGCCGCGGCGAGAAAATCTGCCGCCAGGTGCAGGCGCGCCGCCGGCAAACCGCTGTTTTCGAAAAGGACGGCCGAATCCGGCGCGGCATAAAAATCCGCCCCGGGAAATTTTTCAACCAGCCGGGCCATCAGACCCGCGTCGCGGCTCTGACGTCGGTGATTAAACCGCAGCCCGCCGCCGTCGTCAATACACACCGCTAAAATCATGCCATGCTTCCTTTCTCAATGATTGTTTTCGTCCGGTTCGTCGTTTGACTGTACCCGAAAACGGCGCGCTTGTCAATGCGGCCGCCGCCCATCAAAAAAGACGAAGGACCTGCCTTCGTCTTGAGCGCATCGGTGTGAGGATCTTAATCCTGATCGGTGCCGTAGTGAATGCCGCTCCAATACAGCCGGCGGTTGATCTCGGCCTGATCCGGTAGCGTCACGCCGGAAAGCGCCCACTTCAGGTATTCATCGAAGCCGGTGCGATCCACAATATAGCCGATGTGTTCCTTGCCGGCCGGCGCTTCGGGATCGATGTATTTTTTCGCGTAGACATAGGTGTTTTCGATGATCTTAACGATGCTGTCCTCGTCCACCCACTTGATAAAGTTCTGGCCCAGGCGCGGATTCTTCTTGCCCGTGCGGCCGAAGAGGGTCAGTCTGTAATAACGCTTGTCGCTGCGGGTCCAGGCGCGGGTCGGGCAGGCCAGCACGCATTCGCCGCAGCCGATGCATTTTTCGTGGTTGCGCACCGGGGTGAAATGATCAAAGCTTAACGCCCCGGTTGATTTTTTACGGCAGCGCTTCACACAGGCCTGGCAGGACACACAGCGACTGGCGTCAAACTGGGGCAGCGTCATCCCCATGACGCCGAAATCGTGCATGCGCACCTTGGCACAGTCGTTGTGGCAGCCGGTGAAAGCCACCTTCACGTGCAGATCGTTGGGGAAAATCGCCTTTTCCACCCGGCGGGCCAGGTCGGTGGTGGTGTAATTGGCGTAGGGACAGACCCGATTGCCGATGCAGGCGATGATATTGCGCGTTCCGGAAGAATCGTAGCCCACGCCGGGTTCGCTCTGATTGATGCCCAGCCGGTCAATCACCGGCTGCAGCGCGCGGTTGACCTCGGGCATTTTGTCGTAGGGAATGCCCGAAAGCTCGAAGCCCTGGCGGTTGGTGATGAAAATCTGGCCGTCGCCGTATTTTTCGGCAATATCCTTGACAATGCCAAGGGTCGTCGCGTCGATGACCCCGCCGGGCACCCGCACGCGGGACGCTGCCACCCCCCGGACCTTGGTCACGCGGAAGGCGTTCTTTCTGACTTTTTTGGTGTTGATATCCACAGCGTCCTCCTTAATCGATTAAGCCCTTGCTCTCGGTGTAATTAAACACCGGACCGTCGAGACAGACATATTTATCGCCGATGCGGCAATGCCCGCACTTGCCCAGGCCGCAGCACATTTTGCGCTCCTGAGACACCCAGATACCCGTCTCGGGAATGCCGAGTTCTAAAAGACCGGCCGCTGAAAAGCGCATCATCGGCGGTGGTCCGACCACGATGGCCACGGTGTCCGCCGGGTCGCGAAGGGCGAGCTTCGGAATGTATTCGGTCACAAAACCCTGACGGTAACTATCGTCGCCATTGTTGCTGTCGGTGGTAAGAATGACCTTCGCCGTTTTTTCCCAGCGGGTCAGGTCGTCCCGGAAGAGAATATCGTCCGGCGATTTGAACCCGACGATCAGCGTCAGCGAGCGACAATCTTCAGGGTGGGTCGCGAAATAATCCACGACGCCACGCACCGGCGACAGCCCCGTCCCTCCGGCGACCACCACGATATCCTTGCCCTTATAAAGATCGACGTCGAAGCCGTTGCCATAGGGCCCGCGCAGCAGCAGGGTATCCCCGACATAGCGCTCAAACACCTCGTCGGTTACCACGCCGACCCGACGGATCGTTAGATCCACGAAATCTTTGCCGATGCCCGACACGGAGATCGGCGCCTCGCCGAATTTCGGCACGGACACTTCAAAAAACTGTCCCGGGCGCACCGGCCCATCATAGCTCAGCCGGAAGGTGTATTCAATATCGGTATGGGGAATAACCGCCGTCACCGTCGACGCAAAGGGAATATAGGTGTTCATGCCTGGCCTCCTCCCCGGGTGCGCACCTCGCCGTCCACCTTGTTGAGGATCACCGCGAAGTCGATGTATTCCGGGCAGATGGCCGTGCAGCGCCCGCAGCCCACACACATGTTGCGGCCGAAGCGCGCCCGGTGGTCATACACCTTGTGCAGCGCTTTAAAGCGCATCCGCGCGCCGTTTTTCTGGCGGTAGCTGCCGCCGCCGGCCACATCGGTATAGCCGTCGATCATGCAGGAGGCCTGCACCCGGCGCCGTTCGCCGATGCGCCCCGCGTCGTCATAAAACAGATCCTGCATGGTGAAGCAGGTGCAGGAGGGGCACACCAGGGTGCAGCGCCCGCAGGCGATGCAGCGCTCGTCGTATTCCTTCCAGATGTCCGAGGCACAAAGGGCCGCCCGGTCGGGAATCGCCTCCGGCAGGGCCACCTGCACCGCGTTTTCGCTCACTGTCTGCGGCGTCACCGGCTGTTCCGGTGCGCCGATGCCGGCGAGGATGCCCTGCCAGCCCGGATCCTTCACATCGAGCAGGAAATCATCCCCCGCCGGGTCGACGGCCATGTCGTAATCCGGGGCCACATTGGTCCCCATAGAAACGCAAAAACAATCCTCGAAGCTGTGGTCGCAGCCCATCACCACAAAGCGGCAGTGCTCTCGCAGGCGCTTGTAATAAAAATCTTCCTCGCCGTTTTTCAGGTACATATCGTCCAGCACTTCGAGGGCACAGCGATCGCAGTTGCGCAAAAAAATCACCGCACCGCCTTTTCTGGGAGATTCCGCCTCGGCGGTGGACTCTCCGGCAAAATAAAACAACGTCTGACGAACCGGTGTGAACGCCTCTTTAAACGAATAATCGGCGCGGCGGTCGAAAACCACTTCGTCGATGGACGTCACCGTGTCATAGCGCACGATATCCGTCTCGGAAAACCGCCCCGTCCCGGCGAAAAGCTTCGGCGCGACCACCGTAAACCCCTCGGCCTGCCAGGCGTTAAACAACGCGTCCATCTGGGCGCGTCCAGCACGAAAACCCATAGTGCCTCCTTCTCTGATCCAATGCCAATCAAAACACAAATTGCGGCCGGCCGCCGCCGTGCAAACTTTGGTCGGACCGCTCAGCGCCTATTATAGGCACATTATAGCACCCTCGTCCGTTGGCATGACAACACTTTGACAAAAAAGTTTAGCTGTTTGCGTTAATTTCACGCCGATGAACCGTCCATTGAAACCGCATGAAAAAAGAGGCATTGCTGCCTCTTTTTCATCTCAATGAATGATCCGGAAAGTGAATGACAAAGCGCGAACCCTTCCCGACGGTGCTCGTCACTTCGATTCGGGCCCGGTGCATCATCGCGCCGTGCTTAACAATCGACAGCCCAAGTCCGGTGCCGCCGGTCGCCTTGCTGCGGCTCTTATCCACGCGGTAAAACCGCTCGAAGATCCGCGGGCGGTCGGCTTCTGCAATGCCAATGCCCGTGTCTGTCACAGTCAGCCGCGCGCCGGCTTTCTCCCGGACCGCTTCCATAACGACCGTCCCCCCCGGCCGGTTATAGGTCACGGCGTTGTCCGCCAGGTTATAAACCATCTCGTAGAGTATGGTCGAAAGACCCGTTATCCGCACATGTTCTCCGGAGACCGTAAGGCTCACCTCCCGCGCTGCCGCCTTCTCGGACAGATCGGCGCACACCTGCTCGGCCAGCGCCTTCAAATCCACCGGCACCGTCACTTCATCCACGGCCGTCTCATCCAGCTGGGTCAGACGGATGATATCGCCGATGAGCTTTAGCAGGCGGCGGGCTTCCCCGGTGATCTTGCCGGCAAAAGCAGCAATGTCCTCCGGCTCTGCAATGCCGCCCTCAATGATCTCCGCATAGCCCATAATCGCCGTCAGCGGCGTTTTGAGCTCGTGGGACACATTGGCGGTGAAATCCCGGCGCTGCCGCTCAGCCGCGCGCTGATCCGTCACGTCCGAGATGAACAGAGCCACGCCGTAATTCCCCTCGCCCACCTGCACCGGGCTGGCCAAAAGCCGATAAATGCGGCCACCCTGCGCCATGGTGCGCTCTTCCCGCCGGCCGGCCAGTCCCGCCCGAACGCCGGCCAGATAATCCGGATCCCGGCTGAACGTCAGATAAGATGGATTCGGACGCGTCATCTGTCCGTGGCGCAGCGCCGCCTGATTGATCGACAGAATGTGCCCGGCGTGATCGATGATGATGAGCCCCTCGCTCATGGTGTCGGCAATGATCTCAAACTCTCGCTGCCGCTCGGCGAGCTCAGCCATCTGCCGCTCGATCTGCGCATGTTGCCGGTCCAGACGCATCAGCAGCGGCGACAGCTCGTCGTAGGAGGCACCCGCCAGCGGATGATCCAGATCCAAATGATCGATGGGCCGCAGAATAGCGGCCGACACCCTGTCGGAGACGACAAAGGCGCCCACCGCCACGATCATCAGCAAGAAGGCGATGATCGATGCCGCACTGCCGAAGATCCCCAGCATGTTCATTCTGGTGTCTGCCAGGCGCAGCACCCGTCCATCCGAAAGGCGCCGTGCATAATAATCGGTCGACTCCGACAGGGTGGCCGACAGCCGCGAGGCCGAGCCGCTGCCCTTTTGAAGCGCCGCTTTAATCTCCGGGCGACCTTTATGATTGCCCAGTGCCGCAGCGGATACATAAGAATCGTAGAGCACCCTGCCGTCCGGCCGCACCAACGTGATGCGTGTGTCGCTCGTCTTTCCGGCCTGCTTCAAAAAAGCCGTCTCGGCGCCGCTGGAACGCACGTCAAGCGCCTGGGCCATCACACGGGCTTCTTCGCGCAGCATCCGATGTTTTTCAGCCGCCATCTGTCTGGAAAGCAGCGGCAGAATAATCGCCACGGTTAACACCAGCACCGTTAACGCCGTCACAAAAAGACTGCGAAAAATCTTCCTCTTCATCGTTGCTCCGAACCTTCTCCAATCGCTTCCGTTCCCTTGCCAATGCGATAGCCGACACCGTGCACCGTCTCAATCATTTTTCCCGCGTCACCCAGCTTCTGGCGCAGCGTCCGGATGTGCACATCCACGGTCCGGGTTTCCCCGTCGAAGTCGTAGCCCCAGATTTTGGTCAGCAAGGCGTCCCGGGTCAGCACCGTGCCGGCCCCCGCCAGGAGCAGGGCCAGCAGATTGTATTCTTTGAGGGTCAGCGCGACGGCCTTTCCGGCCACACAAACCCTGTGCGCCCGGACATCCATCGTGATGGGCCCCGCCGAAAACGTTGATGCCGGCGCCCGCATGGTCCGCCGCCCCACGGCACGAATGCGGGAAAGCAGTTCCATCATACCAAAGGGCTTGGTCATATAGTCATCGGCCCCGGCGTCCAGCCCCATCACCTTGTCGACCTCGGCGTTTTTCGCCGTCAGCATAATCACCGGAATCTCCCGGGTCCGTCCCTGCGCGCGCAGCTTTTTCAAAACGGCAATCCCGTCTTCCCCCGGCAGCATGATATCAAGCAGCACCAGATCCGGCAGCGTCCCGGCCTGCAGGGCCTGCCAAAAAGGCCCCGCGGCGGCAAAGCCCTCGACGTTGTGCTCTGAACGGTTCAAGGTATAGACAATGAGTTCGCGGATGCTGTCGTCATCCTCCACGCAGTAAATCTTCATCCGAGTTTCTCGTGCTTTCCGGTGACGGCAAAGCGCACCCACTCGGCAATATTGCAGGCGTGATCGCCGATACGCTCCAAATATTTCGCCACCATGAGCACATCAAGCGCCATCGCGCCATCGATAGCTTTCTCCTCGATTAAGGCGATCAGCTCCTGTTGAATCGCGGTGAACTGCGCATCGACCACATCGTCCTGCGCCGCGGTGGCCACGGCCAGCGCCGCATCCCGGCGCACATAGGCATCCACTGCCCCGCGCACCATCCCGGTTACCGCCTTGCCCATGGCTTCGATATGAGTCTGGCGGGCCGTCCGGGACAAATCGCTTTGCATGGCGATCTCCGAAATATCCGTCGCTTGATCGCCGATGCGTTCCATGTCCGTGATCATCTTCAGCGCCGAAGAGATCATCCGCAGATCCTTTGCCACCGGCTGCTGGGAGAGCAAAAGCGACAGACACTGCCGCTCGATGTCCCGTTCCATCCGATCGATGTCGGCATCCTCAGCCAAGGCTTCCTGCGCGGCGGTGCCGTCATGCCCCTGCACCACCTTCACCGCTTTCGTGATCACATGCTCGCACAAGGCGCCCATCTGAATTATCTGATTGTTGAGGGTTTCCAGTTCCCGGTCAAATTGATGGCGCATCAGCCAAACCTCCCCGTGATATAATCCTCTGTCCGCTTGTCCTTCGGCAGCGAAAACACCTGCTCCGTATCGCCGTATTCCACCACTTCGCCCATCAGGAAAAAAGCCGTCTTGTCCGAAATGCGCGTTGCCTGCTGCATGCTGTGGGTCACAATAACAATAGTATACTGATCTTTGAGCGTCGTAGCAAGCTCTTCGATTTTGGATGTGGCGATGGGATCGAGGGCCGACGTGGGCTCGTCCATCAGAAGCACCTCCGGTGCCACCGCCAGCGCTCTGGCGATGCAAAGCCGCTGCTGCTGTCCGCCGGAAAGGCCCAGGGCCGAACGCCCCAGCCGGTCCTTCACCTCATCCCAAATCGCCGCCCGACTCAGCGAGCGCTCGACGATTTCGTTAAGCGCCGCCTTGTTCTTCACGCCGTGAGTCCGCGGGCCATAGGCCACATTGTCGTAAATGCTCATCGGGAAGGGATTCGGCTTCTGAAAAACTATCCCCACCCGACGGCGCAGGCAGCTCACATCCATCCCGTCATAAATATCCTCTCCGTCGAGGGTCACCCTGCCCGCAATGCGGCATTCCGCCACCAGATCGTTCATGCGGTTCAGGCTTTTAATGAAGGTGGATTTGCCGCAGCCGGACGACCCGATAAAAGCGGTGATCCGGTGCTCCGGCATCGCCAGATTAATCTTTTTCAGCGCCTGAAAATCGCCGTAATACAAATCCAGATCCTTTGCTTCCATTTTGGATGGCGATCGTTTGTCGTTCATTTATCTTGTCTCCTTTGTCTGCCTCGCGATGCGTGCCGAGATTTTTGACGAAATCAAATTCAGCAGGATGACCATGACGAGCAGCACGGCCGCTGTCGCATAGGACTAATCGACATGCATCCCTTCCGTCCAAAGTGCGTAAAGGTGGACGGCCAGTGTTCGCCCGCTGCCCATCACGCCGGCCGGGATCTGCGCCACGGTGCCTGCGGTGTAAATGAGTGCGGCCGTTTCCCCGACGATGCGCCCGACGCCCAGAACAATCCCGGCAAAAATGCCCGGTGCCGCGGCGGGCAACACGATGTGAAACACCGTCCGCAGTTTGCCCGCCCCCAGGCCGAAGCTCCCTTCGCGGTAGCTGTCCGGCACGGCAGTGAGCGCCTCTTCGCTCGCGCGCATGACCACCGGCAGAATCATCAGTGCCAGGGTGCAGGCCCCGGCGAGCATCGAATATCCCCAGTGCAGCCGCGTCACAAACAAGAGCATCCCGAAAATGCCGTACACGATGGAGGGAATCCCCGTCAGCGTCTCCGATGTCAGGCGCACCACGGCCACCAGCCGGCTGTTCTTCTTCGCGTATTCCACCAGATAGATGGCCGCGCCGATGCCGAGCGGCACCGCGATAATCAGCGACAGCCCTGTCATGATCACGGTGTTGACCAGCGCCGGAAACAGCGAAACATTTTTCGAGGTGTAGTGTCGTGCGAACAGCGCCGGCCCGAGATGAGGAATCCCTTTGATTCCCACACAGGCAATGATAAAAATCAGAATGCCTGCCGTGATGCCCGCCGCAGCCCACACCATCCCCCGGAGGATTCCGGCTTCTTTTTTGCTTCGATTCGTCATCGCCTGTCGTCCCTTCTCTTCAAGAGGTTAAAGCCCAGATTAATGAGTAGGATAAATACAAAGAGCACCGCCGCCGTGGCAATGAGCGCCTCCCGGTGCAGTCCGCTGGCATAACCCATTTCCAAAACAATATTGGCCGTCATCGTGCGCAGTCCCATAAAGAGACCGCCCGGAATCACCGCCTGATTGCCGGCCACCATGATAACCGCCATGGTTTCCCCAATGGCCCGCCCCACGCCAAGAATGACCCCGGCAAAAATGCCGGAGCGTGCCGCGGGCACCACCACTTTAAACACGGAGCGTTCCGGCGTCGCGCCAAGACCCAGCGATCCCTCGTAATACGCAGGCGGCACCGCTCGGATCGCCGCTTCGCTCATCGCGATGATCGTCGGCAGGATCATCACGCCGAGGATTATGCAGGCTGCCAGCATGCAGGCGCCTGCCCCGCCGGCGGTGCTGCGGATAATCGGCACCACCACCTGCAGCCCAAAAAAGCCGTAAACCACCGAGGGAATCCCCGCCAGCAAATCAACCCCGGGCTTTAAAAACCGATACAGCCGCTTCGGGCAGAAACATGCCATGAAAATCGCCGTTAAAAGGCCGATCGGCACCCCGATAACGATCGCGCCGGCCGTGACGCAGATGCTGGCCAAAATCATTGGCAAGATGCCGTAAAGGTTGTTGCCCGGGCGCCAAACCGTGCCGCCGAGGAAATGCCCGAAACCGATTTTGGCCATGCCGGGGATCCCGTTCGCAAACAGGAAAACACAGATGAGTGCAATGCCGAGAATCGACACCGAAGCGCACACCATCAAAACAATGCGCATGATGTTTTCCTGCCCTTTTTTTCGATGATATTCCTGATTCATTCCTCTCTCCAGATACTGCATTTCAAAAAGATTCGGGGATGTGTTTTGATACAACCCATCCCCGACCAAACGGTTGTGGTAGACGACAAGCCGTCTTTAAAACAGCCCGCCGATCAATCTATTGAATGCTGCGCCAGTCCGTCGTCTTGCCGGTATAGATATTGCAGATCGCCTGCGTGGTCAGGGCCTCCACCCGATTGTCCCGGTTGACGATGACGGCAATCCCGTCCATCGCGATCTTTGTCGTCTTAATGCCCTTGGCCTGCTCGTCGTCCTCCAGTTCGCGGGAAGCCATGCCGATATCAAAAGTGCCCTCTGCCGCACCGGCAATCCCCGTGGACGAATCCGATTCCTGCACTTCGATCTTGGCGTTGGGGTTCACCTTCTGATAAGCTTCCTTGAGCTTTTCCATCACCGGTGTCACCGAAGAGGATCCCCCGACCGTGACCTTGCCGGCGGGCTTTGCCCCGGCATAGGTGCTGCCCGTTGCCACCGCGATATAGCCGTTCTTTTCAATCACTTTCTGACCATCCGCAGACAGGATGAAGGCGATGAAATCTTTGGCCGGCGCGCTCAGATTACCTTTTGTCACAATATTAAACGGCCGGGATAAGTGATAAGAACCATTTTTAACCGTTTTGACCGAGGGGGCGACCCCATCAACCTTGACCGCCTTGACACTTTTGTCCAGCGAGCCCAGAGAAATATAGCCGATGGCGTCGGTGTCGTCTTTGACCGTCGACAACACCACCGCCGTCGAATTGGAGACCGTCGCCGCACTCGTGGTTCGATCCACCTTTTCGGATCCCTTTTTCGCTTGAATGCCGGTCAGCTCGATAAAGGCGCCCCGGGTCCCGGAGCCGTCTTCCCGGGAGACGACATGGATTTTCCCGCCGCCTCCGCCACAGCCTGCCAAAACAAAAACGCCTGCCAGCGCCGCCGCCATCATCGCCATCATTATCTTCTTCATATTGTTCTCCTTTTAAAATACACGATGCGAGCCCTGCCGCATCCCGTTGGATTTGTTTTTATGATAAGGGCGGTATGTTAAATGTAAAAGCGCCGTCGTGTTAAATCTGTGTAAAATCGGCACACAAAAAGCCCCGGCTTCGGATGCGTCTCCAAAACCGGGGCTTGTTTTAACCATCACGCGCCTGCCGTTAAAATCCGACCGGACCGTTTCCGCCGAAACGATCGGCCCTCGACGGAACAGGCGGCGCCGTGTCTTCGTGAAGCGGCGTTCAAACTGCCGCGCCGCGGTCCCCGCCATCGTAGCCTTCAGCCTTGATGGCCTTCATCGCGATGTAAAGCTCCGCGTTGGTCTGCTCCACATAGGGCGACAGCCACAGTGCCGAATAAACATAGGCCGCCAGTGTCAAAAGCACCGACACTGCGCCAACACTGCGCATGCCGATCATCAGCGGAACGCTGCAAATCAATCCCCAGCCAATAAACGACAGGGTCAGCACGAATATGTCGCCCTTGTAGCCGTCCGTCATAGCCTTGGAGCGATTAAAGGCCGCCGACCGGTCGATGGCAGGATCCTCTGCCAGCATAAAGGACACGAAATAATACTGATAACTTTTGATGATCCCTGGCACGATGAGCAACAGCGACCACAAACCGATAAACAGGTACATCAAGAACAGGGTTTTAACCACGTTGCCGTAATGATTTTTAAACCCGAAAAACAGATCTGATACCTGAGCGCGGCCCTCACGGTTGTTCAATACCAGCCGCGCGGCCCCGACCGACAGCGGGTTAACCACAAAAATCATGAGCACCAGCCCCAAAAGGCCCATCACGGGCCGAAATGATGTCCTGCTCATCGCGCCATAGCACTGGCCGATCACACAGGAAACCGCGATGTAAATGATAAAGGCGATTGCCGTCACACTGTAATGCGCCGCGATCGCGCGCTTTGCCTGCTGTTTTAAGGCCCTTCTTGTCCACTTCATTTTTCAAAACCTCCTTTGAAACCATTTAGCCATGGCCGTCGGCCGATCGATGCGGCCAACAGTCTGTCGCCATATCTAAAAGGTCCGGACGACGGTCTGTCTTTCCCGGACTGCTGTTTTTTTAAAGATAAATCGTATCGTCGCTGCTGCCGCCAAAATCGTCTGCGCCGTTGCCGTCGCCGGATGCAGACGGCAGGGCTGACGCGCCGGCTTCAGGCGTCACGTCCTCATAGGACGTGGCTTGGACCGGCCGGCCGCCGCCGTAGCCGGGCGTCGCCGTGCCGCCGCGAATCGCCGCATAAAGCTCCGCATTTGTCTGAGCGATATAGGGCGCAAACCAGAAAATCCCCACAATGCCGCAAGTGAGTCCCGAGACGATGCCCCAGCCGATGAACGACAGGTCGAGAACAAAGATATCACCCTTTTGCCCGTCGGTGAGTCGGCGGGACGTATCCAGCGCATCGTGATAATCCATGTCCGGATTTTCCGCCAGCAGATAGGGCACCAACCGATATTGATAGGCCTTCACAATCCCGGGGATCACAAAAAGCAGGCTCCACAGAGCAATGAACAAGTTCATCATGAACATCGTTTTTAAAATATTGACATAATTGCTTTTAAAACAAAAAACAAATCTTTCCAATTCGGCCGGGCCCTCCCGGTTGTCCAGGGCAAAACGCGCCGCGCTGACCGCCAGCGGCAGGATCAGAAAAATCTCCGCCACGATCCCGCCGGCCATCGGAATGAGAAAACCCGCCCCGCCGGAGCCGGCCGCTACCAATACCAGCAAAAAGAAAAAGAGGACGCTGCTTCCGTAATTGGCACGGAAATGCGCTTTGGCCTCTGTTTTAAGTTGTGCTCTTGTCCAATTCATAAAAACCTCCATTTTTTCAAATTAAGCCAATATTAACATTTCCACTCCCTTCGACGCAAACTATTTTTAAATTCTTAACAAAATAATTGCTTCTTTTTTTAAAAAAACCTTGACAGACTTCGTTCTTCGTCGTACACTTGTGCTAAGATATTAATACAAAACATTTTAAGGAGGCGCCTATGAAATGGCATATCGACCCCAAGCGGCCGATCTATCTCCAGCTCATCGAGCAAGTGGAGCGACACATTATCTCCGGGGATTACCGCCCCGGCGACAAGCTCCCCTCTGTTCGCGAATTGGCAAAGGAAGCCGCTGTCAATCCCAACACGATGCAGCGGGCCCTGGCAACCCTGGAGCAATCCGGCTTGCTGTTCACCCAGCGCACCGCCGGACGTTATATCACGGAGGATACCCAATTGATTGAAAACATTCGGGGGCGGCTGGCCGACGAAACCATCGCCACATTTTTAAAACAAATGCAGCAAATGGGCTTTGACCGCAAAAAAACCATTGCCCTGCTCATCCAAAAGGAGGACATCCATGAATAACTGTCTACTCGAAGCGAACGATTTGAGCAAACGCTACGGACGTCGCACCGCCCTCGATCATTTAAACCTCGGCCTTGAAGCCGGGCGCATCGTCGGGCTGCTCGGTCCCAACGGCAGCGGCAAGACCACCTTCATCAAAACCGTCATGGGCCTGCTCACCCCCACGGAGGGCAGTCTAACCATCGACGGGCTGGCCCCGGGTAAAGATGCCAACGCGCTGATCTCCTACCTGCCGGATCGCCTTTATTTCGACAAGCACATGAAGGTTTCGGCACTGATCGCCAAAATGGCCGATTTTTATCCGGATTTTGACGAATCCCAGGCCCATATTCTCCTGTCGACCATGCAGATCGACGTCGAATCGACCTTCAAGGAACTCTCCAAAGGGATGATTGAAAAGGTGCAGCTCGTCCTGGTAATGAGCCGCCGCGCGAAGCTTTATCTGCTGGACGAACCTATCGGCGGGGTGGATCCGGCGGCCCGGGATACCATCATCCAGACCATCATCAACAATTACAACCCCAAAGCGCTGGTGCTCATCGCCACCCATCTCATCGCCGATGTAGAGTCCGTTCTGGACGAGGTGATCTTCATCAAGGACGGCCGGGCGCTGCTGCACAAAAGCGTGGACGACCTGCGCGTCGAGCAAGGCAAATCCGTGGACGATTATTTCAGAGAGGTGTTTAAATGTTAGGCAAATTATTAAAATACGAAATGAAGGAAACCTGGCGCCTGATGGTCATCAGCTATCTGGCGATCATCGCCTGCGCACTGGTTTCGAGGCTGACCTTGCTCATCCCCGGATACATGGGCGGCATCATCCAGACCATTTTCCAATCCCTTTACGGCATTCTTTTCGTGGCCGTGCCCATCCTGCTGCTGGTGATGATCGTCAAGCGGTTCTACGACAATTTGCTGGGCTCCCAGGGCTACCTGACGATGACCCTGCCGGTCCATCCGGCCGAGCACATCGGCGCGAAGCTTTTGGCCGCTATCATCTGGACCATCGTAACGGCAGCGGTCGTACCAATCTCGCTGATTATCATCGTTCCGGATCTGATGCCCCATCATTTCCTCACGGCAGCGGAGCTCTCCCAGATGTTCGGCGCCGTCGGCCGGTATCATCTGGCGCTGCCCGTCGTCGAATGCGTGCTGCTGGTTCTGTTTGGGCTCGCCGCTTCAATTTTGATGTTCTACCTCGCCATGGCCATCGGCCAGCTGGTCAACCGGCACCGGGGCGCCCTTTCCGTCTTTGCCTATATCGGCATCAGCGTCGTCCTGCAAATTCTGAGCTTTGTCAGCATAGCCAGCTCTTCCGAGTATCTTGAAAGCAGCCCTTTCAGAGCCCTCTCCACTGCCCAGGCGGTACAGCTGGCCTCGGCTTATCTCGGCGTCTTCTTGCTCATCCAGGTGCTTCTCTGTGCGCTCTTCTTCGGCCTGACCACCTGGCTGCTGGGCCGCCATTTGAACCTGGAATAACGCCAATCTTGTGTGTATCCCCCTGTACAAAAAACACCCCGCTGCACGCTGCGGGGTATTTTTGATTGCCTTGATTTTTATGCCCATGTGCCGGTTGCAGCGATTGCCGCCGACTGTGCCAGCATCGCTTCCGCCTCGGAAAACAGGGCCCGCCGGGTATAGCCTGCCGCGGCAAAAACCGGCTTCGCCCCCAGCCACAGGGCATTCGCCGCCGCCCGCAGCAATCTTTGTCTGCGCCGGGCATCCGCCTCCCCTGCGCCGATTTTGTGCAGGGTCCAGGACTGAAAAACGATATGCCGGGATTCGTCGTGAAGCATCTGTGCGCAAATGCGCTGCAGCACCGGCGAGACCGTGCACCGGGAAAGGGCCGCATAATACGAAAGTGCCAGCATTTCTGCCGTCACCAGCACGGTGATCTCCCGCTTGAGGGTGCCGCCCTTGCGCATCCGGCGAAAAATCCGGTCCAGCAGGACGCGGGACGCCGGCGCAACGCCATAATAATCCATATAGCTTTTCAGATAGGCCGAGTGGCGATTCTCCTCGCGGATAAACCCGCGGATCGCCGGCAGATAGGCCGCATCGCCGGTGACCTGCACATAGGCCTCGGCACAGGCGATCAGACAGCACCCGTCAGAGGCTTCTCCTTTCTGGAATCGGCGCACACTGGGAAAGATCAGCCGTTTTTCATCGGCCGTCAGCGGCGTCTCCCTAGAAAAATCATTGACGAGCCGATGCGCGTGATTTTCGTCAAAATAGGCCGCCCAATCCATCTCTGCAGGATTGCCGATGCCGAGGGTGCTCAGATCAATCATTGCCATTCAATTCCTTCTCCTTTTCATTTCAAATATCTTCATGATAGCACAGGATCCCCTGAAAACGCAAAAAAGCCCCGAAGGGCTTCGCTTTACAAAAACGAAAAGTCCAGCTCGGGATGAGTGGGCTCGAGCATGATCCGGTAATAATCGCTGTGAAAAGCGACGTGATGGTTCTTGCCAAAGCGGGTGAAACGCCCGTCGCGAAAGGCAATCAGCTGCGTCTGGGGCACGGGCTGCCAATCGGCGTCGGTATAGGGCACCGTGGCAAACATCAGCGCCTCGTCTCCCGGCGTCGTATCCTCCGTGTAGTGCAGCTGCGCCGGCGCGTTGTTCGCGTGCACATAAAACTGCTCCCCGTCGTAAAGAAAGAGGTTGAGCTTGTTGCGGTCCGCATTGGATGCCAGCATGCTCTCAATCACGTCGAAGCGCTCATCCCTGTCGAGAGGGTGTCCCCGGCGACGGGTCGCCTCGTCGATCAAATCCATCAGATAGAGCAAAAGCCGTTCGGAATCCGTTTCCCCGTCCTGCAGATTAAAATATTTGAGCAGCGCCGTTCCGTTAAACACGGTACCGTTGTGAATCATCGTCCACTCCCGGCCGGTGCTGTCGTACGCCACGAAGGGATGGCAGTTGTTGACGTTGATGCTGCCCACGGTGGCGTAACGGATATGGGCCAGCACACGCTTGCGCCCGATGCCCTCGCCGATGAGCCGGGGCAAAAGTTTGGAATCGATGGCCCGCTCCGGATACTTGTGCATGCACATCCTGCCCACATCGTCAAACTCGGCCAGACCCCAGCCGTTGGGCTGATTCACGCTGCGCGCGTAAAAGCCTTTCAGTTCTTTTGTAATGTCGTGATTTTTTTTAGACGAATAGGCAAATAATTCACACATGACGGCCATCTCCTTAGCATAGTTTTCTGATATGTTTGTTTTATTTTAATGAGCCGCCCGTGTTTTGTCAAGCCTTTTCTTGACGCCGACCAAACAAAAAGCGGCAGATTATCTGCCGCCACGCATTGCCTGCGCCCACTACGAATGCTCGTGAATCACGGTTGCAATGATGCGCTCGGCCACCTCGACCGGCTTCATCCGCAGATCCATGGCCTTCTTCTGCAGGTAGCGATGGGCCGCCGCCTCACTGATGTCCAAATGTCCCATGAGCACGAGCTTGCCCCGGAAGATAATTTTTTGATCCGCGAGTTTGCGCTGCAGATCCTCAACCTTACGGGTCAGGGCCGTCACCCGCCGCTGCGTCCGGACCAGCAGTGAAATGTGCTGCGCCAGCACCGTCCGGGAGATCAGCTTGGTCACCACGAAGGCCGCCGTCCCCGCCAGCCGATCCGCCGCCGCTTCGGCCATCTCGCTTTTGACCAGTAAAATAATGCCGACCTCGTAATCTTCCTGCAGATCCAAGGCGCATTCCGTGCCGAATTCGTCCTCGAGAGGGGTGTTGATGATCACGAGATCGCAATTAATTTCCTGCATGCGCCGGCGTCCCTGCGCCCCGGAAGCTACTACCTCAATTTGATTGAAGGCCATTTCCCGAAGCAGGTCGATCACGCCGCGCTGAAGGTTTCCTTTTTGACAAATTACCAGTGCACACGCCAATGCCGGACCTCCTTCCCGCCGCCGATGCTGCCCGCGTCAATAGCCGGTGAAATAACGCGCCTGCTCCCAGTCGTGCACCGTCGTCATATATGCCTGCCATTCCGCACGCTTGATCGCCTGGAATTTTTCGGCCAGCTCCACCCCAAGCACCTCGGTGATCAGCGGATCCGCCGCCATGGCGCCCAGCGCATCGTTTAGCGACATCGGCAAAAATACGCCGATTTCGGCATCGCCCACCGTTTCCGGCAGCAAAGGCAGCCGCCGCTCGAGGCCGTCAAGACCGGCGGCGAGCATCACCGCATAAGTCAAATAAGGATTGCAGGTCGGGTCCGGACTGCGCACCTCCATGCGGCATCGGTGCTCGGCGTCGGCAGGAATGCGGATCAGTGCTTCCCGGGCGCTCTTGCCCCAGTTGATGCGACTCGGCGCTTCCATGCCGGTGGCCAGCCGCTTATAGGAATTGACCGTGGGATTGGCCAGGGCTGTGATGCCCGGCATGTGGGTCAGGATCCCAGCGGCAAAATGCCGGGCCTCTTCGGAAATATCGCCGTCCCGCTCGATAAAGAGGTTGTCGAGGCCGCGCATCAGCGACAGGTTGACGTGCATGCCGCTGCCGGGCTCGCCGTTGAGCGGCTTGGGCATAAAAGTGGCGTGCTGACCGTTGCGCTGGGCGATGTTGCGCACCACATTGCGCAAAATCATCAGCTGATCGGCCGCTTTGAGGGCCTCGGTGTAACGAAAGTCGATTTCGTGATGGCCGCGCCCGGTTTCGTGGTGAGAGCTTTCCACCACAAAACCCATGTCCTCCAGCGTGAGGATGATGTCCCGGCGGGTATTCTCGCCGCGGTCCCCCGGCGCCAGGGCACAATAATCGGCATCGTCCACCGGATCCGTGGTCGGCCGGCCGGCATCGTCCTGCTTGAAAAGATAAAACTCGCATTCGGCGCCGACGTTCATCGTATAGCCCAAAGCCTCGGCGCGGGCTATCTGGCGCCCCAGCACCTGGCGGCTGTCAGCCTCGCAGGGACGCCCGTCGGGATAAAAAACGCCGCAGATTACCGAAGCGACTTTGCCCCGCTGGGGCCGCCAGGGCAAAATCGTCGCCGTTTCAAAAAAGGGCTTAAGCACGAGATCGGAACGGTCCCGCCCGTCGAAGCCGGCCACGGCATTGCCATCGATGAGCACGCCGTCCTGAGCCGCGTCCGCCACCTGCTTATCCGACACCGCGACATTGCGGCTTACACCGTTAATATCGCAAAACTGCATGCGCAGAAATTTCACGTCATTTTCTTCGATAAATTCCTGCATGTCTTCCAGCGAATTGCCAATCATCATCGCTGCCTCCTGTCCCGCCGCGGCGCGGCGATCAATATGTGGTATATAAATTATTATAGGGATTGCCAGCGCTCGGTGTCAATTTATAAAAAGGTTTGCCGGCAAAGCGGCCGGGATCCGCCTCAAAGGTGTCGCAATAACGCTTGATTAACGGGGCGAGCCGCGCCAGATCCTTCTCGCCGCAGCGCTCGGCCTCAACCTGCGCCGGCAAACTCTCCGGAGCGGCGTCACAGCGGATAAACATTTCCCCGCCGTGCATGCCCGTGCCGCAATAGGGGCCCATCGGCACCGCGCCGCCGCAGCCGATCCCCAGCACCACGATGGTGCCGCCGGCCTGATATTCGCCGAGAAAGGCGCCGACCTTCCCGCCGATGACAATGGTCGGATGCTTTTCCCGATAGGCTTTCATGTGGATGCCGACGCGGTAACCAGCGTCGCCCTGCACATAGATGCTGCCGCCGCGCATGCCGTAGCCCAGCGTGTCGCCGGCGCTGCCGTGCACCACGATGTCGCCGCTGTCCATCGTGTCGCCAACCGCGTCCTGGACATTGCCGTACACGGTGATGTCGGTCCCGTTCAGATAGGCGCCAAGGGCATTGCCCGGCGTGCCGAATACCGTCAGCGCCTTGCCTTCCGTCCCGGTGCCGAGGTAGCGCTGGCCCAGCACCCCGCGCACCGTCACGTTGCGGCCGCAGGTCTGTTTGATCTCCTGGTTGAGCCGGGTGTAATATTTGCCTCTTGTTTCGATGATCATCGCGTTCTCCTTTAATGGGCCCGGGCCAGATCGGCCAGGCGCACGTCCTTTTCAAAGGCGGCAAGCTGCGGCGTCTTGAGCAGCGCCTCCCAATCGGCCGACGACAGCTTCGTCCCGTTTCGGATCATGTCGGTGTAGATCCCGGCGCGCTGGCAATCGCCGAGGATGATAAAGCCCACAAGCCTGTCATCTGCGATATAAAACTTGCGCAGGCCGCCGTCCTCGCCCCGGACCGTCACGGGCTCGCCCGCCGTGCTGCCGGCGGTGAGCAGATAAAAATCCTTAATGCCCATGGCGTTCACCGGGAAGGCCGCCTCAAACGCCGCGGCGCCGCCGGCCATATTGATGCCGGCCTTTTCCCCCTGCAGATAAGCGTTGGGGAGGATCGCGATATTGCGGTCCACGCCGGCGCTGATGTCGCGGCTTTGAGTGCAGTCGCCCGCCGCATAAACGTCGGCCAGGCTCGTGCGCTGGGCCGTGTCGGTCACAATCCCCCGTTCGCAGGCCGCCCCGGCATCCGCCGCGAGCTGCTGATTCGGGCGGGTGCCCACCGCCAGGATCAAAATATCAGTGGGCAGCACATCGCCTTCGCTGGTGGTGACGGTGCCGTCGGCCACCGCGGTCAGACTCGTTTTAAGGCGCAGGTCCACGCCAAGGCTCCGCAGGTGATCCGCCATCGCCGCGGCGCATTCGGCGTCGAGCACCGAGGGCATCACCCGATCGGCCAGATCCACCACGGTCAGGCTCGCGCATTGGCCCAACACGGCTTCTGCCGCCTTGAGTCCGATGAGGCCGCCGCCCATGATGACCACCCTCGATTCAGGTGTCAGCCGCTTGCCAATGGCCAGCGCGTCGTCCAGCTTCGTGAAAGTAAATGCGTTTTTCGCGCCGTTTGCCCCGGTAATGGGCGGCACGAAGGGCTTCGATCCCGTGGCAATAAGCACCTTTTCATAAACGATGCCCTCGCCGCCGGCCAGTTTTGCCGTGTGCGCCGCCGCGTCGATGGCCGTAACCGCTTCGCCCAGCCGGGCGTCAACACGGTTGACTTTATAAAAATCCGCGCCGCGGTAGCGCATGTGCTCGCGGTCCACCCGGCCTTCCAGCCAGTAGGAGATCAGCGGGCGCGAATACGTATGATAGGGCTCGTCCGATACCAGCACGATCTTCCCGTCGGGGTTGATTTGGCGGATGCCTTCCACCCCGCCGACCGCCGCCACGCCGTTGCCGACGATTAAATATTTAGTCTGAATTTCCCGGCTCATCATTCCCTCCTAATCCCGCGCTTCATAAACGATGGCGCGATTCGGGCATCCAGCGACGCAGGCGGGCGAGCCCGCGGCGTTTTCCAGGCAGAGCTCACATTTAAGCATCGTGTGGTCGCGGCCCACCACCAGACAGCCGTAGGGACACATGGCGATGCAGGTGCGGCAGCCCACGCATCGGTCGCGGTCGATTTTAACCACGCCGTCTTCGACAGAAAGCGCCCCGGTAATGCAGCCCTTCACGCAATAGGGCACCTCGCAGTGCCGACAGGACACGGCGAAGTGAATGGCCTCACCATCCTGGGTGCCGTCCTCAACGCGGATGCGCGGCAGGGGCGGCACATCCCGGCTGAAGGCCCGCACCATGTCGGGCTCGCCGGAATTCGCAAAGGCGCAGTTGTATTCACACAAATGGCAGCCAAGACACCATTCTTCGTTCACATAGACTCTTTTCACAATGTTACTCCCATTCATTCACCGGCGTGTTTAATACCGAGGATGGCCAGTTCCTTTTCACTCAGGCCGATGCCGCGGAGCATCAGCCGGTTGCCCTTCAGCGCTTCGATGGAATTGATCCCCATGCCGCCCATGATTTCCTTGATTTCGTGATTCCAGGCCGTCAGCAAATTGATGAGCCGCTCGCTGCCGATATCCGGATTGAGCCGCTTCACCAGATCTTCCCGCTGGGTCGCGATGCCCCAGTTGCACAGGCCGCGCTAGCACTGCCGGCACAAATGACAGCCCAGGGCGAGCAGCGCCGCCGTGCCGATGTAGCAGGCGTCGGCCCTGAGGGCAATGGCCTTGACCACATCCGCCGCCGAGCGGATGCTCCCGCCGACGACGATGGACACGTCGTTGCGGATCTTTTCGTCCCGCAAACGCTGATCCACCGCCGCCAGAGCCAGCTCAATGGGAATGCCCACGTTGTCGCGGATACGCGTCGGCGCGGCGCCAGTACCGCCGCGGAAGCCGTCGATGGCGATGACGTCGGCCCCGGAGCGGGCGATGCCCGAGGCGATGGCCGCCACGTTGTGCACCGCCGCGATTTTAACGATCACCGGCTTTTGATAATCCGTCGCCTCTTTGAGCGAGAAAACCAGCTGGCGCAGATCCTCGATGGAATAAATATCGTGGTGAGGCGCCGGGGAAATCGCGTCCGACCCCTCGGGGATCATTCGCGTCTCGAAAACCTTGGCTCGGATCTTTTTGCCGGGCAAATGGCCGCCGATGCCGGGCTTGGCGCCCTGGCCCATTTTGATTTCGACGGCGGCGCCGGCCTTTAAATAGCCCTCGTGCACGCCGAAGCGCCCGGAAGCCACCTGGACGATGGTGTTCGGCCCATAGGGATAAAGTTCCTTGTTCAAGCCGCCCTCGCCGGTGTTGTAGCAGGTGCCCAGCGCCGTCGCGGCCCGGGCCAGAGATTTGTGCGCGTTCTCGCTGATGGACCCATAGGACATCGCCGAAAATAGGATCGGCAGTTCAAGCTCAATCTGAGGCGGCAGCTCCGAGGTCAGCGCGCCGTGCGCGTCAAATTCAAGCTTGCCCGGCTTCTTGCCGAGAAAAACCTTGGTTTCCATCGGCTCGCGCAGCGGATCGATGGAGGGATTGGTCACCTGGCTCGCGTTGAGGAGGATCTTGTCCCAATAGATCGGATAATCGTTCGGGTTGCCCATGCTGGAGAGCAGCACCCCGCCGGTATCCGCCTGGCGATACACTTCTTCGATGGTGTGCTGCTGCCAGTTGTGGTTCGGGCGAAAGGTATTGTCGGTCTTGACGATCTTCAGCGCCCGGGTCGGGCAGAGCGTCACGCAGCGCTGACAATCCACGAACTTGCTCTCGTCGGCGCGCATGATCCCCGCTTCCGGATCCAGGGCGTGCACTTCCTCCGAGCATTGGCGCTCACAGACCCGGCACTGAATGCAGCGGTCGACATCCCGGTGGACTTCAAATTCCGGATATAAATAATGGATTCCCATGTCAGGCCTCCTCTTTCACGCGGACGATGATGGGCTCGCCGCCCCGGGGGGGCCCAGATGCCCTCGATGTCCGGGCAGACGGCGCGGATCGCCGATTCCTCGCTGGCGATATAAACCACGTCGTCCTTTTCGCCGGCGACCATCGAGCGCAGCTTGAGCCGATCGTTGAGCGCCATGAGCCCCTTGTTAAACCCGCAGATGATCGAAAACGGTCCGGTGATCAAGAGACTCGCATAGGTATTGCACAAAAGCTTGGCCCGGCGCGCCGCTTCTTCCGGCATGCGCTCGATCTCCTCCCAAAAGGGCGCCGCGATGATGCGGGCGATATCCTCATAATCGAAGCCGGCCTTGCGCTTCAGGTAATCGATAATGTAGGTGATCGCCTCCGTGTCGGTGAGCAGGCTGCAGGTGTAGCCGAACATTTCGATGGTGCGCCGATTGGTATCGTAGGAAGAAATTTCGCCGTTGTGCACCACGGAGTGATCCAGCAGCGCGAAGGGATGGCAACCGCCCCACCACCCCGGTGTGTTGGTCGGGTAGCGGCCGTGAGCCGTCCAGCAATAACCGTCGTATTCCTCGAGGCGATAAAATTCGCCGACGTCCTCCGGGAAACCGACGGCCTTGAAAATGCCCATGTTTTTCCCGGAGGAAAAAATATACGCGCCTTCGATGGCGGTGTTGATATAAAAAACCGTGTCGGCGATGAATTTTTCCTCGTCGATTTCGCCGCGCTCCTCCTGGATCCGGTTGAACAGCGGATTAACAAAGTAGCGCCAGATCAGCGGCGCATCGCCGATCCGCGGGTGCTTTTTCACCGGGATGCGGCTCATATTCGCCACGTCAAAATAGCGGTCGAAGTAGCGCTCGGTTTCCTGGCGGGCCTGCAGATCGTCATAAAACACGTGGAAGGCATAAGCGTTGGCGTATTCCGGATAGATGCCGTAGCCCGCGAAGCCGCCGCCGAGCCCGTTGGCGCGGTCGTGCATCACCGCGATGGCATCGATAATCGTGCGGCCGTTGATACTGCGCCGGCCGGTCTTGTCGATGATGCCCGCGATGGCACAGCCCGACGGGATTCTGATTTCTCCTTCTTTTCTTAACATCACATTCTCCTTCTTTCTCCGGCGCACCAAGACGCCGCGTGCGTTACAAGCAAGGTCCTTCTCAAAGAAAAAAGACGCGCCCCAGCCGCCGACCGGCAGACCGATAAAACGCCATCCGCTTCACGCTTGGTGGCTTGTCTGCACAATCGACCGCTTGGGGAACGCCTTTGTTCCATGGTCTTCTTGATGTATACAATTTTTAGATTGCTGTTATTAAACCACAGCCCGCCATCCTTGGCAAGCCTTAATTGATCGAAAAGGATTGCAGATTTGTATACAGCATCCTACTTTGTTTTTTTGCACGAAATTCCTTGACAAGTCCTTCCGCATCGCCTATCCTATAGGCATCTTCAATAGCGAATCTGGCAAAGGCGCCTGCACGTTTGAACAAGCGTGCCGGCGTTTTTTTATTTTCGCCAAGCCATTCGATTTTCAAGAAGGAGGCAATCATGTCTGACGTTTTAACCGAAATCAAGGATCAAAAGGACAGCGTCGTCGAGCTGTTCGGCTCGAAAGTTTTCAATATCACGGTGATGCGCAAGCGGCTGCCGGGGCACATTTACAAAAGCGTGCTGCGCACCATTAAGGAAGGCACCCCCCTCGAAAAGGACGCCGCCGAGGTGGTGGCCAACGCGATGAAAGACTGAGCCATGGAGCTGGGTGCCACCCATTTCACCCATTGGTTCCAGCCGATGACCGGCGCCACCGCCGAAAAGCACGACGCCTTTATCAGCCCCACCGACGAAGGCAAAGTCATCATGGAATTCTCCGGCAAAGAACTGATCAAGGGCGAACCGGACGCCTCTTCCTTTCCCTCCGGCGGGCTGCGGGCGACCTTTGAAGCCCGGGGCTACACCGCCTGGGACCCGACTTCCTTCGCCTTTGTCAAGGGCAAATCCCTTTACATCCCCACATCCTTCATCTCCTACTCCGGCGAAGTACTCGACAAAAAGACGCCGCTGCTCCGCTCAATGAAGGCCCTGTCCGACGAGGCCATCCGCATCCTGGCACTCTTCGGAAAAACCGACGTGAAAAAGGTGACCACCACCGTCGGCGCCGAACAGGAATATTTCCTGATCGACAATGACATGTATAAAAAGCGCAAGGATTTGATCCTCACCGGCCGCACCCTCTTCGGGGCCGACGCGCCCAAGGGGCAGGAAATGGAGGACCATTATTTCGGGCGCATCCGCGGGCGGGTCCGCCACTTCATGCGCGAGGTGGACGACGAGCTCTGGGCTCTCGGCGTACCGAGCAAAACCCGCCACAACGAAGTCGCCCCCTGCCAGCACGAGCTCGCGCCGGTATTCTCCACCTCCAACCAGGCGACGGACAACAATCACCTAATCATGGAAACCCTGCGCCGCATCGCCCCCAAACACAACCTGCATTGCCTGATCCACAAAAAACCCTTTGAGGGCATCAACGGCTCCGGCAAGCACAACAACTGGGCCATCAGCACCGATACCGGCGAAAATCTGCTGGATCCCGGCGGCGATCCGGCGAGCAATCTGCAGTTTCTGCTCTTCCTCGTCGCGGTGATCGAAGCGGTCGACCGCTATCCGGAGCTGCTGCGCTCCACCGTGGCCTCGGCGGGCAACGACCACCGTCTCGGCGGCAACGAAGCGCCCCCGGCCATTATCTCGATCTTCCTCGGCGACCAGCTAACGGCCGCCCTCAAATCCCTGGAAACCGGCGAAACGGTCGAAACCGCTCGAGATCTGATCATGGATATCGGCGTCGACTCGGTGCCGAACTTCATCTCCGATGCCACCGACCGCAACCGCACCTCGCCCTTCGCTTTCACCGGCAACAAGTTTGAATTCCGGATGCTGGGCTCCAATCAGTCCATCGCCGGACCGAACATCGCCCTCAACGCCGCCGTGGCTGAAGTGCTGCGGGAATATGCCGATGCCCTGGAGGGCAGCACCGATTTTGAAGCCGACTGCCGCGAATTTCTGCGCGGCCGCCTCTCTGCGCACAAGCGCGTGATCTTCAACGGCAACAATTATTCCGACGAATGGGTGGCCGAAGCTGCCCGCCGCGGCCTGCCCAATCTCAAAACCACGCCGGAGGCCTTTGCCGATTACTGCCTGCCGAAGAATGTGGACGTGATGGCCCGCCACGGCATTTATTCCGAAGAGGAAATGAAGGCCCGCCAGGAAATCCACCTGGAGGAATACGCCAAAACCATCAACATTGAAGCACTGACCATGCTCTCGATGGCCCGACACGAAATTCTGCCGGCGGTGCTTAAGTGCGAAAAGGACCTGACGACCATCCTCGCCCAGAAAAAGGCCGTCGGCCTCGATACCAAAGGCAGCGTCGAAGCCAAAATGGCCGCGCGCATCTCCGCGCTGGCCGGCGGCATGCTCGAAAAGACCGACGCGTTGGAAGCCGCCAATCGCGCCGCCCAGGCCGCCGCCGACGCCCAGGAAAGGGCCGATGCCTATTGCAATGCGGTGATCGGCGCGATGAACGCCCTGCGCGCCGTCGCCGACGAGCTCGAAACCATCGTCGGCCGGGAATACTGGCCCTATCCGATTTATGAAGACCTGCTCTTCTACGTTTAATTCACAACCTTTCAATCCTTCCAACCCTTTCAATCACTCGCATATTCGCAAAGACGCGCCCATCTCCTGGCAGGAGATGGGCGTTTTGAACGGCCCCTGTGGCGCCCGGCCGCACGCCGCCTCGGCGTGACATTCTCCTTTGTCGCCATGCGGCAAACCATTAACATCTTCTATACCCAAAAAGCACTTCACGGCCACAGGTGAAGTGCTTTTTGTTGGCATCATTCGATGCGCCGGCCGTAAGCCCATCCACGCGTCC
>NZ_GL622359.1:85464-113075 GCF_000185505.1 Pseudoramibacter alactolyticus ATCC 23263 | reverse complement strand
TTTTCTTTTATACAAAAAAGCGCCGTCCCTTCGGACAGCGCCTTTATGTGTTTGATTATTCCCCGATTTCGTCCGGCACCGCTTCCGGGCGCACCGGCTGCGTGGTCAGCTCGGCAAAATCCGCCGCGAGGGCTTCCGGCGTGCGATATCCCGCGTTCATCCGGGCGGCGATGATTAACGCCTCCCGGGCCAGGCGATGCATGGCCAGGCGGGCCGGCGACCCAGCAGCAACACGTTTGCCGCTGTTCATTTGCGCTAAAAAAGCTTGTAAATCCATGGTTTCTCCTTATATTAAGCAGCATCGATCATCATCTCGCAAACCGGGCCATAACCCATCAAAACGCTCGAAAAGTTCGCCGCACCGGCACATAAAAAAGGCGCCGCCAAAGCGACACCTTGATGACTTCATTCTGTTTGCCTTCAGTCGATCTGAACCTTAGGCGCCGTCGGCGTGATCACCACGTCCTGATGACGGTCGTCCACACGACCGTAGCGATCGCGAAGCCGCTCGAGCATCGCGAGATACCGATCCGGCACCTCGGCGGTCTGCGCTTCGAAAGCCCGCACCTTATCGTCGATTTGAGCAATGACCTCCGCTCCCAGGTTTTTCTCGCCGAAGGGATAGACCACGGTATTTTCCTTGGCAATGTGGCGAGTGAGCAATGTGGCGTAGCCATTCGCCGCTTCCACGATGTCCACCTTGGTCTGAATGTCGGGATCGGCTTCGTATTGGTCGAGGGCCGTGGTCAGATCGAACATATGCCCCCGGCAGAGATTGTGCTCCACCAGCATGCCGTGGCGGATCAGATTGACGCCCACCGGTCCCAGACGCGCTTCCATTTCGTTAAAAAGGAAGTGTTCCTCCTTGCCGTGGTGCTGCGCGTCGGAATAATTCCGGGCGAAATCCACCACCTGCCGAAAATCATCGCTCACCAAATCGCCGCCGGCCACGACCTGGCAGCACATGCTGCGCACCACCTTGAGAAATTCAAGGATGTTGTCGTGCTCGGCCTTCATCACGTCGACGCTGTACATAATTTCCTCAGTCGTTTAAATTCAGGGAGTCGTTTAAATATTCGACCACCTGATCGGCATCGAGACCGTGCACCATGGCCGCATCGGCCAGCGATTCCATCTGGGATGCCGGGCAGCTGACACAGCCCATGCCGACCATCATCAGCGCCTTGGCGGCTTCCGGGTAGGTGGCGACGACTTCGCCGGTCAACATATCCTTGGTAATTTTCTGAGTTGCTTCCATTTTTTCTCCTTATCGCGGATATTCGCTTCCTGTGAACATCCGTGTTTTGAATCGCGCGATTGCGCAGGGCAAGAAATTATCGGGCCGCGACGATGGCCGATGTGCCGTCGTCTTCAGCCAGGCGCCAGCCGCTGCCGGAAAGCATCCCGGCAATCAGCGCTGTGCGCAGTTTGTAGTAAATTTTACCATCCCCGCCGACTTCTGTCCAGTAGGGGCTGTGGGTATCCGCCGCCACCTGCCAGGTCACACGGTCGGCTTCGTTTTCAGTGATGGCGATCGCCCGGTCGCAGGGCATGCCGTCGAGCAGACGGGCATCCACCGCCTGGTAAACCGCCGGGGCGCTCTCGCCCGCCACCGCGGCACGTTGGCCAAAGGCGAAGGCGGCCGCTTCGATGGCGGCAAGCCGCCCGGCATCTGCCGCGAGCAGCCCGGTAACCAGCGCTGCGTAGCGCCGCTCAGGATCGGCAATGCGGCCCGAAAGCCAGCCGTGGATGTTTGCAAAATCGATGATGGTCTCGAGCGGCGCTTCCGGCTCACCAGCGTATGCCGTCACGGGCGTGCCGTCGGCCGTCTGCCAGCCGTTCGCTTCTGCCAGGGCGATCAGCTGATCGATCAACGCTTCCTGAAAGCGAATCTTCTGATACATTCTGTGGTGAATCGGTCCTAATTGTGCGCTCATATTGCCTCCTGCCGCAATGTGCCGCGGGCTTTCTTTTCACTTGATGATGTTATTATAGCCGTTTTGAGGCCGCGCGCTGTTGGCATAACCACATTTTTGTTTTTTTCCAACATAAAATGGCGCTTGGCCTCATTTACTGGAGCAACGCTTGACGCCCGCTTGATGAGAATGATCCCACCTATTCCCGCAAGGCCGGAAGCCTTTCAAAAACAAAACCCGCATCCGGTTGCTGTTCGGATGCGGGTTGCCGCAGCTTATTTGCGCGATTAGTTGTTGATCAGTTTGTCGTTGCCGTTCCAGCTGTAAAGCTTGCGAATCTCTTCCCCAACGGTTTCGGTCTGGTGTTCCTGGGCCAGCTTGCGCATCGCCTTGAAATGCACCTGGCTGCCGGAGCTCATTTCGGTCAGGAAGTCCTTAGCGAAGGTCCCGTCCTGAATATCGGAGAGGATTTGCTTCATGGCCTTCTTGGTGTCGTCGGTGACGATTTTCGGCCCGGTGATGTAGTCGCCGTATTCCGCCGTGTTGGAGATAGAATAACGCATGCCCTTGAAGCCGGACTGATAAATCAAATCGACGATGAGTTTCATTTCGTGGACACATTCGAAGTAGGCGTTTCTCGGATCGTAGCCTGCTTCCACCAAGGTTTCAAAGCCGGCTTGCATCAGCGCGCAAACACCGCCGCAAAGCACAGCCTGTTCGCCGAAAAGGTCGGTTTCGGTTTCGGTTCTGAAGGTGGTTTCAAGCACGCCGGCACGGGCGGCTCCCAAACCCGCCGCATAGGCCAGCGCCAGATCCAGCGCATGACCGGTGGCATCCTGTTCGACGGCAACCAGCGACGGCGTCCCTTTGCCTTCGATAAATTCGCTGCGAACGGTGTGGCCCGGAGCTTTCGGAGCGATCATGGTCACATCGACATCTGCCGGCGGCATGATGGTCCCGAAATGAATGTTAAAGCCGTGGGCAAACATCAGCATGTTGCCGGCTTCCAGATTGGGGGCAATGTCGTTTTTATAAAGATCAGCCTGTTTTTCGTCGTTGATCAGAATCATAATGATATCGGCCTGCTTGGCCGCTTCGGCAGAGGTAAAGACGTCAAAGCCTTCCGCTTCAGCCTTGGCCCAGGATTTGCTGCCTTCGTAAAGGCCGACAATCACGTCACAGCCGGATTCCTTCAGGTTCTTGGCGTGCGCATGGCCCTGTGAGCCATAACCGATGACGGCGATCTTCTTGCCTTCGAGCAAAGAGAGATCGCAGTCCTGATCGTAAAACATTCTCGCTTGATTCATTTTCATGTTCTCCTTTTAATGGATTCGCCATAGTGCACCGCTGTGCGTTGGCATCGCGTGCGCTATTACAGCCGCTCTCCACGAATTGAATATTGTATACTGTTAAAAAACAATATCAAAAAGTGAATTTATAATTCCTCTTCATTGTAAATTTTCAGCTCTTTGATGTCAAGCCAATCCGTTCAATTTTTTGAAAATTTTCAGCCTGCCTGCCCGTTATCCTCCAGAAAATGGCCAGCCGCCGGTTTCATTTTCAATTTGTTTTCAATGTATTTTCAATTTTTTCAAAACCTTGACACTTGCCTTTGCCCGCCGGCAAAAAGACGAGCGCATCCAAAAAAGGCCGCCGCGCGGCCCTCGTCTGTTATCTTATTTTTTGCCGCCGGCCAGTTCCCGGCTCATCGCCAGATGCTCGACAATTTTTTCAAAGGGCACGCTGCCGTCGAGCAGCACCGTGATCCAGTGTTCCTTATTCATATGATAAGCCGGCCGATAACCCGGCATTTCGAGGAGCAAATCCTTTAAAAACGGCTCGCATTTCACCACGAGAACGGGAACCGGCGCCTTTTCCGCCAGGCCCAGCTTTTCCCGGGGCACCTCCGCCACCAGAGCATACCATTTGCGGTTGTCTTTTCGGCGAAACACGGCGTGGTTTGGAAACTTCGCCCAAAGGTATTCCGGTGCGTCGCCGTTTTCCGCCGCAAGCCATACCTCAACCTGCCGCCTTAAATCTTTCATAAACAACGCCTTTCTTCGATTGTTTGATTTTTCAATTCTTCACCAAATCCGTCAATGGACATTGCATGGCCACATGGGGAATGCCGGCCTCGATGAACAGAGAGGATGTGCGTGAAAAGCCCAGCCGACGGTAAAAACCTTCTGCCGATTGCTGCGCATGCAAAACGATCATTTCGGCGGTGAACTGATCCCGGGCCACCTGTGCCGCCTTTTGAATCAAGACCCTTCCCAGGCCCTGCCCCCTTAAAGTGGTAAGCACC
Organism: Pseudoramibacter alactolyticus ATCC 23263; assembly: GCF_000185505.1. GTDB lineage: Bacteria > Bacillota > Clostridia > Eubacteriales > Eubacteriaceae > Pseudoramibacter > Pseudoramibacter alactolyticus. The sequence goes on along the minus strand of NZ_GL622359.1, from coordinate 108,854 downwards.
CGGCCAAAACAAACGTTTCCCACCGCATCCGCTTGAAACATCCGCAGATAAGCCAATACTTTTCCGACCTCATTCAAAGTGTAAAGGTGCAGGCAGCGGAGATCTTCGCCGTCGGCATCGGGATAAAGAATTTTTTGCTCCCGAACGAAAACATCGGCCCGCGCCTGCATCACAGCGTAAAGTTCCGACGCGCTCATGGCTTCGAGACGCTTGACGATCCATTGTCTCATGTTAATGGCATGGTCCTTTCTAAAATCAGCACTTGTATTTGGCGCAAGGAAAACCCGAAACGCTTTCCAACGGAACCGGACCGATCTGATAACGCAGCACCACCGCGCTCACCAAGAAGCCGACCGCACGCTGGCAGTTGCCTCCCGGGAGCAGACAATGGCGTGCTGCGCTAATGTTTATTCGAATCCATCGTGATCAAACGTACGACCATTACCTTTATATTATTAGCCTCTTTTGATCAGCCGGTGCACACAGCGCCCCCGTCTTCCACAGGCCGGACACACCAGGCGTCGGCTCGTCAGGCCGTAGACCGCCTTCAGATAGGCCCCGCGGGTCGGCGTGAACCGGTGGCGGCACGCCGGGCATTCGAAACTGCCCACCTGACGGTCAAGCTCCGCCGCCGCCAGACTGCCGGCCAGATACGCCGTGACCCCCGCCAGGGCCAGAGCCATTTTGATCGGCGCGGCAAAAGCCAGCGCCTGGGGCATCACGACGAGCACCGCACAAACGGCCGTCGCACCCATGCCGACGGCCGATGCCAAAATCAGCTGTTTTCGGCCGGCGGCCCGTTCGGCCGCAGCCTGCTGCGATTCGTTTGGATTCGCTTCCATCTCAGTCCTCGAGCACATAGGCGGCCACAATTTCGGCCATCACGGTGTAATGGGCGTCTTTATTCGGGCCGACACACACAAAACTGTCGACGTCCTGCGGATACATCGCCGCGCGGATATCATCCGGATAGGCATCCATGTCTTGCAGCTGCTGATAGAGCACCTTGCATTCGAAGGTCAGCGGCAGCTCCGCGATGGCCGGCGCCGCCACCGATTCACCGTCCACCGGTGTCAGATGGGCCGCCGCGATCTTGTCGATATCCCGGCCGGACTGGCTGCCGCAGATTTTGATGACGGCCGGATCCACCGGGCCGCTCACCGGCAGATTGACCGTGAAGGCCGGATTTTGGGCCAGCTGCTCCGCCGTGAAGCGATGCTCGCGGATATAGGCCGTGAAGACCGGCCGCCCCCAGTTGATGCCGACGCCGCCCCAGCCGATGACCATGGTATTAATCTTGCCGTGGGCACGGGTGGTCAGCAAAATGCCCTTCGGCAACGCTTCCGCAATATGCCCGGCATAATCCTGCCATTTGATAGCTCGTCTTTTCATTGTGATTCACTCCCTGTTTTTAAATTGTGCTCATTATAGCCGCGATGCCTGCAAATTTCAAATTTTTTTCGCCGCTTCGGCGCACGCCGGCCGCCCTGGTGAATGCCCGTTTGCCCAGCCAACGGGCATTCGCCGAAAGCCGAACGCGCTTTTTTGATCCGTTCACATTTTGCAAAACGCGCTTTCTTAAGCCTTCCCTTGACAAACAGGCGCTCATCCGTTACACTTTCGTTGTAATTTATTATATTACAAAACGCCGCCTTCGGCATCCTCTTTGTATTATAATTTGAAGGAGAACCCCATGAATGCCCAATCCTGTCTTGCCGAGCTGCGCCGCATCCGCGACGTGGTCTTTGCCACCGTCGACGCCGACGGCAAACCGCGGGCCCGCATCATCGATATCATGCTGGCCGAACCCAGCCGGCTGATTTTCTGCACGGCCCGGGGCAAACGTTTTTATCAGGAGCTCACCGCCCGGCCGGAGGTCGCCGTCACTGGGATGAACGACCGCTGGCAGTCCATCCGGCTAACGGGCCGCGCCGCCCGCCTGTCCGAAGCCGAGCAGCGCGCCTGGATCGATCGGATCTTTGAAGCCAACCCCGCGATGAACGATGTGCATCCCGGCGATGCCCGATATATTCTCGAAGCTTTTGCCATCGACCGCGGCGAGCTCGAGTTTTTCGACCTGGGGCGGTCCCCCATCGTCCGGGAGAGCTTCGCCTTCGGCGGCTGCGTTTCCGAGATCAGGGGCTTTAAAATCGTCGACGGCTGCATCGGCTGCGACACCTGCGCCGGCCTGTGCCCCCAGCAGGCCATCGACGCCGGCACGCCCTATGCGATCCGCCAGGCCAACTGCCTGCACTGCGGGCTGTGCTTTGAAAACTGCCCGGTCGACGCCATCATCAGAAGGGAGGCGGTTTAAATCAGCGCCATTCACCTTTATTTTGCCACCCATCTGCAGGTGTATTGGCAGATGGTGGCCCGCCACGTGCTGATCAGCCTTTTGTCGCTGGCCGTCGCAGCGGTTATCGCCGTTCCCCTGGGCACTCTGTGCAGCCGCCTGCCCCGGCTGGAAAAAATCTCCGTCGGCTTCTGGGGAGCGCTGCGCATCGTGCCGTCGCTGGCCATCCTTTTTTTGCTCGTGCCCATCATGGGCACCGGGCTCCTCCCAGCGGCGACCGCGCTGACCCTGCTGGCGATTCCGCCGATGCTCATCAACACGGTGCTCGCCTTTCAGACCCTGCCCGCCGACATCCTCGAGGCCGCCTGCGGCATGGGCATGCCCGGACGCAGGCTGTTCTGGCAGATCAAGGTGCCGCTGGCCTTCCCGACGATCTTTGCCGGCTTCCGCACCGCCGCCGCCGAAGTGATTGCCTCGGCAACATTGGCGGCTTATATCGGTGCCGGCGGCCTGGGCGAGCTCATCTTCACCGGGCTCGGGCTGATGCGCGAGGATCTGCTGTGGATCGGAGGGCTGTCCGTCGCGGCGCTCTCACTGCTCACCGGGGCGCTGCTCACTCTGATCGACCGGCGGGTCCGCCGATACGAACGCCTTTAACCGTCCCCGCATTTTAAAACCGAAAGGATCCCCCATGAAAAACCATCTATCCCTGAAGCTCGCCGCTGTGACCATCGCCGTTGCCCTTTGTACCGTCTTCGCGCTGTCTGCCTGCGGCAAGAGCAAGGGCACGATCAAAGTCGGCTCGAAAAACTTCACCGAAAGCGAGATCATCGCCGAGATTTACGCCCTCGCCCTGGAGGACGCCGGCTACAAGGTCGACCGCAGCTTCGACATTTCGGGCTCGACCATCCACACCACCCTCGTCCACGACGACATCGATCTCTACCCGGCCTACACCGGGACGGCGTTGCTCTCGGTTTTAAAGCGCCCGCTTCAAACCGATCCGCAAAAGGTTTATGCCACCGTGAAAACAGTCTACAAAAAGAAATGGAACATCGAATGGCTGGATTACGCCAAGGCCACCGACTCCCAGGGGCTTGCCATCACCACGTCGGCCGCCAAAAAATACCATATCAAAACCATTTCGGACCTGCAAAAGCACGCTGCCCAGCTGCGCTTCGCCTCCCAGGGTGAATTTGACGAGCGCTCCGACGGTCTGCCCGGTCTCACCAAGACCTACGGCGCCTTTCACTGGCGGTCCTCGAAGATTTACGACAACGCCCTCAAATATCAGGTGCTGCTCAAAGGACAGGCTGATGTAACGCCGTGCTACACCACCGAGGGCCAGCTGACCAATAAAAAGCTGACCCTTCTCACCGACGACAAGCATTTCTGGCCGCCCTACAACGTCGCACCGGTGGTGCGCGGCTCCGTGCTCAAGGCCCATCCGGACATCGCAAAGACCCTCAACGCCGTCTCAAAGCATCTGACCACTGCCGCCCTCACCAAGCTCAACGCCAAGGTGGACGTGGACAAGGAAGACGCCGAAGACGTCGCCAAAGATTTTTACGACAGCATCGCGGACGATTTGAAGTAGCCCGCCCGCTTTTGATTTTTCAGAAAGGAGCCCCATGGCCACAGCAGTTGCCTTTCAAGCCATCACCAAAACCTTCCCCAGCGCGGCCGCGCCCGCCCTCGACCGTATCAGCTTCGTGATTGAAGCCGGCGAGCTGATCACCATCCTCGGCACCTCGGGCTGCGGCAAGACCACCCTGATCCGGCTCATCAACCGGCTGATCGAGCCGGACAGCGGCCGGATTCTGCTGGATGGCAAAGCCATCGCCAATGAGGATCCCGTCGCGCTGCGCCAGCGCATCGGCTATGTGATTCAGCAGGTGGGGCTCTTCCCCCATCAGAGCGTCGCCAAAAACATCGCCACCGTACCGACCATCCTCGGCTGGGATGCGGCGCGCATCCGGACACGCGTCGACGCGCTGCTCACCCTCGTGAACCTCGACCCCGACGAATTTCGCGGCCGCTACCCAAGACAGCTTTCCGGCGGGCAGCAGCAGCGGGTCGGCCTGGCCCGGGCCCTCGCGGCCGATCCGGCCATCATGCTTTTGGATGAGCCCTTCGGCGCCATCGACGCCATCAATCGCGAAAGCCTACAGGACAGTCTTCTCGCCATCCACCGCGCATCGCAAAAGACCTTTCTCTTCGTGACCCACGATATCCGCGAGGCCTTCAAGCTGGGCAGCCGGGTGCTCATCATGGACCGGGGGCGAATCGAGCAGTTCGATACCCCCGCGGCCATCCAAGCCCATCCGGCCACCGATTTTGTGCGCGCCCTGCTGAGGAGCAGCGGCGCCGCCTGCGAGGCTGTGCTATGAGAGCCATGTTCATTTATTGGGCCCGTCACGCCGACGGGTTTGTCAAGGGGCTGCTCGCCCATCTGGCCATCACCGGAATCACCCTGATCTCCTCTCTCGTGCTCGCCGCCGCGCTCACCCTGCTCATCTGGCGAAACCGCAGGCTTTCCGCCATCGTGATCCAGATCTTCGGCGCGGTTTACGCCATTCCCTCGCTGGCGCTTTTCGCCATCCTGATCCCCATCACCGGCCTGGGCATGCCCACCGCCGTTCTGGTGCTGACGGTTTATAATCAGTTTCTTCTGCTGCGCAATATTATCGCCGGCCTCGAGGGCATCAACCCGGCCATTACCGAAGCGGCCACCGGCATGGGCATGACGCCCTTTCAGGTGCTCATCCGGGTGCAGCTGCCCCTGGCCATGCCGGCCATCGTCGCGGGCATCCGCCTCGCTGTGATTTCCACCATCGGCATCGCCACCATCGCCGCGACCGTCGATGCCGGCGGACTCGGCACTTTGCTCTTTCAGGGGCTGCGCGCGATGAATCTTTACAAGCTGATCGGTGCAACGCTGCTGTGTTTTGTGGTTGCCGCAGCAGTAGGCGCTGCCCTGCGCGCCCTCGAAAAGCGCGTGACCCCGCAATTTGAATCGGCTGATCCCCCCGAAACGAAAGGAGCCGTCCGGAATGAATGAAATGATGAAAGCCGCCGTTGTCCATCATCCCGGCGCCCCGAACGTTCTGAAGGTTCAGGAGGTTCCCATCCCCAAAGTGCGGCCGGGCTGGTCTTTGGTGCGCGTCCGGGGCTTCGGCGTCAACCATTCGGAAATTTTCACCCGGCAGGGGCTCTCCCCCGGCGTCGCGTTCCCGCGCATCCTCGGCATCGAATGCGTCGGCACCGTCGCTGAAAGTTCTGACACAACGCACCTGCCCGTCGGCCGGCGCGTCGTGTCCATCATGGGCGAGATGGGCCGGGCTTTCGACGGCAGCTATGCCGAATACTGCCTGCTCCCCAACGCGCAGATCATCCCCGTCGCGTCCGATTTGCCCTGGCCCACCCTCGCCGCCATTCCCGAGACTTTTTATACCGCTTTTGGCTCGCTGCAGAATCTGCACTTGACCGGGGATGAGCACGTGCTGGTGCGCGGGGCAACCAGCGGCGTCGGCATCGCCTTCGCCGGGCTCGTCCATGCCGCCTATCCGAAAATGTCCCTTGCCGGCAGCTGCCGCCGCCCCGAAGCCAAGCGCGACGCCCTTGCCGCCGCCGGCTTTGACACGGTCATTGCCGATTGCGGCGGCGCCCTGCAAACGGATCGGACCTTCGACCGCGTGCTGGAGCTCATCGGCCCGGCCAGCCTCAAGGATACCTGCGCCCACACAATGCCCGGCGGCATCATTTGCTCTACCGGGCAGCTAGGCGGCCAATGGTTTATGGATGGCTTCGACCCGATCATGGACCTGCCGGAGGGCGGCTATCTCACGAGCTTTTATTCCGGGAACGTGCGCGCCGACCGAATGAACGCCCTGCTCGCCTTTATCGAAACTCACGACGTCGACGCGGCGCCGGTCAAGGTATTTGACCTCGACCATGTGAGCGATGCCCACCGCTATCTGGAAGGCCGTCACAGTTTCGGCAAGGTGGTGGTGCTCCCTTGAGCGCAAACAAAAAACGCTCCGCTGTGCGGGGCGTTTTTGACTGCCGGCTCGCCTCAAATTAAACGCTGCCTCCGAAACTCCGCCCGGGACTTTTTTTATTGTGCTGATGCCGCTCGCCTCATATCGCCTTGGAACCGACGCACCTTGTGATTTTGCGCCGCTCCCATCCGGTTTATAACGCGCCGATCAGTCTTTGCCAGTTTTGCCGGTTGATTTGAAACATCTGCGCATCCTGATACACATGACGCCTGAATTTTTCGTATTCTTCTTCCAAACGCATAAACGCCGGCACATGAAAATAGGCGGCGATCTTCGATAACGTTGCCCGCAGCTGCTCGCCGGTCAGCTTCGCGGCCGCCGAAAAGTCCGCCTGACGCGCCTTGGATGTCAGCCATTGATACAGCGGCTTGTAACGAATCCAGCCCAGACAGGCCCGGTAAAACCGCTCGGCCACACCGGCATCCGCGGCCTCAATGCGCTTAAGATGCAGCGGCAGCACGCCGCTCAGCAAGTGCGGATACTGCATAAAGCCATCGTGGAAGGTATAAACCGGCACCCGAGCCACCTGCCGATGCTCCAATGCCAAAGCGAAGAACGTGTCCTCGCCCCGAGCCCCCGGCGGATTAAAAAAGGGCGGAATCCGTTCTGGCCGGCGCAGATTGATCCCAAGGTTTGATCCGGACAGCGGCAGGCCGTCTCCCGATCCCGGTGACAGCGGCCGGACTTGGTGCCGTTTTAAAACCGTCACATCGGCGTAGGTCACGCCGCCGGCAGCCATGATCTTTTTCAGGCCGTCCCAATCGAAGGCCTCGTTGCTGACCGCCTCAATAAAGGTTTTAAAATCGCCCTCGCTTAAAGTCGCGTCAAAATCCAGATGGGGAATTGGCGAAATGTAGCCGCAGCGATAGCCGTTGGTCACGTCCTGCCCGCCCAGAGCTAAAACATGCTCGCTGAATACATCCTGTCCGCTCCACAATGCCGTGCGGTTTTCATGGGTCACCGCCAGCGGATATTCGTCGTCGTCGAGAAAAATTAGCGCGTCCATTTTGCGGCGGATCGCTTCGAACAAAACGCTGTTGCGCTTACCGGCATAACCCTTTTCAAAAAGCCGCGCCGCCTGATCTGCCGGCAGGATCCCCGCGTCGGCAACGGTTTTAACCATCCGGCGAATCCGCTCCGGCCCAATGAAGCTGACGCTCGCAAACACCGCCCGCACGTCCTGTCGCAGCGCCACATAATCTTCGATTTTTGTGTGGTTATAATCCAGATCATAGGCGACGATAAGGTGAATACTCAAGTTGTTCTCCGCCACAATGGTCCGCCATCGAAAGGCATAGGTCGTTAACAATTTTCGAAAACCCCTGCGCCCGGTTACAAAGCCAATGGCAATATCTTTGCCCGATTGATTTCTCATCGCTTTCCTCCTGATCTCTTGAAGCGCCGACTCAGTGCCGGTCCTTCAACTTTTTTAGTTAGGAATATTATACCATTGGCAGCCATCTTCTTTCAAATGGCCGGCCGCCGCGCGCAAAAGAACCGGAAGGCCCCGGTTCTCTTATCCGATGCGCCATAAAGCTTTACAATGCCGATCGATAGAGCGCGGCAATGCCCGCCTCGTCGACGGTCACTACCATATTGGCCGCATTGGCCGGCGATATCTTCAGACAATTTTGAGCGGCCGGGAATGCGCTCGCCCATGCTTGATTGGGTTTCCTTTCGATTGCATTCTGCGGCGCTGCCTCTCGATCAACGGACCGTCAAAAAACGCCGATTCCTCGGCGTTTGATGGGTTGGTTTTAATATTTTAAAGCTCGATGGCATAGCGGGCTTCAAAGGTTTCTCCCGCGTCCAGCGTGATGATGCCGGGCTTTTCCGAAAGCTCGCCGGTGAATCCGGCGTCATCGGTGCGGCCGACCCACGGCTCCAGGCACACAAAAGGCGCCCCGGGCTTCGACCAGATGCCGAAATTGGGGAAGCCGCCCGCATCCACAGTCACCAGGCGATCGCCGCTGTTATGCACCAGGCTGATCCGGTCGATCTGATGGTTGTCCAAAATGATGGCGTCCGCCTCGAAAAGCGCGTCGGTCAGCGGCAGGCGGCCATCGGTCAGCGCCCAGTCCTCTGTGACGCCCGGCAGCGGATTGCCAGCTTTTGGATCGATGCGGACAACCGTCAGCCCCCCAGCCCCGCTGCCTTCAATCTTCAGATAATAATGGTCCATCGCCAGGTCGTTCTTCAAAAGAACAAAGGCCGGGTGCCCGCCAATGGTGAAATACATCGGCTCGTTCCCGGTGTTGCGCACCTGCCAGATGGTCACCAACTGGTGACCCACCGCCTGATGGGTCACCGTCAGCACAAAGGGAAAGGGATAATTTTCCCGGGTTGCATCGTCCGAGACCAGCTGCAGCGAAAGGCTGTTCGGCTGCTCGGCCACGCAGGTAAAGACGCGATCCCTGGCAAAGCCGTGCTGACTGAGAGAATACACCTGGCCTTTGTGGCGAAAGACATCCCCGAAATGGCGCCCCACATTGGGAAACAGCACCGGCGCGTGCCGCCCCCAGAAATGATCGTCGCCGCGCCAAAGCACATTGCGCCGGGCGCCCTTGTCCCAAAGGAACACCGGCTCCGCGCCGACATCCGAAATTTCCGCTTGCAGGTATTCATTTTCGATTAATCGCGTGTCCATTTTGCCCTTCCTCCATCGGTCGCCGGCAGAGCCTTGCCATCCGATTGTTTCACTATTTAACTTATTTTGTTATTATAAAGGCGGACACTTAAATTTTCTATAAAGAGGCTTAAGCCCTTCCATCTTCAACCTTCAATCCAAATCATCGGCCGCAGCGGCGATGGTTCTTCACACTCCATATAAAAAACGGCACATGCTTTCGCATCCGCCGTTTTGCCGGAGACCCGGCTGCTGCTCATTCGACTCAGGCCGCCGATTTTAATAACCTTCCGCGGCGATCCATTTTAAAGCTTACCGCCATCTTCTGTGTTTCGGGCTTCGGACTTCCGGGGATTTAATCCGATACCCGCACCCGTTTCCGGGCAAGCGCGCTCTGCGCCTTTGCATTGTCCTTCACCGGGATCATCTTGGCAAAGACAATGGTTCGCCCGTCGGTCTTCGCATCCTGACAGGTCGAAAGCGCAATGATCTGCCGATCGGCTTTAAGGCCGGCCGATCTGAAGTGCAGCGCATCCCCCGATATTTTTTGCACAAAAGCCGGCAGGCTCGCCATGATTTTTTTATCGGCCACATTGTAATAGCTGCGGTCATAGGCGTTGGTATCCACCACGGCAAAAATGTGCAGCCGGTAGCACTGCCCGGTGGTATAAAGCATGCCCTTCTTGTGGCGCGCGAAAAACTTTTCGCCGGTGAACCTCGGCAGATCGCCGTACATCTTGCCCTGGGCCATATGATGGCCATAGGTGAGGTTATAGGCATCTTTAAAATCACGGTCATTGTCCGCGGCGAGAAAGATCGCTCCGGAAAGTTCAAAATCGCCGAGGACGTTTTTATTCACATATTCCAGATCGTCCCGGCCCTGAGCGACGGGATAATCAATATGCGTGCCCTTCACGGTGATCCACCCGCGCACATCGGGATTGCGTTTCTGCAATTCGGCAAAGCCGATGGTCCTGCCGCCGCTGCCGGCATTCACCGGCGATGCGGCGCGGAACACAGCGTTCATCTGCCAAAGCGAATAGCCGCCGTAGGCCATCATCGCGAGAATCAGCACCCCCGAGATGACAGAGATCGCTTTATTGCCCATTTTTGCCAATGCTGCCAGTCTGTTCATCGCGCGCTCCTTTCCGGCCAATATTCACGGCTTAGCTATAGGTCCGACCCGCGCATAACCAAAATCACCCGGCCGGCGATGGCTTTTTGCGAAATCGGCCCGTCGTAGCGGCTGTCCTTCGCGCCGATGCGATAATCGCCGAGCACAAAAAACTGACCGGCCTTTAGGGTCAGCGGATAGGTCACACGGTCGCCATAGCGCGTGGTTTGATAAACAATATCGGTCTCGATTTTACGGTTACCGTTAATTGCCAAATGTCCGTCATCGCCGATGTCCACCGTATCGCCGCCCCGGGCCACAATGCGGCCCGTCCGGGTTTTCCCGCCTTTGCGCCAGACCACCACATCGCCGTCGTTATAGCCGGCGTTGCGCCTGAAATAAAACAGCAAATCCCCGGCAGAAATACCGGGGCGCATGGCGTTATCGGGCATCGGCACCACGCCGAAAATCAAACCAAAGATCAGCAGGAGCATTGCCGCCAGCCAAAACAACCGCTTGACAAAAGTCATCACTTCTTCCCGCTGGTTGTATTCTCTTTTTCTCTTGGCAATGGCCTCTGCCGGTGTCTGGGAGATTTTTGGATGTTTTGCACTCATGCTTTTTTTGCCTGCTTCAGTTTGCGGATCAAGGCTTCCCGCTCTTTTAAAAGCGCCTCATAGCCGCTGCGCTGAATTTCAAAAACCTGTTCGTATTGACGGTTCAACGCTTCGAGCTGCTTCCAGACGTCGCGCTCATCCACGCCGCCGAACCATTTCTTTTTGAACTTGAGCCCATCGATCCGCGCCGCAATATCTGCCAGCGTCCGAACGTCTTCCGTCATCGGTGGTCACCGGCCTTCCATCCGCCGGATTCCCTGCGCCTTTGCCTGACGGCAAACCAGAGTGCCATCGCGCCCAAAAAGACCGCCAGATAAATCGCCGCCCGGCTGCTGTCGCCGGTTCTCACCTTTTTCCCCATCGGCGTCACCGGAACGACCGGCTCCGATGCCTTCAGATAATAGGTGTTTTCAAAAATGAGCGCCGTGGGCTTGCCGGCCGTGGTCGGATCGTTATCGTCCAGCACGATAAGCGCCTCAAGCCGGCTGCCGCTTTCGGCATTGCGCACAAACACCGTTATGGTATAGATTCGGGTGTCATAGGTGAAGTGCCTGGCTGTCTTCTCCGGCTGCATCGCCGCGGTATAGCGATAGGTGCCCGGCGCGTCATAAATCGGCCAGGCAAGCGCCTGGATGCCCGCATCCGTAAAGGTAAAACTTCGATTCACCGGATAGGCCGATTGCTGCGGCCTCACCGTCACCCGGTATTTCTGGTCCGTTGGCGCCGCTTTGGAACCCTTGAGCGTCTTGGTGGCAACGGAGATATTCAGCGGATCGGGCCGGACGCCTTCGATCACGGCCGCCCGGGCCGGCGCCGGCAGTGCCAGCGCCGCCGCCAGAATGAGTGGCAACAGCCAGGCACAGCCGATCAGCTTTTTAATCCTCATGTCAAACCTCCTTCGGATCCATCCTGCTGCGGGAAGGAATGGACCGGGAAACCCCGGCCGCTTCCGCCCCGCCGATGTTAATCATCTTCGCGGACACTTCTTCTGCGCAGCATCACAAAGCCAAAGAGCGCTGCCGCCGCGATCAGCACGATATAGGTGATCGGGTTGTAAAAGATGCCGGTAGGCGGTATGACGTCGCGATCATTGGTGACCGTCCCCGCCACATCTTCAGTGAACGACACATTTTCATGGCTCGCCTGCGAATAGGTTGTCGTATAGCCATTCTGGTTCTCGTCGGTTTCTTTATATGTCACTTTGTCGTTTGCCGACAGGCCGTAAATCACAACATTTTCGTCATGTTTCAAGGTAAATGTGTATTTCGTGCCGCTCGTCAACACGACGGGACTTCCACTGTCACCGCTCTTAATCAGCGTATAGGTTTCTCCGGCGGCGCCATTCACGGTCACTTCAAAATTAAAATCTTTCTTTTTATCCCCCTGCGACCCGGTCACTTTTTTCTCGATTTTCAAATTATTCGTGTTGTAGGTATTTTCAAAGCTTTCGTTTTTGGTCGTCGAATGGCTCTTGTAATACACCGCCGCAACGACCTTCATGCCGCTCGTATCATTTTCAACATAAATATAAAGATTTCTTGCCGCCGTATCGACTGTCAGGCCGTCAATCCCGGGATCCTTCTGGGCAATGGTGTAATGATAAATGCCCGGCGCCGAAAATTTGGAGGCATCAAAAGTCATTGCCGCATCCTTGGATTGCGTTCCCTTGCCCGTCAGAGCGACATCGGCCACGGCGACACCGCCGGTTACCCCGGCAATCGTCGGCTGACCGTCAAATGTTCCTGCCGCTCCGTTTTGCACATTAAACGCGATCGTTGCATTCACGGGAACATTGTCATCCGCCGTGATTTTAACCGGCACTTTCTGACTGGTAATTGCATCTGCTGCCCATGCGGGAATGGCGGTAAAGGCCGCGAGGACCAAAGCCAATGCGAGCATTGCGAGCACGCGCGATTTTTTCATGATTGCCATTGCTTGTTTCATCATATTACTCCTTTTCCTGATAAACAGGTTCTCTCTTTTGCCGCCGGGACTATCTTCCGCCGCGCGCTATGGCGGCGCATGGGGTTTCATCGCAGGCCTTCTGCTTCAGGCCGCGTTCCGGCGCCGCCGGAAATGCAGGGCTGCCCCGAGTCCAGCGCCGCTGACCAAAGCCAGCACCGCCGGCAGGGGATGCTTTTTCAAACCGGATGCGGGAATCACTTCGCGCTTGTTCCGGAAAGTAATCCATACACCCCGCTTCAGCGTTTGTTTGCCCGTTGTTAAATCCTGTTTATAATCTGCCAATCCCGGTTCCGTTCCCGACGCCGTGATCGCATACTGGGTGGTGTAGCCATCCGGCGCCGCCGTATCCTCGGTGATCGTATAGGTCGCGCCATAGGGCAGCGTCAGCGATAATGCATCGCCGTTTTTCAACTCAGCGGTAAACACTTTCATCGAATCACCCGACGGCGTCCAGCCGCTCGGCGTTTCTGCCAGAGCCTTTGTCAAATTCAGCGTGAATTTAAATTTTTTATTTTTGTCTCCCATATTTCCGTCGACAAGTTTTCGAAGAATCAGCGCGAAGGATTTAGCATGATTGGTAAACGTGACTCTGGATGCGGTATTGCCTTCCACCACATGCCCATTGTCATCGTCTTTCTTTGTCATGTTCGGCGCCGTGCCGATCCAATGTTCATAGGTTTCATCAGAAGCCGCATGCTCGTAGCTGTCCGGCAGGTCCGTTTCTTCAACTGTGTATTTGGTGCCGCTGGGAAGATTGGGAATACTGGCCGTCTGGCCGGCCTCCAGCACGATAGTGCCGCCGCTTGTGACAGTGCCGCCCGCCCCGCTGACCGGATGGCCGTCCTTGTCTCGAACCGTATAGGCATAGGCGTTCGTATCCGTACCGCCGCCGGGCTTTGTCAGCGTCAGCTTGAATTTAAACCGCGTGCCGTCCGGGATCTCCGTTCCTTCCGGCAAGACTTTCTTGGTGATCTCGATGCGGCCCCTTCGGATATTCGTGGCTTTAAGCTCCGTCAGTGGCGCATTGTGATTATTTTTATCGATCATCGCTGTCGCAGAATTATTCAGCATCGGATGATAAGTCGGCGAATTGAATTCATATTTGCTCCCGGTGCTTGCTTCCTCGATGATGTAATCATGGCCGGCTTCCAGCACACCGTCCGCATCGGTCTGAAGTCCCGGCGCGATCGAAATTTCTTTTTCCCAGGAATTGCTATTCTTCAGTTCAATCGGCGTGGCGGTCTGCGTCGCCTGCCCCTTATCCCGATAAAGCGTGAGCTTAATCGATTCGGGCCTGTCCGGATCGAGATTATCCGTCCAAATTTTTTTAACCTTGATCTTCGTTCCCGTCAGCGGGACCGGCTTGGGATTGGTAAAATTCCCGCTGCCATTGGCTTGCTTCGTGCCAGTCCAGGTGCCATCCGCATTCTTTTTATAGGTAAAGCCGTCGTGGGAATAGCTTCCGTCCGGATTTGGCGTAGCGCCCTTCGGCAGCACATTGGTCGTCCGCGTTTCAATCTGGGTGAAGGTGATGCCGTTGCCGGTGTCGGTATTGGTTTTTAATGAATAACGATCTCCGTCCTTGACGATTTGCGACTTTTCGTCAGCGCTCAGACTGTCGTAGGTCTTAACCCCATTGTTCAGATCCGCCACCAGGTCATAGGCTTCCTGACTGGGCCAAACCGTGAAGGAGAGCGTATAGGTCACACCGTCTTCCAGTTCCATATCCCCGAGATCCCAAGTGACCTGGTTGCCGTTAACCCTGGCCTTTTGCGCATCCGGCGGCGTCCATGCGGCCCCGTTTTTCGTATATTTAAAATCCCCGGGCTTTCCATGGACGAATGCGCTGGAAGTCAGGCTAGTCAGTCCATCTTTCAGCGTCACATTTTTATAGCCCATGCTGTGGGTAATGGATGCCACAATATTTTTAAAGGCCGCCTTCAATGCGGCTTCATCGTCCGCCTTGTAATAATTGTCTGAGGCCCCGGCCTCGGTCGCCAGGTTTTGCATCCGCGCCGCATCGCCAAAGGTTCCAACGGTATAAAAAGCGGCGCCGCCGTCGACAATTTTCTTAGCATCGTCTTTTGCGGCATCGTAGTTATAATTGGGATGCGAATGATAGTAATCGTCATCCCCATGTCCATGGACATCATTATATTGGTCGTCCGGATTGCCGTTTATAGACGAAATTCTAAATGTGGGATTGCCGTCAGAAACAAAAATCACGTGTTTTTGAGCGTCTGCTCTCGGTTGTGTGCCGTCGGCTTTTTGCAGCGCGTCTTCCCAGTTGGTGCCGCCACGATGCCCGCCAAGATGACTGCTTTGGGGCGTTTTATAACCGTTCACTATTGAGTGAAGATTTTCACTGCTTGTCGACCACGCCGTCGCATCACTTGCAAACGTGTCAAAGGATACCAGCGAAATCCGCACGCTTCCGGGATTGGTCGCGTTATTGGCCAGCAGCTGATCGATCATCGTATTGGTGGCCGACTTGGCAACGTCTAAGCGGGTTTTTTGAGAATAACGCTTCCCCGTATATTCATGATATTGATAGTTATCTCCCAGGTAATAAACCGTTCCCGACGTTGTATCATTTGTTATTTCAGTATATTGATAGTATCCCCAATTATTCGTCGACCTTCTATAAAGTCTTCGCCGTGTCGATGATCCTGTCGGCGCGTCGCTGCTCACCGAACCATATCTGCCCGTTGCATATTCGACATAGGTATTGGTCTCCTCATCCATGCTATTGGAAATATCAAATACAATCACCACGTCGGCTTTGCTGCTTTCCGAGGTGGAACTGGCTGTGCCCGTCACGCTCAGTGAGAGTTTATAGGTTCCGTCGCCGTTGGGCTCTAATTTCTTTTCAAATTTCGGCGGGGTTGCCGTGTTCTCCGCCGCGAGTACCCCGCTGGGCAGCAGCGCGGCCAGGCCCAGCAGCGCGATCAACACACCCAGCCAGAGCCACCGCCTTCTCTTCATCCTTTCCATGATTACTCCTTTCCCTTCCGCGTTGCCGTCCGCCTCAAATCAGTTTGCGGCTTCTAGCGGCCATTACCGCCTCGGTTTTACTGTGAACGCCCAATTTGCGATAGGTTTCCTTGTTGTAGTATTTCACCCCGGCCTCGGAAAGGCCCACCGCCTCGCCGATTTCTTTGGCCGTCAGCCCTTCGGCCTGATATTTTAAAATGGTCAGCGCCATTTCCGGCAGGTTCACAGGCGATTCGCCCCTGGCCTTCAGATAATCGGGATACAGTTCCGCCATGCGCCGACTCTCCGCCAACACCTGCTTTTTAAAACCGGCATCGTGCCAAAGAAAGCGCCCTTTGTGAAACAGCGGCGTGAGCACCGGCCCCTCCCGGACCAGAATGCGCACCAGATAATAATCCTCCGCCTCGGTGATCGCGTCCTGCAGCAGGGTTTTCCAAGCGGATTCCCCCAGACGATACAAAGTGATGGCCATGAGCACCGTCACCTCGATCCCCAGATAAACGCGGTTTCGGCGCCGGGCAAAAACCAAAAGCCGCTGCAGCAGACTCTGGGCCTTCTTCACCCGTCCCCAGGCGAGATAAACCCGCACCTTTGCCAAATAATAAAAAGCATCCAGGCTGTTAAAGGCCGTTTCGTTGTTATTTTCCCGGTTCAACCAGTCGGCAATCCTCGGATCCCGCCCTTGGTAAAGCATCACCCGCACGGCCACCGCTTCCACATTGGCTGTCAGCTCCGGCGCTTCGTCCATCGTGCGTTCCAGCAGGCCTTCCAACATATCCAATGCTTCGTCCGCCGCATGATCGAACATGTACTGCTGAGCCAGCAGCGTTACCGCCACAAACACATAGGCGAGTTTATTCTCCGCGTCGGCCAGCATCAGCCCCCGCTGAGTGGCCATGGTTGTCTGTTGGCTGCTCTCGCCGCGCTCAAATTGAAATTCTGCCGTGACCAATAGCCAAACGCTCTTGCCAAACCGTCCGAAGAGCCAGTCGATATCCGTCGATACCAGCTCGGCGTTCCGCCGGTTTTCCCGGATCCAATCGCAAAAATCCCGAAGCCCGTTCATAATGGAAGGGGTTTCGCCGCAAAGCGAAATCCGATCCATCACGTTTTTTCCGCCGGGCGAATCGGTGATCTTCGTGATATTTTCCCATTTCAAAAGCTGGTGGATCACCTGAGCGCTGCTGTGGGTCGGCAGCACCACATCCAAAAAGATGATGCGCTCCCGGGCCAACTGCCGCTCGCCGGGCGAAGCCGTCTGCGCTGCTGTCAGCAGCGCCTGATACCATGCTTCACTGGCCTCGTCGTGAAAAGACAGGGCCTCGATCACGCTCATGGCGGTCATCAGCGCCGCATTCCCGCGAATAACCTCAGCCGGCAGCGCCAAATAATACCGGCGCAGCTGCCAAAAATGACGCAGCCACACCGAGGCCGCCGCGCTCGCGATCAGCAGCTGCAGCCTGCGCTCTCCGTCACCGCTTTTCTCAGCCATCTCGACGGCTTTAATCAGATCGCCGGCCCGTTCGTAAGCCAAACTGGCCCGCTGATAAACCGCCGCAACGGCCTTCGCCGTGTTTTTCAGCTTCAGCTGTTTTTCCAAATACTGCCGAAGGGGTTCATAAATCTGATAGCGCATTTCGCGATACCGGCGAAAAGTGCAAATGAATCCGCCGTATTCCTGGCATTCCAGCAAATAGGTCCCCGCTTGATCGCTCCCGGTAATGACCTGCGCCATCGGCAGAGTAAAATCGGCCACCACCGATAATTTCATCAAAAAAACCATCAATGCATCCGGCCACCACCGGCACGCCCAATGCGCTATCAGCTCGCCAAAGGCGTCTTCCAAACGGTCGATCATCGTCTGGCTGATCAGTTTTCCACGTTCGGCGCCGCCGTTTTCGGCCACACTTTCCAGGATGATCCTGGCGGCCATCCGCAGCGCCAAAGGATTGCCCATGGTGAGCGCCCGCAGATGCGCGTTTTCGCTCGAGGATATTTTGATCCCCTCCCGCGCCAGATATTCCCGCTGTTTCTCTTCCGAAAAAACCAGATCCTTTTCGCCGATCTCCGCAAAGGGATAATAAACATAAAGGGGGGCAAGCCACCGGGGCATCATCGACCGTGAAATGAGCACAAGCCACACATCTTTTTGCCGGATGAGCCGTTCCACTGCGAGATAAAAGGCTTCTCGGCGGTCTTCGGCAAGCACTTCCAGATCGTCGATCACCACAGCAAAGGGCGAAAACGTGCCCGCCTCCGCCGTCAGATCCGCCGCTTCGGTGCGAATCGCCGAATAATAGACGAAAGCACTGTCCTTTAAAAAATAAGTAATCAAAGACGTTTTGCCCGTGCCCATCACCCCGTGGAGATAAACCGTTTGTTTTTGTTTCCTGGCCTGGTCCAATTTATGAAGGGCCGCCCGGGGCGGCAAGTATTTTTCATCGAGGGTCCGCCCGCCGTGAACGGGCTTCTGTTCGATTCGCTTCATAACCGTTTTTCCTTCTTAAGCTCAGCGATTCTTCAATCGCTTTTCCCGCCGAAACAAGTATTCTTAGTCATATTACTTAATATTCAATTAAAAGTAAACTATCCATTCGGATAGTAAATGCCTTCCTCTTCTTTATTCTGAATTTATTTTGTATTTGTTTTCATACAGGAGATACGTCTTGCCCCCCGCTGCCGGTTTAAATAGATTTTCGCTGTTTAGAATAAAACCGCTGTTTTGCTCATTTTTTCCAATTCCGTCCAAATTGGAATGATTTTATAAAAATTTTAAAATGCTCAATTTTTCACTCTTTGCCGCACCAAACGCCATGTGAAAATTTTTTTAATTTTTTTTAAATTCACCGTCCGGGTTTTAAGATTTCATGCGTTTCAGAGACAGAGCGCGTCCGTTTTTACATCATTTGCCCGTCGACAACCTTCGCTTTTAAAAACAGGCAATCAAAAACCTCCTGATCCAAAATCGGGAGGTTCTGCATTCTATTCGATTTGGCGATGCCGGCGCCATCAAGGCTTCACGTTAAGCGCCTGCAGGTAACGGCTCAGGGCATCCCGCCAGTCCGGCAGGGGGATAAAGCCGTTTTGTATGAGCTTCGATTTATCCAGCCGGCTGTTGAAGGGGCGCGCCGCCGCCGATGCCCCGTATTCCGCCGTCGTCACCGGGATCACCTCGGTGGCATAGCCCGCCTGGCGATAAATCTCTTTGGCAAAATCGCACCAGGAGATATAGCCGCCTTCGTTGGTCGCGTGATAGGTGCCGTATTTTTCCGTTTCGGCCATATCCACCAGCAGTCTGGCGAGGTCGGCGGTGTAGGTCGGCGTGCCGATCTGGTCGTTCACCACCCGCACGCTGTCGTGGGTCCGGCCGACCGCAAGCATGGTCTTGATGAAGTTGCTGCCGTTTTGCCCGAACACCCAGGCGATGCGCACGATAAAATGCCTGTCCACCAGGGCGCGCACGGCCGCTTCCCCGGCCAGTTTGGTGCGCCCGTACACATTGAGCGGCGCATAATCGGTGTTGTCCGGCTGCCAGGGCGCGCTGCCTTTGCCGTCAAACACATAATCCGTCGAGAGATAAATCAGCTTGCAGCCTTTTGCCGCGCAGGCCTTCGCGATGGCTCGCGTGCCGTCCGCATTCACCGCCGTGACCTTCGGGATATTTTCCGGATCCTCGGCGGCATCCACCGCCGTCCACGCCGCGCAGTGCACCACCACGTCCGGCGCCGCTTCCCGGATCATCCGCGCCACCGCCGCTTCGTCGGTGATATCCAGCGGGCGGTAATCGTCATAGGCCTCGTTTGCCGGCGCGAGATCCGTCCCCACCGCGTCAAAGCCGCGGGCGGCAAGTTCTGCCATCACGTCGGCGCCTAACTGACCGCCGACCCCGGTTACTAAAAATCGCATGATGCCTCCTAAAGTTTTTCCCGGCCGCCGTACATTTTGGCGTAATAATCCCGGTATTCGCCGTTTAAAATCGCCTCCCACCAGTCGCGGTGGGTCAGATACCAGTCAATGGTCTTTTCAATGCCCTCCGCAAAGGACGTGGCCGGCAGCCAGCCCAGCTCGCTGTGGATTTTCGTCGGATCGATGGCATAACGCCGGTCGTGGCCCTTGCGGTCTGCCACGTGAGTGATCAGGCTCTCGGGTTTGCCCAGCTTTTGGCAGATCAGGCGCACGATATCGATGTTGCGCATCTCGTTGTGACCGCCGACGTTATACACCTCGCCGACGCGGCCGTCGTGCACGATGCGGTCGATGGCCGCGCAGTGATCCGCCACATAAAGCCAGTCCCGCACGTTCTCCCCTTCGCCGTAAACCGGCAGCGGCTTATCCGCCAGCGCATTGGCAATCATCAGCGGAATCAGCTTTTCCGGAAAATGATAGGGCCCGTAGTTATTGCTGCAGCGGCTGATGCTCACCGGCAGGCCGTAAGTCCGGTGATAGGCCAGCACCAAAAGGTCCGCGCTGGCTTTGGAAGCGCTGTAGGGCGAGCTGGTGTGGATCGGCGTGTCCTCCGTGAAGAAAAGATCCGGCCGGTCCAGGGGCAGATCGCCGTAAACCTCGTCGGTGCTCACCTGGTGGTAGCGCCCGATGCCGTGGGCCCGGCAGGCGTCCATCAGCACCGAGGTGCCGATGATGTTGGTGCGCAGAAAAATTTCCGGATCCTCGATGCTGCGGTCCACATGGGACTCCGCCGCAAAATTGATGACGATGTCCGGATGTTCTTCTTCGAAAAGCGCCGCCACCGCCTGGCGGTCGCAGATGTCCCCGCGCACAAAACGAAAACGGGGATTGTCCATCACGGAAGCCAGGGTGCTCAGGTTGCCGGCATAGGTCAGCTTGTCCAGGCAGATCACCCGGTCCTCCGGATGTTCGGCCAGCCAATAGTGCACGCAGTTGCCGCCGATAAAGCCGGCCCCGCCGGTGATGATCACGGTGCTCATGCGCGGGCCTCCTCATAAACAAAATTGCAGTCGCTGTCGGCCAAAAGCGGCGAGGTCATATCTTTCTCCGAAAGAATCGGATCGGCGATGCCCCAGTCCACCCCGATGGCCGGATCGTTAAAGCGGATGCCGCGGTCATGCTCAGGACTATAGAGATTGTCCACCTTGTAGGCAAATTCGACATCGTCCGTCAGCGTCACAAAGCCGTGCCCAAACCCCCGGGGGATAAAAAGCATGCGCTTGTTCTCTGCCGAAAGTTCGGCGCCCACCCACTGGCGGTAGGTCGGGCTGCCGGCGCGCAGATCCACGGCCACATCCATCACCGTGCCCCGCACCACACTGACGAGCTTGGCCTGGGCCATGGGCGCGTTCTGGAAGTGAATGCCCCGGAGAGTGCCCTTTTTTGCCGTGTAAGAGCGGTTGTCCTGCACGAAAATGTTGTCGATGCCGATGGCCGCAAACGCCGCCGTCGAATAAGTTTCCATAAAATAGCCGCGGCGGTCGCCAAAAACTTTGGGCGTCACCACGCAGACGCCCGGTATGCTTGTTTCGATGCGTTTCATATCAGTAAATGACCTTCCCTTCTGCCACTGTTTTAAGATACTGGCCATAGGGGCTTTTTCCGTAGCGCGCCGCCGCCGCCATCAGCGCGTCCCGGCTTACCCAGCCGTTGATATAGCCGATTTCCTCCGGCGCGGAGATGGTGATGCCCTGGCGCTTTTCGATGGTGCGGACAAAATCCGCCGCCGTGAGCAGGCTGTCCATCGTGCCGGTATCCAGCCAGGCGTAACCCCGCCCCAGCCGCTTGACATCCAGGATGCCCGCATCTAAATACATGGCGTTAAGGCTGGTGATTTCGAGCTCGCCCCGGGCCGACGGCGTGACGGCGTGCGCCTTTTCGCTGACGCCCGCCGGATAAAAATAAAGCCCCGTCACCGCGTAGTTGCTTTTGGGACGCGCCGGTTTTTCCTCGATGCTCACGGCCCTGCCCCCGGCGTCAAAGGCCACGATGCCGAAGCGCTCCGGATCGTTCACATAGTAGCCGAGAACCGTCGCCCGGCCGGCCTCTGCGTTTCCCGCCGCCGAGCGCAGCAAGCGGCCGAACCCGTTGCCGTAAAAAATATTGTCTCCCAGCACCATGGCACAGGCGTCGCCGGCGATAAAATCCTCGCCCAGCAAAAACGCCTGGGCCAGGCCGTCCGGCGAGGGCTGAACAACGTACGACAGACGAATGCCAAACGGACTGCCGTCGCCGAGGAGGGCCTCGAAGCGCGGGGTGTCCTCCGGCGTGCTGATAATCAAAATATCCCGGATGCCGGCGAGCATCAGGGTGGACAGCGGATAATAAATCATCGGTTTGTCGTAAACCGGGAGCAGCTGCTTGCTCGTCACCGTAGTGAGCGGGTATAGCCTTGTGCCGGCGCCGCCGGCGAGAATAATCCCTTTCATCAAAATCCTTCCTGGCAAAATTGCGCACAATCGCGTGTTTTATGCATTCGATTATAACACAACACGCCCCTGATCGCGAACCCCTGACCTTTTAAAAGCGCGTTCAATCATCCCGCGCCGCCTTCGTCCAAACGGATTATGCCCTCAGCCCCGTTTATTTGCGCAGGCTTTTCCCCGAAAATTGCTTTACCCCGGCGGCCCGCGCAAAAGCCCAAAAAAACGCGTCCCTGATTTTTTTGAAAAATAAGAAGCGCGCCGTTTTTAACGCTTATTTTCGCTCTGCGGTTTCTTTATGCCCAACCGCCTGTTGATCTCCAATCGTTCCGGCCCCTTCTTTTTCGCACGTTGATTTCGTATTCAGGGACGCATGGCCCGTCCGGTTCGCACCGTTCAGATGCGGTGTTCCCAGCGAATCTTGACTTCAATACTTTTATGATTTTTTTGCCTTGATGCTTTCTTTTTCGCTTTATTCTTTTCTCTTCATCCTTTATTATCGAGCAGGCTTTATTGGGAAATAACTTGATATCTTCAACATCGCTGATAAAAGAATCCAAAATACGCTTTTTTGAAGAAAAAAAGAGATCGCGTAGGACTCCAACAAAAAATAAAACCATCGCGTAAACAAGGATTGACTTAATGGCTATGTCTATTGATGTTTGCCAACCAGACTCTTTAAAAAATTCCGGTAAAAATGCAGTGAAAATCACAGTTACTACACTTCCAAAGGTCCATAATAACCCTTTTTGGTCTTGCTCTTTTTCAGCTCGTTCAGCCCGTTCAATAAGTTGGTTAAGTTTTCTCTCGTTTCTGACATTGATGTTAAATTTTTGCAGCAATTCTATCCTCTTCTCCATCCGAGTCTTTATTGTCGGTTTATTAATCTCTTCTAAAAATAATCGGTTCTTCTGACTTCATTTGGTTAAATAACAAAAAACTACAAATACCAACAAAAACTAATGCAAACAAACTTAAATATTTATCTCCCTGATGTTCAACAAATAAAACCATCCCAACAGCTATCATGATAGCCATCAAAATAAAGCGCACTTTTTTATTAAGCTTCAAAACTTTCCCAATATTGAATTTCGCCTTGGTATTCAATACGTCCTTCTTATATTGCTTCAATAAACAGTCAAACATTCACCCAAACCCCTTTCTTGAATTTAAAAATGAAGTTTAATTCATTTTTATTATACCACAAATAATTAAACTATTTTTTCTTTGGGCTCGCCATGGCGATAAGCGCGCAAAAAAAGAAACGCCGCCGGGTGAAATTAAAATTGTATTTCAAAAAGCCTCCCACCAAAAAATGATATGCTCCCCCC
>NZ_GL622359.1:33553-84334 GCF_000185505.1 Pseudoramibacter alactolyticus ATCC 23263 | reverse complement strand
CACCAAAAATGATGGAAGGCTTTTTTGTGTTTGTCTATCTTGCCTGAGAACGATGGACATCGGCCATAAACTCGCTCACTTCGGCAACACCCTTTTTGACACGCTTTTTCAGCTTTTTGGTATCAAAATAGTATCCGTCGGGAATTTTCAATTTCTAAAACACTCGCAAACGGGGCGGCAATATTTATGCGGGTTTACGATCAGTAACATGCTTGTTTCTGTCACTCGAATTCGATATGCCCATTGATGTCATTTTGTATAATCCGCATAAAATCAGGGTTTTTATTATCAAATTTAACCTTATTATCCATTTTATTTCTGTTTATCTGAATTTTTGCAAGCATATTGCAAGCACAAAACTTTCCTAAGCATTATCTAATTCTATTATTTTTTTAAAATCAGATTCTGCATTTTTGATTTCACTATTTATTTGTAGCACTATATCATTTGCCACTTCATTAAATAAATCGTTGTCTGAATCATCCAGCTCAAATTCTATAAGTTTTTTTCTCTTAATTACTTCCTGAAAGATTAAATTAAATAAATTTTCAATATCTTGCGTATTGCTGTCAGTTATATTAACTGAGCTATTTTCTAAATCTGGTATTAAAAATTTAACGGTTTCATTATTTTCACTTCTATCTACTTTGAATTTCATTATTATTGATTCCATATGTTTCTCCTTATATTGAACATGTGTTCACTTCCTTCTAAATGTTTAATAGCTTCATCTTCCCACGATATTATATTGTCAGCATTTTTAATTGATACCAGTTCATTTGCATACATATTACCAGCAAAATATATTTCTGCTTCTGAATCTCCTACATAGTTGCAATATATTGTTTGTGTTGGCAATGTATTAATTGCAATATTGGCATTATGCGTAGATAAAACCACCGTTTTTCCTATATCTCTTAAATACTTTAATTTAGGAATTATATATTCTGATATATATTTATTTCCAAGTCCTCGTTCTATTTCATCAAACAAGTAACAATCAAAAGCCAGATTTTCAATCAGTCCACTAATTGATAGAATTGATTTTTCACCTTCAGAAGGTTCATATATAGTATCGTCTTCTCTAATAACCATGCAAGACTTCTTTACACAGTCACTAAAATATTCTGCACCGCACTTTTGTAACTCATCAATCGAAAATAATTTATTCATTTCCAACAAATTTTTAACAGAAAAATCTGCTATTTTTTCTATTAAGCCTCGATTAATAGAAATCTTATTTCTATCAAATGGAGAACCTTTAACATATTTTTCATTTTTATCCATTACTTTCACTTCCACTTTGGAATAAATATGCCCCTTATCTGGTAATTCTCCAATTTTAATTTTTTTAGATGATTTAATATTCTCTAAACTCTCATTAATATTTTTGATTTTTTCAAAAATAGCTCGTCTCTCAGAAACCATTTTTGAAAATCCAATATTATTGGGTTTAGATTTTTTTCCTGTTTTTTTATCTATTATTTCTTTAATATTTTCAATAATTATACCTGTTTTAGAAACAGAAAATATTGCTTTAGCTTTCTCTATTGTATCTTCATAAATTTCTTGTTTAAGCTTATATAATTCATCAGATAAATTTTCTTTATGCTCGTTTTCATCATTTCTATACTCTGTATTTATATTATTGACTTTATTGATATAATTAATATTTTCCCTATATTTTATAGAAACATCTTGGATGGTTTGAGATATATTTTTATTAAACAAACAATCTGTTTTTCTTATTTTTTTTTGCATTTTTTTGACACATTTTGATTTTCATAGTACTTCAAATATTTACCAATAAAATTAGTGTAAGTACTCTCTTTATAATTTAATACAGAGTCTAAATTATTAATTATACAGTCTTTTAAAACGCTATCTATTTCAACTTCATCTTCATTATTTTTCAATATTTCATCATAGACTTTTTGATAATCTTTTCCTTCGTGAATAAAAATCTTTTTCCCACTTTCACTTAATTTAGGAAAAATATGATTTTTCATTAACACAGTCTTTCCTGAACCCTTGCCACCAAAAATTACATTAACATCCTGATATATATCCAACTTGTTCTTATAATCCAAATCTATTTCCATTTTTTCACAATGATTCAATACGGATTTTATAAACACATTAGATGATGTTGCTAACTCATAAAATTTACCGAAGCTATCAATTGCAAATTTCATTTCTGGTAATCTTTTTGCATCTTCCGAATATTTCCCCCAATCTTTTACATCGCTTCCTATTAAAGATATCTCATTATGCGCATTGATTATACCCATGGTTTTTAGTTTTGGTTCTAGAATAACTGTGTACCCAACTAAATCTTTTTTCAAAAGATTTTTTTCTTCAATACTTATTGATCTATCTTTATCTTTATCTAAAAAGTGAGGAATAATTAAAATTTTATCTGTATTAAATTTTTTAATATTGAGTATTAAGTCATTATATTCCAGTTTATAATCATCATAATTTCTATTGTCATCTTTAGAAAAAATGTCTTTAAAATCAGTTGCACACTCTTGACTGCACACTAAGATAATATGCCTTATTTTGTTTTCATCAAATCTAACATCTAACTCTATGCCCGGAAAAATAATAAAATTTATTGGTTTACTTGAAATCGCATTATATTCATTGATATCAAATTTATTATGATTCGTAATCGCACATAATCCAACATTATTTTCTTGAATTTTTTCTATGAATTTTTCTGCATCTATTACTCTCGACGCTCCATCACCTTTTTTACATTTTTGTGTATGTAAATGTAGATCTATCTTTTTCATTTTCGCCCTTCTCCCACTCTGTGTAATTCATATATTAATTTTTTAAAGTTCATATTTTTTATGCCTTATACTCCTCAGTAGCCTCTTTTATCATTCCATCATGCCAATCTACTGTGTCTAACGGCATTTCATGGTATTTATCAAATACTTCATACAAATACTTATACTTAACTTTATTTTCAATAATCTTCTTCAGAGAATCTGTATCCATTGAAATAATCTCCATACCTGTGGTAGTTTCTTCAGCTCCGGTACATGGTATTATCTTTCTATACCTAGAATCAAAAACTATATTTTTACCTAACCACAATCCAATTCCCATCTCTCTTTGATCCAATTCTTTCTACCATCTTTTTTTCTTGCAGAGATTTAAATGTTCTTTCGATAGTCCTTTTTGTTACACCTATTATTTCTGCAAGCTCAACTGATGTTACACTTGGATTTTCTATCAAAAGTCCTATTACTTTCTTTTCAGTCTTGTTTAAAGCGACATTCAAACCGACATTCAAACCGACATTTTTATTGTCTATTTGGTCAATTACTTCTTTTTCAAAGGGAATCGTGCATCTAATATAGTTGCTTTCAATTTGAAAAACATCTTTCCCATATTTTTCTACAATCGTTGGAATGCCATGCCCAGTATGTTCAGTAAGCCTCATATTTAAAAATATTCTCATCAATGTTGCATTTCTGGGTTTACTTATTCCACCAAAGAATTGTTCCTTTGTCATTCCGCTAGGAAGTCCACCGTGAGACAGTATTTCAAGCCTGTTATGATACATTGAAATCTGTGGCTCTGTAATTGTCCAATCGTTATGAACTAAAGCATTTAGAATTGCTTCATTAACACAATCAAAATCAAATAAATATGTGTCTTTTCTTGGTCTGACTGTCGTATCAGAAATGCATATATTTTCAGCTTGCAATCTGTTTTTTATTTTTCCATATGTAGTTAAAATACATCCATAACCATAATCACTTCGTTCAGAAATTGAAGCTTTATTTTCTCCTTGAAATTTCACAAAAATAAACGGAATATTATTTTTATCCGATAGTAATTCTGCCAATAAATTATATTCTCCTGTTTCATTCCTTAAATTTAAATTTGTTTCAAATGATGTATCTTCCAGATGATAATTTTTTTCAGAATAATATATCTTAAGTTCTCTAAATGATAGATTAGATGAATTCGCTCTTTTCTTAAGCATGTATTCATTATCTACGAACTTTTTCTCATATCTGATTTTTATCTGCTCCGGTGTCATCTCTTTGCAGGTTGTTCCTATTCTTATTGTGCATCCGGCAGAAGAAAATCCATATTTCTTTTGACAATAAATATGATGCCGCCCTTTATTTATATGAATCACTATAAGAGTTTTTCCTTCGTCAAATTTAAGTTCCGAGCTGATTTCATCTTGTGGATTTGGTTCTATTTGGCTTGTAATAATATCAGATATTTTTCTAAGAATTTCGTCTATTTTATCCACACCAATTACAATACCATTATCTTTTATGCCGATAAGAATCGTTCCTCCTGTGCCATTGAGGAAAGAGACTATTTCCTTTGTAATCGTATCGGTATATTTCTCTTTTAACTCCAACGTCTCTGATTCAATATATTGGTTCATCGCAATCCTCCTCAAGCATGATTATTATATCATGTTTGCGACATTTATAAAATACAAACCGACATTTTTTGTCGTATTTTTATGATTCATTTCCATAAAGAAAGGTTAAGCAGCTTTATTGACACTTAACCTTTCCAAGTTTTTAGATTTTATCTTTTAATATCTCTCTTAGTTTTTCTAAAATCCTATCCCTCCTTTGTCCGATTGCCTGATAACTTACTTTTTCTTTTTTCCGATTGACCTTAGACTTTTTTCCTTGTAGAAGATAACTTCCATCAGCCCTCTTTCTTCTTTTGTAAGAGTATTTAATGCTTTATGAAGTTCTTCAATTTGCATTTTTACTTCTACAATTTTTTCTAAGTCTATTTTTTCATCTATGATGTTATCTACAAAGTGTCCATCATGATCCAGTGCCGAAAATGGTATAACATTATGCTTCCAATCTTTTCTTTGGAGATACTTTTCATGCTCTGTTATCTTCCAATAGGCTTTGTAGACTTCTTCGCTTACAGGTACGGCTTTGCCTTTCACATAAAGGTAATATTCTTTCTTAGCCATTGTGTGTTCCTCCTTTTTAAGTTCTCTGTTTTGCTTTTGAGAATAAAAAAGGAGGACTTCTACACTTTGGCGTAAAAAGTCCTCTTAACTTAAAAACTACTAATTTATTATATTGATTATTTGGATGTTTGTAATGGCGACATATTGCTATACAAAAGCAAGTCCAAGCATAAAAAAGGATAATTATATCGTTCTGTGAAAACCGAAACTATAAGTTTTGACATGATTATCCCTCCATTACTTTTCCTCCTAAGTAAATTTATTATTAAATCACGCCTGCCTTTTCAAAATGCTTTTTCAGTATCCTTGTTGCAACAAATGCTCCTATGCAAGCAAGAACAAAAGTGGCAAGTCCAAAGCCTACTGCCCACGACACTTTGAAATAAGATAATGCTTCATTTATTTGTGCTTCGCTCATTTTCCATTTTGATGCTCTTTCCACAAAAGAAGCTGTTCCGAATAAAATCACAGGAATGACTGTCCCTAAAAAATCTGCTAATGCAAATGTCCCATATCCAATAATCATTCGTCCCTTGCTCTCATAATTTCCTATAATCAAATCACATATAATTCCACCAATTACAGCAAAGACTGCATGAGGTAAATGTCCTCCCGACAATGCAATTAAACCAAGAAGCGTTCCTGATATTGTAAACACGCCCTTCTTTTTAACTTTCAAAGCCATCAGAATGTAAACGGTAGCCGCTACCATAAAGCTAACTCCTGAAGCAATAAAGCCTCCAATCACTGTTGTTGCCATTGCAAAGCTGGCTGCCATGTATATGACCATTCCAATTGCATTAAAGATTCCGATTGTAATAAAATCACGACCATTTAATTTGTTTTTCATAAAAGTCCTCCTAATAAATTCTCTGTATTACTATCACAAGAGCAATCATCAAAGCTCCTAATAGTCCAATCATTAAGTCTGTTGTTCTAAACCGCAATTCTGTTAATGTTACCCTATTCTCATCACTATCAAGTCCTCTAATGAGTGCTGAAGCTGACAATTCATCTGAAATCTTAATCATTCTCATTAAAAGCGGAACAAGTGTATATTCAATGTATTTAATTGGATGTAGCAACGGGAAAAATCTACTTGTTACAATTCCTCGAATCTTCATATTCTCTTTTAATGCCTTGAGTTCTATTTTTGTAGTTGGTACAAATCTAAGCAAAACACTAAAAGGGATGCCAATGCTTCTTGGCACCTTCATTCTATTTAACGCTTCCAGCATTTCACTTACACTTGTAGTCTTTGTTATATATCCACCAAACATAGCGATTAAGGTCATTCTTGATGCAAAGTAAATAAACATATATATTGCAAATACAATACTTGCTTCACAAAATTTTCCAAGCCCTAACTCTATGCAGTATAAAAGCACAAAAAACAAGATAAAGCGTAACGCTCTTTTCCACATCCCGCTATATAAATATAGAAAAAAGGCAAAAACAATTAGTACAAAAAGTAGAATTGTATCGCTTATAAAAAAGCTCGTAAATCCAACAATTGGAAGTAGAGTAAGTTTTATTCTCGGATCGACTGTTTTTCTATCTGACAAGCTCTCTACCTCCTCTCATCTTGTCTAATATGAGAAATTTATTACTTTCACTTATATTCAAAACACTTTCTATTTTTCCATCTCCCATTACCCAGAGCTTACTCACTGTGTTTGCTAAAAACTCAAAATCATGACTTATTACCAAAACTGTTATCCCTTTTTTTAATTGTTCTTCAATCAGTTTTGCGACTGAAAGCATTGAGTCTTTATCACAACCTGATGTTGGTTCATCATAGATGAAAACTTTTGCCTGTTTCATCATTCCACAAGCTATTGTCAGTCTTTGTTTTTCTCCTCTTGATAAAGCAAACGGATGCTTATCAATGTATTTGTCTAAGCCAAGTACACTCAAAATAGACTTTGCCTTTTGAGTATTTTCTTTTTTATCTTTACTTGAAATACCAAGTAGCATTTCATCAAGTACACTTTCCGAAAACAACTGATAGTCTGAATCTTGAAAGACAAAATATGACATATCCATTAAATCTTTATGATTAAGCGACTTATCTTTCCTCGCCCATATTTTTCCCTCTTCTATCTTCTCAAGTCCTGAAAGCACTCTTGCAAAGGTAGTTTTCCCAGTACCATTTAAGCCGATAAGACCAATGGCTTTTCCGCACTCCATATTGAAATCAAGATGATTTAAAATGTACTGTTTTTGCTTCTTTCCATTCTTAGCTACATTCGAATAGCAAAATTTCAAGTCTTTTCCGCTGATACTTTCATCCTTTAATTGATATGAATCTTTCTTCTCACTTATCCTGTATTCTTCTAATTCAAGAGTTCTTAGTCCATTCTCATCCCAAAACTCCCCTTCAAGATGAATAACTTCTTCCCGACTCAAGTCCAGTGCAATTTCTCCATCTTTCACCAAAAGAAAACGGTCAAATAAAGATTTTACATAGTACAAACGATGTTCAATTAGAACAACTGTTGTTCCTTTTTTCTTTAATTTTTCCAAAATTAAAAATAGGTCAAATGTTGCTTTCATATCCAAATTTGCTGAAGGTTCATCTAAAATTAAAACTTTCGGATTCATCGCATAGATACTTGCAATAGCTATCTTTTGTTTCTGTCCGCTTGATAATTCAAAAACAGATTTTCCTTTCAGTTCCTCAATATCCAGTTCTGCATATACTTCTTCTACTCTCTGTTTTATTTCATCTCTTGATTTGCAGATGGTTTGAAGCCCAAAAGCTATTTCTTCATCTGTCGTTGTCGTAAAAAATTGACTTCTTGGATCTTGAAATACAGTCCCTACAATATGCCCTATTTCATGAAGCGATAATTTGCTTATATCTTTTCCGGACGCAAAGGCTTCCCCTTGCATTTTGCCTTTGTAATAATGTGGAATAAGACCATTCATCACACTTCCAAGAGTGCTTTTACCACTTCCACTTTTCCCTGAAATTAAAACAAATTCACCTTTTCTAATTTCAAGATTGACATTTTTTAAAGCAGTTCGTCCATCTTCCCATTCATAATAAACATTTTTTAGCAAAATCATGGTTATACCTCATACTGAGCTTTCCATAATTTTGTGTAGTAACCATTTTTTGCAAGAAGTTCGCCATGTTTTCCTTTTTCAAGTAAATTTCCTTTTTGGAACACAAGAATTTGATCTGCCTTTTGAATGGTTCTTAAATGATGAGCAATCACAAGAACAGTTCTGTCCTTTGCAAGCTCTGTAATGGCATCTTGTATCAAAGATTCATCGACAGGATCAACATTACTTGTCATTTCATCAAGAATTAAAATCGGTGCATCTTTTAGAAACGCTCTTGCAATGGATATTCTCTGTCTTTGTCCGCCTGACAATATTCCGCCGTTTTCGCCAATATCCGTTTCATATCCTTCAGGCAAACTCATAATAAAATCATGGATTCTTGCTTTCTTTGCAGCTTTAATGATTTCCTCTTTTGTAGCTCCTTTTTTACCTACTCTGATATTTTCTTCAATCGTGTTATCAAACAATTGAACATTCTGCATGACAATACTGATACAATCCAAAAGTTCATCATAAGGAATATCTCTAATATCCACACCGCCAAGTGTAATTTTGCCTTGCTGCACATCATAAAATCTTAATAACAGGTTAGTTATCGTCGTCTTGCCACTTCCTGACTCACCAACCAGTGCAGTCATTGTTTTTTCATCAATATCAAAACTTAAATTTTCCATTTTGAACTCATCTTTTTCATAGGAAAAACCAATGTTCTCAAAAGCTATATCATTATCTTTCGGAACAATCCCATCCACTTTATCCGGGATTACATCTGCATATAAAATTCTTGAAAGTCTTTCGTAACTATCCACCGCCGAAACATAATACATATAGTGTTGTTCCATAGAAGCGAACGGCTTATAAAACTCTTTTGAAATTACCGCAAAGATAATAAAATGAAGTACATCAAGATTTCCCTTTACAACAAATATTGTTCCAGAGGTTAAAAGAACCAAATATCCAATATCCAGTAAAAACCCAAATATGGATAATTGTTTTGCCTTAAATCTTGAAGCTGCTTTGCTTGTTTCTCCAAACTTTTTCGTTTTATTCATAAGCTCATGATCTAAGCTCTTATTGTTTGAAAAACTCTTTATTACAGGTATTCCTCTAACATATTCAACAAATAGGCTAACCATATCAAGAAGTGCTGAGTTGTTCTGATTTTCTATTTTTTCAGATTGCTTAATTGTCAAATATAGAAAGATAAGAGCAATCGAAACAGATACAGCCATTAGAATAGCAAGTTTTAAATCAACACTTGCAAGACCAATAAATACGACTGTGCCTATCAAAAAATCACCAAACATTCTTGACCACATATGTCCTACAACAAGGGACATATTATCAACATCTTTGTGTAAAATTGTATTGATTTCTCCAAGTCGTTCATTGGTATAAAATCCCAAACTGAATTTCTTTAATTTGATAATCATGCGTTCTCTGATTTGCTGAACAATATCAAAACCTGCACTATGCTTTTTCATATCGGAGGCCATATTACAAATGCCTTTAAACACTACAAGTAATCCAATCGCAATAAAATCTTTATATAAACTTGCTAAACTTGTCCCCTCAAATATCTGAAACAGTATAGAAAATACGATCACAATCATAGCTATGGAGCTTAGTCCATAAAGGGCAAAGAATACACTTGATATAATCAAATCTCTCTTGCCAGTTTTTGTAAGTAGTTTTAACATTTCTCTAAACATTTTCTGTTACCACCTCTTTCAAATTCCATCTATCTACCTTGTTCTGTGCTTCAACCATATCCTTATAAAAATCACATCTTTTCATCAGCTCTTCATGGCTTCCTGCATCAAGAACAACACCCTTATCCATAACAATAATTTGGTCTGAATCTCTAATCGTATTTAGATGATGAGCAATTGTAATGATGGTTTTATCCTTGCTTAAATCGTCAATGGCTTCGCCGATAAGTCTTTCATTTTCACTATCAACAGCTGCCATTGCTTCATCTAATATTAAAATCGGTGCATTTTTCAGTATCATTCTTGCAATAGAGATTCTTTGTTTTTCTCCACCGGATAACTTGACTCCCATTTCGCCTACTCGTGTTTCATATCCATTCGGTAATGCTGAAATAAAATCATGGCATCTTGCTTTTTTAGCAGCTTCTATGACTTCTTCTTTTTTTGCATTTAATTTTCCGATTGCTATATTTTCAAAAATGCTTAAATCAAAAAGGATAACCTCCTGTTGCACACTACCAATCAACATTGAGATATTTTCTTGGCTATAATCTTTTATGTCTTTTCCATTTATCAATATCTGTCCTTTATCTGCATCCCAAAATCCCATAAGCAAGTTAGATACGGTACTTTTGCCACAACCGCTTGCTCCTACAAAGGCGTTCAAACTATTTTTCTTAAAATTCAAATTGATATTTTTAAGCTCAAAGCTATCTTTTCCGTATGCAAAATTCACATCTTTAAATTCTATGTTTCCAAATTCTAAACCTTGTTCTGTCTTTTTATTTGGAAGTGGAACTGTTAATACTTTTCCTATCGCCTTTAATGCTTCCTTAAACACAATAGAAAAATGTTGCAATGTAGCTGTCTTACTTATAGATGCAGTAAAAGCAGACGATAAAATAATGGCAAGGATAAAATTAGGCGTTG
Organism: Pseudoramibacter alactolyticus ATCC 23263; assembly: GCF_000185505.1. GTDB lineage: Bacteria > Bacillota > Clostridia > Eubacteriales > Eubacteriaceae > Pseudoramibacter > Pseudoramibacter alactolyticus. The sequence goes on along the minus strand of NZ_GL622359.1, from coordinate 73,636 downwards.
TAATATTTCCATGATAAAGAAATATGCTTCCCAAAATCATGACAATAACCACTCCAATTTCCATAAATATGTCAATGAGTCCCATTGGAATTGTGATTGCTCCCATACTCTTTTTAACCCAGTAAATATATTCTCTTGCCGTTTTTAATGTTCTTTCACTAATTTCCTCTTCTTTAGCAAAAGCCTTAATCACAGAAATATTTTTTACATATTCCATTAGCTCTTCTCTCATTCTGTTTTCATGATTGAAGTAAATCGCAAAGTTTTTATCCATTGTTTTCTGAGAAAGAACTTTTACCAAATACATAAGTGGAACTCCGGCAATCATTCCAAGAGCAAGACGCCAGTCTACAAAAATCATAGCTACAAAAATAATGGTAGGCAGAAGTGTAACTGACATTATTTCAGGAAGACCATGAGCAAGGTATACTTCCACTTGTTCTACATCATGCTGAACTATGTTGGTAAGCTCTCCGGTATTATGTTCTTTGAAAAATCCTAAACTTAGTTTTTTCAGATGACCGATAATATCTAACCTAAGTTCTGTCAGTTTTTCATAGGCTTTTTCATGGGCAACCTTTGTCGCAAAATAGTAAAACACGCCTTTTAATACAAACGATATAAAGATTCCCAAGAATATATACTTTAAATTACCTTCGTTAATATTGTTTGTGATTAAAGAACTAATTAAATATACAAGTAATATTTGTGGTATCAAATCGAATACTATTTTTAAAGCAAGAAGTGAATTGGATAAGCCATTTTTTCCAATCACTTTTTTCTTAATTCTTTTTCCGGCATGAACAACGCTCCTTTCAAAATTGAATAATATTGAATTTTAATTCATTATTAAGGTTTAAAGTAAGACTTTGCTGATTACGCAAAGTCTGTTTTAGCCGATCAGCTATATTTTTTAAATTACTGTATCAGCAAATCAAAAATTATAGCACAATCTTTTTCCATTTTCTAATCTTAGTTCTAAACGTTCCAAAAGGGGCAACCGTATTAACATGAATAAACTTATAAACTTCCCATGTCGCTGTTTTAGTAGCTTCATCAGCCCATTTTCTCATATGCGGTTGAAATAATTCTTCTTCACTTAGTGTATCAATCATTGTATAGATAGATATAATATTCTCTTTCAATCGTTTCTTTAATTCTTCTATCGATAAATGAGCATAAGTATCGGTAAACCACTGATATAATTCTCCAAGTTGATTCCATTTAAACATATCCGACGGTGTCTTTACTTCAAAACCGTTTTTCTCATCTTCTTCCCATTTCAAAACTAATGTTGTCCATCCGAGTTGATAAGCAAGATTTTCTGCTGGTGTTCTGTCAACTTCAGGGACTCTCTTATCTTTGAGAGATTCAGGAATAATATCAAATTCAGAAATATACTTTTCAAAACTTTTATTTATCTCAGATTTCAGTTCTTCTTTATCTTTATATATTTTCAAAATATCTCCTCCAAAAATTTAAATTTATCGCATTTAAATATCAAATCAACTTACAAGGATTCCACTCCCTTGTAATAACACCTTGCAATAAGTTTTAACATATCTTTTTCCCACTTTTCACTTTGATAGTGCCTTGCTATTTCAAGAAGCCCCTCTGTGAAATTACTGGCTAAAATATGGGCAAGCATTGGATCATATTCCTCTTTTGATTGTCTTTTTAAACTTACTTCAATATGAACCTGCATTTGCGATATGAGTTTTTGTTTTGCTTCTGTATGCTTTGTACCTGAGCTTTTATCCATTAAAATAATTAACTTCTTACGCTCTTTTAAAAGTTCATGAATATAATTTTCTCCAACCTCATCAAATCTTTCAGAAGCAGAACCTTTTTCCAAAGACTCCTCCTCATCAAAGGCTGACTCGAAATTTATATAAACAGAACTTACTACTGCATCAAACAAAACTTCCTTATTTTTGAAATAGGTATAAATTAGTGCCACAGGAATATCTGCTTCTTTTGCAATTTCTGTTAATTTGGCACCTCTATAGTCCTTTTCATAAAATACTTTTTCTGCTGCATCAAGGATTCTATTTCTAACTTCTTCTTTTAATACTTGTGCCATCGCACACCTCTTTCTATTCCAATACTGAATTTATATTTAATAATAAATTATAATTCAATATTTGTCAAATTTTCCTTTTCAACCGCCATAGCTTCTGATGGTTTCATACACCCTGTTATTTTTGTAAGGGATACAATCCTCGACCCAGTTCCACCAGAAATATCCTCCGACAAACCGCTTGTGGTATTTGGGCATCCCGTAATATTTTTTGGCCATTTCGATTTTACTTTTTTCGGTGGCATTTTCAGCGATATTCCCGCACTCCCCTATGCCAAGAAAAGCTGACGGGAAAATTTCCCCCAGATCCTTAAATATGCGCTTCCATTCAGGAGAATAACCGCCATTATCATCTTCATAATAACTTACAAAACAATAATCGACAGAATCCGCTAATTTTGGGGGAATATATTTTTGCATCCACGCGATCATATCCTTGCTCGGCGAATCGGTGCAATACAATGTCAATGCGATCTTCCCGCCCTTGCGCTTGATAAAATTCGCTGCTGAAAATATTTTATCGACAATCAATTCCGGCCTTTGCTTTATCCACTCCGTTCCGTTGATTTCATTCCCGACTTCCCAAATACTTACATATTGAGACAAATGTTCATAAGAATCTTTGAACCTTTGGAGATAACTTTCCCTGTCTTTAAAATTTTTCATTTCGAAAGAATCCACGGGGCAGGCCATTATATCCGCATAGGGTTTGATGGCTTTAAACAGCTTCACATATTCTGCGGGTTCCGTTTCTCTTGACATAACGATTCTGACCGTTGGCCTTGCCTTCAGATTTTTCAGTCCCTCTACAACATCCTTTAACGCAACGTCATCGTCCCACGCATCGTCGATGGTAAGTCCATAAATCTGCTTTTTCACATCTTTTTTTACAGGCTTTTCTTTTTTTACGTTTCCGCAGCCACAAAAGCAAACGGCTGGAAGAATCAGTATCAATGCACAAGATATCACCTTATACAACATTGACTTTTTTAATATGACCCTGCTCTCAAACATAAGATTCCTTTCTTGTTTTTACTTGATATGATCGCCTTCTTCGACACAGCAACCGCATCTTGGCTGCAAATGGCCTTTCTTTTGTCTTTCCCGAGTTTTATGCGATCAAAATGCATTACTCCCTTATTGACAAGACGGCACGCCTTTTTACAAATTCATTTAAATAATATATTTTAATTAAATTCGCTTTAATCGAGCTTTTGTCAGCTTCCATATTTTTGGCAAACAAAAAATCCACAGGTTCCCGTTTCACGGAATATTCTTGTGGATTTTTGGAAAATATTTCCGCTGCACTCCATGTAAATAAAAATTATCTGAAAGAACCTGCCTATCCCTATACGGAACATGATCTTATGCGATTCTTGTTTAAGCTTAGCGGCCGCATTGAGGTTAATATCAGGCCGGTTATTATGAACGACGAAGATCCCGGATACACTACCACCATCTATTTTGGCAGTGACACTATTTTGAAATACGTGGCATGCTTGAAGAATGGCAGAAAATGAAAGAGAAGTATGAAAATAACGAAATTACAAAAGAGGCACTGCAAGATTGGAAAGCAAATTATCCTGAAAGTCTGAAAAAAGATTATGTTCCCTTTGAAGAAAGCAATGTAAAATTCTATAAAAGCGGAATAAATGCCAAAGTCCCACCGGAAATAAAATAAGCACAGAAAAAGCACATAGCTGAAAAATTTTACTCTTCGAGCCATGTGCTTTTTATAAGAATCTAATTGACCTAATAAACTGCTTATTTGTTAAGATTTACATATCGGAATCCAAAGTTCCATTTTATAGTCTTTGCTATGCATATCACCTTCATAATAATATTCAAAGTCGGGTTTCCCTGAATGAACATAGCCATGCTCCGGAAAGAATACTTCCATCGCATATTTCCACCCGTTATGAATACACTCCGGAACACTTCCTGTCAGCTCAACAACAGCATACTCTGCTTCTTCAACTTCCAAAACATCTAAGTCCATACTTCTTGCTTTATCTATATCATTAACGATATAACCCGCCATATAATTTATAGAATTTGGGCTTTCTACATCATGACAAATACCTACGCTTCGTCCTTCTCCAAGCATTGCTAATTCATCATGACTATATTTTTTATATAGTTTATCCCAAACACTCGGACACAATGACGAATTGATGTTTTGTTCATTTACACCTGCAACTGTAAATGCTTTTTTCTTTTGAATTGTAATATTCATACTTCTCCCTCCTCTTACACTTAATGCCAACTGTACTCGTGAAACTAATTTGAACGGTTTCCCATTTCTTACCTCTGAAGGAGTAAATCCATGAAAATTCTTAAATGCTGTTCCAAACGAATCCGATGACTCATATCCAAACTTGAATGCAACATCAATGATTTTTTCATCTGTATCTCTTAATATAATGGCAGCTTCCGTTAATCTTCTGCTTCTTAAATATTCCGAAAGTGTTGTTTCAGTTAAAATAGAAAACAAGCGACTGAACATTGAATAAGAATATCCGGATAACTGACTTACTCTCTTTTCATTGATTTCATCATCAAGAACGGTTTCAAGATAATCAATCGTGCTGTTAAACGACTTAATAATATTCATTTTTGGTTTTCCTCCTTTCTTTCAGTTTATTTTAGTATAGAGGAAGATTTCTTTTACTACCCTACAGTATTCGTACAAATTTTAAAGGATACATCCCCACGAATATAAATTTATAAATCACTATATCCACAAAAGCCTTCCACCAAAATGATGGAAGGCTTTCTAAACTATTTACCTAAATTCAACAACTCCCTTTCAGACCTGCTTTTTCTTGCTTTTAGTATCAAAACAGTATCATTTAGAGAATTTTTCTATATTTAAACCGTTTAAAAGCTGTATTTTCAACAGTTTTATAAAAGTAGCATATTTGCTTCTGTTATTCAAACTCAATCGTTCCCGGGGGCTTCGACGTCAGGTCATACATCACGCGATTGACGCCCTTCACCTCGTTGATAATCCGGTTCATGCAGGTCTGCAGCACCGGCCACGGGATTTCCGCGGCCTCGGCCGTCATAAAGTCGGCGGTGAGCACCCCGCGCAGCACCACGGCATAATCGTAGGTCCGGCCGTCGCCCATCACGCCTACTGACCGCAGGTTGGAAAGCGCCGCAAAAAACTGCCCCGCGCCGGTGTCGATGCCGGCGTTGGCGAGCTCTTCGCGAAAGATTGCATCCGCTTCCTGGGTGATGGCCACCTTTTCCGGCGTCACTTCGCCCACGATGCGCACGCCGAGACCCGGCCCCGGGAAAGGCTGGCGATACACCAGATGCGCCGGGATGCCCAGCTCCAGTCCGGCCCGGCGCACTTCGTCCTTAAAAAGATCGCGCAGCGGTTCGATCGGCGTTTCTTCAAAGCCGAGATCCGTCACCATTTCTTTGGGCAGACCGCCGACGTTGTGATGGGATTTGATCACCGCGCCGCCGCTGCCGACGCCGCTTTCCACCACGTCGGGATAGATTGTGCCCTGGGCCATGTATTTAAAGCCGCCCTGAGCGGCCAGCTTTTTCGCCTCTGCGCCAAAAATTTCAACAAAAAGAGCGCCGATGATCTTGCGCTTCTGTTCCGGATCAATGACTCCTTTTAGGGCTTTAAAATACTGATCTCCGGCGTTCACCCGAATAAAGTTCAGATCAAAGTCGCCATCCGGCCCGAACACGGCCTCCACTTCATCGCCCTCGTTTTTGCGCATCAGCCCGTGATCCACAAAAACGCAGGTCAGCTGCTTGCCGACGGCCCGGGAGAGCAGCACCGCCGCCACGGTGGAGTCTACCCCGCCGGACAGGCCGAGCAGCACCCGGTCGCTGCCGATCTTTTCCCGCAGCGCCACGACGGTATGGTCCACAAAGGCATCCATCTGCCAGCTGCCGGCGCAGCCGCAGATATCGATCACAAAATTGCGCAGCATCTTCGTACCCTCCGGGGTGTGCGCCACCTCCGGATGAAACTGCACCGCGTAAAGATTTCGCGCCGGATCTTCCATCGCCGCCACCGGACAATTCGCGGTGTGGGCCGTCACGGCAAACCCTTCGGGCGCCGCGGCAATATAATCGGTGTGGCTCATCCAACAGGTCGTCTCCGGCGTCACATCGGCCAATAAATGGCCGCCAGCGCTGTCGATGGTTAGATCGGTGCGGCCGTATTCACTGGCGGGCGCCGTCTCCACCCGGCCGCCGCATTGATAGGCCATCAGCTGCGAGCCGTAGCAGATGCCGAGGATCGGAATGCCGGCTTCAAAGAGTTCTTGGGGATAGGCCGGAGAGGCCGGATCGTAAACGCTGTTGGGCCCGCCGGTCAGGATGATGCCTTTGGGATTCATCGCTTTGAGCGTTTCAAGGCCGGTTTGATACGAATGGATCTCACAATACACATGGCATTCCCGCACGCGCCTGGCGATCAGCTGCTTGTACTGACCGCCGAAATCGAGAACGACAATGGTTTCCCGTTCGGAATGGGATTGGTTCGTCATGAATGCTTGCCTCCTTCAATGTCTGTCATGCGTCAATTTTGTCAAAAGCGTTTTGAACGGCCTGCGCCAAACTCGGCGCCGGATTGACGATCCGCGCCATATCGGCGTCGGTGCCCCGCATCGCCATCAGTGCCTGCACCTGCCCGAGGAGTCCGCAGGCCTCTTCGCCGATGATGTGCACCCCGAGAATTTCCCGGGTTTCCCCATCGACGATCACCTTCACGAAGCCCTGCTTATCCTCGTCAAAGAGGCTGCCGGGCTCGCTGCCCAGCGGCGCAAGGCCGAAGCGCACATCCTCATGGGCCACGCCGGCCCGACGGGTGTCGAGACCGATGGTCGCCACCTCCGGAAACGCGTGAATGCAAACCGGCACCTGCGTGAAATCAATGGCGCGCAATTTGCTGCCTTCTGCTTCGAGGGCGATGTTGTCCACCACCATCTGGGCCATGGCCCGCCCCTGATGCGCCAGGGTGCACCGGCCTGTCGCTTCTCCAATGGCATACACATTGGCCACCGAGGTCCTGCCAAATTCATCGATGACGATGCGCCCCTCGTCGATATCGAGACGCAGCGCATCGAGACCACGGGTATTCACCCGGTATTCCGAGGCAACGTAAATCGCCGACGAGATCACCGTGGTGATTTTAGGATAGCGGCCGTTTGCCGCCGGCTTCGCGTCGGTGTCCGCCAGTTCGATATGGATGGCCCCCAGCGAGTCTTTATAGACATCGACGGGCTTCACCCGGGTGTGCACGCCGATGCCGCTGCGCTTCATCTGTTCTTCCAGGCGGTTGATGATCTGAGCGTCGAGGCCCTTTAAAACATTGTCTGCCGCGGTAATAATGGACACCCGGGAGCCCATCGTCGCGTAAATCGAAGCCACCTCGCAAACGATAGGGCCGTCGCCGATGATCGTCAGCTCCTGGGGGATCTGGTCGAGATTGAAGATCGTCCTGTCCGTAATCACCTCGTCATAATCTTCCATAAAAGCCGCCGGCTGGGGCAGGGTGCCCGTCGCCACGATAAGCTTTCGCCAGTTGAGGCGCTCCTGGCGGCCTCCCTCGTCTTTCACGTCGATAAAGCCCGGCGCCAGAGGCCGGCCCGCGCCCTCAAACACGCGCACGCCGGCGTCCATCAAATCGCTGCGCAGCACCGCCGCTTCGTAATCCACCGCACGCTGCTTTTCACTCCCCATCACCTGCATATCCAGGGACAGCTTGTCAACGACAATGCCCTTGTTGCGCCTTGCGCCGATGCAGGATCGGATCAGTTTGGCGTTTTCGTAGAGGAATCGCGCCTCCACCGCGCCACCGTACAAAAAGCCGCCGCCGAAATTTTCCGCGACCAGCGCGGTCTTAAAGCCCTTGCGTCCGGCCGCGATCGCCGCGGCAATGCCGGCCGCACCGCCGCCCAGCACGACAGCATCAAAATCCCGTTCGGAATCCGGATCGGCCTTGGCCGCCACGCCAAGATTGATGATCTTGGTATAGTCCGGGGCCATTTCCGGATTAAAATCGGCCGACGCCAATTCATCTGCCGACATCTTGGCGGCAAGTCTCCTTCGATCCCGGTTTCTCACCAAATCCGACGCCGCTGCAGATGCTTTATCACTTTCTGCAGTGGCATCCGGCATTTCAACGCCGTTCGGCGCGCCTGTGCCCGCTTCGTCTGCCGAATCCGCTTCGGCGGCCGGCCCATCCGCCATCGCCGTTTCATCGATTGATTCTTTTGGTAGCGCTTCCGACTCGGCCGATGCTTTTAAACTTTCAGACGCATCTGCCGCGTCGCTTTCCGGCTCAGCGCCGTCCTCCGCGGCCTTTTGTGCCGCCTCCCTGATATCGCGGCGCAGGATACGTCCCTCGGGGCCGCTGCCGCTTTCAATCTTATGATAATCCACGTGCAGCTTTTCGGCCAGTTTCCGTGCCAGGGGCGAAATGCCTTCATCTTCTTCGGCGGCCGGTTCCGCCGGCAGGCTTTCACGCACTTCATGTGCCTGATCTTTGTGCACCCGCTTTTGAACTATGCGTTTTTTTTCGAGGTAAAGATCGATGTCTTTCTCGGTGATGCGCCGATTCCCGAAAAAACCGTCCAGTTTGCTGAGATCGATGCCCTTTTCCCGGGCGTAGCGGCGGGCCGCCGGGGTCGAGCGCAGATTGTTTTCACGAGGATGAACCTCCCGTTTGCGCTGTCCGAGATTTCTCAAAGAAAGCCGTTCATTGCCCTTCGGCTGATTTTGATCTGTCATGCTTCGCTCCTTCCCGCAGTTTATAAATCCAACAGGTCGTCAATGGCCTGAAGCACGTCTTCTTTTTGAGGGGCAACCACATCCTGCAGTCTGCGGTTGTAGGGCATTGGCGTATCGAGACCGCACAGGCGGACAATGGGCGCCTCGAGATAGTCAAAGGTGTCGCTTTCGATCACCGACGCCGCTATTTCCGCCCCAATACCGCCCGTCTTACTGCCTTCGTGCACAATCAACAAGTGCCCGGTCCGCTTCACCGAAGCGAGCACCGCGCCGATATCCATCGGCGCAAGGGTCATCGGATTGATCACTTCCGCCGAGACATCGTCCCGCTCGGCCATCGCTTTGAGCACTGTCACCAGCGAGGCGCCCCAAGTCACAATGGTCATGTCGTCACCGGGATGCTCCACATAGGCCGTTTCCAACGGCAGGGTATAATCCGCATTGGCCGGCACCTGACTTTTTAGAGCCATTAAGTCCTGATTCATCAAAAAGACGACCGGATTGGGATCGGCAATCGCCGATTTGAGCAGCCCCTTGGCCTGAGCCGGAGTCGAGGCCGCCACGATTTTAAGCCCGGGAATCTGCGCGAAAAGCCCTTCCAAGGTCTGACCGGCCTGCCGCACACCGTCGCCGAGCCCCGTCGGAATGAGCAGTGTCAGCGGCACGTGATACTGGCCGCCGGAGGTATAGGCGGTGCGCGCGGCTGCGCCGATGATTTCGCCCAATGCCAGCGCTGCCTGATCCATCGAGCGCAGCGCCACCACCGGGATCAGCCCCGTCATGGCCGCCCCCACGGCACAGCCCACCATTGCCGATTCGCTGGCCGGGGTATCCATCACCCGAGCTTCGCCGAATTCCTGAACGAGCCCCAGCGTCACACCGCCGCCCTGGCGCACATCTTCGCCAAAGATCACCACGTCGCCGTCAGCAGTCATCATTTCTTTCAGTGCCAATTTCAGCGCTTCTTTATAGGTCATTTCTTTGAGTTCCATCGTCCTGCCTCCTTATGCGAAAACACCGGTGATCACTTCGCTCATCGCCGGTTCATCGGCATTTATTGCGAAATCCGCTGCTTCCTCCACCGAACGCTTGGCGTTTTTCTTAAGCTGATCAATCACTTCAGGGGCCATTTGAAAATCCGACTGCAGCTGTTCTTCAAATCGGACAATGGGATCGTTCTCCACCCAGGCTTCCACTTCTTCCTTGGGGCGGTAAAGCTGGAGGTCCGCCGTGTCGTGGCCGCAAAGGCGATAGGTCTGTGCTTCGATCAGCGCCGGGCCGTTGCCTTCTTTCACATGGGCCCGCGCCTGATCCACCGCGGTAAACACCGCCACCACGTCATTGCCGTCCACGGTGATGCCGGGCATGCCATAGGCATGGGCGCGGTCGGCAATGTGTTCACCTTTCATATGGTCTTCAATGGCGGTGGTTCCGCTGTAAAAATTATTTTCGATGAAGAAGATCACCGGCAGCTGCCACACCGCCGCGAGATTGAGCGCTTCGTGAAAGCTGCCTTCATCGGCCGCTCCGTCTCCGCCAAAACAGAGCACGGCGTTGCCGGTTTTCTGAAGTTTCTGGGTTAGCGCCGCACCGCAGGCCACGCTAAACCCCTGACCCGGCACATCCGCCGCGCCCAGATTCCGCACCGAGGCATCCGCCAGATGAAGCGAGCCGGCTTTGCCGCCGCAGAGACCGCTCTTTTTGCCCAGCACCTCGGCCATCATCCTGCGCACCTCCATCCCGGAAGCGATGGCCTGTCCGTGACAGCGATGGGTCATCGTCACCCAGTCGCCGGCATCCAGCGCCAGGCACGCGCCGATGTCCGAGGCTTCCTGTCCGATGGCCAGATGCACCGCGCCGTTTAAAGCGCCGTCAGCCACCAATTCCCGAATTTTCTCTTCAAAGAACCGCACCTGATTCATACGGTAATCCATTCTCGCCAATAATTCTTCATTTAATTCCATAGCAGAACCTCCCATTGACTGTCGTACGACTGTCTTGTTCACTGATTCGCTGCGCATTGCGCATTTCGTTGTTGAATATGCCTGAGCCTGTCGCGTCAGAGCTATGGCCGAACGGCCAACACAGCACCAGCGATCATCAGATCCTCCGGCGTCGTGATTTTGATGTTATTGTAATAGCCGCGGACGATGGTTACCGGCTCGCCGTAATGCTCGACCAAGGATGCATCGTCTGTCGCGGCCACCCCGTCGGCTGCGGCCTTGGTGTAGGCCGCCATGATGAGTGCATAATCAAAGGACTGCGGGGTCTGCACCTCGTAAAGGTTTTCCCGGTCCGGGGTGTGATCCACAATCGCCGTGCCGTTCTCCTGGCGCACCACCTTAATGGTGTTTTTGGCCGGCACCGCCACCACCGTCGCTTTGGTGCGCAGCGTCTCGGCAATGCACTTCAAAATGAGCTGCTGATTGATCAGCGGGCGCGCCCCGTCGTGGATCATTACGAGATCGCAGCGGGGATCCGCTCCCTTAAGCCCGTTGAGCACCGATGCCTGACGGCAGTCTCCGCCGATCACGGTCTTTAGTTTTCGGTAGCGCCGTCTCGCCGTGACCTCCCGGCGAAAAATATTTCGCTCATTCGCGTTGATGACGACGACGATTTCGTTCACCAATTCACAGGCCTCGAAGGCATCGATCGCGTAGGAGAGGATCGGCTTTCCGGCAAGGGTCAGGTATTGCTTGTTCATCGCGGCCTTCATGCGGCTGCCCTGTCCCGCGGCGGGAATCACCGCCGTAATAAAATGCCGCTTGCCGTCTACCGTTCCAGCCTTTGCCGTATTTTCAACGCGCTCAGCTTTCAAATTCGGCCACCCTTTCTGCCAAAGAGGCATCCGCCGTTTTAAAGCAAATGATTCGGCTCACGGCATCCGCCGGATCCCGGCGCAGGTCAATGGCCGCCAGCGGTGCGTAGCCTTCATTGAGCAGCAGATCCGGCCACTCCACAAAGATCAGGGTTTCATCTGCCAGAAAATCCTCAAAGCCGATCTCCATCAGCTCGTCCATATCCTCCAGCCGATACAGATCCATATGATACACCGCCTCTTCATCGCGGCCGTATGCGTTCACCAGAGCAAAAGTCGGGCTGGTCACCCGGGCGTCAAGCCCGAGCCCCGATGCAATGCCTTGCATCAGCGTGGTTTTGCCGGCGCCCAAATCCCCGGTGAGATACACCAGTCCGTTCCTGCCCGCCAGTGTGCGGCCCAGGGCTTCGCCCAAACCGGCCGTCGCCTCCGGCGATGTGGTTTTAAAAAATTTTTCCATAAACTCTCACGAAATTTTAATCCCCCGTTCTTTTCTCAAACAGAGCATCTTTTTTCACACGGCTTTGCCGTCTGTCGGATCATCTTCGTCGATCACCGTGTAATCCGCATCCACCGTGTTGTGGTGGCCGCCATCCCCCGGCGGATCTTTGCGGCCGCTCGGTATAATAAACGACAAAGCGATATAAACGGCGACCGCCGCCACCGTCGATGCCACATTGAGCACCCAGGGCAGCGTCACCACGATGAACACCAGTCGGATGAGCCAAGGGGAAATATCAAAGTACTCCCCGAGCCCCTGACACACACCGGTTAAGACCCCCTGCTCACGGTTGCGGTGCAGCCCCTTGAAACGGCGCATGGGTCACTCCTGAATGTAATGGCCCATGAAGTGCCCGATGCGGCCCATGGTGTCCTTAAGCTGGATGGGACTCGGCAGAAAAACAATGCGAAAATGATCGGGTTCCGGCCAGTTAAACCCGGAGCCCTGCACGATGAGCACCTTTTCCCGCTTGAGCATGTCCAGGGCAAACTGCACGTCGTCGGTAATATTAAAGCGCGGCGTGTCGATCTTCACAAAGGCGTACATCGCACCATCGGGCTTTACACAGGACAGCCCCGGAATCGCATTGATCCCTTCATAAACAATGTCCCGCTGCTGATGCAGCCGGCCTTCCGGAGCCACCAGATCCCGCACGCTTTGATAGCCGCCCAGCGAGGTTTGAATCGCGTACTGCGCCGGCACATTGGCACACAGCCGCATCGAGGTGAGAATATCGATGCCCTCGATATAATCTCTGGCATCGTCGCGATTCCCGGAGAGCACCATCCACCCCACGCGAAAACCCGGCACCCGGTGACTCTTGGAAAGGCCGTTGAGGGTGACCACCAGGGTTTCGTCGGTCATATTGCCCAGATGATAAAAGGGCTTGCCGTCGTAGATAATATGGTCGTAAATTTCGTCGGAGAAGATGATCAAATCATTTTCCACGGCAATCTTCACGATATCCTCGAGGATCTCCTTGGGATAGACCGCTCCGGTGGGGTTGTTCGGGTTGATGACGACGATGCCCTTGGTCTTCGGTGTGATCTTGGCGCGGATATCGTCGAGATCCGGATACCAATTGCTGGCTTCATCACACAGATAGTGCACCGGTTTGCCGCCGGACAAAGCCGTCGAGGCCGTCCACAGCGGATAGTCCGGCGTGGGGATGAGCATTTCGTCCCCATCGTCGAGCAGTCCCTGCATGCACATGGTCACCAATTCGCTGGAGCCGTTACCGATATACACATCCTCTTCGGTGAGGTCCATGAGGCCCTCAGTTTGATAATACTGCACGATGGCCTTGCGCGCCGGAAACAGTCCCTTGGAATGACAATAGGGCTCAGAATCCTTTAAATGCAGGCGCACGTCGCGAATTACTTCGTCCGGGGCGTTCATCTGGAAGGACGGCGGGTTGCCGGTGTTGAGCATCACGATGTCGATGCCGTCGCGCATCATCCGGTTGGCTTCCTCCACCACCGGCCCGCGAATGTCGTAGCACACATTGTCCAGCTTGTGGGATTTATAAAATTTTCTCATAATTGGCTTCTTTCTATAACGGTCCTATGCGGTTCCATTTGGCTTTATTGATTGAATGCTCTGATCTCTGACCCGCCTGCGGCGCTCACCGATCACTCGCCGGGTTCGGCTTCGTTCATGCGGTCAATCACCCGGCGGTAGCCCCGGCCGTGCTTGAGGCACTTGTTGACGCGGCTGATGGTGGCTGAGCTCGCGCCGGTGGCTTTTTCCACATCGATGAAGGTTTTGCCGGCGGCCAGAAGTTCGGCGATGGTCAGCCGGTTGGCCATGTCCTCAATTTCCTTGATCGTGCACATGTCGTCAAGCAGATCGTTTGCCATCTGCGCATCCTCTATCGATAAAAGCGCCCGCACCAGAGCCTCTCTTCTGACTTCCATAAACTTACCTCTGTTTCTTCACAATTAAAAATATTTATTATTATACCACTTCACTGTCACAAGTTAAACCGTTTTTCTCTGGATTTGTCGTGGGAATGCCCTTGCCCTTATGTTATAATAAAAAAAATTTAGCCGCCGAACGCGTGGGTGCCCATTCACCGCGCATCAGGCTGACGATCGGCGCTGTCTCGGCAAGCGTTTGCCCGCCGCGCCCTCAAATTTATTTTCAGGAGCACTCAATGAAATTATACAACACCATGACCCAGCGAAAGGAAGAATTCGTGCCCATCGAGCCGGGCAAGGTCCGCATGTATTCCTGCGGACCCACGGTCTATAATTATTTTCATATCGGCAACGCCCGCCCCTTTATCGTCTTCGACGTGCTGCGCCGTTTTCTCGAATACATCGGCTACGACGTGACCTTCGTGCAGAATTTCACCGACGTGGACGACAAAATCATTAACCGCAGCCACGAAGAAGGCTGCACCGCCAAGGAAATCGCCGATAAATACATCGCCGAATATTTCAAGGATGCCGACGCTCTGGGCATTCGCCGCGCGACGGTGCATCCCCGGGTGTCCGACACGATGCCGGAAATCATCGCGATGGTCAAAGCCCTCGAAGACAGGGGCCTGGCCTACAACGTCGGCGGCAATGTGTATTACGCGGTGGACCGCTTCCCGGATTACGGCAAGCTCTCGGGGCAAAACGTCGCCGATCTCGAGGCCGGCGCCCGCATCGACGTCAACGACGAAAAGCACAGCCCCCTCGACTTTGCCCTGTGGAAGAAGGCCAAGCCGGGCGAACCTTATTGGGACAGCCCCTGGGGGCGGGGCCGGCCGGGCTGGCACATCGAATGCTCGGCCATGAGCCGCAAATTTCTGGGGGAAACCATCGATATCCACGGCGGCGGTCAGGACTTGATCTTTCCCCACCACGAGAACGAAATCGCCCAGTCCGAAGGGAGCTGCGGCTGCGAATTCGCCCGTTACTGGGTGCATAACGGCTACATCAATATCAACGACGAAAAAATGTCCAAATCCAAAGGCAATTTCTTCACCGTCCGGGACATTGCCGGCAAATACGACCTCGAGGTGGTGCGCATGTTCATGCTGATGGCCCACTACCGCAGCCCGGTCAACTTCTCCGACGAACTGCTGGCCTCGGCACAAAACGCCCTCGAGCGCTTTTACAACGCGAAAAATCAGATGATTTATCTGGCGGACCACGCCGAAGACCGCAAGCCATCCCCCGATGAAGCTGCCTGGATCCAAAGCCTTACCCAATACAAAAACGGCTTTATCGCCGCGATGAACGACGATCTCAACACCGCCGACGCCATCGCCGCCATGTTCGAGCTGGTGCGCGCGGCCAACACCGCCCTGTCGGAATCCTCGCCCAAAAGCGCCGTCACCGCCGCTCTCAAGCTTTTCCGGGAGCTGGCCGGCGTGATCGGTCTGGCCGAAAAAGAACCGGACAGTCATCTCGAAAGCGAAGTGGAGGCGCTTATCGCCGAGCGGCAGGCCGCCCGCAGGGCCAGAGATTTTGCCCGTGCCGATGCCATCCGCGACGAACTCGCCGCCCGCGGCATCGTGCTGGAGGACACCCGGGAAGGCGTCAAATGGCACAAAGCGTAAGCGAAACAACCGATATCGCGGCGCGCCTCACCCGAGTTTATGCCCCCGAGGAGGCCCGCCGGCTGAATCCATTAACCCTGGCCTATATCGGTGACGCGGTCTATTCGGATTATATCCGCCGCTACCTGATCGCCCGGGGCCTGCAAAACGTCAACCACCTGACCCGTCTGGCGGCGCGCTATGTGCGGGCCAGCGCCCAAGCCGCAGCCATCCGCCAGCTGCTGCCGATGCTGACCGAGCCGGAGCAGGATCTGGTCCGCCGGGGGCGCAACACCAAAAGCATCCCCCCTAAGCATGCGGATAAGATGGATTACCGCTATGCCACGGGGCTCGAGGCACTCTTCGGCTACTTGAATCTCACCGGCGACACCGCGCGGGAACGCGAACTGATGGGGCGCGCCATCCGCGCGACGGAGGCCGTTTGGAAAAAGCCATCGTAGATCATACGCAAAAAACATCTCTTTTGAGATGTTTTTTGTACAACCTATATGCCAATTATTTTAATTCGATTAATACACTGATGATATGCTCTAACTCCCTTTGCATAGATGCTGTGAGCCCATAGAATGATCTAAACAATCGAGCCGCGCAACATCAAATCTCAGGAAAAATCAACATCTTCAGATCACAGCATCTTTCTGCAGTTGCTTAATCTTCTTCTCTGAATATCCCGCAAGATCGCTCAAGATCTCTTTGGTATTTTCTCCCAGAACCGGTGCCGAAAAACGAACTCTATCTTCGCTGCCATGGAATTTGATTGGCGTGCCCGGGATTAGGATGTCCTCTCCGATTCCATGATCATGTACCGTCCATAACATGTTTCGACTCTTAATCAACTCAGATTCGCAAACCTGCTGCATGTTTTTGATCCGCCCGAAAGGAATTCCCGCCCGGACGATCTGCTCTTCAACTTCCCTGATCGTAAACCTTTCCGACCAGGATGCGATTTCTTTTTTCAGTTCTGCATAATTAACCAAACGCTGGGCATTCGAATTGTAACGTTCATCCTCTACCAACTCTGGTTTCTTCATTACCTCACAGAGCCGTTTCCAAAATTTGTCTGTTCCGCATGCCATTACAAATTCCCCATCCTTTGCCGGAAAAGAATCGAAGGGCGCGATACTTGGATCCCGATTCCCCGATGGGCCTACCATTTTGCCGTTGACCGTATACTCTACCACACCGCTTTCCAATATCGAAAAGATCGTATCAACCATCGATACATCCAAACGGCGCCCCATTCCTGTCTTTTGCTTTTGGTAGAGAGCCATGGTTATTCCCAAGGCAAGATATGTCCCGGAATAGTTATCCGCGATCGCCGGCCCCACCTTCACTGGCTGACCAGGGAAGCCTGTCATGCTGATCATACCGCCTTCCGCCTGTGCCACAACATCATAGCAAGGCAACTTCGCCATTGATCCCTCCAACCCGAATCCGGAAATCGAAGCATAGATCAGACCCGGATTAACCGCCTTGAGCACTTCATAATCCAGCCCTAATTTTTCCATTGTCCCCACGCGAAAATTTTCACAAACAACGTCTACTTCTCTAACCAGATCTTTGAAGACTTCTTTTCCCTCATCCGACTTCAGATTCAGGGCAATTCCTTTTTTATTGCGGTTGATATAGCCGAAATATCCGCTGGCGCCATTTCGGAGTGGCGACCAGTCCCTGGTCTGGTCGCCACTTCCGGGAATTTCCACTTTAATTACTTCCGCGCCGTGGTCGGCCAAATGCATGGTTGCAAACGGTCCGCTGTAAGCCTGGGTCAAATCCAACACCTTCACGCCCGCCAAGGGTTTCTCTACGTGAGTCATAATTCGTCGCTCTCCTTTAATTCTTCCTCCCGCCTTGTATCAGAAACAACGCTTGTCCGATCTTCCCTATCCGCTTCCGGAGCGGCCGCAAAATTTTCATAAAATTTCCCAAAGGCATGATCCGCATAAAACGCCAGACAGGTAGCTTTCTGATCCGTTGTTTCGACGAGATGTTGTATTTTGCTGATATCCTGTTTTTTAGTTATGACAATTACCTTCTCGGGATCTGTTGTGATCACATTCCCATTTATGGTTCCATAAATCTTGTCTGCGATCTCTGAAACCTTTTCAGAGCAGATCACCGCCATGCTTTGTACCTTTCCGCTGTACATGACCAGATTGATCACGGCAACACATACATACAAATCGATCAATGAATAGAGAAGGAGATCCCAATTTTTCAGAAAGAAGGAACCGATCGTAATGATGATAAAATCCCCAACCATCAAAATATTTCCCATCGGGATATCCGACCGTTTATGATTGACGATGTGCCCGACAATCGTTGTCCCACCGGTGCTGCCCCCGGCGTCCAGAATCATTCCAAGGCCCGCGCCCATCATGACACCGCCAAAAATTGATGCCAGCAAAAGGTTATTCGTAAAAGGAGGCAAAAATGCCAGCCCATCCATCATCAGGGAATTAAGCAGCACCGTCAGACCGGTATAGATCAGAATTCTTTTCCCCAATATGATCGCCGCCCAGATTACCAGCGGAATATTGACGATCATATTCAACATGCCGATCGGAAAACCCGTAAGGGCTTTGATAACGACTCCGATCCCTGTTACCGATCCGGGAATAATGTGCACCGGATCGATAAATAGCACAACTGAGAGCGAGTAGATCAAACAGCCTATCACGATTTTAAAGATGTTTTTTAATTCGTTTCTCAAAAATATCTTATCTTTCATATCCTGTTCTTCCCTGCCTGTTCCTGCTTTTTATTTGATTTCTATCGCTTGATCATATCCGCCTTTGAAGCATTCATAGTTGCCCTTAAACTTTTTATTCAGACAGCCAAGTAAAAGTTCCTCGTTTGACACATCGATCAGATCACAGCCTTTTGCCATGGCCCCAAGCAAAACCAAGTTCGCCCCGCGCTCATTGCCGACTGATTCCGTTACCGCCTGCGTGTCAATCCCGAGCACCTTCACATTATCCGGATATTTCCGCTTGCCAAACAGCGGCGTGTTGATAACGACAAGCCCGCCATCTCTAAGCTGGGCCCCGTAAGCATCATAGGCGCTTTCTGTCATGCAGCACAAAATATCAAGACGATCCGGATAGGGACTTCCGATCGTTTCTTCCCCATCTTCCACAACCACTCTACAAAGCGCGGTGCCCCCGCGCATCTCTGCGGAATATTCACTGGTCCAGCAGACATTTTTACCTTCTTCCGCAGCGATCTGGATTAACATTTTCCCGGCCGTTAGGACACCCTGGCCACCGATGCCGGCAAACATTACATCAGCCATTATCTATTTCCTCCATTATCCACATAGGTTTTCACCGGAAAGATTTTTTCGTTTTCATCCCTAATTTTTGCCATCGCGTCAACCGGACTGAGCTTCCAGTTTGTCGGACAGGGCGAAAGGACTTCGATCATTGAAAATCCTTTCTTATCCCTCTGATATTCAAATCCCTTTTTAATCATTTTTTTAGTCTCATTGATGTGCTTTGGATCATAGAGGGCCCCCCTTGCCGCATAGGCAATATCGTAATTAGAGATAATGTTTAGCATGTCAAAAGGGTCACCGCTGATGCCTTTGTCGCGTCCCTTTTTCGACGAAACCGTCTTGTCCCCGATCAATGTAGTGGCTGGACACATCTGGCCTCCGGTCATACCGAAAATACCGTTGTTGGCAACGATCATTGTAATCGGAATATTCCTTTCTGCCGCAAAGCAGGTCTCTGACAGACCGATAACATAAGAGCACCCGTCACCGGCATGAACATAGACATTCGCACCGGGAAGGACTTTTTTGATTCCGGTCGCCACTGCGGCGCATCTGCCGTGCGGACCGGCAATCCCATCTGCATTTAACGCATCGATGGACCAGTAGGCGCAGGCAATATCCACCACCTGGACCGTCTTCTCTGCCAAGGCAAGTTCCTCACAGCACTCTGCAACCAGTCTTTGAATGATTCCGTGGCCACAGCCGCCGCACCAGCCAACCTGCTGTCCGATCATTTCCGGTTTTTTTCTTACAATTGCCATTTCAGAGCACCCCCAGTTCTTTCTCGTTGCCAGCGAGTACACTTTTGCAATACGTCACCAACTCGGTTGTCTTCGCTACATATTTGCTG
Source organism: Pseudoramibacter alactolyticus ATCC 23263 (assembly GCF_000185505.1). GTDB lineage: Bacteria > Bacillota > Clostridia > Eubacteriales > Eubacteriaceae > Pseudoramibacter > Pseudoramibacter alactolyticus. Next base: position 53,791 of record NZ_GL622359.1, on the reverse strand, counting down.
GTCAGGTATCCATAGACCGGATAGCTGCATTTTGTCGCAAGCATAAGATCCTGTCCCATTTGTGCCGAAAGGCTCATCTCCACGGTCACAAAGCCCTTCAGACCTTTCGGCAGGTCAGCAAATGCTTTTCCCGGATACGGCCAGCAGGAAATCGGCCGAATCAGGCCCAGCCTCATCCCCTGCGCCCTTGCCTGACGAACGGCCGACTGACAGATCCTTGACGAGATGCCGCAGGCTACTAAAATCAACTCTGCGTCTTCTGTCTGTACACTTTCCCATCTTTGCTCTGCTTCGTGCATCGCGGCAAATTTATCGCGCATCATCCGGTCATAGTCGCCATAATCCATGGAACGGTCTAAATTGGTAACCTTGACTTTGGGCTCTTCTGCCGTTTTATAGGGTTTTATGGCCCAATCGAATTTGGTTTTATCGTGCTCTTTCGCCTCCGGAAGCGCTACCTTTTCGATCATCTGACTGATCCCACCGTCACTCAACAGGATAACCACCGTCCGATATTTTTCTGCCAGATCAAAGGCGAGATAGGTCAAATCCGCGCATTCCTGAACAGAAGCCGGATATAAAACGATCTGTCTGGAATCCCCATGTCCGCCGCCTTTTGTAGCCAGCCAATAAGAATCCTGACCTTCCGTGATTTCACCGTCGCCTACCCCATAACGCATCACGTCCGCAATAACCGCCGGCAGGTTATAAGAAGAAAGATAGGAAATTCCCTCCTGCTTGAGATCGTATCCCGGGCCGGAGGAGCTGGACATGACCCTTTCCCCGCAGGCTGCCGCCCCCCAAAGCATGCTCATGCTGGCGATCTCACTTTCACCCTGGATGAATGTGCCGCCTCTGTCTGCCATATGGGCTGACATATATTCCAGGATCTCGCTCTGCGGTGTGATCGGATACCCGGCATAAAATCGACAACCTGCGCGCAGCGCTGCTTCCGCAATCGCCTCATTTCCCTTCATCAATACATAATCTTTGCTCATTGTTTTCCTCTTGACTGATTATTCGACTGTGAACACATAATCCGGGCACATCACATAGCACTGTCCGCACCCGATACAGGCTTCTTCATCAATTCTAATGATCTCATAGCCCTTTTTGTTTACTTCTGTTAAAGGCTCGATCGCTTTTACCGGGCATACCCCCACACACAAGCGGCACCCCTTGCAGAGATCCGTATCTGCTTTTGCCTTCGCCATTTGCTTCTTCCTCCTCTTTGAGTCATGCGATTGATTGTCCTTCCGCTTCCTCTCCCGAAACATCGGGAGAGGACCATTCGTTATCGGCATTCGGATATCTTTTTAAATTTATGCCCAGATATCGCCGATCGTAAATCCTTCTTCAAATGGATCCGTCGGATCGAGCACCAAATTGCCATAACCATAAATCCAGGACTGACCGGTAATCGTCGGTACCAGTGCGTCATAATCACCAATCTTTGTCTTTTCGATCAGGTGACCTTCATAGACAACCCCGAGCAGACCTTCATGACGGAACGGCTGATTCAAGTCAAGCTCTCCTTTGACATACATCGCTGCCATTCTTGCACAGGTGCCTGTCCCACATGGACAGCGATCCAGCGCCCCGATCCATGTGGAAGGATTATCAAAATCAACCGCTCCACTGGCAACCGTGACCGCATTCTGAACATCAGACTTCTCTGGATGCGCGGAAGGTCCGAACAACTGTGAAATCGTAATTCCCACTCCCGGATAATTCGGATGGGCAACCGGCAGCTGATCCTGTGCCGCTTTCAGAATTAAAGAGGATACCCTGGTGATCTCTCTGCCGTTTTCCGGTTTCAGCTCTATCCACGGGAACTGGCGCACATCTGCCATTACATAGAACATACCACCCCAGGCAACATCGACTTTAACCTTTTCCACCCCGTACCCGATATGGGGCACTTCAATCTCTTTGTCTGTATAAACCGCGAAGGCCGGAACATTCTTAAAGGTTACGGCCACTGCTTTGCCATTCTCAACCTTGGCTGTGATGCCGATCAGCCCGGCGGGAGCTTCCAGCGTAAACTCATTGATTCCCTCTTTCGTCGGCAGGATTCCTGTCTCAATCAGTACAGTTGCCACAGAGATGACGTTGCCGCCGGACATCATCGGATATTCCGTCTGCTCCATAATGATGAAGCCGGCATCAGCTTTGGGATTTTTCGGCGGAACCAAGATATTACAGCAAAGCGGCGGGTATCCCCTGGGTTCGCGAAGCAGGAATTTACGCAGACCATCCGATTTCGTGCGCAGGTACTCTTCCATTTCATAAACCGAACCCCCCGGAATATGCCCGACGCCGCCGGTTACGACTCTCATCGGTTCCCCGTCATGTGTTTCAACGACATTAATCACTCTTTTAAAACTCATTGTTTATCTCCTCATTCCATTTGGCTATTTTCATTTAAATCCGTAACATCCAGCCGAATACGAAACGGCCTTGCCGTTATCGTATGCTCATCCACTCATTTTTCTTGACTTCCACTTCTTCGGCCTCCCTTTCCTCTTTCGTCATCTCCGCTTCACTCTTTTCCAGGCAGCCGCAATTAGGCAATCGGTAACAACGTTTAGCATATTTAAACAAAACCATCGCGCATAGGATTAGGGCAACGCTTTGCAGCAGCCCCACCAAGGTAAACATCCCTCTTACGGAATTAATACCTCCCGTGGCAACCAAGGTATATGCCGTGCCGCCTAAAATACAGCCAACTAAAATCTTCTGCGTCCTCGGTGCTTCATCATCTGCATTCATGCCATCGACAGAAAGCGTCGCAGCAACGGATGCCATTGGATCCGCCAACGTACAAAAGCTCAGGGTAACCGTAATTAGGAACATCAATATGATCAGCTTACTCCCCGGCAAGGTTCCCAGAATCTGAAAGACCGTCGCCTGCATGCCGGATGTGTTGACCGCTTTCCAGATGTTGAGCGTTCCCGATGTCTGCAGGAAGATGGTCTGCCCGCCGAAAACGCCGATCCACAGAACACAAAAGATCGAAGGAACCAGGATCTGCACCAGCATAAAGGTCCGGACCGTCCGCCCTTTTCCCATGCGGGCGAGGAATAAACCAATGACCGGCGCATACACGATAAAGGATGACCAGTACTGCACGATCCAGTCCGCAAACCATTTGTCCTTTGGAGCCATGGCATTCATCATGGTTGTCATGGTTCCGAAGTTGTCTATCATAAATCCGATAGATTCTGATGTGATCTTAGTGATAAATTCTGTGTTTCCACAGATGAAGACATAAACAAGCAGGAAGATAAAGAAATACATACAAGCTGTGGAAATATATTTTAGTCCTTTGCCGATCCCGGATACGCAGGAAAGGACGAAAACGATGGTAATACCTACCGCCGCGATCAGCCAAGTAACGCTTGACTGCGGAATCCCGAATGCCGCTTCCAGGCCGGCACCGATTTGCATCAGCCCTACGCCCATAGAATTGGATGTCGCTCCCATCAGACAGAAAATTACGACTGCTGTAATCAGCATATTCAGATGCTTATTGCTTTTACCCGTCGCGCACTCGATCAAAGAAGCAAACGACAGGCTTCGTTTGCGGTTAAAACAGATTATGGCAAAGGCCGCTCCGCAAATCGCATACATGCAGTACTGAACGAAACTCCAATCCCACATCGCCTGGGATACCGCGAAGATACCGGCTCGCCTGGATCCCGCCGCCGCAATCGCGGCCGGTGTTGTCATATAATGAAAAATCGGCTCTCCCATCGCCCAGAACAAAAGGCCGGTTCCAATCCCGGAACAGATCGACATAGCACACCAAGACGGCATACTATATTCCGGTTTTGCTTCTTTACCTCCGATCACCACATCGCCATATCTGCCGATCAAAAATACAACTGCAAGAATAATAAATACCAATGACAAAATATTGATATAAGCGCCAAAGAAATTGGCCATTCCATACAACAGCTTTGTCATTATTGCTCCAACCTGCTCCGTCCAGACAATTCCGGCGGCGATAAAACAAAGCAAAATGATAATTGCTGGCCAAAAGGCAATTTTGTTGATCTTTTTCTTCTCCATACTATTCTCCATAAAACACATCCATTGTATGGGCTGCCAACAAGTAATAGTTTTCTTATTCATTCACCTCCAAACCACCTTTTCCCTGGCAAAATTGATTAAGACCAATACTTTTTCTATGCACGAAGGGCCCTGTACATCATTGATAATTTTCGCTTGATTTTTGTAACCGTTTATTTATACTTATTATAGGTCCCTGAAAGGCGGAGAGATATATGCAAACAGACGAAATTTATAAGGATCTGGCCGGTTTCCCCGACTATAATAGATCGCTTCTAAATTATGATAATTTTACCAATGAGCAAAAATTCGGAAAATTGAGTCATCTAAGCATTAACCCTTCAACCATGGAAGAAACCAGTCAGTTGAATACGGAAAAGTTTTCTTATTTTTCGGATTTGTGCAGATTAGAAGCTTATCCGGACAGCCTATATCCATGGCACTGGCATAGTGCCCTGCAATTTTTTCGTATCATCCGGGGAGCACTGGATTATTCTGTCCCCGGTACCGTCTACAGATTTGAAGAAAATGATATCGGATTTATTAATTCGGATATCGCCCATATGGTCAAGGGTGTTCCCGGCAGCCGCTGTCTGTTTGAAGAACACCTCTTCCAGCCGTCTTTTCTCGGCGGTTCTGTCAACACGGACATCATGAGCAAATACGTGCGGCCAATCGTAACCAATGGAAATTTCTATCTCTACAGATTTAAAAGAGATTCAGAAGCTTCCAAAAAAGCTGCCGCATGCATGCGGGAAGCTTTTAAGCTCTACACCGCGCGCGAACCTTATTTTGAGATCTACATCAGAGAAAAGATTTCCAGATTATGGATAGAATTCTTGGATGCTTCCCGGAAATATAGAAAAAATATTCAAGAAAAACCTTCATCCGACCGGCTGAAAACCATGGTTATTTTTCTCAATGCCCATTTTGACGAAGAGTTTTCCCTAAAAGAGCTTGCGGCTGCCGCTCAGTGCAGTGTCCGTGAATGCAACCGTGTGTTTCAAACACAAATGCACACCACGCCGCTTGCCTATTTGAGACTGATCCGCCTGCAGCAAGCCTGCAACCAGCTGCTCAATACCACTAAATCGATCACAGAAATCGGGGAATGCTGTGGTTTTAACAACAGCAGCTATTTCGGCAAGATATTCCACCAAAAATACGGAATCTCCCCCAGCGAATACCGGAAAAAATACTGCTGATTCCGGGAAATCCTCAGAAAATAAAATAAACCCCTAAGCTGCTGTCCAACTCAGGGGTTCACTTCAAATTTGCCGTCTGGCTCTTTTTCTTTTATTATTTCACAGGGACTGTAAGACCCATGGGAAAAAACCATTTGACGGACCAACGCCTCCGGGGACGAAATTCATCAATGAATCGACAACCGATCCCGGAGGCGGTATTTTTCATAAAGGCGAACACAAAGTGGTGTTCGCCTACAGCGCCCACACCGTCTGTGATCGCAACAACTTCATCTTAGACACAGTCATTACCCCAGGGAATGTCCATGACAGCGTTGCCTTTGACGGCCTCTATCAAAAGGTAACCAACCATTATCCCCGGATTCGAGTGGTTACAGCCGATGCCGGTTACAAAATCCCGTGGATCTGCAAACAAATCATTGATAACGGCCGTATCCCGTCACTGCCTTACAAACGACCTATGACCAAAAGAGGTTTCTTTAAAAGATATGACTGCGTTTATGATCCATACTATCGCTTTGTCATCTGTCCCAACAATAAGACGCCTTATGATGCAGCGATCGATCGCAACGGTTATCAAGTATATAAAAGCATTCCATTCAACTGCGAACATTGCGACCTTCGACCCCAATGCACAACGAACAAACAATGTGAGAAAACTTTTTCCGACATATGTCGGACAAAGCCTTATGCTCCTCGCAGACACGTAAACGTGTAAAATGATCTGTCAGTCGCTTTGCCCTTTTGCTACTTTTTACTTTTGAATGGACTTGCCCCGACATTGTCAGTTGCTCGCCCAATTTATCCTCTAACAATCGGTTCGTTATATACTCACTGATGCGTTTCTCGTTTCCCCAACTGTATCTACATAGTAGCCTTTACATCAGAATTCCCTATTGCGATACTTATATTTTAATTCTCCAAATTGTTCGTACAACATTATGCTGCTTTTCCCTTTTAGATTTCCCATGAATGATGACACGGATAGTTTAGGCGGTATACTCACTAATATATGTGCATGATCCGGCATTAAGTGCCCTTCTATTATTTCTACCCCTTTGCATCGGCACAATATTTGTAGCATTTCTCTCAAATCTTTCCGATATTGATTGTATATCGTTTTTCGTCTATACTTTAACATGAATACGATATGGTATTTGCACAACCATTTCATGTGTGCCAAACTATTCGATTGATTGGCCATTTTACTGCTCCTTTCCTTCTGGTAGCTTGAACTTCACCATTATACGAAGGGGCAGTTTCTTTTCGTATAACTTTTTCCTTCCACTCGCTTAGCAGGTAGTTTTTTATTTCGTGCGTGCTCTTTTCTCTTCTGAGAAACCCGCTTACGCACTCAACTGGCTTAAACCCATACTAAAAGAGCCAGCTCCTGTGACACTCACGGAGCTGACTCTTGGGGATATTGATGGTTTTTTCATTCGGGGAACACAATCTCACCTAAGCGGCTAGTTTGTCCTGTAATACCGACACCATTTGACCATACGTTTCAATCGCGCTGAATTCTTCAAATTCAATTTCAATTTCAAATTCATCTTCAATCATAGAAACAATTTCGATAATGTTTAATGAATCGGCCCCCAATTCGTCAAACGTAACGTTATCGCTGATTTCATCTTCATTCACACACAATGCTTCCATAATAATTTCTTTGATTTTTTCTTCCACGATCCTCTTTCTCCAAATTCTATTTTATTTTTTAAAAGAACTGCGCCATGAATTGGTTGACAACTCTTTTAAAATGCTGCGGTTCTTCCGCAAAACTAAAATGACCGCTATGGTTAAATCGATAATAAGTTGAACCGGCAATGAGTTCGGCTAATTTTTTTGATTCTTTACTCCCCGTAATAGGCGTTTCGCGTTTTCCCCCGGAAATGATTAAAGTCGGCACCTGAATCTGACGCAAAGAATGCTTATAGTTATAGTGATCCTTGCCCTCATTTTTCATCATCAGTGCGTAATTAACCCGTATATCTTTTAGAACGCCTTCTACCTCTTTGTTAGCAAAATATTTACCATACAATTGATCCAAATTTGTTTCAAACCAAACATTTGCGTATTTCTGATTAAAAGGCGGAAATCCGGTGTGCAAGTATTCATCGCTATATTTAACTTTTGTCTTATATCCCACGGGAGAGATAAAAATCATACCCTGGAGCTGATTCCAATAAGCATCCGCATATGCCATTGCCGTGATTGCGCCAGAAGAATGTGACAAAATAATAATTTTTCGATCAGATGTTAAACGAGAGCGCAGAACTTCCAAATCTTTTGCATAATTTTGAAAGGTACAATCTGAAAGATCGGCTGTATATTCTGAGCGCCCACTGCATCGACCATCAAAAAAAATAACAGGATGATCTTTTGCTAAAAATCGCAGCGACTTTTCCAAATAATTCGTTGAAAAGCCAGGCCCACCTCCAAGGACATAAATAGGTGTTGCTTTACTTTCCCGATTAAGAACCTTTATCCACATGATATGGCCGTTAATGGCTATACTCTCGCCATCCGAACTGGTATCGCAGGACTGCTCTGCCCCTAAACGAGGCATCATTGATCGATACAATCCCAACATGATTAAAAAAATGCAGACAAAAATAGCAATGATAAATAAGCGCTTCGGCTGACGCCTAACCCCACTCATTTAAATTCCGCCATAACAATGCGATTGCTCAGGTTGCGAATCGCATTTATTTTTGATAACAGCTTATAGATGCCGTTTTTCAAATACATACGGTCTACCAAATTCATTTCTTTGATAAAGCAAATATGTGGATTAATGACCGGTAGCAATGTTCCAGAGTGTAGCCCCCATTTAAAAGTAGAGCCCGTCTTTTCGATTGATTTTGTCATTTTCGTTTTACCCGCAACTTTATCCGACAGTATCTCGACAACTAAGGTGGCCTTCGGGAAACGCTCATAGAGCATGGACATGATTCTTTTGACATCGGACTCGTCAAAATACATGAGCAAGCCTTCCATGATGATCAAAACCGGTCGATCGTCTTCATGAATGGCCTCCATCCATTTGGTTTCTAAAATACTGCCAGCGATAGTCGTCACTGCTGGATCCTCGCCCAATAATTTTTTTCTCACTTCAATGGCGCCTGGCAAATCGACATTATACCAAGTGATATCATGCTGATTGAGTCTATAAAATCGCGTATCTAAGCCACACCCCAAATTAATACAGCAGGCATTGGGATGTTGATTAATATAATTTTGAATATACTCGTCCAAAATAGTGGTTCGGACAATCACACCCGTTTCCGATTTCCAATCTCCTTTTTCAACCGGGAAAATATCTTTAATCTTTGACTGCATCTCAACCGCTTTTAAATCGGTAACCAACGCACCTGTTCTTTGTGTTTCCCTGGCTCTCGCAAGCATCGTTATATACATTGTTCGCTGTACGCCATTTAAATCTAAATCTTCCTGTCTCATTATGCTATCTCTCCATCTTCTAATTGCGGGACAAACGACTGGCCTTGAGCCTCCTCATTGATATCCAACGAAACGGTCCTAAAGTCACTGATCGCCCCTGTCTCCAAACAAATGGCTAAAACTTTATCCGGATCCAAAATTTCACAGGCCCATGAGACTCCGTGACAGGTTGGATGCTTCAATAAATGTTCTGCTGTACATGCCGCCACCAGGCCACAAATCTCATAGGATTCTTTCACTTGAACGGTAGTCCCCAAACGGATTGGTCTGCCGTCTTTTAATCCCTTTAAGTCGTAAAACACGGTATTGAAATATGGTCGGGTATTCGTAATCGCATCAAAAACCTTTTGATAGCGCTTCACCAACGCGTATTGAAAATCTTTATCCGCCACGTGATTCACGCTTTGGAACATATCATTCATGATTCCCATGGTTTCAAGCTCTGCGACCGCATGATACCAGCGTAGCTCTGAAATATTGCATTGTTTAGCCATCGTCAACACTTCATTGCTGACATATGGCTTCAGATAAACTTCATCACGAAAACCGGAGATATTAAAAAGTTCTTCTCCTGGCACGACGTGCGGGACAATCTCACCTTCCCGATAGAACGCATTGGCAAATCCTGAGTCAATAAAACAGCTATTCAGCAAATCCACTAAACTCGACAAACTGATCCTCTGCCGACTCCCGCAATAACAGAAAGCCTCGTCAACATGATCGAAGTCTTTCACCAATTTATATGGAACCAATCCGGTCAATCCGGCTTCAAATCCTGCCCCTATCACAATGGCTTGTTTGCTCTGCGTATAAATCGGCTCATGTCGATCCAAAAAGATTGTTTCGCCGGATGCATCGACATAATCACACCCCACTTCAAGAGCGCATCGGGCAACCCTATCTCGAATTTTTGAAGAAGGTCCTGCCGTATTGACGACGATATCACATTTTTCACAAAAGTTTCGAAGAGATTGCGGATCTTCAAAATCTGTTTGGACCCATTGAAAGGACTCGCTCCCAAAATCAATGGGGTGACGCTGCCCACCCAATACAGAATATTTTTTTAGCAAGTGGGTGACAGCGGGTTTCCCCACTGCACCACCACATCCCAATACGCCAACAACTTTATTTTCCATCCAGTCCCCCTTTCACTATTTTTGATGTCAATGCTGTGATAATACGATCAATACTGGGAGACTCCATGATGCCAAAATGATCACCTTCCTCCCAATGACGCTCGCCGCCATTCTTTACTGCCATCCGAGCATAATCCATTTCATTGACATCATCGCTCAACAGAAAATAACCACTCAAATCTTTGGCCAGATACACGTCTACTGATCCTTCGTATGGTGCTTGCGGCACATACCCGGTAAAGGCTTTAATGATCTTTTCAAAGACAAAATATGAATTAATAAAGAAGGTCTCGTCAAATCCATCCGGCAATTGAGTTGCCACTTGATCGAAAATATTTTTGATGCGCGTACGAACCGGAACTTTTTGAAGTTTTGAAAAGCAATCTCGTATAGACACCGGCACCAAAGAAGAATGGCAAAGTTCGTCTTCTGTCAGAAGGCGGCCTGCTTGTTTTTCAAAATCCCGCATTGTTTTCTTTAGAAGTTCATCGTCAATTATATAGCCGCACGCTCGCATATCGGCACCATACATCTCACCAAACCCTTTTTCAAAGAACAAAGCATTATCATAGACACCATGCCATGAACGCGTATCCAACATGGCGACATGAACGTTATTAGATCCCAATTTTTGGAGATATCTCGCAGTTTCAACGGCAACACATCCACCAAAGCAATGCCCAATTAATGTGATGTGATCTGTCTTTTTATCGGCTAAGTATTCAGCATTTCTCTTCGCCATTGCCGCTATCACATTCTCGGGATCAATCATCAAAAACTTTTCTTGATCGCCACAATGCAAGCCCACAATCATGTCGTCGGGCGAAACTTGTCGTTTCAAAATTTCATAAGCAGGCTGATAAATGGGCATGGTTCCTGTACCGTTCACTAAAAATGCCCATATCTTTTTGGGATCCGTTGATCCTTTTTGATAAACTAACACATAGTCCGGTATTGCTTCTTCGCTTTCGGATGATTGGGTTTCGAGCGCACGGGCAAATGACCGAATGGTACTATTTTTCAATAACAAATTCATCAAATCATTCCATTCCTGCTGATGACAGGCATCGATCCGCTTGCGCATCTTTGTAACCGCCATAGAAGCTACCAAGGAATCGCCACCCATTTCAAAAAAGTTTTCATCTATATCCGGTGTATTGACAAATTCAAAGACTTCCTGCCAGATCTCAGCTATTGCCTTTTCCATGACTGTTTGGGGACCACAATAATCATTTTTGATAGATTCCTCAGTTCTATTTAATTGATTTTTAGTGAGTGCGGTTTTATCAATTTGATTATTTTTTTGTGGCAAATAAGGGGATATTGTCAATTCCTTGATCTTCTTTTCTGAAACAACATAGGCACTCAGGGCATCGAAAATTTCCTTTTTTTCCGGAACAACATAATTTTTCTGATACTGAACGGTGTAGTATTTCAATGTAGATTTTTCAAAAAAATCACCGGACAATGGATAAGTATCGACTAATGACAATCCCGATTGATTAAACATATTTCGCCATTCCTGATCGTTAAAGAAAATTCGATTATCTGCTCCTCGCGAATCTAAAATCTTCCCGGTGTGTAACATCCCTTTTGACGCCAACAGGGCATTTGCTTCCCAAATGCAGTCCAAGAAGATCAAAAATCCATCCGGCGACAATGCCCTCTTCATTAACTTCATTGCTTCTGTGCCATTTTCTGCATTATGGAATGTATTGGCACTGATGATGATGTCAAAATATCCCGGCTCAAACCCCTGTTCATCACACGAGCGGTTGAGATCATAGATAGCGTATTTGACATTCTCATACGATTGATATTTCTTTTTCGCATTCTGCAAAAAATAATTTGAGATATCGGTGAAATAATAAGTGGCCTCTTTATCCTGCAAAAATGGGACGACAGCATCGGATGTCCCCCCAACACCAGAACCTATTTCCAAAATCCGCCAATGTTTTTTCTTCGTCATGATGGATTCCATAGCAGATAAAGCCATCTCATTCATTAATTTAGCCGCAAATAAATCATGATAAATCGCGTGCGCTCTTTCACTTTCACCTTCGGGGAATAGGAAAGCCACCGGATTTATTTCACCACTAATCACTGACGACAAATGATGACCAGAAGAAATGAGATAGTCCTCCATCCCTTGACTTCCCACCTGTTGAATGGTCATCTTTTGTGCACGGGATTTTACCTGAGCCTGTTTGTCTTCCAAATCTACAGATACCGCTCGAAATCCGCTGTTAAAATCTCCGACGATAAATCCATCTCGTTTTAAAGCATTGAGCCATCGTCTTATTAACGACTCATATTCTGGTACGACCGCTAATTGTTCGTTAATGGCTTTGATATCGTAAATTTGATTTTCTTTTTCAAAAATACCTACGTCTTTAAATGTCTGATAAATATCGAGAATGGCGATATCATCTGCCAAAGATAATTCTTCTAAAAATTTTTCTTTATCAATAGATGCGCATAACACCGCTGCTTTCTGACCCGTTTCATCGACAATTTTTTGATTGAGCGCTTCTCTATCATTTGGATATTTAGAGATGGTTGGGTCAATATATACATGCAGCCTTTTTTCGCCAACGATGGCTGCGTCTTTTATCTCTAATTGATCGCGTAGCGCACACTCGCACCCTTGCACATCCACTGGCTCATAATCAATGCGCCAATTTTCTTCTTGCCGGTTCAGTGCTTCGCGATACGTTTTGTATGAGGGATTTTGTTCGGATAGAAATCCCTCATCTTGCCCTTCCCAAGCCTTTTCACTTTCTGCCAGCTTGTCCAATAAATTCTTGAAATCCTCAAAAACAAGTGGAATTGCCTCTTCGTTAAAAACACCTTTTCTAACACTCCAAATAATTGAAAGCTTCCCCCGTAACTTGGACACCTGACAATCAATAAAAACTTGAGGTGTCTGGCTTGTTTTATAGAGTACATCGACATTTGCCGCATCCAAATTATCAATGCCTAGTGTGCTGGTGAAAACATAGGGAAACAAAATAGGAAACGATTTTTGGCGATTCAGTTCCCGGATGACGTCTACGCCGCCATAATGACGATGCTCCAGATCGGTCCAAAGTTGCATTTGCATTTGTTGCGAACATTCAGCAAATGATTCATTGTGATAATCGTAGGCCAGAAGATCATTGCTCGTAAAATCTCCGACAATTTCATTTATCATCGGGTGAATATTCTCTCGCATCATTAATGTCACATTTAACACAAAGGCATCGTTGCTCGACCAATGATCCAAAGTTTTAGCAAATGCACTCATCAATGCCGAGGAAGGTGTGACCTGGAATCTACCTGCATTTTTTTCAAATGATTTCCACATCGTTTCCGGCATGAGGTATTCAAATTGATCGAAAACAGGTTGAGATGCTTCTGCATCATCGCGAAGTAATAAATGTGGTGAGTCCGGGAATGTCTCTATTCTATCCATCCAATACCGGCGATCATTCTCATGCTTTATTCTTGAGCTTGGCCTCATCTTATCTTTTTCACGATACCGAACAATATCACTAAAACTGATTGGCAAAGTTTCCACTTCGCCATCAGCCTTTCCATAGAAATGCAGAAGGTCTTTTAAAATAATCCCCATGCTGATTGAATCCGCTAAAAGCATATCCATCGAAAAATGGATTACGCTGTCTTGAGTGGTGCTGCTAATCGCTAGTTCGTATAGTGGCGGACAATCTGGTTCATAATTTTTCTGGGACAGATCGTTTCGAACCGATAATATTTGATTTTCAAATTGATCCTGATTGACAATTACTTCTTTTACTTCAGGATATTGAAAATCTTTATCGACTTGTTGATAGCCTTCCCGCATGATTCGGGCTCTTAACATTTCGTGTTTGCCAATAACCCTGTGCCAGGCCTTTTCCATTTTGTCGCGATCAATTTTTGCCATCTTGACTTCTATATAAGCGTGACACCCAATGCCGCCATAGGCATAAACATCTCCTCTCCCCACCAAGTACGAAGATTGTACATCCGTCAATAAAAATGGCTCATAGACATCCCCTTTGTGGTCGAGGCTAATTGCGTCCAAATTCTTTAATGCCGATATCATATCGGCTCTATGTAATTTAATGTTTCCCTTGAGTGTTTCTGTCAAGGCGCCCTTTGGCGCTCTGAACTTTAATTTTTCGTTTTCGACCCATAGTTGGATCCCCACACCTTCACACTCATTCTCCCCATGCTATGCCCATAAATCCCATAAATATCACCCGGTTGTATTTGGGCAGTGATTTGGGTATATAAATCGCTTGTGGCTGATTCCCAACACGTATAAAATGATTCCCCGCATCGAGAACCCCTACCAGCTAATTCGATTGGGATAAGCTCGATATCGCTGTCAAGCCACTTGCGCCAAGACGAATAAATATTGGCGGATCCCCCTGCATAGGGGATGCAAAATAATTTCTTCACATCATTCCCCTATTCCGTCCGTTGCCGTATCTGTTCCGCCATCTCATTTAAACGGCTGCATCGAAAGACATCCCTCAACGAATAATCAATGCCAAATTTATCTTGAATCGCCTTTGGCAAGGCAAAGGATTTAATGGAGTCTCCTCCCATCTCAAAGAAGCCATCTGTCGCACTTGGTTGCTCAATATCTAAATAGGTTGCCCATAAAGAAACAAGTCGTTTTTCCATATCCGTTTTTGGTTCAACTTTGTTCTTTGCTCGCTTTTTCAGTTGCGGTTTGGGTAAATTTTTAAAATCAATCTTCCCATTTATTGTCAATGGAATTTCTTCTAAACGGAAAATTTGATCCGGCATCATGTAGCCTGGTAGTTGATTTTTTAAATAAGTTTGAATTGTTTCTGCGCTGATATCCAGCTGCAAATTGTCATTCTGCGCAAAGAAAAGATTGAGCCACAGCGATCCGCCTGGTTCGTCTGTGTCTAAAAATGGTTCCACATTTCGAAAGCCTGCTTCGTTTAAGATGCTCTGCCACTGCCCACTATCAAGCATTGGACCGCTGCCATTTTTTCGGAAATCTTCACAATGATTAAGCCCTTCTAAGAACCCGACGGTTGACATTTGAATGGGCATGTTTTTCGTCGTTTCTAAAAGGATGAGCCAACCGTCCCTCTTTAAAACCTGCTTGATTTCTTTTAACGTCATGGTGATATCCGCGGCATCATGCAAGGCATTTGAAAACAATACAACGTCAAAATGGCCAAAAGGACAGCCTTGACTCTGGAAATTTTGATCCATGTCCAACAGAACATAGTCTAT
The DNA here is from genome assembly GCF_000185505.1 of Pseudoramibacter alactolyticus ATCC 23263. Taxonomy (GTDB): domain Bacteria; phylum Bacillota; class Clostridia; order Eubacteriales; family Eubacteriaceae; genus Pseudoramibacter; species Pseudoramibacter alactolyticus. Next base: position 38,652 of record NZ_GL622359.1, on the reverse strand, counting down.
TCCCTTATCTCCCAAACGGACACAAGACTGGTTTAAAAATAAATCCGAGATATCGCTGAAAACATATCGGCAGCGATCCCGATCTATTTTGTTGAGCACACATTCTGCTGTTGAACCCGTTCCCGCGCCAATTTCCAAAATTCTAAATGGCTCGTCTTTTTTTTGTTTCGATAGCAACCCAATCGTTTCGGATAAAACTTCATTCATTTCAGTCGCCAGGATATTATCGCGGTATATCCCTAATGCGGCTTCATCATTTTCGCCATAAAACAATGCCAAAGGTGAAACCTCTTCGCGCAACAAGCGTTCATGCTGTTTAAAGCAATCCATAAAATAATCTTGCAAAGCGCGCATTGACAAATGATTCAGGCCGTTCAAGATGTCGAGCATGCCCGTAAATGCGTCTTCAAAAATTTCCGTTATTTGTGTTTCTAATTTTTCTTTGCCCAGTTTCGAACGTTTTAAGATACCATCTTCTGATTTTTCAAAATAACCTTCAGTTAATAGTATTTTCAGCCAGTTTTTCAGCAATCCTTCGAATTTTTTTGAAAATCCCTTAGTTTCCATCCATTCACTCAACGCATCAATCGATATTTCATGATCAAACAATCGATTCATATACGAAAGCGCTACCGTATTCATGGAATTCATATAATCGGCGATATTTTGAAAAGTTTGCTGCTTTTCCCAAATCAATTTTTTATTTGAAAAATAAGCGCTATTCTTTTCGGATAGACGCCTTTCTTCGAGATGCGTGCCCTCTTCGGGAACAATATAGGCTAAAAGCATGTTGTCATCTTGTGATGGTCCATCACTGCCACCTGTCACTATTGCCTTACGAATATTTGGAATTTTTGAAATGTTTTGCTCAATTTCTCCGAGTTCAACCCGGTAGCCATGTCTTTTAATTTGATTATCCCGCCTTCCTCTAAAGACCATATAGCCTTCTTCATCCATAACCCCATAATCACCCGTGCGATAAATGCGGCCAAAATCGGGTAAAAAATTCACAAAAACTTTTTCTGTTTTTTCTGAATCCGCATCATATCCTAATGCAACACCTCTTCCGCCAATGGCAATTTCTCCTTCAACTCCCCAAGGAGCCAATTGATTATTTTTTGCCAAAATAACCATCTGCTGGTTGCCTAATGGATAGCCATACGGAATGCTCGCTCGTTCTGTTAAATCCCTGGTAATCGGATAATAAATCGACCAAATGCTCCCTTCGGTCGCACCTCCCAAACTGATAATTTCGGCATTCGGAAAATGTTTTTTAATTTTGACCGGCAAATCCGGTGGAATCCAATCTCCACTTAGCAAAACCAATCGCAATGTTTCGTTTATTTCATTTTCGTCCATGATATCCACTAAAAGTCCCATCATGGTCGGCACCGAATTCCACACCGTAATGTTTTTTTCAATGAGCGTTTTTTGAAGGCTTTTTATATCCGTCGTATTGTCTGCAATAACCAAATGAGCGCCCGAAGCAATGCTTCCCCAAACATCGTAAACAGACAAATCAAATCCAAAGGACGCTACAGACACAATCCTATCTTCCGCGTTGACATTAAATCTTTTGTTTATATCCAAAATGGTATTACAAACAGCTCCATGCGAAATCACCACCCCTTTTGGTGTTCCCGTACTGCCCGATGTGTAGATAATGTACGCTTCTTCGTCAGGATTCATATCCGCAGCCTCAAAATCCAAAGATGCCAAAAGAGCAAGTTGGTCAAAAAATGCTTGATCAATACAAAGTTTGCAACTTGAATTATTGACAATGGTTTGTTGCCTTTCTAATGGATATTGAGGATTAAGCGGCACATAAACGCCACCAATAAGTGATATACCCAACATCGAAGCAACCGTTTCTATGCTTCGATTCCCCAAAATGGCAACACGATCTCCACGTTTTATCCCCTTTGCTTTCAAAAGCGAGGCGACTTGAAAAGCTAAGGTTCTAAAAGATTCTTGTTCTAGTGTCTGCATCGAGTCACTAATCCTAAATTTTTCAAACGCGTGAAGGCCAATCAAATCTGTCAAGCACGTTGGGCTGTAATCCACCACCGTTTTGTTATAAGCGGCCCATTTATTTTTTTGACGTTCTGGAAGGGTTACATAAAGATCCTTTTGCGGCAAATTTTCAATGATGTGAATAAATACATCAAACATTTCCGAAATCTGCTCTTCTTCAAAGCATTCCCGTCTGTAATCCCAAACAACTTTTAATTCTCCATTTGCTTCAAATACTTGACAATCTAATTGAACCTGTGGTGTTTGACTGATTTCGTATTGCATTTTTCCAAAAAAATCGATGCTTTCAAAACCAAGGTTTTCGCTAATCATCCCTGTGAAAACAATTGGGAATAAAACCGGACCTCCCTTTGCCTTCTGCAAATCGCGCATGACTTCGACGCCATCATATGCAATATGCTTATAGGCTTTATAAAACGCCTTTATCACAATCCGGATGTAATCTAAAATCTGAACTTCACAATTTGGCAACGTCAACAGCATGCTTTCTGTAAAATCTCCCATGATTCGATCCATGCCATTTTTACGTCTTAATTGACTCGTCATCGGAAGATTAAGTGTGAATTGATCTTGACTGCACCAAAAGCCTATCACTGCTGCATAAATCCCCAAAACAGCATGCGTCGGAGAAATCTTTTCACTCGCCAAAAATTTTTTTATCATTGCCCAGTTACTTTTTTTGACAAAGTATTCTTTTCTCTGAAAAACCTTTCCCTGAATTCCTCCATTTTTTGTTGGGACATTAGGTGCCGGCGCAATTTCATTTATATGATCCTGCCAATATCTGCGATCTCGTTCGTAGCGTTTTGTGTTTTTTCGTTGCTCAACGTAATCCAAATATTCCGTATAATCAGCCGTCATTGAAATGTATGGATTACCATTGTAAAAATTCTCTATTTCGCGGCACATAATCGTGAAACTTAAGGCATCCGAAATCAAAAGATCATAAGAGAAAAATAATAATTGATCATGATTTGGCAATTTTGCGAAAATAAAACGAAACATGGGCCACTGAGCGATTGGCATGACCTCATCCTCATACCGCCCTCTCATTTCGTTTCGTCCCTGTTCGATCTCATTATCCGACCAACTAGACCAATCCAATATTTCAATTTTATAGGTGGGAACATTTTCTAAAAATAATTGATTGCCCGATGCATCAATCATTTCCCGCATTGCCAATTGCCGTTTAATCACTTCATTGAGCGCCCATTCAAAGCGTTCAATATCTAATTGATTAATAAACTCATAATACTCGTGCGTAGAACACCCCCCCCAATTCAAAATGAGACTCTCTTCCAAGCAAATAAGCACGTTGAATATTTGTACATTTATACGTAAGATCATTTTTTCTATACTTTTCCTGCATCTATTACTCCCCCTTTTAGATGTATATGACAACTTTTTATGATACTTTCCATATCAGATTATAGCCATTTCTTTTGTTAGAATCAACTATCATTATTAGAAATGTCTAACTTATTTCGAGAAATATTTTATGCTAGTAAATTATTATATTAAGCGTAACATCACGTAAAAATAAAAGTCCATGGACTCAAATGATAAAATGTGAGTGACCAACAAACATTTATATCAGAAGAGTACCATGAACTATAACCATCTTAACATAAGCAAAAGGATAGTCATATCACAACTCAAATCCCTCGGGCTTATCAATTCGCAAAATAGCGAAGCAGCCTGGAAGAAGGCCAAGCACAATTTCCAGAGAATTAAAACGAAACAGCTATAGAAGTATTCGATATGCGATGAATCGTTATACGCCATCAAAAGCACAAGACAATTATCGAAGACGAAAATGTAATTGCGGAAGAAAGACCATTGCAGATGAAGTGATCGTATCTTATGTGAAATCTAAGATAGAAGATCATTGGTCTCCCGGACAAATAGCGAACCGAAAAACCACTGACTTCAATTTACCTTCCACGGCAACGATTTATAGAATGATCCATCAAAAAAGACTTGGTTATATAAGAATGACTCGCCTAAGAAGAAAAGGAAAGTTTAAAAGATCCGCGGAAAACAGAGGAAAGTTCAATGATGGTGGTAGAACTAATCGAGAAACGCCCAAAAGAAGTATGCAAACGTGCGGAGTTAGGTCATTGGGAAGGAGATACCGTTGAATCAGGCAGAATTGACCATAAAAGGAAATCAGCTGTTTGTTTTGTGACACTGACAGAGCGCAAATCAAGAACATATATTGCGATCAAAGTTCCGAACAGGACAGCCGCAGTCGTTACTCCCTCAATTATAAATGCATTAAAGGGTTTCCCTGATGACTTAGTCAAAACAATTACTTTCGATCGCGGGAAAGAATTCTCCGGTTATAAAAAAATCGAAGAGAAGCTGAATTGCAATACATATTTTTGCGATCCATATTTGCGCCTGGCAAAAAGGGACAAACAGAAATGCAAACGGATTATTTAAGAGAATTCTATCCAAAAGGTATGGATTTCTCACAAATAGATGAAGAGCTAAAGTATTATCTTGAACTGATGAATAACCGCCCACGAAAATGCCTTGGCTATAAAACACCTAATGAAATTATTTACGAAATAAACGCACATTGAAAATGTTGCACTTAATTTGACAAATTACCTATACAAAAGACCCAGCGCATGCTGGGCCTATAGCAAATTTTATAGCGTCGACCGATTAGGGTGTGACTTAATGGTCGTTATTATCTTGAAGATTTTATAATCTGACTTAAAAAATAACAATAAAAAAGGTATCGCGATGATCTATCCTCCCAGGCAGCTGCCCGCCAAGTACTTTCGATGCAAGAGAGCTTAACTGCTGTGTTCGGGATGGGAACAGGTGTGGCCTCTCTGCCATTATCACGAAACCTATTTAACAATGTCTGCGACTCACACCAATCCATTCTGGATTGGGTTCGCTGCTTAAGGTCACTCAAAACAACATAAACTAACCGTAACACCTTGGATCAAGACCTCGGCCGATTAGTACCGGTCAGCTCCATCCATTGCTGGACTTCCGCCTCCGGCCTATCTACCTGGTCGTCTGCCAGTGCCCTTACTCCTTTTTTT
>NZ_GL622359.1:21235-33397 GCF_000185505.1 Pseudoramibacter alactolyticus ATCC 23263 | reverse complement strand
TCCCGCTCATCTTAGGATTCTCTCCCTGCCTACCAGTGTCGGTTTGCGGTACAGGTACCTCCTTACGCGATAGAAGTTTTTCTTGACAGCGTGAGTCGATGCCGTGAGCATCGCCTTTTTGTGTTTAACACTTTATTCTGTAGCGTCTTCTTTTGCCTCTGCTTCGATCGCTTCGTCGGCTGCTTCGTTATCGTCAGCTTTTTCCGCTTCGTCCGCGGCGGTTTCTTCCACCGCTTCCGCGGCTTCAACCGGTTCTGTCGCGGTTTCATCGGCGGCAGGAGCCACGCCCTGTTCTGCCTTGCCGATCAGATACGCCAGCGAAAACGACCCCGCACTGAAAAACAGCGACGGCAACGCCACGTTCATAATCGCAGAAATAATTTGCTGCACGACATAACTTCCGGGAATATTCGTTCCCATGGCTTTATACTGGGCGACCGTGGATGCAACGGACTGCACTGAATAAAAAATACCGTAGAAAAAGGCCACGGCGAAAATAATACCAAGAATATTCAGCACGATCGGCTTCCAGCTTTTCTTTTTTGCCACTTTTGTTTCCATATTTTAAAAAACTCCTTAAATTAATTTTTGATACGCTCCTAAGTCTAAAGCAGAATCCTTAAAAAAAGCAATCATCACCCGAAAAAACGCCTCGGGTTATGATTGCCTTAAGTTTTACCGTTAAGCGTTAAGTCAGTTTCCAATAGGAGGCCCTGTCCGACACGCTCAGCTGAGCAGCCATCTCGGCCAGTTTAGCTGCGCTTTTAGGGAAAAGCCCCGATGCCGGATCAAATGGCTCATCAATCGCGTCGTCGTCCTGGGTGCCGGCGCAGATCTTAAACAATTCCCGCAGCACCGTTTCGATTTCTGCCGCCGTCCCGGCAATCCGAGGGATCATCTTCTGGACAATGGTGTCATCGATGGCGGTTTCCGGCGCCATCAGGCCGTACTCCGCATTGTAATACAAAAAGAAACAGATTTCGTCCCGCACCCGGAAACCGATTTGGGCGTCGGCCCGGCGCAAAATCTCGTTAATCACATTGAGCAAGGTTACCATGTCCGTGATGGTCTTGCGATGATTGACCACCGCCGAGAGGGAAAAGATATCCCGGCGGAAGCAATCGCTTTTTAATCGATAGGGCCGGGGCACGGCGACCGGCGGCGGCACCAGCGACAGATCCTGCGGGCCGAGCTCGATCACCGCCGCATGCTCGATCAGCCGCTTGCTGACGCCGTGGCGCGCCTCTTCATTGCTGACGGTCCCGATGAAAAAGAGATTGTCCGGCAGGGTCAAATCGCCATAATAGTCCCGGGCCTCGGTGTCGTTGCCGAAGGCCTCGACTCCCAGCAAGGGATCCGTCACCAGGCGGCCGTTCTGCGGTCGCGCGCTGTTCATCACCGAGAGCACCTCGGAAAAATACTTCTCAATGGGCACCAGCGTCATCTCATCCAGGCAGACAAAGTAGGGTTTATCCGGATTCTCCGTCGCGGCGGCCACCACATCGGTAATGGCCCCAGGCACAAACTTGCCGCCCTCGCCCAATGTGCCGAGCAGCCCGTCGCCGTTCTCCCAGCCCGGCCGCACCGGCACGCGCTTAAAGCGGCCGTTGGTCGCGTCCGCCCCCACGGCCTCGGCAAAAAGACGCACAAAAGCCACCTTATCAATACCGGCTCCGCCGGTAATTAACGCCAGAGATCCGGCCTTCAATGTGAGGAAGAGATCGGTCACATCGCCCGCATCACACTGAAAACCGCCGGCCGAAATGTAGTGGGTGATCTGCCGCATGAGCCCCGCCATATCGAGGGGTGTTTCCTGCATGGCTTCATCGGTGCGCAGATCCGCCCGGCTCCGGGGCGCCGGCGCCAGAGCCTTCGCCCGTTTTTCCGCAGCGAGCTGCTGCCTGCGCTCGGCTTTGAGCATGGCCTTCTGTGCCTTGAGCTGGGCTTGAAGCATCACTTTTTGCACGGCGACCAGGTCTTCCTTCGTGAGGCCGCCGCCGTTTGTCACCACCTGCACTGCTGCCTGGGCATAGGGTGTCTGGCCGCCGGGCACCGGCCCGGCCGCCGCATTCACCACCGGCTGCTCAGGGACGGCCATCTGCACCGGAGGCTGCCTCACACCAGCCTCAGATTCGACAACCGGCGATGGCCGAGACGCTTCAGGCTGTGCCGCCATTGCCGGCTGAGGTTTCGGCACTTTAACGCCAGGCGCTTCATCCGAGCCGGGCTCTGCGGCGGTCTGGACCTGCTGCACTTGAGCTTCATCATGCGCTGCGATGGAACGGGTTTCCTCTTCGCCGTTTTTGCCGTTGATCGCCGCCGCCATCACATCGGAAATAACGTGATCAAAGGGATTGGCCGACGCTTCCTCAACAGCCGATGAGCCGGATGTCGCCGGTGCCGCGTCCTCCGCTGACGCGAGCTGCCCCGCCGACGCTTCATCGCTCCTTTGCGGCGCCGCTTTTGTTATGTCAGCTTCTGCCGGCTCGCTCGTTTCAGAAGTCAGTGCCGCACGCACCGTCTCCGATTCCGCTGCCGCTTTGGATGTGCCCGCATCATCGGGCTCGTCCACATCCGCTAAATCAAAATCGTCCAGGTCCGCCAGATCGTCGAACGCATCCAGGTCGTCCAAATCATCGAAATCGACGCCGTCATCATCCAACGACGCGTCAAGGACATCATTCAGCCCCCCTGTTTCCTCTGAATCGTCGGGCGTCTGCACATCAGGCGTCACTTCCTCTTTTGTCGGCGGTTCGACCGGTACTTCCGGCCTGGGTGCCGCTTCGTCCTTCAGCACGCAGCGGTGCAGATAGGTGTCGTAAACCGCGAGCATGGCCGCTAAATCGCTCTCCAAAATAGCCTCCGCCGGCACGGCGCCGTCGTATTCCCGATAGAAAACCACGGCGTCTTTAAAACGCAGATCATCGAAGTCGATGACATCAGTGTCAGCACTGAAAGTTTCCGGATTGATCAAACTGCGCAGCTGAGCCACCTGGGGCCCCACTTCGTCGCTGACGGCCATCTCGAAAGCCTTGCGGTTTTCCTCCGGATCAAGCTGACCGGCTTTGATAATGGCGTTTTGGATTTGTTTTATGCCCACGGTCAACGCGAGATAAAGCTTGCGGCTGTCCTTGCTCAGCAGATATTTCACCGCCACCGCCGTGTTGGGCAAACGGGCGATTTGCTTGTCGAGGATCTCCACCCAGGGAACTTCGGCCCAGTCCTCCTCGCCGGCGAAGCCCACCACCTTGTAGCGGCGGCTGTCGATGAGGCCGAGGCCCTCGATGCTGCCGGGGATCTGCTCGGTAATCACGTCTTTAAAGGAATAACGGAAATCGCGTTCAAAATAATCAGCATAACCATCGAGCCAGGTACCCAGATTTTCCTGAAGACTGGGACCGTCAAGGCGACCGAAATAATAATCGATTTTCTCGTCGAGCAGGGCAGCCATCGTGTTCTTGTCGTCCATCGACAGCTCATCCATCAGGTCGCGGTCCATCGCAAAGTAAAAATGCTCACCCTCCTGACTGGTCTGAATAAACCCATCCGCCGCATAAGCCTGATAGGGGCCGTCCATCAAAAAGTCGAGCACCGCATCGAGGCCTGCGTCGGCCATGGTGCCCAGCGTTTTGACCGCCTTGGGATCCTGCGCTTTGCCCGACGCAATCCGCTCTTTGTAAAACTGCTGCACACCGCCGGCCACCATAAAGACGTCGGCCCGCCACAAATTGTCGGCCTGCGTCAAATACTGCTTGAAAAAGAGCAGCTCGTAAGAATCGGCGAAGCCGGCCAGGGATTTGCCCGGCCCGATAAAATCAAAGAGCCTCTGCTTGCGCATCAGCGCTTCGTCGTCCCGCATGATGAGCTTAGCTGAAAACTCGCCCTCGTCCAATTTTTCAATCGCCAGATAGGGCCAGGCCGCGTCTTTCTCGGCCGAAGGTGCCTGGGCAAAAAAATCGTCATACTGGGAAAAGATCCCCATGAGCTTGCGGCTGAGTGCCCGGCTGAAAGTGAGGGTATAGGCGCCCTCACCGCTCGCGCTTTCGAGATAAGACGGAAATTCCCGCCCTTCGAAAAGAAAAACCACGCGCTTTTCCCGGTATTCGGCGCCAAAAAAATCGATGAGAACATCCGGCACGCGCACTTTGCCATCGGTTAAAATCGCCTTGTCAATCATACATTTCACTTCGTAATCCGACAAGGTCGACCAGGTGTCGTCAATGCGGCCGCTGCCCTTTTGAACCGCGGTCAGCTCCGCCGCGCCGGGCACCGATCCCCCCGCCGCCACAATCTGCTCGGAAAAGCTGAGCCCGCTCCGGGGCATCACTGAGGTTGCTGCCGATTCAGCCGCCGTCGCATCGCCGGCCCCTTCATCCGCTGCCGCTGAGGCGGCAGTGCCGATTGCCGGCTCTGACGCTTCCGGTTCCTCGATCACCATTTCGGTGTCTTCGACCGCCGGCCCCGCATCAGTGACTTCCGGCGCTTCTTCCAAAACGGCGTCGGGCCCTGCTTCCGGAACGTCGTCCGGCGATTCGGGCGATGCCGTCTGTGAATCGGCCGCCGCATCCCCCATCACTTCCTGGGCCACCGCCTCCAGACCTTCTTCCGCCGCCTTCACCGCCTGATCCGTGGTGAGAAATTGGTCGAGGTCCGGCGAAACGCCTTCCTGCGTATAGACCTCGGCAAAGGAATGCCCGGAAGAAAGGACGGTTTTCGTACGCTTGATGCCTGCCTGACGCGAGGGCATTTCGACATAACCGTCATCCGCTGCCGGTGCATCATCTTCATCGCCGCCGCTGCCCAAATTGGTATAGACCGAGCCACCGGGCGGATGGCCGGGCCGGGGCGACACTTCATCCGGGGTGTGACCGCTGGCCAGCACCGTGCCGCTCCGCCGCCGGCGCGGGGGGACGGCCGGCGGCGTTTCGGCCGCCGGCGCACTGCCCAACTGCGTATGAGATGAATCTGACAAATGCCCCGGATGCGGCGATACTTCATCTGCCGTGCGTCCGCTGGCCAAAGTCGTCCCCGTCCGGCGAATGCGCTGATTCACGCCGGCAGCCGGCCGGGAGTCCGACGTCCTCTGTTCGCCGTCTCCGGGTTGACTGGCCAAGCGTGTGTGCCTGGCCCCACTCATATGGCCGGGGCGCGGCGATACTTCATCCGCTGTGCGCCCGCTGGCCAGCACCGTCGTTGGTCTTCTCTGCTCCCGTCTGTCCGCCATGGTTTGCTCCGCCTCCTTTTTTGAATCGGGATTCTGATTAGCCCTTTCAGCCTTGATGCGTTCGTATTCATCGCCGTTTCGGGCGCCGTCGGGGTTGGCAGTCCGCGCCAGCGCCCGCATAATGTCGGCTTGCGCCGCAGCATCGCCGCCTGATGAAAATGAATTCGGCATGACTCTCCCCCTTTTGTGTTCGCATTTTGCCCGCAGCTTGAGTTTGTAGCCCTTATTGTAACATAAGCCCGGCTTTGCTAACGGAAAAAAAACGCCTTCTGCCTGTTTTTATATGCGCTGTATTTCTTGCAATCAAAAACAGCGCCGGCGGAAGAAAGGTCTCCGCTCAGCGCTGTGTGAATCTCGGAGCCTGAACTCCGACGATCATCGGCTTAAAGATTTTCTTTGAAGAAAGTTTCCAGATCAGCAGCGGCGTCCGCTTCATCGGCCCCGTCCGCCTTGACGACAATCACATCGCCGTTTTTAGCGCCCAGGCCCATCACAGAGAGCATGCTCTTGGCATTCGCCTGTTTGTCGTCCTTGTCGATGGTGATTTCAGATGCGTAAGGCTGCGCCTTTTTAACCAGAATACCTGCCGGACGTGCGTGAATCCCTGCCGGATCTGTGATGGTGTACGTAAATTCTTTCATCGTTGTTCTCCTTAAACTTTAATTATTCGAAACGATAAGGTGTTGTTCTGGCATTATTTTACCACGTGCCTAAATAAATGCCAATCTTTTTTCAATCTTTTTCAAAGTTTTTCAACTGATACATTTAAAAATCAGCGCACTTTTATTTCTGTTCATTTCCCTGCACTTTAGGCGCGGGGCGTGGCCAATATCCGATTATTGGCCAAGGCCGGATTCTTCCGGTGACAGCGGCTTTTTGAGGATGCCGAGCAGGATCATCGTGATCACCGAGCCTGCCAGCAGCGCCACCAGATACATCGGCCAGTTGCCGACCACCGGGAAGACGAAGATGCCGCCGTGAGGGGCGCGCAGGGTGCAGTTAAACACCATCGAGAGCGCGCCGGCTGCCGCCGAGCCCACGATGCAGCTGGGAATCACGTGGCCCAGATCCGACGCCGCGAAGGGAATCGCCCCTTCGGTGATGAAGGACAGGCCCATCACATAGCAGGAGATCCCGGACTGGCGTTCCCGCTTGGTGAAACGGCTTTTGAAGAAGGTGGTCGCCAACGCGATGCCCAGCGGCGGCACCATCCCACCGATCATGACGGCGGCCATCACCGAGAAGTTGTTGGAGGCGAGCATGCCGGTGCCAAAGAGGTAGGCCGCTTTGTTGAAGGGGCCGCCCATATCGATGGCCATCATCCCGCCGAGGATCAGTCCGAGCACGACCTTCGAACTATTGCCCATGCTTTCAAGGGCGGTGTATAACACTTTGTTCAGTGCCGACAGCGGTACGTTGATAATCGTCATCACGATACCGATGAGCAAGATGCCGACAAAGGGATAAATCAGCGTCGGCTTGATGCCCTCCAGAGATTCGGGCAGGTGCGAACAGAGTTTTTTGAGACCGAGCACCAGGTAACCGGCGATAAAACCGGCTGCCATGGCCCCGAGAAAACCGGCCGAGACGAGCGTCACGCCGCTAAGCTCGGGATACAGCAGGGCAAAATGGCCCTTGTAGGTGCGGAAGACAATGCCTTCTTTGGCAAGCCAGCCGCCGACAAAACCGACCGCAAGGCCGGGACGGTCCGCGATGGACATGGCGATATAGCCGGCGAGCACCGGCAGCATGAAGGCGAAGGCCCCGTTGCCCACCTTGTTGAAAAACGCCGCATACCAATTGCCCGTCCCGAAGGAGGAACCGACGTTGCCCGCGTCAAGCAGAAAGGACAGCGCCATCATGATCCCCCCGCCGATGACGAAGGGCAGCATGTGGGAAACGCCGTTCATCAGATCTTTATAGATCCTGCGTCCGGCGGATTCTTCCTGGCTGTCGTCACCGGCAGACACTTCGGCCGCGCCGTCCGCGCGAAACACCGGCGCCTTGCCCGACAGCGCGTCGTTAATCAGCGCTTCCGGCTTGTTGATGCCGTCCGCCACCTTGGTGATGAGCACGCGCTTGCCGTCGAAGCGGTTCATCGGAACTTTCTTATCCGCTGCAACGATGATGCCCCGGGCATTCGCAATATCTTCGTCGGTCAATTCGTTTTTAATCCCGCCGGATCCGTTGGTCTCCACCTTCACGGTATAGCCCAGCTGCTTCGCCTTTTCTTCCAAGGCCTCTGCCGCCATATAGGTGTGGGCGATACCCGTGGGACAGGCGGTCACGGCCAGAATATCGTAGCCGACTTTGGCCGTCTCTTTAGCTGACGGTTCCGGTTCGGCCGGGCCAAATTTTTCCGTTTCCTTGGCATCGATAATCGCAAGGAACTGATCCTTGTCGGTGCAGGCGATCAGATCTTTGCGAAAACCTTCATCCATCAGCATCATCGACAGCCTTGACAGCAGCTCGAGATGGGTGTCGTCGGAATTATCCGGCACCGCGATGGCGAAGATCAAATTGACGGGCTGGCCGTCCATCGCCTCGTATTCCGTGCCGTCCTTGCAGACCATACAGGCCAGGCCGGCGCTCTTCGCCGCGGCGGTTTTGCCGTGCGGAATCGCGATGCCGTCGCCGATGCCAGTGGTGCCTTCGCCTTCGCGTTTGGTCACCGCGGCCTTATAGCCTTCGGGATCGCTTAAATTGCCGGTGGCCGCCATCAGATCGACCATCTTCGCGATGGTCGCTTCTTTGGAAGCGGACGGCCCGTTAAGCTCGATCCCTTCCTTTTTGAGTAAATCCGTTATGCGCATTGTTTCCCCCTGCGTTTAAATTTGAATCCTGCCATGATTTCGGAACGCTCTTAACTGAATGTTTGGATCGCCGGAATCGTATCGAATACTTTTTTCACTTCGGCCTCGGTGGCCAACTGATCGGAAAAGGCGCTGGCGCTGCCAGCAGCCAGCCCCATTTTAAAGGTGGCCGCCATGTCGCCGCCGCTTCGGGTGTAACCGGTCAAAAATCCGGCGACCATCGAATCGCCGGCGCCCACGGAATTCTTCACCACGCCCTTCGGCGCCGCGGACTTGAGCACCGGACCGTCTTCCGGCACGAAAATCGCCCCGTCTCCCGCCATCGAGACCAGCACGTTGCGCGCCCCCTTGGCCTGCAGTTTTTTCGCATAAGCCACAATCTCGTCATCGGTTTTCAGAACGACGCCGAACATGTCGCCCAGCTCGTGGTTATTGGGCTTGATGAGGAAAGGATGGTAAGGCAGCACGTTGAGCAGCAGATCCTTCGTGGCATCCACCGCGATGGCAATGCCGCGGCCGGCCAGCCTCGCCATGATTTTTTCGTACACATCGCCGGGCATGCTCGCCGGGATGCTGCCCGCGAGCACCAGGGTATCCCCTGCCTTCAGCACATCCAGTTTATCGTAAAGCTTCGCGATATCCGCGTCGGCAATCGCCGGCCCCATGCCGTTGATCTCCGATTCTTCGTCGCTGCGCAATTTTAAATTGATGCGGCTCAGGCCGTGTTTAATGGTAATAAAATCGCTGACCACGCCATAATCCGTGAGCCTGGCGGCGATTTCCCGCCCGGTGAAGCCGGCCATAAAGCCCAAAGCCACCGAGCCGATCCCCAGATTCTTGAGCACGATGGACACGTTGATGCCCTTGCCCCCGGGGAACATCAGCTCGGCCGTGGTCCGATTGACCTGCCCCGGCGTAAAATGTTCCACATCGACAATATAATCCAGCGAAGGATTAAAAGTTACCGTATAAATCATTTGTTGGCCTCCATAATGGTGGTGTAGCGCCCATAGCGGGCATCCGGCAGGCGATCGGTGACGATGGTAGCGCCGGCAAGATCGCCAAAGGTCACCGGCGTGATCTGGTTAAATTTGGAAGCGTCGGCCAGCACGAAAGGCTTTTCACAGCGGGCAAAGGCCGAGGTTTTGATCTGGGATTCTTCAACGTCCGGCGTGGTGTATCCCCGCTCGAGATCGATGCCGTTGGTGCCGAAAAAGCCCATCGTAAACTGGTATTTCTCAAGGCTGAGCATGGCCCCGGAACCGACGATGGCCTCGGTCTCGGCACGCAGCCGCCCCTCGAGTACGTACACCGTGCAGCCCTTGCGCAAAAGCAATTCCGCCTGAATGAGGCCGTTGGTGACATATATCGCCGCCAGCGCCGCCGGATCCGCAATGGCTGCCGCCAGCGCCTCGGTGGTCGAACCGGAATCCACAAAGACGAAATCCTCCCGCCCGACGAGACCGGCTGCCAGCTTCCCGATGGCCTGTTTTTCCGCCAATTGTTGGGTGCGCTTAAGACCGATGGTGCTTTCTCTGGTGGAAAAGGGGGCCGACTCGATGGCCGTTGCACCGCCGTGCACCTTGTTAAGCAAGCCCTCGCTGTCCATTGCGTGCAGATCCCGGCGAATGGTCGATTCTGAACTATCCAGAAGCGCCGTCAGCTCCGATACCGTCACCGATCCCCGTTCCTGCAACACACGAAGAATAATTTTTTGTCTGCCTTTTGTTAACATAGGTCTCCTCACTTTTAATGTCAGTATAGTGGCATTAATGATTAATGTCAAGCATTTTCCGTCACTTTTATTCATTATCGCTTATTTTGATTCTTTTTCAACCATTTTCCGCTATTTTCATCCAAATTTCATTTTAAATTTCTTTAAATGCCTCCTTGCTTTTGTTTTCGGGCCGTGGCCGTTTCTCGGAAGATCTGGATGCCATCGAGAACCGGCGGCCCGCAGGCATAAAAAAACCGCCGGGCATCACCCGACGGCAAGCATCATGTGGTTCAGGCCTGCACCAGGCCGCAGTCCCCTGCCGCCCGGGCGACGGGAGTGCCGGCGGTCACCGCGGCGTAAAAGCCGTAGCCTCCGGCGAAATGCCGGCTGTCAAAACCCTCCTGCGTGAGGATTCGGCAGGCCAGATAGCTGCGCAGCCCGCTCTGGCATATAACATAGACCGGACGGTCGGCGGGGATTTCCTCGAGGTGCTCCCGCAGATCGTCCAGGGGGATATTGATAAATCCCGCCGCATGACCCCGGGCGTATTCCTCCGAGGTGCGGGTATCCAGCAGGGTCACGCTGCCATCCCGGGGAAGCGCCGCCACATCGTCACTGTGATATTGCTTCACCTTGCCTGTCAGCAGATTTTCAATCATAAAGCCGGCCATGTTCACCGGGTCCTTGGCCGAGGAATAGGGTGGGGCATAGGCCAAATCGAGGGCCTTGAGCCCCGCGGCGGTCATCCCCGCCTGGATGGCTGTGGCCAGCACGTCGATGCGCTTGTCCACCCCTTCGAAGCCCACAATTTGTGCCCCGAGGATGCGGCCACTGTCCGGGGCGAAAATCACCTTCATGGTCATGGGGCGGGCGCCGGGGTAATAGGTCACATGGGGGTTGGGCGCGAGCACCACCTGATCCCAGGGCATTCCGGCAGCCTCGGCGGTTTTGGCGTTAATCCCCGTGCTCGCCACCGTCCGATCGAAAAGCTTGATAATCGACGATCCCCAGGAGGCGTCGTAGCGGCTGTCGCCGCCACAGATATTATCCGCCGCGATGCGCGCCTGCCGGTTGGCCGGCCCCGCCAGGGCGATGAGGGCCGATTGACCGCTCACCCCGTGGCGCACCTGCACCGCGTCCCCCACGGCGTAAATCGCCGGATCGGAAGTAACCAGGTGATCGTCCACCACGATGCTCCCCTTGATGCCCGTGGTCAGGCCCGCGTCGGCGGCCAGATGGCTGTCCGGGGTAACGCCCACCGCCAAAACAGCCATATCCGCCGCAATGGTCTCGCCCCCGGCGAGCACTGCCCGAACGCCGTTGCCTTCGGCCTCAAAAGCGGTCAAATTGCCTCCGAGCCTAAGCTCGGCCCCCTTTTCCCGGAAGAGATTGTGCACCAGAGCCGCCATGTCGGGGTCGAGGGGCGCCAGCAGCTGCTTCGGCCGCTGAACGATGGTCACCGCCACGCCGAGACCCAAAAGATTTTCGGCCACCTCAAGGTTGATGAAGCCCCCGCCCACCAGCACCGCGCGTTTGGGTTGACGGGTCTCGACGAATCGGCGGATCCGGAGGGTATCCTCCACGGTGCGCAGGGTCATCACCCGGTCGAGGTCGACCCCCGGCACCGGCGGCAGCGTTGGCCTGGCCCCGGGGGAAAGCAGCAGCCGGTCGTAGCCTTCCGCATAAATCTTCCCTGTTTCGAGATTGCGCACGCTCACGGTTTTGGCCACCCGGTCGATGGCCGTCACCTCGTGGCGCACCCGCACCGCCACCCGAAAGCGATCCCAGAATTTTTTCGGCGTCTGCAGCGACAGGGCTTCGGGGTCGGTGATAACCCCGCCGATATAATACGGCAGGCCGCAGTTGGCGTAGGACATATAACCCGAGCGCTCAAAGATCACAATTTCCGCATGTTCGTCCAGGCGGCGAATCCGCGCCGCCGCCGTGGCCCCGCCGGCCACCCCGCCCACAATCACAACTTTCATCTGATCACCTTCTCCCTTCTCATCCTTCGAGGGGGCCGCGGTAACCGCTGATCCCGCCGATATTCCGCACCTGCGTGTAGCCCATGGCCTTAAGCCTGGCCACGGCCTGCCCGCTGCGCGCCCCGCTGAGACAATACACGAACAGCGGGGTTTCCTTGTTCGCTACCTTTTTTTCCACTGAAGCAATCTGCTGCAGGGGCAAGTTCACCGCGCCGGGGATCCGCCCCTCCCGGAATTCTCCCGGGGTGCGCACGTCCAAAAGCACCGCCTGCGCCGTCTGTTTAAACGCCGCCACGCCGGCGTTAATATCAAAACCCTTTAAAAATCCAATAAACCCATGATATCTCCTTTCGGTGCCCGGCCAAGGGCCGGTTATTTTTCTGTTTGAACCCAGTGTATCAAAAAAAGACGGGGCTTTCTGTG
>NZ_GL622359.1:0-20206 GCF_000185505.1 Pseudoramibacter alactolyticus ATCC 23263 | reverse complement strand
TCGGTACAGTGACCACGTCTCATTTTCAGTTTTTTAATTTTCGGCAGCTGCCAGACGGCGCAGGGCGCCGGGATTCGTCACGGTGATGCGCCCCCGGTGCAACTGCACCCAGCCCTCAGCGGCAAAGCGCTTGAGCATGCGGGCCACCACTTCCCTGGCCGAGCTGATATGCCGGGCGATCTGATCGTGGGTCATGACAATTTCGAAAGCATCGGTGCGGTCGGTCTCCCCCATTAAAAAGGTAGCCAGCCGGCAGTCCAGTCCCATAAAAAGAATCTGCTGCATGGTCCACATCACCTCCGAGAATCGGCGGAGGGCCTGTTCGTAAAGGGCGCAGCGCAGGGCGAGGTTTTTCTCGGCAAGGCCGTTGATGGTAGCGGTGTCGATCACCAGGCACTCACAGGACGATTCCGTCATGATCTGCGTATCGAAGGTGATCTGGCTGATCACGCAGGAGGCCGAGAGCACACAAAATTCCCCGGTGCCCACCCGGTAAAGGGTGATCTCCCGGCCTGCCTCCGAGAGCATGGCGGCCCGCAGCTCCCCGGAAAGCACCAAAAACAAGCCCGGGCAATCGTGCTGTCCCCCGTGGACAATCTGCACCGGCCCGTCCCGGCGGATCACCGCCCGGGCAGCCAGCACCCCTTGTTCTTTCGCCGTCAAAAGCCCCCAAAAGGGGAGGCGCGCCAACGCATCTGCCATGCTCATGGATTTTCCTCCGGATTCTTTCGTTCTCATCAGTCCCGCACCAATCCATAGGGCCAGGTGGTGATGCCGCCGAAGCTTCTAACCTTTGTATAACCTAGCTCGGCCAGCTTGCCCGCAGCGATCCGGGCTCGGCGCCCGCTGCGGCAATAGAGCAGAAGCCATTGCCCCCGATCGGGCAGCACCTTGGCCACGCTGGCCCGGTCGGCGATGCGTCTCAACGGGAAGGAAACGGCCCCGCGGATATGGCCCTCGGCATATTCCGCCTCGGTGCGCACGTCCTCCCGGGTATCCATGAGCTTTTTCGCCGCGAGCTGGGCGATCGTTTCCGCGTTCCGGCCGGCCGTCTGGTCGGCGCAGCCGGTAAACCCCAAGGACAGTATCACCAAAACTGCGGTCAGCCATCGTTTTTCTCTCATGGCGCTTCCCCTCGCCTCCTTTCACGCTTTGCCTTCAGTATACCACAGGCCGGAGGGGCAGAACCGCCTTTTCCCAAAAGCTGCGCTGCAAAATCCAACCGATACATAATTTTATCGCTTGACGCACCATCTTTTTATATATGAATAAAAAAATCCGTTTGTCTGCGAGGAGAAAAAAATAAAAATTTTGCCGATCAGCAGGGGGCCGCGCCTTGAAAAAAGTCGTCGCTTTTCTCGGCACTGCGGCGCCTGGCGCAAAGAAGGCCGCTGCATTCAAGACGAAAAAATCCTTTTTAATGAGTAACCAGGCCCTGCCTCGCCTCTTAAGCATCGAAAGCTTAAGCCATTTTGCGGAAAGACCGGCTATACTTAATTATTACGCACGTCGAATGCGCATTCGCCGCGCGCATCATCATTATTTTATGAGTAAGGAAAAAATCATGTCTGAAAAACCATCCCTTTACGGCCGCCACACCGAAGCGCTGGGTGCCGCCCGGGATCGCCTGCTCGAAAGCCTTGAGGCCCTTCGGACCAAAACCATTGCCGAAACCGGCGACGATCCCATCGATCATCTGCTGACACGCATCAAGTCCGAGGCCAGTGCCCGGGAAAAATGCCGGCGCGAGGGCATCCCCGAAACCACCGAAAGCGCCATGACCCGGCTGCACGATCTCATCGGTCTGCGGGTGGTCTGTCCCTTTTTAAGCGATGTCTTCCTCATCCGGGATTACATTGCCGCCTCGGACCAGTTCACCATCGTCGAGGAGAAGGACTACATCCGCCACGCCAAGCCCAACGGCTACCGCAGCTATCACCTCATTGTGCGCGTTGACGGCTACGATGCCGAGATCCAGCTGCGCACCATTTCAATGGATACCTGGGCCGCGCTGGAACATAAACTGCAGTACAAGCGCGCCTTCTCTGCCAACGCCGAATTGATCGCCGGCGAGCTCAAGCGCTGCGCTGACGAATTGGCCGCCACCGACATCTCGATGCAGACCATCCGCGAGATGATTGGGTCCATGACGCCGGCCGAAAACGAGGAGAACCTTTCATGAAATTATTATTTGCAGAAGATACCACCGATCTCAACCGCGTCGTCACCATGGCACTCGTCCACGCCGGCTATGAAGTCGACAGCGTGATGGACGGACAAAAGGCCCTGAGCCATTTGCAGACTCAGGTTTATGACGCGGCGATCCTCGACATCATGATGCCGGGGCTCTCCGGCCTTGCCGTTACTGAACGGATTCGTGCCGCCGGGGACACCACTCCCATTTTGCTGTTGACGGCCAAGGCCGAAGTGGACGACCGGGTGACCGGGCTCGAAGCAGGTGCCGACGATTACCTGCCCAAGCCCTTCGCCCTGAAGGAGCTGATGGCCCGGGTCAAAGCCATGATCCGCGGCCGGGAAACGACGCAGTCGCCCCGGCTTGAATTCGGCGATCTGAGTCTCGATACCGACACCCAAACCCTCACCGCCGAAAACTCCGTCACCCTTTCCCAGCGGGAATGCGCTCTGCTGCGGCTGTTTATCCTGCATCCGGACACCGCCCTGCCCGCCGATTATCTTTTGGATCACGTCTGGCGCCACGACACGGCCGCGGCTCGTGAAACGGTTACCCTTTACCTGTCCTACCTGCGGGCCAAACTCGAGGCCGTGGCCTCCCAGGTGCTTATCGCCGAGCCCGAGCCGGGGCATTATCGGATCATGGCATCCTGATCGCCGGAGAACCATCATGGAAACACGCGAAATCACAGCGCTGCGCAGCCGTTTCATCCGAGTCACCATGCTCTCCGTTCTTTTGGTGATGGTGGGCATCGGCTCTTTGCTCAACATTGCCCAGACCATTTCCGCCCGCTACCAGATCCGCCACACCCTCAGCGCCATCATCGATGATCGCGGCCGCCTCAAAAGTGCCGACGTCAAGGAAAGCACCAATGGGGAAGCAACCATCAGCCCCTTCGAGGGCTTCAATTTTTTTGACATCGAGTACCTCTCCGGCACCTCTTATTTCACGGTCACCTTAAACAAAAGACGCGCGCCGGACGTTCTGCTGGTGCGCACCGACGGCCTCCAAAGGGCCGACGCCCTGACCCTGGCAAAAAAAATGCTCGCTCAAAAAAAGCCCTTCGGGCAATACGGCACCTATTTTTACCAATACCAAAAGCGGCCCGACGGCAGCACGGTCATCGCCGCCCTCGATTATCAAAACGGCATCTACGCCGCCTATCGCCTGGCGGCCATCACCGTCGTCATCTGTCTGACCGGGCTGTTCATCATTTACTGGCTGGTGCGCTCTTTTTCCCGGCTGGCCATCCGCCCGATGATCCAAAACGCCGAGCGTCAAAAACAATTCATCACCAACGCCAGCCACGAGCTTAAAACGCCTCTGGCCGTGATCCGCTCCAACACGGAATTTTCCGAGATGCTCGGCGGCGAAAACGAATGGACCCGATCCACCCTCAAACAGGTAGCCCGCATGGACGAGCTGGTGAAAGAGCTTGTGCTCATCACCCGCTCCGACGAAAAACAAAACGCCCAAGGGCATAGTCCCTGTGGACCTTTCGGCCGTGACACACGAGACGGCCGAAGCTTTGAGCAGCCTGGCCCGGCAAAGCGGCAAACACTTTGAGACGGATATTCAATCCGACATCACCCTAACCGGCGGCGAAGGCGATATGCACAAGCTCGTTTCCGTCCTGCTGGACAACGCCGTCAAATACTGTGACGACGGCGGCACCATCCGCCTGCGGCTGAATTGCTACCAAAGCCGCTTCCGCCGGGAAACGGTTCTGCTCAGTGTCGCCAACGATTACGCCGATGGCGCCGGTATCGACTATCAGCGCTTTTTCGACCGCTTTTATCGGGGCGATGCGACCCATCACGTCGACGGGCCGGAGCAAGCCGGCTACGGCATCGGCCTTTCCCTGGCCGAAAGTCTCTGCCGCAAATATCACGGCCGCATCACCGCCCGCTGGAAGGACGGCGTCATCACCTTCACCTGCCTGCTGCGTTCCATTAAGTCATAGCCTGCCGTTTTTAAGCCCGTTTCCACGGGCTTTTTTTGCAACTTGAATATACACTCTAAGTGCAACAATAAATAATGACTCATAGCCTTGGTATAATGGTGTTTGCAAAGACATCCAAATATTCAAGGAGAAACTATGAGCCATTACAAACTTCTTACACCAGAAGAAAGAGAAAAGATAGATCTTCTTCACTCTCAAAACAAAACATTAAGCGGCATCGCAAAGACGATTCACCGTGACAAGTCCACCATTTCTCGGGAGATTCCTCGTAATGGCTGTGATGGCATTTATTTACCAGGTGCAGCTCATACTCAATATTTAGAACGTCGTAGCCTGCAGACCTAAACTCAAACTTTCTGATCCTGAAAGATTTGAATATGTCAGGGATAAGTTAGAGTATTGTCCTAAAAGCTCTATCCTTAATGATGTGTCAGAAGCGTATATACAAAGCAAAGTGGATGAAATGAACAAACGGCCACGGAAATGCCTCGGGTTCAGAACTCCTTATAAAGTCTACCATTCAACTGTGTTGCACTTAGCTTGACAATTCAAGATTAAAAAGGACGCCGGCCGGCGTCCTATAAAAATTCACAACATTATCGCAGCCCGGCGATGCGTTCCACCACGTCCCGGCTCGCGTCAAAGGGCGCCAGGGCCAGCTTCTTGTCGCTTTGCATGAGTTCGTCCACCGCCCGGGTCAGCGTCCCCCGGGTTACCATGCGGCTGTCGCACACCGCGTCGTAAAACGCCTGCAGCTCCGCCGTCGAGGCGAAGCCGGACGCCTCGAGCACCGCTGCCCGCTGATCCGCCGGAGCCGCGTCGAGGTAGCGGGCCTCAAAATAGCCGATGGCCGCGCCGTGGGCCATCCCGAGATGATAGGTCAGCGCGTAGCTCAGGCCGTGGGGCAGGGTGGTGCCGGTGTGGGCAATGGCCATGCCGCCCATCGCCGAAGCGTTGATCATATTGCGGTAATCCGCCGTCGTGGCCGCCCGCTCGCCGGCAAACACGGCCTTGCTCTTCTGCCAGAGACGCAGCCCCGCGAAGGCAAACATCCGGCTGTAATCATCCGCCTGGGTGTTCACCACACTTTCCGCCATATGGCCAAAGGCATCCACCCCCGTGTTGGCAAGAATATGCCGGGGTGCCGCCGCGAGATAGCGCCCGTCCAGCAGGGCCAGCCGCGCGAAAATGCGGTGGGGAATCGAACCTTTGACCTTCAGATCGTGGCGCGTCAGCACGGAGATAGCCGTGACCTCGGAGCCGGTGCCGCAGGTGGTGGGCACGCAAACGACGGGCAGCGCGTCCGAGGGCGCCGCCCCATCGTAAAGATAGGCCGCGTCTTGATCCGCGTGGCGGATCATCAACGCGATGGCTTTGCAGGCGTCGAGGGGCGAGCCGCCCCCGATGCCGATAACGAAATCCGCCCCTTCAGCCACCCCCAGATCCCGGCCGGCCATCACCGTTTCCACCGAGGGATTTTCTTCCACCGCGTCGAACAAGGCATGCCCGACGCCGGCGGCGTCCAGTGCCGCCGCCACATCGCCGTAGGCGCCGCAGGCCTTCGCCGAGCGGCGCCCCGTCACAATCAGGGCCTTGGTGCCCAGCGCCGCCAGTTCGGCCGTGTGGGCGCGCACCGCATTTTCCCCTTCGTAAAGTTTAACCGGACAATAAAATTGCATGGTTGCCTCCTGATTTTGAATTCACATTAACATTATCCCTGTTCTTTAAGGGATTACTTTTTATTTAATTATAACACGGACGTACGGAATAACGCCGAACGGCTTTTGGAACGCCCCTGCAAAAATGCACCCGCGAACAAAGAACCAACTCTTTGGCAAACGCATTTTGCTTTTTAAGCATATATTTTGCTCATTTGTCAAACAACCTAACAGATAAACTAAATTTTTGATCGATTAACGAACAAAAAACCAAAACTCAAAAAAATCAGCCAACGCTTTTTATTTTAACAAAAGGCGGGCTGATGTACGCGGAATCAGGTTTCTTTCCCCAGCGATAAAATAGGCACAATCGTCTCGTCGGGCTCCGGCGCCCCGACGGCCGTCTCCGGCAGCAACGCGGAAAGGTTCATGACCACCTGCTCCTCCGTTTCGGGCGCGGGCGCCACATCCTCTTCCCCGGCGGCGAGCAGCTCGCGCATTTCGTGGCGGCTCGTGGCCACGCGCAGGATTTGAGAACCTGCCGCATCCTGCGGCAACAGGCGCCACTGAGTAAAAACGATGGGATCGCCCTCTCCGGTGCGTCCGGTGAGCGCATCCCCCTGGATCATGTTAGCCTGGATAACCACCCGGGCGGCCGCCATCACCCGGGGATCAGGCGCGGCGTCAAAAGCGGCCAGCCCCGCTTCGTAGCCGGTGCGAAAGGTATCCATCAGATTCATCACCAGCATCTCCACGTTATCTTCCAAAAGCTCAATACCATAGAGCGTGGTCAGCGCGAAAAGTGATTTTTGGTGCCAGTCTGCCGCGGCGATGCAGGTTTTTTGCACAGCGGCGAGCTTGCGCCGCAAAATCGCCACGAGAAAGGCGCCCTCGCCGGCGGCAGGCTCCAAAAAAGTGGCTGTCAGGCGCTCGCAGGCTGCACGCACCCCGGGCAAATCGAGCATTCGCTCGACCACCGCCGCCGGCGTGAACACCTCGCCGTGCTGCTGCACCCGGGATTTGGATTTAATTAAACTATTTTCCATTATCTTAAACTTTCAACACGATTGTTAATATATTTTGTTTCTTCCTCAGTTAACCCCAGCAACTTAGCCAACTGTTGGTCAACACCCCGTGAGAAATCAATAAAAGCATTTTCATCTTTATATTCAAGAATATCCGGAACTTCTTTGCCCAAAGATGTAAGAGATTCGTCCGTCAGCAAAAATGCAAATCTAATAAATTTGCTTTTTGCATATTTTAAAAAGTTGTTAGCCTCTTGTTGTGTTTTGAAAACTTTAAGCGCGATACGCGATCTTCCAAACGCCGAATGATTGTCCATCACAGAGATTTGATTATCTCGTTTTTGTCCACCAGCATTTGCACTCGATACCGTTACTTTCCACTCATCTATAAGATTGGCATTGTGCTCAATCACTTCTCTTTTTACAACATACCACTTTGCTCGACCTGTTTTCCCCGCTTTATCGTTCGTGAAGAGTTTGATATTTTTTGAATAATCGATGACTTCATTCTCTTCCAATAATTTTACTTTTTCTGGATTTTTTTCTACAAAATCACTTTCAATTCTAAAAAGTTTTTGATTGATCACTTTACTGTCAGCAATATATTTCAAACCATTCTTTTCGACAAATTGATCAATCTTTTGAGCTATTTTTCCTTCAATCGGATTCAAAACTAAAATTTTCTCACCCGGCGCTGTCAATTTAATGCATTGGGATTTGCCGCCTTTAATAAATTCATAGTCAAAAACTTTATCTGTTTTTCCCGTTTTTTTAAGAACAATAGAAATTCCATCCGGAATTTCTACTTGCTCAAATACATCATTTGCGTCTTCAAAATAAATCAGTTTTGATAAACGCGGATCATTAATCTGTTCTAAGCCAAATTTGCTCATACCTTTGCCCGATCTTTGGATCCATCGTCCACCTGGATAAATGAGAGCTGTACAATCTTTTGCTAATTTATCCGCTAAAATTTGAAAATAATGAAATATATTTGTCACACGCTTTTGACCATTATCTGTTTCTTTTTTTGCTACTTCTTCCTGATACGGCGGATTGCCGATCACCACATCAAATTTCATCTTTCCAAATTCCCTTTCAATCTTGGCAGCGGCGTCACGCACATCCGCCCGGGCGGCGGCCACCAAACCATCGATATAAGCAATATTGGTGTCCCAATGGTGATAGCCGGCCAGGGTGCGCCGGGCAATGGCGGCGGCCATGGGAGTCTTCGCCACCACATAAATATTCTTCGCGAGCACCTGCTGCCAAAGCCGGCCCTGTTCGGCCGCGGGCAAGGGGCCGGCCAGGCGCCGCTGCCCCTCATCAAAACACGACAGCGCAGCATAAAGCGGGTAGAGTCCTGTTTTCGCATTGATCTCCAAAATCCGCGCGTCATTACGATAAACCTGATCGGTAACAGCCGTTTTGATCCAGTGGCGTGCCGGGCGGCCGGCCACCGTCTGGTGCTCATAGGCATCGTCATAAAAAGAGAGGCCGCCGATGGTTTTGCCCAGCTGCAGATTGACCGCCCGCCAGGGCGTGAGCACGGTCTCTTTGTCCGGATTGCAGAAGGTGGCCAGGATGGGCGTGAGGGCCTCGGCCCGCTCGATCGGGGACAAATCGTCCAGCGCCTTCACCTTGCGCCGGATGATGCGCCCGGCTTCAATAAAGACATCCGCGTCGTAATATTTGGTGAACTTCCGAAACAATGCCTTGGTCACCCCCGCCGGCATGAACTCGGCCCAGGAGGCGTCGTCCACCGCGTCCACAAATTTCGTCACGCTCACGCTGTCGCCCACGGGCACGTCCAGCCCGTAAAGCATCAGCGGGATGCGAATGGAGATCCCCCGCAGAATCGAAATCATGGTCCGGCGCTGTTTTTTGAGCGCATTCATCTGGTCGATGACGGCCTGCTCCTCGGCGGTTCGCTCGCGTTTGGGTTTTTTCTCGGCGCCCGTCGCCTTTTCGTATTGTTCATCGCTGAGCCCCTGATGGTTCACGTCGATGGTCATGGGGCGTTTGTCTTTTTTCGTCGTGCCCACAATGGCCTTCAAATCGTTAAACGCGGAAAGGTCACCGTCTTTTAGCATCAAAAGCTCATCGCTGTAAAGCGAATCGTCGTCGAAGCCGCGCTTCACAGCCTTTTCAGCATAAACCCGCTTGATCTGAGACAGCAGGGTATCCACTTGATAGGGCTGCATGCCGTGGCCGCCCTCCCCGATGATGGGCAAAAAATTCATGAGGCGCGCCATCTTTTCGCGCTGGGCGTCGGAGGTGCGCTTACCCACGCCGGTGTTTAACCTTGTGGCCTCGGCCATCACGGTGAGCGCCCGATCCGGCGCAAAGTCGAAGATGTAGCACCGGGTTTTCCGGCCGAAGGTCTCGCTGGCATAGGGCGTCTGGGCCCGGAAGGCCGCCTGCAAATACTGCATGGCGCTGGCGGTGTTGGCCAGAAAAAGCACCCCCGTCCACGGGGCGATGGTCACGCCGGTGGTGAGCTTGCGCACGGTCAGGGTGATGGTTTTGGTAACCGCCGGATCGTCGCCCATGGCGGCTTTCACCTGGGCCACGTCGCTCTCCGACGCGACCCCGCCGTTATCCCCCTGGGCCACCACGTTCACAATCTTGTAATCCATGCCGAAAACCGGGTGCGCCGTGAGCAGTGCCGCCAGCGCGCAGGCCTCCTTCACCCCGGGCAAAATCCACAGCGTATGGCGCAGCCGCTCCCGAAAGGCCGGGGCCGAAAAGGGATAGTTCGTGGCAGCGTCCGGGGTGGTGATATTGTCAAGAAATTGTTTCACCTTGGCCTCGTGCACAAAACGCCCGGCGACGTTCACTTCAAAAAACGCCTTAAAGTTAAAGGCCCGTTTGTCGTCGTTTTGAAAAAGGGCATCTTTAAACTGACGGCTCATTTCAAAGGTGAACATCGAAACCTTCGGCAACCCGGCGTAGGGGTTGGGCAAATCGGTGTGTTTTTTCTCCCAGTCCACCTTGGCCTGCTGCTCCATCACATAATCCCAGGTGAAGACCTGCTCTTCTTCGTATTGATCCAGCAGATTAAAGGGCGTTCCGGAAAGCTCCAGCACCTTGGTCGCATCGGGCCGCACCACCTGATCAAGCACGTTTTGGGCCAGTTCCGTTTGGGTGCCTTCGTGGGCCTCGTCCACAATCACCAAATCCCAATCCGTGGCAAACAGCGCCGCATTTTTGCTGCCCGCCTTGCCGCCAACCATCTCAGACCCGCGCAGATCCTGCAAACTCGCAAAATAAACAAAGGGCCCGCCGTTTTTCACCAGATGGTCGAAGGTCTCCCCGGATTTTTTTTGAGCCATAGTGGTAGCCGGCCGCCGGCAAACCGAGCTTTTTAAAATCGTCAAACCAGCCGTCATCCACCACCGGCCGATGGGTCATAATCAGCACATGGGGATACCGCGCCTCCTTGATGAGCTGCAGCGCCGTGATGGTTTTGCCAAAGCGCATCTTGGCATTCCAGAGCATTTTGTCGTATTTTTTAAAAGCCTTCTTTGTGCGGTTAATGGCGTCTTGCTGCTCCGGGCGCAAGGCAATTGCCGCGGCTTTCGCCAGCTGATCGATAGCGGCCCGCCCCGCCTTCACAGCGGCAATGGCGCGCTTGGCCGTTGCCAGATCCATTTGGTACCACTCGTTGCCGGTGAGCCCTGGCTGGTGCCGAATCCCCGAACGGTCCAGCACCCGGTGCACGTCGTGATCGTGAAACCAGGTTTTGTCCTGCTTGCGATAGGCCAGTTCGCTCCACTGCGCCACCCCGGGCACCCCGGCCGTCGTCATGTATTGATTGATGCGTTTTTGGGCCACGCCGAGCAGATAACCGCTGCCGGGTTCCCAGTTCGCCTCGAAATCGCCTTCCGGCACAGAAGCCTCCCCGATTTTCTCCGCGCCGTCGTAAGCCGGCCACTGACCGCTGCTGTTGTCCGCCGTCTGCACATAAATCAGTTTGCGCTCAGCTGTTTGATAAAGCTGATGCGGCGCTTCAAAATCAGCCACCCGCCTGCGATCGCCTCCCCGTGCCATAAACTGCCAGCCCAACAAGGCATAAATCGCCCGGATCGCCTTCAAAGCCTCGGCCTGCGTTCCCTGATCGAGATTATGGGTCGCCCGGTTGCCCCATCGCTTGATGGCAAAAAATACATCCA
This sequence comes from Pseudoramibacter alactolyticus ATCC 23263, assembly GCF_000185505.1. Taxonomy (GTDB): domain Bacteria; phylum Bacillota; class Clostridia; order Eubacteriales; family Eubacteriaceae; genus Pseudoramibacter; species Pseudoramibacter alactolyticus. Next base: position 9,191 of record NZ_GL622359.1, on the reverse strand, counting down.
TCACTTTTTTCGGGGTGTCCGTCCCGCGGAGCGCTTTAAGATTCTCATGAAACGTGGCTCGGGCTCCCACCGGAATCTGCGCGCGCCCGAGAATCCCCTTCACAAGATTTTCCGCAATTTTGCGCGCCTCGGTGAGCACCGAGGCATAGGCTCCGATCCCGTAAAGTTGTTCCAGATTTTTTGCCGATGTTTCGTATTGTTTTAAATCCTGCTGATATTGTAAAAAATCAAAATTATTCGCCATCGTCATCTCCCAGCCGTTCTTATTTTTTATTATAACGAATCTTCGCGGATCTTGCAGGAAAAAAGACAATTCCTCGAAAAATCAGCCGAAAACATCACGCGTTTTCGCGTTTTGGTCGGTCATAGGGCGGATGCACCGCACCTTCCAACGTCAAAAGTGCCGCTTTCGCGTTCAAGACCGCCGGCCGCCCGTGAGGCTGCCGTCGGCGCCCACGACGCGATGACAAGACACGATCTGCGGCCATTTCATGCGCCAAATGGCCATAAATCGATAAGGAATCTTCAGCAGCGCCCGCCACACCGCCTGTTGAAAGGGCGTGCCCCGAAAACACAGCGGCGGCATAAACGCCGGCGCCTGCCCCGCAAAATACACGGCGAGCCAGCGTCTGGCGCATCCAAATGCGGTGACGGCACACGCTCATATTCCGGCGCAAGACCTGCTGCAAAATATTTTTGACCGGGAAGCCACAAGCCCTTCGGAATCCGCCGCCAATAACACCCGCCCCAGCGGCGTCTCATGATAACCAATCGCGTCCATTTTTAACCACCCTTTCCAGCGCTTTGATTCTGCTTCAAATGATTCGCAGCTGTTGATCTCACATCAGCGCCCCATCGCTCGTTAAAATAACCGGGATCTTAATCTGCCAAAAGATCTTTTACGGCTCAGCGATCAAAATCAACTCAATCATCCTATTTCCCATACCGTTCGCCTCTCAATTCCGGATTTGCTGATTTCCGCAAACAAGGATTACTGCGATAATTCCCAAAGAATTCAAGTTTGTCGCTTTCTAAAAATCAGATTTATTTAGCTAATAACTTTCCAAAAATAAAATATGTCACACTCCGAAATATCATTCCTACAAAAAGAAATATGCCAAATACTTTTATTTGGTAGATTCATCATAGCGATTTGGCAGGCCTTTCACAAGAAACAGACAATTGCATTGATGCTATTTAGCGCATCAAACATAAAATGGTGTTTATTCTTTCTTAAACTTCATATTTTGCTTATCCCTAAAACTGAGGTTTATCGCTATTTTAAACCAAGGTTCAAATATTTCTTACCTTCTTTACATTGCAATTCATTAAATGCCTTCCCAAATGTCTGTAAGCAAAGGCTTTAATTCCCGATACCTCCTGATGGTGATTTTTCAACAATTCATCCGGACAATCATATACGCCAAAATCTTGAGTTATTCCCTTGCTTTGTATATATGTGTTGTTTCTGTCAAAATCAATGATCGGATGCTGAAAATCTGTTACTGCCGCGCCATAACCGCAAAAAGAGCCGGTGCAGTTTTCAAATCGTTTCTGCAATTTGGACAAATACGCTTGATCCAATACAAAAGCCTCCAATTCATACCATTTATCTTCAAAATACACTTCAACCCAGCTGTGAAATATATTCCGGGGTGCATTTTTATAAATAAACCCATTCATTACCCCTTTCTGCAGTTGTTTATCTATCATAAATCCATGCACTCGGCAAGGCATTTCGCAGGCACGAAGCAATGCCATAAACAGAGTTCCCTTTGTATTGCATTGACCATATCCGTCCTTAAGAACTTTAGATGCGGGGATATTGTCATCCCCGTTGTACCCAAATGCGACCTCGTCTCTTACAAAGTTATAAATCGCTTTAAGACGATCGAATTCATTTTGTTCCTTCCAACGCTTCATCTCTATTAATCTTTGAATAGACGGGTTTGAAAAATCCAGCATTGCAGTTTCCTGCAGGTATTGATTCATTTTATTTTCCTCTGCAAATTCCAAATTCCAATTTACTGTTTCATTTTTTCTCGGCACTCGCCACACTCTCCTGCGGCGCCGGAGTCAACATCATAAAACCGTCTTTTCCACATCGCCGCTCATAGTATCGATCTTTAACGGAAATGTGCTACAACTATCCGATAACCATGGCCGTAATTCCTAATCCTGTCCCTCTTTTAAAGGGCGTTCCGTATTGATGAACGCCTCCTGAATGATTGGCGCATGAATCGTTTTTGCGTGGGAAAGCGTGAAATCGCCCGCTGCAAATTCATTCGTCTCCAAATCGTTGGGGTGAATGATCTGTCAACTTGTCATAGCAGCTTATCGGCAGGAAATTGATGCAAAAATATTTCTCCCTTTGAATGTTTATATAGGTGTGTGTGCCGATGCAAATTTCTCATGACAGCAAAGAACGCCGTCCCATCGCCGAAAAAACAACTCCATGAATGAAAGCGCCCATTCGGTTTCCCGTTTTCTTTCCACGTGGTGATTGCAAATAAAACCGCAGGAATTGCCGCCGTTGTTTCTAAATGGAAAAACAGCTCAAATTCCTCTGGACATGAAGGTTTAAAGTATTGGGAAAAATTTTTACCTCATTTCTATTTTCATTATTGCACCTCCCATAAAATTCTCGCTTACCGATTGTCTTTTGTGAAATTATGCCATGAAATTGTGAACATTTCTACCTGTTTCCACTGCGTATTTACGGAATAATATAGGGTTAACGATCCGTTTGTTATTTTGATATTTGCTTCTTTACCATGCGCAAGCCTTCGGCTCCGGGGATGCCCCATATCATCCTCTATTAGTGCTCATTCCGAAAATGCTTTTTTAACCGCCATTTTGCCGCCGCCAGCCCCTTCATAATTGAACCGATTTTCGTCTCTGCCCGATTCATTAATAATTTTTTTAACAATCTTTCTTGCATCTTTCAGGGACAGTTGTTATAATTTGATCATATATATTAGCCAAGGCTAACTATTGATCCCGCTGCCCTTGTGTTCCAAAGGAAAATCATCATGCGCGTCCATCCACTGGTTGTTCTCCTGTTCAATTTGCTTCTGCCCGTCGCCATCATGTTCCCCGGCAATCCTTACCAGCACGGATTCTTTCTGACCTTCGCCGCCGCGGCCCTTCTCTGGTCCGGCAAGGTCAAACGCCTGGCCAAGTTCGGATTGTTTTATGGCGCGATGCTGCTCTTAAGTGTCGCTTTGCGCCATTATTCCGGCGTGGCAATACCCTTTTTCATCATGTTCATCACCCTCACCCTGCAATTCGTGCCCTGCGCCATGATGGCGAGCATCCTCATCTGGGACACCAACGCCAGCGAACTCATCGCGGCTCTGGCGCTCCTGCGGCTGCCCAAGGCCTTCATCATCGCTTTAACGGTCGTCCTGCGCTACATCCCCACCTTCCGGCGGGAATTCGTCTTCATCAAAGAGGCCATGCGGCTGCGCAGGGTGCCCTATTCTCTGCGTCATCCCCTGCGCAGTTTCGAATTTTTTCTGGTGCCTCAGCTCTTCCGATGCGCGCTCCTCGCCAACGAAATCACCGCTGCCGGGCTGACCAAGGGCATCACCAGCCCCGACCGGCGCAGTGCCTACAGCGACGGACGGCTGCGCCTCGCAGACTGCGGGCTGTGCGCGATTTTATTGCTGGGAACGGGGGGGAGATGCTCTTATGGCGATAATGGCAGCCGATACTTACGGCTTTACTTACTCGGAGCAACGAACCCCGGCCCTTCAGGATGTGACCTTTGCGGCGGCCCCCGGCGAAGTCATCCTCATCGCCGGGGACAGCGGCAGCGGCAAATCGACCTTGCTAAAATCCCTGAACGGGCTCATCCCCGAAATTGTGGAGGGCCGTTTGACAGGGCAGCGCTTTCTGAACGATCAGGACATGACCAACCTGTCCATCGATGCCGTCAGCCGGATGGTGGGCACGGTGTTCCAAAATCCCCGCAGTCAGTTTTTCACCCTCGACGCCACCAGCGAGATGGTGTTCGCCATGGAAAATTACGGCTTCTCCCGCCAGACGATGCGGGCGCGGCTGACCTCCCTTCAGGAGACGCTGCCCATCGCGGGGCTGATGAACCGGGAGATTTACGGCCTTTCCAGCGGAGAGCGCCAACTTTTGGCCCTGGCCACGGCCATGGTGCTCAACCCCGATGTGCTCCTCTTTGACGAACCCTCGGCCAATCTGGATTATCGCAACGCCATGGCCCTGGGCCCTTTGATCCGAAAGCTCAAGACCATGGGCAAGACCGTTTTCGTGGCCGACCACCGCTATTTTTACCTCGGCGGGGTAATCGACCGGGTCTTTGCCCTCGCTGATCGCCGCCTGACGGTTTTCGAAAGCGAGGCCGCCTTTCGGCGCTCGTCCTGGAACACCCGCGGCTTTAACCTCTTCGCCCTCGACACCCCGTGCCGCGGCGGCGCTCCCCGGGGCGATCCCGTCGCCGAGGTGTGCGAACTGCGCAAATGGTCGGTGCTTCGAGGGGTTTCCCTCCGGTTTTACGCCGGGGAAATTGCGGCCGTCGTCGGCGTGAACGGCGTCGGCAAATCGACCTTGGCCAAGCTTCTCACCGGTTCTCTCCGACCCGACGGCGGCACGGTGCGCACCGACGATCTGCCCTTTTACGTCATGCAGGACGCCGACTACCAGCTTTTCGGCACCAGCGTCGCCGGCGAGCTTGAAATCGGCCGGAGCCGGCTGTCTGCGGCGCAAAAAAAGGCCGCCTTGCAGCCCCTGGGCCTGTGGTCCTACCGCAACACCCACCCCTTCAATCTGAGCGGCGGCGAAAAGCAGCGGCTGCAGATCGCCGCGGCCTCCCTCTCCGAGGCGACGCTCATCATCTTTGACGAACCCACCAGCGGCCTTGATGCCCGGGCCATGAGCCGGGTGGCTGCCGCGATCTCGGATCTGGCCGACCGCAAGGCAGTGCTCGTCATCTCCCACGACTACGCCTTCATCCGGATGGTGGCCGACCGCGTCATCCATTTGAAAGACGGACGTGTGGCCAGGGACTTTCCCCTCACGCCGGCTGCCTTCGGCGATTTGAATCAAATTTTTAAAGAAATGGAGACATGCAATGAAACCTAAACTGAAAATAAAAGACCTTGTGCTCATCGCCCTGCTCACGGCGATCTACCTGCTGATCTATATGGCCAGCATGGTGCCCATTTCCCTGCTGGGGCCCTATGGCCACGCCATCAGCCCAGGCGTCTGCGCCCTGCTTTCAGGCGCGGTGCTGCTGTTTATGAACCGCAAAATCGGCAAAATGTGGGAATTCACCTGTTTCACCCTGCTGGTAATGGGGGCCTTCGCCCTGATGGGCGGGGGCTACCTGCCCTGGCTGATCACCTCGGTAACCGCGGCCGTGGCAGCGGATCTTCTGGCGTCGCATTCCAATGAGACCTCGGTGCCTCGGCTGGCCATCGCCTCCGGCATCCTGCATGTGGGCCAGGCTCTGGGAGGCATCATCCCGGCGACGTTTTTTGTATCATCTTACCGCACCCACTGGATCGCCCGAGGGGTATCTCCGGCAGAGATGGATGGCTACATCCGCTTCAGCAAGGGACTCATGGGTCTCAGCGCCACGGTTGTCGTCTTCGCTTTGGCCTTCGCCGGGATGTATCTGGGGCAGCTGATTCTTCGGCGGCATCTGGCCAATATGCAGGGCTGAGCGCCCTGCGGAAAGGAGTGGTGACGACCATGATTTATCAAAAGCTCAAGGCCTACGCCCCTGAACGCCTCGCCTGCGCTTACGGCGGTGTTTTGCTGGCCCTGGCTGCCGCGGTCCTCTCCGTCGGCAGTTATTATTTGCTCTACGGCTTCTTGAAAAAAATCCTGGTGACAGGGGATCTCGCCGGCGCCTTAACCCTGGCCTGGCAGATCGTGGGCTGCCTGGTGGCCAGCACCGTGGTGTATTTCGCCGCAGTGTGGTGCACCCACATTTTGGGCTTTCGCCTGGAGACCAACCTCAAAAAGCAGGGGATCCGTCATTTGATGCAGGCCTCCTTCGGCTTTTACGATCAGCACCCCTCAGGCCGAATCCGCAAAATCCTCGACGACAACACCGCCCTGACCCACATGAGCGTAGCCCATCTCATCCCGGATCTGTCGACGGCGGTGTTCGTGCCGGTGCTGGGATCGGTGCTCGTTTTCACCGTCGACGTGCGCCTCGGGGGAATTTTCGTCGCGACGATGGTCGCCGGACTGATCGCCATCCAGCGGCTCATGGGAGACCGGCATTTCATGACGCTTTACATGCGGGCCTTAGAGACGATGAATGCCGGCGCGGTGGAATACGTCCGGGGGATTCAGGTGCTCAAGATCTTCAAGGCCGACATCCAGTCCCTGGGGGCTTTTTACCGGGCCATCCGGGACTATGCCGACATCGCTCTGCGCTACAGCATGAGCTGCCGCCGGGGCTACGTGTTCTTTCAGGTGGTTTTCAACGCTGTTTTCCTCGCCGCTTTGTTTTTGTTTTTCGCCGGGGCAGAGCCTGACCGGGTCTTTCTGGCCAAGTTCATGTTTTACGTGCTGTTCAACGGGGTGCTCTTCGTCGCCTTCATGAAAATCATGTACGTCGGGATGTACATCTTTCAGGCCAACAGCGCCATCGGCAAAATCGAGACGCTCTTTAACCAGATGACCGCCAAAAAACTGACCCCCGGCCAGACCGAGGCCATTACCGACACGGCCATCGCCTTTGAGGATGTGAGCTTCGGCTACGGCGAAACGCCCATCCTCTCCCATCTTTCCTTTGAGCTGGCTCCGGGCAAAACCTACGCCCTGGTGGGAGCTTCGGGCTCCGGCAAGTCGACGTTGGCCAAGCTCATTTCCGGCTTTTACCGGCTGGACGGCGGACACATCACCATCGGCGGACGCCCCCTCGAGGCTTACACTGAGGCCGCCTTGGCCCGAAACATCGCCAACGTCTTTCAAGACGCCCGGCTGTTCAAGCGCTCAATTTATGACAATGTGCTGGTCGGCCAGCCAAACGCCGACCGCGAAGCTGTGATGCGGGCCCTTTCTCTGGCCCAATGCGACGAGATTCTCGCCAAATTCCCGGAAAGGGAGCACACGCTGATCGGCGCCAAAGGGGTGCATCTCTCCGGAGGTGAGGTGCAGCGCATCGCCATCGCCCGGGCCATTTTAAAGGACGCCCCCATCGTCATCCTTGACGAGGCTTCCGCCGCGGCCGATCCGGAAAACGAATACGAACTGCAGCGGGCCCTGGCCAATTTGATGGCGGACAAAACCGTCATCATGATCGCCCACCGCCTCAGCGCCATTCAAAACGTCGACGAAATCCTCGTCATCGACGCGGGACAGGTGGTGGAACGGGGCAGCCACGCCGAGCTCATGGCCCGCGACTCCCGCTACAAAAAACTTCAGGACGCTTTTGCGCGCGCCAACGCATGGAGGGTTAAACCATGAATCGCTTCCTCAAAACCCAATTCGGTCTGACGGACAGCGGAGCCGGGGCCGTGGCCCGCGCCGCTGTCATCGCCTTTTTCGTCAACATCGGCTACATGGCCTTCATGATGATTGCCATGGTCTTCGGCCGGGACGTGCTTGATCATTCGGTGGCCTCACCCTGGTTTTATCTCGGGCTGCTCGCCGTCACCCTGGCCGTGGTTTACATTCTCGTTGATCTGGATTACGTCAAAACCTTCAATGCGACCTACAAAGAGGCCTGCGACCTGCGTCTCGAAATCGCCGAGCGCATCAAGGCGCTGCCGCTATCATATTTTTTCCGGCACGATCTGAGCGATCTGGCCCAGACCATTATGCAGGACGTCTCGGACATCGAGCACGCGATAAGCCACGCCATGCCCCGGTGCATCGCCTACGGGGGTTTTCTCGTCACCGTGAGCATCCTCATGCTCATCACCGACTGGCGCCTGGGCCTGGCCACCGTTACACCGCTGTTGCTCGGCTTTGCTCTGATGTTTTTCACAAAAAACGTCCAGAAACGTTGGACCCGCAAATATTTCTGGGAGACCCGGGCCACCAACGAGGCCTTTCAGGAAACCATCGAATGTCAGCGGGAAATCAAAAGCTTCGGCCTGACGGCAGCCAACGACGCCGCCGTGTCCGATGCCCTGGAGCGTGCTGAAAAACTGCGCCTGCGTTCGGAAATCGCCCAGGCCACACCCATGCTTTTGTCCACTTCCCTGATGAAGCTCACCCTCGGAGGCATCGCCATCCTCTCGGCCGGGCTTTTGCAGGTCGGCGCCGTGGCGCTGATCTACGTCATCGGCTATCTGATTGCCTCGGTCCGCCTCATCGACGCCGTGGGCGCCATGGAAGAATCCTTCGCCGAATTGTTTTATCTCGACGCGCGAATCCGCCGGCTCGCCGATTTGCGCGCCACCCCCACGCAAAAGGGGCAGGATCTGCCTCTCAAACGTTTTGATATCGTTCTGGAGAACGTGTGCTTCGGCTATTCTCCCGACAACCGGGTTGTCGACAGGGTCAGCTTCACTGCCAGACAAAATGAAGTCACGGCCATTGTGGGGCCCTCGGGCTGTGGCAAGTCGACCCTGCTGCGGCTGGTATCCCGGCTTTACGACATCGAAAGCGGTTACATCCGCATCGACGGCCACGACGTTCGGGATATTGCCACCGATACGCTGTTTGAGAAAGTGTCCTTCGTCTTTCAGGATGTTATCCTCTTTAACGCCTCTGTGCGGGACAACATCGCCATCGGCCGCCCCGGCGCCACCGACGACGAGATTGAAGCCGCGGCCAGACGGGCCAATTGCGACGATTTCATCCGGCAGCTCCCCGAGGGCTATGCCACCCTCATCGGGGAAAACGGCAGCCGGCTTTCCGGCGGCGAGCGCCAGCGCATCGCTATTGCTCGGGCATTTTTAAAAAATGCACCCATTCTCCTTTTGGACGAAATCAGCGCGAGCCTCGACGTGGGCAACGAGATGGCCATTCAGGAGGCACTCAACGCTCTTACCGTCGACAAAACCGTGATCATCGTTTCCCACCGGCTGAAGTCCATCGAACAGGTGGATCAAATCGTGGTGATGGATGCCGGCCGGGTGGATGCGGTGGGCACCCACGCCCATCTACTGGCCGATTCCGCCCTTTACCGGCGACTGATCGAAAAATCCCGGATGACTGACGCCTTTCAATATCAATAAGTCCCGTTGGGG